>NZ_PENW01000031.1 GCF_003144405.1 Proteus cibi
CGTCCTGCGTGGCTTGTTGTTTGCTCATCGCCGGTCAGTGGATGCGCATTATAGGGAGATCTCGGATTAGCGCAAGTGTTTTTTTTAAATAATTTTCTGTTCGTTCAAAACTCCAACAAGACGTATAAAAACCCCACAATAAAGATTAAATATCACTCAATTTTAGCAAAATGCGTCGCAAATTCGCTTACTTTATTCCAATCTGTATATTCGATTTCTTTTGTTGGGTCAGTTTCGCCTTTAGTCATCTTCATAATTAATTGGATCATGACTCTATCAATCCATTTATAGCGAGGATAAAAAAGTGCGCCAGCAAAGACACCCGTTAACGTTGGCTTCCATGGAGTCTTATCTAAAAACTTGCGCATATAAGCATTCGTCTCGGGTGTATTCTTTTCTGCTTTTCTTGCCGTAAGATTCACGCCAAAGAATGCGGACGGCATACTATTCAATTGTGCAAGATGACGAGTGATAAATTTATCGAGAGCTTTATTAAAGTAACCATAACGAATTGAAGCGCCGACTAAGACTTTATTATAAGCAGATAAATTTAAACTCTGCTGAACAGAGGTTAAATCTCTCACATCACAATCATGGCCATGCTGTCTTAATTCATTCGCAATTTGCGTCATTATCTTTTTTGTTTGGCCATCAGTACTACAATACAACAATAGCGCACTCATACATTACTCCTTGTATTAGGTTAATCACGCCAAAACGTTGGGGTAAATAAAACCAATAGTGTGAAAACTTCTAGTCGTCCAAATAACATTGTCACGACCAATATCCATTTTGCCGCTGGATTCATTGTCGTGAAGTTGTCAGCGACAATACCTAGTCCAGGACCAAGATTATTTAATGTGGTAGCAATAGCAGAAAATGCAGAAAATTCATCAACGCCTGTCGCTATCAACAACATTAAGCTAATAATAAAGACCAATGCATAAGCAGAGAAAAATCCCCACACGGCTTCAATGATACGTTCGGGTAATGCTCGATGACCAAGTTTGATGGTATAAACAGCGTTAGGGTGAACCAGGCGTTTTAATTCACGGTTCCCTTGTAGGAATAACAGCAAGATACGAATAACTTTCAATCCCCCACCCGTTGATCCTGCACAACCACCAATAAATGCCGAGCATAATAATAGGAGAGGTAAAAATGCTGGCCATTGTGCAAAACTATCCGTGGCAAAGCCCGCTGTTGTCGCCATAGAAACAACCTGGAAAAAAGCCTGATTTATAGTTATCCATCCTGTGTCGTATACAGAATAAAGCCATAAAATACCGCTACAGATAATGACTAATCCCAATTGAATTGAGATAAACATCCGAAATTCAGGATCACGCCAATAGATATTTAAGCTTCTTCCCGTTAGTACGGCAAAGTGCAAACCAAAGTTACAACCGGAGATAAGAAGAAATACACCAATAATGATGTTAATAGTTGGACTATTAAAATAACCAATACTGGCATCGTGAGTAGAAAACCCACCAATTGCAATAGTGGAGAAACTATGAGAAATAGCATCAAACACATCCATGCCTGCAATCCATAATGCTAAAGCACAAATGATCGTTAATAAGACATAGATAAGCCAAAGTGCTTTCGCTGTTTCTGCAATTCGAGGTCGCATTTTGTTATCTTTCAATGGACCTGGCATTTCTGCACGATATAACTGCATTCCCCCAACACCTAAAAGTGGAAGAATAGCGACAGCTAATACAATGATCCCCATCCCTCCTAACCATTGGAGCATTTGACGGTAAAACAAAATAGCTTTAGGTAATGAATCTAACCCTACAAGCGTCGTAGCACCCGTTGTAGTCAGTCCTGAGAAAGATTCAAAAAAGGCATCAGTAATAGAAAGATGAGGTTGTTCAGAAAAGATAAACGGCAATGCCCCTACACTACCCAGTACCGTCCAAAATAAGACAACAATAAGAAAACCTTCTTTAGGTTTAAGCTCACTTTTTTTATGTCGATTGGGTATCCACAGCATTAACCCAATAATCAAGGCTACGATAAATGTTTGGCTAAATGCACGCCCAGCACCATCTCGATATATTAATGCGACAATACCAGGAATGATCATCGTGACAGAAAATAAGATAACAAGCAGTCCGACAATACGGGTTATTGAACGAAAATGCATTTAGCGATTTCCTTGGTAGCAAAGATTATTCATTTTTATCTAACGGGATTAATTGCATACTGCCACGACTTATATCACGTAGTTTAACTTCCACTTCACCGCTATGCACTGCAGGCAATGAAAGTATAAAAGTGACTTTATCAGTGTATTCACTTGAAAGCACTTTCCCATGATATTGTTCAACGACTTGTTCAAGTAATGAAACAAGTGAATATTCACACGCTACACTAAAACGCAGCTGTGGCACTTTCATTTTTGTTGGCAACAGCTTTAATGCTTGTTGAACGCCACTGCCGTAAGCTCTAACTAACCCACCAGTTCCTAATTTGATCCCACCGAAATACCGAACAACGACGGCTGTAACTTCGCCCATTCCACTCCCTAAAAGAGGGGCAAGAATAGGTTTTCCCGCAGTACCTGTTGGCTCACCATCATCAGAAAAACCTAGCTGTTGTGAGTCATCGGGTCTTCCTGCGACAAAAGCCCAACAGTGGTGTCGGGCATCAGGAAATTGTTCTTTGATAGACTGGATATAAGCTTTTGCTGCATCAATACCTTCAGTGTGAGCAATAAATGTAATAAAACGGCTCTTCTTTATTTCTTCACTGAATTCTACAGTTTCAGCGGGGATCAAATACGCTTTCATCAGGCTAAATGTAAGTCTCTGGTCATATTTTCAATTTTGTTATCGTGGATAATAATATTATCTTCAATACGAATACCACCAAATGGTTTGAATTGCTCAATAAGCTTCCAATTGAAATGAGTACTGTATTTCCCTTCTTTCCAAGGCGCTAACAGAGAGTCGATAAAGTAAAATCCCGGTTCAATTGTCAATACCATGCCCGGTTCAACAATACGTGTGCAACGTAAGAATGGATACATTGCAGGAGCCGCTAAATGGGTGCCTTTATCATCTTGCATAAAACCCGCGGCATCATGAACTTGTAGACCTAAAGCATGCCCTAAACCATGGGGTAAAAATGGTGTAGTTAATCCAGCACTCACCATCTCTTCTTCACTCACGCCTTTAACAAGACCGTACTTATTAAGTAGCCCAGCAATGCGTTGATGCATTTGAACATGATATTCAGTATAACGTACACCCGCTTTCATAGTTGCAATCAGCGCTTGTTGTGCATCATTCATATCTTTAACTAACGAAGTAAATTCATGATTTTCTTTTGCGCTATAAGTACGAGTGATATCGGCTGCGTAGCCATTATACTCTGCCCCTGCATCAATAAGGAAACTACGATATTCATCCGGGGATTCATGATCTAATTTGGTGTAATGTAAAACCGCGGCATGTTCATTTAAGGCGACAATATTACCGTAAGGAACATCTGTATCACGATGACCCGTAGCCATTAAATACGCCATATTAATATCAAATTCACTTAATCCCGCTTGGAAAGCTTCACGAGCGGCAATATGTCCGTTGACAGCCATTTTTTGTGCTTCACGCATACAAGCTAATTCATAACCTGTTTTATATGCACGATAGTAATGATAATAATTAAGAAGAGATTGATTGTTAATATTCTCAATACTCACACCTAATGATTCTGCTCGCTGTGTATTTGGACCAATATAAGCGGTGTTTTTATTAATATAAGGTGCTAGCTCTTTTTGAATATCATCAACATTTTTGAGATGAATTAACTCAATTTCATGCGTCCAATAGCTACTTGGTAAAGCTTCAACACTATGCCAATAGTCAACTGGGGAATAGAACCATAATTTAGGTTTATTAACACCATCCGCGAATAGCCAACAATGAGGCACATCGGTGACAGGCACCCATGCTTTAAAATGAGCATTCGCTTTAAAAGGATAATCACTGTCATCAAGGAAAATACGGATAGGCTCACCAGAATGAATTAATACAGAATCAAGATGGTGTCTGGATAAAGCATCACGAGTACGATTTTGTAGAGTTTTGATATGTTCTTGGTACAGAGAGAGCAATTTTTCCATTATTAATTACCTTATCTTATTCATTGTTAATGATTCAGCTTAACACGCCAACTCTTTTAGTGGCTAACCCCATAACAAAAATAGATTATTGCCGATTTATCTCTCCTCTTTTTATCAAATTGAGCAACAACATAAAATTCAATAAGTTGAGTAATTTCACTGTGATCACCCTTGCAGTTTTTTAATCAAATATTTGCATTTATTTAACATAGTATTCACACTCTCATTATCTGGTCATACCAGTCTATACATTTAGGGAGAATACAAATGCTCTATCAAAGCGAAAATATTCAAGCCGATTGGGTGAAACAAGGTATTGTTGAACTCATTTTTAACGCCAAAGGTTCTATTAATAAATTAGATACCAAAACAGTTGCAATGCTAAGTGAAGCTTTAACAGTATTAGAAGCAACACCGGGCATGAAAGGTGTTATCTTGCGTTCCGAAAAACCGGCTTTTATTGTCGGTGCTGATATTACCGAGTTTTTATCCCTTTTTGATGCTCCTGAAGAAGAATTGACTCAGTGGCTACATTTCTCTAATCAGATTTTTAGTCGACTTGAAGACCTACCTGTTCCTACCGTTTCCGCTATCAATGGCTATGCACTTGGCGGTGGTTGCGAGTGCGTACTTGCTACTGATTTTCGTATTGCTTCTCCTGATTTACGTATCGGTTTACCAGAAACAAAACTTGGGATCATGCCGGGGTTCGGCGGTTCAGTACGTCTTCCTCGTTTGATTGGTGTCGATAACGCATTAGAAATTATAACTGCGGGTAAAGATGTCGATGCCCAAACAGCGCTTAAAAATGGATTAATCCAAGCAATTGTCCCGCTAGAAAATTTAAAAGAAAGTGCTATTTCGCTAATCGAGCAAGCAATTGAAGGTAAAATTGATTGGAAAGCGGCACGTCATCCAAAAACAGCACCATTAAGACTGACAGAGCTTGAACATAAAATGTCTTTCAATGTGGCTAAAGGTATGGTGATGAAAGTAGCGGGGCCTCATTATCCAGCCCCTATTACCGCAGTAAAAACGATTGAAAAAGCCGCCTTCCTAAATAGAGATGAAGCGCTGGCTCTCGAAACTGAAAACTTTGTTAAGCTCACACGCACTGATGTTGCAAAAGCCTTAGTTGGTATTTTTCTTAATGATCAGTATGTCAAAAATATCACGAAAAAACGCCATGCCGAGTTACCTAAACAGGCTGCTGTATTAGGGGCTGGGATCATGGGCGGTGGGATCGCCTACCAATCCGCCTTAAAAGGCATTCCTGTTGTCATGAAGGATATTAACCCCAAATCCCTTGAGCTGGGTATGAATGAAGCGTTAAGCCTGTTACAAAAACGCCAAGAAAAAGGTCGAATGAGTGCCGTAGATATGGCGAAAACACTCGCCGCAATTCAACCGACATTGAATTATGCTTCTGTCAGTGATGCGGATGTTGTTGTTGAAGCTGTTGTTGAAAATCCCAAAATAAAAGCAACTGTACTTGCAGAAACAGAAGCACTATTAGCCGATAACGCGATCCTGGCTTCTAACACTTCAACCATCCCTATTTCATTACTGGCAAAATCCTTAAAGCGTCCTGAGAATTTCTGTGGGATGCACTTCTTTAACCCTGTTCATCGAATGCCACTGGTTGAAATCATTAAAGGTGAAAAAACCAGTGAAGAGACGATTAACCGTATTGTCAGTTACGCCAGTAAAATGGGTAAAACACCGATTATCGTTAATGATTGTCCCGGCTTCTTTGTAAACCGAGTTCTCTTTCCTTATTTTGCAGGTTTCTCTCTATTACTAAGAGATGGTGCTGATTTTATTGCTGTTGATAAAGTGATGGAAAAGGTATTTGGTTGGCCTATGGGCCCAGCATACCTACTTGATGTTGTGGGTATTGATACGGCAAATCACGCTCAAGCCGTAATGGCTCAGGGTTTCCCTGACAGAATGGGGACAATTGAGCGAGATGCTATTGCTCTTTTATATGAGCAACAGCGATATGGTCAGAAAAATAATCATGGTTTCTATAATTACACTGTTGATAAACGGGGTAAAAAGCAGAAGTCTGTTGATAGTCAAATTCAAACACTTATTCAACAGAATGCTGGCAAAACACAAGAGCTTAGCCAAGACGCAATTATCGCTCGCATGATGATCCCCATGATCAATGAAGTTATCCGTTGTTTAGATGAAGGTATTATTGCCTCACCAGCAGAAGCTGATATTGCGTTAGTTTATGGTTTAGGCTTCCCTCCTTTCCGAGGTGGTGTATTCCGTTACCTTGATACCATCGGATTAGCGCAATTTGTTGCAGATGCACAACAATACGCATCATTAGGGCCTCTTTATCAAATTCCCGAAAGCTTGAAACAGAAAGCGCTACGTAACGAAACCTATTATCCCAAGCCCGCAAAAGTCGATGTAAACATCAGAGAACTCGCCTAAGGAGATATGAAATGGAAAAGGTTGTCATAATTGATGGTATTCGTACTCCGATGGGTCGCTCAAAAGGCGGTGCATTTCGCCATGTCAGAGCGGAAAATCTCTCTGCACAATTGATGCAAGCACTACTAACACGTAATCCGAATATTAATCCCAATGATATCGGTGATGTGATTTGGGGTTGTGTGCAACAAACGTTAGAGCAGGGTTTTAACATTGCTCGTAATGCGGCGTTATTGGCTGAGCTTCCACACAGGGTTCCCGCAGTTACCATTAACCGGTTATGTGGTTCATCAATGCAAGCATTACATGATGGTGCTCGCCAAATTATGCTGGGTGATAGTCAAGTCGCATTAATCGGTGGCGTTGAACATATGGGTCACGTACCGATGACTTATAATGCAGATTTTAATCCATCACTTAATCTTTCTGTTGCTAAAGCCTCATTTTCAATGGGATTAACAGCAGAAATGCTCGCAAAATCATTCCAAATTTCACGCGAAGAGCAAGATAAATTTGCTTATCGCTCACATCATTTAGCGGCGATTGCGACACAGCAAGGCTATTTTGATAATGAGATAGTCGCTATCAATGGTCATGATGCAATGGGTAATTTTATCAATGTCAAAAATGATGAAGTTATTCGTTATAACCCTAGCCTTGAAGAGTTAGCACAGCTTAAACCTGTGTTTGATCCTGCGACAGGCTCCGTAACGGCAGGCAATTCATCCGCAGTTTCTGATGGTGCTTCCGCCATGTTTATCACCAGTGAACGTTACGCTAAAGAGCACAATTTAACGCCTCGCGCCATTATTCGTGCTATGTCTGTAACCGGATGTGATCCCGCTATTATGGGTTATGGCCCTGTTCCTGCAACAGAAATCGCATTGAAAAAAGCAGGATTAACCTTAGGTGATATTGATATTTTTGAGCTAAATGAAGCTTTTGCCGCACAGTCATTAGCCTGCATGAAGAAAATGGATTTACTTGATAGCATCGATGACAAAATTAATTTAAATGGCGGAGCGATTGCCTTAGGGCATCCTTTAGGTTGTTCAGGCTCTCGAATAACCACTTCATTATTAAATATTATGGAACGTAAAGATGCGCAATTTGGCTTAGCCACAATGTGCATTGGATTAGGGCAAGGTATTGCAACGATTATAGAACGTGTTTAATACGACATTCTGTATATCCACGTTCTGATCGTTAGGAGCGTATTCTTTTCGATTGCATGGTTAGAAACCATTTTCCCGCCGTCAGGGGCGGGTTTTTTTATGGTTTTAAAAACGAAAATAATAACAAATAGCGGGGTACTCACGTTTTATCAGATAAACTCAAAAGCATCACTAAATAGACGTGTCTTATCTGCATTGCGCTCATTACAAAAGCGATCTCTAGCAATTTTAGCCATCTCAAAACGTCCTGCGATGTAAATATCATATTCTGACAAATCACCAAAATCTTCGCTGATTGCCGTTAATACCGTCCCTTTGCGTCCACGCCAAGTTTCATCTGGTTGCTCAACCACAGGAACAACTGTTAAAGATGGATGCAATTCTGATAATTCTTGTAATTCATTAAGATCATAGAGGTGAATACTTTCTCTTCCCCCCCAATAAATCGTAATAGATCGCTGTGGGTTTTCAGCTAATGCAGCCAATAAAATTGAATGGGTATAAGAAAATCCTGTACCGCCGGCAATTAAGAGTAGAGGACGTTGACTCTCTTTTTTAAACCATGCATTCCCATGAGGAATATCAATGGTAAGCTGCTGTTTTTCTAATATCACATCAAGCACAGCCATCGCATAAAGATTGAGTTCAGACGCACCAATATGAAGTTCAATAAAGTCTTTGTTTTCAGGTATAGATGCAATAGAAAAAGGACGTTTATCACGTTCATCCATAACGGCTAAAAGATATTGCCCAGCCTGAAAATCAAATTCGCCATCAGGTAATAGCCTTACCCGATAAACCGTATCTGTCATCGGCTCAACAAGTGAGACTTTACAATTCAGTATTGCCATGTTGTTCCTCTGTTATTATTTAAGAATATCGAGCTGTTCCCAAATAGTATCGACGCGTTGCTTAACTTCATCAGACATTACAATAGGTCTACCCCATTCTCTATCTGTCTCACCCGGCCATTTGTTAGTCGCATCAAGACCCATTTTTGATCCTAATCCTGAAACTGGCGAAGCGAAGTCGAGATAATCAATAGGCGTATTTTCCATCATAATGGTATCTCTCGCCGGGTCCATTCTGGTCGTGATTGCCCAAATCACATCTTTCCAATCTCTTGCATTGACATCATCATCGCAGACAATCACAAATTTTGTGTACATAAATTGCCGTAAGTAAGACCAAACTCCCATCATTACGCGTTTAGCATGACCCGCATACTGTTTCTTCATTGTCACAACGGCTAAACGGTAAGAACACCCTTCAGGAGGTAAATAAAAATCTACAATTTCAGGAAACTGTTTTTGTAATATCGGAACAAGCACTTCATTCAACGCAACACCTAATACGGCAGGTTCATCAGGTGGACGCCCTGTATAGGTTGAATGATAAATTGCATCTTTGCGGCGCGTTAAATGCGTAATGGTAAACACAGGGAAAGAGTCAATCTCATTATAATATCCCGTGTGATCACCATATGGCCCTTCTGGGGCTAATTCGCCTGGTTCAATGTAACCTTCAAGGATAATTTCAGCACTTGCTGGTACTTCAAGATCATTTGAAAGGCATTTTACAACTTCTGATTTATTACCCCGTAATAAGCCAGCGAATGCATATTCAGATAATGTATCGGGCACTGGTGTTACAGCACCTAAAATAGTGGCGGGATCTGCGCCTAATGCGACTGAAACAGGGAATCGTTCACCGGGATGTTTTTGGCACCACTCTTGGAAATCTAACGCACCACCACGATGCGATAACCAACGCATAATCACTTTATTTTTACCCAGCACTTGCTGGCGATAAATACCCAAATTCTGGCGCTCTTTCAATGGACCTCGAGTCACCGTTAATCCCCACGTAATCAAAGGTGCCGCGTCTTCAGGCCAACAATGCATTACAGGGATCTTGGTTAAGTCAACATCATCACCTGTTAAAACCACCTCCTGACAAGGTGCTTTACTCAAGCGTTTTGTTGGCATATTTAAGACTTGCTTAAATTTGGGTAACTTATCAAAGAGATCACGAAAACCTTTCGGAGGATCAGGCTCTTTTAGAAAAGCCAATAACTTTCCAACTTCGTGTAAGGCTTTAACATCATCTTGCCCCATTCCCATTGCCACACGCTCTGGTGTACCAAATAAGTTACAAAGCACGGGCATATCATACCCTTTAGGATTTTCAAACAACAGCGCTGGTCCACCGGCACGTAAAGTTCTGTCCGCTATTTCGGTCATTTCAAGGTAGGGATCTATTTCATAGGTGATACGTTTTAATTCACCTTTTTCTTCTAATAATGAAAGGAAATCTCTTAAATCGCGGTATTTCATCATAATCTTACGAGCCAGTGAGTGAAAGAAAAGAGGGCCAATGCCCTCTTTGAGACGCTATAAGCTAAACGCATAACTCACTAAAATGCAATGCTTTTTATTTAGTCGCGTTCACTATACTTATAAACAGCGGAATGGAACCCACTCTGACAGTAATTTAGTATCAAACTGTTCAGGGAATGTTTTTCCATGTTGGAAGATTTTAAAACCTTCATTTTTAGCGCTGTAATAATGTAATTCTTCGCCTTGAATATATAAGTAGCTTCCTTCACGGATAGCCACAACAATCTCTTCGGGGTTAATTGCACAAAACTCTGCAATACGTTCATCGCGAGTTTCCCCCATATGACCACTGATAGAGGCATCAATGTAATGTGGGTTAATTTGAACCGGGAACAGACCTAATGAAGGCATAATAACAGAGGAGCGTACTGGCATATCATTAGTGGTACGAATTGTTGGTGTTGCGACGTTACAACCTGCACTCCAACCAATATACGGAATATTGCGCTCACGTACTGCGCGTTGAATTGGCACAACCAATCCTTTCTCATGCAGCATTTGGTTTAATAACCAAGTATTACCACCACTGACTAAAATACATTCTGCATTATTGATTGCATCAACTTCGGAATCAAAATGTTCAATACAAGTAACTTCAATACCTAACACTTCTGATAAATCACGAGCACGTTGGTCATGATCAGAGCGAATAACAGCATAAGCAATTAATACGGCAGAACGAATACCACGTTTTTTAATCATGCTATCGATATTATCTTTTGCATAACTTAACCAACGTGGATCCCCGGCAATTTTTCCGTTACTTAATAAAAAAACTTCCATTACAGAACCTCTTTATAATTATGAACAAAATTCTAAGATAATTATCTTGAAAGCTTTTTCTTGTTTTTACCATCACTTTTTTGTCAACTTGTTACCTCTATCCGAGATCCAAGTGAAAGTAACAAAAACAGGTCCTTTTATTGCGTATAAACACAGCTTTTCTGTTCTTTTTTCAGTATAAAACCACGTTACTCTATTTTTTATTTAATCCCCGAGAGATAACTGTTACCTTAATGATAAATTTGCTATCATCACTTAAATTAAATTTAACTAACCTATTGTCTCTATTATGAAAAACTGGCATTTGCTGTATTGTAAACGAGGACAAATTCCTCGTGCTATCGAACACTTAGAACGTCAGCAAGTGGGCTGTTTTACTCCGATGGTAACCATAGAAAAAGTATTAAGAGGAAAACGCACAACCGTAACAGAACCGCTTTTCCCTAATTACCTTTTTATCGAATTTGATCCTGAAGTGATCCATACCACGACTATTAACTCAACGCGTGGAGTTAACTCGTTTGTACGGTTTGGGCAATATCCAGTCACAGTGCCTCAAGATGTGATTGATACACTACAAATACCTCAGCTTTCTTCTCTCACTTATAGTGAAGAAAATGTACCTCACAGTGGCGACAGTGTGTTAATTACAGAAGGGATTTTTCAAGGGATCAAAGCCATATACCAAGAGCCTGATGGTGAAGCCCGTTCAATTTTGCTTTTAAATATATTAAATAGCGAAGTGAAAAAATCAGTGGGAAATAAAGAGTTTAAAAAAGAGTCACTCTAGAAAAAGTTAACCCAGCAATTGCTGGGCTAATATCATATGATTTTAGAAAATCGTTTCTAAAATTATTTTTGCTGTTCTGCTTCTGTTTCTGCTTCCTCAGCTTCTTCTTCCTCTGTTCTTCTTCCCTTACCTACATAAAAGCGCGATACCATGACACCGATTTCAAACAGTAAGTACATAGGTATTGCTAATAAGGTTTGAGAGAAAACATCTGGCGGTGTCAATACCATACCAACGACAAAGGCACCCACAAGAATATAAGGACGTTTTTTCTTTAACGCATCAGGTGTTGTTACACCACTCCAGCACAGTAAAATAATCGCAATCGGTACTTCAAAAGCTGCACCAAACGCCATAAATAGCGTCATTACGAAACTTAGATATTTACTGATATCTGGAATAAAGTTAACCCCTTCAGGGGTTGTATTAACAAAGAAACCAAACGCGAGAGGAAACACAACAAAATAAGCAAACGCCATACCGAGATAGAATAATACTGTACTTGAAACAAGTAATGGCAGCATTAAGCGGCGTTCGTGTTTATACAATGCTGGTGCGATGAAAGCCCATACCTGATAAAGAATTACAGGTACAGAAGCAAAAACGGATACCATGATTGTCAATTTAATCGGAGTCAAAAATGTAGAGGCAACATCCGTCGCACTCATATTTGACCCTTGTGGCAACTTATCAAGTAATGGAGCCGAGACTAATTGATAGATATCGTTAGAAAAATAAACCAGCGCTAAAAAAACCACAAGAACTGACACCAAGCTATACATCAAACGCTTGCGTAATTCTATTAAATGGCTGATCAGCGGTTGGGTATCATTTACTGCCATGTTTTAATGCTCACCATTGACCTGATCAGTTGTTTTTTTCTCTATTGTTACTGGCTGAGTAACAGGAACTTCTGTCTTTATAACACTGTCTGCCACAGGTTTATGGCGATTAGCATCATCATTAACTTCATCAGCTTCAGCAAGTGCGGCTAAATCAGAAGGTGACGGTTCCGTAGAGTCGGTTTTTACAGACTGCTCTTTCGTGGAGTCTGGCGTTGTAGGTGCTTGATAAGTTTGTTTTAAAGACTGTGCAGCCTCTTTTAACTCATCCATAGACGCTTTCAGCTCTGGCGATAACGTTTGTAAATTCGCTTTCTCTTCAACTTTTTTCAAGCTCTCTTGGAGTTCTTGAAGTTTTAGTTCTTGAGTCAGTTCATTTTGTACATTCGCAGCCAAAGAGCGTAGCGCCCTTACCCAGCCAGCAATTGTTTTTACTGCTACGGGCAAACGTTCTGGCCCCAGAAAAACAAGACCAATCACCATGACCAATAGCAGCTGACTAAAACCAATGTCAAACACGGTTTATACCTGCTCTTTGTTTTTGCTCTCAGTTGTAGACTTCTCATCGGTTGAAGTCTTCTGCGCCAAATTTTTAGTATCAAAATCTGCGTCGTTATTTGTTTTTTCAGCGTTGTTGGTGTCTTTATCTGCAGCTTCGTCACCAATCGCTTTTTTAAAGCCTTTTACTGATGCACCCAAATCTGAGCCCAATGTGCGCAGTTTATTTGTACCAAATAATAAGACAACGATGACAGCGATGATAAGTAATTGCCAAATGCTAATACCGCCCATTTTATGTTCCTCAACTATTTTCGGGGTTATACTTAATAACAGTGCCCATTATATACAACGAATTCAATTTTCGGGAATCTCGAATTCATCTTTTAACTTGCTCAAAGACAAACTTTGATGTGTTTTTATTGTGCATTACCAGATCTAAACCAACCCAAAATCCATGCAAGAAGACCTAAACTGATAAAAACACTGAATAATGTTTTAAAACCAGAAACAAAAAACAGGCTACCGCATAAAAACAGTGTTGTACCTATACCCAATAAAAATAGAGACTGTCTCTGTTTGACTCTTTGCGAACTTATTTGTTCCGTCAATTTGTCTAGCGTTAACTTCATATTTTTATGTTGCTTCAGACTATCATAAACCAGCTCTGGTATCTCTGGCATTTTTTCAATCCAGTAAGGCGCTTTACTCTTTATACCATTCACTAATGCTGTGATACCAATTTGACTATGTAACCAATCTTCTAAAAACGGTTTTGCTGTTTTCCATAAATCCAATTGTGGATATAACTGGCGCCCAAGCCCTTCAACATAAAGCAATGTTTTTTGAAGTAAAACTAACTGCGGTTGTACTTCCATATTGAAGCGACGTGCTGTATTGAAAAGATTAAGTAACACATGTCCAAATGAGATTTCAGAAAGTGGTTTTTCAAAAATCGGTTCACACACAGTACGGATCGCAAATTCAAAATCTTCCACATTGGTATCTGCTGGCACCCAGCCTGAATCAACATGTAATTCTGCAACTTTTCGATAATCACGGTTAAAGAATGCTAAGAAGTTTTCAGCCAAATAGCGTTTATCTTCTTTATTTAATGAACCAACGATACCGCAATCAATACCGATATAATATGGATTTTCAGGGTGATCATAGCTAATAAACACATTACCGGGATGCATATCAGCATGGAAAAAACTGTCTCTAAATACCTGAGTAAAAAAGACTTTTACACCACGCTCAGCAAGAAGCTTCATATTCGTCTTTTGTGCATTCAACGCTTCAATGTCAGAAACCGGAATACCATAAATACGCTCCATGACCATCACATTTTCATGACAATAATCTGAATACACTTCCGGAATATACAACATAGAGCTATTTTCAAAATTACGACGTAGTTGAATAGCATTCGCAGCTTCACGCAGTAAATTTAGCTCATCAAGTAATGTTTTTTCGTATTCGCGGATCACCTCTTTTGGTCGTAAACGACGGCCATCAGGTAAAAACGGTAATAGATTTGCCAAGCGATACATCAAACGGATATCCGCTTTGATCACAGGTTGAATATCGGGACGAATAACCTTTAGTACCACTTCTTTGCCATTTTCTTTTAATTTTGCAGTGTGAACCTGTGCAATAGAAGCGGAAGCCAGTGGAGTTTCGTCAAAATCGTCAAACCATTGGTCGATAGGACCACCAAATGAGTTTTCAATGTATTGTCGTGCTTTCTTACCATCAAAAGGAGCCACTTTGTCTTGCAATAAAGCAAGCTGGTCAGCGATTTGAGGAGGGAAAAGATCACGTCGAGTTGATAACATTTGACCTAATTTAATCCAAACAGGGCCTAATGTTTGCAATGCGAGTCGTAAGCGTTCACCTAATGGTTTTTCTGGATGTTTATTTTTGATCCAAAATAGTGCTCGGCATCCTAATCTTGCAGGTAAAGTAATCCGGTGTTTAGGAATTAACTCATCAAGCCCATAAGATAAAAATACCTGAATAATATGATAGAGGCGCTTTAACTCACTAAGGAGCATTATTTTTTCTCCAATGTGCCTAACCGTTTTTCCAGTTCGGCGGTTTGCTGTGCAAGTTTTTCTATTTCATCATAAAAATGGACTGTTTCTAATGCACTCGGTGCGGTTTTCCACTCTTCAATTAATGCATCACGTAAATAATCTTTTTGGTGACTTAAGAGTGAAGAAAATAACTGAACGCCCTTTCCTGCAACAACAGTCAGACTTTGCGCCGCAATATCACCAATATAAGGTGCTAAATATTGCGCGGGGTCCCACTGCGCCATATCTAATAATGCAGACCAATTTTGAACAACCTGCATATCACCATCAATAATGATATCGCCACGGTTGATGAGTTCTGACATCTTTTGACGATCACGAAGTTTAATCAGAGTTAATAGTTTTGTTTTTATCAAACAATCAGTTTCATCATCCCACTGACTTAATACATCCACTTGTTGCTCGCTAAAGACTAAGTAGATGGAACGAGGAAACTCATTGATAGAAAGCGCCAACACTTTGCCCGCAAGGCGATTGCGGGCAGGTTTAAGCACATTTTCCTGATATAAAACGTGATTAAGTGCTGTTTCCATTGATGCTGTTAGCAGCGGATACAGGACTTGAGAAGCAATATCATGAGAAAAGGTGGCTTTTTCCATCTCAGAATTTAAATCCTTTGTGTAATGCAACTATACCTCCAGTCATATTGGTATAGGTAACTTGATCAAATCCCGCTTCTTCCATCATACCTTTTAATGTTTCTTGGTCTGGATGCATGCGAATTGACTCTGTTAAATAACGGTAACTTTCAGCATCATTCACAATCACTTGACCAATTCTCGGTAGGATATGGAAAGAGTAAGCATCATAAATCTTACTTAAAGGATCAAGAACAGGTTTAGAGAATTCGAGTACCAGCAGACGTCCACCTGGCTTTAATACACGGAACATTGAACGTAGCGCTTTGGCTTTATCGGTCACATTACGTAAGCCAAAGGAGATTGTGATGCAGTCAAAATGGTTATCAGGGAAAGGTAACTCTTCAGCATTCGCTTGTACATAGTTAACATTCCCAACAATGCCGTGATCGCGTAGCTTTTCACGTCCCATTTTCAACATTGAGTCATTGATATCAGCTAAAACAACTTCCCCATTTTCGCCGACAAGGCGAGAGAATTTAGCTGTTAAATCACCCGTACCACCAGCAAGATCAAGAACACGTTGGTTACGTCTTACACCACTAGCTTCAATGGTATAGCGTTTCCAAATACGGTGAACACCGAAAGACATCAAGTCATTCATTAAATCATACTTAGACGCGACAGAGTGAAAAACCCTTGCAACCATGGTTTGTTTATCATCTTTGTCAACGGTTTGGAAACCAAAATCTGTTGTTTCCTTAGTTTGTTGAGTCATATTATTTGCCCGCTAATTAATCAAAATTTAGTAAATTCAGTACTGGTCATTTTCAGAAATCGCTATCTCTTTATTTTATCAAATCAATCAGATGCTGATTTTTCAATGAGATCATTATCAATCGTTTTTTTTATCTCAACCCCTAAGGATTTAAAGCTTTCCGCTTGACTGATAAGATTTCCACGACCTTCAGAGAGTTTTTTCATCGCTAATAGATAGCCAGACTGCGCTTTTTGAATACTGTTTCCTAGCCCTTGCATATCATCAACGAAAAGTCTTAATTTGTCATACATTTTAGCCGCTCTGTCGGCAATTTCTTGTGCGTTTTGGCTCTGATATTCATAACGCCACAATGCAGCTATTGTACGTAAAGCAACAAGTAAAGTAGATGGCCCAACTAACATAATATTGTTTTTCAATGCTTCTTCTAGCAAATCTGGAGAATGACCAATTGCAACAAGATAAGCGGGCTCAATAGGTATAAACATTAAAACATAGTCTAAAGACGTTACACCCGGTAGTTTATGATAATCTTTTACACTCAATCCTTTAATATGCGCTTTAATTGAGTTCACATGCGCATAAAGCGCTTGTTTACGTTCATTATCATTATCACTACTAAAATACTTTTCATATGCCACTAGCGACATTTTAGCGTCGATAATCACATCTCTACCATGAGGTAGATGCACAATCACATCAGGTTGATAGCGACTACCATTTTCATGTCGAATACTTACCTGCGTTTCAAACTCATGACCTTCACGTAATCCTGAAGACTCTAATATCCGTGCTAATACCGTTTCGCCCCAGTTACCTTGAACTTTATTATCCCCTTTTAGGGCATTAGTTAAGTTAACCGCTTCTTGTGCCATTTTTACATTCAATTGTTGGAGCTGACGAATTTCATGAACTAAGGTATGTCGCTCTCTCGCCTCTTGCCCAAAACCCTCTTGAACTTGTCGCCGAAAGCTTTCGAGCTGTTCGCGAAATGGTGAAAGTAAATGGGTTAACCCTTGGCGATTTAACTCTTCAGCTTTACGTCCACTCTGTTCAAAAATACGATTAGCTAAGTTCTCAAACTGTGTCGCGAGCCGCTGCTCACTATTCATTAATAATCGCTGTTTTTCTTCTGCGGATATTCGGCTTTCTTCCCAACGCGTCGTCACTTCTCTTAACTCCGCTTCTTGAGAAGTAATAATTTCTCTCTGAGCACGTAATTCTTGCTCTAGTTGTTCTATATGTTGTTGTAAAGAAGGGATAATCACCGCTTTTTCTTGCGCAATAGCAAGCTGTGTATGATTTTCACGTAGCATGGTTTCTTTATCGGATAAACGTTGTTGGATAGACCACCAAACCAGCGCGCCACCAACAAGCACTCCTCCCAATAAACCAATGATCCCGTATAACAACTGAATATCCACTAAAGTGACCTTTTTACTTTCCAGCGGGCTACGTTAAAACGCATAGGCTATATTGTCTAGCAACAATTTACATCATGACTTGATTTGCGATAAAGGACGCAGTTATCCCATCCATTTCGCAAGCCATTGCAAACCAAAAGCACCCGGCGCCAAAATACCAAATGCCCAGATCATGGCTGATGTTAAATTAGCAATTTGAAAATAACGTTGTGGCATCGCACAAATACCCGCAACTAATGGGACAATTGCACGAAAAGGTCCAAAAAATCGCCCAATAAACACCCCCCAAATTCCCCAACGATTAAAGAATTGATGTCCTCTCACCAATGTTTGTGGTGAACGTGAAATTGGCCATAAGTTTCTCACCCCCTCTTTATAGTGAAAACCGACCCAGTAGGAGATCCAATCACCAAAGAAAGCACCTAATGCAGCAGCAAGCCAAATCGGCCAGAAAAACAGACCACTCTCACCAATTAAGGCACCTAATCCCAATAAAATAACCGTGGCAGGAATAAGCAAAGAAATAAATGCGAGTGATTCACCAAAAGCAAGCAAAAACACGATCGGAATAGCCCAAATTTCGTGCTCTTTTACAAAGAGAGTGATGGTATGAATAATGTCTTGTATTGTCAAAATAGAGACCTTAAATTCGGTTAATCTAAGTAAAATAAAACATTTTGATTAACCGAATATAAATTACTTTATTATTCAAGAAAATAATTTTGTAAGGCATCGCGGCTCGAAGCATCTAAACCGATATCTTTCTCTAGCCAAGTATCCACATTACCGTAGTGCTGATTAATACTCGCCAATGCCGTTTGCAAAAACGCTTCTTGTACTGAATAAACATAGGCAAATTTATCAACAATGTTATCACTCATTGTTTTGGCATGTTCTTCTAAAAGATAAGCGCGATAAGGTGCTAGTGTTTCATTGGTAAGTAGGTAATCTTCCATCACCACATCTAAAGAGGCACCAAGAGCAAACAGTACTAAAGCGGAGCCAATACCTGTTCTGTCTTTACCTACCGCACAATGTTGCACAACGCCCCCTTTTTCTGGTTGCTTTAACAACATAGCTAATTGTTTATAGGCGGGGTTATTAATAGGTAATAATTGATATAACTGAAACATAAAGGCTTTAGCATCAAACTGCTCAAGTATTTCCGGTGTCAGCTTTTCAAGGTTTGCAGAAACTTCTTTGGATAGCGGGTTTGCAGGAGCGTGATAATATTGCGCCCCTTCCCAGACACGGTCTGGTTTATCAACAATCTCGCCACTATCACGATAATCAATGATTTGAAAAAGATTTTTATCAATGAGCAGAGATTGGTCTGTATTGGTTAATCTGTCCAGTGAGCCTGAGCGAAAGAGCATTCCGGGTCTAATAACACCACCGTTACTCAATTTTTTGCCCCCTAAATCACGAAAATTAATTCCGCCAACTAAAGGCAACACCGAAGGATGTGTTTGTAAGATATCAGTCATAATGCCTCTTCTCATTTTTTGTATTGTTAAGACCTCAAAGACCTTAACAGAAATCAGCGTCTGTTGACACATTAACGTGATGAATGACCATACAAAAAAAGCCCCTAATACCAAGGTATTAGGGGCTTTCATATTGAATTAAAAAAAACTTATTTCATTAAAATACGCGCGGCTTCGATAACGATACCTAGTGCATTATTTTCAGTTTTCTTCAGTAATTCCGCATCTGGAATTTCTTGCTGAGTACGGTTTACGATAACACCGGCAACCATACCTGCACGTAAACCTTGGCTTGCACACATTGTCAGTAAAGTTGCAGATTCCATTTCATAGTTCATTACACCCATTTCTTGCCACTCTTTCATAGAGCCTTTGAAACGGCGAACAACACGACCTGTATAGGTGTCGTAACGTTCTTGTCCTGGATAGAATGTATCTGAAGATGCGGTAACACCTACGTGTACCGTTGAGCCATTATCTTTAGCGGCTTTGTACAATGCGTTCATACATTCAAAATCAGAAACAGCAGGGAATTCCATTGGTGCGAAATGTAAACTTGCGCCATCTAAACGAACCGCCGCCGTAGTCACAAGAATATCACCTACATTGATATGTTCTTGAATTGCCCCAGTTGTACCGATACGTAAGAAAGTACGGATACCTAACTGTGCTAATTCTTCAACGGCAATAGAGGTAGATGGGCCACCGATACCTGTTGAACAAACAATGACAGCTTTGCCATCAATTTCGCCACGCCATGACGTGTATTCACGTAAAGAAGCCAGATGAACTGGGTTATCCATTAATTTTGCAATTTTTTCAACACGCTTAGGATCACCTGGAACAATTGCTAAAGTGGCACCCTGTAGGTCATTTTTGGTTAAACCTAAGTGAAATACATCAGACATATCGGACTCCTCAATGGGACAAAACCAATGATCATTAAATTAAAAGTTACTGTATCAGTTTTTCAGACCTTTTTAGTGACTAATGTCACTTACAAGAAACCATACGAAGTAACAATTTCATAAAATTGTGATAAAAATCACGAAAAACAGCATTTGAAATGCATTATCAGCAAATACATTATCGATATTCACTTACTTCAATCATGCAAGATACTCATGCATCCATCCTAATTAATTAGTATAGATGCAATAAACACCTTATCGAATATAAATACCCTAATCTCTACTCTAAACGATTTCAAAATCTACGCTAAATAATTCAAGATGTCGCCAGGCGACAAGTGAATGAGTTGCTAGGAGCATTCATTAGTATGTGGCTAGTGCGAATGAACGAAGTCAACAACGCGATTAATTAAAAGTTGACGAGTAGATACTCTAAATAATTCAAGATGTCGCTAGGCGACAAGTGAATGAGTTGCTAGGAGCATACAGTAGTATGTGACTAGTGCGAATGAACGAAGTCAACAACGCGACAGCTTGAAGTATGACGAGTAACTTGAAGTATAACGATTATAGCGAGTAAACTACCCGCCCTTAAAATAAACATCTAATGTGACAAACAGATCGTCACCGGAGTGAATATGAGCTTATTTAACCAAATTGCGAGCCTACTAGGTGGCGAGAAAATCAATCAATATAAAACTGTCCTTGACTGGGTTGGCTCCCAAGGTGGCATTGAAGGCTTAATCAAGCAATTTGATACGGCGGGTTTAAGTGAGCTTATTCAATCTTGGATAAGTACAAATACAAATTTACCTATCAGTGCAGAACAAATCGTCGCAGTTTTTTCATCACCGGTGATTAACGAACTTGCGTCAAAAATTAATTTAAGTGCGACAGAGGCTTCTGAAATGGCGGCGCAATACTTACCTAAATTAATTGATAAAGTCACACCGGATGGCGTTGTACCTCAAGACTTAGATTTAGCCAGTGCGGGGATGGATATTTTAAAAGCAAAAATTTTTGGTGGCTAAATAAACAGACGGTTTTAATGCGTTTTCCCTTACATCCCATAAGAGAAAACGCACCCATTCTTAATAATCAAAATTGATTACAGCAAACCTTCTTCAATCAACGCGTCATGAAAACGTTGTTTTTCTTCAGGTGTTGCCTGAATACGTTCTAAAGGAACATCCAAAGCATAAGGGATATTCTGTTGCGGTGAATAAACGGCTAATACGTAGGTATTTCCATTTTGCTCAATCACAATTGGAGGCGCTTTCTTATTCCCTGAATAAGCAATACGAATATCTTTACCCTCTAGATTAAGATGATAAGTAGCAATAAATTGCTTATTACTCACAACCATTTTTGCAGGAACAGCGATTAATTTTAAAGGTTGCGTTCCCACTGATAATAATGCTTTTCTCACTTTACTTGTCAGTATTTGACGATAAATAAAAAATATCACACAAAAACCAAATAATCCGACAAAAATAATCGTGCTAATTAAACGAAGCCAAATATTATCTATCGCCACATCAACAGTCATTTTACTGAGATCATTTGCATCAGCGACGGGTTCAACTAACACATCTTTAGTGCCTAAATCTAAAAAAGTAAAATTACGCGAAACTTCATTGCCTTTATAACGTAGATCAACACTACAGTTAGTCAAAACAAACAGTTGAGAACGACAAGAGCCATTCACCGTCGCATCAACAGGTACGGCATTCTCACTGATTTTATAATCATAAAGAATATTGGGAATTTGATAAGCACTAAATACCGTCATCGCTAGCATGAAAATAACTAAGAATAAGGTGCGAAATAATCCACCATCTCCTCTTAATGGAACTAATTTCAAAGGTCGCGATGGGAAAGCATCTAATATTTTATTCGAAAGTGTAATGCTAGTTTGCACAATAATTATATCCATAAATTAGAGAGTGTTCGCAGTATAGCAACTCCCAAGAATATCAATAATAAGATTTACGCTAGGTTTTAATGAATATTTTTTTAAAAGTTTAGATAAGTTTAGCCTGCTATTTTGACTATGCGGCTTATCTAAAGTAGCAGATCAAAAATAACAGGCTAATAAACAATTCTCTATTTTATTACGCGTTCTGGCGTAAATATTTAGCGGCCTCAACCATATTCGCTAATGCTGCGCGTGTTTCAGGCCAGCCTCGTGTTTTTAATCCACAATCTGGATTTACCCATAAACGTTCTGCGGGAATTCGAGATTGTGCTTTTCTTAATAAACCGACGATCCATTCCACATTTGGCACATTAGGTGAATGAATATCATAAACACCTGGCCCAATTTCATTTGGATAATCAAAGTGTTCAAAAGCCTCTAAAAGCTCCATATCTGAACGTGAAGTTTCAATAGTAATAACATCCGCATCCAGTGCTGCAATAGAATCCATGATGTCATTAAACTCGCAATAACACATATGGGTATGGATTTGTGTTTCATCATCGGCAATGGCGGCACTTAATTTAAAAGCATCGACTGCCCAGTCAAGATAAGCCTGCCACTCATTACGACGTAGTGGTAATCCTTCACGTAACGCAGGCTCATCAATTTGAATAATACCAATACCCGCTTTTTGTAAATCATCCACTTCATCACGCAGTGCTAACGCGATCTGTTTTGCAATTGTTTCACGCGTCACATCTTCACGAGGGAAAGACCAACATAAGATTGTCACAGGACCCGTTAACATGCCTTTGACTGGCTTTTCAGTTAACGACTGCGCGTAAGTTGCCCAATTCACAGTGATGGGGGCTGGTCGGCTAATATCACCAATAATCACCGGGGGTTTTACACAACGAGAGCCATAGCTTTGTACCCAACCATTTTGGGTAAACACATAACCATCAAAATGCTCACCAAAATACTCCACCATGTCGTTACGTTCTGCTTCACCATGAACTAACACATCTAGACCAAGGTTTTCTTGCTCGGATATTGCTTGTTTAATATGTTCGCTGATATTTGTGCGATAAGCAGCCGTATCAATACGCCCTTTCTTAAAATCTAAACGGACAGTACGAATTTCGGTTGTTTGTGGAAATGAGCCAATCGTAGTCGTTGGCCATAATGGCAAATTAAACCGAGTACGTTGTACTTCTGCGCGTTGGGTATAAGGTGAATTTCTTTCACTATCTCGCGCTTCAATTGCCTGTAAACGAGCTTCAACGGTTGCATTATGTACACGGGTCGAGTGTTGACGTTGACGAATTGGCGCACTGTACTGTGCCAATTGTTCAGCATACTCACCTTCTGGCGCATTCAATGCCTTAGCTAACAAAGCAACTTCTTCACATTTCTGAATGGCAAAAGCAAACCAGCTTTTTACTTCATCATCAAGTTTTGTTTCTGCATTTAAATCAATTGGGCTATGGAGTAATGAACATGAAGTTCCAATCCATAATGGACGTTTCCCTTTTAATGCAATTACTTGCTGATAACGTGCACTTAAATCTGCTTTCCACACATTTCGACCATTAATCACACCTAATGACAGTACCCAATCTTTAGGTAATGCTTGGTGTAAATGCTGCAAATCATCTTGCCCTGCTGAAATATCAACATGAAGCCCATTAACAGGTAAATTTTTAATAATATCAAGATGATGAGAAATACCATCAAAATAGGTCGTCAGTAGTAATTTAGTGTGTCCTGTTAATGCTTGATAAGCTGTTTGATACGCATTTTGCCATTCAACAGGTAAATCCAGTACCAAAGCCGGTTCATCAATTTGCACCCACTCAATACCTTTTTCTTTTAATGCAGAAATAACTTGTTGATAAATAGGTAAAATATCTTTTAGAAGCGTTAATCTATCAAATTCAGGCCCTTTCACTTTGCCTAACCAAAGATAAGTCACAGGCCCCAGTAACACAGGTTTTATTTTATGACCAAGCGCTAATGCTTCATCGACTTCATCTAATAACTCTTTCCATGCAAAGGTAAATGATTGACCTTGTTGGAATTCCGGTACGATATAATGATAGTTAGTATTAAACCATTTCGTCATTTCAGATGCAGCAGCGGGTTTACCTGTCGGTGCTCTCCCACGAGCAACTCTGAATAGCGTATCTAGGTCGAGAGACCCATCTTCATTACGATGGCGAGGTGGTACGTTACCTAACAGTAGACTTGTACCTAATACTTGGTCATACCAAGCAAAATCACCGACAGGTAATAATTCAACACCTGCCTCTGCTTGTTGTTGCCAATGGCGAGCACGAAGCGCTTTACCCACCGCAATCAATTCTTCCTGTGAAATCTTACCTGCCCAATAATTTTCTTGCGCCTTTTTTAGCTCGCGATCTAAGCCAATACGAGGGAAGCCGAGTGTGTGATTGCGAATTGTCATAATTAAAATCCTATTTTTAGCCGTCTAGATGTTTACACATCCATAATCTACAGGTAGTGTATAAATCACAAGCGCAAATTTTTCATCAATAACTTGAAGGTTTCTCATGATAGAAATAAAACATTTAAAAACGATCTTAGCCTTGAAGCACACAGGCTCTCTTGCTAACGCAGCAAATCAGTTACATCAAACGCAATCGGCTCTTTCACATCAATTTAGTGAATTAGAACATCGCCTTGGTTATCGAATTTTTGTGCGTAAAAGCCAACCACTGCGTTTCACACCACAGGGGGACGTACTCGTTAAATTAGCAGAAGAAGTCTTGCCTATCGTTCGTAGAGCGCTCGATACATGTAATGAACCGGGGAGTGTGAATTTGAATATTGCTATTGAATGCCACAGTTGTATTCAATGGTTAACTCCCGCATTACAACAATATCGCCAAACATGGCCTGAAGTGACTGTCGATTTTCATTCGGGCGTAACGTTTGATCCACAACCCGCATTATTACAGCGTGAATTAGATGTCGTGTTAACATCCGATATCTTGGATGACCCTCGTTTACACTACACGCCGTTATTTGACTATGAAGTCAAATTAGTTTTATCACCGGATCACCCTCTTGCTAATCGCTTACATATTCAGCCGCAAGATTTAATTGCAGAAACCTTATTTATTTATCCCGTACAAAGAGAGCGCTTTGATGTATGGCGCCATTTTTTACAACCCGCGGGGATCACCCCACATTTTAAACATGTCGATAATACATTGTTGTTAATTCAAATGGTTGCAGCCGGCATGGGAATTGCGGCATTACCTCATTGGGCTGTTGAAAATTTTGAAAAACAAGGATTAGTGGTGACAAAAACATTAGGTGAGGGATTATGGAGCCGATTATATGCTGCTAACCGTCATGGAGAGCAACATCAACCGGCTATCCGAGAGTTTATTCGCTTATCAGGCCAGCATGCTGTTAACAATCTTCCTTTTGTAAAGCAGGTCGGCGTATCCAGCGTCGATGGATCCAAAGTGATGCAACAATCAGGCTCGCGCCTATGATGAAACTTGGCCAATTTGGATGTTGCTGCCAAATAGAAAAATTCACTAATAATCCTGCTGGAACCATCATGTTATTCATAATCGCTAAGGTTCCAGCATCAACTTGTGTGGCACCATAGTTCCACATGAAATACCCTATTCCAGAAGCGCCAATGCCTAACCAGAGTAAGACACCCCATTGTAGAGATGTGGTTGGCATTTTCTGCCAGTCGGCAAAACACAATGCACCAACCAGTGAAACAGCAACTGCGCCAAGATAAAACCAAGAAAATGCATGATGTTGTGGAATAGGATGCACTTCCATTAATCGTTTATACCCCACCTGACCAATAGCAAAGAAGATATTAGCGAGTTGAACTAATAATAATCCATACCAAAAATCATCACTTAAATGGTCATAACGAATGATAGCTGCACCTAATACTGCTAATAATGAGCTAAATACATAGCCCCAACGTAATTTCTGACGCTCTAATAAATCATAAATTAACGTGACATAAAGCGGTGTTAATACAGTAAAAAGTAAAAATTCTGCAACCGTCAAATAGTTATAAGCGTGGAAGACAAACAGATACATAATACCGAGTTGGCAAGCCCCCACAAGCATATAAAGCAAAATTACCTTAAAGCGAAGCCCCTTCCAACGTAAAAAAGGTAAGAAGACCAAAGCCGCCAGAGAAACGCGGATCAAAACAGAAAGCCAGCTATCAACCTGACCGGCGAGGTATTCGCCGATCAGGCTAAAAGAGGCTGCCCATAACAGTGTTGTAATAACGAGCAACCACATAATTAACTGTCTTTCTCTACTAATAAGGCTTCCATTAAATCCAACTCATGTAGCAATAATTGGAGCGTTTCATTACTGATTTTTCGCGTCGCTCTTAGGTGATAAAGTTCACCACGCTCAGCACGTAATGCTGTTAAACGAAAACGTCTTTCGAGATCTTCTTCTAACGCGTTATGGATCATTTCATCTTGATCCGCAGTACGGCGTCTTAAATAACCCGTTACGCGAGAAGCAACTTCATTAATTTCTTCCGCATCCAACTGCTCTTCGGTACTTGCAGCTAAGCGCTCTTCCATTTTATTCAGACTGACAATCGCCACTTCTGCCATCACTTTACGCGCATAACGAACTTCGTTTTTATCGGCTTCTTTGTCAGTTGCTTTCACACCTTTTAATAGAAAAGGAAGCGAAATGATACCCACT
Organism: Proteus cibi; assembly: GCF_003144405.1. Lineage (GTDB taxonomy): Bacteria > Pseudomonadota > Gammaproteobacteria > Enterobacterales > Enterobacteriaceae > Proteus > Proteus cibi. The sequence goes on from NZ_PENW01000031.1 coordinate 27,006, forward strand.
AAAATCGACAGTAAAATAACACCCGCAGCAATAAAGATAATTTGATAACGCCCTGGGAAAGTACTGCCATCGGTCAAAAAGAGTGGAATAGAAAGCGCACCGGCAAGCGTAATAGCACCACGAACACCTGCGAATGACGATAACCACAATTCACGCGTTGTATAATTAGCGAAATCAAGTGGATGCTTTTTCATAAAGATCCGGCTAATTTTCTTCATTAGCCATAACCACGTAAATCGTAGGATCAGTAGTGCAAAGTAGATAACGAAAACAGCAGCAAACAGCATCCAGACTTCAACTTCTGGGTCAAGATCTGCTTGAATAACAGAGCTTGTCCAAATAATAGGAAGCTGTAAGCCAAGCATGATAAAGACAAGGCCGTTAAAGACAAATTCAAGCATTGACCACACGCTATCAGCACGTAAGCGCATCGCAAGAGGCGCATTTCTGATAACCCCGGATTTACTGATAGTCATACCGGCGGCAACGGCAGCTAAAATACCAGAAAAACCAATATGTTCTGCAATAAGATAAGAGGCAAAAGGCAGAAGTAACATAAAGACGATTTGTGTAGCGGGGTCGTCTCCACTCCAACGGCTCATCAATCGTAAAGATTTACTGTAAACTAAGGTGACACCGATACCTGCCAGTAATCCGCCGACAGCGACTTTGAAAAATTCAAGGGTTGCACCACCAACAGTAAACACCATCGTTCCCATTGCCACAGCAACCGCAAATTTCAAGGCAACCAGACCCGAAGCATCATTCATTAATGCTTCACCCTCTAAGATGCCCATTATTCGCTTAGGTATTCGCCCCTTACCAACAATGGAAGAGAGAGCAACCGCATCCGTTGGCGAAAGTACTGCTGCCAATGCAAATGCCGAAATAAGAGGGATACTTGGCATCATCCAATAAATCAGATAACCGATACCAACAACTGTCACCATGACTAAAACAAGCACAAGAATAAAAATTTCACGCCCATTTTGGATAAATTCTCGTGTCGGTGTTTTCCAACCATCAACAAAAAGTAAAGGTGGGATCAATAGAACGAGGAATAATTCAGGATCAAAAGTGACATGTAAACCAAACTGAGGCCATGCCAATAAAGCCCCTATCACAATCTGTATTAATGGTAACGGAACACGAAAGGGAATTAATTTTGTGATCACTCCCGAAACTGAAACCACCAGTATTAAAATCAAAATAGTAAAGAAAATTTCCATGTTACCCTTACATGCCTATTTTATCCTGAAAACCGACCCTCTTTCCCTTATAAAAGGGAAACCTACCGAACGATAAAGAAACATATTATGTAAAATATGCGCATCATATCTCTCTTCATCTATACATCTATGCTTATTTTAAACAGATCCCACACAGTCTCTGTGAGAATATTTAAAAATTAAGATTAATCGTATCTAAAACCGCACATCGTACACAATTTATTGCTCTCTATTTATTAACGGCATTAATTATAGAAAGCATACGTTTTTATTTCTCTTTTTCAGTCTAAGCAATGTAATAGACCGTATAAAAACGTAAAACGTTAAGTCATTAAATAAAAAACAATAGATAAATAACAATAACGATTAAATTTGAGAGGTAACTCGTAATGCTAATGATTATTCAATTGTTCTTAACATCGACATCATGACAACATCACAATATTTACCCGCTCTAAAAGCGGCTTTACGGCGTACACCTTCAATTTCAAAACCTAATTTCTTATACAGATGTAAACCTTTTTCGTTATCTGAATAGACTTCTAATTCTAATCGTGTGGCAGCTAACCAATTGAAAGCATAATCAATTGCTGTATTGATAAGTAATTTACCGACTCCTTTTCCGGAGTATTCAGCGCCAACACCGATACCAAAACTGACAATATGACGACGACGAGGATGGTTATCAATTATCAGTGCTAAATGCCCCACGACTTGCTCATCAATGGTTGCAACAAAATTAGGAATATTTTGTTCTGAAAATTCAAGTAATCTTTTCTTCCACATCGTGACTGAAGGATAAGGAAATTGGCAAGTACAAATATATAAATCAGGATGTGTATATAGCTGTTGAATTGCTGAAGCGTCGTCAGGTTCACCATGACGTATTTTTATTTCTTGCATATATTCTACCAAAAATTTAATCACTAGGTTTAATTTCGACAATAGCGAATAAAAATAGATAAATAAATAGCAAAAAGGCGGAATAAAGATATATTCCGCCTTTTATATTTAAAAACGATTATTTAAATTAAATTGCCCATTCACCCGCATAAAATGCCACTAGAGCAAGGGTAATTAATACTGTGCCAATATTGAGTTTACGCCATTCACCTGCAAATACACGCCCAATCACCAAACAGCCGAAACCTAACATAATACCGGTGACGATATTACATGTTAAAACAATAAATACAGCACATACCATGCCTGACATCGCATCAACAAAATCACTGAAATCTAACTTAGTGACGTTACCTAGCATTAATAAACCCACATACATTAGTGCTGGCGCCGTTGCATAAGCGGGAACTAAATAAGAGAGAGGCGATAAGAAAAGGATCAGTAAAAATAAAATACCAACCACTGTTGCGGTTAATCCTGTTTTACCACCAGCTGCTGTTCCTGCGGCAGATTCAACATAAACCGCAGCAGGTGCAGCACCAATAACACCCGCAAAAATACTACTAACAGAGTCAGAAGTGAGCGCTTTTCCGCCATTAATAATTTGCCCGCGTTTATCTAATAAGTTTGCTTGACCTGCAACAGCACGGATAGTCCCTGTCGCATCAAAAATAGCCGTCATCACTAGCGCAAGCACACTCGGTAACACTAAAGGTTGTAAGGCTCCTTTAATATCCATTGCGAACAATAAAGACAGCCCTTCTTCACCTAATTGAGGCATTTTAAAGATGCCTTGATATTTCACATTAGGATCAAAAATAAGGCCTATAATCGAAATAGCCACAATCACTAATAGCACGCCACCCGGTACTTTACGTTTTTCTAATCCGAAAATGGCCGCTAATCCTGCAAGTGACATCAAAACAGAAAATGATGTAAATTTCCCCATTGCGACAGGCAAACCATCAAATGGATTTTTAATCACTAATCCAACACTGTTCGCTGCGATTAAAAGCAGAAAAAGCCCGATCCCTATTCCCGCACCATGCGCAATCCCTATTGGAATATTTTTTAAGATCCAAGTGCGAATGCCCGTTAATGAGAAAACGGTAAATAAACATCCCATTAAAAATACGGCACCTAATGCAACGGGTACAGAGATATTTTGTCCCAAAACCAAGCTAAAAGCGGTAAATGCAGTTAAAGAAATAGCACAACCAATTGCCATAGGAAGATTTGCCCACAATCCCATTAGAAGAGAGCCCAATCCCGCGACTAAACAGGTTGCAATAAAAACGGCTGTATGTGGAAAACCGGCTTGTCCTAACATACTAGGAACAACAATCACGGAGTACACCATAGCCAGAAATGTCGTCAAACCCGCGATCATTTCTTTGCGAACAGTTGTGCCGCGTGCTGTAAGTTTAAAATAGTTATCCAGTTTACCTGTGCTTGCTGATTGATTAGCAGACATTACATTCCTCTGACATAAAAACGGTTCACTCTCCCAAAAACGAAAACGATTACGTACCAATTAGAATAACCTCTTATCGATAAAAATCTTAAGAGGGAGTCAAAAAGCAAACGTTTGGTTTTTTGTGTGGATTGAGTGAGAGAATTTGACGCAAACGATTATCTGGTGCTTTTAGGGTAAGAATCAAGTGAAAAAATACATTTTTAATAAAAATGTCATAAAAAGATAATTTAAAGTGAGAAAAACAGAAAAAGAGGAAAGCCACTACCGGCTTTCCCCATCATTCTACTTTTGTACAATTATCCAATGTCATACTTATCTCACAGTAGAAAACAGCTTAATTAATTGTTTTTATTGAATTTACATTGCATTACATGATAACTAGGTATCTCTATCTATTATTAGTAACTTTAATAAGTTACCAAGATAAATAATACCTCCCGTTCCCAATGTGTGGCGATTCGTGGTTTGCAGTATTCGTTATTTTTATCTGAAGATCGTGTCATCTTCTACTTCTAACGTTAGATGAATAAACGCGGTTTTAACAAATATTTTCCGTTTTAAATAAGTATTTCTAGATTATTCTTAATAACTTTCAAAATAAATACAATTACGAAAGATAATTATAATCATTTATAAGAAACAATAAGATAAGAATTTAATATTTAGAAATCGAGAAAAAAGACTTCCTCTATCGCATTCCTATCACCCTAAAGGGAACACGATAGAGAAGAAATAATATTAAGATGAGCTGCTATTGAGTTCTTCAACACCCATATTCCAACGTTCCATCGTTGAAACTAAGAATAACCCTGTCATAACAACCAATAAGAAAGGTAGTGAGGATGACGAAATTTCTGACATCGCCCCCGCCAACAAAGGTCCTGCTAAATTACCTATTCCCCATAACATCGCAGCTGACGCATTAGCAACCATCAGATCATTACCTGAGAAATATTGCCCTATTTGTACCAACGCAATGGTGTATATCGCACCCGCTGTTGCACCTAATACCAGTAATAAAGGCCAAATCAAAAAGGTATGAGACATAGTGATAGGTAATAATAAGCTTGCAAGTAAAGTCACTACACCACAAATTCGATATAACCGTGTTCTGTTCATATGATCAGCAAGCCAGCCGAATGGCATTTGCATAATGGCATCACCCGCTAAAATAGCGCTTATCATCATTGCAGCAATAGCTTCAGTGTGTCCCATACTTAGTCCATAAATAGGAAACATAGAAAGCACGGTACCATCAAAAAAAGCGAAGAAAACAATACCGCCACATATTGCGGGGGCAACCTTAACAAATCGGATAATAGAAAAATTAGGCGCTTGTGTATCTTTCGGTAATTTATCTCCTGTTTTCTGATCCATCATTAAAAACAGGACAATAGAGATAATATGAATAAAGACACTAATTAAAATAGGTGTCTTATCTGCGACGCCATAAAGCGCAATAATTGAAGGTCCTAGTAACTGGCTAATCGTAAATACGGTGGTATATACCGCTAAAATCCGCCCACGTTTATTATCTGGTGAAAGCTCATTAATCCATGTTTCTCCTAAACAAATCATCACACCACTGGCAATACCCGTGATTAATCGTAAAGGAAATAGCAACTCTAGAGGTAAGCTCCCCATTAAAGGTAATAAACTTATTGCAGAAACGATCGTTGCTAATAGCATGGCAAAGCGTTTACCAATCCATTGGACAATGTGCCGAGCAAAGGGTGAAATAATTAACATTCCAATAGCCGGTGCCGCGGAAATAAGCCCAATGAGGGATTCACTAATACCCGCTAAATTAAGGCGCAGTGCAACCATAGGGATAGTTAATCCGATAACAATTCCGATAACCCCAATGCTTACCGTGATAGTTGTTATCGCAAAAACTTCAGATTGGCGATAATTTTGATGTGACATGTTGTTTTGTTTCTGCGAATAACAGAAACCTCTGTAATAAAAGGAAGGTAGTTAAATAAAATATTGTTATATTATAGGGGATAAGAAATAGATAAACATGCTTAAAAAGTAGCATTAATCAGAGAAAGATCTCCATTTGACTCATGAAGATCTTCGCCTTTCACAATATTCTCACTTCATCGTTATTTATCCTGCAACGCTTAAGAAAAATAACGATAGATAAGCACAGTACCTGACGCCAATACAATAGTATAAATCACACTCATAAATCGTGATTTTGACATCCGTAATGTTAAATTGCGTCCTAACCATACACCAGCAAGCATCGCAGGTAAGAAAATAATGGCTAACTTAAGGATCGCCAATTGCCAATAAATACCTGCAAATAAGAAAATGACTACTCGCGTTAGTGTACTAAAGCCAATCAATGTCGTTTGTGTAATGCGAAACTTGTTTTTATCGGCAATTCTGCCTGATAAATAGATCGCATATAAAAAACCACCACTGCCAAACAACGCACTAAACACGCCACCAATTAATCCAAAAGGATAAACCAAGCGTTGAGAAAATTGGCTTTCTTGTTTTTTCCAAAACAGGGCATAAATTGCATAACAAACAGCAAAGAGACCTAAAAGCAGAGAAAGTAAATCAGGTCGTGTGGTTAATAAAATCGTTGCACCGACAAGACTACCAATGATAATAAGCGGAATAAGATAGCGTATCTCTTTAAAATCAGCTTGTTTTCCATCTCTCAAGATATTCACTATCGCAGCACTTAAATCAATTAATGCCAATAAAGGCACTATCATTGAAAGAGGTAAATAAAGTGCTAATACAGGCCCTGCAATTAACGCAGAGCCAAACCCAGCCATACCGAAAATAACATAAGCAAAGAATAAGGTAAGTAGACAGATAAAAAGATCAGACCAACTGAGTAAATCCATCATAATAGACCTTGAATAATTATCATTTGATGAAGGATGTTAGCGTAATTATTAAAAATCGAACAGTGATCGTAAGACTATTCACAAAATACAGTAGAAACAGGATCTCATTTTTCCGAATACGGTTAATTAGTGTTATTATCTAATCAGAATGGCACTTTTAAACTAACAATATTTTGAATTGGCAATGAACCCACAACCTCCTAAAAAAACGAATGAATACCTTGGTAATAAAGTCAAACAATTAAGACAATCTCGAAACTTGTCGCTTAATGAGTTATCAAGAAAATCGGGAATATCTAAGGCTGCGTTGTCAAAATTAGAATCGGGTGATTCTAATCCTAGAATCGATACCTTAGAGGCTATCGCAATAGCGCTTGGCTTTCCTTTGGGAGATTTATTCAGTTTTACACGTGAAGAGTACCCTCGTTTAGAACGACATAAACCTATCGTTGGTGATTATGCCCAAGAGTTTAAATTTCGTATTGGCATCGGCAATATTACTGAAATTTGGCATATCGAAATGAAGCATGGTGCAATTATTAATAGCCCTGCTCACGCTGATGGAACTCAAGAGCACATCATGGTCTATTCTGGTAAATTAATGATGCGTTTTGAGAACGACGAAACAGTTTTATTAGAAACGGGAGATTTTTACGCTTTTCATGGTAATGCGCCCCACTCTTATATTTGTGTGGAAGGGCATTTACGAGCCTCAGTGATCATGTCTAGCCCAAATCAACAGCATTACCATCATCGTCCTTAACATTTTTTATTTCAGATAAAAATATGGCTTTATTCCTCTTAATGAAGAATAAAGCCACCCATGAAAGAAAAATGACGAGTTAGTTTAAATAACTTTCCATTTGTTCAAAAACACGTAAATCGTCGCTGAATCTCACTTCTTTTACGTCTTCAAGCTTTTCTACCTGACTCACCATTTGCATAAGGCGATCATCTTTTTGCACTAATAGCCAAATACGGCTTTTATCGCTGTTTTTCATCGGTAAACACAAAATACCATCGACGTTAAATGCACGGCGAGCAAATAGCCCACAAATATGGGTCATAACACCGGGATGGTTGCGAACAATCAATTCCAGCGCGATAGGTTGTGATTGGTGTGACATAAATTAAGCTCCTATCATCTCAATATTTGCCGCCCCTGGCGGTACCATTGGAAATACTTTTTCATGAATATCAATCATGACATGAATTAAGCAAGGACCGGGTTTGTCAATTGCTGCTTTTAATGCACTCGCAGGATCTGCTTCCTGATTTAAGTCACAGGTATCTAAACCAAAACCTTGCGCAATACGAATAAAATCAGTTTGATAAGGGTAAGCCGCAGCATAAATACGCTCTTCAAAAAATAGCGTTTGTTGTTGGTGAACCAATCCCAATGCCTGATTGTTTATCAAAATAATTTTGATATCTAATTGGTGCTCTGCCGCCGTAGCAAGCTCTTGAATATTCATCATAATGCTACCATCACCAGAGAAGCAGAGGATTTTCTTACTTGGCTCAGCCAATGCAGCACCAATCGCTGCTGGTAAACCAAAGCCCATCGTACCTAAGCCCCCCGATGTTAACCATTGTCGAGGTCGATTTAACGGATACGCTTGTGCTACCCACATCTGATGTTGTCCAACGTCTGTTGTAATAATGGCATCATCATCAACACAGTTTGCAGCCGCTAATACAATGCCATAACCACTCAGGATATTTTCAGCATTTTTCATCTCTAATGGATATTCTTGTTTCAGTGTCGTAACACGATCAATCCATTCATTACGCTTGTTTGTATTAATCAATGGTAATAACAGTGATAACACTGATTTCGCATCAGCGTGGATCGCGATATCTGGGCGTTTGATCTTGCTAATTTCCGCACGATCGATATCAACATGAATAATTTTGGCATTTGGGCAAAACTTCTCTGCTTTACCGATGGCACGATCGTCAAATCTCGCCCCTAATACAATCAACAGATCCGCTTCTTCTAAAATAAAATTGGTGCTACGAGTCGCATGCATACCCAACATCCCCAAATACAGTGGATGCGAAGGTGGCATTAATCCTAATCCCATTAAGGTCATGGTTGTGGGCAGGTTATTCTTCTCTGCTAATTCAATTGCTTCTTTACATGCTTCAGCGCTAATGATCCCGCCACCTAAATATAAAACAGGGTTTTTAGCTTGATTAATCATTTGCGCCGCTTGTATGACTAAATCAGTATTAAATGCGGGAACAGGATCTTTTTGTGGAATAGGGGGTAACGCTTCTAATGTAATAGTGGCTTGCTGAATATCTTTTGGTACATCAACCCAAACAGGCCCCGGTCTTCCTGACATTGCTAAACGAAACGCATCACAAATAATTTCCGGTAACTCCGCAATATCACGAACTAAATAGTTATGTTTTGTGATAGGAATCGACATGCCATAGGTATCAACTTCTTGGAAAGCATCCGTTCCAATCATCGCTGAAGATACCTGACCGGTAATACAAACTAAAGGAATTGAATCAAGTTTAGCATCGGCAATTGCTGTCACTAAGTTTGTTGCACCCGGTCCACTCGAAGCAATGCAAACCGCAGGTTTACCATTTGCACGGGCAATACCTTGCGCAATAAAACCAGCACCTTGTTCATGACGAGTTAAGATATGTCGAATAGATTTACTTTGGCTTAATGCATCATACAAAGGGAGTGCAGCCCCACCAGGGATACCTGCAACTGTTGTGATGCCTTGCCGTTCCAGTAAATAAACGATTAATTGCGCACCAGTAAACGTTCTACTTGTTGTGGCGTTTTCTTGTTGATCACCCATTTTTATCTGTCCTTTGTTCTAAGCCGGACTTGATGGGCAGGTAGAAAAGAAAAACCCCGCCCGGTTAGTGCGCCGGCGGGGTTTCGAAACTGTGTTGATTCGGACCCGTTACGGCGCTTTGCCGACGACCACCACCACACGCACGACAACCACAGCCGCGATATGCGCTGTTAGTCGTAGGCTTTGTAGTAGAGTAGTGATGATCATGGGTTACCTATCAATTAATTTAATGATGTGTTTACGTGTTATCTGTATTTAAAAAAACATAACTTCTACAAATTAACAACCTTTTTTTTCGGTTTATTTTTTATCACCACTAAAAACGAGAGCTAGATCACTTCTAGTGAAAATCAAAAAACACCCCTAATGGCAGCATAAAAAACCAGATTAATTTCATATTACAGAATAATCAAAAAATTCTTTTCTCAACGTAAACACATCGATTCTATTTTATAAAAAAGCAACTTGAACCAATAATAATGTTGCCGAAAGGACAAACATAAATATCACCATCGGCATAATAAATTTAAGCCATTTGTTATAGGAGATATCTAACATTTGTAATGTTGCTAACACCAATCCCGTTGGTGCTAAGAACAGCATAATATATTGTCCCCAGTTATATGCTGATACCACCATATAACGAGGAACACCCACTGCATCGGCTAATGGCGCCATAATTGGCATCGCCAAAACCGCAAGGCCAGAAGAGGAAGGAACAATAAAACCTAAACAAATAAAGACAACGAGCTGTGCTAATAAGAATAGGCTCGGTGGCATTCCTGCAACCATATGAGACATAAATTCAAGGATAGTGTCAGCAATTTTACCTTGTTCCATCACAAGGTTAACACCGCGCGCTAAACCAATAATTAATGAAACCCCCACTAATTCAGATGCCCCGTGAATAAATCCATCAATGGCTGTTTTTTCTTTTAATCCCGATAGGAAAATTATGATGATTGCGATAGCAAGGAAAAGAGCCGCCATTTGTGGAAACCACCAGCCCATGTCCATAACACCCCAAACCATAATAGGAAAAGCAGCAACAAATAAGCAGAGGATCACTTTACGGCGCCACGAAAATTCTAATATCTCATTCGGATCGTAATGACTTAAAAAGCGCTGTTTAAAACTTTCGGCATTTTCATAGTTGTAAGAGAAAGTCGGATCTTTTTTGATCTTCTTGCAATACCAATATAAATAAACCAAAACCCCCGCCGTACCAATCACCAACCCAATAGTACGAAAGCCGATCCCTTCAATAAAACTGATCCCAGAAGCATTTGATGCAATAACCACTGAGAAAGGATTTACAGTTGAGAAGCCTGCCCCCATTGAAGAGGCAAGGAAAATAGCCCCGACACACACAATAGCGTCATAACCCAAGATTAAGAATATAGGTACTAATATGGGATAGAAAGCAACGGCTTCTTCTTCAATCCCACAGCTTGTCCCACCTATAGATAATATAATCGTGACCCCAAACACCACTAAAAACTCTTTACCTTTGGTTCGATTCGCCAGCGCTGTTAAACCTGCATTGAATGCGCCGGTTTGATTAACAACCCCAATCAATCCCCCCAAGACAAGAATGAAAACAATAACATCCGCCCCCTCTATCGTCCCTTTCACCATACTTTCGGTAATATCCATTATTCCTTTGGGTTGCTGTGCTACGCGTTCATAGGTTCCGGGTATCGCTATGGGTTTTTTAATTGTCCCATCAGTAAATTTATTAATCTCAATAGAGACATTTAAATCATTTAATGTTGCCTGAGTTGCTGGTAACACTTCATGAGAACCATCTATTTTCGCAACCACTAATGATGGCTCTGCTGAGTTATAACTTAATCGTTGATATTCGCCAGCTGGAATTATCCACGTTAAGCCAACCACAATTACTGTAATGGCAAATAAAATAGTAAATGCGGTCGGAAACGCAAACTTTTTAAGTTTCATAAGCGTCCTCGACTTAAATAAGAGGCTACTCTGCCAGTAGAAATAATATCTATTTGGCAGAGTCTATTATTAGAATGAAATTTAGAATAATGATAAGTATGATATTAACCAGAAATAATTGTTGTACCTGTTTTTCCTTCTAAAGCAGATAATGCATTCTCTAAAGAAGTAATAATCGCTTGTACACCTTTATCACTCTCTTTTAAAAAATTAAGGCAGGCTTCCACTTTAGGTAACATACTTCCTTTTGCGAATTGTCCTTGAGAAATATATTCCTGAGCTTGAGAAAGTGTTAATTTATCTAAATTTATTTGTTCTGGTTTATTAAAATTAATAGCCACTTTATCAACAGCCGTTAATATTAATAAAATATCTGCTTTTAATTCTACAGCTAATTTTGAGCTAGAGTTATCTTTATCAATAACCGCATCAATACCTTCTAATAAATCCCCTTTTCGAATAACAGGAATACCACCACCACCAACAGTGATCACCACAATATTGCGTTCAACTAGCTGTTTAATAATCGGTGATTCTACAATTTCTAATGGCTTAGGCGATGGGATCACTCGGCGATATCCACGCCCTGCATCTTCCATAAAGTGAAAGCCGTGCTCTTTTTGAATAGCCTCAGCTTGCTGCTGAGTATAAAAAGCGCCAATCGGTTTTGTTGGTGATAAAAAAGCAGGATCGTTTTTATCAACAACAACTTGGGTCACAATGGTGGCACAACCATGATTTTTATTTAGATTTCTCGTACATAATTCGTCATTAATAGCCTGTTGTAGATGATAGCCAATATAACCTTGGCTCATCGCACCACATTCAGCAAATGGCATATAAGGCGTGCCGATATTCTGTTGCGATGCATAATCCATAGCTAAATTGATCATCCCAACTTGTGGGCCATTTCCATGACCAATAATGACTTGATAGCCCTTCTCAACCAAATCCACAATGGGCTTTGCGGTTTTTCGTACTATCTGCTTTTGCTCTAGTGGCGTACTACCCAACGCATTTCCCCCTAAAGCAATAAATACCTTTTTAGGCATTGTTAACTCCTTGCTTTAGCTTAACGTTGCAAACATAACAGCTTTAATGGTGTGCATACGATTTTCAGCTTGGTCGAAAACCTTTGATTGGCGAGACTCAAAAACATCGTCCGCTACTTCCATTTCGCTCAAGCCAAATTTTTGATAAATATCTTCGCCAATGGTTGTTAAACGGTCATGGAATGATGGTAAACAGTGTAAGAAAATCGCATGAGGATTTGCCATTTTCATCATAGATCCATTGACTTGATAAGCTTTCAGTAAGCGAATGCGCTCATCCCAAACACTATCTGGCTCACCCATTGAAACCCAAATATCGGTATAGAGAACATCAGCGTCTTTTGCCCCTTTCTCGATATCGTCTGTTAATGTAATAGAACCTTCGTTTTCAGCCGCAATTGCACGACACGCCTTCACAAGTTGTTCTTCTGGCATTAAAGATGCTGGGCCACACGCGGTAAAATGTAAGCCTAATTTAGCGCAAACCACCATTAAAGAGTTAGCAACGTTATTACGAGCATCACCAAAGAAAGTCAGCTTAAGCCCTTTTAAATGACCAAAGTTTTCTTCAACTGTTAGCATATCCGCCAACATCTGAGTCGGATGGAATTTATCGGTAAGGCCATTCCATACTGGTACTCCTGATTTTGCCGCCAACTCCTCCACTAATGACTGATCAAAACCACGATATTCAATACCATCATAGAAACGCCCTAACACGCGCGCGGTATCTTCAATAGACTCTTTTTTCCCCATTTGTGATGAACCCGGATCAAGATAAGTCACCCCCATTCCTAAATCATAACCCGCTACTTCAAAGGCACAGCGTGTACGTGTTGAGGTTTTTTCAAATAATAAAACAATATTTTTGCCTGCCAAAGAGCGGTGAGGAATACCCGCCATTTTTAATGATTTAAAATGTTTAGAAAGCTTTAATAAGTATTGAATTTCAGCAGATGAAAAATCGAGTAATTTTAAAAAACTTCTACCTTTAATATTAATAGACATAATAATCCTATCTCCTAATTATTTTGATAATAATAGAGTTAAAAAATAGTTTGATATTTAAAAAACAGAAAACTCACCTCAATAACCGAGGTTATTAAGAAGTATGTTTTATATTCCTAGAAAATAGAAAGAGGGTTTATCCGTTAAAAACGGAGAAATGGAAGCACTGACGTTGTTTATACATCATAATGTGGGCAATACGTCTAATATGAGGCGTTTTCCTATTATTATTTTCCATAATACTAGTACCTTCACTTATAGGTATTAAATGAGGGTTACAGTGAAACATATAGAAATTAACATTAATGTGATTATCATCTCAATTATCTATTTATAAATAAAACCTTATATCGGTAGAAATAAAAACAAATAAAACATTTTATTAACACACATATACTCTAAGGATAATTAAGTTTATATTAAAAAACTAATTCAAGAAAATTAACAAGATAATATAAAATATAGCGACTAAAATAATAAGAATTTATTTAGTTATTATTCATTCCATTTTTTAGTGTTAACATTACTGATATCTTTTAACATTAAAATAATTTAGCCAGCATCATTACGGCACTACAAATAATTAAAATCAACGTCGCATACTGAAATATTCTGTCAGGCATTCTGATCAACAACCACTTAGACAGTGGAATAGAGATTAGCGAACCTAAGAATAACAAAAGTGCCAAATGAATATCTGTATGCCCATCTTGCATATAGGCAAGTGCTGAAGATCCCGATAATAATGTTGTGGTAAATATGGAAGTACCAATAGCTTGCTTAATAGAAAGATTTGCATAACGTAACAATAATGGTAATACAACCACACCACCACCTACTCCAGTCGCCCCTAAAACAACACCTGCAGCAATCGCAGGCAGTAAAAGTGCTTTTATATTTAAAGGCGCTAACGTTGCATTTTCAACCACAACGGAAGGTAATGAGAAAAACATTCTCTGAACAAAAAGAAATAGAGAAAAAATAATCGCCCCTACAACAAGCGCATTGATCCCCCACTCAACTTGTTGCTGATACTGCGCTAACGAACCTAAATAATTAACCAAAACACTGGCTAAAAAGGTACTTGGTAGCATTATTCCTAATACAATCATCGCTCTTTTAAAAGGAATGTTTCCAAGGCGAAAATGCATATAAGACGACGTGACTTTCATCAACATAGATAATAAATTAGCTGTTGCCACTGCCATTAACGCATTCATACCAAAAAAATAGGTCAATACCGGTAAAACAATAACACCGCCGCCCACACCCGTCGTACTTATAATTAAACCAATAGCGGCACCCACCGCTAATGTGGTGATAAGTAACATTATTGATTTCCTTGCATAACCGCTTCTCGCCCTTTTAATAATGCTTTTTCTGCTGACTCACTCGCTAATGTCATATATTTAAAAAACAGCACATCAAAAGCCACCATTTGTAATACTTGTGGTGTGATCACCCCTAATTGAGAGTGTTGCTCATCATAAAAATAAGGCAATGTATAATCTGATAATCGAGTGGCTTCATCTTGTCCAAAACGCGTTAATGCTACGGTTAAGCAGCCTTCATTTTTTGCCGATTTCAGCATTCGATTAATATCAGCAGTATTGCCTCGTGCAGTCACTGCAATAGCCAAATCATCCACCGATAAATTGGCGGAATAAGCCAATTGAGCATGGAGATCTGGACTAAATAAAGCGTTTTTATTTACACGAATTAATTTATGAAAAATATCACTCGCCACAACAGCAGATGCACCAATACCAAACAATACAATCCGTTTTGCACAGACCATCTTTTGCGCTAATACATCAATATAATGAGGATCTAATAACGCAAGTGAATCCTGAATAGCACTAGTAAATAGATGGCTCGTTTTGGAAATAATTAACTCCGTCGGATCTGTTTTTGCTAAATTACCATAAAGAATATCGCCACTGCTTTTTTGTTGCTTTTCTTCTGAAAGATAATCAATTTTAAATTCCGGATAACCGCGATATCCCATTTGACGAGAAAAACGGATAACAGAAGCACTACTTACACCGGCTTTAAGCGCTAGATCAGCCGCATTCATACTGGCGATATTCTCACTATTCTCTAATAGATAATGAGCAATACGCTGTTCTGTGCCTTTACCTTGTATTCGCAAACTTTCAAGCTTTTTGGTCAGTGTCGACATTCTGTTATCCTTTTTATTTCTGACTTATTTCTCTGGATCGGTAAATCCCATTAGCATACTGGCAATAAAACCGACAATCCATGCACCTAATACCGCGATTAGGAACTTAATAATTTGTCCATCGCCGACTAAGGGAATTAATGATAACCCAGCAGTACCAAATGGAATAATGATCCCAACTTGGAAGTATGCCATTAATGCGCCACCCGCAGCGCCACCAATACATCCCGCAATAAAAGGTTTTCCTAATGGAAGGGAAACCCCAAATAATAAAGGCTCACCGACACCGAAAATACCAACAGGTAATGCGCCCATTAATGTTTTCTTTAACCGTTGATTTTTAGTACGTAGATAAACCCAAAAACAAGAACCTACTTGCCCCATTCCGCCCATCGCTAAAATAGGGAATAGGTAATTTAAACCAAAAGTATTTAAAATTTCGGTATGAATAGGAATTAACCCTTGATGTAATCCCGTTAAAAGTAAAAATAAGAAACTCCCCCCTAACGCTGCACCCGTTACCACCGCACCACTACCTTGATTTAAAAGTGATAATGATACGCCTTGTGCTAATAGCTGATTAAGATAATGGCCGATAGGTTGGAATATCATAATCGCCACAAGAGAAGAGATTAAAATCGTTACAAATGGCGTTAAGATAAGATCGAGGCTCTCTTTAACGATACTGCGAAACCATAATTCTAATTTTGAAGAGAACACAACCACCATTAATACGGCAAAGATCCCACCACTGTTTGGCTGTAGTTTCTCACCCAATAAGGTGATATCGGCAAGCCCGGGCATGGCTAATAACCCAGCCATAACCGCACCGATTGAAGTTGATGCCCCCAATTCTTTAGCGGTATTTATCCCAATCATAATAGAGAGATACGCAAATACCGTACTACCTATTAATTTGAATAATTTAAACAATTCAGGGAATTGCTCAACTAAACCGGGTGCGACTAAACGGATAATATTAATTAACCCCATAATCAAACCACAGCCAATTAAAGCCGGAATTGTCGGAACAAAAATAGCGGCTAATGTATTTAGCATACGACGAATGGAGAAGCCCTTTTTCACTGGTGTTGACACAGGCTCATCTTCACGACTTGCTGAACTGTTTTGCATACGCTTATTCATGATGGAATAAACTTTTGCTGCCGTTCCCATTCCGACAATTACTTGATGCTGTTCGCCATTAAATACAACACCTTTAACACCTTCGACTTGTTTTAACGCCTCTGCATCAAATAACGCACTATCTTTTAAAATCAGTCGAATACGCGTCATACAATGTGTTAGGGTTGCCACATTTTGAAACCCACCAGCATGTTTTTCTATTTCTATTGCTAACGTGTCGAGATGTTCTATTTTATTAGCCATATATGTGCCTGCTAAAGTTCAGAGTGGTTTACTCATATTGTTATTCATTAAATAAGGCAAGTTGCTGTTGTAGCGAATGATAAGGATATTGCTGTGTTATTTGATCCACTTTCTCCACACTCAGGTGAAGCTCATACATTAAAATGGCTTTTCTAGGATGATAATTCACCATTTGTAACAGAGTTCTGGCTCTGTCATGTGAAACGCCACACACTTCGCTGACAATACCTTCAGCGCGACGTTGTAATTTCTCATTACTTGCGCTCACATCCACCATAAGGTTTTTATGCACTTTTCCTAGCTTAGTCATTACGCTAGTGCTTAACATACCCAAAATCATTTTTTGAGCCGTACCGCTTTTCATTCTTGTGGAGCCGGTTAGCACCTCTGCACCCACATCTGGCGCAATAGATAAGTCAGCAATTTCACTCATCATACTTTTGCCACGTGTAGTAATTGATACCGTCAATGCTTTTAGCTTTTTGCCATATTGCAAAGCAGCAACAGTAAAAGGGGTACGACCGCTTGCCGCAATGCCAATAACGACATCTTTATCACTGACATGACGACGTTGAAGCTCTTCAATTGCTGCCTCTTGGCTATCTTCAATATTTTCAACCGCTTTGAGCATTGCATCATTACCGCCAGCAATAATCGCCTGCACTAATGTAGGAGAAACACCAAAAGTAGGTGGGCATTCTGCACTGTCTAGTACCGCTAATCGACCACTTGTTCCGGCACCAACATAAAAAATACGTCCCCCTTTTTGCAAACGCTCAGTGATCCTTTCTACCGCTTTAGCAATAGCGGGTAATTCTTTTTTAACGGCATTTGCAACCGTCATATCTGCACTATTGATAAGCGTAACCAACTCTAAAGCGCTTAATTCAGAAAACTGTGTTGTTTCTTGATTGCTTTCATTTTTAAGACATTCGCTTAATGCATCTTCTTCCATCATAACAGCCTCAATGAAACTAAATTTCAATCAAAATTACATCTTATGAAATTACATTTCAATAATAATTATCCCTACTCTGTGAAATCAATCACATTAAGTTAAGTCTTTCTCTTTGTCAGAAATCCACTAGTGGCTATAAAAATAGAATAATATATTGATTTTAAAGTGATTCCACTCGCTCTCTAAATAAGATAGCAAGTGGAATACAAAGAGGTGATAGTGCAGAAGTGTACTACTTTGCTTGCGCTAAAAACTGCCCAAACTCTTCAATGCTTGGATAAGAAGATTGTGTACCTTTTCCGGCAACACTTAAACCTGAAAACATCACGGCTTTATGTAACGCTTCTTCAATATTATTGGTGTGAACATAATAATGAGAGAAACAGCCAATAAAGGCATCCCCTGCTCCACTGGTATCTATTGCATCAACTTTAATAGCAGGAATGTACTTTTCAATTTCGCCGTTCATCCATAATGCCCCTTTTTCACCTAACGTAACGATGACATTCTTAAATCCTTTTTGCAGTAAAGAACAAGCGGCTTCGCGAATTTCATCCATTGTAGTGATTGGCATACCGGTCAAAATTTCAAGTTCAGTTTCATTCGGAACAAAAAAATCACAACGAGCAGCAATCTTAAGATCTAATGCTTTTGAAGCGGGTGCAGGGTTAAATAACACCGGAATATGGTGTTTATTGCCGAACTCAATAGCGTGATAGACCGTTTCAAGCGGTATTTCTAATTGCAGTACGATTATTTTGCATTTTTTCAGGCTATCTGTGGCTCTATCAATATCCTCTGGCGATAAATGTTGATTAGCCCCTTTAACAATTAAAATACTATTTGATGATTGAGAAGTTACAAAAATAGGTGCAACACCACTTGTTGTACCAGGCACTTTTTCAACATAGCGCGTGTTAATACCATAAGACTCTAAATTCATGATGGTATTATCCGCAAAAATATCATCGCCAACCTTTGTTAGCATCATCACTTTTGAATTTAATTTAGCAGCAGCAACTGCTTGATTTGCCCCTTTACCACCACAGCCAATCTTAAATGCCGGCGCCTCAAGGGTTTCACCCTCTTTTGGCATCCTATCTATATAGGTGATCAAATCCACCATATTTGAACCAATCACTGCGATATCCATAGCGCCTCTTACTCTTATGTGAAATTTATAAATGTGAATATAGTGACATGTTGATAGATATATAACAGTATCATGTTATTTAAATATCATTTGTGATTGTTATCTCGTTAAAACGGCACTAATATGTTGCCAAACTAACATGAGTGAAAAATAACAATCTTCTTATTAAGGAATATACTATGCGTCCATTAGCTAATTATATCGATCATACCCTTCTTGCTGCAGATACAACTGAAGCACAAATCAAGAAATTGTGTGCTGAAGCAATTGAACACGGTTTCTTCTCTGTGTGTATTAACACTTCTTACATTCCTTTAGCAAGAACTTGCCTTGAAGGAAGTGATGTAAAAGTATGTTGTGTTATCGACTTCCCATTTGGTGCTGGTTTAACAGCAACAAAAGCATTTGAAGCGGCTGAAGCTATTCGTCAAGGTGCACAAGAAGTCGATATGGTTATCAATATCGGTATGTTAAAAAGTGGTCGTTTAGACTTCGTAAAACAAGATATTGAGGCAGTAAAAGCAGCTTGTGGTAATACTACTCTGAAAGTTATTTTAGAAACTTGCTTATTAACTGACGACGAAGTACGTTTAGTTTGTGAAATGTGTCGTGAGATCCGCGTTGATTTTGTGAAAACATCAACAGGATACAGTACAATGGGCGCAACAGAACATCATGTTGCTTTAATGCGTAAAACAGTTGGTGATGAAGTTGGCGTGAAAGCATCCGGTGGTGTTCGCGATCGCCAAACAGCGTTAAACATGATCAAAGCAGGTGCAACACGTATCGGCGCTAGCGCAAGTGTCGCTATCGCAACAGATTCAGATGCGCCTGAATCAAACTACTAATTATTTAGCGTATATTTTCTTGGAGTACGCTATTCGCTAATACAAGGACCCTTCGGTGATAGAGACCAAACAGCACGAACGTTTGCGCCGCCTCAGTGAATGTATAAAACGCTCAGGTCGCATACATCTTAAAGACGCCGCAAGGATCCTTGAAGTTTCTGAAATGACCATTAGACGTGACCTTAGTTCTGACGCTGAAAATCCGTTTCCAATGTCATTATTAGGTGGCTACATTGTTGCTTTAGCCCAACCTCATTCAGGGTTAATCTCAACATCCTCTGATATTATTACACCAGATCAAACAGAAGAACTTCATATTCCTAATCTTGCTGCTGGCATGGTCTCTGATGGCGATGTTCTTTTTTTCGATAATGGACAGTTTATTCCCACACTGATTGAACTGATCCCCGATAACCTGCATTTCACTGGGATCTGTTATTCTCATCGAGTATTTTTGGCATTAAGCCAGAAAAAAAATGCCACCGTATTACTCTGTGGAGGTGAATATCGTCCTAAAAGTGATTCATTCTTCAATCCTACCCAACCATCTTATCTTGATAGCATTAATCCTAAAAAAGCCTTTATTTCAGCCGAAGGGGTCCATCTCGATTTTGGTGTTACTTGTTATAACATCGACGATCTTTATATGAAGAAAAAAGCGATGGATAAATCTATTCGTAAGATCTTACTTACTAAATATCACTATTTCGATGAAACAGCGACAGGCAATATGGGCGATTTAGCACAATTTGATGTTGTTATTACTGATAGAAAATTAACGGATGATTACGAAGATTATTGCCGAAAAAGCTCAGTAAAAGTGATTTATTAATTAAAAATAGAGTATTAACTTAAAACAGTAAATAAAATAAAGTTAGCCTTAAATTAAATAAAATCTATTCATCCTTTTTTTAAAAAATAAAGAAAAATCACACCACTTTTTAATTGCCAATGCAAAAAAAAGTGGTTACTATGCCCGCGATTTATTTTTCTTCCCCATTTTAATTAGCTGCAAGGAGGTATCCCATGACAACAACAAATATGAATACTCTTTGCGGACAATCTCAGAAGTAATCTTTTCTCTTCTTTTTGCTGTCCGCCAATCAATTTATTTTTTTATCCTTTACATTATATGGATTGGTATATGGACAAGTGTGTTCATTATTTATCTGATCGCGTTTGTTATATCGCATCAGATAATACTTGGATTGAAAGCAAAGCAATCCAACAACTAGAAACAACGGCTCAACTTCCTGATATGGCTTATGTTGCAGGTATGCCTGATTTACATCCAGGTCGCGGTTATCCTATTGGTGCAGCCTTTTTTTCTGTTAATCGTTTTTACCCTGCTTTAGTCGGAAATGATATTGGCTGTGGTATGACACTCTTTCAAACGGAATTTAAAAACAGCAAACTCAACTTAGATAAAGCAGAGAAACAGTTGAGTGAAATGAGTGATATTGCACCTTCAGAATGGCGAGATGCTCACCTACCAACGGAAATGCAAAACCACCCTTTCGCGGGCTCTTTAGGCTCTATTGGTGGTGGTAATCATTTTGCTGAATTCCAACAAATTGACCAAGTGGTAAATGAAGTACTTTTCGCTGAAAGTGGTATCAACAAAAAACAGTTATTACTTTTAGTTCACAGTGGCTCAAGAGGTTTAGGACAATCTATCTTACGTGCCCACACAGAACAATTTGGTCATCAAGGACTCGTTGCTAACACCGAAGAGGCAAATCAATATTTGCACGCTCACAATCATGCACTTGAGTATGCAAAGATCAATCGTCGCCTTATTGGTGAAAGAATGATGCGCCAAATTCGCACTCAAGGTGAAGTTATTTCTGATGTAAATCATAACCTTGTAGAGTCTTGTGAATTACAGGGGCAAGCTGGTTGGTTACATCGTAAGGGGGCAACACCCGCACATCACGATATGGTGGTTATTCCGGGTTCACGCGGTGATCACAGCTATATTGTTAAGCCCATTGTGTCCGAATTGAGCCTTTATTCCTTACCTCATGGTGCAGGTAGAAAATGGATGCGTACCGAGTGTAAAGGCCGATTATCCCACCGTTTTACACCTCTACAACTTTCACGAACTGCATTAGGTAGCCGTATTATTTGTGCTAATAAACAACTGATTTATGAAGAAGCACCGCAATCTTATAAATCGATTGAGACTGTGATTGAAAGTATGGTGAGTATTGGATTAATCGAAGTTATCGCACGTTTAAAACCGGTGATCACCTATAAAACCAGTGGGGAGATGGCGTAATGTTATTACAATTCACCTCCGCGCAAGGCCCCGAAGAGTGCTGTTTAGCGGTTGAAAAAGCCTTAAATTACTTTTTGAAATCAACCGCAAAACAGCAAGTGAATGTCACGGTTCTTGAAAAAGAGCCTTCGCGTTATGGCTTAAAATCAGCGTTAGTGTCTCTTGAAGGTGCGGATGCACAGGCTATCGCGCAACAGTGGGCAGGCTCTGTGCAATGGCAATGTGCAAGTACGTTACGACCACGGCATAAACGGAAAAATTGGTTTATTGGTGTTGCTTGTTTTGAACAACCTGATGAAATAAATGACAAAGAAATTGTCTTTGAAACCATGCGCTCAAATGGTCCCGGTGGTCAGCATGTGAATAAAACAGAATCTGCGGTCAGAGCAACACATATTGCCACAGGTATTAGTGTCAAAGTGCAATCAGAACGTAGCCAGCACGCTAATAAAAAGCTCGCTAAGCAACTTATTGCATGGCATTTAGAGGCTTATATGATGAAACAACACGCATCATTAAATAGCCAACGCCATATTGCCCATCACCGAGTTATTCGTGGCGATGCCACACTCTGTTTTAATGGCAACGACTTTGTGCTTATAAGCCAATAATGTGATTAATCTAACAAAAGCCAAGCCACGATTTTTAATCGTGGCTTTTTTAAGACAAAAGTATCCTGCAATAAGATTTTTTAAATTAAAAAATCAATAAAGCGTAGAGTGAGTTTTAATAAATAAATCTTATAGTTAATACATTTATTTTATTTAATTAATCTTATTTCTTTTAATAACATCACATTTATTTAAATATAAAGATTATTAATACTCATTAATTAAATTTTTGCAGGTGTATTTCGCATTTTAACTGTAAACGTCACAACAGCAGAGGCGACTAATGCAATGATCATAAACATAAATGCACTGTCATAACTACCACCACTGGCTTTAATTAAGAAGCCCATAACAGGTGCAGAAACAACACCCGCCATTTGACCGCCGAAGTTAACGATACCCGATGCACGTCCCATGATTTTATTTGGGATAGTATCCATTAAAATACCCCAGAACATCGCCATGGCGAAGAACATAAATAATGCTGAAATACACTGATATACAACAGCCATATCAGCACTTTCAACCGTATATGTCATATATAAGAAGCCCGCTGCAATCACTGCGGTGATCATATATAACCATTTACGCTGTGCTTTACATTTATCCGAAACATAACCGCCTAATAATGTACCACCTGCACCGAATAAGAATGGAATAGCCGCCATGACCCCTGTTTTCGCCAAAGAGAATTCACGAACAGTAATTAAATAGCTTGGCAACCATGTTGAGAATCCCCAAAAGGTAATATCAAACAGAAACCAAATTGCCGCCATTTGCCACAGCACTGGCATTTTTAACACATCCTTAAAAGGTACCGCTTCAACAGGTTTATCCGTTAATGTGCCATCCGCTGCTAGCTCATCAAGATCTTGTTGAGTAATACTTGGGTGATCTTTTGGATTATCACGAGTAAAGAAATAAATACCCGCTGCAATTAATAATCCAGGAATACCTAAAACAATAAACACCATATGCCAGCCAAAAGCACCGATAATACTGGCGGCAACAATTACAGCTAATGCTGGTCCTAAAGTATTTACTGTTGATTGAATTGCAGTAGCACGACCACGCTCTTTAGATGGGAAATAAGTCGAGATCATTTTCCAAGAAGCCGATGGAAAACATCCCTCACCAATACCAAATAAGAATCGTACCGCTAACATTAACGGTAATGTAAACACCATACCCGTTAAGCTGGTGAAGACTGACCACCATGCAATGCCGATTGCCATAATTTTACGTGCGCCAAAACGGTCAGCTAAGAAACCACCCGGTATTTGGAATGCCGCATAACCCACAAAGAACGCACTGATAATTAAGCCTTGTTGTGTGGTATCAAGATTAAGATCGCGTCCAATAAAGGGCAATGAAACACTCATTACCATTCTATCTAAGAATGAGAGTAACCATGCTAACCAAATTAAGGATAAAACGGTGTAACGAGCTTTCCATGTTTTCTTCGGTTGAAGGTCTGGAATAGTATTTGAACTCATTTTCCTGTTCCTCAGGTAAGGGGAAGCCATCACGGTTGAAGAACAACCGTGATAAACAGAGATAAGGTTTAACGTTTAAGAGCGCTATTGTGTTGTTATGCTCTTAAAACATGACCGCTACAGGCGTAACTTTCGACTCCATTAATTAAAGCAATACGCCCATTAACCATCACCAGCTCAATCCCTTCTGGATATTGGTTTGGTTCAACAAACGTGCCTTTATCAATAATGGTTTCCGGGTCGAACATCACAATATCTGCTGCATATCCCTCTTTAATTAAGCCTCTGTCGGTTAATCGAAGGACTTCTGCTGGTTTACCTGTCATTTTTCGGATAGCTTGTTCCCAAGTGAGACATTTTTCTTCTCTGACGTATTTCCCTAAAACACGAGGGAATGCACCAAATACACGAGGATGAGGTTTGCCTGCCCCCATTAACCCATCAGTACATACGTTTTGTTCAGGGCGACATAAGAATTTGATAACGTGTTCTTCTGTACCGTAAAAATCCACCATTCCTACCGCATTTTCTTCTTCGTATAGCAGATCGAAGGTTGCGTTATACGGATCTTTACCTCTCAATTTGCCTAGCTCTACAAGGCTAAGTCCAACAGCATCTTGGTTTTTTTCTGTTTTAGAACTCGTCACATAAATATTTTCTAAACCTGCGAAATCAATAAAGTTATCCCAACCCGGAATCCCTTTTTCGATATCTTCAATCATCTTTTTACGCAGTTCAGGAGAAGCTAAGCGTTCTAATAATTTCTCTGTACCGCCTGCGTGAACCCAAGGCGGTAAAATTACCCCAAGCATGGTACTGCCTGCCACATACGGATATTGGTCAAAAGAGATACGAATGCCCTCTTTTTGTGCTTGCTCTAACATACCCAGCATTTCGTCGATTAATCCCCAGTTTTTCTTACCGCAAACCTTCATATGGGAAATATGCAACCAAACACCTGATGCTTTAGCGATATCAATAAGCTCTTGAGTTGATTGAATAATATCATCAGCTTCACTACGCTGGTGTACAACAAAAATACCATTATGTTTTGCTGTAACCTTACACAGCGCGATCATTTCAGCGGTATCACCAAAGGCACAAGGCATATAAATCAATCCTGTTGATAAACCAAATGCCCCTGCTTTTAACTCACGCTCTAAGATCTCACACATCTTGGCGACATCTTCACGAGTAGAAGGATTACCTTCTAATCCCATCGCTTCCATTCGGATGTTGCCATGAGGAACAAGGTAAGCAAGATTCGTTGCAGAGCCTCTCGCTTCCAACATCCCTAAGTAACCTTCGGTATTTTTAAAATGCCAATCAATACTGTCAGAATCGCCATCTAATCCCGCGATATTTTTGCGCCATGCTGAAATATATTGTTCTGGTAATGGTGCTAACGCGACACCATCTTGCCCTAACAATTCAGTGGTGATCCCTTGGCGGATTTTGGCAGATAAAGCGGGATTAAGCAGCGCAGAAAGATCAGAGTGAGTGTGAGTATCAATAAAGCCGGGGCAGACTATCTTTCCTGTTGCATCAATAATTTGATCATTCGTTTTAGCATCAAACTGACCGATTTTTATTATTTTTCCTTCGTTAACCACAACATCAGCTTGAAATGCACTTGCCCCTGTTCCATCAATAACAGTGGCGTTTTTAAATATTGTTTTCATTCTGTTATTTCTCCAAAGAGCACCTGGCTATTTCGCCAGACACTCTTCTAGTAAGGATTTATTTCGTAAGAATTAAAGGTGATAAAGGCTGTTCATAATGCTGTAATAACCCTTTGCCGCACCTTTTAACTGTTCAATTTCGATATACTCATCAATGGTATGTGCTAAGTTTTCGCGAGATGGACCAAAACCAATGGTTTTAATACCCGCTTCACCCGCATAATGGCTACCGTTAGTACAGAAAGAGTATTGTGTGACAGTAGGTTTAAAGCCGGACTCGTGCAGCCCTTTTAAAACGCTTTGTACGTAAGGATCGCTCTCTTCTAATACCCAACCTGGGAAGAAACGTTCACCTTCAATAGTGGCGCCGGTGTAACATTTTTCAGTACCGTAGGCGTAAGAGACTTTAGCTTTAAAATCAGCATCTTGAGAAGTTAGTTCATCAATTGCTTTTTGTAATGGTGCGAGTACATCCTCTTTAGTTTCACCGACTAATAAACGGCGATCGTAAGTGGCACGGCAATATTCAGGTACAACCGAAGCGCCTGGATAAGGTGATGATTTAATATCCGTAAGTTCTAAGATCCCTTTTCCTAACACAGGATGAACCGATGGCGTTAAAGTTCTGATCTTCTCGATCAGTTTTGCCATTTTATAAACAGAGTTGATCCCTGCATCTGGATTGGCGGAGTGAGCGGGCTTACCAAAGGTTTCAACAACAATTTCGGCACGACCTCGTTGTCCAATTTTGAGATTTAATTCTGAGGCTTCACCAATCACCACATAGTCTGGTTTGTAGCGCTCAGAAACGAGTCTTGCGGCAACACCTTCAAAACACTCTTCATGCACAATACAAGAGACATAAATACGACCGGCAAAGTTGCGTTGATTATCTTGACCATAAAAACCAATCGCTGAAATCATGGCAGCGACGGCACCTTTCATATCACTGGTGCCACGACCATAAATCTTGCCGTCTTTGATTTCTGCACCATAAGGCTTCTCTTTCCAGTCACGTTCACTAACGGGTACAGTGTCGATATGACCATCAAAAACAAGGGTCTTCCCTGGATGTTGACCTATAATTCCACCAATAATATTGCCGTATTTATCAATATGAATATCGTCAAAATCATAGTTTTTCATCATCTCTTCTATGACTTTAACAACGTTACCTTCTTCACCTGAATAGCTTTTTTGT
The DNA here is from genome assembly GCF_003144405.1 of Proteus cibi. Classification (GTDB taxonomy): domain Bacteria; phylum Pseudomonadota; class Gammaproteobacteria; order Enterobacterales; family Enterobacteriaceae; genus Proteus; species Proteus cibi. The sequence continues at coordinate 54,139 of NZ_PENW01000031.1, forward strand.
TGGATTAATAATTGGCAATTCTTAATAACTTCATCAAATCGGTTTGCTGATAACATACTGTTCACTCCAAAAGACTTATTTGTTTTTTAAAATTGTTTGAAGCTAGGTAACTCGCCATCCCACACGATATCGCGATAACGCTCAGGATCGGTGTCACCTTCAGTGCTTATCACAAGCACTCTTGCATTTTCATCTAATCCCAGCTCTGCTTTTGCACTCTGATAAACAGGTGATTGCATCAAAATAGAGAGCAAGCCTGTTGTCACAGCACCAGATTCACCAGAAATGATGTGCGGATCACCGGGTAAAGGGTTCCCTAAAATCCGCATTCCCCTAGTCGCGACGGCATCAGGGCAAGAGAAAAATGCCGCTGAATAATCGCGTAATAAATTCCAACCAATACTATTTGCTTCACCGCAAGCAAGCCCAGCCATGACGGTTTGTAAATCCCCACCCACAGGAACAGCCTCCGCTTTTCCTGATACCGCAGATTGATATAAACAGTCGGCAATACGCGCTTCAGCCACAATCACTTTTGGCGCTTGTTTGCCATAAGCGGCTGTTACCATGCCTTGCACCATACCTGCAAAAGAGCCCACGCCGGCTTGCACCAAAATATGCGTAGGGGGGACTTCATGTAATTGTGCGAGAGATTCCAGCATTAACGTGCCATAGCCTTGCATGATCCAAAGTGGGATCTCTTCATAGCCATCCCATGCCGTGTCTTGAACCACGATCCAGCCATATTTTTCAGCCATTTCAGCCGTCATTCTCACAGCATCGTCATAGTTCATATCAACGATTTCAGCGACTGCACCTTCACGCAAGATGGCATCTAAACGTTCTTGTGATGATCCTTTTGGCATATAAACCACAGCTTTTTGCTTTAACTGTCTTGCCATCCAAGCAACACCACGTCCATGATTCCCGTCAGTGGTTGTCGCAAAAGTGACACCATTTAACTTTTTCCTGATCTCATCACTGATCATTACCTCATAAGGTAATTCACTTATGTCCATTTCGAGGAAATCAGCAATATGGCGTGCCATCGCATAAGCCCCACCTAACGCTTTAAATGCTTTTAAACCAAAACGGAAAGACTCATCTTTGAGATATAACTCCCCTACCCCTAAAGTTTTCGCTAATTGGGGTAAATGAAATAACGGTGTAGGCGCGTACCCTGGAATAGTTCGATGAAAATCTAACGCTTTGACTAACTCTTCATAACGAAAAGGGGCAAGCTCAGCGGTTGGTTTTCGCGTAAAAGAACTCTGGTTAATCAGGTACTGCAATTGCTCCTGCATGGAATTACCTCTTAATCACACTTTAAAATTTGCGATAACCCAATATCGCAATTAATCGGAATACATAGGGTTATCTCCTATATCGCAATATGTATGCCAACTCACTCAAAAAGCCTTTAATAAAGATGTAATCTTTTGATTTTAAATATATTTATGACTTAACCCATTAAGAGATGAAATAAATAATGCAGAAAAGCTGTGATCTAGGCGGTTTTATTTAGGTGATAAATTATCAATAATAAGAAACCGTGTGAGCTTTATACAAAAATCATATAACTAACTAATAAATAACAATTAAATTTAACACCCAAAACAAGTGGTGATAATTTATTATCAATATTGATAATTTTAAGGTGAGAATGTGATGCACTCATTACTGAGTACCCTACAAGATGAAATCAGCAAATACACCGATGCAATAGCAAGCATTACAGGCACCGATGTTGAAATTATTGATAACAATTTAATTCGTATTGCGGGTACAGGACGTTACCGTTATATGCTCAATCAAGATGTCTCTAATAATGGGCATATTTATCGTCATGTACTGCAAGTACAAAAGACCATTTTAATTGAAGATCCCAAAGAAAATGATCTCTGCCAACTGTGTCAAAATCGCTTAACTTGTAGCGAAGAGCTTGATCTAAATGCCCCTATTTTTCTCAATAATCAAGTTATTGGCGTGATAGGAATTATTTGTTCAAATCGAGAACAAAAAATGTTTTTGATGAAACAAAAACAGGCATTTATCACTTTTATCGAGCAGTTTTCAGAGATGATTTCAAGTCGTGTTTTTGAATGTCTTGAAAGGCTTAAAGAGCAAGAGCGATTTGGTACTTTTCGAAACTTGATTGATGTCATGGACCGAGGTGTGATTGCAATCGATAGCCAAAGTAAAATTTGGCACGCCAATCTTTCTGCTTTACGCTTTTTCGATTGTGAATTAATAGGGCAATCTCTTGAGATCGATATAACTGGCGATATTCTTTATGGCGATGAAGAAGCTTGGTTGGTATTAAACCACCAACGCTATCATGTTCTGTGTAAAAAAATCACTTTTTCTTCTGTGGATAATGACCAACTTACTATGGTTATTTTCCATGATGCCCGCGATTATATGACACAAGTAAATACCGTGTCTGTTGGTGAAGATCCTCACTCTCCTTTAATTGGTAATTCACAAAATATGCTTCACTTAAAAAGCATGTTAAGTAAAGTTGCGGTGAGCCATGCGAGTGTTTTAATTACGGGAGAAAGTGGCTCAGGTAAAGAAGTCGTTGCTTACACAATCCATCAACAAAGCCTACGCACAAAACAGCCTTTTATTACCATCAACTGCGCAGCTATTCCTGAGCAATTACTAGAAAGCGAGCTTTTTGGTTATGTCCGCGGCGCATTTAGTGGCGCTGATCCTAAAGGACGTATTGGTAAATTTGAATTAGCACATGGCGGAAGCCTGTTTCTAGATGAAATTGGGGATATGCCTTTACATCTACAAGCCAAGCTTTTACGTGTTCTTCAAGAAAAAAGTATCACTCGTGTTGGCTCTAATAATATGATCAATATTGATGTAAGGATCATTGCTGCCACCAATAAAGATCTGCGTGAAATGGTCAATAAAGGGCAATTCCGCGAAGATCTGTTTTATCGTCTGAATGTCGTTCCAATCCATACGCCTGCATTACGTGATCATCGAGAAGATATTGCAGAGCTTGCACAATTTTTTGCCGACGATTTAGCATTAACCTATAAGCGACCTGCAACGAAGATCCCCAACATTGTTATTAACTATTTATATTCCTATGATTGGCCTGGCAATATCAGAGAGTTACGCAATGTGATTGAGTATATGTATGTTATGCAAGGTGATACTGTTGATTTAAACCTTAGTCACCTTCCACCTTATTTGTTAGAAACATCGCATGCTGCTTCTTTAGAAAAGGACAAAAACAGTCGTATCCCTACAAAAGCTACAACAGATAATAAAGATAAAACTCAACCATTAAATGCACAAGAATATCTCAAATCTCAAAGCCTAACATCAGAATATCAAACCATTATGAACCTATTAGAAAAAACAGGAACAACATTAGAAGGAAAGAAGAAAGCCGCAGAAATTTTAGGAATAAGTATTGCTACTTTATATAGAAAAATAAAAATATGATAAAAGGTATTTAAAATGAATTTTTAAATATTAATAACTTAATCAATAGATTTAAATTAGCATAAAAACTTTAATAAAAATAATTTCTACTAATTATCCCATCTAGATTATTAGAAATACTTCTTTTAATGACTGTTTTTTATAAAGCATGGTCATGATAATATTTTAAACTTACTGCCATTTGTAACAAAATATATTTTCCATAAAGTAAATTTAAACTATCCTCTTTTATTCCTGATAACACACAAAAATCTAACCACATGATAAATAATAATAAATTTTTTTATTTTTATTATCTTATTAATGATTTTTCTAAATTACATAAGAAATTTTTGTAACACTGTCCATAAGACAGAATTAAACAAAACACATAGAATCCGTTTGAGAATAAATTGAAGTCAATTTCAATATCCAGATTTAATGTTAATTATAAAATTTAAAACAATGAAAATTGATTACGAATTTTATGATTAATAGTAAAAGCTATTTCATTTAAGATTATATTTTTATTAGGTTTCTCTGTTTAAGGCACTTATATTTCCTAATGCCTTTAGCCTAAAATCTTAGAATAAATAGCACTTAACATCACTTATTAAATACTATTTATATCAATCACTAGGGGTCAAAATGCCTATTTTAACAAAAAAATTACTTCCAATGGCTTTCGTTATTTCTGTAATAACGGCAAGTGCTACAGTTTCTGCTGAAGAGCAATCTGGTCAAATTTCTTTTACCGGTTTAATTTATTCATCAACTTGTACTATTGATATTAATGGCACAGGTTCTGATGGCAACGTTAATATGGGGCGTTATGCGACCAGTGAATTTGACGGCGCAGGTAGCGAAGTGGGTGGAAAATCAGGTAATGGAAAACTAGATATCTCTTTAATTAATTGTCCACCACAAGGTACGGTAAAATTAAAGCTAGAAGGTAAAACAGACAGCAGCTCTGATCAAATTTTAGCTTTAGATAATCCTGATGATTCAAATACAGCAAAAAATGTTGGCATCCATATTTATGATAGAGATGATTTGGGAACACCTTTCAATCTCAATGTCACTAAAGAATATAAAATTAAAGATACAGGTGACCTGAAATCTAAAACACTTTATTTTATTGCTAAATATGTTAGTACAAGTAATAACGTAGAAGCAGGTCGTGCTGATGCAACATTGAATTACACATTAACTTATCAATAATAAAAATAGCAGGTTAATAATGCTATTAGCCTGCTATTATTAAAAAGGTATTTATCGATGAAATTTAAAAAAACACTTTTAGGACTAGGATTAATATTCAGCTCAATAACATCAAGTTTTGCTGGGTTTGGTTTAGAAACAACTCGTGTTGTTTATAGTGAAACAAGTAAGAACGAAGGTTTCGTTGCTTTTAATAGTGATAAAAACACGAATTACTTATTACAATCCTGGGTTGAAGATCTCAATGGCAAACTCACTCAAGATTTTGTAATCACTCCACCATTAATTAAATTAATGGCGCAACAAAAAAATACACTACAAGTTACTAAAAATACAACATTACCTAATGATATTGAATCCATGTATTGGATCAATGTTAAGTTTGTCGCACCAAGCAATGAAAATCTAGAAAATGTTCTTCGTTATTCAATGACAAATAGAATTAAGTTGATTTACAGACCACAATCTCTAAAAAATGACAATATTGAAAAAGAAATCAAAGAGTTAAAGTGGTCATCAAAGAATAACAATCTTGTAGTATCAAATAACTCACCTTATTTTATTAATATTAGTAAACTTTTTATTGATGGAAAAGAGATTGAACAATTACCTGGTTTTCTTTCGCCAAAATCAGAAACCACAATTAGCGTTAATAAAGCATTATCGGGTAAAGAAAAAATAAAACTATTTTATATCGACGATTTTGGAAAAAACCTTCCAATGGAATTTGCATTATAATAAGAGATGTTATTCAATATGAAAAAGATAAAGGATAATTATTTTAATAAATCGCCACTCTATTTTTTTATTGCTGGCGCTTTATTCGCTTCTTCTAATACATCAGCAAATGACTATTATCCTGCTAATCTATTAAATATTGAAGGAAGCACTCAACAAGTAACAAATGAAGATCTTAATGTCTTTAGAGAGAATAATATTGCCCCAGGTCACTATAAGGTTACTCTTTTTATCAATGATAATCGCGTATTAACACGCGACTTTGATTTTATTTTGATGGAAGATAAAGAGGGTAACCAATTGTTAGCACCACGTCTTTCAGCAGAAGAGTGGTATAACGCGGGTGTTGATCTTCCTTATGATGTGATTAATAAAAACAAAAATAATGATTTTATTAATCTCAACGAAATCAATAATGCGAATGGCTATTTAGATTTAAATAGAAAACAATATGTTCTAACATTACCACAATTATATGTTAACGAAGATAGATTGAAAGAAAATGAAATAAAAAACTGGGATTCAGGTATTCCTGCGTTATTAGTGAATTATGCATTGTCTTCATTTAATAGCCGTAGTCAGGGAAATACGACGGATAGCTATTATGGTAATATTCAAACCCAAGTTAATTTAGGACCTTGGCGTTTCAATAATTATTCAACATGGACGAAAAATGAAAATGGCGATAAAAAATGGAATACATTAAGTAATGTTCTTTCTAGAGCAATTACCCGCATTAATAGTGAATTAATGATTGGTGATCTCTACTCTTCTTCACAACTCTTTGATTCAGTAAAATTTAGAGGTATTAAATTAGTCACTGATAGACTAATGACACCAACACAGAATAGAACCTATGCACCTAGCGTTTCGGGTATTGCTAATACAGAATCTATAGTCACTATCACCCAAAACGGACAAGTAATTTATAAGCGTAGCGTACCTGCTGGGCCTTTTAATATTACTGATTATTATCCGATGAACAGTGGCGGAGATTTATATGTCAGCGTGACTGAAGCAGATGGCTCTGAAAAGAATTTTATTGTGCCTTTCTCTTCTATTGCCAATCTAGAAAGAAAAGGTGAATTAAAATATAGCTTCTCCACGGGTAAATACGACGGTAATAATAGCGGGGATGGAGCTTATATTGTTCAGACCGAAGCTTTCTATGGTTTAACTGACTATGTCACCCTTTATGGCGGCATACTTGTTGGTGAAAAATATCAATCTGTTGGTGTGGGCACTGGAGTAAATTTAGGGAGCTATGGCGCGATCACTACTGACTTATTGTATGCAAAATCTTCCACCAATAATGGTAATGATCCATTACATGGCAATGCTTTTAGAGTTAATTATTCTAAAAATATATCAGCAACAGACACGACTCTTTCGTTGGTAGGCTATCGTCATTTTGATGCCAATTTTCTCAATTTTACTCAAGCGATGGAACACAAAGACAGAAAATACCATCCAAGCAATGGATTAAAAAATGAATATACGCTCTCGATTAATCAACCTTTATTTTCTAATAACGCTTCGATTAATTTAAATTCAGTTATTTATAAGTATGTTAGCGGTAAAACTGTTCATTCTTATAATATGGGTTTTAATAGTGCCATTAATAAAGTTAACTATAGTGTCTATTACACTTATTACGATGGTAGTCGTTATAACGAAAGTAATAAAAAAAATAGCCATGATTTGAGTATGAATGTCAGCATTCCTTTTTCATGGAATGAGAACTACATTTGGGCTAATTACGGTATATCAACGAATAATGATAACCAAGTATTACAGACCGCACGTTTAAGTGGAACCTATGGTGATAAAAATCAAGCCAACTGGGATATTTATCAAGGCTATGGTAATAAAGGTGTTAATTATAGCGGGGGGTTAAATGGCGCTTATAAAACACAAAGTGCCGTTGTTAATGCGGGTTATTCATATGCTCAAGATAAGCAAAATATTAACTACGGTATTAGTGGCGCATTGGTTGCAACACAATATGGCGCAGTATTTGCCCCTTCATTGCAACAAACGAATGCATTAATACTGACTAAAGATACCTCTGGTGTAGAAGTCATTAATGGTCAATCTATTAAAACGAATAATCGTGGATTAGCGGTTGTTTCTGGAATGTCGCCTTACCAAAAAAATAGCATTAGTGTTAATACTAATTCTATTCCAAGTGATACTGAAATTTCGAATAACATTATTAGTAATATTGTTCCAACAAAAGGTGCTTTAGTGCTGGCTGATTTCGATGCTAAAAAAGGCTTTAAATTCCTACTGACATTACAAACACTGGATAAAAGTACCATCCCTATGGGGGCTAAAGCTGAAATTGATAACGATGATACGCAATTAGTCGCCAGCTTCCATCAACTCTATTTTGTTGCCAATAAACCACAAGGCAATATTCAAGTTTCATGGATAATTAACGGTGAGCAAAAAAGCTGCCATGCAACTTATCACATTGATAATAAAACGCCTGTTAATGGCTTATATATTTTAGATACTGAGTGTAAATAAGGAAATAAAATGGCTAACTTAAAAAATAAAATGAATAAATTATTATTTCTAATTTTTATTCTTAGTTTATCTACCCTCTCTTTTTACAGCCATGCCGCGCCTGATTGTGTCAATAATGGCGGGATTAAACATGGCACGATGGATGCCAGAGGCGGTACCATTGAACTAAAAGGGATGATTAAAAAAAATCAAGAAATAGCACGTTTTACATTTAAGCGTGATGGCTCTGATGTTGCAGTCGCAGATTGCCCCGATGGTGCGGAGTTCTATGCTTATGCGACATATAGCGAAGCCAGTGGCGTAATGCCAACCTATTATATGGATATCGATGGAAGACCTGCTTATTATGTTGTACGCAATGGTCATATTACAGGTTTAGATGATTATGCTTATGTTCTCATTGAAAATGAGTCAGGCCTTTCATTTAGAAGTCAGCCCGGACAAGAAGTTCCTGTTAACAGCCCTAAGCTTAATACAAGGGATGCTACTGTAATTATTTATTCCACTAAAGATAACCCTAAATCACAGCGTTTTACGACTCAATATATTGGCTCAATATTAATTAATCGCTTTAATTCAGGTGGCGGCACAACAGCGGTTGGTTTTAGTTATCGTTTATCAGTCAATATTATTAGCGCACCAACATCTTGTAGTGCAGAAAATACGAACCTTGAAATGAACCTACCTAAAATGCCTATCACTGCATTTTCTGACATCGGATTTCCTCGTGATAATCAATATGCTGAAGATCATCTGAGAATTAATTGTACTGGTAATGCCTCCGCTAAAATAAAACTCATGGCGCATAACACCACAAGTTATGAAGGACAAAAAACCATTATCAAACCTGATAATGAAGGTGATAGAAATAATGCCAAGGGTGTCGGTTTTGTGGTTTCATCCCCTTCAAATGGCAATACTGTATTAATTAATAATGAGTTTGTAAAACTTGCGGATTTAGCGAGTGGTATTAATAACGTTCCATTAAAAGCTGAATATTATCGTTATGGTGATGAAGTAAAACCAGGCAAACTCAGTGCCTCCGCAAACTTTGTATTGGAGTTTAATTAGTTATTGCTGCGTATTTTACGCCATTAATCAGAAAAGGAAATTTTTGACTTCCTAACGTTTCAAAACAACGTCTACAACCCAATTGCGAAACATTAAAATATAAAACGGTGGATACTGGCTATCCACTTATCTCAACTTATCTCAATATCTCAACTTATCTCATTGATGATAATACTGTATTGACTATAAAACTGGGTGGAAAATTTGTAACACTAGAATTTTAGACATAAAAAAAGACGCTTTTAGCGTCTGATTTTTGGTGCCGAAGGCCGGACTCGAACCGGCACACCCGAAGGCGGTTGATTTTGAATCAACTGCGTCTACCAATTTCGCCACTCCGGCACTGAAGTGTGTTTGGAAAACCTGCCCATTATACTTGCGTAAAGAACCCTCGCAACAATTATTGTTAGTTTTCAGTTTGATTGGCGAAAAAAAGTGCATTTAGGGGTTATTGCTATCATAAAACACGACCTGTAGGTTACATCAAGGTATTTATCGTTAATGCTTTAATCATGTTGTATCAATAAATCAATTATCTTGTTGTTTTTGTATCTAAGTTTATTTTTTACTTTATTTCTACTTTTTTCTTATCTTATCTTTTTTTAAAAGTCTACATCGTCATTATATAAATTCATTAAAATTAACCCTCCCAATCGATATATTTTAATATATATAACGATAAATAAAAAAAGGATCAAAACTTGGGTTAGTGTTTTGATCCGACAGTACTGCTAAACGAGGGCTTAGTTTTATTTTAATGACTATAAGTTGTTTTTATAGCGTCACTGCCCTTTTCTTCCCTGGTGTGAGGAAGAAAATAGTTATGTTTTATTAATATAATGTACTTCTTTATCTATACTGCATATTATTGATATAAAGGATTTACTATTTTAATAAGATACTTCTTACGACTACATAGGAAATTACTATTTACTACAAAGGTACTGCTATCTAATATAAAGGTATTTATTTACGGCTATAACGAAAGTACGACTATTTAATATAATGGTGTTGAAATATTACTATTAATATATAATTAATTTATTATAAAGAGGCTATTTTATAAAATGCCTTCTTATTACTTCACTCTATTATTACTGTGTTATCTTTGCTCTGTAACGCTTATATTCTCAGTCTCTCGACTTGATGAAGCTATAATAAATTTAATTTCACAATTCCACAATCAGTAAATTATTACAAAATATGACACACACTTATATTATCTTTACAACAACCCAAAACTAAATCAAATTAAAATATTATTTAGCATAATAAACCACAAGAATACAACAGGAAAGACTATAACACCATTCATTAACATTTTCTTGATATACACATCCTAACTTAATAATAAAGAAAAGCTAATAATAGGGTTAGAAATGGGGGTAAACCGAGGAAGATTGTAACTTAACGGTAATACTTACTTCGTTTTTAGAGGGGAAATATGAGAGAAATGTCTTTTTATGATGCAGTTTTTCTTCACTATCTTTTCCTTCGAGACAATTTGACACATTTAATGCCAACTTTTTGATAACTGACTCTTGCACTGATAGACATTCTTATTTCTGATAATATAATCAAAATTTGGTTTAAATCTGATTAGAAGGCGGTGTTATGGGCATTGTTGGCTGGATTATCACAGGCATATTTGTTGGTATTATCTTAGGTGCCGTATTAAAAATGATAAAGAAAAAATAGCGCGATAAGAAAGGCACCAAATTAAAACATAAACTATTTTATGTTGATCGCATTCCTTTCACCTCACTGACTTCTGTTGAAAGTAAAAATGAAAAAACATTTTCTAAAATATCTTATGATCCCAGTCGCTTTACTGACATTGAATGCGTGTAGCCAACGTTCGTCATTGCCACCAGCGACACAACCCTCTATGTTAAATCAACAGAACAGTGTGCCTGAGTTAACGCAATGGCCTACAGCATTAAGCCCTAATGTAAGCAATGCAAGTGCGCTGTTTGATAAATATGCCTCACAGATTTATCAAAAGAGTCATCCTCAAGGTATGGTTATTGTCATGATCAATAACTCTCAAACCTTGAATCGTTCTTTTGGGACGACAACCCCAGAAAGCCGCAATGCACCATCAATGAACTCGCTTATTCGGATTGCTTCAATTACAAAGCTGATGACCAGTGAAGTGATGTTAAAGTTACAAGATGATGGAAAACTATTAGTCACCGATCCACTGCAAAAATACAGCTACTATGGTGTAGACATCCCATTAGTCAGCACTCAATCCCCTATCCGCCTTTATCACTTAGCGAGTCACACCAGTGGTTTTCCGCGAGAACAACCTGGTGGAAAATGGGGAAGACCCGTTTTTATATGGCCAACGCATGGCGACCGCTGGAATTGGTTGAAAAAAGCAACACTGACATCTACCGCAGGGGAACAAGCGGCTTATTCAAACCTAGCTTATGATCTATTAGCAGATGCCTTGGTGAAAGCATCAGGTAAAAGTTATCCTCAACTTTTACAACAATATGTCACTCACCCCGCAGGTATGACGAATACTACATTGACGCCGACGCCAGCCCAATGCCAACGACTATTAGTAGGATATAAACCCAGCCCATGCTCTGACACTATTGCAGCCGCAGGAAGTGGCGGGGTGTACTCGACGCCTGCCGATATGCAACGTTGGATGCAAGGCTTTTTGACTTCTCATAATGCCATGCGAAAGGCAACAGCAAGTAAAGAACAGTCTGTCTACTTCCCTCGCAATCGACTCTCTTCAATAGAAGGAATGGATGTTGCAGGTCGCGCGGATGGTATCGGTTTAGGTTGGGTTTATATGGCACCCGCCAATGGTATTCCGGCGATTTACCAAAAAACAGGCGGTGGCGGTGGATTTAATACTTATATGGCAACCATTCCTGAATTAAATATCGGTGTATTTGTGGTGATCACCCGCAAACCTAATGGCACTAAATTTAGTGAAGTGACTCAGGGGACTAATGCTCTGGTTCGTGCATTGGCAAAAGATTTTTATCAGTGATCACCTATTCATTAGTGATAAAAAAAGCGCCTTATAAGGCGCTTTTTATTTTTCTGGCTGATCTTTACTTAGCGATTACGCTTCATCAATAACCATAAACTCAACGTTAGAAAGAGTATTCCCGGTACTAATGCTGCAATCACTGCAGGTATGCCATAAACCAAACTTAATCGTCCTGAAACTTCATTGACAATATAGAATAAGAAACCAAAAGAGATACCCGTTAAGACTCTTAATCCCATTGGTACAGTGCGTAATGGACCAAAAATAAATGACAATGCCATTAACATCATTACCGCAACAGAGATTGGCGCAAAGATTTTTTTCCAGAAATTCAGCTCATAGTTTGCTGACTCTTGCCCACTCTGTTTTAGATATTTAACGTACTGATAGAGTCCACTGATCGATAATGCATCTGGATCTAACGCCACAACACTTAATTTTTCTGGCGTGAGTCGTGTTGGCCATTCAAGTGATACCTGTTTTTTACCAGTGATTTTTTGTGGATCAGTTAAATCTGACAGTTCAACTTGCTTCAACATCCACGTTTTTTTATTCACATCGTAGGTTGCACTTGAGGCATAACGTACCGTTTCTAGTTTTCTATCATTATTAAAATCATAGAGTGTGATGCCTTGCATCTCATTTTGGCTCTTTATTCGGTTGATATGAATAAATTGGTTGCCATCTTTAGCCCACATACCACGGTTAGTCGAAACTAAAGAATTACCCATGATTTTTTCGGCACGATAGTTACGTGCGTATTGTTCACCTTGTGGCGCCCCCCATTCACCAATCAGTACTGTTAACAGGACTAATGGAATAGCGGTTTTCATCACAGAGCCCGCAATTTGCAAGCGGGTAAATCCCGATGCTTGCATCACCACTAACTCACTACGCGTTGCTAATGCGCCTAATCCTAATAACGCACCAAGTAATGCCGCCATAGGAAAGAAAATCTGCACATCTTTAAGGATATTTAAAATCGCGTAAATACCCGCATCGAGTGTGGTGAAATCCCCTTGCCCTACTTTACGAAGTTGATCGACAAATTTGATAATGCCGGATAGTGAAACCAGCAAAAAGAGTGTCATCAAGATTGACTGTAAAATAGTACGCCCGATATATCTATCTAATACACCAAACATCAGGCAACTCCTTTCTTAAAGCGAGCACGGAATTTACGCATAGGCAAGGTATCCCAAACATTCAATAAGATAGCTAAGGCAAGATAAATACCATTAACACTCCACATTGCAATGAGGGGGTCCAGTTTTCCTTTTTCACCATTAGAGTGCAATGAACTTTGTAGTAAGAAGAACACCAGATAAAGCAGCATGGCAGGTAGCATGCTTAATACGCGACCTTGACGTGGGTTTACCTCACTTAAAGGCACAACCATCACCGCCATAATGACAACAGAGAAAATCAAGGTTAAGCGCCAATGGAATTCAGCGATAGACTCTGTTTCATTCGAATGCCAAAGTTCAGTCATCGTTTTTTGTTCTACACGATTACTGCTAATGGTCGATTCACGGTGTCCTATAACAGCTTGGTAGTCATTAAAATCGGTAATACGAAAATCACGTAGCACTGCCGTACCTTCATAGCGAGTTCCCTCACTTAATACGACTATCTGATTCCCGTTAGGTAATTCTTTGGTATAGCCTTTATCTGCCACCACGACAGAAGGACGCTGATCTTGCGTTGGACGCAGTTGTGCAAGGAACACATCTTGGAATTGATTTCCTTTGACACTACCAAGATAGAGCACCATATTGCGATCACTGGACATTTTAAATTGCCCTTCCATCAATGCCGCTAAACTTGGGTTTGCTTTAGCATCCTCAAGGACTTGCTCTTGATGTACCGAAGACCAAGGAATAAGCCAAATGACATTTCCTGCAGCTAATGCGCTGGTCAGTAATGAGAGCAACAGTGCAGCTTGCACTAATGCTTTCTTACCTATTCCGCACGCATTCATGACGGTTATCTCACTTTCAACATAAAGTTTGCTGTAAGTCATCAGAAGCCCAAGAAAAAGGCTTAATGGAAGAATAAGCTGTGCCATCTCAGGAATTCCCAGCCACAGCAGAGAAATCACGAGGTTTGTAGGAATATTACCTTCTACAGCAGCCCCTAAAATCTCAACCAGTTTCTGGCTAAAGAAGATAAGCATCAAAATAAATAAGATGGCTATCTGACTTTTAAGGGTTTCCCGAGCTAAATATCGAATTATAATCACGCTAGTTATGCCTGTGAAAACTTGTCTTTTTGCAGGAAAATCGCTAACTTCGTTGTATATCTATCATTTGTGCATCTCAGTTAGACATTCTTGCAGCCCAAATGATATCAAAACATGCTATAAACAGGTTCCCAATAAGAACAAGCTTATAAGTTAGCTAAATTAGTTGTGTTCAATTAATGCATTTAGCTTAACATAAAAAGTAAACTTTCTATGGGGTAGATTAATGCGGATCACTATTCTAAACGATACTTTCCGTTTTTGTCTTTAATATTCAGGAGAACGCATGGAGTTTAATGTAAAAAGCGGCAGCCCAGAGAAACAACGCAGCGCTTGTATTATCGTGGGGGTGTTTGAGCCTCGTCGTTTATCTCCGATCGCGGAGCAACTTGATAAAATCAGTGATGGCTATATCAGCGCCCTGTTACGCAGAGGTGAACTGGAAGGCAAAGTCGGACAATCATTGCTGTTACATCATGTACCAAATGTTCTCTCTGAGCGCGTTTTACTGATTGGTTGCGGTAAAGAGCGTGAATTGGATGAACGCCAGTATAAACAGATCATTCAAAAAACCATTAACACACTCAATGAAACTGGCTCTATGGAAGCCGTATGCTTTCTGACTGAGTTACATGTTAAAGGTCGTAATAATTACTGGAAAGTGCGTCAAGCGGTTGAGACTGCAAAAGACTGCCTCTATACCTTTGATCAACTAAAAAGCAATAAGACAGAATTACGTCGTCCATTACGTAAAATGGTCTTTAATGTACCTACTCGTCGTGAGCTACCTAGTGGTGAACGCGCAATCGCGCACGGTTTAGCCATCGCATCAGGTATTAAAGCATGTAAAGATTTAGCGAACATGCCACCAAATATCTGTAATGCGGCTTATTTAGCATCTCAAGCACGTCAATTAGCAGACTCGTCTTCAAATGTTTCTACGCGTGTTATTGGCGAAGAACAAATGAAAGAGCTAAATATGAATGCTTACCTTGCGGTAGGACAAGGCTCTCAAAATGAGTCTTTAATGTCGATTATCGAATATAAAGGCAATAAAGATCCTGAAGCTCGTCCAATTGTGTTAGTGGGTAAAGGGCTGACATTTGACTCGGGTGGCATTTCTATCAAACCTGCTGATGGCATGGATGAGATGAAATACGACATGTGTGGTGCAGCAACAGTTTATGGTGTGATGCGTGTTGTTGCTGAACTCCAGTTACCAATTAATGTCATTGGTGTACTTGCGGGTTGTGAAAACATGCCAGGTGGGAAAGCCTATCGCCCTGGTGATATTTTAACCACCATGTCTGGTCAAACCGTTGAAGTATTAAACACCGATGCCGAAGGTCGTTTAGTACTGTGTGATACGTTAACTTATGTTGAGCGCTTTGAGCCTGAATTAGTTGTCGATATCGCGACATTAACAGGTGCTTGTATGGTGGCTTTAGGACATCATTACAGCGGATTAATGTCTAATCATAATCCATTAGCACATGAATTAATGAATGCATCAGAGCAAGCCGGTGACCGCGCTTGGCGTTTACCATTAGGCGATGAGTTCTATGAACAAATCGAATCTAATTTTGCTGATTTAGCCAATACAGGTGGCCGTTTAGGTGGCGCAATTACTGCAGGTTGTTTCTTAGCGCGTTTTGCGACTAAATATAACTGGGCTCACTTGGATATTGCAGGCACAGCATGGCGTTCTGGTAAAGCAAAAGGGGCAACTGGTCGTCCTGTCTCTTTATTGTCTCAGTTCTTACTTAATCGCGCGGGTTTGAATAGCGACGAGTAATACCGCATAATTATCAGGGTTAAGGTATTACCTTATTATTAGGGTAAATAGAGCAGACTCCAAGAAGGGTATTGCAACGCAATACCCTTCTGTTATCGGGATATCATGAAAAACGCCACGTTTTATTTAATGGAACACCCATCAATACACGATGATTTACAGGCTCATGAGTGGCTTGCCTGTCAACTTACCGCTGAACATTGGCGATTAGGCAAACGTATTTTGTTGGTTTGTGAGTCTCAAGCTCAAGCTGAATTGCTTGATGAGGCATTATGGGCAAGAGAACCTCATCAGTTTGTTCCTCATAATCTTGCAGGTGAAGGCCCTCGTTATGGCTCTCCTGTTGAATTATGTTGGCCAGGAAAACGTGGTAATGCACCCCGTGATCTCTTGATTAATTTGCAATCCCAATTCGTAGACTTTGCCACAGCTTTCCATGAAGTGATAGACTTTGTACCTATTGATGAACAATTGAAACAGTTGGCGCGTGAACGATATAAAATTTATCGTAGCGTCGGCTTTACTTTGACAATGGCTACGCCGCCAACCTATTGAATACGTAAAGAATATGGAAAATAAATCCGCACCGAAAGAGCCATCGCTCGACACAACATATAATCCAGCAGAGATTGAACAACCTCTGTATCAGCATTGGGAAAAAAATGGCTATTTCAAAGCCAATGGCGATACAACGAAAGAAAGCTTCTGTATCGTGATCCCACCGCCAAACGTCACAGGTAGCCTACATATGGGTCATGCTTTCCAGCAGACCATTATGGATACCATGATCCGTTATCAGCGCATGCAAGGTAAAAACACCCTATGGCAGTCAGGTACTGACCATGCAGGTATCGCAACTCAAATGGTTGTTGAGCGTAAAATTGCCGCTGAAGAAGGTAAAAATCGTCATGACTATGGTCGTGATGCATTTATCGACAAAATTTGGGAATGGAAAGCGGAATCTGGTGGTAACATTTCTAACCAAATGCGTCGTTTAGGTAACTCTGTTGATTGGGAACGTGAACGTTTCACCATGGATGAAGGGTTATCTAAAGCGGTTAAAGAAGCTTTTGTTCGCTTACATAAAGAAGATCTCATCTACCGTGGTAAACGCCTTGTAAACTGGGACCCTAAATTACACACCGCGATTTCTGATCTTGAAGTCGAAAACCGTGAAGTTAAAGGATCGATGTGGCATCTGCGTTATCCTTTAGCCGATGGAGCAAAAACCGCTGAAGGTAAAGATTACCTTATTGTTGCAACAACACGTCCTGAAACCATGTTAGGGGATACTGGTGTTGCTGTTAACCCAGAAGATCCTCGCTATAAAGATTTAATTGGTAAAGAAATTATTCTACCAATCGTTAACCGTCGTATCCCTATTTTAGCGGACGAACACGCTGATATGGAAAAAGGTACAGGTTGCGTAAAAATCACCCCTGCTCACGACTTTAATGACTATGAAGTTGGACGTCGTCATCAATTGCCAATGATTAATATCATGGACTTTGACGGCAATATCCGTGTGAGTGCAGAAGTCTTAGATACCAATGGTGTTGAATCTGACGTTTATAGCACTGAAATTCCAGCAGCCTACCAAGGTATGGAACGCTTTGCTGCCCGTAAAGCCATGGTCGCTGAATTTGAACGTCTAGGTTTATTAGAAGAGATCAAGCCTCACGATTTAACCGTACCTTACGGCGACCGTGGTGGTGTCGTTATCGAGCCTTTATTAACAGACCAATGGTATGTTCGCGCAGCGCCTTTAGCGAAGCCAGCTGTTGAGGCAGTTAAAAATGGCGATATCCAATTTGTACCAAAACAGTACGAAAATATGTACTTCTCATGGATGAATGATATCCAAGATTGGTGTATTTCTCGTCAACTGTGGTGGGGTCACCGTATCCCAGCTTGGTATGACAACCAAGGCAACGTTTATGTGGGTCGTGACGAAGACGAAGTTCGTCGTGAAAACAATATCGCAGCTGATGTTGCATTACGCCAAGATGAGGACGTACTGGATACCTGGTTCTCATCTGCACTATGGACATTCTCAACACTAGGCTGGCCTGAGAATACTGAAGCACTGAAAACATTCCATCCAACGAATGTCTTAGTCAGTGGATTCGATATTATATTCTTCTGGATCGCGCGCATGATCATGATGACCATGCACTTTATCAAAGATGAGGACGGTAAACCGCAAATTCCATTTAATACGGTTTATATGACAGGTCTTATTCGTGATGAAGAAGGTCAGAAGATGTCAAAATCCAAAGGTAATGTCCTTGATCCTCTGGATATGATCGACGGTATTTCATTAGAAAACCTGTTAGAAAAACGTACTGGTAATATGATGCAGCCACAAATGGCTGAAAAAATTGCTAAACGTACTCGCAAAGAGTTTCCAGAAGGGATCGAAGCACACGGTACAGATGCCCTACGCTTTACTTTAGCGGCATTAGCCTCTACGGGTCGTGATATCAATTGGGATATGAAACGTCTATCGGGTTACCGTAACTTCTGTAACAAGCTGTGGAACGCAAGCCGCTTTGTTCTGATGAATACAGAAGAGCAAGATTGTGGCTACCAAGGTGGTGAGATGACATACTCACTCGCCGACCGTTGGATCTTAGCGGAATTTAACAATACAGTTAAAGCCTATCGTGAAGCGTTAGACAATTATCGTTTCGATATCGCTGCGGGTATTTTATATGAGTTCACTTGGAACCAATTCTGTGACTGGTATCTTGAGCTATCTAAACCTGCAGTCCACAAAGGCAATGATGCACAAAAACGCGCAGCACGTCATACACTGATTGAAGTGTTAGAAGGCTTACTGCGTCTTGCGCATCCAATTATTCCATTTATCACAGAGACCATCTGGCAACGAGTGAAGGAAGTGAAAGGCATTGAAGGTGAAACCATCATGCTACAAGCTTTCCCTGAGTTCGATGCTTCGCTGGTGGATGAACACGCACTTAACGATCTTGAATGGATCAAAGAAGTGATTGTTGCGGTTCGTAATATTCGTGCTGAGATGAATATTGCTCCGGGTAAACCACTTGACGTTATCTTACGTGGTGCCGATGACAACGCTAAACGCCGTGTTAGTGACAATATTGGTTTCTTAAAAGCCATGGGACGTTTAGCGGATATTCGTCCATTAGCAGAAGGTGAAGAAGCGCCATTATCAGTCACTAAACTGGTTAGCGGTGCAGAATTGCTGATCCCAATGGCTGGCTTTATCGATAAAGATGCAGAGCTTGCACGTTTAGATAAAGAACTGGAAAAAGTAGAGAAAGATATCACTACGTTAGACAGCAAATTATCTAACGATGGCTTTGTTAGCCGTGCGCCAGAAGCCGTTGTTGCTAAAGAGCGTGAACGCTTAGCAACATGCTTAAGTGCCAAAGAGAAGCTAATCGCACAGAAAATCTCTATCGCCTCTTTATAAGCACTTTCGTTTTAAAGACACTGAGATTGATAATGAAAACCCGCGTTTATCGCGGGTTTTTACTTAGCTTTTTTCAGATAAAAAATAAAACCCTTTTTCACTCCATTTCTTATTATTCTCAGTGCTATTCTCGTTAATATGCATTTCCATCATTTATTTCCGCTTAAATCTAATCATTCAATAAAATATAACCCTAGAAATAAAAAGAATAAGTAAGCAAAGAAAAAAGGTTAGCGGTTTACAAACACGCTTAATCAATTAAGATAGTTTTTGTAGCCATCCGTGCTACTTTCAATGAAGAAGTTCCTTTCCGGTGCTCTCTCAATAAATAATCAAAAAATATTCTACTAATAAGTGAAAACGATGAGTGCAACTATGACTGCAACCCAAACTATAACCTCAAGTATTGTTATCCGAGCAATTGAAGAAAAAGACAACGCAGGTATTGCACGCGTTATTCGTGAAGTCTCAGCCGAGCACGGTTTAACTGCCGATAAAGGCTTTGCTGTTGCTGATCCCATTCTAGATACTTTATATGAAGTTTATCATCAGCCACGCAGTGCTTACTGGGTTGTTGAGATGGATGGAGAAGTTGTTGGCGGTGGCGGTGTCGCACCACTTGCAGGTGGTGATGGCAAGACTTGTGAATTACAAAAAATGTACCTTTCATCCAAACTACGAGGTAAAGGTATTGCAAAAAAAATCGTCCTACAATCTCTAGAATTTGGTAAAGAGCAAGGCTTTAGCCGTTGCTATTTAGAAACCACCGATATCTTAAAAGCGGCGGTTGGTTTATACGAAAAACTAGGATTCGAATTTATTGATGAAGCATTAGGCAACACTGGGCATAGTGATTGTGAAATCCGTATGGTGAAGCCACTTTAAGTGTTCTTGCAGTTCCCTACGTAAAAATAAATAAAATAAGTTCGATTTTACCCGCATTTTTATGCGGGTTTTTATTAACAATAAATAGCATCTATTAACACAAATTCTGTTTATCAAAATGATATAAATACAGTATATTTTTATGCTTATTTTCACAATTAATTTCTTAATTAATTATCATCAAAATATTATCAATGATAATTTTTATCTTAAATTTTATTAAAACTCACAAGTTTAAATTGTTTTTCATTTCACTCTAGATAATGAGAATCCCCTTCTTAAATAAAATATCATTTATCTTATTTTGTATTTTAAAAAAGAGATTTTTTTATATTGCTATTTATAGCTAATTTAATATCTTTATGCAGATAAAGTCATGCGTTGGCTTTTATAACTCTAAAATTTAAAAGGAATTTTTTCATGAAAAACTTTGTTAAAATTGCACTTATTGCTTCTGTAATTACTGTAATGACTGGTTGTACAGGTAGCGTATACAATAAAGAAAAAGACTGTAACTACGACTACTTACTGCATCCAGCAGTTTCTATTTCTAAAATCATTGGCGGTTGTGGCGACACAAGCAAATAAGATTTAAGAAATAAACGTATTAATAAACTACATTCTGACTTATTGTTGCTAAGAAAGAGTGTAGTTTTTATTTTTCATGTCTTATATTTTACTTGTTTTTCGCAACTCTCATTTCTTTCTCATCATCATCATCATAAATCAGAGCTTAGTGTTTCCATTTCAATGCAAGATAGATTAAATTAACCATTAATGAAATCTATTTTAGGTAATCTTATATGACATATAACTACAAGATTATTATCGTCACGTTATTTTTATATTTATCTAACTTTAGATTTTTATATTCAAAGAATAAAATTAAATATTTGGTTAAAAACAATGTTTCATATATGAAATATATAAAAATGTAGAGGTAATGAAAAATAGAATTATTATAATTCTCTAAAAATTTAATATATACCTTAAGAAAATATAAAGTTAACTAAAAGAAGTATAATTTATCAATAAAATGAAAGACTATTACCCATTCAATCAATACTCCTATTTATTTTCTTTTTTAAACATCATTCATTTTTTTTGAACACCATCAACAAATTCCCCCTATTTTGTTCATCTTGCGAACACATTATGATCAGCTTCATTAAGAAATCGCAATAATCTGTATTACCTCCTTCTGTGTCTTGGTTATTGCGGTTTCTTTCCTAAACTCGGAGAACAATCATGACTATCAGACAGATTAATCATATTTATTCGGCGCCAAATTCACACTGGGTAGGTAATGGCTTTCCAGTCAGCACCTTATTTTCCTATCAGGAAAATGGTGAGAAACATAGCCCGTTTCTGCTGATGGATTATGCTGAACCAACACTGTTTAAACCTGTTACCAATGCCCGTGGTGTCGGCGCGCATCCGCATCGTGGATTTGAAACTGTGACAATCGCTTATCAAGGCGAAGTCTCTCACCATGACTCTAAAGGTCATGCCGGCACTATCGGTGCAGGTGATGTGCAATGGATGACCGCGGCTTCTGGCATTTTGCATAAAGAGTATCATTCTGAAAAAATGACCAAAGAGGGTGGTGTATTGGAAATGGTGCAACTTTGGGTGAATCTGCCGACAACGTACAAAATGACACAGCCTCGTTATCAGGCGCTGAAAGCAGAAGATATCCCTCACGTTGAATTACCAAATAACCAAGGTTATGTCAGAGTGATTGCGGGGGATTACGCCAATACACAAGGTGTGGCAATGACCTACTCACCGCTAAATGTGTGGGATCTGCGTTTAAATCACGCGGGTGTGTCACATTACCGTATTCCTGAAGGTCATAATGCAATGTTGTTTGTGGTAAAAGGAGCAATACATATCAATGACAGTGAAATTGCACGTCAACACGATATGGTGATGTTAGATAATCATGGCGATACGCTGACATTAGAATCAATGGGTAACACCATTGTTTTAATTCTAACGGGTGAGCCGATTAATGAACCTATTGCAGGACAAGGGCCTTTTGTGATGAACACACAAGAAGAGTTACAACAAGCTTTTGATGATTATGACAATGGCAAATTTGGTGTAATGGAGTAATGGCTTTCCCCTAAAACCAATAACACCAGTCACAAAGCAATACGTTTGTGGCTGGTGCTATTATTTTGCACTGATAAATCAAGTACAAGGGACAACATTTAGCAAAAATTAATGTAAGCGTGATGACTTATCAGACTCTTCTTCTTCGCCGTCTTCGTCTTCACCTTCTTCATCATCATACTCTGCGTCAGGATCTTCAAAATAAGTCCCCCAACCATCGTAATAGACACCCATTTTTTCAGCTAAATTCATTAATTGCTCAACTTGGGCATCAATAAGTTCAGCATTCAAACCACTTTCACTTACCGCATCAAAACAAACTAGGATCTCACCTGATTCGACTTCGATCTCCTCAGGCTCAGTCACTTCGTAGCCTAATTTAAAGACTTCAACTGCTGCTTTTTCTAGGGTTTCAAAATTTTCACAAGAAATATGGTGCTCAATGGCATACAGTGCATCAGGATCACTGCCATCTTCCAGTAATTCTTCAATAATAAGACGTGTTTCTTCACGTTGTTCTGCTAATTCTTTGCTGTCCGCCATAATCATGCTCCGCAATAGTCTGAAAAGGTATCTTATTCATTCTCCCACAGGGCGAATCAACACTCCATACTTAATATGCTGCCCTTATCGCAGACTGTTTAAATTAAAAGTTTTCCTTTAGGGGTTGATGATGAATATTTATTGATATAAATTGAATATAAATTCAATAACAGGATATCACTCTATGAACCCTTTTTATCAAAAATCATTCTTACGTTTACTTGATTTTTCACCTGCAGAGATTCAGCAACTGCTTACATTGTCAGCACAACTGAAAAAAGCCAAAAAATCAGGTCAAGAAATTCAATATCTTACTGGAAAAAACATCGCACTGATTTTTGAAAAAGATTCAACACGTACCCGTTGTGCATTTGAAGTTGCTGCCTTTGATCAAGGCGCTAGAGTGACTTATTTAGGGGGCGGAAGCCAAATTGGACATAAAGAATCGATAAAAGATACTGCTCGAGTATTAGGCCGTATGTATGAGGGTATTCAATATCGGGGTTACGGACAAAAAACGGTAGATGCCCTTGCCCAATATTCAGGCGTACCTGTTTGGAATGGTTTAACCAATGAATTTCACCCCACACAGTTATTAGCCGATTTACTCACTATTACTGAACATCAAACCAAGCCGTTATCAGAAACTACCTTTGCTTACCTTGGTGATGCTCGTAATAACATGGGAAATACCATGCTGGAAGCGGCTGCATTAACGGGTATGGATTTACGTCTAGTTGCACCTAAAGCATGTTGGCCAGAAGCAAGTTTAGTTGCTCAATGCCAAGAGATTGCCAAGAAAAATGGTGGAAATATCACGCTAACTGAAAATGTCGCTGAAGGCGTCAAAAACGCTGATTTTCTTTACACTGATGTTTGGGTTTCTATGGGCGAACCCAAAGAAGTTTGGAAAGAGCGAATTGCTTTACTTAAGCCTTATCAGGTCAATATGGATGTCATTAAATTAACCGGCAATCCAGACGTTAAATTCCTTCACTGTTTACCCGCTTTTCATGACGAAGAAACAACGATGGGTAAAGCATTAGCGGAAGAATTTAACCTATATGGTGGTTTTGAAGTCACTGATGAGGTTTTTGAATCGAAACACAGCATTGTGTTTGATGAAGCCGAAAATCGTCTTCATACCATAAAAGCGGTGATGGTTGCGACCCTTGCAAATCCTTTCTAAAATACATAATCATGCAAAACACCTATTTTTTATTTATGAAAAAATAGGTGTTTTCTTCGTTTTACCTCAAGCTTATTGATTTTTAAATTAAAAAAAATTTTTTTGCAAAAAACAAAAGCAAACGCTTGCGCACAACACTAAGATGCGTATAATGCGCCACAATTTGTCAGGAGGAAAGATGAAACAGCGCCTATTCCAATTAGTAACAAAAACAAGCACCTTAACTGGTCGCAAGCGCATTCTCTTTTTTCCAATAGCCCAATTTTTTAAAACCCCTCTTATTGAGGGGTTTTTTTTGGCCTATAAAAAACCATCTATCGCACAATTCATCGCTAAAGGAGAACTCTAATGACTAATCCGCTCTACCAAAAGCATATTATCTCCATCAATGATCTGGACAGGGAAGATTTGGAGTCTGTTCTTCACGTTGCTAACAAACTAAAACAGCAACCTAATAACGAATTGTTGAAAGACAAAGTGATTGCGAGCTGCTTTTTTGAAGCATCAACACGTACTCGCTTATCATTTGAAACAGCTATTCACCGTTTAGGTGCATCAGTTGTCGGTTTTTCTGATGGAAGCAACACATCCTTGGGGAAAAAAGGCGAAACATTAGCAGATACTATTTCGGTTCTTCGCACTTACGCGGATGCCATTGTTATTCGCCATCCTCAAGAAGGTGCAGCGCGTTTAGCTTCTGAGTTTGCGGGTGATATTCCCGTACTTAATGCAGGAGATGGTGCCAACCAACATCCAACACAGACTTTACTGGATTTGTTTACCATTCAAGAGACACAGGGTCGCTTAGATAATCTCAATATCGCGATGGTTGGTGACTTAAAATATGGCAGAACAGTGCATTCACTGGCACAAGCATTAGCGAAGTTTAAAGGCAATCATCTCTATTTTATCGCCCCTAAAGTACTTGCGATGCCAGAGCATATCCTTCACTTGCTGGAAGAAAATGGCGTTGAATATAGCCAACATGAAACCTTAGATGAAGTGATGCCAGAACTGGATATTCTCTATATGACACGAGTACAGAAAGAGCGTTTAGATCCATCTGAATACGCGAATGTAAAAGCACAATTTGTTTTAACTAGCGCAGATTTAGTGAATGTAAAAGACAACCTCAAGATCTTACATCCACTCCCACGTATTGATGAAATTACGACAGATGTAGATAAAACCCCTTACGCTTATTATTTCCAACAAGCAGGCAACGGCATCTACGCACGTCAGGCATTACTTGCCTTAGTTCTGAATAAAAACTTAGTTCTTTAATAAGGAGCACACCATGACACATGATCACAAACTAAAAGTTGAAGCTATCAAACGTGGGACTGTTATTGATCATATTCCAGCGCAGGTGGGCTTTAAAATTCTCTCCTTGTTTCGTTTAACAGAAACTGATGAAAGAATAACAGTAGGTTTTAATTTACCTTCAGAAAATTTAGGTAAGAAAGACTTAATTAAAATCGAAAATGTCTTTTTAACCTCTGAGCAAGCAAACCGTTTAGCGATGTATGCACCGCAAGCAACTGTAAATATTATCGATGATTATCAAGTCGTTAATAAGATGGCATTAAGCTTGCCTGAACTACTTGAAGATGTGGTGCCTTGTCCTAATAGCAACTGTATTAGCCATAACGAGCCAGTACAAAGTAGTTTTCGTGTCAAAAAACTGGCCTCAGATGTTGTATTAACCTGCAAGTACTGTGAAAAAGAGTTCGAACGCCACGCGGTTATTCGTTAATTCTTTTGACTATCTGCTCGCAAGAGCAGATAGTTTTTTATAAAAATAGAATAATAACCTCTTAAGATCCCCAATACTATTTTCACTAAAAATAGAAATAGTCTATTTTCTCTTTTTTATAAAAAATATTGCTATAATTTCACCATTTTGGTGGATTAAAAATAGCGTCAAAACGCAAAAAAACTCTACGTTCATTTTCTTTTTATCTGCATAGACTTTATGATAAAGCCTGATATCTATCATATTGCTAATACTATCCGCTGGCTATAATGGCAACGTGCTAACCCAACGTTAGCGTCAATCTTATAAAAACAGGAGTTATACATGTCTTACGAGATTAATACCGAAAAAGCCCCTGCAGCGATCGGCCCTTATGTGCAAGGTGTTGATTTAGGTAATTTAGTCATTACATCAGGTCAATTACCTGTTGATCCGGCTACAGGTGAATTTGTTTCTGACAATGCAGCAGAACAAGCACGTCAATCTTTAGAAAACGTGAAAGCGATTATTGAAAAAGCGGGTTTAACTGTCGCTAATATTATTAAAACTACTGTTTTCGTTAAAGATTTAAACGATTTTGGTACAATCAATGCCGCTTATGAAGCTTTCTTTAAAGAGCATAACGCTGCATTCCCAGCACGTTCTTGTGTCGAGGTTGCACGTTTACCAAAAGATGCAAAAGTAGAAATCGAAGTTATCGCTATCCGTTAATTTCGTCTCAATAGCAAGCTATAAAAAAGCAAAGGTCTCTTTATGAGCACTTTGCTTTTTTTATGTTCTCACTTTTTGATGAATAATTTATCACTTCTGTTTTTGGCACATATTTACAATTCTGCCAATCCCTCTTGATGCCTGATGTAGCAAAAATACCTTGATGTAGATCAGTTTTAATGAAGATTATTTCCCTTTCAATTACTATATATTGTGCTTTAATACATATCG
This sequence comes from Proteus cibi, assembly GCF_003144405.1. GTDB lineage: Bacteria > Pseudomonadota > Gammaproteobacteria > Enterobacterales > Enterobacteriaceae > Proteus > Proteus cibi. Next base: position 81,094 of record NZ_PENW01000031.1, read on the forward strand.
ACATACAACATATAGTAATTATACACATCTTATCCACAATAAGCCTGAATGCTGTGCCATCACCTGTTTTTATGGGATTTGAGCCTGTGGATAAATAGTTAAGGAGCAAGATTGTGAAAACCATAGTGATAAAACGAGACGGATGTAAAGTCTCTTTTGACCAAACCCGCATCAGCGATGCTATCAAAAGAGCCGCCGTAGCTTGTGAGATCACTGATGATGATTATTGCGTATCCGTCGCTCAATCTGTTTCACAATCTCTCGCAGGACGTTCGAATGTCGATATCCGTGAGATCCAAGACGCCGTAGAAAATCAGCTGATGGCTGGTGAGCATAAAGATGTCGCCAGAGCCTATATTGAATACCGTCATGACCGAGATGTTGCTCGTGAGCAACGTGGAAGACTAACTCAGGAAATCCGAGGTCTTATCGAACAAAGTGATGTCTCTATTCTGCATGAAAATGCGAATAAAGACAGTAAGGTTATCCCTACCCAGCGTGATTTACTTGCGGGTATAGTGGCTAAACATTACGCAAAATTGCATATCCTGCCAAGAGATGTGGTACTCGCTCATGAGCGTGGCGAAATTCATTATCATGATCTCGATTATTCACCGTTTTTCCCTATGTTTAACTGTATGCTGATTGACCTTAAAGGCATGTTAAACAATGGTTTTAAAATGGGAAATGCGGAAATAGAACCGCCAAAATCCATTTCAACAGCAACAGCCGTAACTGCACAAATTATCGCACAAGTGGCAAGCCATATTTATGGCGGTACGACGATAAATCGTATCGATGAAGTATTAGCGCCGTTTGTAAAATCAAGTTATGACAAACACTATAAAGTCGCGCAAGAATGGCAAATTGCTGATAAAGAAGCTTATGCTAATGCACGCACTGAAAAAGAGTGTTACGACGCATTCCAATCTTTAGAGTATGAAGTTAATACACTACATACTGCTAACGGACAAACACCTTTTGTCACTTTTGGTTTTGGCCTTGGCATGTCAAAAGAAGCACGTTTAATTCAACGCTCTATACTTGAAAATCGTATGGCAGGTTTAGGAAAAAATCGAAAAACAGCCGTTTTCCCTAAACTCGTTTTTGCCATTAAAGATGGCTTAAACCATAAATTTGGTGATCCTAATTACGATATCAAACAACTTGCTCTTGAATGTGCAAGTAAACGCATGTATCCCGATATCTTAAATTACGATCAAGTCGTTAAAGTAACGGGGTCATTTAAAACGCCAATGGGTTGCCGTAGCTTCTTAGGTGTTTACGAAGAAAATGGTGAGATGATCCATGAAGGTCGTAATAATCTAGGTGTTATCAGCCTAAACTTACCGCGTATTGCTATTGAAGCACAAGGTGATGAAGCGACATTCTGGTCACTACTTGATGATCGCCTCGAATTAGCGAAAAAAGCACTGATGACACGCATTGCACGTTTAGAAAACGTCAAAGCACGTGTTGCCCCAATCCTTTATATGGAGGGAGCGTGCGGTGTTCGCTTAAAAGCAGATGATAATGTGGCTGAAATCTTTAAAAATGGCAGAGCCTCAATCTCATTAGGTTATATCGGTGTCCATGAAACCATTAATGCACTGTTTGGCACTCAAACACACGTTTTTGACGACGAGACCTTAAGAGAAAAAGCCGTAGCGATTATCAATCGTCTACGTGAAGCTACAGATCAGTGGAAAGCGGAGACTGGTTATGGCTTTAGCCTTTACAGCACACCAAGTGAAAATTTATGTGATCGCTTCTGTCGTTTAGATGCAGCTGAATTTGGCATTATTCCTGGTGTTACAGATAAAGGTTATTACACCAACAGCTTCCACTTAGATGTTGAAAAGAAAGTAAACCCATACGATAAATTAGACTTTGAAGCGCCTTATCCTCCTTTAGCTAATGGCGGTTTTATCTGTTATGGCGAATACCCTAACCTACAACATAACCTCAAAGCCTTAGAAGATGTTTGGGATTATAGCTATACCCGAGTTCCTTACTATGGCACTAATACGCCAATTGATGAGTGTTATGACTGTGGTTTTACAGGTGAGTTTGCTTGTACCAGTAAAGGTTTTACTTGTCCTCGTTGTGGTAATCACAACCCTGCAAGAGTCTCTGTTATTCGTCGTGTCTGTGGATATTTAGGCAGCCCAGACTCACGTCCATTTAATGCAGGTAAACAAGAAGAAGTTAAGCGTCGTGTGAAACATCTAGCAAATGGTCAGTTAGGTTAACAGTGTGAATTATCATCAATATTACCCTGTTGATGTGGTCAATGGCCCAGGTACTCGTTGCACCCTGTTCGTTGCAGGGTGCATACACCAATGCCGAGGCTGTTATAACAAATCAACGTGGTCATTAACGTCAGGCAAGCCATTTACACAAGAAGTGGAAGATCAGATCATCGCTGATCTCCAAGACAGTCGGATTAAACGACAAGGATTATCACTTTCAGGTGGCGATCCTCTACACCCTCAAAATCTTTCTGCTATATTAAAATTGGTACTACGTATTAAAACGGAATGCCCTGATAAAGATATTTGGGTTTGGACTGGCTACTTACTGGCTGACTTAACCCCAGAGCAGCAAGAAGTCGTTAACCATATTAACGTACTGATTGATGGGAAGTTCGTACAAGAACTTTATGATCCCGCATTACTGTGGCGTGGTAGTAGTAATCAGGTGATCCATAAATTGAAATAATACACATTGAATTAACTGGAGGATGTATGCCTTTAAGTGATAATAAATATGTAAGCTTTTCTGAAGATCATGAACTGAACTACCATTTAAAAAAATGGGGTAAGAAGCAATCTAAAGCGAACCGAGAACAACTCGTGAAGCTAGGCACCGAATTGAAAAAGAAACTCGGTGCTAAACATCTCCAGCATACTGAAATAGATGCTGAGATAGAAAAAAATCTTTCATCATTTGAGTAATCCTTAAAAGCCCATTTATATAATGGGCTTTTTTCTCTTACCACTCTGACCTAATCACGTCCGTTATCAAATGCGAATCATTTTCAAAAAAGATAGTCAAAGTAATTAGTTTTGTTTTATTATTAACTCTCTTGACTATTCTTTTTATGATGATATTTGATATGAAATTAGCACTCCTCCCTTTATTTTCAATGGTTTTACTGTCGGGTTGCAGCAGTACTTGGGAACCCAAAGGTATATCCGATTACACATTACAAGAAGCAAAGCTCATTTGCGATCTTGATGCTAATACTCGCTACCCTATCCGCAAAGAAGTGCTACAACGTACCGTTTATCATGATGTGCAAAAGACGTGTCGAAAAGATGATAAAGACCACTGTGGTGATAAAAAAACCTACACTGAACGTGTCCCAATGACAGAAAGCTATGTTGAAGACATCAATTAAGAAGACAGAAGAACCTTCTATACCTCATGTATGTCTTTAAAAGGGTGGGAACAGAAAAATCATTACTTTTGGGAATAAAAGAAATTGGAGAAAAACAATCAGCTTAATCACGTTGCCAATAGAGCTTAGTACCAAAACCTAATTGATTATTGACCATCTTAATTTCTTGTAATTGTAATTCCCATAAAGGCACCTGGATGGCGGCTAATGCGACAGGAAAGCGTAAACAATAATGTTTTCTTGCGTTGATGTCGTCCTTACCAGCCAATAAAGCAACCGAACCTGTAAATTGAATCCCTTGCAGATCGGATACTGCAATTTCTTGTGTGCTAATACTTCCTGAAACAAATAAATTTTTCTGCATCATTTGAGCATGACGCGTTTTCTTTTCAGAAAGAAAAACAAGCCTCATCTGATTTTCATCAAACCAATAAAAACAATTTGCGCACCAAATATCCTCTAATGAACACGTTGTACATAAGGTAAATACATGGTTATTACGTATATATTGTTTAATTATTTTGATCGAGTCTAGAGAAGACATAATATACCTGTTTAGATACAAAAAGAGACGCTGTTTAGGTGATAATTATATCATCAAAACGAGCGTCTTACCGCGTGTCTCTTATTACAGGTTATTTATCGCAATCAGTTAAAATTAACGATAAATCTCAGCATTTACAGTGAGATAATCATCACCTGTTGCGCCAACAACTTTAAAACCTTTTGCGCCTTCATCTTTTGCGATTTGAGCAATTTTGGTGGTTAAACCATCCAGAGTATCACTACCAGTGATTGTGATATACTCACCATTAACTGAAGGGCTTTTTGATACACTATCAGATGCAAATGAACCAAATGAAACAGCACTTAAAGCTAATGTAGCAGCGATTAATGTAGATTTTTTCATAATAAACTCCAAATAAATTCTAATTTTGTTAGGTATCGCGGAGTGTCTCTCTGTGATGTGGATCATATTATGCGCTTTAATTTAACTTTAAAATTAGCAATAATTGCTGTTCATTTTCAAAAAATTTGAATATTATTTTATAAATAACAAATCTTTCTGTCACAAATATTTCACAACATATTGATATGCTTAATAGATTTCATTTTAATAAAGCTATAAATTACTCAATTCAAAAATTAAGAAATATTATTTATCAAAAGAGAAAGTAGCACGAAAAGGAAAAAATGATGACTGATACAGTGTGGTCACTCTATATTGTTAGAAATCGTCTTGGCTATCTTTATACAGGGATCACGACAAATGTTGAGCGACGTTTTACTCAACACCAGAATGGAACCGGTGCTAAAGCACTGAAAGGGAAAGGACCATTGTTATTAGAGTTTCATTGCCAAATAGGCTCTCGGCAACGTGCATCTCAACTTGAATACCAATTAAAACAATTAAAAAAAATACAAAAAGAAAAGCTGATCAAAGACCAGCCTTCAGACATTGTGTTGTATTTAACACGATAGGCTACCTGTTCGATTAAACCTCATCAAATAATGGCGAGAAATTCACTAAACCATGAATATTCTCAACATTACCATTATCGAGAGCATAGAACTGAAATGCCTCTTCTGTATCAGGCCATTTGCAATGCAACCCTTGTGATTTTGCAGGAATGAAGCCTGACTTTTGATAGTATGCTGGCTCACCTAATACCACCACGGCGCCATAACCAAATTCATTTAGGCTATCTAACCCTTCATTAATCAGTTGGCGCCCAATACCTTGGTTCTGGAAATCAGGTGCAACAGCAAGAGGCGCAAGCCCTACCCACTGGCAATCTACACCATCAATATCAACCGGTGTAAAGCCAATGTAACCCATAACGTGACCTTCATCATCGACTGCGACCATACCTAATGTCAGCAGTCCCTCTTCTCGTAAATGTCCCACTAAATCAGCTTCTGCACCGGTAGGAAATGCTTGACGTAAAAGGTTATCAATAGCTGGAATATCAACGGGAATTTCAACACGTATTAGCATGAAGTTGAGCTCAGTTCATGGCTATGTAGAGTGTCTTCTTTTTCTTCTTGAAGTCCACTTTTTACAAATTCAGCCAGTTGTAATAAACCAAAACGCAACACAGATGGCATTGAGTCTAATTCAATTGCGTCCATCAGGTTCTTAACATATAACCCAAGTTCTGTATCACCCTCAATTTGTAGACGACGTTGGAAAAATAAGGTGTCAGGATCTTCTTTGCGAGCAGCAATTAAAATAAGATCATTAGCATTTCCACTAAAGCTGACATCTTCTTTTTCTAAGCGACTGACCACTAATTTATCATCACGAACACTGATAAACCACTGTAAATGTAAGTCTCTTATTTCTACTTTCAGCCACTTATCTTCTAAAAAGTGTAAATCACCTTCCGCTAACGATTCACGAAACTGCCAACTTAAAAACTGCTCTAAGATGTCGCGTTGCAAGGCAAATGGGGTGACTTGTAAGGGATAACGTAAAAAACGAGGTCCCTCTTTAACCAAGTGGGTACGAATTTTGTTAAACACGTTCGGACTCCTATAAAGAAAATTACGGGCTATTGTGCCAGATATAGACAGATATTCTGCGATCCTATATCAATATTCAGTTAATCCGTCGCTCACATTTTGAGTTCTTTGATTTTACTTAAGCAAAAAACAGCGTTCTCTGCCCTAAATCAAAACCTTTTTTTATCTTGCTCATTACAATTTCTGATCATTCTTAATTTCTAAAGGGAAGTGAAGATGGAATTGCTGTGCCCTGCGGGTAATTTACCTGCCTTAAAAGCGGCCATAGATAATGGTGCGGATGCCGTTTATATCGGCTTAAAAGATGATACTAATGCAAGACATTTTGCGGGTCTGAATTTCACAGAAAAGAAATTACAAGAAGCGGTTAATTATGTTCATCGCCACCAGCGAAAATTGCATATTGCAATAAACACCTTTGCTCATCCTGATGGATTTGAACGCTGGCAAAAAGCTGTTGATATGGCGGCATCTTTAGGTGCTGATGCGCTTATTTTGGCGGATATTGCTATGCTCGAGTACGCTGCGGAACGTTACCCTCATATTGAACGTCATGTTTCAGTGCAAGCTTCAGCAACCAATACACAAGCTATTGAATTTTATCAACGTAACTTCGATGTAGCACGTATCGTTCTTCCTCGTGTTCTATCTCTTCATCAAGTCAAACAATTAGCACAAACGAGCCCAGTACCTTTAGAAGTTTTTGCCTTTGGTAGTTTATGTATTATGGCGGAAGGTCGATGCTATCTCTCTTCTTATTTAACAGGCGAATCCCCTAATACGGTAGGTGCTTGCTCCCCCGCTCGTTTTGTACGTTGGCAACAAACACCACAAGGAATGGAATCTCGCCTTAATGATGTACTTATCGACCGCTATTCACCCAATGAAAATGCTGGTTACCCCACATTGTGCAAAGGGCGCTACTTTGTTGATGACCACTGTTATCACGCATTAGAAGAGCCAACAAGCCTCAATACACTTTCTCTATTACCTGAGTTAATGGCGATGAATATTGCATCCGTCAAAATTGAAGGTCGTCAACGCAGCCCTGCTTATGTCACAGAAGTTGCACGAGTTTGGCGCGCGGCAATTGATCAATGCAAAAAAGATCCTCAACGTTTTAGCACAAACCCGCATTGGATGAATGCATTAGGAAAAATTTCAGAAGGAACACAAACAACATTGGGTGCTTATCACCGTAAATGGCAATAATAAGGATAAGTAAATGAAATACGCATTAGGCTCTGTACTTTATTATTGGCAAAAAGAGACACTTGAAGCGTTCTATGAAAAAGCAAAACAGTGTGATGCTGATATTATTTATTTAGGTGAAACGGTTTGTAGTAAACGTCGAGACACCAAGCCCCAAGATTGGATAAATCTTGCCAAAGAAGTGGCAACAAGTGGCAAACAAGTAGTTCTTTCAACCTTAGCATTATTACAAGCACCTTCTGAATTGAAAGAAATTGCTAAGCTAGTTGATAACGGTGAATTTTTAGTTGAAGCACATGATTTTGGTGTGATCAATATGCTTTACGAGCGCCATCTTCCTTTCGTCGCAGGGCATGGGCTTAACTGCTACAACGCTTATGCACTACGTTTATTGCATAAGCAAGGCATGATGCGTTGGTGTATGCCAGTTGAACTTTCTCGTGAGTGGTTAAATAATCTTTTAAATCAATGCGAAGACTTAGGTATCCGCCATAAGTTTGAAGTTGAAGTATTGGCTTATGGGCATCTTCCTTTAGCCTATTCAGCACGTTGTTTTACTGCTCGTTCTGAAAATCGTTCTAAAGACGATTGTGAAACTTGTTGTGTAAAATACCCACAAGGTCGTGAAGTATTATCACAAGAAAATCAGCAAGTATTTGTGCTTAATGGCATTCAAACACAAAGTGGTTATTGTTATAACTTGGGTAACGATCAAGCTTCAATGGCAGGTTTAGTTGATATTGTTCGCCTTTCACCAGAATCAGACGCGATTTTCGATACATTACAACAATTTCGCCAAAATCAACAAGGTCAACAACCACTGACAACCGTTCATCACCATGACTGTAATGGCTATTGGCGTAAGTTGGCTGGATTAGAATTAGTAGAGTAAAAATATAATATGTTGGAATAAAAAGCCCTTATGGGCTTTTTATTTTGACTCACCACGATGATGTAACCAATGTTTAAATTGGTGTGTAATATGTCTTAATTCACCATTACGTAACATACCCACCAGCACACCTAATACGGTGTAAATCACACCTAAAACCAGCATCATCACGATATCACCCAATATACTTTGGAATGACAATCCCATTTGATTTATTCCTGCCATGGCGTTTACTGCCCATGTAGAAGGTAATGCGGATGAAATCGCAAATACCCAATCAGGCATTGCTTGTAATGGCCAAATCGTACCAGAAATATAGAACACGGGCGTTGTAACAAATGCGAGTGTCAGATAAATCATCTCAACACTGCGTAAACATTCTGTAATTAGCTTGCCGAGACCTAATACTGCCAATAGGAATGGGAAAGTAAGCATCCATATTTGGTAAAGCGGAGCCTCTTGTCGGTAACCTAATACCCAAGGCCATAATGCAAAGAAGACGGCAGATAAAAATAACCAAATAGGAATAAGTGCCGATAGCGCCCCTAAATAAACCGCTAATGGTGGTTTTCCTTTTGGCGTACTTCGCACGGCAATGCTGACACGCACACAAGCAATTAAAAGGGAGTGTTGTAATAACATCACTAATAATCCAGGGAAAATGATCGCAGCAAAACTTACTCCGGGGTTATACATAGCAATGGTTTCACCCTGAATAGGCTTTAATAGGATCTTTGATTGCTCAACACTAAAGCCCGCATTTTGTAAAATACGCCCATTGTAAGAATCTAATAACTGTTGATAAGCTAACATCAATTCCTGCTGAATTTGCCCGCTAGCAAGGCGGTTTGTGGCATCACCAAAAACGGGTACGGTGACATCTTTACCATTGAGTAGTTTTTTCTCAAAATCAGTTGGAATAATAATGATGGCAAAAAGCTCACGCATAATCATATCGTGGCGAGCGCCCTCTAAATTATCGTAGTTCTTAATGCTTAATTTAGGTGTCGAGTTTAATGCCCGAATAAGTGAATAACTTGCTGGGCTATGATCTTGATTAATCACGGCAACAGGCAAATCCCATAAAACAGGTTTGGCATACACCAAACTCATAATGCATAGAGAAACGATAAGTAACATCCACATCGGTTTTTCTAGCATACCCAATAGAACACGCTTAAAGGTTTGGAAGTACATCTGCATCATGCCACACCTACCTGTAATTCCAATCGTTTAAAAATACGCTTACGAACTAAGAAGGCGATAGCAAAAGGATAAATCAGCAAGAGTGAACAAACATATAAAATACCTTGTAGTGATACTTCTCTTAAGAAAATATCAAACATCGCATTTAAGGCGTGAGTTAATGGTTCTAAATTAGAAATAATCTGTGCAGGTAAGATCATCGAAAGTTCAGGTACAGCCATGCCTGAAAATGCCAATGCAATACTCACCAACATCCCTATCATACTGTATGCCGTTATCGCGCTATTGGTAAACGCAAAGAGCAGTAATCCCACACTTTGAGCAGCAATAATATAGAAGAATCCCACTAACACCATATAGAGCGGATTGCCGTTCACCTTCGCCCCCGAGAAATGCACTAATGCCGCTAATTCAACAATTAATAAGGTTAAGAAGAACAGTGTGTAAGGTGTGAGTTTACCAATAAGTGCAAATGTGAAGGGCTTAATATTCAATAACATATTACCGCGTGACAACGAATAAATCGTACAGGTCACGACAAATAGTTGAAGCATATGGATGGTAGCCGCAAATTGCTGATAATAAATATAACTGCCACTGGCATTAAATAAACTGTCATAAGAGAAAGTCACTTTTGCTAATGGTGGAACAGGTTTATTCATTTCTTGCGCTAAAACCGTGCGATATTGCGCATTAAGCTCTGCAATGAGTCCACTAAAATCCTGTATTGCATAGCTCCCAGCGGCATAATACAACCCGTTATAATACATACGTGTAGTGGGTTGTTTTCCAGCTAAGACCTTACTTTCAAAGTGTCGAGGGATGGTCAGTATCGCATAATCTTTTGCACTACCAAGCCGTTCCATTGCTGTACGAGGATTGCCATCTAGCGTATTTAATTGCGCATGAGAGCCCGCGTTTAAGTCTCTGATCAATGTTCTTGATAACGGGCTATTATCGTTATTGATCACTGAAACTGGCAAATTCAGCAATGTACCTTCAGAAAAGTTAGCACTAATTAACGTGAATAACATCAATGGAAATAGCCAGCTTAGCCAGTGAAAAACCGGGCTACGAACTGCCATATAAGTTTCTCGTGAAAATGCGCTACTAAAGCCACGCCAAGCTGCCTTTACTCTCATTGTTTGTCCTTATTTATCCCAACGCCATAATGCACTCATGCCAGGACGAAGCCCTTCAATTGGCGTCACAGGATACAGTCGGATCTCAAACGTTTTTAGATCGAAATCACCCGTTGCTCTTGTCGCTCTTTTTGTTGCGTAGTCACCCATTGGAGCGATATAGCGAATTTCAGCTTCTACTTCTTTATTACCTAATGCAGGCACCATGATCGTAATGCGATCACCTTTGCGAATATCCGCTAAAATATCTTCACGAAGGTTATAAACAAAATAGGCTTCAGGAATACGAATAAGAGTAGCCAGCGGGCTATTGGCATTAAAAAGTTCACCTATTTCCGCCGGAATAGGACCAACTTCACCATCAACAGGTGCTTTGACTTGTAAATCGTCTTGTTGGATCTTCAATTCGATAAGCTGTTGTTCTGCTTGTTGTACTGCTGCTGTATATTTCTGGCGTAATTCAATGCGATCGCCATTTTTGGCTTCATCCAACTCTGCTTGCGCGCCTCTGACTCGTTGTGATGCAACATCACGGCTACGGCGTGCATTATCCAGTTCTGTCGCTGATACATAACCTTGGTTAGCCACTGCGCTGATCCGCTGATAATCTCTTGTCGCATTGGCTGCTTCTACTTTGGCTTGAGATAGCACCGCTTCTAAGTTACGAATGCTCTCTTCTCTTGTACCATGTAATGACAAGTCTAATTGAGCTTGTGCTTGAGTTTTAGCGGCTTCAAGTGCAGCAACTTGAGCGTTGAGTTCAGGGCTTTCTAATGTGATCATCAATTGCCCTTTTTTGACATCATCACCTCGCTCTATATGGCGTTCAATAACACGACCTTTGGCTTTAGAGGCAACAATCACTTCTGGAGCGTCAACTTCTCCTTGCAATAATAAATATTGATTATGCGCGCGGAAAAGTACGGCTAATGCAATTAGTATTAGCATTAATAAAATAAGATAAATGGCTCTTTTTTTCATATAACGATTAGACCTTAATAGTGAAGTAGAACACTCACTGACAGAGTTATATTACACAATAACTCAGAATTTCTTTAAGAATTTTGTGCGCCAGATCACTGACGCAAAGGAATATTTTCTTTGATAGTGCGATTAAGTTATTCTTATATCAAACTTTATCGCCTAATTAATATCCCCGTTTTATCTGAATTTTTATATATATCAGATAGAAAAGAGAACGGTACTCAATACTTATGTATGAATTTGATCTTATTTTGCTGTTATTACAGCAAATGTGCGTTTATTTAATTATTGCTTGGTTTTTAAGTAAAACACCTCTATTTACGCCACTTTTACAGGTCACGATAAAACTACCACATAAATTGATGTGCTACGTCATCTTCTCTATTTTCTGCATTATGGGTACCTATTTTGGGCTACATATTAATGATTCTATTGCCAATACACGTGCTATTGGCTCTGTCTTAGGTGGATTACTAGGAGGACCTTACGTCGGCTTTCTCGTTGGTTTTACCGGAGGCTTACACCGTTATTCACTCGGTGGTATGACTGCATTTAGCTGCATGGTTTCTACCATTGTAGAGGGCTTAATTGGCGGATTAGTCCACCGTTATTACGTAAAACACGGGCAGATGCATCGGATATTTAATCCATGGACAGCTGCCGCCGTTACTTTCTTTGCTGAAATAATACAAATGAGCATCATTTTATTATTAGCTCGTCCGTTTAATGAAGCTCTTGCTTTAGTGAAAGATATTGCCGCGCCGATGATCGTAGCCAATACCATTGGCGCGGCAATGTTTATTCGAATTTTACAAGATAGGCGCGCTATATTTGAAAAATATACCAGTGCATTCTCAGCTCAAGCTTTAAAAATCGCTGTCTGTACTGAAGGTATTTTACGTAAAGGGTTTAACCAAGATAATAGCACCCGTGTGGCAAAAGTGATTTATCAGGAATTGAGAGTCAGTGCAGTTGCTATTACAGATAGAGAAAAGTTGCTCGCTTTTATTGGCATTGGCGCCGATCATCATTTACCGGGTACACCTATTTCATCAGATCAATCCAAGCAAGCCATTAATAATAATGAAGTTGTCTATGCAGACGGTAATGAAACCCCCTATCGTTGCACCCTTTCTCCTCATTGCAAACTAGGAGCAACCTTAGTTATTCCACTAAGAGGTGAAAATAACCAAGTCATTGGCACAATAAAGCTCTATGAGGCGAAGAATCGCCTCTTTAGTTCGATTAATCGTACCTTAGGTGAAGGCATCGCAAGTCTTTTATCTGCACAAATTCTGGCAGGGCAATATGAGCGAAATAAGCAATCTCTTTTAGAATCAGAGATTAAACTTTTACATGCTCAAGTGAATCCACACTTTCTTTTTAATGCACTAAATACATTACAAGCGGTTATTCGCCGTGATAGTGAACAAGCAAATCAACTCGTGCAATTTCTCTCGGCTTTCTTTCGTAAGAATTTAAAAAGACCAGAGGCTGTGGTGACATTAAGTGATGAAATCGAACATGTGAACGCTTATCTGCAAATAGAGAAAGCACGTTTTCAGGAGCGTTTACAGATTGATATTCAAATTCCTGAAAGCTTAGCTAATGCTCGCCTACCCGCTTTTTCGCTTCAACCCATGGTTGAGAATGCAATTAAACATGGAACGTCACAGTTATTAGATACAGGAAAGATTACAATTAGAGCACATCAAGAACATCATTTAATCATTATCGAAATTTGTGATAATGCCGGACTTTACCGTCTTCAATGCCCATCGCATCAATTAGGCTTAGGCATGAGACTAGTGGATAAGCGACTAAAATTACGTTATGGCGAGCTTTACGGTGTTTTAGTGGAATGCCAAGCCGATGAATACACAAAGGTAAAAATTTGTTTACCTCTCGAAAAAAGCATGGATAACGTTACATAATAATGAATATATTAATCGTTGATGATGAGCCGTTGGCTCGTGAAAACTTACGTTGTTTACTTGAAGTTGAAAAGGATATTCATATTGTTGGTGAATGCAGTAATGCAATTGAAGCCATAGGAGAAATACATCGCAAAAAGCCTGATGTTGTTTTTCTTGATATTCAAATGCCTCGCATTACTGGTCTTGAAATGGTCACAATGCTTGATCCTGAACATCGCCCTTATATTGTTTTTCTAACTGCATTTGAAGAGTATGCCATTCAGGCCTTTGAAGAGCATGCCTTTGATTATTTACTCAAACCTTTAGAGCAAGAGCGACTTACTAAAACATTAAATCGTTTACGCCAAGGTAATAAACAGAATATTGATCTCTTAACACCGCCTGAAGAGCGTTTAAAGTGCATTCCATGTACAGGTCATAGCCGTATTTGGTTAATGCCCATTGATGAGGCTGTATTTGCAACATCAAGACTCAGTGGTGTTTATGTTACCAATAACCAAGGTCAAGAAGGTTTTACAGAATTAACACTACGTACATTGGAAACACGCACACAATTAGTTCGTTGCCATCGCCAATATTTAGTGAATATGGATTATGTTAATGAGATTATTTTTGGTGATAATGGGCAAGCTGAATTGATATTACACAATAACAGCCAAATCCCTGTTAGCCGTCGATATCTAAAACCATTAAAAGAAGCAATTGGTTTAAGCTAATTAATAACACCCTGTAATAAATGAGTATTTAGATAATGATAAGTATTGTTCTAAATACTCATCAAAAACTTGTTGGTACTGCTTACGGTTAAAAATAAGCTGTTTAATAGGCGTAATTCCATGTTCATCAAGTTCTAGTGCGTCGTCTTTCTCTAATCCGTCTTCATAAGCAATATTGAACCACTTCACGTAATCATTTGTAATTTCTAAATCACAAGCGATCACCGAGCAATAATCACTGCCACAATGACAACGATACAGCACCAATCGATTATTATCTAATTGAGTATAAACAGGTTTATTTCCTAAATATTGCTCTATTTTACTGCGAATAATTTTATGACGGTCATAATTCGGGAAACGAGCTTTATCAACAACGAAAAAATCCAAGTCAAAATCTGAAAAGCGTAAATCTGTTTGTTTCTCAAACCCCAACCATTTATCCAATGCTATACCATCAATATAAAAATTGAAGTCTGTACGTTGAGTATCAGCATCTTGCTGAATACAACGTAATTCTAATTGATTGGTTTGCATGAACTTTCCTATGATTAATAGAAGTCGGTCGTGACAAATTTTATATCATTAAAATAAGTATAAAAAAACCAGCCAACTTTCGCTGACTGGTTTTAATTTTTTTAGTATCAACTCAATTTAACATTGAGTGAATGCAAACTCTTATTGGTTATGAGAACTGCTACGACGACGAGGTGTACCTTCGTTGTTACGACCACGGAAGTTACCGCGCTCGCCACCACGATCGTTGCTACGCTCACCACCACGGTCGTTATTACCACGACGTTGTGGTTGATCACCATTATTAAAACGACGACCACCTTGTGGTTGACCATCACGACGGCTGTTATTACGACGCTCACGGAAAGGCTGAGATTGAGCATCACCCACTAATTGCATATTCAGGGGTTTGTTCATAATACGCGTACGTGTGAAGTGGCTTAATAAATCTGTTGGCATACCTTTTGGTAACTCGATGGTTGAGTGAGAACCATACAGTTTGATATTACCAATGTAACGGCTGCTGATATCGCCTTCATTAGCAATCGCACCCACGATATGACGCACTTCAACACCATCATCACGACCCACTTCGATGCGGTATAAATCCATTTCGCCAGCATCACGACGTTCGCGACGAGGAGAACGCTCACGATCGCTATCACCGCGACGACGATCATCACGATCGTTAAATTCACGACGAGGACGACGAACGGGATCTGGTGGCAGAATAAGTGCACGCTCACCTTGAGCCATTTTCAGTAATACCGCAGCCAATGTTTCCATATCCAGCGCATCTTCACCTTGTGGCGCTAATTTAGGTAACAGAGCACGATACTGGTCAAGGTTGCTAGTTTCTAATTGTTGTGCGATTTGCTGTGCAAATTTTTCCTGACGACGTTGGCTGATAAGCTCTGCATTTGGCAGTTCTACTTCAGGAATAGTCATCTTCATTGTACGTTCGATATTGCGCAGTAAACGACGCTCACGGTTATCAACGAATAAAATTGCACGACCCGCACGACCCGCACGACCTGTACGACCAATACGGTGAACGTAAGATTCTGAATCCATTGGGATATCATAGTTCACAACAAGGCTGATACGGTCAACGTCAAGACCACGAGCAGCAACGTCAGTCGCGATTAAAATGTCTAAACGACCATTTTTCAGACGCTCTAATGTTTGCTCACGCAGTGATTGGTTCATATCACCGTTTAACGCCGCACTGTTATAACCATTACGCTCTAAAGCTTCAGCAACTTCTAATGTTGCGTTTTTAGTACGAACGAAAATAATTGCCGCATCAAAATCTTCAGCTTCTAAGAAACGAATTAATGCTTCATTCTTACGTGCGCCGAATGTCATCCAATAGCTTTGGCTAATGTCTGGACGTGTCGTTACGCTACTTTGGATGCGTACTTCTTTCGGATCGTTCATAAAACGACGAGTAATACGACGAATAGCTTCTGGCATTGTTGCAGAGAACAGCGCAGTTTGGTGTTCTGCTGGGATCTTACTTAAAATGTTTTCAACATCTTCAATAAAGCCCATACGTAACATTTCATCAGCTTCATCTAATACTAAACCTTTCAGTTTAGATAAATCTAATGTGCCACGGTTTAAATGATCTAATAAACGACCAGGTGTACCCACAACAACTTGTGGTCCTTGGCGTAATGCACGTAATTGCACGTCGTAACGTTGACCACCATACAGTGCAACAACATTTACTTTTGGTAAATGCTTAGAAAAATCTTCAATTGCTTCAGCAACTTGAACCGCAAGTTCACGAGTAGGTGCTAAAACTAAAATTTGTGGTGCTTTTAATGATTCATCAAGATTGTGTAATAATGGCAGGCTAAATGCAGCAGTTTTACCACTACCTGTCTGTGCCATACCTAAAACATCATTGCCGTTTAAAAGGAAAGGGATACATTGTTGCTGAATTGGAGAAGGCTTCTCGTAGCCTAAGTCATTCAGTGCAGTCAAAATAGGTGCTGATAAACCTAGATCAGCAAAAGTCATATCGGTTTCAGTAGTCATGTCACTGTGCCTCATTCATTATGGCAGCCAGTTGACATAACATACCGCATGGTTTGTCGGTCTTTATCATCTAAAATGTGAACTGGCTCAAATTATATTATTAAACGAACAAACAAGCCCTCATCCTATGTAGATGATGGCTTCAAACTGATCAGAGAAATGTTCGTCAGCTATTGCTGGTCCGATTCCGCTAGGTCTTCTTGTTGGCCTAACAGTGCTAATTCCAACAATGCGTAGCGGTGCTCAACGAAGTTATGCGCGTTGTTAGCAACCGTCAGCTTGAATAACGCTTCTGCGCTATCCATGTCCCCCAGACTTAGGTAATACTTACCTAAATAGAAGTTAGTTTCACTAAGATGCTCAGCGAGCAAAGTGTTATCGGTTGAAGCCTCATTTAGTTTCAACATTAATGTTTTCTCATTAATGTCGCCTAAATAAAACTCAACTATATTCCATCCCCATTGTCCCGTTTTATTCGCTTGCTGGTATCGCTGTTTTAGCTGCTGTTTAGCCAAAACCGTGTTTATCTCTTTTTCTACAAGATATAACCAAAGCGAACGAATGGGATCATTTGGATCGACCTGATAAAACGCCTGCAGATCATCCTGCGCCAATTTCAATCGGCCACCGTAGTACAACGCGATACCACGATTAAAACGCGCATTATTGTAAGTTGGATCAAGCTCTAAAACAGAATCAAACGCTTCATAAGCAGCATCGTAATTCGCTGCCTGCGTAAAATAGATACCCAGAAAATTAAAAATTTCTAGCATATCTGGTCGTATTGATAGCGCCATTGAAAAATCATTACGCGCTAAAGCTCGTAAACCGAGGCTATCATACAGCACACCACGCTCATATAAAAGCTGTGCGTACTCATCTTCGGTTAATGAGCGGCTCGCAAGGATCTGTTCTATACGAGCCAATATGACTTCTTGTTGTAAAGAAGGCTGCAATGGTGTGGCAAAAATCGCATTCTGGCGCCACTCTGGACTAGTGCTGCATCCGGAAATAAAGATGAAAACAGCAATAGAACAACTGCGCAGAAATGTTTTCATTTCTCACTCCCAAAGTCAGACCTTTCAACAAAAAGCGTTCAAGACGTCCTACTTGTCAATCATAATAAGTCTCTACCGATACCTATGTCTTGATATCGGTAGTAGAATATCATTAATTCGCAGAATCTTCAGAAGAAGTTTCTGTTGCTTCCTGCTGATTAGCTTGAGCTTCTTTCATGCTTAAGCGAATACGGCCTTGGCGGTCAATTTCCAGTACTTTAACTGGCACTTCTTGACCCATTTCCAAGTAGTCACTCACCTTCTCAACGCGTTTGTCTGCGATTTGAGAAATATGAACCAGACCTTCTTTACCACCACCGATAGCAACGAATGCACCGAAATCTACGATACGAGTGACTTTACCGTTGTAAATACGACCTACTTCAACCTCAGCCGTAATTTCTTCGATACGCGCGATAGCTTGTTTTGCTTGATCGCCACTTGTTGCAGCAATCTTCACTGTACCATCATCTTCGATTTCGATAGTTGTGCCAGTTTCTTCCGTTAATGCACGGATAACTGAACCGCCTTTACCGATAACGTCTTTGATCTTGTCTGGATTAATTTTGATAGTGTGAATGCGCGGTGCGAACTCAGAAATATCAGCACGAGGTTTGCTAATTGCATCTTCCATTACGCCTAAAATATGCAGACGTGCGCTTTTCGCTTGGTTTAATGCAACTTGCATGATTTCGCGAGTGATACCTTCGATTTTGATATCCATCTGTAATGCGCTGACACCATTGCGGCTACCCGCAACTTTAAAGTCCATATCGCCTAAATGGTCTTCATCACCCAGAATATCGGAAAGAACAACAAAGTTGTCGCCTTCTTTCACTAACCCCATTGCAATACCTGCAACAGATTCTTTAATTGGTACACCTGCATCCATCAGTGCTAAAGAAGCACCACAAACAGACGCCATTGAAGATGAACCATTTGATTCAGTGATTTCAGAAACCACACGAACGGTATATGGGAATTCTTCAATTGTTGGCATTACTGCTAACACACCACGTTTTGCTAAACGACCATGGCCGATTTCGCGACGTTTTGGTGAACCCATCATGCCTGTTTCACCAACAGAGTATGGAGGGAAGTTATAGTGCAGTAAGAATGTATCCGTGTGCTCACCCATGATGTCATCAATAGTTTGAGCATCACGTGCAGTACCTAATGTTGCCGTTACCAGAGCCTGAGTTTCACCACGAGTAAACAGTGCTGAACCGTGAGTACGTGGTAATAAACCCGTGCGAATGTCTAATGCACGTACCATGTCTTTTTCACGACCATCAATACGTGGTTCGCCAGCTAATACGCGAGCACGAACGATGTTTTTCTCAAGGCCTGAAAAGATTTCGCTGATTTCAGCTTCATCTAAAGTTTCATCTTCAGCGACTAACGTTGCGATAACTTCATCACGGATAGCTTCGATTTGTTCATAACGCTCTTGTTTCTCAGTGATACGGTAAGCATCACCAATACGAGCTTGTGCTAGTTGTGCAATACGGTCATGTAAAGTTTGGTTGATAGCTTCTGGCGCCCAATCCCATTTTTCTTTACCCACTTCTGCAACTAATGCATTGATGTTTTCGATCACAACTTGTTGTTGATCATGACCAAATACGACTGCACCTAACATTTCTTCTTCTGATAATAAATCAGCTTCTGATTCTACCATCAGTACCGCGCCTGCAGTACCTGCAACCACTAAGTCTAATTTACTAACTTTCAGCTCATCAACAGTTGGGTTTAAAACATATTGTCCGTCAATGAAACCAACACGAGCACCACCAATAGGACCATTGAATGGAACACCTGACAGTGCTAATACCGCAGAAGCACCAATCATTGCAACGATATCTGGGTTAACTTGTGGGTTAACAGAAACAACGGTAGCAACGATTTGAATTTCGTTTAAAAAACCTTCTGGGAATAATGGACGTAAAGGGCGGTCAATTAAACGTGCAATTAACGTTTCGCCTTCACCAGGACGACCTTCACGACGGAAGAAGCTACCAGGGATACGACCCGCAGCGTATGAACGCTCTTGGTAGTTAACCGTTAATGGGAAGAAATCTTGTCCCGCTTTAACTTTTTTCTTGGCAACAACGGTAACAAAAACAGCGGTGCCGTCCATGTCAACCATAACAGCAGCGGTTGCTTGACGAGCCATCATGCCAGTTTCTAATGAAACAGTATGTTGACCGTATTGAAATTTACGAACTGTAGGATTCAGCAAAATAATATCCTTTATCTTATTGTCGCCAGATGTTTAGCGACGATGAATGATCTTTTCTCCGCTACGTCCCCTCGCGACTAATGAAAATATTAACCACTTCGTGAGAAATACTTTCATTAGCCGCGCGAATTGTCGTAACTAGAGAGACTAAATAACAATCACCACATTAAAACATAACGACTAATATTAAAAATAGCACTTTCTAGTAGAAAAGGGGCCAACAGGCCCCTTTCCACTGAAACTCGCTTGATTAGCGACGCAGACCTAAACGTTCAATCAGTGCAGAGTAACGAGCAACATCTTTACGTTTCAGGTAGTCCAGCAGATTACGACGGCTGGAAACTTTACGCAGCAGACCACGACGGCTGTGGTGATCTTTTTTATGCTCTGAAAAGTGACCTTGCAGGTGGTTGATTTCTGCAGTCAGCAGTGCAATCTGAACTTCGCTTGAGCCAGTATCGTTAGCATCACGACCAAATTCAGCAACGATTTGTGCTTTCGCTTCAGTACTTAGAGACATAATAAACTCCAAATTAAGTAAAATTTTCAGATAGCCAATCTCTAATTCAGCTACCCAACTCAGCCACCTAAACAGATAGCCGTATTATTCTACGCTTCAAACACTTTTAGCGCAAGATTGCTATTAAGTGTTATCTTGTGCGCTATAGTCTACAACCACTCTTTTCGGAGCGACTAGGCCATCTTTAATGATAGCAAGACCAATGAATTTTTTTTCATCGCCTTCCGTGACTCTGACCCATTCGCCTTCATCGATGTCATGATTAACACGAACAGGTTGCCCCAGCTTGAGATAACCCGCAATAATCGTGGTTAGATTCACAACAGGGAAATGTGCAACAGCGGTATCCATAGGCAATAACAGCGCATCAAGTGCCAAGAAAGGATCGTCTTGTGCAGTTTGTGCATTCTCTATCATCGAGCTTAATTGCTCTAACGTTACCATTCGCTCTTTAGGATAATCTGCGACTTCTAATCGACGTAAGAAAATCACGTGGGCACCACATTGTAATTTCTCACCAAGATCATCAATAATTGTTCGAATGTAAGTACCTTTAGAACAATGAATTTCTAGCTCTAGCTCATTACCTTCCCAACGAATAAACTGAAGTTCATAAACCGTGATGGGTCTTGCTTCACGCTCAACTTCAATACCTTGTCGGGCGTATTCGTAAAGCGGTTTACCTTGATGCTTTAAAGCGGAGTACATTGAAGGGACTTGCAATGTTTCGCCACGAAAACTATCCAAGGCATCATCTAAAGCTTGCTGTGTAAATTGTACAGGGCGCTCTTGAATAACCTCACCATGTGCATCAGAGGTATCTGTTCGTTGCCCTAAACGTGCAATAACGCGATAACGCTTATCTGAATCCAATAGAAACTGTGAAAATTTCGTTGCTTCACCTAAACAAATAGGAAGCATACCTGTTGCTAAAGGGTCCAGTGCTCCCGTATGCCCTGCCTTACTGGCATTAAACATACGACGAACTTTTTGGAGTGCATCGTTAGAGGAAATATCTTGGGGTTTATCGAGTAACAATACACCGTTAATCTCACGCCCCTTACGACGACGCCCCATTATTTGTCCTCTTTATGACGACGCTCTTCATCGCTTTTAACGACGTTAGAAACCAAGTTAGACATACGCATACCTTCAACTAATGAGTTGTCATAAGCAAATGTCAGTTCAGGCACAATACGTAAACGCATCGCTTTGCCTAATAAAGAACGAATAAATCCAGCAGCTTCATTAAGTGCAGTTAACCCCTCTGCAACCATCTCTTCTTCGCTTTTTTCACCACCGGATAAGTTTAAAAAGGTGACGAATACTTTGGCATAAGCCAAATCACGAGAAATTTCAACGCCGGAAACCGTTGCCATTCCAATACGTGGATCTTTGACTTCGCGTTGTAAAATGATGGCGATTTCTTTTTGCATTTCCTGAGAAACACGCTGACTACGGCTAAAATCTCTTGCCATTTTATTTCTCCCTGACAATAGGGTATCGCCCTGATTGTCATTGTTAATTCAAATCTAAAATCAATGATATCTAAAGAGTATACATGAAGTGGTATTTAACAACCGCTTCTCTGATTTCTTTCTTTAGAAATAAAATGTTTCTTTGGTGCTATTTTACCCTGTTATTTCACTTTCATAAATTACTGAAAGGCAATCTATTTCGGTTATGTTGAAAAATGGAGAGGAAATAAAAGGAGAATAGAGCAAAGAAAGGAATAAGAAGGGAGCCCTTGAGCTCCCTTTTAAAACAAAACGGACTAAATTAATCAATAGAACGTTTGATTTCGATAACTTGGAAGACTTCAATCATGTCGCCAACACGGACATCGTTGTAGTTTTTCACACCGATACCACATTCCATGCCGTTACGCACTTCGTTGACGTCATCTTTAAAGCGACGCAGTGACTCAAGTTCGCCTTCATAGATAACCACGTTATCACGTAGAACACGAATTGGGTTATTACGTTTAATGTTACCTTCAACCACCATACAGCCCGCAATCGCGCCAAATTTAGGTGATTTAAACACATCACGAACTTCTGCAAGCCCCATGATTTCTTGTTTATATTCAGGTGCCAACATACCGCTCATTGCCAGTTTGATTTCGTCAATCAGGCTATAGATAACGGAGTAGTAACGTAAATCAACACTTTCTTGTTCAATGATACGGCGAGCAGATGCATCAGCACGAACGTTGAAGCCAAGAATGATTGCGTTAGAAGCCGCAGCTAATGTTGCATCAGTTTCGGTGATACCACCGACGCCTGAACCGATGATTTTCAGTTTAACTTCATTAGTAGACAGTTTAACTAATGCATCAGTAATCGCTTCACAAGTACCTTGAACGTCTGTTTTCAGAACGATGTTCAGCTCAGAAGTTTTACCTTCTTCCATGTTAGCAAACATGTTTTCCAGTTTAGATTTCTGCTGACGAGCCAGTTTAACATCGCGGAATTTACCTTGACGGTATAATGCAACTTCACGCGCTTTCTTCTCGTCACGTACAACCGTTGCTTCATCACCCGCAGAAGGAACGTTAGACAGACCTAAAATCTCAACGGGCATTGATGGGCCAGCAGATTGAACGTCTTGACCTAATTCGTTACGCATTGCACGAATACGACCGTATTCGAAACCACACAGAACGATGTCACCTTTATTCAAGGTACCTTCACGGACAAGAATAGTGGCAACTGGACCACGACCTTTATCAAGGTAAGATTCGATAACAACACCGCTTGCCATACCTTCTTTGACTGCTTTCAGTTCGAGAACTTCAGCTTGTAAAAGAATAGCATCCAGCAGTTCGTCAATACCTAAACCTTGTTTTGCAGATACATGGATAAACTGAGTTTCACCACCCCAATCTTCTGGCAGAATGCCATATTGAGACAGTTCAGTTTTAACACGATCTGGATCAGCTTCGTGTTTATCAATTTTGTTCACTGCAACAACAACCGGTACGTTTGCTGCTTTTGCGTGTTGGATTGCTTCGATAGTTTGTGGCATTACACCATCATCTGCCGCAACAACCAGAACAACAATATCCGTAACCTGAGCACCACGAGCACGCATTGAAGTAAACGCGGCGTGACCTGGAGTATCTAGGAAGGTGATTTCACCTTTGTCAGTTTTAACGTGATAAGCACCGATATGCTGGGTGATACCACCCGCTTCGCCTGATGCTACTTTCGTTGAACGAATGTAGTCCAGTAATGATGTTTTACCATGGTCAACGTGACCCATAATAGTCACAACAGGTGCACGAGATACTGCGCTTTCTTCGCCAGTATCACGATCGCTCATGACTTGTTCTTCTAACTCGTTTTCACGACGTAAGATAACTTTGTGGCCCATTTCTTCAGCAACAAGCTGTGCAGTTTCTTGGTCTAAAACCTGATTAATGGTCGCCATAGCACCCATTTTCATCATCGTTTTGATAACTTCAGACCCTTTTACTGCCATTTTGTTAGCAAGTTCAGCAACAGAAATTGTCTCACCGATAATTACATCACGGTTTACAACAGCCGCTGGCTTATTAAAGCCTTGCTGTAATGAGCTACCTTTACGTTTACCTTTCTTGTTAGTACGACCAGCAGCACGTGCTTCTTCACGATCTGCTTTTTCAGAATGGCGGTTGTTTTTCTTAGGACGAGGAGCCTTAGCATTGCGACCACGACCGCGGCCACCTTCAACTTCAGCATCACTTTCATCTTCTGCATCACGAGCATAACGTGATGTTGTTACATGATAGTCTGAGCCTTCAGTTTCTGGTGCTTTAGGTTCAGCAGTCCATTTTTCAGCATTTTCTTCAGCTAAGCGACGTGCTTTTTCTGCTGCTATACGTGCTTCTTCTTCCGCTTTACGGCGCTGTGCTTCTTCCGTTTTACGCTTCAGTTCAGCCTGTTCAGCATTGCGACGTGCTTTTTCCTGATCTGCTGCTTTATCAGCTTTTGGTTTATCGTTTTGTTTCACTTTATCTTTTTCCGCTGCTTCGCGCTTAGCTAATTCCGCTGCTTCACGTTTTGCTTCTTCAGCTTCACGTTTCGCTTTTTCTTCGGCGTCTTTCTTTGCCTTTTCAGCTTCACGTTTTGCTTTTTCTTCAGCTTCGCGCTGTGCTTTCTCTTGTGCTTCGCGCTGGGCTTTTTCTTCGGCTTCGCGATGCGCCTTTTCTTCCGCTTCACGCTGAGCTTGCTCATCCGCTTGCGCTTTTTCAACTGCGTCACGGTTCACATAAGTGCGTTTTTTGCGGACTTCGATGGCTACTGATTTACTTTTGCCACCTGTACCAGGAACACTTAACGTACTACGCACTTTGCGTTGTAACGTTAATTTTTCTGGTTGGTTGGTTGATACGTCTTTATCACGATTCAACCAAGCCAGTAAGGTTTCTTTCTCTTTTTGGGAGACAGAATCAGAGACGGTCTTCTTAATACCGGCATCAGCAAACTGCTGTACCAAACGTTCAACCGGTGTCTGAATCTCTTCTGCCAGTGATTTTACTGTTTCATCTGTCATTCTGTTCCTTCCTGCTCAGTTGTTACGCATCATTCCCAAACCAGCAGATATTACGTGCGGCCATAATGAGTTCGCCTGCGCGTTCACTATTTAAACCTTCAATATCAGTTAGGTCGTCGATACCCTGTTCGGCAAGATCTTCCAGTGTGCAGATACCACGGGCAGCTAGATCAAATGCTAAAGAGCGCTCCAAGCCTTCGAGAGCTAATAAGTCCTCTGCTGGCTGGTTATCGCCTAGGCTTTCTTTTTGAGCCAACTCAATCGTTGTTAGTGCGGCTTTTGCTCTTTCACGTAGAGCTTCAACGGTGTCTTCATCTAATCCGTCAATAGCCAGCAGTTCACTGATTGGCACATAAACTAACTCTTCAAGGGTAGAGAAACCTTCTTCAACTAAAACCGTTGCGAAGTCTTCATCAATGTCGAGATGCTTAGTAAATATTTCAATGGCTGCGTTTGCTTCTGCCTGATGTTTTGCATTCAGTTCATCAGCAGTCATGACGTTTAATTCCCATTTGTCATCACCACGATGTTTTTTCAGTAACTGTGCTGCCAGGCGAACGTTTTGACCATTTCGGCCGATTGCCTGAGCAAGGTTACTGCTTTCGACGGCAACATCCATTGTGCATTTGTCTTCATCGACAACAATAGAAGCAACATCTGCCGGAGCCATTGCATTAATGACGAATTGTGCAGGATTATCATCCCACAGAACAATATCAATTCGCTCGCCGCCCAATTCGCTGGAAACGGCTTGTACACGTGCACCACGCATACCAACACAAGCACCCACTGGGTCAATACGCTTGTCGTTAGTTTTTACTGCGATTTTGGCACGAGAACCTGGATCACGCGCTGCAGCTTTAATTTCAATGATTTCTTCGCCAATTTCTGGTACTTCAATACGGAAAAGTTCAACCAGCATTTCAGGGCGAGAGCGTGTCACGAAAAGTTGTGCACCACGGGTTTCTGTACGTACGTCGTATAAAACGCCACGTAAACGGTCACCTGGACGGAAATTTTCACGCGGTAACATATCTTCGCGTAAAATAACCGCTTCGGCGTTATTACCTAAATCTAAAGTGATATTTTCACGGTTCACTTTCTTCACAACACCCGTGATAATTTCGCCTAATTGTTCGCGGAATTGATCAACAACCATCGCTCTTTCAGCTTCACGTACTTTTTGTACGATAACTTGTTTCGCTGTTTGTGTTGTAATACGGTCGAAAGTAACAGATTCAATCTGATCTTCAATATAGCCACCTAGTTCGATGCTAGGATCTTCATATTGAGCCGCTTCAAGTGTGATTTCACGAGTTGGTTGAGTCACTTCATCAACAGCAACCCAACGACGGAATGTATCAAAATCACCAGTTTTACGGTCGATACAAACGCGAACGTCAATTTCTTGCTCGTATTTTTTCTTAGTTGCTGTCGCTAGTGCGGTTTCCAGTGCTTCAAAAATCTTTTCACGAGGAAGAGATTTTTCGTTAGAGACCGCTTCCACAACAGCCAGAATCTCTTTGTTCATCCTAGTTGCCTCTTCAAAACTTAAAAGTGGGGTACCAGGTTAGCTTTCTGGATGTTGCTCAGTGCGAACACTTCGTCTTTACCATCCACAGTAACCGTGATCATTTCGCCAGCGACAGACTTAATAATGCCCTGCCATTTACGGCGGTTTTGCATTGCAATTCGTAATACAATAGCGGCTTCTTCACCGATAAATTGCTCATAATGCGTTGCAGTGAATAAAGGTCGTTCTAAACCAGGAGAAGAGATCTCAAGGTTATAAACTGTTTGAATTGGATCTTCAACATCCAGCACAGCACTGACCTGGTGGCTAACATCAGCACAATCATCAACAGTGATACCGTCTTCACTATCAATATAGATGCGCAATGTTGATTCTCGGCCACGAATAAACTCAAGACCGACAAATTCAAAGCCTAATGCTTCTACTGGTGCTGAAACCATCGCTGTTAATTTTTGCTCTAATGTGGACAAACCCACCCCCAAGGCATAAAAAAAGGGCCTATAGCCCAGTATTCTATTCTCTGATAACAAAAAACCCCGAAATTCGGGGCTTTATGCAACTGGACCCTGTAACTTGCCATTCGAGAATAACCTCTTCTTACGGCACATTCCACTCAGGATCATAATCGGTTCAACAAGATGATTAATGAGAAAAGTGCTGTATTGTTAGAAGTGGTTGCGGGGGCCGGATTTGAACCGACGACCTTCGGGTTATGAGCCCGACGAGCTACCAAGCTGCTCCACCCCGCGTTCGAAAAACGTGGCAAATTTTACGCTGATAACAAGCAAAACGCAAGCTATCTGGAATAATGGTGCCGAGAACGGGACTTGAACCCGTACGCCCGTTTTATAGGCACTACCACCTCAAGGTAGCGTGTATACCAATTTCACCACCTCGGCACTTAATGAGACTGTTACTGCGTAAAAATTAACAATCTCATTTAAATCTTTACTTAGTTTACTGCGGAATATCTGTATTTGCTGGCGCTACAGGCGCTGCTAACTGCTCAGCTTTTTTAGCTTCTTCTGTAGTCTGCTCGATAGACATCCATTTGCTGTCTTCACGCACAGTTTTATTGGCACTTAGATTACCTAAAATAAGGGCAAGTACAATAAAAGCTGTTGCTAAAACAGCGGTCATACGGGTCATAAAGTTAGCTGAACCGCTCGAACCAAATACTGTACCGGAAGCACCTGCACCAAAAGAAGCGCCCATATCAGCACCTTTACCCTGCTGTAACAGGATCAGACCAACTAGCCCTGTTGCTACAATGATAAGAATAACAATGAGTGCCGTATACATTTGCGTTACCTTTTCTATGGAACTTATCGTCTTAACGATAACCTTCGATTGCTTCACCCGCTTTAGTTCAAGACCTTACTAAGCGGGTGTGAATACTAACCAAAGCTGAACTGACAAGCAAGGTTATTTTTCTACAAAGTGATTGATTGAAGAAAAAATCATCAATTAACCCACGTGCTTCACAGCGTCAGCAATACGATTTGCCATCGCAGTGACTTGTTCTTCATTTTCACCTTCAACCATGACACGAATTAAAGGTTCTGTTCCTGATTTACGCAGCAATACACGCCCTTTACCAGCCAGTTCTTCTTCAACTGCTTTAGCGACTTTCTGAACTTCAGGTGTCTGTAGCGGATCGTGGCTACCCGTAAAGCGAACATTCACTAAAATTTGTGGTAATAGTTTCATGCCACTGCATAGATCATGCAGACTCATATGGTTACGTACCATTGCACTTAAAACTTGTAAACCTGCAACAATACCGTCACCTGTAGTCGTTTTATCTAATAAAATAATGTGACCTGAGTTTTCAGCACCTAAACGCCAGCCTTTCTCTTGTAATTTTTCAAGCACATAGCGGTCACCCACTTTTGCTCTTACAAAAGGAATACCCAGTTGTTTAAGTGCAATCTCTAATCCCATATTGCTCATTAGAGTACCAACAGCACCACCGCGTAATTGACCTTGGCGTAATGCTTCTCTCGCAATAATGTAGAGAATTTGGTCACCATCAACTTTTAGACCTTGATGATCAACCATGATGATACGGTCACCATCACCATCAAAAGCTAAACCAACATCAGCGCCTTCTTCTAATACGCGTTTTTGCAACATACGAACATCTGTTGCACCACATTCTTCGTTGATGTTGATACCTGTTGGTTCACAACCAATAGTGATCACTTCAGCACCTAGTTCACGAAATACGTTTGGCGCAATATGATATGTTGCACCATGCGCACAATCAACAACCACTTTTAGACCATTAAGATTGTTTTCATTCGGGAAAGTCCCTTTGCAGAATTCAATATAACGACCTGCCGCATCCACGATACGATTTGCACGACCCAGCTCTGCTGATTCAACACAAGTTATTGGCTTTTCCATTTCAGCTTCAATGGCTTCTTCTACTTCATCGGGTAATTTTGTCCCATCAATAGAGAAAAATTTGATCCCATTATCATAATAAGGGTTATGAGAAGCTGAAATCACAATCCCTGCTTCCGCACGGAATGTGCGCGTTAAATAAGCAACAGCGGGTGTTGGCATTGGTCCAGTGAATGAAGCTGATAAACCTGCGGCGGCTAAACCTGCTTCTAATGCTGATTCCAGCATATAACCGGAGATGCGTGTATCTTTACCAATAATGATTTTGCGAGAGCCATGACGTGCTAATACTTTGCCCGCAGCCCAACCTAGTTTTAATACAAAATCAGGTGTAATTGGACTATCACCTACTTTTCCACGGATACCATCTGTTCCAAAGTATTTACGTTCGCTCATTCATTATTTTCCTTTGCAGAAAGAGTCGCTTGTACGACTTTCATCGCATCAACAGTCTCTTTAACATCGTGTACACGAATAATTTGTGCGCCTTGCATCGCTGCAATGACTGCGCATGCCACGCTACCAGCAACACGCTCTTGTGGTGGTACATTCAATAGTTGTCCAACCATTGATTTGCGTGACATTCCGGCAAGTATGGGTAGACCAAAGTGATGAAGTTCACTTAAGTGCGCTAATAATTGGTAATTATGCGCTAAATTTTTACCAAAGCCGAATCCTGGATCAAGAATAATTTGATTTTTTTCGATCCCGGCATCAACACAACGTTGAATATTTTCTTGTAAAAAACGATCAACATCCATCATCACATTCTCATAATGTGGTGATTGTTGCATGGTTTTAGGATCACCCTGCATATGCATAATACACACTGGCAAACCAGTTTTAGCCGCTGCTGCAAGTGCTCCTGGCTCTTGTAAAGAGCGAATATCATTGATAATTGAAGCACCTACATTTGCTGATTCAGTAATGACTTGCGCTTTGGATGTATCAACAGAGATCCATACATCAAAACGCTGACGAATAGCCTCAACAACAGGAACCACACGCTGCAACTCTTCATCAATAGAAACATCACTCGCACCAGGTCTAGTAGACTCGCCACCAATATCGATGATAGAAGCCCCTTCGGCAATTAATTTTGCCGCGTGGTTTACTGCATCATTAAGTGAATTATGAGTGCCACCATCAGAAAAAGAATCTGGAGTGACATTCAAAATCCCCATAACTTGAGGTGTTGATAAGTTAAGTTCTGTTCCTCTCGCCATTAATTTCATTTCATTGATACCTTCATAAAAAAACCCCAGAAGCCTGGGGTTTATATTTATAACTTACTCAGGCATAACCCAATAAGGATTAGTGAGTATTTTTATCAGAAGGTGTATCACTTTCTGACTCAGGCTTATCTTTTGGATCACTCGCGACATGCGTTTGTGCTGGCTGGGCAGTAGTCGTTGTACCACTATTGCCATTATTGCCTTCCCAACCCGCCGGTGGACGAACATCACGACGATTCATTAAATCATCAATTTGAGGCGCATCGATAGTTTCATAAGTCATCAGTGCATCTTTCATTGAGTGCAGAATATCAAGGTTATCCATTAAGATCTGACGAGCTCGAACATAGTTACGATCAACGATAGCTTTAATTTCTTCGTCAATTGTACGAGCTGTTTCATCAGACATATGTTGTGCTTTAGCAACAGAACGACCTAAGAACACTTCACCTTCTTCTTCTGCGTACAGCAATGGTCCTAATTTTTCAGAGAAGCCCCATTGTGTCACCATGTTACGTGCAATATTGGTTGCAACTTTGATGTCATTAGAAGCCCCTGTAGAAACATGCTCTACACCATAGATAATTTCTTCAGCTAAACGTCCACCGTAAAGTGTTGAAATTTGGCTCTCTAATTTCTGACGGCTCGCACTAATTTGGTCGCCCTCAGGTAAGAAGAACGTCACACCTAATGCACGTCCACGAGGAATAATCGTCACTTTATGCACAGGATCATGCTCAGGGACTAAACGACCAATAATTGCGTGACCAGCCTCATGATAAGCGGTTGATGCTTTTTGTTCTTCAGTCATCACCATTGAACGACGCTCTGCGCCCATCATGATCTTATCTTTCGCTTTCTCAAACTCAACCATTGAGACAACACGTTTATTACCACGTGCAGCGAATAAAGCCGCTTCGTTAACTAAGTTAGCCAAGTCAGCACCAGAGAAACCTGGCGTACCACGCGCTAAAATAGCGGGATCAACATCGGGTGATAACGGTACACGACGCATATGGACTTTAAGGATTTGCTCACGTCCACGGACATCAGGTAAACCAACAACCACTTGGCGGTCAAAACGACCAGGACGAAGTAATGCTGGGTCTAACACATCTGGACGGTTCGTTGCTGCGATAACAATAATACCTTCATTACCTTCGAAACCATCCATTTCAACCAGCATCTGGTTCAGTGTCTGTTCACGTTCATCATGACCACCACCTAAACCAGCACCACGTTGACGACCGACCGCATCAATTTCATCGATAAAGATGATACAAGGTGCTGCTTTTTTCGCTTGTTCAAACATATCACGAACACGAGAAGCACCCACACCCACAAACATTTCAACGAAATCAGAACCCGAAATGGTAAAGAATGGAACTTTCGCTTCACCCGCGATAGCTTTTGCTAATAATGTTTTACCTGTACCTGGAGGCCCCACCATCAGAATACCTTTAGGGATTTTACCCCCTAATTTCTGGAAACGACCTGGATCACGTAAATACTCAACTAATTCGCTTACTTCTTCTTTCGCTTCATCACAACCCGCAACATCAGCAAAGGTTGTTTTGATTTGGTCTTCTGTCAACATGCGCGCCTTGCTTTTACCAAAAGACATCGCACCTTTACCGCCACCACCTTGCATTTGGCGCATAAAGAAAATCCAAAGACCAATCAGTAATAGCATTGGGAACCAAGACACAAAAATTTGAGTCAGAAGACTTTGGCCTTCAAGTGGTTCACCCGTTACTTTTACATTACGGTTCATTAAAGTGGTCAGCAGGTTGTCATCACGCATAGGCATATACGTGCTGTACTTTGAGTTATCTGTTTTAGTTACATTAATATCATAACCACTTATGCTGACCTCGCGTAATTGGTTATTAGTTAACTCATTGATAAAGGTAGAGTAATCCACCTTACGACTATTCGAATCGCTGGGTCCGAAGCTCTGGAATAATGACATCAAAACGACTGCAATAACTAGCCAGAGGATCAGGTTTTTCGCCATGTCACTCAAGGGATTAACCTCATATTACAACTGTGTTAACAAATAGCTTTAGGGTACTAAAGTTTACGCCCTGTGGCTACAATATATACCTCACGAGAACGAGACCGCGAAGCGTCTGGTTTACGAACTTTCACTTTCGTAAACAGGGAGCGTATTTGCCCCAGGTATTCATCAAAGCCTTCTCCCTGAAACACTTTGACAATAAAACTTCCCCCGGGAGCCAGTACATCACGACACATATCAAGCGCTAACTCTACTAAATACATGGATCGAGGAATATCGACCGCGGGTGTACCGCTCATGTTTGGAGCCATGTCAGACATGACAACCTGGACTTTGTTTTCACCTACTCTATCAAGCAATGCCTTCAATACAAGTTCATCACGGAAATCGCCTTGAAGGAAATCGACTCCAACTATAGGATCCATAGGTAAAAGGTCACATGCGATGATTCGACCTTTGCTTCCTAACTGCTGTACAACGTATTGAGACCACCCTCCAGGGGCTGCTCCTAAATCGACAACGGTCATACCTGGTTTAAAGATATTGTCACTTTGCTGAATTTCTTCCAGTTTAAACCAAGCACGAGAGCGAAACCCTTTTTTCTGTGCTTGCTGAACATATTTATCACTAAAATGTTCTTGTAACCAGCGGCTAGAGCTTGCCGAACGTTTTTTATTGGCCATTGCGTTTTCCAACTATCATACACTTAGCTATCAATATTTTTACTCTTTCACTCATTTAACCCCGTATTAACGACATTTTATGGTGATAAGTGAGAGATGGCGTTAGAATAGATCGTTTTCAATCCCAACAAAGCAAAAATTAATGATGACTCTTAACAAAAAACAAATTCAACACCTGAAAGGGCTCGCTCATCACCTGAATCCAGTCGTTATGATTGGTAACAACGGGTTGACTGAAGGCGTTCTTGCAGAAATTGAACTCGCTCTGGCACACCATGAGCTTATCAAAGTCAAAATCGCAGGCGAAGATCGAGATGTTAAAAACTTGATCGTGGCAGCGATTGTACGCGAAAGCGGTGCACAGAATGTACAAGTTATCGGAAAAATTCTTGTTCTTTATCGTCCTTCAGAAGCACGTAAGATTATTTTACCGAAATAAAACCTGTATCTTTATATAAAAATGCCATAACTAACTCTATGGCAAAAAAGGCCTTTTAAGGCCTTTTTTATATTACCACAGGATGGCACTCTAGTTTTCTATAGAAACGTAAAATTATAAATTAAATATATTCTACGTTTAAAACTTCATACTCGACTTGTCCGCCCGGTGTAGTAATCACAACAACATCATCTAACTCTTTACCAATCAATCCACGCGCAATCGGTGAATTAACAGAAATTAAGTTTTCTTTAATGTTGGCTTCATCATCACCCACAATGCGGTAAGTTTGCTCTTCTTCTGTTTCAACATTTAACAATGTGACTGTTGAACCAAAAATAATACGACCATTGTTATTCATCTTTGTAATATCAATGACTTGAGCATTCGATAATTTTGCTTCAATTTCTTGTATACGGCCTTCACAGAAACCTTGTTGCTCTCTTGCAGCATGATATTCCGCGTTTTCTTTTAAGTCTCCATGTTCACGAGCTTCAGCAATAGCTGCAATGATCTCGGGACGACGAATACCTTTTAAATATTCCAGCTCTTCGCGTAATTTTTCTGCACCTAGAACTGTCATAGGGATCTGATTCATGTGTTAATACCTCAATACTATTCCTAATAAAAAATAGGTATCATCCTGATTTTTTATACTAACAACACAGAGAAAAGGATCTATTTACTCTTCTCAAGACAAAAAAAGACACAGGCAACCTTAAATTGGGCCTGTCTCTACGTATATTCGGTGAATGAGGGGCGCTATTATATTCCCAACTCATGCTATTGGGACGTAAACTAAACCACCCATACTTAAAACTAAATCTAACACAACAGACGCATTGCTTCACGCCTTATCTCTCTTTATAAAGAGATAAACAGACTTTTTCCGATAATGAGCTAATCCTGCTTGTTACCGTTTACTTTTGCCCTCATTGCCCTTTAGTATTAGCCTCTGGCAATCAATACTATAACGTTACACGCTATAGTCACAGATAGAGAAATTATGCGCTTACTATCAACATTTCGACGGATACTATACACATTAAGTATCATCAGTTTTTCAACCCAAGCAATACCTGTTGAAAACTATACATCCCTTCTTCCTGAAGGAACACAAGTGGGTCTAATCACTCAACCCGTTGGCGCTGCTTCCCCTAATCTTAACTATCATGCCGATCAATTAGCACTTCCTGCAAGTACTCAGAAAGTAGTGACTGCACTTGCCGCATTACTTCAATTAGGTGGAAATTATCAATTCACCACAACAATGGAAACAGAAGGTAAAATAAAAAACAATCAGCTTGATGGTGATTTGATCTTTCGTTTTACAGGCGATCCTACATTAACCCGCCAACAATTAAGAGCAATGGTTGCCATATTAAAGCAATCTGGCGTGACAAAAGTACAGGGTGATTTGCTGATTGATACTTCTGCTTTTTCAAGCCACGATAAAGCGCCCGGTTGGGTTTGGAATGATATGACTCAATGCTTTAGTGCCCCTCCTAGTGCCGCCATTGTTGATAAGAACTGCTTTTCTGTCTTATTGCAAAGTGGCAACAAAGAAGGTGATATTGCCACAATACGGAAAGCTTCTTTTTATCCTGTAACCGTTTTAAGTGAAGTTGAAACTTATGAGAAAGGCTCAACACGTACCCGTTTTTGTGAATTAGATGTCACTGTTCGTGACTTAAATACTTATGTAATCACCGGTTGTATTCCTAAACGTGACGATGCAGTACCTTTAATGTTTTCTATTCAAGACGGTGCTCATTGGGCCGGTACAATTTTAAAAGAAGAGTTACAACGCGCCAATATTGAACTTGATGGATATATCAAACGTCGATCTCAACTAAAAGCACCAGTTACTGTACTTGCACAGACACAATCAAAACCGTTACATAGCTTACTGACAACCATGCTAAAAGAGTCTGACAATATGATTGCAGACACCGTCTTTAGAACCATTGGTCGTGAGTATTATGGCGTTGCTGGAACTTGGCGATCTGGCGCAGAAGCCACTCGCGCAATTTTAAAACAAAAAGCCGGAATTGATTTAGGAAATACCGTAATGGTTGATGGTTCTGGTCTTTCTCGCCATAACCTCATTTCGCCTGCAACCATGATGCAAGTGCTTCAATATATTGGACAACATGAAAGTGAATTAAACTTTATCACGATGCTTCCCCTTGCAGGACATGACGGTACGTTACAATATCGAGGTGGTTTTCATGAAGCGGGTGTTGATGGCAAAGTATCTGCCAAAACAGGATCATTAAAAGGGGTTTACAATCTTGCGGGCTTTATGACCACAGCAAATGGGCAGAAAGTTGCGTTTGTACAATACGTTTCAGCGTATTCACCTCCTACACAGAATCGCAATGCTGGGCGTGCTTATTTAGTGCGTTTTGAGACTAATCTGTATAAAGATATGTACAACAATCGCTAGATTGACACGAGATAAGTATAAGTCATCGAGATATAAAAAACGCCTGATTAATCAGGCGTTTTTTATTTTAATCACAATCAGAATGATAATTAACGTTGGTAGATAAATTCAATACCATCATCATCTTCTTCATCCCAATCATCGTCGTCATCTTCTTCAAAATTAGGGTTTTCAAGCTGTTCTTTGTGGTAATCATCCCACATAAAGTCAACTTTTCCTGGCTCTGCTTTTGTTGCAACAATATCTTGCTCACGCGGAGTAACATTCAGGAATTCCATGATATTCCAGCAAAGTTTTTTCACACCTTCTTGGTTGATGGCCGCTATCATATAATAGTTTTCATCCCAACCCAGCGCTTCCACAATCGCTTTTGCCTTCTCTTTTGCTTCTTCAGCATCCAGAAGATCGACTTTATTGAACACTAACCAACGCGGTTTTTGTGCTAATTTTTCGCTGTATTTCTCTAATTCAGAGATAATAATTTTTGCATTTTCCACAGGATCTGATCCATCAATAGGATCAATATCGATCAAGTGTAATAGCACACGGCAGCGTTCTAAGTGTTTTAAGAATTGGATCCCAAGACCTGCACCATCCGCAGCGCCTTCGATTAATCCAGGAATATCTGCAACCACAAAGCTTTGGTGATTATCCATACGCACCACACCTAAGCTTGGTACTAACGTTGTAAATGGATAATCAGCAACTTTAGGTTTTGCTGCTGATACTGCACGAATAAATGTAGATTTACCCGCATTTGGCATCCCAAGCATACCCACATCAGCTAATAACATTAGCTCTAATAGAACTTCGCGAGATTCACCCGGCGTGCCCATGGTACGTTGACGTGGAGCACGGTTAACTGACGATTTAAAACGCGTATTACCTAAACCGTGGAAGCCACCTTTAGCAACCATTTGCTTTTGACCGTGAGCAGTCAAGTCAGCAATGACTTCATTTGTTGCTAAATCACGGACACGCGTTCCGACAGGAACACTAATAGTAATATCTTGACCACGCTTACCGGTACAATCACGGCTGTGACCATTTTCACCACGCTCTGCACGATAAGATTTTGTAAAACGGTAATCAATTAAGGTGTTAAGGTTTTCGTCTGCAATCATGTAGACATCACCACCATCACCACCATCACCACCGTCTGGTCCCCCGTTAGGGATATATTTTTCGCGACGAAAGCTTACACAGCCGTTACCACCATCGCCCGCGACGATTAGGATCTTGGCCTCATCAACAAATTTCATGATTTTACTCCGTATAGTAGCCATTAACGTGCTGGATGGCCGAAATTACCCAGAGATGGCCTTTTTTAAATATAAAAAGCCCCGCAACAGATTTGCAGGGCTTTTGACTCGGTGCTTAAAGGACCAGTAATTATTCAGCTTCGATGCTGATAAATTTACGGTTGTTTGGACCTTTAACTTCGAACTTAATTTTTCCGTCAGCTAATGCAAACAGGGTGTGGTCACGACCACAACCAACGTTAGTACCTGCATGGAACTTAGTACCACGTTGACGAACGATGATGCTACCTGCTAATACAGCTTCACCACCGAAACGTTTAACACCCAGACGTTTTGCTTCGGAATCACGACCGTTACGAGTCGAGCCGCCAGCCTTTTTATGTGCCATTGAACTACTCTCCTAAACCTTAAGCGATACCAGTGATTTTAACATCAGTAAACCACTGACGGTGGCCCTGTTGTTTACGGCTGTGTTTACGACGACGGAACTTAACAATCTTAACTTTATCGCCGCGACCGTGAGCAACCACTTCCGCTTTAACTTTAACGCCCGCAAGGATTGGAGCGCCAATTTGAATGTCATCGCCATTAGCGACCATCATTACAGTATCAAACTCGATTGTTTCGCCAGTAGCTACTTCCAGCTTCTCTAAACGAATAGTTTGACCTTCGCTGACTCGGTGTTGTTTACCACCACTTTGGAAAACCGCGTACATATAAACTCCGCTTTCCGCACACTCCCAATATGTATAATTTGAGTGCACAATTAAAATATTCACATAGGGCGCGAATTCTACGCAAATTTAGTGCCGATGACAAGTACAGATCGCAAACTAGCGTTAAAAAAAAGAGTTTTTTACACGATATTTATTTCAGCCATTTTTAAAGTACAATCTAAATTATAAGAGAGTAAAATCTGTGGCATGATCATTTTTTATTAATAATAACGCGCTCATTGGCGAGCCAAAGTCGAAAAAACATGAATTTAGAATCTATTATAAAACTAACATCCGCTGATATGGCTGCGGTAAATGAGGCAATCCTTTACCAGCTTAATTCAGATGTTTCTTTGATAAATCAACTTGGTTACTACATCATTAGTGGTGGTGGTAAAAGGATCCGACCAATGATCGCCGTGCTCACTGGACGAGCATTGGACTATCAAGGTGACAAACATATCTCGGTCGCAGCGCTTATCGAATTTATTCATACAGCAACGTTGTTACATGATGATGTTGTTGATGAATCGGATATGCGCAGAGGAAAACAAACAGCAAATGCTGTCTTTGGAAATGCTGCCAGTGTGCTTGTTGGCGACTTTATTTATACACGATCTTTTCAGATGATGACGGATCTTGATTCGATGCGTGTATTAAAATTAATGTCTAGTGCCACCAATGTGATCGCTGAAGGTGAAGTTTTACAGTTAATGAATTGTAATGATCCCGACATTTCTGAAGATGACTATATGCAAGTTATCTACAGCAAAACAGCTCGTCTCTTTGAAGCAGCTTCTCATGCATCAGCCATCCTTTCGGGGGCGACGCCTGAGCAAGAAAAAGCATTCCAAGATTATGGTCGTTATCTTGGGACTGCTTTCCAGCTCATTGACGATTTGCTTGATTATGATGCAGATAACAACCAGTTGGGTAAAAACACGGGTGATGATCTTGATGAAGGTAAACCAACGTTGCCATTACTTCATGCTATGCATAATGGCAATGAAGAAAGATCCCAATTAATTCGCCAAGCCATTGAACAAGGTAATGGTCGCCATTTATTGGATACTGTTTTAAATACTATGAAACAGTGTGGCTCTTTGGAATATACCCGTCAAAAAGCAGAAGAAGAAGCGGACAAAGCGATCGAAGCTTTATCAATTATACCTGACTCACCGTATAAAGATGCGCTTATTGGGCTTGCTCACGTCGCTGTACAACGTCAATCATAACTTTGGTAAACCCCTATTAGTTATGCAAAGAAGCCCTCTAGAGCGACTATGTCGATTCTGGTGGGCTTTTTAGTTTATTGAGCACTTCTTCGTTTTCTCGTTCGATAGCATCTTGATTATCCGCATCAATATAGCTAATGAGCTTTGCCAGCCCTTCACGTAGTACGAATTTCACAATCTTTTCTCGTTCTGATTTAGTCAGTTGATAATAGGCCTCAACCCAAATCAAAAAGGCATCCTGACGTTTTGATAAATACTCAGCCGGAGGTTCATGTGCAGCGAGTACACTGATCACCTCATCAGGCAGACTTTTTACGGAATACTCAACAGCTTTTCCCTGTACGCCACGTTTACGACGATTTTCCCATCCTTCACGACGTGCCATCAAGTTAACTCCCTGCGGTGAGTTAGGTAACCCCGCAAGCCCCACTAATTCTTTCGCTGTATACCATTCTTTTTTCATGATCTCATCTCACATTCAACTAAGAGGTTAGTCAGATAGATATCTGTTGCGGATAACGCAATAATAGATTCTTTAAAATCGCTTAATCATTGACGACTTTTTCTAAAAAACTTCTAATACCATCCCGCAATATCAGCTCTGTTAATGTTTTTTGTTCACCATCATTTAGTTGTTGGAATGCTTTCACCCAGATAACGAGTGGCTCCTCTTTTTTATTTAGTTTGTAATGTGCTAATGGCTCATAAAGTTCTAGAGCAATTAAAGTTTCTTCTGGTAAACAAGAATAATGATATTCAACACCACTACCTTGCTTATTTTTTACATTCTGTTTTTGCCAAGACTCACGTCTCGCTTTTGAATTTACACCTTGTGGTGATTTAGGTAATCCACCTATACCCGTCAATTCCTTTGCCGTATACCACTCTTTTTTCATTATGTTTCTCT
Source organism: Proteus cibi (assembly GCF_003144405.1). Lineage (GTDB taxonomy): Bacteria > Pseudomonadota > Gammaproteobacteria > Enterobacterales > Enterobacteriaceae > Proteus > Proteus cibi. Next base: position 120,919 of record NZ_PENW01000031.1, read on the forward strand.
AAAATTGTTATCAACTTCAAAAAAGAAATTATTAAGAAAAAAATCAGAAATCTTTTTAGAAAAATAATGTTATTTTATTTTCTAAATAATCAGTTTAAATACTTTAGGACATTTCTAATAAACTGTTATTTATACCACTAACACAGCAATCAATTTTATAGAAAAAGGATTAAAAATGATTTCAAGGAAATCTGATTGGCATCCTGCCGATATTATTGCCGCACTTAGAAAACGAGGAACAACACTTGCTGCCATCTCTCGCAAAGCAGGGTTAAGCTCTTCAACTCTCGCTAATGCACTGTCACGCCCTTGGCCTAAAGGAGAGAAAATCATTGCTGATTATCTTGGTGTCGCTCCTAGTGAAATTTGGCCTAGCCGTTATTTCCATCCTGAAACAGGAGAATTACTTGAACGAAAGATTCGCACCAAAACTAATAATTAACTAATAATTACATACATTATAATTAATAAAAAAAACCGCTGATATAGTACCAGCGGTTTTTATTTAAATTTGCATTATTTTTATAGCAAAAAAAGTATTTCTTTATTTATTAATAAATTCTTCACCAAGAATTATATCTTTTTTCAATACATCTAACATACCATTTAGAGATTGCTTTTCAAAATCACTTAATTTACCAACAGATAAATATTCCTCTACACCGTTTTTACCTAAAAGAATAGGTTGTGCAAAGAAACGGGCATATTCTCCGTCGCCTTCAGTATAGGTACATTCAATAACATTTTTCTCGCCATTTAGGGCGCGAATTAATGAAAGACCAAAACGAGCGGCAGCTTGCCCCATAGATAATGTTGCTGATCCGCCACCCGCTTTTGCTTCAACAACCTCTGTACCCGCGTTTTGAATACGTTTAGTCAATGCTACAACTTCATCATCGGTAAATGAAACGCCGTCAACTTGGGATAATAGAGGAAGAATAGTCACACCTGAGTGCCCACCAATCACAGGAACGTTAGTTTTTTGTGGATCTTTACCTTTTAGTTCTGCAACAAAGGTATTGGCGCGAATGATGTCCAGAGTGGTGATACCGAAAAGACGTTTTTTATCGTAAACGCCTGCTTTCTTAAGCACTTCTGCTGCGATAGCAACGGTTGTATTCACTGGGTTAGTAATGATACCGATAAGTGCTTTAGGGCAATTTTGTGCAACCTTTTCAATTAAGTTACGCACGATACCTGCGTTAACATTGAAAAGATCTGAACGATCCATGCCTGGTTTACGAGCTACACCCGCAGAAATCAGGACAACATCCGCGCCTTTTAGCGCAGGAGAAGGATCTTCACCCGCAAAACCTTTTACAGTAACTTGAGTCGGGATATGGCTTAAGTCAGCTGCGACACCCGGTGTAACGGGAGCGATATCATATAAAGAGAGTTCACTACCAGCTGGAAGCTGATTTTTAAGAAGAAGTGCCAGTGCCTGACCAATACCACCTGCTGCACCGAGAACTGCTACTTTCATTCTGATACTCCTTAGTTTACGAGATAGTGGAACGCCTTCGAGATACTCACTATTACGCAATTCGCCTTTTAAAAAACAATTATTTAACAGCAATATTGCATAATAAGGCATTTTCAGTGAAAAAAAATACTTTGGTTATTCTAAACAAATTGCTTATCTGTTAATGAGATAGTGGACACTCTTTTGATAAATAATTTCAATAAATATGGCAAAGTGTTAAGTACACCATTATCCTTATGATAATCCTTTAAGCTTATCATTTATTTAACAAATATTTTACTTTCCTTAAGTTATCACATTCACACGCCGTAAATAAAATATTTTTGCAGTACATTCTGCTTTACAATTTTGAGGAGGCTATCACTCGTCTTTCTTCGTCTTATGTTGCATAAAAATTCACTTCTCTGCATAATACACAGGTTATTGATAACTCACTAAAGGTGAACTATGCGCGTTCCTTCTAAGCAAGAAGACTTGGTTAAAGCGTTTAAAGCCCTGCTGAAAGAAGAAAAATTCAGTTCACAAGGCGAGATTGTGACTGCATTACAAGAGGCTGGATTTGATAACATTAATCAGTCCAAAATCTCTCGTATGCTAACAAAATTTGGTGCAGTAAGAACCCGTAACGCCAAAATGGAAATGGTGTATTGCCTTCCTACTGAGCTTGGCGTACCAACAGCAAGCAGCCCATTAAAAAATCTGGTACTCGATATCGATCATAACCATTCTGTTGTGGTAATAAGAACGAGCCCAGGTGCAGCACAACTTATTGCACGTTTATTAGATTCATTAGGCAAAGCAGAAGGTATCCTTGGTAGTATTGCGGGTGATGACACTATTTTTTCAACACCGGCACCAGGATTTTCTACAGAAGAATTACGAGACGCTATTCTAAATCTTTTTGATCAAGAATTATAATTAGCCTTTCTACCGCTTCAAAAAGTAAGCCACTGAATATTCAGTGGCTTACTTATTTTTAATACTGGCTATCAGGCACTTTAGGCTGTGCTAATTTCGCAAGCAGTTTTTCGTGAATACCACCAAAACCACCATTACTCATAATCAAAATATGATCACCTGCTTGAGCTTCTTTCGCAATCATATCAACGAGTGTATCCAGATCTGTACTCCAGCGAGCCGGTTGTACACAATGCTCTGCAATATCACTCACTAACCATTGAATATTAGGTGGCTGGAATAAAAAGACTTCATCAGCACGACCTAATGCCGGTGCGATATCATCCTTGCTAATTCCCATTTTCATGGTATTTGAACGTGGCTCTAGCACCGCAATAATACGAGCCGTTCCACCCACTTTACTGCGTAACGCTTCAAGCGTTGCCAAAATTGCAGTGGGATGATGAGCAAAGTCATCATAAACACTGACTTGGTTAACCTCGCCACGTAGCTCTAAGCGACGACGCGCATTGATAAACTTATCCAATGCCTCACAAGCATCAGCAGGTAAAACGCCAACGTGATGCGCTGCAACAATCGCCATTAAGCCATTTTGCATGTTGTGTTCACCAGAAAGTCCCCAACACACCTCTCCGACGCGCTCACCTTTGTGGAATACCTCAAAATGACTACTGTCATTACTGAGTTTTTTGGCTTGCCAGTCTCCAGTTTCTCCCGTGAATTCTTGTTCACTCCAACATCCCATTCCTATGGTCTGTTTTAAATTCATATCGCTATCAGGCATGATGATTTTTCCTGTCCCTGGGACGATACGAACTAAATGATGGAATTGTTTTTGAATTGCCGCTAAATCATCAAAAATATCGGCGTGATCGAACTCAAGGTTATTTAAAATCAGTGTGCGTGGAGAATAATGAACAAATTTAGAACGCTTATCAAAAAAAGCACTGTCATATTCATCAGCTTCAATCACAAAGAAAGGGCTTTCGCCTAACTGTGCAGATACTTGGAAATTACCCGGTACACCGCCAATTAAAAAACCGGGTTTATAACCACAGTCTTCTAAAACCCAAGCCAACATACCTGCTGTGGTGGTTTTACCATGAGTTCCTGCAACGGCTAACACCCAACGTTCAGGTAAAATATAATCATGTAGCCACTGAGGGCCAGAGGTATAAGGCAAACCTTTTTCAAGTACAGCTTCAACACAAGGATTTCCTCGTGTCATCGCATTGCCAATAATCACCATGTCAGGGGCAGGTTCTAATTGTTTTGGGTCATATCCCTCAATCAGTTCGATTCCCTGATTTTCTAATAAAGTACTCATGGGTGGATAGACATTAGCGTCTGAGCCTGTGACTTTATGTCCCTTCGCTCTAGCGAGAATGGCAAGACTTCCCATAAAGGTGCCACAAATACCAAGAATATGAATGTGCATGAATTTCTGTCCAATAGCATGAAGTTGGTCACTATTCTAACGATCAAAAAGCAGATAAGAAACGGATTAACCTTTGAATCATCCGATTCTTTGGCTAAACTTGCCACCACCAAGGAGTTTTTCCTCCTTTTTTACTTTACCCACTCACATTCAGGACCTGCGTCATGAAAACATTAGGCGAATTTATCGTCGAGAAACAACAAGATTTTCCCCATGCTACTGGTGAACTTACTGCATTACTTTCAGCGATTAAGCTTGGGGCTAAAATTATCCACCGTGATATCAATAAAGCAGGGTTAGTCGATATTCTTGGTACTAACGGTGTTTCTAATGTTCAAGGTGAAGCCCAGATGAAACTGGATCTTTACGCGAATGAGAAACTGAAAGCGGCATTAAAAGCACGTGGTGAAGTTGCGGGTATCGGATCAGAAGAAGAAGATGATATTGTTATCTTTGAAGGTGATCGTGCTGAAAATGCTAAGTACGTCGTGTTAATGGACCCATTAGATGGTTCTTCGAATATTGATGTAAACGTTTCCGTCGGTACTATTTTCTCTATTTACCACCGTATTACACCTATTGGACAATCAGTAACCTTAGACGACTTCTTACAACCAGGTCATCGTCAAGTCGCAGCTGGCTATGTCGTTTATGGCTCATCAACCATGTTAGTTTATACAACTGGTTGTGGTGTTCATGCCTTTACTTATGATCCTTCTTTAGGTGTATTCTGTTTATCTCATGAAAGTGTACATTTCCCACCAACAGGAAATATGTACTCAATCAACGAAGGTAACTACATCAAATTCCCATTAGGGGTAAAAAAATACATTAAGTATTGCCAAGAACAAGACGCAGCAACAAATCGCCCTTATACCACACGTTATATTGGTTCTTTAGTTGCTGATTTTCACCGCAACTTACTGAAGGGGGGCATTTATATTTACCCAAGTACTGCAAGCCACCCTACTGGTAAATTACGTTTACTCTATGAATGCAATCCAATGGCGTTCTTAGCCGAACAAGCTGGCGGTAAAGCAAGTAACGGTAAAGAACGTATTCTTGATATCGAACCAAAAGAACTTCACCAACGTATGCCTTTCTTTGTAGGGACTAAATCGATGGTTGAACAAGCTGAAAGCTTTATGGCGCAATATCCAGACGAAGAATAATCTATTGGTCTCGCACTAATATAGATAAACCGGGCTGCTTATTCGTCCGGTTTTTTCATCTTAAAAAATAGCACATCCTTTTATTTACTGCTTATTTTTACGCCAGAACACAACATGTTCGGCAAAAAACGGGTATTGTTAAAAACTTTTCGCTATACTAAAGACCACGTAAAATTAATTTTTTTATAGGAAATTTTTTATGAGCCTGAATCATGTTCCTGCTGGTAAAGAACTACCAGAAGATATCTATGTTGTTATTGAAATCCCAGCAAACGCTGATCCTATCAAATACGAAGTTGATAAAGAAAGTGGTGCACTGTTCGTTGACCGTTTTATGTCAACCGCAATGTTCTACCCATGCAACTACGGTTACATCAATAACACGTTATCTTTAGATGGTGACCCAGTAGACGTTCTGGTTCCAACTCCATATCCATTACAACCAGGTTCAGTTATTCGTTGCCGTCCTGTTGGCGTACTGAAAATGACTGACGAATCAGGTGAAGATGCGAAACTGGTTGCAGTTCCACACACTAAACTGAGCAAAGAATACGATCACATTAAAGATGTGAACGATCTGCCTGAGCTGTTAAAAGCACAGATCAAACATTTCTTTGAACACTATAAAGATTTAGAAGCGGGCAAATGGGTTAAAGTTGACGGTTGGGAAGGCGTAGAAGCCGCTAAAGCTGAAATTATTTCTTCTTTCGAGCGTGCTAAAAAATAATTCTGACCCACTCAGAATAACCCGGTGAGTTATGACTTAATAATTTGCTGATAAATAAGCTCTTCATTTTATTGAAGGGCTTTTTTTATGAGGGTGTTCCCTTTCTTTTCAAACTCATGATAAGCAAGATGCCACTGATAAAAGTGATTCCTATAGCAATAACCATCAGTATATAAATAGCGGTGACCTCACCCGTAGAGAAAAACAAAAGCCCACCAACAATGGGTAATATCATCTGATTTAATAAAATTATCAGTGATGAAACGCTAGCGAGCTGATTTATGGGGATAATTTCTATTCTTAAGATTCTCAACACGTTACCTGAAAAGACTTTTCCAATAATTGAAACCGCGTAGCAAATAATAAAAATCATTATTGAGCTTTGAAAAAAAACCAGTAAAGAGGAACTTATAGTGATAATAGAAATTGAAATAATAGTTAACCACACTCTACTTATGTACTGATTTAAATAGCTGTATAAATATGTTCCTAATACACCGAAGATACCTGCAACAATATCAATAAAACCGTAGTATTTAATTGGTAAATTCATAACCTGATCAATTAACGCCGTTCCACTGGATTCAATTAAACCATCGAACATATTATTACCAATAGCAATAAAAACAGAAAATAGCAGTATGGGTGAAGAAAAAATATAAATAATTTTTTTAGTGAAAAAAACGTGCTCTTCCGAATTAGTTATATTTTCGGTGTTAACCTTTATTCTTGTATAAAAGAATAAAAAGAAAATAGCATTAATAAAATAGAATAGACACGGTATAACAAGTAAATACTTGTAACCCAAATCAATAAAAACAATCCCAATGAATGGTCCAATTATCATACCTAAAAAATCCATTCTAGACATTAAATTAATATGATGCTCTTTATGATGACTTATCAATGCGATAATTTTTTCATAAGAAATTAATGTTTGTGAATTTCCAATAGAAATTAAACTGCCAATCAAACCAAAACTTATCGCTATCATTAAATCAGATGTAAAATGAGTAAGTAATAAAAATAAACACCCTACTATTTTACAACCATCAGAAATAACAGCGATAGGTCGAATACCTAGAGTATCAATATATTTACCAATCAGTGGTATTAAAAAAAGTCGAGGTAACCACCATAATGCGTATGTTAATCCTGAATATTCAATACTTGTTGTTAACTGATAAACAATAACGGGTGTAAGAAATACCATTAATCCATCAGCCGTTAAAACAAAAAAAAGCATATAAAAAAAGATAATACGCATAATAATAACTAAACCTTTTCTTTAATTAAGACTTTAATCGGTTTATTATTCTTATCATATATAATAATTGACTTTGGTGTATGATGAGTCGGTTTCTGCTTAATTATCTCTTTTTGTTTAGAAACAATAAATTGATAATAATCTAAATCAGCCTCTATTTTATTAGTGCAATAGGCTTGATAATTTTTATTAGCGATCTCCCAGTCGATAACATCATGTCCCGGAATATACTCTTTTTCTTCATCTAAATAGATAACAGGCCGATTAACTGTAATGATATTAGCCATATTAAACAGTGCATGAGCTACCCCACAGGGGATCACTAATTCCATATTAGGTAAAGGCTTGAACGTTATTTCATCTTCACAAAATAGAGTGGCTGAGCCTGCTCGCATATCGACAAGTTTTAATGTTATCTCACTAGAAGCCTTTCCTAAAAAAGTTAAATGATCTTCTTGCCCTAGATGTAAGCCATAAGAGTCAAAGTTGTAATCTTCATTACCATGTTCAACAAGATACATAGGTGATTTTCGTGTTAACGGCACGATGCCACTCTCTTTACCTGTTTGCATGGTAGGTATGGCTCGAAACACGACACCTAAAATTGTTGATGTCGGTAATTGCCCTTTCTGATTTTCTGTTATTTTTTCTCTGAATCTTAAATTAACTTCATCACCATCATCTAAACGAATTTTTCGTGTTTCTGAATGCAAAAAAGCATGTTGGCTTAAGATCTCATGTTGTATATCTGCTATTCGATGGTAGACCAGATCAGAGGCTTCCTCTGTCATAGGCTCATAACCATCAATATCGTTAATTTCAATATCTTCAGGAAGATTAATAACGTCATTATTCGGTGACCACATCAGTGCTTTACTGGCTAATTGATCTATCGTAGGTAAAAATAAAGTGTAACTATTTAAAGTGAATATATTTTCTAAGTGATGAAAAGTATGAGCAACACCTGGAGGAATAATTAACGTTCTTGCCGATGAAGGCGTAATATAAAAACTTAATTCTGATTTAAACGTCGGTGAATTTTTACGACAATCGATAAACTTAGCGAGTATTTTTTTATTTTTATCACCTAAGAAGGTTAATGTATCTTGCTGTCCTAGATGAATACCGTATTGTCCATATTTAAATTCACTTTCACCATGATAAATAATATTAATCGGATAGGTTGTCGCAAAAGGAATAACATAAGAATCCTTTTTTCCATTATTCACTCGCCACCGAGAAACCCAATGTAATCCTACAATATTAATATTTTTATTTAACTCAATAATATCCTTATTCATTATTTTCTCCTGAGTGAATAAAGCAGCCCAAAGGCTGCTTTATTTTAATTAAATACTGACTATTTCAATGTCATAACCTAATGAATGTGCACTTTCTATAAGCGAATCTAGGTTAGATGTATTCAATTTTAAATATTTATCATCAGCGGGTGCATTTTTAATGCCAGCAAGATAAGCCAATTTATCAAAGGCGTCTTTTGCAGTTACTTTTGTTTTTAAAATCATATCAGTAAAATGATTGTTTACTATATTTTGATTTTGCTTTACTTCTTTGGGAGGGATTTTATAAAGGCGAGAAATCTCATTTAATTCATCCATAAAATTACCTTATTAAAATTTGATTAATTATTCGTATATCATAGGAATATTCTTCATGCTTTCACAAAAAACTCAACTGTCGTTTTAACATTAAATTTATTTCATTGTCAATTAGCCACACCATTAATAAAATTCATATCTATATAGATAAAAAACAAAGTATTTATTTTAATTTCAATTTTTGAAATTATTATAATTGAAATATTATTTAATTAAAAAATACTGCCTATTCCATTAATAAAAATGGCTCGATATTTCTATCGAGCCATTTTTCTTTAACTTTAAGTAAAAACGGAAGATTACTGATTACTCTTCTTCGTGACGTTTTAGCCAGTCACCACATTTTATCTCACGTAAACCATCAACAGGCTTTTGATAAAGATAGATCCAAGCACTACCATAAGGTGTTGAAATCAGTTGACGCTTGTAATCTTGATCGTTCTTTTTCAACTCATCAAGCTCTGTCAAGATAGAAGGCGTTATCCGATAGACTTCGCACTCTATTTCACCCTCACCCTCAATAACCGCCGGATAAAACCCTAAATCATAGAGTTTATATCCCACTAATTTATGCTCACCTAAAAGCTGTGCATAGGTCATCCAGTGATGGTTACCTTGGTTTTGCCGTAAACTACCATAAACAATAATTCGCATATAATTTAAAACTCAAATTGATAAAGCAGATCTATTGCCTGATTCATACCAGACACTGCTTGTAAATACAACCTGGGCATCAAGCGATAACGTAAAGTTAACGTCGCTAGCGAATCAAATATACCCACTCCATACTTCACTTGTAGATCGTTGGTGATCTTACCGCTAACCACAACTTGTGAGTTATCCCCCACACCTTGTGTATCAAGCGCTAAATCCGAAACACCAAAGGTTTCACCAATACGTCCTACAAGTTGACCACTTTGACCAACACCTAATCCTATCAGCATTGCTGTCATTTGTGATGAATCCGCATCACCACTTTTATCTAACCCTTCACCTCTTAGCAAGTAGGATAACGCTTCTTGCTGTGTAAACGCAGGTTCAGAGAAAATTTCAACTTTAGGTTTATCTGCTAGCCCTGTCACCCTGACACCCGCAATCACATTATTTGCCGTATTTTCAGGATTACGTATCGCTTCAATATTTAAGTAAGGTTGATCCACAGGCCCTGAGAACAAGATTTGTCCCTTACGGACTTGTAGATCTTGCCCATAAGCTTTGAATTGACCTTTTGGAATATCAATTTGGCCATTTAAACCGAGTCCTTGTTTATTCTGATTGACTTTGAGTGCTCCCGTCAATCTCGCTTTAAGCCCAAATGCGTCCAGTGTCACATCATCGCCAATATTAATCGCTAAATCACTTTGAATGGGAATCGATGTCTCTTTTGGCGCAATTGGCTGTAAGTTTTTATCCAGCATCACCTCATCAGAAGAAGCGGATACCGCAGACTCTGGTAAATCTTGAACAACAATACGTGCCCAAGGAATATCAATGCGTCCATCGAGTTTCAGTAAATTTGGTCGAGCCTCAAACACTAAATCAGGATTAACATCAATACGAACCATCGGAGGTAATGCAACACGTAATTTGTTACCATTTGCGGCTATGACTGCGTGCCATGCATCTAACTTACGCCAATCGGCGTTACCAGTAAGATTTAAATAACCTTCTGGGGTTTCGATCCTACCGCTTAAATCAGATGTCGCACCATTGAATTGAACATCAACATTCCCTTTCGTAATATCAAACGGGATCCAATGACCAACCACTTTTAATTGATTAATACCAAATTGACCAAATAACAGTGGAGATTGAGCATTTCCGCCTAAACGCAGTTGTGCACCAACACGACCTTGAGCAATTTCACCTTTGCCTAAGAACGGTTTGATTAAATCTAATGTCAGATTATCAATATCCACCGTACCTGATAGCTGGCGTTTTTTCTCAAGATCTGCAACATGCACATTACCTTTAATATCACCATTGCCCGCAATACTAATCAGCCATTGTAATGTCGCTTTACCATTGTTAACGCCGGCATTTAAGGTAATAGCATCAAAATCAATTGGTAAAATAGTGCCTTCAATATTCTGTTTTACTGCAACACCTTGCCCTTTCAGGTTTACTGATGCTTTCGGTAAACCTCCTTTTGAGTACCACGTTGCTGTCGCATCACCAGTAAATACACCTTGAACAGACGTCTCTGGCGGTAAGAAAGGTTTGATCATAGCAAGATCAAAACGCGTCAATGTTATTGCCGCCGATCCGTTTTCACCCACTGTTATCGCTTTAGGCACACAAACTTGTGCATTGGGATTTACCCAGCAATGAGAACCAATGGTGACTTCTTGCTTTTCTGCCAGCAAATTTAACGCCATGGCTTTATTTAAACGCCACTCACCCACAGGAGTGTCAAATGCCGTATTATTTAGCGTTCCTTTCCATTGCTGTTTTTCTTTATCAAATGAACCCGCTAATGTCAGTCCACCAGAAACAGGCTCACCTTCCATTTTTAACGTTAGTTTATGCTGTTTTTCTGTGCCTGCAGCATCCAGCGTTAAATTGCGAATAACTAAATCGGCTTGTTTTAGCTGACGAGCAGTAATCGCTAACTTGCCACCAATTTCTTTGTCCGATTGAACATCACCTTTGATAGAGATGGATTCAACGCTGACTTGATCTTGCCATTTAATACCCTGTGCATTGATATCAGCAATAATTTTAGGTGTATTAATATCACCACGGATATTAACCTTACCTTTAATGACTCCTGCCAATCCAGGCACTAAACCATTTAATCCCGGTGCATTAATATTGGCATCTAATGCCCATTTATCACCTAAATGCCCTTCAATATCGAGGTTATTCTTACCAAGAATAAGTTTTAACTGAGGGATATTCCATTGACCAGAATCATTACCGTAAGCATTGCCTCTCGCTTTGATAAGATTATTTTTGAAATTGCCATCTAAGGTAATTTCAGGAATACGTAATTGCCAACTTCCGCCATATAGACTCCCTGTTGTTGCAATACGTCCATCCAATTTTGCCGGCATATCAGGGTACTGTTTTGCCGTATTAATTCCCGAAATAGTGAGTAATGCATTCCAGCTAATTGCCTTACTCCAATCAGCAACACCCGTAATATCAGCATGACCTTGCAAAGCGGCTAAACGTAAACGCGTCAGCTCTATTTTTTCTTCATTCCCTTTCGCATCCAGCATTAATTTTGCAGGCGGGATCTCCTGACCTTCAATATTAGAGCGCAATGAAAGAGCATAGTCGTCTGTCTGACCATTCAAGCGTAGTCGAGTATCGCTAAGTTGATACTGTACATCACCCGTTAATGGCCAACGAACTTTCTGACTTTCAAGTGTCAATTTTAATGGAAGATGTGGTTTTGCGAGTTCCGCTTGAGCATCTAAAGTTGCGGTAACCGTTCCTGTTAAAGAGAGTGCTAATTTAAGCTCTTCGAGTAATGCGCCTTGTAAAGAAAGCGTCGCTTTTTGATCTTTAAAATCTTCAAGCCCTGCCACATCACGAATAGTCGCATTCACATTTAAATTAACAGGCCACTGTTTATCTAGGGTAATTTCCCCATTTAAACTCACTTCACCTTCTTGTGCATCGACATTTAATTTAGTGAGATTAACCTGCTTACCTTGAGTCTTTGCCTCGAACGATAATTGGTTAATCGTAATGGGTGCATCACCACTCATCTGTAATTGCTTACCTTCAATTCCTTCAATATTGATATCAACAGGAATAATAATTTCAGGTAATTCGGCTAATAATGGTTTAGCGAAAATCGCTTTAATTGTCTCAGCTAAAGCTTGTTCTTTTTCTTCTTGTGTTGTCGGCTTTGTTTGAGAGTTTGCACTTACGGCTTCTTTTACCTCTTGAGCCGTTGCTTCAACATTTCCTTCTTCTGGTGTTTTTGGTAATGCCACCAGCAAATCATTAATAAATGTTGGATTTAATGTAACTTGACGACCTTCCCACTGTGCACCTGTTTTAAATTCACCGAGCGAGATTGCCATATCATCAATCTTCACATACGTATTTTCTAATGAAAGTGAATTTAAATAGATAGGTAATGGGGCATTAAGCTCGGTTAAAGGCGCTGATGGAGGGGTTTCTTCAGAAGGGGGAAAAGCACTAGTATCAACATTAACAACAACATCTCGTGTGCCTAATGTATCGACACAAACTTGTTTATCAGTCAGGCACGATAAACGTAATCCTAATGATAATTCACCCACGTTCACATCAACACCGGGCATTTGATATTCAACACCCGTTAAACGCAGATCTTGCCAGCCACCATTAACATCGTTGATAACTAAACCAGGAACCCAGCGGGCTGCGCTATTAATAGCAAAATGCAAACCTGATTGTGTTCCCAAAATCCAAGCAACAGCACCGAATGTAAGCAAAATAATGATAAGGAGTGTTAGTGCGATCCATTTCAACCACTTTTTTATCATAACTCTGCTCCTAACCCGATATAAAACTGAAGTCTACGTTTATCAACGTCGCTCACAGGTAATGCTAAATCAAATTTAATTGGCCCCACAGGGGATGCCCAACGAACACCTGCACCCGCACCTGTTTTAAAATCACTACGAGTAAAGTCGTTAACAGCTTCACCACTATCAATAAAAACAGCTCCCCACCAATTACCCGTAACGTTATATTGATATTCTAACGATCCTACTAGCATCCTTGATGCCCCCGTTAAATTTCCTTTGCTATCTTCTGGAGAAATGCTTTGGTATTTAAAACCACGAACACTTCTATCACCACCAGCAAAGAAACGTAATTCAGGCGGTACTTGCTCAAACGCATTGGTTTCAATCCAACCAAAGTTGCCTCTTACCACAAAGCGATGTCCATCCCATGGGGTACGTATCCAAACATGCTGTGCTTGGAATGCTGCAAACTCAACATCAGAGCCCCATATTTTATTGGAGTAATCTAATGTATAACGTTGACTATCCCCCCAAGTCGGCATCATACCGCCCCGTTGGCGTACACGACTGGCTGTTACCCCTGGATAAAGCAACATGGTTGTATTAGTGACTTCACCTTGGGTAAAGTGGCTGAGACTCCAACGTGTATTCACACTGTATTGCCAGCCTGTCGACATATCCCAGTTACGAGACACATTTAGTGTTGTAGTATCAGAACGGGTATCATTTAAATCGGTACGTTTAAAACCACCTTGAACACCATAGTACTGTTCTAATGGATTGACTTTTAGTGGAATTTTATAATTAGCACCAATAGATTGTTCAGGCTGAGAAACACTGATATTAGAGGTTAAGCTATGGCCTCGTGAATTCATCCAAGGCTTATCCCACTGCATATTAAGGCGAGGACCAACATCAGTAGCATAACCACCACCAAGCTCCACATAGTTACGAGAGCGAGGTGTTACAACGGCATTCATGGGTAATAGGTAAGAGCCTTCAGCGCGCGCTTTAGCAATATCGGGCGTCACGACCGCAGAGTTAAACCACCCTGTTGCAGCTAAACGGCGATTAAATTCAGCCAGATCTTCTGAGGCATAATATTGCCCCTCTTTAAAAGGAACGATATTTTGTAGGTAGTCTTCACGGATTTGGGAGCCTGTATAATCCACTTTTCCAAAACGATAGCGTTCTCCACTATCAAAAACAAAATCCCAATATGAGGCATGATTATCTAAAGAAACGCCCAACTGGCTTTTTTGCATTTCCGCATCAAAATAGCCACGACGGATTGCAAGTCCTGTTAATGAGCCTTTGAGTTTCTCATAGTCTGCATGGTTTAAAACGCTATCAAGAGGAGGCGTATTTTCTTTAATGACTTTCGCATATTGGCTATCTGTTTTAGCGCCACCTTCGAGAACAATATCGACGCCTTTCAGTAAAATAGGAATACCCGGTTCAACTTTAGCGGTTAATACAGATCGTGCCGGCGGTGTATTTTCTTCATAAGAAAATGTCACTTTAGGTTGATAATAACCTAAAGGGCGAAGTCCTTCTTGAATTGCCTTTTCAACACGCGCACGAAAACGCCCGTCAGGTGCAACTTCTTCTGTTGTTATGTTTGATAGCTGGACTCGCGCATTTTTTTCGAGCTGCCCTTCTAAACCTTCTACTTTTAAACGCAAATTTGCCCCATAGGCAACAGGTGCAATAAAAGACAGACAGAGAACGTAGATAACGGAGTATCTTGGCACGTTTTCTCCTCAATATGATTTAATCCATGTGATGAATTGACGACAAACTATTTTAAGCTTTATTGTAGATTTAGTTTATAACAATATTAAGCCTTTACCATAGTAAAGCGTTTACAAATATAAAAATTGGAGTCTACCTTGCAACATAAAGCTTACCAACCAGAGAATGCCTTAAGGGGTACCTCGATACCATTAGAAATATCTGCTAATCATGCTGTAAATGGGCATTCCATTAATGATATTCCTGAAAAGATGCATATCGCTTATTTTGCGATGGGTTGTTTTTGGGGAGTTGAACGTCTGTTTTGGCAACAACAGGGCGTTTACTCAACAAGTGCAGGTTATAGCGGTGGTGTAACAGAGAATCCAACCTACCAACAAGTTTGCCAAGGTCTAACCGGTCATAGTGAAGTGGTGAGAATTGTTTTTGATCCCTCGGTGATCAGTTATTCACAACTTTTGGCGCTTTTTTGGGAAAACCACAATCCATCACAAGGCATGCGTCAAGGTAACGATATTGGTAGCCAATATCGCTCGGCAATTTACACCGTTAACCCAGAGCAATATGCGCAAGCTATTGAGTCTAAAAAACGTTACCAACAAGCGATGAATACTCAAGGTGCGACTGAAGAAATCACCACAGAAATTCAGCCAATGGGTCCTTTTTATTTTGCTGAAGATGACCACCAGCAATATTTACACAAAAATCCACAAGGTTATTGTGGATTAGGTGGAATAGGTATTTGCTATCCTACCGAAAAGTAAAACTAGCAGAAAATAGCAGGGCGATGATATAATTGCGCCCTCTTATCTATCTTTGTGAATAATTTCATCACAATATATTGATTTATCTTCTATTTTTAACACTCTAGTATTACCCTTTGGATTAAATACTTGGGGTGATGTGAGCCTTATATGCTTAATAGTTTACTCATTGTGCTTTTGCTTTGTGCCATTAGCGCCTTTTTTTCGCTGTCTGAAATCTCTCTTGCCGCTTCTCGTCGAATTAAGCTCAAACAACTGGTTGATGAGGGCAATATTAACGCTGCACGTGTATTAAAAATGCAAGAAATGCCGGGCATGTTTTTTACCGTGGTGCAAATTGGATTAAATGCCGTCGCTATCTTAGCGGGTATTGTTGGGGAATCAGCATTCTCGCCTTCGTTGAAAAACTTTTACCTCCAATTTTTTGATGAGGCACTTTCTCAACAACTAGGGTCGATTTGCTCTTTCATTATCGTTACCTCGATGTTTATTTTATTGGCTGACTTAACACCAAAACGCATTGGTATGATAAAACCAGAAGCAATCGCATTAAGAATTGTGAATCCGATGCGTTTCTGCCTTGCCTTCTTTCGCCCTCTGGTGTGGTTATTTAACGGTATGGCAGATCTTATTTTCAAATTATTTAAAATCCCAATGGTCAGAAATGAAGATATTACTTCTGATGATATTTTTGCCATTGTCGAAGCCGGTGCTGTTGCTGGGGTTTTACGTAAACAAGAACATGAGTTAATTGAAAATGTCTTTGAATTAGAATCTCGTACTGTCCCCTCCGCAATGACACCACGAGAAGATGTGGTCTATTTTGATCGTGAAGAAACTGAAAGCGATATCAAAGAAAAAATTGCTACCCAGCCTCACTCTAAATTTTTAGTTTGTGAAGGTGATATTGACCATATTATTGGTTATGTAGATTCTAAAGAGCTTCTTAATCGCGTTATTAACGGACAAAGCCTAAATCTCAATGAAGGTGTTCATATTCGTAAGGCGCTGATTATTCCTGATACATTAACGCTTTCAGATATGTTGGAAAGCTTTAAAACATCCGGTGAAGACTTTGCCATTATCCTTAATGAATACGCCATGGTGATGGGTGTTATTACACTAAATGACGTGATGACAACCTTAATGGGTGATTTAATTGGACCGGGGCAAGAAGAGCAAATTGTGAGCCGTGATGAGCATTCATGGTTAGTTGAAGGCGGTACGCCAATTGATGATGTAATGCGTGTGCTTGATATCGACGATTTCCCTGATTCAAGTAACTACGAAACCATTGCAGGTTTTATGATGTATCGTTTACGTAAAATACCTAAACGCACTGATTATGTGAAGTTTTCAGGATACAAATTTGAAGTTGTCGATATTGATAATTACAAAATAGATCAACTACTTGTGACAAAAATTGATGATATCCCTCCTGTTAAACCTGTTTTACAAGAACATGTTCCTGTTACACAGACGACCACAACAGAAGTAGAAACTCAGAAGAATGAGAATAATAAAGTAGCTGATTAATTAGTAACGATTGGTAATTAATAACTGAGTCTTATCTAACTCGCCAGAGGAAAAGACTCAGTTATCTATCAGATAAAAGTTAGCCCATTTCTGCTTTCAGTAAAACAACCTGTTGGTTCACTTCACTCATAACATTAAAATGTAGCTTATCTCTTATTTTGGGTAATAAAATTTTACCGTAATCGAATTCAAATGCACCCATTTCTTTGATATAAAACCGTCCACGAAATAACGTCTTAACGTAGAGAGCAATTTTTTCAGGGTTATAGCGATTGAAGATTTTCATCTTTCAGTTGTCTCCCATGCTCGTTGTTGAGTTTAATAAGTCATAAAGACTTATCTTTATATATCAAATTTAAAGACCTAATTATAAGTACTAGGTTCAACTTATTTGATTTTCTTATCTGTTTTTACATTTATTGACAGTAAAGAATATAAATAAAGATAGTGTATGCGTTATTTTACCCACTCAATGTTAAATAAATGTATCAGTGATGAGGTATTATTCTTCACTAGCTTCTATGCTTAGATAGAATCTAACGTCGATTTCAATAATAGGACAATGGCTATGCACAAAATAACCTTAGCTGCTCTTTTACTTAGCGCATCCACATGGGCATTCGCACATAACATCACTGAAAATACAGTCCTTCCCGCCGTCACAATCAATGACAAAGGTGAGCTACTTTATGACACGACCAAAGATAAGTTTAGCTACCAAAATTGGAATAGTGGTCTGCTCAGTGGAAAAGTACGAACTGTTCAGCATATAGCAGGACGTAGCAAGGCTAAGGAGATGAATGCGCCGTTTATTGAAGCCGTAAAATTGGCTAAATTCCCACATGACAGTTATCAAACGACAACGATTATTAATACTGATGATGCCGTATTTGGCACTGGTCCATTTGTTCGTGGTAGCGTTGAAGACAGTAAAAAAGAATTTCCTTGGTCACAGTTTATTGTTGATGCCGATGGCGTCGCGTTAAAAGGCTGGGGATTAGAAAAAGAGAGTTCAGCGATTATTGTTTTAGATAAACAAGGAAAAGTCCGTTTCATCAAAGAAGGTGTATTGAGCGGTGCAGAAATTACAGCTGCTATCAACCTTATCAACGACTTAATTAAAGAATAATTTCTGTGTCAGAGCCCTTTTTAAACAAAGGGCTCTGATTTTATAAAATGGTTCTAAAAGATAGACACTCTAAATCCTGGATTTATCAGCGACTCTTTTGGGGAATAATCTAACGTTACCCCTTTCCAATCCGTAACATGTGCACCCGCTGCAATCGCAATAGCATGACCTGCTGCGGTATCCCATGTATGTGTAGGTCCAAAGCGAGGATAAAGCTGTGCTTTACCTTCAGCAACTAAACAAAACTTCAAAGATGAACCCACCGCAACGGTTTGATGTGCACCAAGTTGTGAAAGATACTCTTTTAATTCATCATCTTGATGAGAACGGCTAATCACGATCACGGGTGGCTCTGCACGACGTGCGTGGATAGGCAATCGTTGTCCGCACTCTTCTTTCCACGCCTGCTGATTTGCCGCGGCATATAACACATTTTGAACTGGTGCATAGACAACCCCTAAAACAGGAACACCTTTTTCAATTAAGGCAATATTTACCGTAAATTCACCATTTTTACTGATAAATTCTTTCGTGCCATCTAGAGGATCAATCAACCAATAGCGCTCCCAATGACGACGAACTTCCCATTCAGGGGGATCTTCTTCAGATAATTGAGGTATATCAGGGGCAATAGAAGCAAGTCCTTGTTTGATAATTTGATGAGCGGCCAAATCAGCCTCTGTAACAGGTGAATGATCACTTTTTTCCTGTACTTGAATAGGCTCTGATTGCTGGTAGATTTGCATTATCGCCATACCTGCTTGGCGGGCTAATTTGCTGACTTGTTCTAACATCATAACCTCTCTTATCTTTATAAGAGCAAAAATATCCCTTATAAAAATCAATTATCTTACTGTTTCTTTATTTTAGTCCAGAGACAAAAATAGCCGGCAAAAACCGGCTATTTTTTACTCTGATTTACAGCAGAATAAGAAATTATAAAATTTCTAATAATTCTACTTCAAATACTAATGTTGCGAATGGAGGAATAGCCGCCCCAGCACCACGTTCGCCATAAGCTAATTGGTAAGGAATATATAATTCCCATTTTGAACCTACTGGCATTAATGTTAATGCTTCAATCCAGCCTGCGATAACGCCATTTACTGGGAATTCAGCTGGTTGCCCACGTTGAACAGAGCTATCAAACACAGTGCCATCAATTAAACGACCTGTGTAATGAACACGAACATGATCTGTACGCGCAGGAATTGCACCTTCACCAGCTGTCAGTACTTTGTACTGTAAGCCTGATTCTGTAACTTGAACACCTTCATTTTTCACATTTTCTTCTAAGAAAACTTTACCAGCATCAGCCAGCTCTGCTTGGCGTTCTTGACGAACAGCTTCAGCACGCTCATGCATAGTACGTAAAGCATTGTGTAATGTTTCAACAGGTACAGAAGGGGCATTACCTTCTAATGCATCGGTCAAGCCAGCTAACAGTGCTGCGGGCTCTAATCCTTGAAGACCTGATTCAGTCAGCTGTTGACCGACTTGCAGACCAATACCGTAACTTGCCTGTGATTCGATAGAATCAAATGATGGTTTTGACATGAAAAATACCTGTTTTTTATGAAAGTTAGATCCAAGAATAACAGTGGTAAGGTACAGCGTAAACCTTCAGTCTTGAGTAATGCGGATTATTCATTAAAAACGTAGTCAATTGACCCGTTCCATCGTATTTTGATGTTTTTTATTGGCATTTGTCATACTTATTTTCACAACATCGCAACACAGGCATATAATTATAAACAGGCACACCGCTGCCTAGCCTTATAAATATCAATATATAATGTGTTCAGAGAGGTATTAAGTGAAGATAACGACAAATCCCTATTTCCACGAACAAGGCTATATTGATGGTCTTTGGTGTAATGCTAAAAACAACGAAACGGTTGATGTTATTGATCCTGCCACGGGTGCTTTACTGGGTACTGTACCCAATATGGCAACACAAGAAGCAATAATGGCTGTTGATGCTGCACAAAAAGCCTTACCAAAATGGCGTGCTCTTACAGCACATCAGCGTGGAGCATTATTGCAAAATTGGTTTAGATTAATCACTGAAAATAAAAGAAAACTTGCTGAGTTAATGACATTTGAGCAAGGTAAACCTGTTGCTGAAGCTGAAGGTGAAATTACTTATGCGGCTTCTTTTATCGAGTGGTTTGCAGAGCAAGGAAAGAGAACCAACGGGGAAATTATTCCCTCACCTTCTGCTGACAAACGTTTGATGGTAATTAAGCAAGGTATCGGTGTTTGTGCGGCGATTACACCTTGGAACTTCCCAGCAGCGATGATCACCCGCAAAGCCGCTCCGGCATTAGCCGCGGGTTGTACGATGGTGATTAAACCTGCCAATGAAACACCTTATACCGCATTAGCTTTAGCGGAATTAGCGGCTCAAGCCGGTATTCCCGCGGGTGTGATTAATATTGTGACTGGTGATGCCATTAAAATTGGCGAAGTCTTTACCTCTGATAACCGTGTTCGCAAATTAAGTTTTACAGGCTCTACGGGTGTAGGACGTTTATTAATGCGTCAGTGCTCAGATAGCGTAAAAAAAGTCTCTTTAGAATTAGGTGGCAATGCACCGTTTATTGTATTTAACGATGCTGATATTGATAAAGCCGTTGAAGGGGCGATGGGCGCTAAATTCCGCAATGCAGGACAAACCTGTGTTTGCGCTAACCGTTTTTATATTCATAAAGATGTTTATCAACAATTTAGTGAACGCTTTGTTGCTGCTGTTAAAAAACTCAAAGTGGGTAACGGTTTTGAAGATGGTGTCACTATTGGGCCTCTTATTAATCGCAAGGCAGTTGAAAAATCACAATCTTTACTGGCTGACACGCTAAAACGTGGTGCGACACTACTTTGTGGTGGTGAAAGCGATAAAGCGGGTGAGAACTTCTTCCAACCTACTGTTGTGGGAAATGTTCCCGCAGATAGCCATATCCTTGAAGAAGAGATCTTTGGCCCTGTAGCACCTTTAGTGATCTTTGAGGATGAAGATGAAGTGGTGCATTTAGCTAATAACACGATTTATGGTTTAGCGGCTTATTTTTATAGTGAAAATCCACAGCGTATTTGGCGTGTAGCTGAGAATTTAGAATACGGCATGGTGGGTATTAACACAGGTTTAATTTCTAATGAAGTTGCGCCATTTGGTGGTATTAAACAATCAGGTTTAGGTCGTGAAGGCTCTGAACATGGTATTGAAGACTACATGGAGATGAAGTATCTCTGCCAGGGATTATAAATAATCGTTAACCCAACTTATAAAAGTAAGTCAGCATGGATGCTACTGCTTTTTTTCTTACTATTTTTTCTTATTATTTTCTCTTATTATCTAGAAAAGTTAAAAATCCTTTATTTAACACAAAGATATATAATCGAATTTATATATCCTTAGTCTATTTATTACTAATATAAAAATAAAAACAACCTCTTTTATAAAAGTGGATATTATTTCTCTAAATAAAATTTAAAAGACAAAGAAAACAAATATCCTAACAATCAAAATAATCATCATAAAATATGACATAATAAGAAATAAAAACACAAGTACTATTAAATTAACTTTTTAATTAGTTAATCTAATAACGAGTATTTTTAATTGCATAAAACTATAAATTTTATTAATCTAATCCAAATTTATAAAAAAGGATTTTTTATATGGGCTATATATACGATACCACCGTTATTGATTGGGACAGAGAAGAACAATACAACAATAAGAAAAGAATTGAACGGATCCTTAATGATACCGAAGATGATGAAAATGTTGCAGCACTTATCACCCTTGAAGAAGCTGATTATGTTCTAAAAAATTTATCAACCCCAACACCTTATAAATCATCGAAAGACACTTTATTTAGTGTTGGTGATATTGCTTCATCATATTCTGGAAATATCTATGAATTATATAGAGTCGAAAGGATTATTAATGAGTTTAGAAATATTAATATCACAGCGACTGAATATGTAGGTAAAAATGGAAATGTCTATATAAGAATTTCAGGTCATGCGGGCGTTAGAACTTATTTAAATGCAACTCGATACTTAGCAAATAATCCTCGTATTATATATATGGGGGTAGGAACCCAAGGAATGAATTCAGTTTCAACAGGGGGAGTACGTTTTGCAATTGTTTTTTCAGCAGCTTATAGAGTTGTAGAGCTAATATTTAGAGATGAATATGATCTCACCAATTTTTTCGTAAATATAACGATGGATATGGCAAAATTGGCTATTGCAACACAAGTAAGTGCATCCATAGTTGGTGTTTTAACAACATTAGGAATAATTGCTGGAGGAAGTGTCATTATTGTCTCTGTAGGAATATTTTTACTGGGGGTTGCAATTTCATATTTTCTCTACAAGTTAGATGATGAATTTAAGATAAGTGAAACCATAATAAAAAATCTAAAATCTTATCGAGACAAAAAACCTGAAACACCTTATCATCCTGATCAATTTTTTACACAATGGGGAAGACTTAGCCGTGGATAAAATAAACCCATTTAAATTATATTCAATATCTCTATTTATTTTATTATTATCTGTTTTTTGTTCTTACTTTTCAATTTCATATTATATTGAATATTTTTCAATGAAAGAACGTATACTATTCTCTTTTCAGACAGCATTATTATTTTTTGGGACCCCGCTACTAGTATATTTTTCTTATTTAATATTCATTTGTGCATATAAGAAAAAAACAAAAAAAATGAATAATAAAATCGCCGGTTATCTTGCTATTATTGCAATAGCTGGAATTGTTTTTAGTTTCTTTTTTTCATTTTATGTCAGATATGATTTAGTCTCTAAGGGATATTATATTTGCTATAAACAATCAATCTTTGCACCAAGCGAATATGTTATATCAAAAGATATGTGTAAATAGCACATATCTTTTAATTATGTTGTAAATCCTACTTAATCATATCACTATTAATACTGTAACTAGAGGTATTACCGACTAAATGATTTCTTGAGATTGAAGTATATTTCATTTGAATACGCTGATATGGCATTGATTCATTATCATTTATTGAATCAGGGAAAATATCAGAAACTTCAATGAGAGAAACTTCCGTCAATTTCATTTCATAATATTTTTCAAGTTGCCCATGTTGGCTTGTTCTATAAAAAGTGAATATTGCTTCTAAGACTTCGTTATTATCTAAAGCTGTTGAAAGCTGTTGAAAGCAGTGGTGATGATTTATCTATAGGCTTAGTAAATATAACTGGTTGATAAGATGCATTTTGTGTACGAAAAGAACCATTATTTAAACTAATCACTTGAATTTCATCCTCATGATTAAGTTGATAACGGTTTCCTATCGAATCGAGAGATGAACAACCTACAGAAATTAATCCTTGGACTTTTCCTTTTAACGTTAAATAAACAGGATATGCCATAAAAATTCCTTTTAAAAAATTAATAAACAATTAATTATATCTATATAAAATAATAAAAATAAAGAGGCTTAGCTTTATATCATTTATATTATCACCAAATAAATATAAGTATACTGACCCGCTAAATGACTTCCTTACGGATTATTTTATTATTCTTTTTATATCACATAATTAATTTAAAAAAATCTAGCATTCCTTTGCTAAAGATTTTTATTATTTTATTTTCTATTTATTTTACTTAAATCAGTGATAAAGCATTTCATGAACAATATCATCTGCTTTCATGGAATAAGGGTAATACGTTGGCCAGTTACTTAGTTCTTTAAGTAATTCATCTTGCGATATATTGCCCATATATAAATGGAAGTGCCCTGCTTTCTCTGGCGCAATAATATGGTCGCTAAATTGAATAAATTTAGGTGCTTGGCTTTTGACATCATCACAACGGAAAAGATAACGTACGCCTTTTTTACCAGACTCATAATGCAGAATACGATAACCATCATAGTGATATTCACAGCTATCGACATTCTCGCCACGATGGAACTCAATAATATTGTTTTCAATACCAATCATATCCACATCCGTTTTATAGCCTTGTGCGTAATAGGCTCGGTACTCTTCAACCGTTTTATCTTTTTTCGTTTCCGCTTTCTTTTGCAAAACCTCATCTAACTCGCCACTAAGAAGATAAGGCTCTACAGATTGCCATACGCCATCCCAATCACTAAGTTGACGATCAAGAACATCCTTATCTTCAAAAATCCCATTCGCTGCATCTCGCTGTGCTTGTGTTTGTACTTTTTCATGATGGTGACCATGCGCTAAAACAGACATTGCACTCCCCAATAACCCCATGATTAAAACACAAGAAAAAACTGGCTTTTGCATAGTTTCACCCCTGAACCGCTTTAAAACGTGGATTTGACTTACAAATCACATAAAGACGACCACGGCGACGCACCACTTTGCAATCTGGATGGCGTTGTTTAGCACTTTTCAATGAGCTTAATACCTGCATTATTTCCTCCTTACTTAATAAATTGACCAAAACGTTTATTAAAGCGTGCGACATTACCTTCTTGAGAATGTGTCTTTTGCTTACCGGTATAAAATGGGTGTGATTGAGAGGAGACATCTAATGTCACATAAGGGTATGTTTGCCCTTCATACTCGATTGTTTTTTCTGTTTGGATGGTTGAACCCACTTTAAAATAAGCATCTGCACTCGTGTCATGGAAAATCACTGTTCGATATTGAGGATGAATACCTAATTTCATAATAAACCTCACTTCAATTGAAATGTTATAATATAACAATTTGGATTTTGCTAATGTACCGCTTTTTAATTTTATTGACCAGTTTTTTTTGATCTGTTTTGCTATCTCAAGAAGAGGAACGGTGTTTGGGGGAGGGCTTTTTTAAGTGATATAAGTGGATTTTCTGGCTTTTTTTTGTCCAGCCTTCCTATTTTCCGCTAAAGTTATACAAAGACGGCAAAACAAATAGGATTTATTATGACTAATTGGCGCGATAAGCTTTTCAGTAAGTCACCTCTGTCTATCGACCTTACAATAGACTTTCCTAACGTTTGTCCTTCTTCTATTCCTTCAATTCTTTCACAACTAGCACCTTATGAAATAGGTGATACACCTTTACCTGATGAATTAAATCTATTGTCAGATGCGCATTTAAAAATAAAATCGGATGATTCAATCCCTTTTAGTTGGTCAGCCGGTGCTCGGGAAGGTATTATTTTGCACCAACGAATAGGTCGAGCGATTGAACAACAGCCGTCTCAAAAAGCATGTGAAGAGTTTGCCTTGTCACTCTATCAAGCAATCAAACATGTCATTTTTTTGCCTGATAAAACGCATGTCGATTTTTTTTATTCAATAGCCTGCCAAGATAAACTCGCACCTATTACCTATCTTTCACGTCTGATAGAGAAAATAGAACAAGATGAAACACTGAATAATCATGAGGTCTATTTTCAATTCATCTTGTGGATCTTAAAGTTAAGTCCTGATAAGAATCCGATCAAAATTGCCTTAGGGCTATTAGGATCGTTTAACGATAGTACTTCTCAACGTTTACTTTTATTGTTTGCCCTTCACCCTGAATTTACACTTTATGCCATTCGTTCGCTAAAACAGCGCCTCTCTTGTGAAGAATTCGAGCCTTTTTTATATTCCCTAGGTCAACGAACTAAAGGCTGGGGACGTATCCAATTTATCGAACATCTGCCCTCAACACTGTCTATTAATAATCGCTATTGGCTACTGACTGAAGGGTATAAAAATAATGTGATGACAGAATATGTGGCCTATGACTGTGTCACAAAAGGGGCATTATTAGAGATGTTGAACACGTACCCTTTAGATAATGAGTTACTGCTTGGTTGTAGTGATCTTTTACGCGCACTGCTTAATGGAGGACCTGCAAAAGATATCTATGATTATGTAGAAGGCGCTCAAGCGTGTAATACTTTTATTTCACAAGTCGATACTTTGCCACCTAAAGAATTAAAACACCTTCATTGCGTCTGTGAAATCGCCGACTTTGTGCAAAATAGTGGTGAAGATTGGTTATTACTCGAGTCTCTCGGCTGGAACGATCATTGCCAACAACAAATTATCTCAACGTCACAAAATACGATCCAAAAACCAGAATGGTCAACACTCATTATCGAAGCATTACAAAACCCTTCTCGTTCAAAAAATTACCAAGCAAGCCTTGTTGCGAAATCTCTTCGCCTTGATATTTGGGAATTACTCTTTTCACTACAAAAAGAGAATCCCAATGCGGATTGGTGGCACCAATTAATGCAAACGGATGCTTCTCACAAAATAGAAAGAGTAGTGAAACTTGCAGAACAACAAATTGAATTAATAGCATTAGACAGCACAGATGATCCATTAATAGCTACCGACTCTGAATATCTGCCTCATCATGCCGTTGAATATATTATGCAAGATCTTGGTGGTTTTCCTGGTATCGGTTGGTCGCTTATCAAAAGGCAATTACGCAGTCCGACCTTGCGCGATAGAAATATGGCGCTGAATGTACTTTCAACATGGTCTGACACATTATTGCCTCATGATCTTTATGGTGAGTTAACACAGGCTTTAACCATAGAAACTGATAAAAATGTGTATCAACGTATGAAACTATTTTTAGTTAACCATCAAGGGAATAAAGAACATTAACGGTTAGAGTGAATAGATAATTCTGAAAAGAATTCAGGGAGCAGGTTAGGATCATGGTTCGTGCTAGTATGGCTACAAGGAATAAAAAAGATGTTACAGCAATTCATAATACTGATTCACAGATCAATAATGAGGTGAATATGGGCAAATTCCCTGGCTTACATCGTCGAGCAATACTGGTTATTGCGATTGCTTTATTGGTCGTATTTTTTTGGCCGACAAGTGAAAACACGCGTGAGCCACCTCAACCATCATCATCAACGCATGATCTGCCTGTACCAATAGCATCTACAAATGATCCAGCGTATCAAACACCGATCCCTCCAACACAAGATAGCTTAAATGCCGAGCAGGGCGTTTCTCCATCAACAGAGGAACCAGCGACAAACGATCCTGAAGAGAATATAGCTCAAACAACACCGTTACAAAACACACAATCAACACCAGCGCAAACATGGCAAACTTATACCATTAAAGAGGGACAAACCTTAGCGCAACTTTTTAGAGACAATCAACTTCCTGTCAATGATGCATTTTCTATGGCGAAATCAGAAGACCAACAAAAATCCTTAAGCCAATTACGCTCAGGGCAATCTATTCGTTTACAGCGTAATCCACAAGGTGATGTCAGTATGTTAGAAGTGACAAATAGCGCCGGTACTGTTATCACTTACACTCGTTTGAGTGATGGAAGTTATTACCGTACACCATAGATAGTAAGAAAAGCATTTATTTATCCCAAAAAAAACGCCAGCTTAGCTGGCGTTTTTCTTTATCAACATTAACTGTTTAATCAGAGATTATTCAGCAACGATGATAACATTCAGTTCAGCGAATACGTCACTGTGAACTTGGAAGTGAACTTCGTGGTCACCAGTAGTACGCAGAACGCCATTTGGCAGGCGAACTTCGCTCTTACACATTTCAACGCCAGCTGCAGTTACTGCATCAGCGATGTCACGAGTACCGATTGAACCAAACAGTTTACCTTCGTCACCCGCTTTAGAGCTGATAGTGACAGAACCCAGTGCATTGATCTTCGCTGCACGAGCTTCAGCTGCTGCTAAAGTTTCAGCTAATTTAGCTTCTAACTCAGCACGACGCGCTTCGAAAAACTCGATGTTTTTCTTAGTCGCAGAAACAGCTTTACCCTGTGGGATTAAATAGTTACGAGCATAGCCCGATTTTACGTTAACCTGATCACCCAGGCTACCCAGATTCGCTACTTTATCAAGCAGAATAATTTGCATTACCTTATCCTCTACAAGTCATTAATGGACTATATACCTATTACTGATGACGATCAGTATAAGGTAATAAAGACAGGTAGCGTGCGCGCTTGATAGCACGAGCCAGCTGACGCTGGTATTTTGCACGAGTACCGGTGATACGACTTGGTACAATTTTACCACTTTCAGTGATATAGTTTTTCAGCGTAGCGATATCTTTATAATCGATCTCTTGTACGCCTTCTGCTGTGAAACGGCAGAACTTACGACGACGGAAATAACGTGCCATATGGCTAGTCTCCAGAATCTATCAATTCAATCTGCTCGGCATGAAGCACCAATTTAAATAATCCATTTCGCGCCTGATGGCTACTAATGAATCCAGAAACGGTGATTTGGCTGCCGACCGTTATACTGTGAGTAACTGCTTGTAACGCTTTCCCGCTAGCAATAATGGGCATTCGGCACCATGATTGTCTTTTTAATCCCGCCTCTTCTTGTATTGAACGGTGTTCAATAACAAATTGACAGTGCGGGATCCCAGCGGGGCTAACTTTTCGAATTAATGCTTTGCACACTGTGCCCGTTAGCACCAAATGATTATTAGCCGTCACAGCACTAATTACTCTTCAGAATCCTCTGCTACATCATCAACTTCATCTTCATCATCTAGGTCATCAGCGATATCACGACGGCGTTCGTCTTTTGCTTTAACCATTGGAGAAGCTTCAGTTACTGCGTGTTTAGTACGCATAATCATGTTGCGGAGAACGGCATCGTTGAAACGGAAAGTAGTTTCCAGTTCATCAATCACTTCCTGCGGAGCTTCAACGTTCATCAGAACGTAGTGTGCTTTGTGCAGTTTGTTGATTGGATAAGCTAATTGACGACGACCCCAGTCTTCTAGACGGTGGATCTGACCATTTGCATTAGTGATAGCGGTTTTATAACGCTCGATCATGCCCGGAACTTGTTCGCTCTGGTCAGGATGAACCATAAAAACGATTTCGTAATGACGCATTTGATATTGCTCCTTACGGATTTATCAGCCTCCTGTCAGGGTCAGTCACCACCCATGGAGGCAAGGAACTTGTTTAAGTTGTGACTGAAAAAATTGACGCGTAACTATACCCCCGCGGCCAATAAAACTCAAGGGAGTATAGAGAATAAAATAAACTCAGCGGTTATTTCACAATAATACGCTGGCGCATCGCTTCAAATAGGCAAACGCCGGTTGCTACAGAAACGTTAAGTGAAGACACAGTGCCTGCCATTGGGATGCTAATTAGCTCATCACAATGCTCACGTGTTAAACGACGCATACCTTCACCTTCAGCGCCCATCACTAATGCCATTGGACCTGTGAGTTTGCTTTGATATAAAGTATGGTCTGCTTCACCTGCTGTGCCAACAATCCAGACGTTCTCTTCTTGTAAGAAACGCAATGTCCGAGCAAGGTTAGTCACTTTAATTAAAGGAACACTTTCTGCTGCACCACAAGCCACTTTTTTGGCTGTTGCATTTAATTGCGCGGAACGATCTTTCGGAACGATAACAGCATGCACGCCGGCTGCATCTGCGCTACGTAAACAAGCCCCTAAATTATGGGGATCAGTAACGCCATCTAGCACTAATAAGAAAGGTGTACCGACGTTAGCTAATAAGTCTGGTAAATCTTGTTCTTGGTACTGACGACCTGGTTTTACTTTAGCAATAATACCTTGGTGAACAGCACCCTCTGTTTGACTATCTAGCCATTGGCGATTAGCCACTTGAACGAGAATACCTTGAGCTTCTAATTCATGAATAACAGGAGTTAAACGGCGATCTTCACGCCCTTTTAATACATAAACTTCTTTAAAACGTGCAGGATCACGCTCAAGTAATGCAGTTACTGCGTGAATACCATAAATAATTTCTTCGCTCATAGCGGTACTTACTCATTAAAAAATAAAAGGCACAAAACAGATAAAAGGCGGAGTCTCCGCCTTTTAAAAAAGAGACAGAAGAACGAAACTTTAGGCGTTATCGCGTTTGGCAGCACGTTTAGCTTTAAGTTTTGCCTCTATCTTCTTGGTTTGTGATGATGCTTTCTTACGTTTGCTACTTGCTTTATCTTTCGCAACTTGGTCTTTTACAGCTTTGTCTTTGCTCGCATTACCTCGACCTGATGATTTGCCTTTTTTGAAAGCACTATCTGGCTCAAAGTTTTTATCTTTGCTTGCATCACGACGACGAGATTTGCTAGAACTTGCATTTTTCTTGTCTTTTTCGCCTTTTAGACCACGAACACGGGCTGTTTTACCCGGATTACGCGCGGTACGTGTTGTTGAAATTAAAGAGAAGTCGATAGTACGTTCATCCATACTCACTGCTTCAACTTTTACTTCAACTTCATCGCCAAGACGATACACTTGTCCTGAAGACTCACCAATTAAGCGTTGCCCTACATTATCATACTGATAATAATCATTATTTAATGTAGAAACATGCACCAAACCATCAATAAACAGATCATTTAAGCGAACAAAGAATCCAAAGCCCGTTACGCTAGTGATAATACCCGTAAACTGTTGACCAATCTGATCCAGCATAAAATCACATTTCAGCCAATCCGCCACATCTCGTGTTGCTTCATCAGCACGGCGCTCGGTTAAAGAGCAGTGCTCACCTAATTGCAACATGGTGTCCATATCACTATGGTAACCACCCGTTGGAGTCCAACGTTGTGAACCACGTCCTTCTTCTTTCGCAATCTGATATTTAATTGCACGATGCAGGGCTAAATCAGGATAGCGACGAATAGGTGAGGTAAAGTGCGCATAAGATTTTAATGCTAAACCAAAGTGACCACGATTTTCAGGATCGTAAATTGCCTGTTTCATTGAGCGCAAAATCATGGTTTGTAGCATTTCACGATCCGGTCTGTCTTCAACCTCTTTCATGACTCGTGCATAATCTGCTGGCTCTGGCGTTAAGCCTCCTGGCAACGTTAAACCTAATTCATTAAAGACTGAACGTAAATTCAGAACGCTCTCTTCTTTGGGTTTATCATGAATACGATAAAGTGCAGGTTCTTCGTTTTTCTCAACAAAGCGAGCAGCTGCGATATTAGCAAGGATCATGCACTCTTCAATCAATTTGTGTGCATCATTACGAACAACGGGCTCAATACGCTCAATACGACGCTCTGCATTAAAGATAAACTTCGCTTCTTCTGATTCAAAACCAATCGCACCACGTTGTTCACGTGCTTTATCTAAAGCTTGGTATAACTCATACAGATGCTCAATATCTTTAACGATAGGCTTATAGTGTTCGCGTAGTTCTTCATCACCTTGAATGATTTTCCACACTTTGGTGTAAGTCATTCGTGCATGAGAACTCATCACCGCTTCATAGAATCGATAAGAAGAAAGACGCCCTTGCTCAGAAACAGTCATCTCACAGACCATACATAAACGGTCAACTTGTGGGTTTAATGAACACAATCCATTAGACAGAACTTCTGGCAACATCGGCACGACTTGAGAAGGGAAATAAACAGAGTTTCCTCGACTACGCGCTTCTGTATCTAATGCTGTTTGTGGACGTACATAATAACTAACATCAGCAATCGCAACCCATAAACGCCAGCCGCCTCCTTTTTTACGTTGGCAATAAACGGCGTCATCAAAATCTCGCGCATCTTCACCATCAATCGTAATTAAAGGTAAGTCACGTAAATCAACACGTCCTTCTTTAGCAGACTCAGGCACTTCTTCTTTTAAATCTGCCACTTCTTTTGTGACTTTTGCAGGCCATGTATAAGGAATTTCATGGGTACGTAATGCGATTTCTACCGCAATACCCGTTCCCATGGTTTCACCTAAAATTTCGACAATACGACCTACGGCTTGAGTGCGACGAGTCGGTCTTGTTGTGATTTCAACAACAACCACATTTCCCATTCGTGCACCCATGATATCTTCTTTAGGTATAAGAATATCAAAGCTTAAACGGCTATCATCAGGTACCACAAATCCCATACCTGACTCAATAAAATAGCGACCTACAATTTGGTTATTTCGGGGTTCAATAACACGAACAACACGACCTTCACGGCGACCTTTTCTATCCATACCTAAAGGTTGAGCAAGGATAACATCGCCATGCATCGTTTTTTTCATTTCATCTTGTGAAAGATAGAGGTCATCTTTTTGACCTTCTGCACGTAAAAAACCATAACCATCGCGGTGACCAATTACCTTGCCTTTCCACAAATCAAGGCGTTCAGGTAATGCGTAGCACTGGCGACGGGTAAAAACTAACTGACCATCACGTTCCATCGCTCTTAAACGGCGACGCAACGCTTCTAAGTCTTCTTCACCTGAAATTTTTAACGCCTGTGCTAAATCTTCACGGCTCATGGG
Source organism: Proteus cibi (assembly GCF_003144405.1). GTDB lineage: Bacteria > Pseudomonadota > Gammaproteobacteria > Enterobacterales > Enterobacteriaceae > Proteus > Proteus cibi. The sequence continues at coordinate 153,479 of NZ_PENW01000031.1, forward strand.
TGCCGTGCGCTTTTTCATTTCTTCTAAAATATATTCACGACTAGCAATTGGAGAGGCGTATTTTTCTGCTTCTCTATCCTGGAAAGGATCTTTTGACATTATGACCTCCAAGCTATCAGATTTGATGAAATAGTAGACTCAAACATCTTCTAATAACAATTTATATAAGGAGCTATTATTTTCAACTAGCTCTGCGAGTGTGTGACGGTCTAACTCTTTCAAAAACTGCTCAATCGCCTGATTTAACACCAGTTTTAATCGGCACGCTGGGGTAATGTGGCAAAACTCAGCACTACAGTTTACTAATGAAAGTGGCTCTAAAGCACGAACAACCTCACCGACAATGATGTCTGTTGCAGGCTTGCCTAAACGGATCCCTCCATTTTTACCGCGAATAGCCTCAACAAAACCTAAATGGCTAAGTTGATTAATAATTTTCACCATATGGTTACGCGAGACACCATAGACTTGTGTCACTTCAGTGATACTCGTCATTTTGCCTTCTGGCAATGAAGCCATATATATCAATGCCCGCAATCCATAATCTGTAAAACTGGTTAATTGCACAATGACCTCTGAAAAGTGGTTTTCCCTATTAAAGTCGTTAAGGGATAAGTAATTATTAATGAGAATATCATTTTATTAAGCAATATTATGTTTAATTTTTGGACATTTAGCAAAGATATGCTCAAAAGTGAGTTATTTCCATCTCTCACTTGATTATTAGCAAAATAATAGCGACATCACAGGCAAAGAAAAAGCGATACTGTTGATGATTTTCAACAGATCGCTTTTCTATTTCTAGCATTACAACAATAACATTGTCTTATTACTTTTACTCGTTACTGATAAAACAGAAGCAAAACCGAGTGTAAAGCTGTCTTATCTTAAGTGTGTAACGCGTTTTTTATCTCAATTTAACCAACAAACAGATACGAAAAAATCGCCCCTGTCATTTTCAGGGACGATTTTCACATCAAACCAATTTAATGCAGATTATGCATCAAATGGATGACGGAGAATGATGGTTTCTGAACGGTCTGGGCCAGTAGAAACGATATCAACAGGAACGCCTGTTAACTCTTCTACACGCTTGATGTAGTTCAGTGCTGCTTGTGGCAGTTGAGCATGATCTTTCACGCCGAAAGTGCTTTCGTTCCAACCTGGCATTGATTCATAGATAGGTTCGATACCTTCCCAATCATCAGCAGCTAAAGGTGTTGTATCAATCACTTTACCATTTGGTAAGCGATAACCTACACACAGTTTTACTTCTTTCAGACCATCTAACACATCGAGTTTCGTCATGCAGAAACCAGACAGTGAGTTGATTTGAACAGCGCGACGAATAGCGATGATATCTAACCAGCCAGTACGACGGCTACGACCTGTGGTTGCACCAAATTCTTGGCCCTTCTCACGTAAGAAGTCACCCACTTCATCAAATAATTCCGTTGGGAATGGACCTGCACCTACACGAGTAGAGTAAGCTTTGATGATCCCTAATACGTAACCAACATAGCGAGGACCTAAACCTGAACCTGTTGCCACACCACCTGCGGTTGTGTTTGAAGAGGTGACATACGGATAAGTACCGTGGTCGATGTCTAATAAAGTACCTTGTGCACCTTCAAACATCACTAACTCACCGTTTTGTGTTGCTTTGTACAGTAAGTCAGAAACATCAACAACCATACCGGTCAGAATATCAGCGATTGCCATGATATCGTCTAAGGTTTTTTGGTAATCAACAGGTTCAACTTTGTAGTAATTCACCAGTTGGAAGTTATGGTATTCGATGATTTCTTTGAGTTTTTGTGCAAACGCTTTTTTATCAAACAGATCGCCAACACGTAAACCGCGACGAGCGACTTTATCTTCGTAAGCCGGTCCGATACCACGGCCTGTTGTACCGATAGCTTTTTCACCACGTGCTTTCTCACGCGCATTGTCTAATGCGATGTGATAAGGAAGGATTAATGGGCAAGCTTCAGACAGAAGTAAACGAGAGCGAACAGGAATGCCACGATCTTCAAGTTGAGTCATTTCCTTCATCAGTGCTTCCGGTGATAAAACGACACCGTTTGCTATGATGCTAACAACATTTTCACGGAGAATGCCTGATGGGATTAAATGAAGAACGGTTTTTTCACCGTCAATGACGAGAGTGTGACCCGCGTTATGGCCACCTTGGTAGCGAACAACATATTTAGCGCGCTCTGTCAGCAAATCGACTATCTTGCCTTTGCCTTCGTCACCCCACTGGGTGCCCAATACGACAACGTTATTACTCATTTCAAAATACACTCGGTTGCTTAAAAAAGGATTCTACCATCTCAATTCAAGAGTTACAGTAGATTTTATCTAATTATGTCATCCCCGCTTTTAAGCAATAGATTATCTTGCCATTGTCAATATTTTTGCCCGAAAAATCCGCATCACAAACGTATTGTGAATTTTATCAACAGTTTTGATCGCAAAAACAGGAAGCAGAGTGACATAAAAGTGAAAATGGCGAAGAAGACGCTTCGGTATTGCCGAAGGTTTATCTTGAAATGCAATTTTCACTTTATACTATCCCAGCTAAAACCATTTTGGAAACCATTAAGCGTAAATTTTCATCTTTTTATGCACAATTATTTATTCCCAACTTGATTACTAGCTTTATCTTATTGATATCAAAAAAAATCCCCCACTTTTTCAAATGGGGGATTTTATTATTTACTCAAACGGTTTAATGCGTTTAGAAATTACTCTTCAATCGCTCGCGCTTTTGTTGGTGCTTTCATATAACGTAAGAAATCGCTATCTGGGCTTAACACCATGACGTCATTACCATCTTGGTTAAAGCTCTTCTCATAAGCACGTAAGCTACGAATGAAGGCATAGAAGTCTGGATCTTGATTAAATGCATCAGCAAACAGTTTAGTCGCTTGGGCATCACCTTCACCGCGAAGACGTAATGCTTCACGCTCAGATTCAGCAAGTGTCTCTGTCACAGTCTTATCCGCCGCTGCGCGAATTTTCACAGCTTGCTCTTGACCTTGTGAACGGTGACGACGAGCAACCGCTTCACGCTCTGCACGCATACGCTGATAAATCGCTTCAGAAACTTCCATAGGTAAGTTGATTTGCTTGATTCGAACATCAATCACTTCAATACCTAAAGCCGCCATACTGTTCATATTGATAGCTGGAGCTTGACCTTTAGTTTCTTCAGCCACTTTTTTAGCAGCAATAGCGATTGCATCATCAGCAGCGCTAGAATCACGAGACGGAGTACCTTCATTCAGTGCATTACGAACATCAATGGTTAAACGACCACGAGAATCCGTAATAATTTGATTTACGCTCATACGACCAATCTCAGAACGTAAACGGTCACTGAATTTACGACGCAGTAAAGTTTCAGCTTGCGTAGTATTACCACCACCTGTTGCCAGATAGTAGGTGCTGAAATCACTGATACGCCATTTCAGATAAGAATCGACTAATAAGTCTTTATTCTCGCCGGATAAGAAACGGTCTTGCTGGATATTCATAGTTTGAATACGCGCATCCAGTTTTTTCACATTCTCAATAAATGGAATTTTAAAGTGAAGACCTGGTTCATAAACAACCGGTTTATTTTCAGCATCTCGTACAACTTTCGCAAAGCGTAAAATAATGCCACGCTCATACTGTTGAACGACAAATACAGAAGAGTACAACAACGCTAAAATAATAACTGCAACAACAGCGATAACTTTACGCATGATTATTGTCCTCCTTGATTGTTGCCGTAAGGCTGACCATAACCGCCATTATTACTACCATATCCACCATTACCATAAGTCGTTGTTGCTGGTTTTTGTGCCGGTGCTGGATTTACTGTTGGAGCGGGTGTGTTGATACGAGCAGGCGCCTCAAGCGTATTTGATGGTGCAGATTGAGATTGCTGACGTAACATTTGCTCTAAAGGTAGCACTAACATGCTGTTACCTTTATCGTTAGCGATGACTTTACGTGTTTTTGATAGCACTTTTTCCATCGTTTCAATGTAAAGACGCTCGCGCGTAATTTCAGGAGCAGCACGATATTCAGGTAAGATTTTAGCAAAGCTTGCTACCTCACCCTCTGCTTTCATCACCACACTGGTTTTATAAGCAGTCGCTTCTTCAATCATACGTTGTGCGTTACCTTTTGCTAATGGTAACACTTCGTTTTTATAAGCTTCAGCTTGACGAATTGTTTTTTGTTCTTCTTCACGCGCAGCGATTACGTCATCGAATGCCGCTTTGACCGCTTCTGGTGGGCGAGCAACTTGGAAGTTGACGTCCACAATCGAGATACCCATGTTATAAGGACGGATAGTCTCTTCTAATTCTTGACGCGTTTGGTCACGAATTTCTGAACGGTTAGAAGTCAGAATTTTTTCCATTTCTGAACGACCAATAACGCCACGTACTGCGCTGTCAGTTGCCTGACCTAAGCTGTTAATTGGTGTTGTCAGGTTAAACAGGAATGTTTCTGGATCGGAGACAACATACTGCACGTTTATCTCAACTTGAACCATGTTTTCATCTGACGTTAACATCATGCCACCCGTGGTTAAATCACGGATAGTTTTTACGTTAACAGGCTGAACTTCATCAATGAAAGTCGGTTTCCAGTTCAGACCAGGTTCAACGATTTGGTAAAATTTACCAAAACGAGTCACTACGCCTTGCTCTGCCTCTTTGATGGTATAAAAACCACTTGCAGCCCAAACCACGACAACCGCACCTAATGCAAGAGAAATCAAAAGATTTCCCGCATTGCTACGAGGACCGCCATTTTGCCCAGAAGAGGAGTTTCCACCTTTTTTACCGCCGAAACCACCAAGTTTTTCACTCAGTTTACGGAACATATCATCGAGATCTGATGCTCCACGATTCCGACCTCCTTGATTGCCGTTGGAGTTACCGTTGCCATCGCCATTATTATTGCCGCTGTTTCGGTTACCCCACGGGTCGCGGTCTTGTCCGTTGTTACCGGGCTGATTCCACGCCATGTTCTAGCTCCATTATTATGATTAGATTTATCAGGCTTAAGAGCCGATTTCGTCGCCAGCTCTCAGTTAATGTTCATTATTATGGCCGAATATCAGACCACGTAATCCAATAAATTTGGTTCCTGCTTGCAAAGGCGGCGCCAGTCTACCATAGGCATACGTATGATTAGCCCAACTTTACCGTCTTTTTCAATCCATTCACGCTCTATTGACTGTAATTGATAAAAACGACTACGTAAGCGCCCTGTATTCTCTGGCGGTAAACGTAATTCAAAGTGTGCGATCTCACCTGAAAGACGTTCTGTCAACGCCTGATATAACAGAGGAATACCTTCGCCTGTTTGTGCCGAAACCCAAACCCTAACGGGTAAGTTTTCTTCATTTCGATCAATTCTTGGAGTGAAGTCTTCAAGAAGATCAATTTTGTTCATAACATGCAGTGTTGGTATTTCTTGAGCATCAATCTCTTCTAATACATTTTCAACTGCATGAATATTTTCCTCAAAACGACTATCTGCTGCATCAATAACATGAAGAAGTAAGGTTGCTTCTCGTGTTTCTTGCAAAGTGGCTTTAAAAGCAGCAACAAGATCATGAGGTAAATGTCGAATAAATCCAACTGTATCGGCTAATACAACCGTTCCCACATCATCGACTTGAATACGTCTTAGTGTCGGATCTAATGTTGCAAAGAGCTGATCTGCTGCATACACATCAGAGCAGGTAATATGATTAAATAAACTCGATTTCCCTGCATTCGTGTAACCAACAAGGGATAATGTTGGAATATCAGCTTTACTTCGCGCTTGTCGTCCTTGTTCACGCTGACGCTCAACCCTACCCAATCGCATTAGAATTTGACTAATTTTACCTCTGAGTAAGCGGCGGTCTGTTTCTAGCTGAGTTTCGCCTGGTCCTCGTAACCCGATCCCCCCTTTTTGTCTTTCGAGGTGAGTCCACCCTCTGACTAAACGGGTTGATAAGTGACGTAACTGGGCAAGTTCTACCTGTAGCTTTCCTTCATGGGTTCTTGCTCTTTGAGCAAAGATATCAAGGATAACTCCCGTGCGATCAACCACTCGGCATTCACAAAGTCTTTCCAGATTTCGTTCTTGTGCAGGTGTCAGTGCATGATTAAATAAAACAACATCTGCACCACTTGCTTTTACAGCCTCGGCAATTTCTTCTGCCTTACCTTCACCCACATAATATTTAGGATGCGGTGCTTTACGATTTCCAGTAATAATCTGAACTGGTTTAACACCCGCAGATGTCACCAAAGATTCAAATTCTTGCAAATCATCAACGTCCTTTTCTTGAGAAAAGAAAACGTGCACTAAAACGGCTAATTCGCCACCTTCATAACGATCAAACAAAGGCGAAACCTCTTGGACTTTATAAAAACAGGAAAAAACATAGGTAAAGTCTCCCTACCTATGTTTTTCTTATATCAAGAATAATATTGGATTATTATTCTGCAACATCATCCTGCTGAGCAGTGCCACCATTGTAGCCTGTACCAGTTTGGTTCGTGCCTGTGTTGCTATGATGAGAAACAGGGCGCGAAGGTACCACGGTAGAGATAGCATGTTTGTATACCATCTGACTTACTGTGTTTTTCAGCAAAATAACAAATTGGTCAAAAGATTCGATCTGACCCTGCAATTTAATGCCGTTTACCAAATAGATAGAAACGGGAACCCTTTCGCGACGTAATGCGTTCAGGAAAGGATCTTGCAAAGATTGCCCCTTAGCCATTCTATGTTTTCCTTATTTTGTTGTTTTATATTAGAACCCAATTGGTTCGAAAAATGAACTACTCAAAAATTGCGCTTTGGCAACTATCAATTTTACACAAACCTACCATCTATGCACTAACTACCTGCAAAACAGTGTCAAGAGATTGTTTTGGTTCTTCACTATCAAGCCAGTGAATGTTATCCCAACCCCTTAACCAGGTGATTTGTCGCTTCGCTAATTGCCGGGTAGCGCAGATCCCTCGATAAACCATCTCATCATAATCTATTTCGCCTGATAAATATGACCACATCTGGCGATAACCGACACAACGTACAGAAGGTAAATCTTCATGCAGATCGCCCCGTTCATATAATGCTTTTACTTCATCTTCAAATCCACACGTTAACATCTGTTTAAAACGAGCTTCAATGCGTTGGTGAAGAACATTTCTATCTTTCGGAGCAATCGCAAATTGATAAACATCATAAGGCAAAGATTCGCCTGATATTTTGGTCAATTCCGTCATTGTCTTACCTGAAATCAGGTAAACCTCTAGAGCACGAGAAAGCCGCTGAGGATCATTAGGATGGATCCGTTGTGCTGCTACAGGATCAACTAATGCTAACTCTTTATGTATTGCCTCCCACCCTTGCTCTGCTGCTTTTTTTTCTATTTCAGCACGAACATCCGAATTGGCACTGGGTAAAGGCGATAGACCTTCAAGTAATGCTTTAAAATATAGCATAGTCCCACCCACTAATAGTGGAATTCGTCCAGCTGCCGTAATTTCTTCCATTGCATTTAATGCATCACGTCGAAAATCCGCAGCAGAATAGGGAAATGCAGGGTCTAGAATATCAATTAATCGATGTGGAGCAAGCGATTGCTCTGTCGCATCCGGCTTTGCTGTACCGATATCCATACCACGATAGATAAGAGCTGAATCCACGCTAATAATATCTACAGGCAGTTTCTGTCTCAGTGCAATTGCTAATGCTGTTTTACCTGACGCTGTAGGTCCCATTAGGAAAATTGCTTTAGGTTTTATTTGCGTGTTCACATCGCTCATTATTTAATGCCACTACCACCGGTTGTAAATCAATTAATTGTAATAAGTTTTTTGCTGGCTGTCTGACATATTGAGGACAAAGTCTTTCAATATCAGCCAATAATCCTACTGCTTGAGCTTGCGACCATTGCGCCTGCTCTGCCCCTAATTGTTTTGCAAACCACAGTCCAAGTTGTTGCTTGGTACAAGATTGCTCTGCTGACAAATAGGCTAATAATGCCGTCAGTAACACGGGTAAATTTTGCTGGCGCAAAGGTAACGATACTGCATGTATTGTTGCTTTACCGTGAGAAATTTCGATAACGATCCCAAAATGACTGATTAGCGATTGAAACTGATTGAATACGCTAATTTCCTCTTTACTCAATGCCACCTTTAAAGGCACTAGCAAAGGTTGTGGTTTCAATGTTTCATCTTTAGGCAGTAATTGCGCACATTTTAACAGAAAATCAGCTTCTTCCAATGATAACAACCCAAGACCTTGTGAAGATTCTATTAACGCATATTTGTGCTGATAAATTGCCAATACTCGCCCAAAAGTATAGTTAATTTGTCCCTCTTTCGTATTGACGGAACGAGGCATCACCGAAATAGTATCTTCTTCGATATTATTAGTTGTATGAACGATTTCACCTAAATTCAATGGGGCACGCTCAGGAAATAGAGGTATTTTCTCGTTATCTTTTGATGTAGATAGACTTTCTTGCATCATTTTTTGATAAAGCGCGCCTTGTGTCCGTTGATAGCTTTCACCAAACGGACGGCGATCTCCAAATTGAGAGGCTTGCTTTTGATGTGAGCTATTGTTGTGCTCTCGTTCACTATATTGATGTGATGATGTATTCGGTGGAGTTTGAGCTATTGGCGCTTGATAAGGCTGAGAAAATACATTTTCACCTGCAACTTGTCTATTTTCAGGGAAGTTTAACGCTGTTTCGTGTTCTTTTTCATCATCTGAAGTTAATGATAAAGGCTCTTGCGTTGCTTGTCGTAAAACACTCAACACACCTTGATAGATAAAATCATGAACCAAGCGAGATTCGTGGAAGCGAACTTCATGTTTAGCAGGGTGGACATTAACATCGACTTGATGAGGATCGACACTTAAATACAAAATGTAAGAAGGTTGCTGTTCTCCTTGCAAATAACCTTCGTAAGCTTGGCGAATAGCATGATTAATCAATCTATCACGCATCATTCGTCCATTCACATAGCAATACTGAATCTCACTACTTTGTACCGATGATAAAGGATGTTCTACCCAACCTTTTATTGCTAAATCACCATGTTCCCACGATAACTGCATCGATTGATTGACAAAATTATTACCACAAATCGCACTTAATCGGCGATTTTGCTGACTTTCATCTTTCACTGCACGGTATTGCCGAACACGTTTACCGTTATGAGTGAGATTGATGGAGACATCAAAGCGCGATAACGCAATACGGCGTACGACTTCATCAATATGTGTAAACTCTGTTTTTTCCGTACGTAAAAATTTACGTCTTGCTGGCGTGTTATAAAAGAGATCAAGCACTTCAACAGTACTTCCAACAGGATGAGCCGCGGGTTTAACGGTGACGGCCATATCTCTACCTTCGGCGTAAGCTTGCCATGCTTCTTCTTGATTTTGAGTCCGTGATGTCAGCGTTAAACGGGAAACAGAGCTAATGCTTGCTAATGCTTCTCCACGAAAGCCCATACTCATTATGGCTTCGAGATCGTCAAGACTTGATATTTTGCTAGTTGCGTGGCGAGCAAGTGCTAACTTCAAATCATCACGATTGATACCACAGCCATTATCACGAATACGAATAAGCTTGGCACCACCTTTATCGATATCAATATCAATCGAGGTCGCGCCTGCGTCTAAACTATTTTCCAGCAACTCTTTAACAACAGAGGCTGGTCTTTCAACAACTTCCCCTGCGGCAATTTGGTTTGCAAGCTGAGGAGGTAATAAATTTATCGCCATTACCTTTATTCCATTCCACTCAATCAATTAGGCGCGTTTTGTAAAGGGTGAGCCAGGAAATAATTTCTTAAACCTGCGTGAATAGATGCTGCAAGTTTTTCCTGATAAGCGTCAGAAATCAGTAACTGTTCTTCTGACGCATGACTGATAAAACCTGTTTCAACCAAAATTGAAGGGATATCCGGTGAACGTAAAACACCTAAGCTCGCATGCTCTGGTGTTTTCTTATGTAATGAACCGACTTTTCTTAATTCAGACAATACCGCAACAGCAACGTCATAACCCACTCTCTGTGAATTGCCAAACTGTAAATCGAGCACGGTTTGACTTAAATAAGGATCAGCACCATCTAATGCATCACCAGCACCACCCAGTAATTCAGATTGTTTTTCACTTTGTTCAAGCCACTTACCTAATTCACTGTTTGCACGACGATTAGAAAGCACCCACACAGAAGCGCCTCTAGCACTACGGTTTGGTGCTGAGTCTGCATGAATAGACACTAACATATTCGCACTTTGCTTACGGGCTACTTCAGAGCGTCCTGCAACCGAGATAAAATAATCACCGCTGCGTGTTAAAACAGGTTTAAACATAGGATCATTACGTAAGCGAGCTTCCAACTTTCTTGCCACACTTAACGTCACGTCTTTTTCACGATTACCTTTCTGACCAATCGCCCCCGGATCTTGCCCACCATGACCCGCATCTATCGCAATAATGATTTGGCGAGAGCCTGCTTGTGGTTTTGAAGGTGTGGTGCGTGGTTTTACAATAGGCGCAACAGGCGCAATCTCTGATGTCGTCTTGGTAATTAAAGGCGCCATTTCCCTATTGGTATTTGAGCTTGTATTTGATGTCGTTATTGTTGCCGAGGGTGATAATGCAACAACACTTATTGTTGATTGAGTATTGCTATTTTGGCGGCTATTCATCGCTTTAATAGTAAGCGCTAACTTATAGCTACCACTTACATTCATCAAACTTTCCGTTACCACAACAGGCTGAGCAAGCTCAACAACCATACTTTGGTATTGGCTATCTTTTGATTGGGTTGAGCGAATTTTATGCACTAACTGCCCATTGCCTAATATTGCTGGTAATCCAGTAATTTTAGTACTCTGTTTAAAATCCATCACCAAACGGTCAGGACTTTTTAATGAGTAATATCGATAACTAGGCTTCCCATCACTAAAAGTGAATGTGAGGGTTGTTGCTGAAATACCGTTTTCTGCTTTTACTTCTGTCACAGTAGCGGCTTGTGCTGCTTGCACAAAAAATAAAGACAAAACAACCAACAGAAAGGCAACAACATAGCGCTGACTTTGACTCACAATGGTGATGAGACTCAACATAATCAATATTCCTTTATGCAGACTGAATACGGGATAAAACAGTATTCCCTCTTTGTGAAAGGGCAACAAAACGCGCTTTTCGGCCTTCATCTTCGTAGCTTAAATGAAGTTCTAAATCTGCGTTAGGTAAAAAGCCTTCGCCTTGCGATGGCCACTCGATAAGGCATAACGCGTCTTGCTCAAAATAGTCGCGTATTCCCATAAATTCCAGCTCTTCAGCAGAAGCTAAACGATAAAGATCAAAATGATAAACGGGATTTGGCGAGAGCATATAGGGCTCAACTAATGTATATGTTGGGCTTTTAACATGCCCTTGATGACCAAGCGCTTGTAAAAATCCTCGGCTAAAGGTTGTTTTTCCAGCGCCAAGATCGCCATATAAATAAATGATCAATCCGCTATGATTAGTCGCCATTGCAACAGTACGCCCTAGTTCAACTGTTGCCGCTTCATCTTCTAATGTAACAACCCATTCTTTCATATTTATATAATCTATTGTTAAGTTATAACGGCTTAATAAAGAGAGATCGTTGTAGAACATCAAATACTAAGCTTTATATGTTTTCTTAAGGCAAATAGTTATCGAAATCACTATCAAATAACCATACCATAAATCTATTTATTGCGAGGATTTTTCCTACCGCCTCACTATGATACACTGCGCGCTCTTAGGACTCACCTCTTACCTATTGATTCGGTTTATTCATGTCATCACTCGATCTTAATCTTCTCGCTCAACACATTAAATTATGGGGTTCTGAGCTCGGTTTTCAACAAACAGGGATATGTGATACTGACTTATCACTTGAAGAGCCTCGCCTGCAAGCGTGGTTAGATAAGCAATATCATGGTGAAATGGCATGGATGGAAAAGTATGGAATGACACGAGCCAGACCTCATGAGCTGGTTCCGGGTACATTACGCGTAATCAGTGTCAGAATGAATTACCTCCCTACAGATGCGGCGTTTGCACGAACCTTAAATAATCCAGAACAAGGCTATATCAGCCGCTATGCGCTGGGTCGAGATTATCACAAAGTATTAAGACAACGTCTTAAAAAACTCGGCGAAAAAATTTCACAATATTGCCAGCAATTTGAATATCAAGGGATAGTCAATTTTCGCCCTTTTGTTGATTCAGCGCCTATCATGGAACGTCCATTAGCAGTTAAAGCAGGACTTGGCTGGGTTGGTAAACACTCACTTGTTATTAACAATCAAGCAGGCTCTTGGTTTTTCCTTGGTGAACTGCTGATTGATTTGCCATTACCTACTGATAGCCCTGTTGAAGAACAATGCGGTAAATGTGTCGCCTGTATGACAACCTGCCCAACAGGTGCCATTGTTGAACCTTATACGATTGATGCTCGCCGCTGTATTTCTTATCTCACTATCGAACTTGAAGGCGCTATTCCTGAAGAATTTCGCCCTCTCATGGGTAATCGTATTTATGGTTGTGATGATTGCCAGCTTATCTGTCCTTGGAATCGTTTTTCATCACTGACTGACGAAGAAGATTTTTCCCCAAGACGAGCGCTTCATACGCCAGAATTACTCGATCTCTTTCAGTGGAGTGAAGATAAATTTCTACGTATCACTGAAGGTTCACCAATCCGTCGTATTGGCTATTTACGTTGGCTTAGAAATATTAGCGTGGCATTAGGAAATGCACCTTATCAAGATAAAATTATACTTGCCTTACAAGAACGCTTTGGATTGAGTGATGTTTTAGATGAACATTTAAACTGGGCGATTGCACAACAGACAGCGAAGAGAAATGAAAAAGAAGTAAAAATACAGACTTCACAACAAAAACGCTTAGTAAGGGCGATAACTAAAGGCTTACCCCGTGATGCTTAATTTTTAACAGCATAAACGCATTACGAGTAATCATTAATTTCCTCTGTGAATAAAATAAAAACTCCTTGCCTATCAACATGAAAAAAAAATTCAAGCGAACTAAGACTCAAAATTTAAAAAAATTAAAATAAACTTAGTTATCAATTAGATATAAAATCCAATCAATTTATTGAAGAGAATAATATTCTTATCATTTAATGATACGTGCTTGTGGATAACTCTGTGCAGTAAAAAAATAAATAGAGCTTAGATGCGGTGGTTATTAGCATCTCACTGTGGATAAATCGATTTGGAAAGATTTTAAGAATAGTAGAATATATATCACATTTTTTTAAAGAAAAGCCTGAGAAACCCTTTTCTTTTTCTAAAATACTATTCAATGCATGCTTAACAGAATAAAGGCCTAAAATCTAAAAAATGATCTTGCCTCTGGTTTCCCCTCTAAATGAGGAAAGGCGCACATTCTAGTGCTGTCAAATTAGAAATGCAAGCAAAGATCAAAGATAGATCACAAAAAAATAGCTTGATCTTACATGCAGTAATGACATTTTCTTTTTTGAACAAAAATCCCGCACAGCCTTTTTATGCGTATTAAGTAAAGTCCCTTAATCTGCACCCTAAAACAGTGTAGTCGATATTAAAAAAAGTGAGAGAAAAAAACTTAAAATTTCTTTATGGGGATTAAAAGTGAGATTTGATAAAACAGAAGAGAAAAACTTGGAGCGGGAAACGAGACTCGAACTCGCGACCCCAACCTTGGCAAGGTTGTGCTCTACCAACTGAGCTATTCCCGCATTTGGTAAGTTTTGACAATGACCAGTGGAAAGATTTGGAGCGGGAAACGAGACTCGAACTCGCGACCCCAACCTTGGCAAGGTTGTGCTCTACCAACTGAGCTATTCCCGCATTTGGTAAGTTTTGACAATGACCAGTGGAAAGATTTGGAGCGGGAAACGAGACTCGAACTCGCGACCCCAACCTTGGCAAGGTTGTGCTCTACCAACTGAGCTATTCCCGCGTCGCATAACACCACTAATAACTGTCTAAGAAAGATTGGAGCGGGAAACGAGACTCGAACTCGCGACCCCAACCTTGGCAAGGTTGTGCTCTACCAACTGAGCTATTCCCGCGTCGCATAACACCACTAATAACTGTCTAAGAAAGATTGGAGCGGGAAACGAGACTCGAACTCGCGACCCCAACCTTGGCAAGGTTGTGCTCTACCAACTGAGCTATTCCCGCGTCTTTCTTACACCCGTACAAACAAAATTCTTCATCGGTACGGGAAGCGCATTATACGAGAAAAATGCTTAACCGCAAGCCCTTATCAACAAAAAAATACGTTTTTTTGATTACATGCCGATAAAATCATCACAATGATGCAATATCAATCATGAGTGCACGCTTTTTACTCTTTAATAAAGGTTTTACGATAATAAGCAAGCTCTGCGATAGATTCACGAATATCATCTAATGCCTGATGAGTATTTTTTTTCTCAAAACCGTCTAAAATTTCAGGCTTCCAACGACGTGCTAATTCTTTTAATGTGCTGACATCAAGATAACGGTAGTGAAAATATTGCTCTAGCTCTGGCATATAACGGTATAAAAAACGTCTATCTTGCCCCACACTATTACCACAGATAGGTGATACGCCTTTTGGTACCCATTTTTCTAGGAATTCAATTGTCGCTTTTTGTGCTGAATTATCATCATATGAACTGGCTTTTACACGCTCAACTAAACCACTGCCCGTATGGGTACGTGTATTCCATTCATCCATTAAACTCAGTTGTTCATCAGATTGATGGACTGCAATAACAGGGCCTTCGGCTAAAATATTCAGTTGAGGATCTGTCACGATAGTGGCAATTTCGATGATACGGTCACATTCAGGATCAAGGCCTGTCATTTCCAGATCTATCCAGATCAGATTGTTCTCGCTTTTTGACATAATATATCCTAGCTGTTTCTAAGTGTGAGACATGATATTTTAACGTTTATCATAGCGCGTTTACTCAATAAGCACGACAGAAGAACATCTAACCGAATAATACAAGTGAGGATCGGTGACAAAACGTAAATTATCTAAAGGCCAGCAACGCCGAGTACAAGAAAATCATAAAAAGCGTTTGCAGAGCAAAGAGAAAAAAAACCACGTTGAATTAGACGATACGCAATTAGGCGAGGCGACCGAAGGCTTAGTGATCAGTCGCTTTGGTCAACATGCAGATATCGAAGCGACAGACGGCACAATTACACGATGCAATATTCGACGCACAATCTCATCACTGGTAACAGGTGATAAAGTGGTTTGGCGTCCGGCACTACAAACACAAGAAAATGTCCGCGTAAATGGTATTGTAGAAGCCGTACACGAACGAACTTCCGTGCTTACTCGTCCTGACTATTATGATGGTATTAAGCCTATTGCCGCTAATATTGATCAAATTATTATTGTTTCGGCTATTTTGCCTGAACTTTCTTTAAATATTATCGACCGCTACCTTGTAGCATGTGAGACTTTAAACGTTGAGCCTCTGATTGTGCTCAATAAAATCGATATGTTAGATGAAGAAAGCCGTAAAACAGTTAATGAATGGATGCAGACTTATAAAGATATTGGTTATCGTGTCCTTGAAGTCTCTAGCTATACTAAAGAGGGGTTAGAAGCGCTGACTCAAGAACTGATCGGACGCATCTCTATTTTTGCTGGGCAATCAGGTGTGGGTAAATCAAGTTTACTTAACACGCTGTTACCCCCGATGGAAGAAAGCATCGTTGTTAATCAAGTCTCTGATAACTCAGGTCTAGGTCAACATACCACGACAGCATCTCGCCTTTACCATTTCCCGCAAGGCGGAGATGTGATTGACTCTCCGGGTGTACGTGAATTTGGTTTATGGCACTTAACGCCAGAGCAAGTAACAAAAGGTTTTGTTGAATTCAGACCATACCTTGGCGGTTGTAAATTCCGTGATTGTAAGCACTTAGACGATCCGGGCTGCTTAATTAGTGAAGCGGTGAGAAACAACGAAATCGCAGAAACGCGATTTGAAAACTACCATCGAATTTTAGAAAGCATGAGTCAGGTGAAAGTGCGTAAGAACATTAATTTAGACTCTTAATAATTGATTCACTGACAACCCTATTAAGGGTGGGTACAATAGACCCCTTTTGTCTATTTTTTATCGTTTAATCCCAGAGGTTGCCATTTTGGACAAGCTAAAAATTAAACTACAGTATTTATTGCCTAAATTATGGCTAACACAGTTAGCAGGTTGGTTCGCAAATAAAAAAGCGGGTGCCATCACTCAGTTTGTTATCAAGACTTTTGCGAAAGCTTATAAAGTTGATATGAATGAAGCGAAAGACAGCCAGTTCCAAGCTTATTCTACATTCAATGACTTTTTTATTCGTACTTTAAAAGATGGCGCTCGTCCTATCGTTGAAGGTAATGACAAACTTGCATTACCGGCTGATGGTGCAGTAAGTCAACTTGGTCTAATTCACGATGATCAAATCTTACAAGCCAAGGGGCATCACTACACTCTTGAAGCATTACTTGCGGGTAATTTTATGTTGGCAGATAAGTTCCGTAATGGTCAGTTTATTACGACATATCTTTCACCTCGTGATTACCACCGTGTTCACATGCCTTGTGATGGTTTATTAAAAGAGATGATTTATGTCCCTGGCGATCTCTTCTCTGTTAATCCCTTAACAGCGGCTAATGTCCCTAACTTATTTGCACGTAATGAACGTATTATCTGCCTCTTTGAAACTCAATTTGGTCCAATGATACAAATTCTCGTTGGTGCAACAATTGTTGGTAGTATTGAAACGGTTTGGTGTGGCATGGTAACGCCACCTCGTGAAGGTATTATTAAACGTTGGACATATCCTCAAGCAGATAAAGCAGGAGCGATATTCTTGAAAAAAGGGGAAGAAATGGGCCGGTTTAAGTTAGGCTCAACAGTCATCAACCTTTTCCCAGAAAATACCGTTCAATTGAATAAAGATCTTATGAATGGCTCCGTTACATTAATGGGGGAACAACTGGGTTCCATCATCAATGTCGCTGGTAATGACAATAATGCCATCAGTGAATAACTCGTAATTCGGAGTAACTTTGTGCGCCTGATAATCAGTCTTTTCTTCTCGCTCTTTTTGACACTTTCATTAAGCGCATCCGCAATATCAGCAGATGTAGAGAAATTACGTCAAGATATTAAACAACTTGAAGGAAGTACCAATCCTCAAGATATTGAGACAGTTCAGGCGCTACAAGGCACTATTAACTGGATTAATGATGGTGAAAAAGCGCAAACAAACGCAGACAGCTATCAAAAAACCATTGATGATTATCCTCAAATTACGCAAGAGTTAAGAACCAAGCTTCTTGAGGAAAGCCACGCTGTTCCGACTATCCCTGAAAAAATTAGCATCCCTGATTTAGAACAGAAAATTATTCAAGTCAGTAGCCAATTAATGGAACAAGCACGGCTTCAACAGCAAGAACAAGATAAAAGCCGTGAAATTAGCGAATCTTTAAACTTATTACCTCAACAGCTTTCTGAAGCACGCCGTTTACTCAGTGATGCAACAGCAAGACTCGCGGCGGTCAGTGCATCAACAACACCGTTAACAGAAGCACAAAATAAGCTCACACAAGCAGAAGTTACCGCACGTAAAGCGATGGTTAATGAGCTAGAAATGGCACAACTTTCAGCGAATAACCGCCAAGAAATCGCTCGCCTTCGCTTAGAATTATTTAAAAAACGCTATCAGCGCCTTGATGTACAACTACAACAATTGCGTAGCCTATTAAATATAAAGCGCCAAGAGGTGGCTGATCTCGCATTAGAAAAAACAGAAATGTTAGCGGAGAAAGGGGGGGAACTTCCTGAGTTTCTGACAAAACAGATCCAAACTAACCGCGAACTCTCTCAGATCCTGAATAAACAGACGCAGGAAATGAGTGAATTATCAGAAAAACAACGCATTACCACACAACAGACACAGCAAGTTCGCCAAACACTCACCACCATTCGAGAACAAGCACAATGGTTAAGTGGCTCAACAGCATTAGGTGAAGCATTAAGAACACAGCTTTCTCGCTTACCTGAAATGCCTCGTTCACAGGAACTTGATAGAGATATCATTCAGTTACGTGTCGAGCGTTTAGGTTATGAGGATATGCTGGAAAACTTAAGTAAGATCCAGCCGCCAGAAACTGCCGATGGTTCTAAATTACCTGAAGCTCAGCAATATATTTTTGATTCTCTTATCCAAGCACGTCATGAATTATTGAATTCGTTGCTATCCGGTTATGACTCTCAAATTCTTGAGTTAACAAAACTAAAAGTGGCGACAACACAATTAGCGGATGCATTAAAAGAGACAAAAGACGCAACAAACCGTTATATGTTCTGGGTTGCCGATATCAGCCCAATCAAATTTAATTATCCCGTTTTATTGGTCAAAGATATTACTCGACTGCTTTCGCTGGATACCTTTTCACAATTAGGTCATGCTGCTGTCAGCATGCTTAAAAATCAGGATACGTTCCTATTTCTCTTTGCCACTTTATCGATAGTCGGCTTTAGTCTACGCACTCGAAAACATTACAACGCCTTTCTTGAAAGAGTCAGCAACCGTATTGGTAAAGTCACACAAGATCACTTTTCACTGACAATACGCACTGTCTTTTGGTCAATTTTAATTGCGTTGCCATTACCTCTATTATGGTCAGCAGTGGGTTATGGTTTACAAAGTGTTGAATGGCGTTATCCCATGGCGGGAGCGATTGGATATGGCGTCACAGCGGCAGCACCTGTGCTGTGGTTATTTATGATCAGTGCAACGTTTGCACGTCATAACGGTCTGTTTATTGCTCAATTTAAATGGAAAGAGAGTCGAGTTAAAAAAGCGATGCGCTTTTACCAACTTTCTATTTTTGTCATCGTTCCGCTGATGATGTCATTAATTACCTTTGAATATTATAGTGATAGAGAGTTTGCTCCAACGGTGGGTCGTTTCTGTTTCTTACTACTCTGTATTGCCCTAAGCTTTATTACGTCAAGCCTTAAAAAAGCGCACGTCCCGCTTTATCTTGATAAACATGGATCTGGCGATAACCTAATCAACACCATTTTATGGTGGTTCTTACTGGTTGCTCCGGTTATTGCCGGTTTAGCCTCCGTCTTAGGTTACCTTTCTACCTCGATTGTCTTACTCGGTCGTTTAGAAATGTCTGTCGCCATTTGGTTTGCTCTGCTGATTATCTACCATATTATTCAGCGATGGATGCTTATTCAGCGCCGGAAATTAGCCTTTGAACGTGCTAAACAAAAACGTGCAGAAATTCTGGCCCAGCGTGCAAAAGGTGAAGATGAAAATACGATTGTCGGGAGCAGTGGTGAAAGCACCGTAGGACTTGAAATTGAAGCTCAAGAAATAGACCTTGATGCTATCAGTGCGCAATCTATTGGTCTAGTTCGCTCTATTCTGACGATGATTGCATTAGTCTCGATGATCTTATTGTGGTCTGAATTAAACACGGCGTTCTCTTTCGTCGATAATATCCGGCTTTGGGACGTTACCTCATCGGTGAATGGCGTTAACACAGTGCAACCAATCACGATGGGCTCTATTTTAGTGGCGATCCTCGTCATTATTATTACAACTCAATTAGTTCGAAACCTTCCTGCTTTACTTGAGTTAGCCATTTTGCAACATCTTGATTTAACACCGGGTACCGGTTACGCCATTACCACGATGACCAAATACACCATCACCTTAATTGGTAGTATTGTGGGCTTCTCTTTATTAGGAATTGAGTGGTCAAAATTGCAATGGCTCGTTGCAGCAATGGGGGTTGGGTTAGGTTTTGGTTTACAAGAAATTTTTGCCAACATCATTTCGGGTTTGATGATCTTATTTGAAAAGCCAATCCGTATTGGTGATACCGTCACCATTCGTAATTTGACCGGAAATATTTCTAAGATCAACACACGGGCAACTACGTTAACCGACTGGGATAGAAAAGAAATTATCGTACCGAACAAAGCCTTTATTACAGAGCAATTTATTAACTGGTCACTCTCCGATTCAGTCACTCGTATCGTAATGACAATCCCTGCTCCAGCAGACTGCAACAGTGAACAAGTGACCAATGTGTTATTAGAAGCCTCAAAACGCTCCACAATGATTTTAGAGAACCCCGCACCTGAGGTTTATCTAGTCGATTTACAGCAAGGTATTCAAATTTTCGAACTACGTGTTTATGCAGCAGAGATGGGGCATCGAATGCCAGCAAGACACGAAATCCACCAAAATATTCTCTTAGCCTTCGCTGAGCATGGCATCCCATTACCGTTCCCTCCATTCCAAGCAAGAGTCGATATGATGGGAAATACAATTCGTAGCTCAATGCGAGCGACACCAAGAGAAGTCGGCGGATTATAAGCCCTACATCGATTAATTTGATAAAAAGCCATTATCTTTCATTTTTCCAGAAGATAATGGCTTTATTCTTTTTTATTCGTCTTTTTCTTTAGGAGGGATCACACTTGATATAGCTTACGTAAATAATGAGGAACAGCATCATCGGCATTGGTGCCAATGACTTCCATATTCGGTAGCAGATCTTTTAATGTCTGGTGCGCATTTTCCATAATACAACCTTTACCCGCCATCTGTAGCATCTCTTTGTCGTTCATACCATCACCAAACGCGATAGCATCTTTCGCAGAGTGCTGCATCAGCTCAGCCACTTTTTCTAGTGCCTCACCTTTAGATACCCCTCCTGCCATCACTTCTAAGCAATTACGCAGTGAGAAACTCACATTAACCTTATCGCCCCAGCGCTGATTAATTTCATTCTCTAGCTTCAGTAATAGCTCATGATCATCAGAGGTGAAGAAGACTTTACAGACATTGGTGGTCGGAAATCCCGTTTTACAATATAACTCATAGCCAAAATCTGATTCTCTAAAGAACTCACAAGCCCCAGGCATCTCTTTATTAACATACCAGTAGTCACCAGCATAAATATTAGTTTCAATTTCAGGGTGATCAAAAACCATAAGAGCCAAATCATAGGCAATTTCAGGTTCAAGATCTTGGCTAAAAATAAGGTCGCCATGAGTATTATGCACTCGTGCACCATTAGAGGTTATCATATAAGCGTTGATGCCTAATCCATCACGAATTTGAGCAACATCAACATGATGACGACCTGTTGCGAATACAAAATGTACGCCTTTATTGATAAGTAGATGCAGAGTTTCTTGCGTGTAGGGAGTTAATACATGGTTAGGTGATAACAGTGTGCCATCAAGATCTGAAGCGACTATCGAATACATACACATTCCTGATTAAAATAAATGCTTATCATAAAACTCACAGATTTCATTTAATGCTTGTGAGCGTAGCTTATCTATTTCGAACAAGATTTCATGATGCGCACCCTCAATCACCAGTGGCAATTTTTGCTTTTCTTCTCTTGTTCTGGACTGACTATAACGTTCACAGAAAGCCCTTAGCTCTTGATTATCTACCACCTTATCATGCTCTGCCTCGAGCACTAATAGAGGGGTATTAATCTCTCCCGCATGTTCAATTAACCAATCTCCCATTTTTAGACTTTCTCCCATCCAATGATAAGTAGGACCGCCTAATCGTAGCTCTGGAAAATCAGCATAATAACGTAAATACCGGCGATATCGCTCATGGCTATGTGTTAACACATTAAGGATAAATGGCAGTGGAAACCATTTACCTGTTGATACCGCGTAGTTATTTCTTTCAGATTGACTTTGTTCTGCTCGGTTAACTAAAAAATTAGCCACCCAGCGAGGTATGGGTAATTTAATACCAAACATCGGTGCACTTAATGCCGCTGCTTTAAAAACATGAGTTTGCTTTAGAAGATATCCCGCTAAGATAGCGCCCCCCATTGAGTGAGCTAATGCAAAATAATGCGGGTATTGAAAAGGTAACACTATCGTATCGACGAACGTTGAAAAATCATCGATATAATCACTGAATTTCTCTACATGCCCTTTTTGCGTATCTTCTAATAGTCTATCAGACAGCCCTTGTCCTCGATGGTCGAGAAGAAAAACATCATAGCCTGAGTGAAAGAAATCAAATGCAACTTCAGGGTACTTTACATAGCTTTCACTGCGACCTGAAGCAATAACCAGTGCTTTATTGTGCGATGGTGAGCGCCAATGAACATAGCGAATTTTGGCACCATCAACACCAATAAACTCCCCCTCTTCGCGTAGCCCCCAAAAATCCAATAAAACGCCATTCGTAAATGCAGAAAACTGCTTTTCACGCGATAACCACGAATATTTAAACAGAGTGGTTGTCATTGGCTCTCCTTATTGGCGTTACTCGAAGCCCTCAATATGGTCACGAATGAGTGTCATAAAAGCGGGTCCAAATCGTTCTAATTTTCGTTGTCCAACACCGTTTATTAACAACAATTCATCAGGGTAAACGGGGCACTGCTCTGCCATTTCAATCAATGTGACATCATTAAAAACGACAAATGGCGGAATGTTTTCTTCATCAGCAATAGACTTACGTAATTTACGCAGTTTCGCAAATAATTTTCTATCGTACTGTCTATGGGTATTTTTTGTTTGTTGATTACGGCTTTTTGTCGGGCTTAATAATCGAGGTACGGCTAATTGTAATGGCACTTCACCACGCAAGATCGGTCTAGCCATCTCTGTCAGTTGTAATGCAGAGCGATGGACAATATTTTGTGTCACCATACCTAAATGAATAAGCTGGCGGATCACACTGACCCAATGTTCATGGCTTTGCGCTTTACCAATACCATAAACAGGTAATGTATCGTGTCCCGAATCGCGAATACGCTGATTATTCGCACCTCTTAAAATTTCAACAATATAACCAATACCAAAATGCTGACCAGTACGATAAATACAGGACAATGCCTTTTGTGCATCCACTAAACCATCATATTGCTTAGGAGGATCAAGGCAAATATCGCAGTTACCACAGGCATTTTGTCGATGTTCATCGAAGTAATTTAGTAACACTAAGCGACGACATGTTTGCGCTTCAGCAAAGGCTCCCATCGCATTAAGCTTATGCATTTCAATTGCTTTTTGATCACTTTCTGGCTTTTCATCTAAACAACGACGCAACCACGCCATATCGGCAGGATCGTAAAATAAGACCGCTTCTGCGGGTAGCCCATCTCGCCCAGCACGCCCTGTTTCTTGGTAATAAGATTCAATATTTCGAGGAATATCAAAGTGAACCACAAAACGGACATTGGGTTTATTTATTCCCATACCAAACGCGACAGTGGCGACAACAATTTGCAAATCATCTCGCTGGAAAGCGTCTTGTACTTTAGCGCGTTGTGCAATTTCCATTCCCGCATGATAACCCGCAATGCTTAATCCTCGTTTACTCAGACGTTCTGCTGTTTCTTCGACTTTACTGCGACTATTACAGTAAATAATGCCGGATTTTCCTTTCTGACCACGAATAAATAGCCATAGCTGATCAAGCGGTTTGTATTTCTCTACTAAAGTGTAGCGGATATTCGGTCTATCGAAACTGCTGATATGAATCAGAGGATCACGCAACACTAGCTGATTAATAATATCGTAACGTGTTGTATTATCCGCCGTTGCCGTCAGTGCAATAATCGGCACATCAGGAAGATATTGTCTTAATAATCCGATACCACGATATTCAGGACGAAAATCATGTCCCCATTGTGAAATACAATGCGCTTCATCAACAGCAAGTAATGCCGGTTTCCACTGCACTAATTGATGAAGAAAACTTTCCATCATTAAACGTTCAGGGGCAATATACAGCAGTTTTATTTCGCCCTTTTGACAACGTATTTGAACATCAAACTGCGCTTCACGCGTTTGGGTTGAGTTTAAATAAGCAGCTTCAATACCATGAAGGCAAAGTTGATCAACCTGATCTTTCATCAGTGAGATGAGTGGCGAAACAACCACAGTCAGCCCATCGAGCAATAATGCGGGAATTTGATAACAAAGGGATTTACCACCCCCTGTCGGCATCACAACGAGGCAATCTCTTCCCGTGGTAATGGTATGGATGATTTCTTGCTGACCAGGGCGAAATTGCTGATAACCAAAGGTTTCTCGCAAAATAACCTGTGCTGATGGCATTGAATTAAGAACTTCTGCTGTGGACACACCGTTCCTCTGAAAAGCTGCTGATAAAAACTATGATGAGGAGTAAAAGAAAAGGCACCAATATGAAGGTGCCATCATCATTTATAGCACTATGCTAACCCAGAACGGGGAAAATTACAGCATATCATTAAGCATCACACCAACACCGACCCGTGTCTGACGAAAGTTATAATCAATCATTGATTCACCATAGCCACTAAATACTTGGGTATAAAAGCGTACATGCTTAGTAATTGGGTAGCTCCAGCCTAATTCAGCCGCTCCATAGCCACTGTTCCAGTTATAACGCCCAGTCGCAGTGATCACACTTTCACCTAACCGATAGCCTGCTTTTAAGCGGTAATAACCCATATAGCGATTAATCTCTGGATTATCATCACGTTGAGCACTTTCACTAAAGCGATACCACGGTTTTAAATCAAGCTGTAAATTGCCTTTTTGCACCATAAAACGTGCATAAGCACGATTCCAGCTACGAGAGGTGGGATCAGAACGACCATTTGATTCGTGGTTAAAACCCGTTTCTATTTCACGAAGTGTCCAACCTGCAAATTTATAGTCTGTTGCCCACCCTAGAAAAAGTTGCGGTTCATAGTTTGTCTCACGAAAAGGGGCTGATTCTTTCTTATTGCTTAATTGCCACCAAGAGCGCTGAGTATAAGATGCCGCTAAAACAGAGTTTTCACCCGCAATGCCACGCCATAAAGGGAAGGCTAAACTGAGCTGAAATTTCACCTCATCTTTTTTAGCCTTATTACCCCAATCATAACTTTGAATCGCCTCTTTATTCATATCAGAGGTGTCAGTGTAAATAATATAATTGGATTCATAAGGATAAAGAACAAAAGGTGAATCGTACTCTTGTAATAAACCAGAGATGATACTGCCCTGAACAAGCGGTGCAGGAGATGATGATGCCTGTATTTCGGATGTAAATCCCCATGCTGGATAGAATAAAACCACCGCAAGTAAAGAACGGATGTAACGCATAGTTAATTATCCTGTTTCATTATTGAATAATATAGAAGTTAGTACTTACTTTAGAATTAATTCTTATATATGTGCTTTATTACACGTTAGCGCTCATATTTTACACGTAATTGCCATTAAATCTCGTATATTTTTATATCGTTATATTTATAGCACGAATGTGCAATTACGATTTTGTCATGTATTATTAACATAATATTAACTTAACGACGTGATATCAGAGGTTCTAAAAATGGAAAAACAATTAACATTAGAAGAGGCTCAAACGCTCATTGGTCATGTTTTTGTTTATAAGATGCCCTTTAATCAATTAATCGGCTTAGAACTCGTTCGCTTTGAGCAAGACTACGCGGAAATTCAATTCCGCTACCAAGATAAATTGGTCGGTAATATCGCTCAACGCATTTTACACGGTGGACTTATTGCTTCGGTGCTTGATGTCAGTGCGGGATTAGTTTGTGTTGGTAATGCATTAACACGTTTAGCACCAATATCCCAAGAGCAGTTAGAACAGAAACTCGCTAACATGGGCACTATCGACTTACGCGTTGATTATTTAAGACCGGGACGAGGAGAATATTTTACTGCAAGTAGCCATATTTTACGCAGTGGCAATAAAGTGTCTGTTGCTCGTGTTGAATTACATAATGAAAAACAAGTTCATATTGCGAGTGGGACTGCAACCTATATCGTAGGTTAAGCCTTTGTTAGAATTCATTGTGCGCGATAATGCTTAGATTAGTATTAATTACTTGTAAAAATACATGCCTAATGACACATTAGATAATGTCATTGGGTATGATAACCCCGTCACACTTTTCCTTTCCATCAATTCCAGAGATAGCATGAGCCAGAAAAACACGATGAAAGGCGTTTTATGTGCCTTAGGCGCCTATTTGATCTGGGGTATTGCCCCTGTCTATTTTAAAAGCATTCAAGAAGTGCCTGCAGAAGAGATCTTAACGCACCGTATTTTATGGTCGTTCTTTTTTATGTTGATTTTAATGACTATCAGTCGTCATTGGCCCTATTTGCGTCAATTAATACGTCAACCTAAAAAAATGCTTCTTTTAGCACTGACTGCCGTCATTATCGCAACTAACTGGCTTACCTATATATGGGCAGTTAATCACGGCTACATGCTAGAAGCCAGCCTTGGTTACTTTATTAATCCACTGGTTAACGTACTCTTTGGCATGCTTTTCTTAAGCGAACGCTTCCGCCGTATGCAATGGGTAGCAGTAGGTTTAGCATTTACAGGTGTCTTTATTCAACTCTGGCACTTTGGTTCAGTCCCCGTGATTGGATTAAGCCTCGCCGTCACTTTTGGTCTTTATGGCTTACTGCGTAAAAAATTGGGTGTCGATGCACAAACAGGTATGTTGGTAGAAACATTATGGCTATTCCCTGTTGCATTAGTTTATCTCTCCTTTTTCACACATTCACCGACTAGCAATATGCTTGAAAATAGTTGGTCATTAAATACCTTGTTAATTGCAGCTGGTATTATTACAACTGTACCACTACTGCTTTTTACAGAAGCTGCGCATCATCTGCGTTTATCAACCTTGGGCTTTTTCCAATATATTGGCCCAACCTTGATGTTTATTCTTGCCACAATGGTATATGGCGAAAAAATTGATGCTGAACGGCTGATCACCTTCGGCTTTATTTGGGTTGCGCTGATCCTCTTTACGCTGGATGCTCTTTATACACAACGCCGTTTAAGACGTAACTAACCCTCTAAAACTCACTCTTCCGCTAAATTACCAATTTGAGTAAAAGCGGAAGAGCATTTTTTCTTCTGATTTTTCTTTAACAGATGTGCATTCTTGGCTATCTCTTCCACATACCGACACGAGCGCCTAAATAGTGCTGATATTGAGTTATTAATCACCTGAATACGGTTAATCACAATCCAAGGGTAGAGATTGATTCTAGGAACAAAATCACGCTGATGCCTTAACAATTTACAATAGAGATCTTCTTCAAGTTCATTGATGGGTTCACTGGGATGATAGGTATCACAAAGGACTTCATCAGTATTTTCGATCAATAATTTATTACTAGGAAAAGAGGCAGAAGAGGTACGCGTACAAGGTGCGACAAAAGAGTAGGTATAAAAAAATACGCTAGAGGATTTCATCAATTAATCCCGTTAAGTAAGAATAGATAACGAGATTATTAAGTAACCTATTTGAACTTCCCTTAAAAAAAACACCCTAGCTTATCTATCAAATAAGTAAGGGTGTTTTTTTATATTGGGTAATGCTAATTCACTCTAATTGAGGTTTATTCCAGTCGAGCAAATGCTGCCACCAGCCATTTAATCCCTTCACCATTAAAGGCGATTTGTAATCGACAATGTTCACCGCTACCTTCAATATTGATAATGGTGCCATCACCAAATTTGGGATGCTTCACACGTTGCCCAAGCGAATACCCC
This sequence comes from Proteus cibi, assembly GCF_003144405.1. GTDB lineage: Bacteria > Pseudomonadota > Gammaproteobacteria > Enterobacterales > Enterobacteriaceae > Proteus > Proteus cibi. Next base: position 181,183 of record NZ_PENW01000031.1, read on the forward strand.
GTATCATTGTTGATAATCGGCGTGCCTAAACGGCTATGATTAACAGGACGGGAAACCGTGGCGCGTAAACGTACCTCTTCGACACATTCTTTAGGTAATTCACCAATAAAACGAGAAGGACGATGGCTGACTTCTTTTCCATATAAACGGCGGTTTTCAGCGTAAGTGAGTGTTAACTTTTTCATTGCTCGAGTAACACCAACATACGCCAAGCGACGTTCTTCTTCTAAACGCCCGCCCTCATCTAGTGACATTTGACTTGGGAACATGCCTTCTTCTACACCCACAATAAAGACTTGTGAAAATTCGAGCCCTTTAGCCGAGTGAAGTGTCATTAACTGCACTGCATCTTGATATGCATCCGCTTGGCTTTCGCCGGATTCTAATGCAGCATGCGAAAGAAACGCTTGCAGAGGCATTAGATCTTCATCTTCATCTTGATAACTAAATTGGCGAGTCGCAGTGACCAGTTCTTCTAAGTTTTCAATACGGGCTTGTGCTTTTTCACCTTTTTCTTGCTCATACATCGCTTTTAAACCTGAATCACGGATAATTCGGTCTGTTTGCACATGTAATGGCATATCTGCTGTTTCAGAAGCGAGTGTTTCTATCAGCTCTAAGAATCGTTGAATCGCAGCGGTTGCACGCCCTGCTAACATTTTATGTTCAATAACCTGTAATGCACTTTCCCATAAAGTAATTTGGTTATCTCTTGCGACTTGGCGAACAATATCTAGTGTTCTATCACCAATGCCGCGTGTTGGTGTATTCACAACACGTTCAAAAGAAGCATCATCATGGCGATTAGCCGTTAATCGCATATAAGAGAGTGCATCTTTGATCTCTTGGCGCTCGAAGAAACGCTGACCACCATAGATACGATATGGCATCGCCGCTTGTAATAACGCCTCTTCCATTATACGAGATTGGGCATTGCTACGATAAAGAATGGCGCAGTCTGTTAGCGCACCACCTTCTTCTTGCCAGCGCTTAATTCGACCTACAACATAACGCGCTTCATCCAAATCATTAAAAGCACAATACAGCGAAATAGGCTCACCTTCCGCCCCTTCAGTCCACAGGTTTTTACCTAATCTGTCACTGTTATTGGCAATGAGTGCATTCGCAGCTTTTAGAATATTACTGGTAGAACGATAATTTTGCTCTAATCGGATCGTCTCTGCGCCAGGAAATTCATTTAAGAAATTTTGAATATTCTCGACTTGCGCACCACGCCAGCCATAAATAGATTGATCATCATCACCGACAATCATCACTTTACCCGTTTGCCCCGCTAACATTCTTATCCATGCGTATTGAATACGGTTAGTATCTTGGAACTCATCAACCAAGATATTGGTAAAGCGATTTTGGTAATGTTCTAAAATTTGAGGTTTATTCAGCCAAAGTTCATGGGCACGTAATAAAAGCTCAGCAAAGTCCACCAGCCCCGCACGATCACATGCTTCTTGATATGCTTGATACACTTTCAACCATGTTGTTTCAACAGGATTACCATATGTTTGAATATGTTGAGGTCGTAAACCCTCATCTTTTTTACCGTTGATATACCACATGCCTTGACGTGCAGGCCATTGTTTATCATCAAGATCCATTGACTTAACAATGCGGCGAATAAGGCGATATTGATCATCACTATCAATAATTTGGAAGTCTTGTGGCAAATTTGCATCAAGATAGTGTGCGCGTAATAAACGATGAGCAAGGCTATGGAAAGTACCAATCCACATACCACCTTGGCTTGTACCAATTAAGTCCTCAATACGATGGCGCATCTCTGCAGCGGCTTTATTGGTAAACGTCACAGCCATAATCGAAAAAGGAGAAGCTTGTTCAACAGATAATAACCAAGCGATACGATGTACCAGTACCCGAGTTTTACCACTGCCTGCGCCAGCTAACACCAGCATATTAATACGAGGTGCGGCTACAGCTTCGCGCTGTTTATCGTTAAGGCCTTCTAGCAGATATGAGACGTCCATAATTACCAATCATTTAGTGAAGAAAATACTGTGGATATATACAGAAATAGTGAGTAAGCAACAAACTAACAGGAATTTACGCGCTATGCAAAATAAAGCCTTTTTTAACCGCGTTTATCTGTACCATTCTTACCGAATATCACATTAAACTAATTCTATCAGTTTGCTTAAATCTGTAATTTCAATATGTGGCATGACTCTGGTTTCACCTTCTTCAAACAAACTACGGTTATCTAGGTTAATCCAGCACGCTTGTAATCCACTATTAACAGCCCCCTCGACATCGGTTACAAGATGATCACCCACATGTAGAATTTTCTCATGTGGAAGATTTAACAGTGAGGCGGCTTTATCAAACATATCAGGATAAGGCTTAGAGCGACCATCAGGACCCGCTTTTAAAATATGTGAAAAATACTGCCCTAAGCCACAACTTAATGGGTTTGCATTACCATTTGTAATCGCAATTAATGGGATTTTCTGTGCCAGTTCGGTGAGAACGTGATGGGTATTTTTAGGCACATTAATACGGCTACGCCAATAAGCAAAGTGCGCCATAATCTCATCGGCACCTTGTTGTGCTTTGGCTTCACTGTAACTGTAATCTAACAGCATATTTCTAGCAGCAAGCCAACGCCATTGCGTAATATCATGAAAAATATCAGGATTATTTTCTATAAGTGGCTTTTTATAGGCATTCACATCTTTTTCTGTGAAATGATTAAAACGCAGATCATATTGACGAATAAAATCCAGCGTCTCTTTTTCAGTTCTGTCCATCACTGGTACATTGTCATACAGCGTGTCATCTAAATCAAAAGTCATCGCTGCAATTGGCGTCAGAGTTCTGTAAAAGCGCATTATGATTTTTCTCTCTTAGCTCTCGGATGAGCTGCATCATAGACTTTCGCTAAATGCTGAAAATCTAAGTGGGTATAAACTTGTGTGGTCGATAAATTAGCGTGCCCTAACAATTCTTGTACAGCACGTAAATCACCACTGGATTCCAACAAATGAGTGGCAAACGAGTGGCGTAATTTATGAGGATTCACATGGCTACTTAGTCCTTGTTTAATACCCCAAAGTTCAAACCGTTTTTGTACACTACGCACGGATAAACGCTTACCGCTTTGGGTGGAGATAAAGACAGCTTTATCCTCAGGTGCATAGAGTTCTCGCATCGGAAACCAATTTTGTAACCACTCTAGCGCTTTTCTTCCCAATGGTACTTTTCGTTCTTTACTTCCCTTCCCTAACACACGAACTTCACCTTCATTCATGTCGATATCGCTAATGTTTAAGTTAGTCAATTCTGATAGACGTAATCCTGCACCATACATCACTTCTAGCATGGTTCTATCTCTCACAGAGAGCGGATCTTTTAAGTCGATATTCATCAATTGGCTAACTTCATCGACATCCATATTTTTAGGAAGGTGGCGACCAGATTTAGGTGTACGAATACCTTTAGCGGGATTAACCTCTAACATCCCTTGCATCACTTGCCAATCAAGAAAGCTACGTAACGCCGAAAAGCGCAAAGCAAGGCTAGCCGATTGTAAACCGCTACGATGACTTTTCGCTAATAGCATGCGTACATGTTGACTTTCAAGTGATATCCATTGTGTGATTTTCATCGCTACCATCATTTGCGCTAATGCAGTCAGTTGGCGATGATAATTTTCTACGGTGACAGGGCTTAATCGGCGTTCAACTTGGATATAACGCAAGAATTGCTCGATAGCGGTGGAGAGTGTTTCTGGAATATCTATTGGTTGATTCATTGCCTTGCAATCCAACGAAGTAACAACTCGGGTAAAATATGGGCGAGCTTATCTAACATGACTGTGCCCATTCCTTCCTGAAAATGTTGGCTATCTCGGCTATTAAAAATAATCACACCCAAATCGCCATAATGCCCTAATAATGAAAGTGCAACGGAACCAGAACGTCGTACATTAGGCATCAAGAGCATTATCTCTTGCCCATTTAATGTACCTAGATAGTGATTATCATCACCCATACGTTGAATGCGAAAATGTTCAAATGCTTGGCGGGATAATGGGAGATCTTGTGCATCTAAAGGTGGCTGTAATTGCCAGCGATCGGTAAATAGACGTAATTGAACTGAATAAAGTCCTAATTCCTTTGCCCAAAGGTTTAAACGTTCTAACATTTCGTGGAGAGAAGCACTGCTAGAGAGTTCAGAAATTAATAATAAGAGTTGGCTAAACAAGGCTTCATTTTCAGAGGCTTGTTCTATCAACAAACGCATATCTTCTTCAAGATAGTGGATACGGTTACGTTGACGCGACATTATCCATTCAACTAAAGAAACCGTTCCTCTGACGGGATGAGGAACTTGCATTTGCTCAATATAGCTTGCATTACGGATAAAAAAACCAGGATGTTCCCTGAGGTAACGGATCACTTGTTGGTCATTAAGTTCGTTTGTTTCAGGGCAACAGAACTGCTCATTTTTATCCGTCATACAGATAGCCTCTCAAAAAATAATGTTATAACTGAATGATCCCATCATAGATATGTGTCGCAGGCCCAGTCATATAAAGAGAGTGACCCTCTCCTTTCCATTCAATTAGCAATGATCCACCTGGTAAGGTGACTTTCACACGTTTATCTAATAAGCCTTGTGAAATACCAACGGCGACAGCTGCACAAGCCCCGCTACCACAAGCATTTGTTTCACCTGCACCACGTTCAAATACCCGCAAATGAAGCTGACTTCTGTCTACAATTTGCATAAAACCAATATTAGCACGTTCAGGAAAACGTTCATGTTGCTCTAACACAGGCCCTAACAACTCAACTTCTGCGGTTTTAATGTCATCAACCTGAATAACGCAATGAGGATTTCCCATTGAAACCACACCACATAATACAGTGCGTTCCATTGCCCTGATAATATAGGTCTTTTCTGCCTTTTGTGCACGGAAAGGGACTTTTTGAGGTTCAAACTCAGGCTCGCCCATATTGACGCACACATCGTCATTATCCATAACATGCAAGGTCATTCTGCCAGACTGCGTACTGACTTTTATCTCTCTTTTATTTGTAAGACCTTTTAATCTCACAAATCGAGCAAAGCAACGGGCACCATTACCACACTGCGCAACCTCACTTCCATCTGCATTAAAAATCCGGTAATGGAAATCGAGTTCAGGATCATAAGGTGCTTCAACCACCAATAATTGATCAAACCCAACACCAGTATGGCGATTTGCTAATCGACATATTAATTCTGGTGAAAAATAAACATTTTGAGTCACAGCATCGACCACCATAAAGTCGTTGCCAAGACCATGCATTTTTGAAAATTGCATCTTGCCCCTGCCTGAAACGAAATTACCGTTTCTAAGATTGACTAATTGGTCTGAGTTGAGGCGCTCTCAACTTGCTGGGTTGGCTGGGATGACTGTGTCATTTTTGCCTGAGTATCTTCAGGAGGGAAATAAAGAGGACCTTTCAAGCCGCAACCAGAAAGAGAAATCAGTGTTATTATAGCAAGAGTGCAACGTAAATACGTTTTCATTCGAAATCTGCCTGTCATTTATTTAGTTAATATCCTCTATAATCGCAGTTAGATCTCGAAAAGCAAATAGGAAATGAAGATGAACGACAGTGAATTTCACCAATTAGCTGACGAACTCTTGTCAGAAATAGAACAAACTATTGATAATTATGAAGGTGACGCAGATATTGATTGTGAAATCAATGGCGGTGTAATGACATTAACCTTTGAAAATAATAGCAAAATTATCATTAATCGTCAGGAAGCATTTCATCAAGTTTGGTTAGCGACACGTTCCGGTGGCTATCACTTTGATTGGAAAAATGAACAATGGATTTGTGATAGAAGCGGCGGTGAATTTTTAACCATGTTAGCACAAGCGATAACAGAACAAAGTGGGGAAGCGTTTTCTTTCTAAAAAGCGCAGTTAACGACAAAAATGGGAGCTATCAAAGCTCCCATTTGTGTTTTTATTGGCTTGTATGCAATTAAGAGTGTTGCACCGCTTTATAATCTGTAAACCCGTGGGCAACAACATTCATCTCTGATTGAGTTTCTTTACTCCCCAGATCAGATAATTTACCAAAGGAGCCGCCTGCAAACGGTAACACTTGTGTTGATCCGTCCACTTTCACTATTTGATAAAACTGTGGCAGATTAAAATTAATAAAGCTTGAGCCGTATGTGAATCGATCATGGGATGAAGAGTAAAAACGGCTAACATCTTTCACTAACTCTTCTTTACTGCCTTCGCAATGAGAATAAATTTCAACACGATTTGCTTCATCTAATATATAGATATTAAAGACATTATTATCCTCTGTGGTTTCAAAGAAGAATTGAATAATCCCTTCACAAGCAAAGCCATCAATCACTGCAGGTAAGTAGCGAGCATCTTTATCTAATTTAACTGGCAACCCATGAAGCTTGTTATATGAAATCGCACCATAAAACTCGATAGCATTTTCTAATTTTTGGACCGATACATTGAGGCGTTCAAAGAACAATCCCCACGTTTGTCCAGCAATGCGTAAAGCCTTAAAACGCCCTGGCTCTAAACGATTCGTTGATAATCGCAATTCAATACATTCTGAGACTAACTGCTGGACACGAGTACGGATCAAACCACGCAAATGTTGGCTATAACAAAATACTTCAACGGAGGCAGGTGGAGCGGCATCTTGGTGCATTTTACCTAAAATCGTTTTTAACGACTCCAACATAGATTGCGTACCGCTGAAATGAAGGGTTCTCACCTCATTCCAAGAGTTACGGTATAACAAATCAATACTACCAATAAGGCACTGCTCTTTTTCACCGAAACTAAAAACATCAAGTTTTCTAAAATCAAAATGAACCACTTGATCAGAAAAACTCTCTGTTGGGTCAGTTTCTAAATTGACAATAATCGCGAGATGTCTAATTTCACAAGGGCTATACAGTGCTTTCGGTGTTGGTGCAGGTAGGCGAATAGGGAAATGGCTCGACATATCCCTCACTAATTCATGCAGTTTAATTTCATCACAAGAGGATTCTCCTTGATGAATATAAACGCGAGACTCTTTCGTTAACAGCCCATTAAAGTAAGACCATGCCACTAATTTATTTAAATAGCGGTTATATTCTAATGGTTGGTGCCCAACGATATTTTCAAAATTGGGGGCGCGATTATATAAATACCATCCACTACGATTGGCTCGACCTTGTGGTACATAAATAAAGGTTAAATGTGGCTCTGATAAATCGGGGGAGATTTGTGGATTAACCAGTGTGACTTTGCCCGGTAATGCTTCAAACGCAGCGTAAAGTTTACGTGTTAGGACACCGATATCTTGCGGGCTAGCACTGACACTTAAATTATTACGACGCGCAAAACGGATTAGATTACGATAGCTTTGCATCATCGTATCTAAGAGTTCATTGTGTGCATCACGCACACGCTCGATTTTCCAACTATCACGCGTATCGAGTACGGTTAAACGCTCATTATCCCATTGCCATTGAGTGACCAATTGCGATAAGACTTGTCGTCTCCAACCTTCTGGTTCGTTTTGTGTTTTTTCGTTAGATAATTTTTCACACACTTTCAGGTAGAAACAGCGGCGGATAAGATCAAGGCGCGTTAAATCATTGATAGAAACTAAATAGCGAGTGACACGCTCAAGCATCATACAATAAGCATCTAAACCATAATTAACGATTTCGCCACGGTGTAGATGTTGTTTCATTTCTAATGCCAGCAATTTCCCATTAGGGTAGTCCGCTGAATAAGCTTCTAATAAAATACTTTTTAGTACTGCTTTATAAGGTGAATCAACACTTTTATAGAGTTGCCATAAACTTGCGCCAAAATACTCTTCAGCAGAAAGTTCACCGAGTCCCCCTAGATCTAGCCACTCATTTGGCGTTAACACACCTTGAGCATAAAGGGAGTTAACATATTCATCATAATGATGTTCTTCTTCAATCGGCACCATTGCCCATAGCAAGCGCTTACCTGCTAGGCGTACCGCTGTACGATAAAACTCATCAAGTAAAAGAATATGTTGGGTAGAGCCACAATCTTCTCCACCTAGGCTGCCACTTGCATGGTGACGAAATCTATTTTCATCAATTAAGAAAAATGTAACATCAATACCTAGTTCGCCAGCCCATTGTTCAATCAATTGGCATTTGCGTTGTAAAAGTGCACGTTCATCTTGATCCAGCCATGATTGATGGCAGACCCAAATATCAATATCGGAGCAGTGACTTTGACCAATAGAAGAAGTACTCCCCATTGAATAGATACCCGTAATTGGTAGCTCTCCATTGGCGTATCCGTCCATCGGATCATCACATAATGCGTTAACCAGCTTATTCGCCCATTGACGTTGCATGTCATCAGGTTCAAAGAAACATGTGCCGTGAGGGACATTTCCTTGTATGTAGCCGGGCAACTCAGGATGGTGATAATGTAATAAAACAGGAATTAAACCATAGACCTGTTTAAAAACATCACACATCGATGCAAATGCTCGTTCCAGTCTGAGTTGATTAATCGCATCCAGCCGTTGCTTCAGTGTTTCAATATAAAGATACAAGAGTTTCGCCTGAACAATACTAAGAAGATAGTAGAATCTGAGTTTATAAGTGACCAAGGTTAAGTTAGGTAATAATAGATAAAACTTTACTAACAAAATCTCGGAAACGTGATCAATTTAACACCTTGAGCGCAAGGCGTAAAGAGGAACTAAAAATATAGCACCAAGATCTAAAAATGATATTTAAGCGCTTAATCGTGTAAAGCCACCACATAAATATCTTTATAATCATAAAGATAAGTTATTTTATTTATATAAAAAATGATAAAAAAAATCTCTCAATCCTCCCTTTACCCCACAAAAACCCCTGTTTACTTAATGATGAACCTGAAAATAAATTTTGACAAAACATGAAAAATAGATAAAAAAGCGAAAATAAAAACAACTGATTGATAATCATGAAGTATTTATAGTTTTTAATTATTTTTCATTTTTACACTTAAAATAAGAGTTCTATTTTTAATATTGCGATAATAATATTTTAAATAACATTTAATTTTCATTAATTAATTATTTAATTTAAGCTTAAATTCTTTTTTCTATTTTTATTATTTCTCTTTCTTTTATTTAATAATAATTTTGTTAAAATTTATCGTGTTTTTATATATTGAAAATTAATAATAAAGATAAGCAAATTTAAAATAATAGTTGTTTTATCAATACGTTCAGATTAAACACAATAGTTATATCACGTCCCACTCGCCAAATGTTAACAAACTTAATCTAATGTTTTAACTTTGTAAATAACCACACTTTTTATATAGATATAAAAAGAATAAATTTCTAAAAATAACGAAACCCAAGAGTATCCATGAATTATTTACTTATTTTTTATTTTCCCTTTCTTTTTTTCTTTTTCGATGATGCCCTCATTTCTTTCATTGTTATTACGACACAAAGCGCCTTAACTGGAAAATTGAGCCTTAAAGTGTTAAAACAATGCCTTATTTCTAAACAAAAATATCGCTAATCGCTCGGAAGAGATAATACTATTATGTCAAAAAGTACCATCCGTATTGCTACCCGCCAAAGCCCTCTTGCTATGTGGCAGGCACTTTACGTGAAAGAACAACTACAACTTACTCATCCAGGTTTAGTCGTCGAATTAGTACCGATGGTCACTAAAGGTGACATCATTTTAGATACACCTTTAGCGAAGGTTGGGGGCAAAGGGCTATTCGTAAAAGAGTTAGAACTGGCGTTGCTTGGATCTCGCGCAGATATTGCCGTTCACTCGATGAAAGATGTTCCTATTGATTTCCCTGAAGGCTTAGGGTTAGTGACTATTTGTGAACGCGAAGATCCTCGTGATGCGTTTGTCTCTAATCATTATGATTCCTTAGAAGAACTTCCTGCGGGTAGCATTGTCGGGACATCCAGTTTACGTCGCCAATGCCAATTAAAAGCACAGCGTCCAGACCTCATTATTCGTGATTTACGGGGTAATGTAGGCACTCGCTTAGGGAAGTTAGATAACGGTGATTACGATGCCATTATTCTTGCCGTTGCTGGCTTAAAGCGCCTAGGTCTTAACGAACGTATTCGCACACCATTATCTGCAGAGCAATCTTTACCTGCGGTTGGGCAAGGTGCGGTAGGAATTGAGTGTCGTTTAGATGACAATGACACTCGCCAACTATTAGATGCTCTCAATCACTCACGCACCGCAATTTGCGTTAAAGCAGAGCGTGCAATGAATACTCGTCTTGAAGGCGGTTGCCAAGTTCCTATTGGAAGCTATGCCATTTGGCAAGATGACAAAATTTGGTTACGTGCTTTAGTCGGCTCTCCTGACGGTGAAACTATTTTACGTGGCGAACGTTTAGTGACTCCCGAAGATGCTGAAGCTGCAGGTATTTCATTGGCTGAAGAGCTTTTAGATAAAGGCGCACGAGCTATTTTAACGGCAGTGTATCAAGGTAACACACCTGCATGAGTATTTTAATTACTCGTCCAAACCCAGCAGGAAAGGCATTAGCCCAGCGTTTAATAGATGCGGGGAAAACAGCCTTTCAAGCACCTTTAATCGAGATCACAGCAGGTCGTGAACTCTCTTTATTAGATGCTAAACTAAAAGGATTAAGGGCGGGTGATTGTGTATTTTTACTTTCCAAAAATGCGGTGTCATACGCAAACTGGCAACTAAATCAATTACAACAATCATGGCCAGATACGCTATTCTATTATGGAATAGGTCAAAGCACAGCGAAAGATTTCCAACATTTAAGCAGTCTTCCTATTTGCTACCCTGAGCAAGGAGAAACCAGTGAAGATCTTCTTGATCTCCCTGCGCTTAATCAGGTGAAAAACAAGCAAATCTTACTGCTGAGAGGTAACGGTGGTCGTGACTTACTCGCAACAACATTGAGTCAACGAGGCGCAATCGTTGATGAATGCGAATGTTACCAACGCCTATTTATTCATTATTCCCCTGAAGACTTTGCTCTTCAATGGGAAAAAGCACAGGTTGATACACTTGTTGTCACTAGCGGTGAAATGTTACAACAACTCTTTGATCTGGTCGCTGAATCTAAAAAAGCATGGCTGTTAAACTGCCATTTACTTGTGGTCAGTGAACGATTAGCAACAATAGCAAAAACATTAGGGTGGGAAACCGTCACCGTTGCTGAAAGTGCCAATAATGATGCTTTATTTCATGCATTGATATAGAACCTAAATGAGACGCCGATATGACGGAACAGAAAAATACGAATGATAATGACTTGCCAAAAGATACAGCTAAAGCTGATGAGAGTGTCCGCTATCAGGAAGTCAAACCTGTTAATAACAAGCGCTCAGGCCTAATTGGAAGTGCTGTTGCTATCCTTGTTATTTTGGCAATCGGTGGTAGCCTTTACTATTACACCAATCAACAAGCATCAAAGCTGAGTGTAGAAAATCAATCACTCAAATCTGAGCTTGCTCAATTACAGCAACTCCAAAATACTTATCAACAACGTTTTGACAATATTGATAGTATGTTTAACTCACAAAAACAAACTATTGATAAATTACAAAACGAACGTCAAACAACAGAGCGCCAAATTCAAGATCTACAAACACGCTTTGCCGCTATTTCTAGTGCAGATGTCAAAAGTTGGCTATTAGCACAAGCCGATTTTATGGTGAAAATGGCTGGTCGTAAGTTATGGAATGATCAAGATGTTGTGACCGCTGTAAGTTTATTAAAAGGTGCGGATAGTAGCTTAGCAGAAATGAACGATCCAAGTTTACTTGAGATCCGTCGTGCTATTAATGAAGATATCAGTAGCTTAGCTGCTCTCACCAAAATTGATAATGATGGCATTATCTTACAACTAAACCAGTTAGCGAATCAGATCGATAATCTCCGTTTAGCTGGTTTTGAGCGCAATGGCTCTCCAATGGATAAAAACGACGAAACCATTTCAGGTTCACTATCTGATTGGAAACAGAATCTCAGTAAAAGCTGGAAAAGCTTTATGGATGATTTTATTACCATTCGTCGCCGTGATACCGCGGCAGTGCCTTTATTAGCACCGAATCAAGATGTCTACTTACGTGAAAATATCCGTTCACGTTTATTAATTGCTTCTCAAGCAGTGCCTCGTCATCAAACTGAAACTTATCAGCAATCACTGGAAGCGGTATCCACTTGGGTACGTGCTTATTTTGATACCACAGATCCAAGCACAACCGCATTTTTAGATACGGTATCTGAATTAGAGAAACAGCCTATTACGCTAGCAATGCCATCAGAATTGAAGAGCCCGACACTGCTAGAAAAACGTGTAGAAAAGCAAATCCGCAATTTATTGGCGCAAAATGAGTATGTCGAGCCACCAGTGGCTGAAGCCCAAGATGCGCAAGCGGTAGAGGCTGAACATAATACATCAGAAAGCGTACAAGATGCCGCAGCTGATAGTACAACTGCTGACGCACCCGTAACACACCAAGGAGAATAAGCTTATGTTAAAAATACTGCTCCTTTTTGTGGTGCTTATTGCGGGCATCATTTTTGGTCCACTATTGGCAGGTCATCAAGGTTATGTGCTTATACAAACTGATGATTGGGATATTGAAACCAGTGTGACCAGCCTTGTCATTATGTTTGTTTTACTACAATTAGCATTACTACTGATTGGTTGGAGTTATCGCCGCTTTATCGGCACAGGCTCAAAAGCATATAGTTGGTTTTCTTTCCGTAAACGTAATCGTGCGCGCAAACAAACTAGCATGGCATTAATGAAATTAGCGGAAGGTGATTTTAAAGAAGTTGAAAAACTGATGAGCCGTAATGCCGATTATGCAGAACAACCCGTTGTAAACTACCTGTTAGCCGCTGAAGCCGCACAACAGCGAGGTGATGAGTTCCGAGTTCAGCAACACCTTGAACGTGCAGCCGAGCTTGCTGATACTAATCAGCTTCCCGTTGATATCACACGAGTACGTATTTTATTAGCGCAAAATGAAAATCATGCAGCGCGAACTGGAGTTGATGAATTATTAAATCAAGCCCCTCGCCATCCAGAAGTGTTACGACTTGCCGAAGTCGCTTATACACGAACAGCCGCTTGGCAAGCATTGCTTGATATCATTCCTTCCATGCAAAAGATTGCATTACACACGGATGATGAACGAGAGCAATTACGCCAAAAAGCCTATATCGGGATTATGGGACAGAAAATGTCCGAAAATGGCTGTGACGGGCTGAAAAATTGGTGGAAAGCACAGCCTCGTAAAGTACATCACGATAATGCATTGCGTGTCGTTTTGGCTGAACACCTTATTGAGTGTAACGATCCAGATACCGCTCAAACGATCATATTAGACGGTATTAAACGCCAGTATGACGAGCGCTTGATCTTACTATTGCCTCGTTTAAAAAATACAGATGCCAATGTTATTATGAAAGTGCTTAATACATTAATTAAACAACATGGGCCAACGCCATTACTCAATAGCACATTAGGTCAGATAGCAATGCAACAAGGACAATGGGCTCAAGCTGAAGAGGCTTTTCGTAATGCGTTAAAACAACGTCCTGATGTTCATGACTTTGCGTGGCTTGCTGATGCATTAGATAAACAGAAGAAATCTGAAGAGTCGGCAAAAGTACGTAAAGATGCTTTATTAATGACACTGAAAAAGGATTCTGTCATTTTTGAAGAGCCTAAAAAAAGTAAATAAGCTCAGTCAATAATGAACGCGATCATCATCTATTTGATCGACTGATTTAAAAACCCTCTTTATATTGAGGGTTTTTTTATTTGATTTAAAAGCCGTACTGAAATAACAGCCCCACTTCTACACATAAAGTCAAAAACACATACACCCAAGCAATACGATAAAAGCGAGTAGGTATGCCTTTCTCATTTTCTTGCTTAAATGACAGATAGTATTTTCTCGCTTGATAAAATACGGCGATATAAATCAGTGCGATCCCCTGACAAAGAAAAGCCACATATTTAGCCCATGATTTGCCACCAATAATGAGCATGATCAGAGGGATCAAAAAGAACAATAACGGGCCAAATTTCTCTATAAGAAAGAGTTTTTCTTGTGCAAGATATGCTTTTTGTTTATTTATCATATTGATGCTATCTCCAATCTACCCTTGCGCTGGATAATAGCGTGATAATGCAGTGAATACAAAATGGATGTGTGATCGATATATAAAAAAACGCCTGTATAAAACTATACAGGCGCATAAATATACAATCAGGTCTACAGACGGATGGTGCCTCACTCAACGTTTCGTCCTGTTGATGATGAATGATGTTCATCGTTAACGTGGACGTAGGCACCGAATAATCGGCTCTGCATCATTCCTAGGTTTATGAAGTCATATGCTGTCATAAGGAGTGGAATGAGCATCTACAATATACATATTGCATTTAACGTGCCAATTTTGCATTTTTTATTAAAATAGCCTCTATTTCTAAAATGTATAAGGTAACGTATTGAATTTTAGTTTCTCTTTCCGGCTTTACTCATTTTCAATGATAAAGAAGCGATGAACTATGTTTTCACCATGCTATTGCTAAATAGAAAAGAAAATATAAGGTCTGATATACGTCTCTTTTTCACGACAATAAAAACGCACTGATTATTTAATGATACAAAATCAATAGGTTGCATGTCTCCAATTGGAGACATTAAAAACACTGAGTGTTGGCATTTGCCGACAAATAAAATAAAAGGCTTATATTTCATATAATTATCATCCATTATTTTATAAGTGTAACTCATCTATTTATGAAGATTAAAATTCGGCAATAAATTAAATTATCAATAACCCTTAAGTAATAAGGATAGCATTTCCGTTAAAAACATCATTTTGGTTTTCTTATCTGGAACATATAACAAGAAATAAAAGTATGGGTAAGCGTAACGAATTGTAGAAGTAGAAGTAGAAGTAGAAGTAGAAGTAGAAGTAGAAGTAGAAGTAGAAGTAGAAGTAGAAGTAGAAATGATATAGTGGTTTTTAAAAAGGTAAATCGTAGATACGAAAAAGCCTCGATATTATCGAGGCTCTTTCTTATTGGTCGGCGAGAGAGGATTCGAACCTCCGACCCACTGGTCCCAAACCAGTTGCGCTACCAGGCTGCGCTACTCGCCGTCTGTATCACTGTTCTTATCTTGTTTATTGGTGCGAAGGGGGGGACTTGAACCCCCACGTCCGTTAGGACACTAACACCTGAAGCTAGCGCGTCTACCAATTCCGCCACCCTCGCATAAACAATAACTAAGATAAGATGGGGTGGCTAATGGGACTCGAACCCACGACAACTGGAATCACAATCCAGGGCTCTACCAACTGAGCTATAGCCACCATAACAGCTATCTTATTACTTCTTACAACAACGTTCTTCACCGTAACTCTTAGCACGCTTTAATGGCGCGCCCGACAGGATTCGAACCTGAGACCTCTGCCTCCGGAGGGCAGCGCTCTATCCAGCTGAGCTACGGGCGCTTCACGCCGTTGCGGGAGAGGATAGTACGGATTTACGCTCTGTCTGTCTAGTGCTTTTTGAAAAAAAAAGTTTGTTTGACGATAGTTTGTGCATTTCGTCGATAAATGGAGCGTTTTTACACGCTAAACGCCCCATCAGTATAATAATTAAACAATCAAGATGCTAGATAAAAACATGAATAAGTCATTTAATCAGTTCCAGCTAACAAAAAAGGCGCTATGACGATTACAATTTATTGGAATAATAATACCCAACGAATTTTAACAGCTTAAATTGGCGCTTAATTCGACTTGGTTGTGATAACAAACGATATAACCACTCTAGTCCAAGATTTTGCCATGCTTTCGGTGCTCTTTTAACATGGCCTGTAAATACGTCATAAGTTCCGCCAACGCCCATGTATAAAGCATCAGGATAAATTTCACGACATGCACGAATAAATAACTCTTGCTTAGGTGATCCCATGGCAATAGTCACTATCTTCGCACCAGAGGCCTTTATACGCTCAAATAACGCCTCTCTATCTTGTGGCGTGAAATAACCGTTCTGACTCCCCACAATATTTACGTTCCACTGTGCTTTAAGTTTGTCTTCAGTTTGAGAAAGAATGTCCGGTTTACCACCGACAAGAAAGACAGGGGTTCCCTCTTTACCCGCTCTTTCCATTAACGCTTCCCATAAATCGGCACCGGCAATACGAGAAACATTTGCATCAGGATATTTGCGACGAATACCTCGTACGACACTGATACCATCTGCATAAAGATAATCAGCTTCATTGAGTAGCGCATTGAGGGCTGAATCTGTTTCTGCGGTGAGAATTTTTTCTGCATTAATGGCAATCAGAGAACCACTTTTTATTTGTGCTCCTTCATAGAGATAATCCAGAAAATGAGCCATATCGCGAAATCCCCAGATATTATGTCCACGGATTGAATACTTCGGAATTGAATTGGGTCCCATTACTTTTCCTTTTTCTCTAAACAACGAGGTTCACTTTGTATTTGACGAGTGACGTAATTACGCACTAATCCCGCACTTTCAAATAACCAATAAAGCAGTTTGGCGATGACCAAACATAAACCAAAAATTAAACAGAAAAACACAACGCGAGAAACGAAAGAATCAACACCTTCCCGCGCCAAAACAATCATATTAAAAATAGCCCCAAAGCAAAAAGCTTGCAAAATAGCCGATTTATAACGGTTGCTTTCATTAAGCCCTTGCTGATATAGCCAATCAAACCACTTAATAATCAATCCTACGACAATTGCACCTAATGGGATAAAGACAATGCCTCCCATGACAACCAATGAACCAATTAAGGTCGGTGAAATAGCAAGACCCGCATGGTAATTAAGCACTTCCCATGTAAAGTAATTTGCCGAATTTAGTACAACGTCAGGGCGTTCTGGCCATACCCAAGAAGGAATAAAGACATAAAAATCACGAATTATCGGTGCCAGTCCTTGAAACTCAATCTTGTCATAATTATTAAGTAACAAAGCGAGGTTTTCCCAAGGAGAGAACGTATCACGAGTAAGGTATAAGAAAGTATAGAATGCCTCGGCACCACTCACATCAAGCCCATAGCGTTTTAATGCCAACCAGAACATTCCAACGATGCTCATAACCCCTGCTGCAACCAGCATCCACAAGGTTATCCAGCCACGAACAATACCAATAAACAAAAACAGTGCAAACGCGATGATGATATTAGCGCGAGTTCCACCTACGATAATGTAAGTTAAAATCCCGAACCCCACTGTTGCACAAAGGAAGAAAATCCAGCGTTGTTGAGTTGGTTTTAAGAAATAAACCACCAGCATTGCGGGAATAAAGAAATAGAAAAAGCGTTTAAGTGCGACACCTGACACTTGGCTTGAAAAAATTTGGCTATACGTTTTGAGCTTAAAGAGTAAAAAGCCATTTTGTAGAAAGAAAATTCCCACAGTAACAAATGCAATTAATGCCAATAAAATCCAAGTGAGATTGGTTTCTACTCTATTCATCGTAAATAACGACCTAGAAGAGCCGTCAACCGATTTTCTCAACCTCACCTTATAGGTAACATAATAAATTGCGTAGAAGCTGGTAGAAGCTAATAGCGCGTATAATAATGAATCAACAGGTACAACGGCGACATCAAATTGGAATACCAACATACAAGTCAGTGGAAAACCAAAATAAAAGGTCAGCAGATAAAGCATTGAGAAAAAAACATTAAAATTAAAGCGAACTCGACGAAACTCTTGATAAGTCAGCAATAAAATAAAACTTAAAGAGATAAAATAAACAAGTGTTAAGCCACCCAGTTCCGCCAATGTCATTGCGGCTCTCCTGTACTCATCTCTATTAACTCTTTCCAACCGTCCGTAAAATTAGGCGCAAAGAAAGCGATATTTTGGCGTTCAAGCATCAGCAATTGACGTTTTGCCTCTTCAATCAGCGCCACATCTAATTTGTCACCCGAGAAAAAAACAGGCACATTTTGCTCAGTTAAGTCCTGCCAAAATGGGTTTTGACGACTAATAACAAAAGGGATCGCAAATTGAATAAGCAGACAAAGCGTGCCAATACCTTGCTGACGATGAAAAATAAAATAGCCTAAATCGCATGTTTTCAATAACGCAAGATAATCATCAAATGCCAATTTATCACGTAATATTTCAACCTGATTATAGGGAAGTAACTGGCTAGCGGCTTGGGCGACTTCATCAATATAAACGTGATTGTTGTCAGGATATCCCATTGGAACAATCACTTTTGCACGAGTGCCATATTGCTCTGCTATTGCCTGTAAAGCTTCAATATGACGATTCGATCTATCTCCTGAATTACCCACAATAATGGTCAGTTGTTTCTCATCAATAGGCGCTTTTTCTGTCACGGTCAGCGCAGGGTCCATTCTTGTTGGAAAATAGAGCAAACTGGCTGGAATATTAACGTTAAATTGCGCAAAGTAATTCAGATCACCTCGTGTACCAAATACTCGCCCCACACGCTTTTGAGCGAGTTTACGAAGAAGATAAAAGAGTCTAAATTTTAACTGCTTAGAATCCTGATATAAATCAGCACCCCAAATATGCCACCAAAATTGATGACGTTTAATCTTGCCCGTCAATAATGCCAACCAAATAGGCGCATTAAACTGACCTAAAAACAGGAATCGTTGGTGAGTATCCGCGTTTGCCAATGTGATCACTCTCTGTGCAACCTGCTTTTTATCAGCTAAACACTCAATATCTAAAGCTGGGTAGCTTTCTTGCAGTGAAGTATTTTTACTGGCAACGATAAAACGAGGTTTATACGTTAACCCCGCCTCAGTCACGAGGTGGTCGTTAAAAAACCGTAACATTGTGTTGTTATGATGCACAATGTCTGAACCTAGTACGTAAATCAAAGTTGTCATTTGCGCCTGCAATAAATCACGAAAACAGAACTACAGAGAAGGAAGTAAATAATATACGTTGCCATATAGGCTTGAGCTGCACCCAGTGCGCCATGCTCAGGAATAAGCCAACGCGAAAATAGCGTTAATAAGGCAAACTGGCTTACTTCTGTAAGGATATAAAAACGCAGTGCCGCTTTTGCAATGACAAGATAGCCAAAGACATAAGCGCCTACTTTTAAAACATCACCGACAAGTTGCCATGCAAATAAATCACGCATAGCGACAAATTTATCTGAAAACAGTAACCAAATCGCAAAATCACGTAATAACCACACCATAAAACTCGCAGCCGCTACCGCCGGTAATACAAATCTCAGTGATTTAACAATCTCTTTGGTAATATCACTCTTTTGCGTTAGGCGGGAGAGTGTGGGCAGTAAATAAACAGAAAAAGATGCGGTAATAAATTGCAAATAAGCATCTGAAATACTAGTCACCCCTTGCCAAATCCCCACGTCTTCCCAGCTATAGTGCTCAGCAAGTAAGTTACGCATCATGATATAAGCAACGGGTAAGGTTATCGATGTCAGTATTGCCATAATGGTAAACTTACCAAGATGACTTGCTATCGCCTTATCCCAATGGGGTTTAAGCTCGCTTAAAGCGAAGCGGTTACGCTTTACTACTAAAAATGTAGCAGGAAATAAAATAAGTGCAGGCACTAAGGCGAGCCCAATTAATGCACCGTGATAACCCGCAAATAAATAGCACAAATAATAAGCAACAACACCAATAATGCTACCCGCAATCACGGATAAGGCATTACCTGCCGCATCACGATAACCTTTTAATATGGCAAGAAAATAGTTGCTATATGCTATCCCCATTTGAATAAAAGCAACGGCTCTTACAATATCCTGATATTGCTGATAATCATCACCAAATAACACTTGGCTAATAGAGGCAGAAAAAAGAAGAAATAAAATCGCTAATAGTGTGGAAAACAGTAAAATCATGAATGATGACGTACCTAACACTTTTTTACGTTGAATATCATCATCTTGATATTGTGCGATTAATTTCGTCACACCATTAAAAATACCCGCACCAGATAAGACGCCTAGTACGGTGATTAATTGACGAAAGTTACCCGCTAAACCGACCCCTGTTGGACCAAAAGAAACAGCAAGTAACTTAACGACAAGCAGACCAGCCCCGATTTTTATCAGGGTTGATCCGGCTGTCCAAATTGAAGCTTTGGCTAATGACATAATTAAGCAAAGAAGTCGCGAATATGACCAATAACAGTCTGTTGCTCTTCTTCTGTCATATTGTAGAACATAGGTAAACGTACTAAACGTTCACTTTCTTGCGTTGTGAAAATATCTTCACCATCAAAGCGGCCAAACTTCATACCCGCAGGGCTAGTATGCAATGACACATAGTGGAATACCGTTAAGACTCCGTGTTCTTTCATGTAATCATTAAATGCGGTACGTTGCTCAATATCTTTCAGTTTGATATAGAACATATGTGCATTGTGTTCTAACCCTTCAGGAACGACTGGAAGCGCCAATAAACCTTTTTCCGCTAATGGAGTCAATGCATCATAGTAAATCTGCCAAAATGCTAAACGACGCTCATTAATTTTTTCAGCTTCTTCAAGTTGAGCCCACAGATAAGCGGCTTGTAAATCCGACATTAAGTAGCTGGAACCAATATCACGCCAAGTATATTTATCTACCTGACCACGGAAAAATTGACTGCGGTTAGTTCCTTTTTCACGAATAACTTCTGCGCGATTGATTAAATCAGGATCGTTAATTAACGTTGCCCCCCCCTCACCGCCTGATGAGTAGTTTTTAGTTTCATGGAAACTATAGCAACCAATATGACCAATCGTACCAAGCGCTTTGCCCTTGTAAGTTGACATGACACCTTGTGCAGCATCTTCGATAACAAACAGATTATGTTTTTTCGCAATCGCCATAATCGTATCCATTTCACATGCAACACCAGCATAATGAACCGGTACAATAGCGCGAGTTTTATCTGTAATAGCCGCTTCAATTTTTGTTTCATCAATATTCATCGTATCTGGACGAATATCAACGAAAACGATCGTCGCGCCACGTAATACAAACGCATTAGAGGTCGAAACAAAGGTAAAACTTGGCATAATAACTTCATCGCCAGGCTTGATGTCTAATAAGATGGCAGCCATTTCAAGCGATGCTGTACAAGAGGGTGTTAACAGCGTTTTATGACAATGAAATTGTTCTTCTAACCACTTTTCACATTTCTTTGTGAAATTGCCATCACCACAGAGTTTGCCACTTTCCATAGCTTGTTTCATATATTCTAATTCTGTGCCGACAACCGGTGGTTTATTAAACGGAATCATATTATCCCCTGTATAACCAATAAGTGGTGCTCTCTATTAAGCCCCCACAGTGTGTATATAAACGCGAAGCTGCAATATTGCTGATCTGTGTTGCAACATATAAGGTTGAAATACCTTGTTGTTGACACCAATACTTCGCGGCCGACATCAGTTGTTTACCAATGCCTTGTCCTATTCTGTTGGGCATTACTGCGAGTAATCCCACTCTTGCTTCACTTTCAGATAGATGGCGTAAAGTGACAAAACCACTGACATTATTTTCAGCATCATAAGTCAGTAAGCAGATATCATCGAACGTGCCTAACACTGCTTTTTTCACCCATAATGCATAAAAACGACTGCTATCACCTTCTTGATACCAAGGTGTTCTAAAACGACTTTGTACAAAAACGTTTGAAGCCGTTGCCATCAATAAATCGATATCCTCTTCATTCGCTTTTCTAAAACGATATTCTATCGTTTTCTTACAAGCATTTTCTGTGCCAATTGAAAGTTTAAAATCAATTTCACCTTCCGCAAATTGAAAACCTAATTGACTGAGTTTATCGATGAGAGAAAGCTCATGAGATGCGACTTTAGCTTGAACCACAGCAAAAGCGTCAAGCTGTTCGTCTGTTAACGCGGGCGCTTGTGTATCAAACTCAAGGCGCCCTGTTTTGAGGGAAAAATACTCGCTTTCCCACTCAAGATAATTAATATTGGCGAGGACGGACATGTAATAAATCCAATAGATAGCGACCATAACCTGTTTTAGACAGTGATTTTGCGCTTTCTCTTACTTGATCATCACTGAGCCAACCATTGCGCCAAGCAATCTCTTCAAGACACGCCACTTTAAATCCTTGGCGTTTTTCAACCGTTTGAACAAAGGTGCTGGCTTCAATTAAACTATCGTGAGTTCCAGTATCTAACCACGCAAAACCACGTCCCAGTAGTTCAACGTTAAGCTCACCACATTCAAGATACATCTGATTAATCGACGTAATTTCTAGTTCACCACGGATCGACGGTTTAACTCGTTTGGCAAAATCCACCACTCGGTTATCGTAGAAATAAAGCCCCGTCACTGCCCAGTTAGATTTAGGTTGCTCAGGCTTTTCTTCAATCGACAATACTTTGAAATCATCGTCAAATTCAACAACACCAAATCGTTCAGGATCCATCACTTGATAACCAAAAACTGTCGCACCACGTTCACGTTGAGCAACTTGTTTTAGTTTTGGGCTAAATCCTTGACCAAAATAGATATTATCACCTAAGACTAAACAGCAATGATCATCACCAATAAATTCTTCACCCAAAATAAAGGCTTGAGCTAAGCCATCAGGAGATGGCTGAACTTTATATTGAAGATGAACACCAAATGCAGAACCATCACCCAATAAGCGCTGAAATGAGGTCATGTCATCGGGTGTTGTGATGATCAAAATATCTCGAATACCAGCAAGCATCAGAACTGAAAGCGGATAATAGATCATGGGCTTATCATAGATAGGCAATAACTGCTTCGATACCCCTTTGGTTATCGGATGCAGTCGTGTACCAGAGCCACCCGCTAAAATAATACCTTTCATCATTTATCCTTTTTTACTTAATCAGTTCCCAAGCCCTAGACGTTCACCTGCATAAGAGCCATCTAACACACGTTTCCACCAAGTTTCGTTATTTAAATACCACAAAACAGTTTTACGAATGCCAGATTCAAATGTCTCTTCTGGTTTCCAGCCCAATTCAGCTTCAATTTTCGCCGCGTCAATCGCATAGCGCAGGTCATGACCGGGTCTGTCTTTCACATAAGTGATGAGATCGACATATTGAGCAACACCTTCCGGTTTTGCTGGATACAACTCTTCTAATAGCGCACAAATTGTTTTAACAACATCAATATTGCGACGCTCATTGTGTCCACCAATATTGTAAGTTTTACCCGGTGTTGCTGTGGTTGCGACTAAATAGAGGGCACGAGCATGATCTTCAACATAGAGCCAATCACGGATCTGTTCACCTTTACCATAAACAGGTAATGGTTTCCCTGAAATCGCATTTAAGATAATTAATGGGATTAATTTTTCAGGGAAATGGTAAGGACCATAATTATTCGAGCAGTTCGTGATCACCGTGGGTAAACCATACGTACGTAACCAAGCACGCACTAAATGGTCACTTGACGCTTTAGAGGCAGAATATGGGCTACTTGGCGCATAAGGTGTGGTTTCAGTGAAGAAATCATCTGTACCTTCTAAATCGCCATACACTTCATCTGTTGAGATATGGTGGAAACGAAATGCCGTTTTCTTTTCTTGTGGTAAAACTTGCCAAAAGTGACGAGCGGCTTCCAATAAGGTGTAAGTACCCACAATATTGGTTTCAATAAACGCAGCAGGACCATCGATGGAACGGTCAACATGGCTTTCGGCCGCTAAGTGCATAACAACATCTGGCTGATATTGAGCAAATAAGCGATCAAGCTCTGCGCTATCACAGATATCGACTTGCTCAAAGGCATAGCGCTCACTCTCCGCTACCGTTGCTAATGACTCTAAATTACCGGCATAAGTCAGTTTATCCACCACAATAACGCTGTCATTGGTGTTTTCAATAATATGTCGAACAACAGCAGAGCCGATAAAACCGGCTCCACCTGTCACTAGAATGCGTTTCAACGCCATACTCCTTTAGTATCTACAATCCATTTTTGAGTGACTTTACTACCTGGGATCGCTTTAAATTGTTGGTGATCTACTAACATTAAAACAATATCAGCGTCTTTCAGCGCTTGTTCTGTTGATACTAACTCTGTGATCCCTTTCAGTTTTGTTGGTAGCTCATGAATATTCGGCTCAACGGCTAATGTTATACCACTGTGCCAATCCGCAACTTGTTTAGTGATATTCATCGCTGGGCTTTCACGTAAGTCATCGATATTAGGCTTAAAGGCTAAACCAAAGCAGGCAATCTTAATTTCGTTTGCACGTTTACCTGTCTCAGTAAGGCAATCTGCAACAGCGGCTTTAACTTGATCGATAACCCACACAGGTTTGCCATCATTGACCAAACGTGCAGTGTGAATTAAACGAGATTGTTTTGGATTTTGTGACACGATAAACCAAGGGTCAACAGCGATACAGTGGCCGCCAACACCAGGACCAGGTTGTAAAATATTGACGCGAGGATGGCGGTTCGCCAAGCTAATGAGCTCCCACACATTAATATCTTGCTCAGCGCAGATCAGGGATAATTCATTAGCAAACGCAATATTAACATCACGGAAACTATTTTCAGTCAGCTTACACATTTCCGCGGTACGCGCATTAGTGATAACACATTCACCTTCAAGGAAAATCTTGTATAACTCGCTGGCACGCTCTGATGATTTACGGTTCATGCCACCCACAACACGGTCATTGCGGATAAGCTCTATCATCACTTGTCCCGGTAATACACGCTCAGGGCAGTAAGCAACATCGATATCAGCATCTTCACCTTGTTGATGAGGGAAAGTTAAGTCTGGACGAGCTTCCGCTAACCACTCTGCCATTTTTTCAGTAGAGCCAACTGGTGAGGTTGACTCTAGAATAATAAGATCACCTTTCTTTAATACAGGTGCGATAGAGCGTGCGGCTGCTTCAACATAAGCCAAATCAGGCTCATGCTCACCTTTAAATGGTGTAGGTACAGCAATAAGATAAGCATCTGCTGGCTGTGGCGTGGTGTAGGCTTTTAAATGACCTTCTTCAACGGCTTGTTTAACGACTTTATCAAGATCGGGTTCAACGATGTGAATTTGACCTTTATTGATCGTATCCACTGCATGCTGATTAACATCAACACCGATGACGCTTTTTTTACGAGAGGCAAAAGCTGCCGCTGTAGGTAAACCAATGTAGCCGAGGCCGATAACAGAAATAGTTTCAAAACTCATAATGTCACCTGATTTTTTTTCAATGCTTCAAGAATACGTTGGCAGGCATGACCATCACCATAAGGATTTGTCGCCTTACTCATTTGGTGATACGCGTTTTCGTCTGTCAATAAAGAGGTTACTTCGCTAACAATACGTTTAGTATCTGTTCCCACTAAACGAACAGAGCCCGCTTCAACCGCTTCTGGGCGCTCTGTAGTGTCTCGCATTACAAGAACAGGCTTACCTAATGAAGGGGCTTCTTCTTGAATTCCACCAGAATCAGTCAGAATAAGGTAAGCATGGTTCATTAAATAAACGAATGGAAGATAATCTTGTGGCTGTATTAGCTTAATATTATCAATACCATGAAGGATACGTTGAACAGGTTCACTCACATTAGGGTTTAAGTGAACAGGATAGACAACTTCGACATCTGGGTGTGCTAATGCAATTTCAGCTAAAGCTTGGCAGATACGTTCAAAACCACCACCAAAGCTTTCTCGACGATGTCCTGTTACCAAGATCATTTTCTTGTCAGGCTGAATAAATGGATAGTTTACCGCAAGCTCATTTAAGAGTGTTTGATTGCCCATCACTCTGTCACTTACCCAAAATAACGCATCAATTACCGTATTTCCCGTGACAAAGATATTTTTATCTGCAACCGCTTCTCGTACCAAATTTAATTTTGCAGTTTCTGTTGGTGCGAAATGATACATTGCAAGATGTCCTGCAATGGTGCGGTTTGCCTCTTCAGGCCAAGGGGAGTAAAGATTACCCGTACGTAGCCCAGCTTCCACATGACCAACTGGAATTCGTTGATAAAATGCGGCTAAACTTGCTGCCATCGTCGTTGTTGTATCACCATGTACCAAAACAACATCAGGTTGAAATGACGCTAATACCGGTTTTAACCCTTCTAAAATACGACAGGTAATATCCGTTAAATCTTGTCCTGGTTTCATAATATTGAGATCGTAATCTGGTTGGATCTCAAAAAGATTTAATACCTGATCAAGCATTTCTCGATGTTGGGCCGTAACACATACCTTCGCTTCAAACGAATTATCATTTGCTAAAGCGTGCACTAAAGGTGCCATTTTTATCGCTTCAGGGCGTGTGCCAAAAACAGTCAACACTTTCACAGTGGCTCTCTTTTTTTCGTTGTTATATCGCTTATTTTTGGGAAAGCAATATGCCCTTATTCTCAATACATCAGGTGCCGAAACACCTGATGTCCCGTTATTGTCATCAATGACAAAATTTAATTATTATTTTTTTAATGAACTGCGTCTTACTAATGCAACGCCTGCACCCGCTAAAACACCAATAGCGCCCCAAAGTACCATCATAAAGGCACGACGAGGACTATCACGTTTCACAGGATCTTCAGGGGTACGTAGAAAACGGTAAGTTTGGAAGTTATCTTGTAATTTTGCGCCCACAGCAAGGGTCGCTAACATTGCCGTATTTTGATCATAATCACTATCAAAATCAGCACCTGTTGCGACTAAAGTTTCTAGCTGTGATTGCAACAGAGGAACACCTAACAGAAACAGTTTAGAATCTGGTAACTCATCAATCGCAATTGAGGTTTGTTTTTGAGAAATCCCCTGTTTCTCAGCCACTTTGATTGATTGCTCTAATAAGTTAATTTGGCGTTGATACGCAGATTGAGCCGCCATTTCTTGACGTTTAACTAGCGCTTTCATTGATTGAGTTCGAGTTGCCCAAGCCGTTATCACTTCATCATTAAGATGCGTAGATGCTCTCTTATTAGCAAAAGCAATATACTCATTTAATAATTGACTCGCTTCTTTTGATGTTTCCGCGATAAGTTTCAGTTGATCATTACCTAATTTTTTCTCATCAGCGGGCGTAAATTGAATATTGTTAATTAACTCATCCAATAACGCAGCATTAGCCTGTTCATCACTCTCTTTGCGCTGTTTGAAATAATCCGTTTGCAACCAAAACTCACGACGTGTATCAAACGCTGCGATTTGAGTAATAAACTCTTGATAAGCTTCATCTGAGATAGTTAACGCTGAGGTTTGTGCTGCTGGATTAATCTGTGTATCAAGATTGCGCAAAAACTGAGATTGCGAATAGTAACTGCCTAAGTTATTAATCGTTGGTTTCTCTGTCATTGCGATTGCACTCCATTTAGGTTGCATCAAATAAGATGCACCGAGTGCAATCACTGCAAAAAGCAGAGCGAACCCTATAATCCAGCTTTTTCCTGACCAAAGTGCACAAAAAAGACCTCGAATATCGAGTTCATTATCTGGCTGATTACCCTGTCGGGAGGCGTTATTTTCCGAGTTCATCACGTTAAAAAACCTCTGCTTTATATTAATGCTGTTGTGTTGCTCTACGTAAGCGACGCTTATGTCGTTTAATAAAACGAGCGACTCGCCACGCGCGTTTAATGCAATAACCATACATAACAAATGCAAGCAAGAATAATGCCAACATAAACCATTCAGGTACAAATGATAGGTTTTGACCGATAATACCAATCGCTGCTAATAACGCAGCTGACAAGGTAATCAGAATGAAAGCTTGGCGGGAAGTAAAACCTGCACGCATGATCAAATGGTGAATATGTTGACGGTCTGGAGAGAAAGGACTCATTCCTTTACGTAAACGGCGGTACATAATTGCCACCATATCCATAAGAGGAATAGCAATTATCCATAATGCAGTGACCGCTTTAACTGGGCGAGGCTGAGTTTGTGTTGATGCGACCAATAACCAAATAATGGTAAATCCAATCAGTGTACTCCCCGCATCTCCCATAAAGACTTTGAATTTTTTACCACAGACCCCTAAGTTTAAAAGGATATAAGGTAAGATTGCCGCGATAAATGAGAAGCACCAGAATGCAAGAGCTGAATTACCACCTTGAT
The DNA here is from genome assembly GCF_003144405.1 of Proteus cibi. Classification (GTDB taxonomy): domain Bacteria; phylum Pseudomonadota; class Gammaproteobacteria; order Enterobacterales; family Enterobacteriaceae; genus Proteus; species Proteus cibi. The sequence continues at coordinate 209,368 of NZ_PENW01000031.1, forward strand.
ATAATAAAATACCAAGTGCGCCAAAAGAGACACAAGAAAGACCACCTAATAATCCATCAATACCATCAACCATATTAAAGGCATTGATTGCTGCCCAAACAGCGAAAAGTGTAACAATATAGCCGAAAGGTCCTAAATGCATTTCCCAAGGACCAAAAGCATGACCCAGAGTGTCAAGTTTTAATCCCGCACCCACCATCATCACGATCCCAACAAAAGCTTGGATTGTTGCTCTAATTTTGACACTAATATCGAAGCGATCATCTAATGCGCCGATAAAAACAAGGAGTCCCGCACATGCCAGATATAATTCCTTATGGGGAATATAGATATCTGAAATATAAAATGCGAAAACAATACCAAAATAGACTGATATTCCTCCAACTAGAGGGATCAATCCATGATGTTTTTTACGATAATTCGGTTTATCCACGAGTCCAATTTTCTTTGCAATTTTACGAGCCAGAAATAAAAATGCGAAAGAAAATAAGAACACATAAAAAACGCTTGTGCTCATTTTTAGTATATCCACAGTACTGTTCTCTATAATAAATATAGCTGGTTATTTTACGCTTCCATGTGTTTTTATTCTTTTTTCCAGCCTCACCACGACGAGTTTATTCAAAACCCACCACCCTTCATCAATTATAAGTTTTCCTTAACTATTTTTTATTGATGCCATCGCTATTTTTATCAATTACTAAAACATGCAATATATATACCAACATCTCTCTAAAATATTGCAATCTAAAATTAAATTACATCTATAAGAAAAACAAAAAACGCCACAACTATTGTGGCGTTTTCATCATATCGTCATTCTTACAAAGTAAACGAGCTTAACAGCATATAAATTGAGGTGATATTACTTATTCTGTAACAGAGCACACTATTTTAATAGTTTAATCCTATTCTCAGCTCAATCACTTTGTTAATCCACTTTATGAACGTTTCATAAAGTCGAAGAATTCTTCATTTGTCTTAGTCATTGCTAATTTATTAATGAGGAATTCCATTGCGTCAATTTCACCCATTGGATGAATAATTTTACGCAGTATCCACATTTTTTGTAGCTCATCTTGAGACGTCAGTAACTCTTCTTTACGTGTACCAGAACGATTGTAATCAATTGCCGGGAAAACACGTTTTTCAGCAATTTTACGAGACAGGTGTAATTCCATATTACCTGTACCTTTAAATTCCTCGTAGATCACTTCGTCCATCTTAGAACCCGTATCAACTAATGCTGTTGCAATGATAGTCAAGCTACCACCTTCTTCAACATTACGCGCCGCACCGAAGAAGCGTTTAGGACGATGTAATGCGTTTGCATCCACACCACCTGTTAACACTTTACCGGATGAAGGAACAACGGTGTTATACGCACGCGCTAAACGTGTGATGGAGTCTAACAGGATGATAACGTCTTTTTTGTGCTCAACTAAACGCTTCGCTTTTTCAATCACCATTTCTGCAACTTGTACGTGGCGAGAAGCTGGCTCGTCAAAGGTTGAAGCAATAACTTCCCCTTTTACTAAGCGTTGCATTTCTGTCACTTCTTCTGGACGTTCATCAATCAGAAGTACCATTAATACGCAATCTGGGTAGTTATGAGCAATATTTGCCGCAATGTTTTGCAGCAACATGGTTTTACCTGCTTTTGGTGGAGCAACAATAAGACCACGTTGACCACGGCCAATGGGTGCCGCTAAGTCAAGAACACGCGCGGTTAAGTCTTCTGTTGAACCATTACCACGTTCCATGCGTAAACGATTATTAGCATGTAAAGGTGTTAAGTTTTCAAAGAGGATTTTACTGCGGGCATTTTCTGGTTTATCAAAGTTAACTTCATTAACTTTTAGGAGGGCAAAATAACGTTCACCTTCTTTAGGAGGACGAATTTTCCCTGCGATGGTGTCACCAGTGCGAAGGTTAAAACGGCGAATTTGACTTGGAGAAACGTAGATATCATCGGGACCAGCAAGGTAGGAACTGTCTGCGGAACGTAGGAAGCCGAAGCCATCCTGCAATATTTCCAGCACACCGTCACCGAAAATATCTTCTCCACTTTTCGCGTGTTGCTTCAAGATAGAGAAAATAATGTCTTGCTTTCTCATTCGAGCCAGGTTCTCTAGCCCCATATTTTCGCCAAGTGCTATCAATTCTGATACCGGCGTATTTTTTAATTCGGTAAGATTCATAATGGTGGGTTCTTAATAACTCGGGGTAACTCTCGAACTATGAACGTGAATAGTATAACAGCGAATCGCTGTCAGTTTCGTCATGTGTAAAATTACAGATTATAACTTTCTAACATAAGGGTATAACTAAAATGATAATGTTAGAGAGTGTTAATACTATTAGACCAGTCAGCTTTATCCCAGAGAAGTGACATTCATTTTCGCGATGCATGAGCGTACTTTCAACTTATGGGTTAGGAACATACTTGGAAAAATTTATATTCCTTGAATACTATAGATTATTCTAAGGCAACTTGACTGGTTAGATGAATTCAGATTACTTATATTAAATATCATATTAGATTAAATATCATATCATGTTATTCAATTCTATTACTTTGCACGCTTGATATTCAATATCTCAGACTTATTTAATCATGTCTAATCATATTGACAAGTAGATCCGATATATTATGTAAGTAAGTGGCGCTAACTTATCATGCTTCGAAGCGGACGTCTAGCGGTCAATAACAGAAATACTGACAAGGTCTAAACGTCCTACTTTATTTTTGATATCTAAATCAAATTAGATATTTTCGTCTAAAAACTCTTTCAGTTGAGTTTTTGACAATGCGCCCACTTTAGTCGCAGCAACTGCACCGTTTTTGAATAAAATCAGTGTAGGAATACCACGAATACCGTATTTTGGTGCTGTCAGCGGGTTTTGATCGATGTTTAGCTTCGCAACTGTTAATTTACCAGCGTATTCTGTTGCAACTTCATCTAGAATAGGAGCAATCATTTTACATGGGCCACACCATTCAGCCCAGAAATCAACGAGCACAGGGCCGGTTGCATTTAATACATCAGCATCGAATTTGCTGTCAGATAAGTGAAGGATTTTATCGCTCATTGTTCTACTCCAAAGAATAATATTGACCGTACCAGTGTAACATTAAATAACAAAAGTCTGTCTGCATTTCAGCGGATAAACTTTTGTAATGCAACCCATAACTGATATTCTATTACATTATGAGCAAAACATATTTGACAGAAAAGAAGTTTTCCGACTTCGCCTTGCATCCAAAAGTGATAGAAGCCCTTGAGAAAAAAGGGTTCTCTAATTGTACACAAATTCAGGCATTGACGTTACCTATCACTGTGAAAGGTCAAGACATTGCCGGGCAAGCCCAAACAGGAACAGGCAAAACGTTGGCGTTTTTAACCTCAACGTTTCATTATCTTTTAACACACCCTGCAAAAGAAGGGCATGAAACCAATCAACCTCGTGCTCTTATTATGGCGCCAACACGCGAATTAGCCGTGCAGATTTATTCTGATGCTAAAGAGCTTGCGCAAAATACAGGGATTAAAATGGGTCTCGCCTATGGTGGCGATGGCTATGACGAACAACTCAAAGTATTAAGTAGTGGTGTCGATATTGTTATTGGCACAACAGGTCGTTTAATTGACTACGTTAAGCAAGGTCATATTAACCTTAGCGCAATCCAAGTTGTAGTACTTGATGAAGCTGACAGAATGTACGATCTCGGCTTTATTAAAGATATTCGTTGGATTTTTCGTCGTATGCCCGTTGCGACTGAACGTATGAATATGCTGTTCTCTGCAACGCTTTCTTACCGCGTAAGAGAGCTGGCTTTTGAGCAGATGAATAATCCTGAATATGTTGAAGTTGAACCTGAACAAAAAACAGGTTTTAGCATAAAAGAAGAACTCTTTTATCCTTCAAATGAAGAGAAAATGCGTCTTCTTCAGACATTAATTGAAGAAGAGTGGCCAGATCGCTGTATCATTTTCGCCAATACAAAACATCGTTGTGATGATATTTGGGCACACCTTGCCGCAGATGGACACCGCGTTGGCTTATTAACAGGTGATGTTCCTCAGAAAAAACGTCTACGTATTTTAGAAGATTTTACCCAAGGTAATATTGATATTTTGGTTGCTACTGACGTTGCCGCGAGAGGCCTTCATATTCCATCAGTAACGCATGTTTTTAACTATGATTTACCTGATGATTGTGAAGATTATGTTCACCGTATAGGTAGAACAGGACGCGCAGGAAATAGTGGTAATTCAATCAGCCTTGCGTGTGAAGAATATGCACTAAATTTACCTGCAATTGAGACTTATATTCAACATGCTATTCCTGTGAGTAAATATAATAGTGATGCGTTATTAGCTGATCTTCCTGAGCCTAAACGCCGTCACCGTCCTCGCCAAGGTCAGCCTCGTCGCAACAATGCGTCAGTGCGAAATAATAGAGGAAATAATACTCAACGTAACAACCGAAATAAACGCCCGAGTCATCCATAAATTATGCTGAAATCCTCATCACTTTATGCTGCTATTGATTTAGGTTCTAACAGTTTTCATATGTTAGTCGTTCGAGAGATCGCGGGTTCTATACAAGTCCTTTCCCGCGTGAAACGTAAAGTTCGACTCGCTGCTGGCCTAAACAGTGAAAATGAATTGTCAGAGCAGGCAATGGAACGCGGTTGGCAATGTTTACGACTTTTTTCTGAATATCTACGTGATATTCCGACTGAACAAATCAGAGTCGTCGCAACAGCCACATTACGTATTGCTAAAAATGCAGATATTTTTGTCACAAAAGCGTCTGAAATATTGGGCAATACGGTTCATGTTATTAGTGGTGAGGAAGAAGCACGCCTTATCTATCGTGGCGTTGCACATACCACGGGGGGTGCAGAGCAACGTTTAGTCGTCGATATTGGTGGTGGCAGCACTGAGCTGGTTACGGGTACTGGCGCTAAAACGACACAATTAATGAGTTTAAGTATGGGCTGTGTAACTTGGTTAGAGCGTTATTTTACTGATCGCTCTTTAACTCAAGAAAATTTTGCTAAAGCACAAGACGCAGCCAAAATGATACTCGCTCCAGTAGCGGATAAATTAATTGAGCAAGGCTGGCAAGTGTGTGTGGGCGCTTCTGGTACTGTACAAGCATTGCAAGAGATCATGATTGCTCAAGGTATGGATGAATTAATCACCTTACCTAAGCTTGAGCGGCTCAAACACAAAGCCATTGAATGTGGAAAACTGGAAGAGTTGGAAATCGAAGGGCTGACTTTTGAACGCGCTTTAGTTTTTCCGAGTGGGCTGGCTATCTTAATCGCCATATTTGAAACACTGCATATCGACAACATGATCTTAGCAGGTGGTGCATTACGAGAAGGCTTAGTCTATGGAATGTTACACCTTCCTATTGAGCAAGACATCCGCCAACGTACTCTTCGTAATGTTCAACGTCGATTTCAGATTGATATTGAGCAAGCGCACCGCGTTCAACAACTTGCAGAACACTTTTTTATCCAAGTCAGTAAGAGTTGGCAGCTAGATAATCGTTGCCGTGAGTTGCTTAATAGCGCCAGTGCATTACATGAAATTGGCCTAAGTGTCGATTTCCGCCAAGCACCTTCACATGCAAGCTATCTGATCTCTCATCTTGATTTACCGGGATACACACCTGCACAACGACGTTTATTGGCTTCTTTGCTGAAAAACCAAACAGGGATCATCGATCTTGCACCTCTTAATCATCAAAACGCCTTACCGATAACTCAGGCTAATCGACTGGTGCGTTTACTGCGATTAGCCATCATTTTTGCTAGCCGTCGCCGTGATGATACTCTCCCTGCATTACGATTACGCACTGAAGATGAGAAACTCATTATTACACTGCCATATCAATGGCTTAATGAGCATCCATTACGTGCTGAAAATCTCCAAGAAGAGATCCAACTTCAGAGTTATGTCCATTGGTCTTTAATGATTGAAGAACAAAATAGTTCTCGTATAAGTTAATCTTTTTACTTATACAAAATAAAAACCCCTTGAAGATCAATATGCCAAGGGGTTCATTTTATCGATCACTCTCTAGGCTATTCTGGTTTATGCCTTGCCAGCATCGCTCTTAATCCTGCAACACCTTTTTGTCCTTTCTCTTGTTTTTCTTCGGCGCTTAACACTTTCTTTTTATTGGTATCCCAATTCAAATCATCTTGAGGTAATTCATAAAGAAAGCGGCTTGGATCAGGTTTGATTAATTCACCGTATTGACGTCTTTCCTTACATAACGTAAACGTGAGTGTTTTTTGTGCACGCGTAATTCCCACATAAGCAAGACGTCTTTCTTCTTCTACATTATCTTCATCAATACTGCTTTGGTGTGGCAATATACCCTCTTCCATGCCCACTAGAAATACATGAGGAAATTCAAGGCCTTTAGAGGCATGTAATGTCATTAACTGAACTTGATCTAACTCTTCTTCTGTTTCTCCTCGCTCCATCATATCGCGCAAGGTAAAACGGTTAACGACTTGAGAAAGCGTCATAGGCTCATGTAATTCATCACCTTCAAGCATTTCACTCATCCATAAAAATAGCTGATTAATATTTTTCATCCTCATTTCCGCGGCTTTCGCGCTACTTGAGGTTTCATATAACCAACTTTCATAATCCATTTCATGCAATAAATCACGTACAGCTAGCAGAGGCTCTCGTTCTGATTTTTGCACTATACGCGACATCCATTGTGAGAATGCTTGCAATGAATTCAAGCCTCGACCTGTTAATGTTTGGCTTAACCCCAAATCAAAACAGGCATTGTATAAGCTTTTATCTCGAATTTTTGCCCACTCGCCTAACTTTTGAATTGTCATAGGTCCAATTTCACGACGAGGTTTATTCACAATACGTAAAAATGCCGCATCATCATCAGGATTAGTAATGACGCGTAAATAGGCCAAAATATCTTTTATCTCTTCTCGTGAGAAAAAAGAGGTTTCACCTGAAATACGATAAGGAATACGATTTTGCATCAAGTATTTTTCAAAAATACGAGACTGATGGTTACCACGATAAAGGATCGCATAATCCTTATAATTAGTTTTATTAATAAAGTGATGAGCAATTAATTCGCCAGCGACACGCTCAGCTTCATGCTCTTCATTATTCGCCGTTAAAACTCGCAGTTCATCACCATAACCTAATTCTGAAAATAATCGTTTTTCAAAAACATGAGGATTATTTTCAATCAAGATATTCGCTGATTTTAGAATACGCCCAGAAGAACGATAATTTTGCTCAAGCTTAATCACATTAAGTTGTGGGAAATCTTTTTGTAATAACACTAAATTTTGAGGACGAGCGCCACGCCATGAATAGATTGATTGATCATCATCACCAACAACTGTAAAGCGAGCTCTTTCGCCAACCAACCATTTGACCAATTCATATTGGCTTGTATTCGTATCTTGATATTCATCCACCAGCAAATAACGAATACGTCGTTGCCAGCGCTCTCTCACTTCTTCATTCGTGCGTAATAACATGGTTGGTCGGCTGATTAAATCATCAAAGTCGAGCACATTACAACTACGCAGATGTTGCTCGTAACGTCGGAAGCATTCGGCAAATGTATGATCTTGTTGCGATCTTGCCATTCCCATTGCTTGTTCTGGCGTCAGCATGTCATTTTTCCAGTTAGAGATTTGGCTCTTTAACTGAGAAAGTAAATCTTTATCTTCTTCTAATAAATCAGCCGTTAATTCTTTGAGTAGTGCCGATTGGTCTTGATCATCAAACAATGAAAATTTCGCTTTAATACCTAACGCTTTGTATTCACGTTTAATAATTTCTAATCCCAAGGTATGGAACGTTGAGATCATTAATCCCTTCGCTTCTTGACGACCTAAGGTTTGAGCAACACGCTCTTTCATTTCACGCGCAGCTTTATTGGTAAACGTAACCGCGGCTATTTGCTTAGCTGGGTATTGGCATTGACGAATAAGATGTGCAATTTTATTGGTAATAACCCGTGTTTTACCTGAGCCCGCTCCTGCCAAGACCAAACAAGGACCTGACACATATTCCACTGCTTTTTGCTGACCAGGATTTAATCGCATACTTTTTCCAAACTTCATTAATCAAGAATATAACGGAGGATAATTGTAGCAGAAAGTGCATAGAAAGATGGTTCGGTTTTTTGAGCCTCATTTTATCTAAGTAAAACGAAGTTTAACCTTGTTTAATAAAGTTTTACCATGTATGATATTTGAACAAATAAGGAGGTGTATTATGAGTATAAAAAGCGAATTAATAGCCACTAAAATTGATGTTGAACTCAAAGAGGCTTTTGTTGCAATAGCTCGAAATAAACACAGACCTGCCTCTCAAATTTTAAGAGATCTCATTCGAGTTTATGTGGAAAGTAATCAAACCCAACCAAATGAAAAAACATTAAAAACTTTTGCAAAAACAGATAAAGGTGATGATGTTTTTTATGCCAAAGATGCCAATGATTTATTCAAAAAATTGGATATCTAAATGCGAAAAGTTAGCTATTCAGAACAATTCAAAAAAGATTTAAAACTCGCAGAAAAACGTGGGAAGGATATCAATAAACTAAAAGATATTATGCTGCTATTAATGCAAGGAGGACGACTACCAATTCAATTGAAAGACCATCCATTAACTGGAAATTGGAAACCTCGTCGAGATCTTCATATTGAACCTGATTGGCTACTTATTTATAAAATAGAAGATGATACAGTCCATTTTGAAAGAACTGGTTCACATTCTGATTTATTTAAATAAAAGACCGAATACCTAATTAATAGACTATGTGGCCTTTATTATTTTTAAATACACTTAGCGCTTATTTTTCTAAGCTATTTGCGCGAGAAGAAGGCGGCAAAGGAGGTTATCCCAAGGAACATACATTAGTATGTGACTTGGGTAACCGAGTGTAGCCAACGCATTTATCGCGCAAGAGCAACGAAAAATTAGTTGCCAACGGCGATCTTCTTCATATCCGTCATATATCCACGCAACGTTTTACCTACCGCTTCGATTGGGTGCTGACGGATAGCTTCATTGATATCACGTAATTGCGCATTATCGGTTCCATTATCTTGAACTTTCTTCGCTAAATCGCCAGATTGCAAGGTTGTCATAAACTCTTTCAACATAGGAACAACAGCAAATGAGAACAGATAGTTACCATATTCTGCGGTATCAGAGATAACCACGTTCATTTCATATAAACGTTTACGAGCGATGGTATTCGCGATTAATGGCAACTCATGCAGTGATTCATAATAAGCTGACTCCGCAAAGATCCCTGCTTCAATCATGGTATCAAAGGCTAATTCAACACCCGCTTTAACCATTGCAACCATTAATACACCATGATCAAAGTACTCTTGCTCACTAATTTTACCCTCATATTCAGGATAATTTTCAAATGCACTTGCTCCAGTCTCTTCACGCCATGTCAGCAAGTTTTTATCATCATTTGCCCAGTCAGCCATCATCGTTTCAGAGAATTTACCTGAAATGATATCATCCATATGTTTCGCAAACAGTGGAGCCATGATCTCTTTCAGTTGTTCTGATAATGCATAAGCACGCATTTTCGCAGGGTTAGATAATCGGTCCATCATCAAGGTGATACCACCTTGCTTGAGTGCTTCTGTAATTGTTTCCCAACCGAATTGAAGCAACTTACCTGCATAGCCTGGTTCAACACCATCTGCAACCATTTTGTCATAACATAACAGAGAGCCTGCTTGTAACATACCGCACAGAATAGTTTGCTCACCCATTAAGTCAGATTTTACTTCAGCAACGAAAGAAGACTCTAAAACACCAGCACGATGCCCCCCTGTTGCCGCAGCCCATGCTTTTGCAATGGCCATGCCTTCACCTTTTGCATCATTCTCCGGGTGAACAGCAATCAGTGTTGGAACACCAAAACCACGTTTATACTCTTCACGAACTTCGGTACCTGGGCATTTTGGTGCAACCATAACAACAGTGATGTCATCACGAATTTTTTCGCCAACTTCAACGATATTAAAGCCATGGGAGTAGCCTAATGCTGCACCTGATTTCATCAGCGGTTGAACGGCTTGAACAACAGCAGAGTGCTGTTTGTCTGGCGTTAAGTTAACCACTAAATCAGCTTGAGGGATCAAAGCCTCATAAGTTCCGACCTCAAAACCGTTTTCGGTTGCACGACGCCATGATGCACGTTTCTCATCAATCGCTTCTTGGCGTAAGGCATACGCGATATTCAAACCGGAATCACGCATATTTAAACCTTGGTTAAGGCCTTGTGCGCCACAACCTACGATAACGACTTTTTTGCCTTTCAGGTAATTTGCTTCATCAGCAAATTCTTCGCGCGACATAAAGCGACATTTACCCAATTGCGACAACTGCTGACGCAGATTCAATGTATTAAAATAATTTGCCATGAGGGACTCCAAAATCGTTGTGTATGTGTTTGCTGTTATTATCCTCACTCTCTGTGAGGTGTTGCATGACTTTACTATAGGGGATGAAAGCCATTGCTTAAATTGATATATTTACAAGATAGTGTTGCAAAAAATGCAACGTTCTTTTTTCTTACCTAAGGTGGCTGGCAATGGATATTCGTGATCTCAAACTCTTCCTGCATTTAGCTGAAAGTTGTCACTTCACCAAAACGGCACAAGCGATGCACGTCAGCCCTTCCACGCTCTCTCGCCAAATCCAACGTCTTGAAGAGAGCTTAGGTCACCCACTGTTTTTACGTGATAACCGGCAAGTCACGCTCACTGATGCTGGCGAACAATTAAAGCGCTATGCTCAACAGACTTTGTTGCAATATAAGCAACTGAAGCATACGCTAAACCAAAATAGCCCAAGTCTTTCGGGTGAACTGCGCCTATTTTGTTCTGTAACAGCAGCTTACAGCCATTTACCGCCTATTCTTGACCGTTTTCGGGCAGAAAACCCATTAGTTGAAATAAAACTCACCACTGGAGACGCGGCTGATGCGGTCGATAAAGTACAATCTGATGAAGCCGATCTAGGTATTGCAGGAAAACCTGAAAAACTACCTGAAAATATCTGCTTTGAAAAAATAGGCGAAATTCCATTAGCCCTGATTGCACCCGCTCTGCCTTGTAATGTTCGTCATCTCGCAACACAGGAGAAACCCGATTGGCCCAATATTCCGTTTATCATTCCTGAACATGGCCCATCGCGACAACGAATTGCCTTATGGTTTAAACGCCACCGCATCCATAATCCCTTGATTTATGCGACTGTTTCAGGACATGAAGCGATTGTCTCAATGGTTGCGTTAGGTTGTGGTCTTGCACTTATTCCGCAAGTTGTCGTTGATAACTGCCCTGAGCCTGTTCGTCACCGCATCTCTTTATTGGATAATATTTCAATGGTAGAACCTTTCGAATTAGGCGTTTGCGGATCACACAAACGCCTTCAAGAGCCAGTGATCAAGGCTTTTTGGCGATTACTCCACGACTAAAGTTGTCGTTTGTGGTGACAGGAATAACTGAAAAGAAGGATTTCCTGTCTCATCATGATATTCATAGCCTAATGCATCTAAATGTCGCTCGAAACGCCCTTCCGTTTCGGGTAATTCAAATGCCACCAGCACACGTCCATAATCAGTACCATGACTCCGATAGTGGAATAATGTGATATTCCAATAAGTGCCTAATGTTTTTAAAAACTTCATTAAAGCGCCTGGCGACTCTGGGAACTCAAAACTAAATAGACGCTCTTTAAGGGGTTTATGAGGACGTCCCCCCACCATATAACGCACATGAAGTTTTGCCATTTCATCGTCAGAAAGATCAGCAACTTGATAACCTGAAGCAGTTAGCTCGCGTAAAATTTCTTTTCGCTCTTGTAAACCTTGACTTAAACGAACACCGACAAAAATACGTGCATTTTCAGGGTCCGCATCACTATAACGATAGTTAAACTCTGTCACTACACGCTGTCCTAAGATCTGACAAAAACGTAAAAAACTGCCCTTTTGCTCTGGAATAGTCACAGCAAATAACGCTTCACGTTTTTCGCCTAGCTCACAGCGTTCAGAAACATAACGTAGCCCATGAAAATTCACATTGGCTCCGGAAAGCACATGCGCTAGACGCTCACCTTTGATCTGGTGCTGTTCTACGTATTTCTTAAGTCCAGCTAATGCCAATGCGCCTGAAGGCTCTGCAATCGCACGTACATCTTCAAATAAATCTTTTACTGCCGCACAAATTTGATCACTATCAACAGTAATCACATCATCGACATACATCTGGCATAAACGAAAAGTTTCATCACCAATACGCTTAACAGCAACACCTTCTGCAAATAAACCGACTCGAGATAATTCAACAGGATGCCCTGCCTCTAAGGCTGCTTTTAAACAGGCTGCATCTTCTGCTTCAACACCGATAACCTTAATTTCTGGCATAAGCTGTTTAATTAATACAGCCACGCCAGCAATTAAACCACCACCACCTACAGGTACGAAAATACGATCAAGATGAACATCTTGTTGTAAGAGTTCCATTGCGAGTGTTGCCTGTCCTGCAATGACTGCTGGGTGATCAAAAGGCGGAACAAAGGTGTATCCCATCTCTTCAGACAGTGCGATAGCTTTCGCTTTTGCTTCATCAAAGTTGGCACCGTAAAGCAATGCTTCTCCACCAAATTGACGAACAGCATCGACTTTAATATCCGCGGTTGCCACTGGCATCACGATTAATGACTTTACACCCATTCGATTTGCTGACAATGCAACGCCTTGAGCGTGATTACCCGCTGATGCCGTCACAACACCTTTTTCTTTTTGCTCAGGAGTCAACCCTGCAATCATGCTGTAAGCGCCACGTAGTTTAAAACTATGAACAGGTTGTCGATCTTCACGCTTAACTAAAATTGTATTTTCTAGACGTTCAGAGATTTTTGTCATCTCTTGAAGTGGAGTCACTATTGCGGCTTCATAAACAGGAGCACTCAGCGCCGCTTTTAAATATTCAGCACTACTTGGTGCTGAATTTAAAGGTCTAAAGGCAGCCATTCTTAGCCCCCTAATTTAGATTTATCACGCACCGCACCTTTATCGGCACTAGTGGCTAAGGAGGCGTAAGCACGTAAGGCAAACGAAACTTGACGCTGTCTATTTTGTGGTGTCCATGCTTTATCACCACGAGCATTTTGTGCATCACGACGTGCAGATAACGTTTTATCATCTACCTTTAATGAGATCTCGCGAGTTGGAATATTAATAGAAACAATATCGCCTTCTTCTACTAAACCGATCACACCACCATTTGCAGCTTCAGGTGAAACATGCCCAATAGATAAACCAGATGTTCCTCCAGAGAAACGCCCGTCAGTAATCAGTGCGCAAGCTTTACCTAATCCCATTGATTTTAAATAAGAAGTTGGATACAGCATCTCCTGCATACCCGGTCCACCTTTAGGACCTTCGTAACGAATAATGACCACATCACCTGCCACTACTTTTCCACCTAAGATAGCCTCAACAGCATCATCTTGGCTTTCATATACTTTTGCAGGGCCACTAAAAATTAAGTTATCTTCATCAACGCCTGCTGTTTTAACAATACAACCATCGACGGCTAAGTTGCCGGATAAAACCGCTAATCCACCATCTTGGCTATAAGCATGTTCTTTGCTACGGATACAACCATTTTCACGATCCGTATCTAACGTCGGCCAACGACAATTTTGTGAAAACGCTTTCGTAGTACGAATACCTGCGGGACCTGCTTTGAACATTGATTTTACTTGCTCATCTTGCGTTAACATCACGTCATATTGCGACAATGTTTCTGGCAAACTTAACCCTAAAATATTATTAACATTGCGATTGAGTAATCCTGCTCTGTCTAACTCACCTAAAATACCCATGACGCCACCAGCGCGGTGAACATCTTCCATATGATATTTTTGTGTACTCGGTGCGACTTTACATAAATGAGGGACTTGGCGAGAAAGTCTGTCGATATCTTCCATGGTGAAGTTAACCTCACCTTCTTGCGCGGCAGCCAATAAATGCAGAACTGTATTTGTAGAGCCTCCCATTGCAATATCTAAGATCATCGCATTTTCAAAGGCTTCTTTTTTAGCGATATTGCGCGGTAATGCGGATCTATCATCTTTTTCATAATAACGCTTGGTTAATTCAACAATGCGCTTACCTGCGTTGATAAACAGTGTTTCACGATCTGCGTGTGTTGCTAATAATGAGCCATTTCCGGGTTGAGATAATCCCAGTGCTTCTGTTAAGCAGTTCATGGAGTTTGCGGTAAACATGCCTGAACACGATCCGCATGTTGGACAAGCTGAGCGTTCGATTTGCTCACTATCAGCATCACTGACATTCGGATTCGCCCCTTGGATCATGGCATCAACCAGATCCAATTTGATCAGTTGATCTGAAAGCTTTGTTTTACCCGCTTCCATAGGGCCACCCGAAACAAAAATAACAGGAATATTTAAGCGTAAAGACGCCATTAACATTCCTGGGGTGATCTTGTCGCAGTTTGAGATACACACCATCGCATCCGCACAGTGTGCGTTAACCATATATTCAACAGAGTCCGCGATAAGTTCACGCGATGGCAAGGAGTAAAGCATACCACCGTGTCCCATTGCGATACCGTCATCAACCGCAATGGTATTGAATTCTTTAGCGACACCACCAGCGGCTTCAATTTGCTCCGCAACGAGTTTTCCTAAATCCCGCAGATGCACATGACCCGGTACAAATTGCGTAAATGAATTCACAACAGCGATAATGGGTTTACCAAAATCAGCATCAGTCATTCCCGTTGCACGCCATAAGGCACGGGCTCCCGCCATGTTACGACCATGTGTCGTTGTCGCTGAACGGTATTTAGGCATTTTTCACACTCCTGCGATAAAGAAAGCGAGTAGGGAACGAGCTACCCGCTAAACAAATTTATTTGATTATGTTTATGAGTTGATTGGATCTAACCAGCCATATTTATCTTCTGTCTCACCAGTGAACAGACCGAAGAAGGCTTTTTGAATTGCTTTAGTCACAGGACCGCAACGTCCGATACCTACTTGAATACCATCAACACTACGTACTGGTGTTATCTCTGCGGCTGTACCTGACATAAAGACTTCATCGGCAAGATAAAGTGATTCACGAGAAAGTACTTGCTCACGCACTTCATAACCGAGATCTTTTGCTAATTTGATGATGGCATCACGCGTGATCCCCGGCAGTGCTGATGATGTAAATGGAGGCGTAAAAATAACACCATCTTTTACTTCAAATAAGTTTTCACCTGCACCTTCGGATAAGTAGCCATGAACATCTAATGCAATCCCTTCTTGATAACCATGACGGCGAGCTTCGCTTCCAACTAAAAGTGAAGATAAATAGTTACCGCCGGCTTTTGCTGCTGTTGGGATCGTATTTGGTGCCGCGCGATGCCAAGAAGAAACCATGGCATCAATCCCTTTATCTAAAGCTTCTTCACCGAGATAGGCTCCCCATGGGAATGCAGCAATAATCACATCTGTTTTATAACCTGCCGGTGGATTAACTCCCATACCGACATCACCAATAAAAACTAATGGACGAATATAAGCACTGACTAATTTGTTTTTACGTAAGGTTTCACGACATGCTTCCATTAACTCATCAACACTTTGCTCAACAGGCATACGGTAGATTTTGGCTGAATCATGTAAACGTTGCATATGCTCACGATGGCGAAATACCACAGGACCTTTATGAGAATTGTAACAACGCACACCTTCAAAGACGGAAGTACCATAATGCAATGCGTGAGACATCACATGAACCTTTGCCTCAGCCCATGGAACCATTTCACCGTTAAACCAAATATAATCAGCTTGCTTTGTCATTCTTTTATCCTTACATGGCACTTAGTGCATTCATGAATCGTAATTTTTCTTTCTGTTGATGTGATACTTGAATACCTGCAACATCAGCTAATTTTGTTAACTGGCTGCACAGAAGTTCTAATGGTCGCTGACTACTTACTGTCAGACTTAAATTAATATTGTTGCTCTCTGTGATATTCATATTCATTGAGCATATATGAAAACCACGATGACGAATAACTCTCAGGATACGTTCTAAGATCTCTGGACAAAAACGGGCTTCAATTGTGATATTGTGTTGGTTCATTTTGATTTCTCCATCATCTCATCATTGCTTGCGCCCGGCGGGACTAAAGGCCAGACATTTTCTGCGTCATCGATAGATACCTGTAATAAGTAAGGGCCATCGCTCTCTAATAAACATTTTATTGCATCAGCAACTTGTGCTTTTTCTGTGATACGTTGCCCAGGGATATCAAAAGCTTTGGCTAAGGCAACAAAGTCAGGGTTATCTGTTAAAATTGTTTCGCTATAACGCTGTTCAAAAAACAGCTCTTGCCATTGACGAACCATACCAAGACGTTGGTTATCTAATAACACCAATTTGATAGGTAACTGCTTACGTTTAATTGTGCCCAATTCCTGCACATTCATCATAAAAGAGCCATCACCAGATACGCAGATAACACAAGCGTCAGGTCTAGCAATTTGAGCGCCTACTGCCGCAGGGATACCAAATCCCATGGTGCCTAAACCACTTGAAGTAATGAAATTTTCAGGTGCATCAAATGTCATATGTTGTGCTGACCACATTTGATGTTGACCTACATCGGTTGTCACAATCGTATTTTCAGGCTTCGCATCTGATAATTGTTTTAATAATAATGGGGCATAAATTGCAGAGCCGGGATGATCATAACGCCACGCGTATTCTGTTTTTAACTCTTGTACTTCTTGTTGCCAAGCAGCGATAGATAATGGCTGAGACAAAGTTGGTAACAACACTTTTGCATCACCTAATAACGCAACATGAGCCTGTTTCAATTTATTTAATTCTGCATAGTCGATATCAATATGGATAACTTTGGCATTAGGTGCGAAAGTATTTAATCGCCCTGTTACACGATCATCAAAACGTGCACCAACAGCGATTAATAAATCACTACGTTGAACGGCATAATTTGCCGCTTTAGTGCCATGCATACCTAACATGCCTAAATAGTTAGCATCTAATGCATCAGCGCAACCTAACCCTTTTAAGGTGGAAACAACGGGCATTTCTGTTTGCTTCACAAATTCTCTTAACGTTTCCACTGCATTACTCATGGCAACACCACCACCCACATACAAAATTGGTTTTTGTGCCTTTGATAACATCTGCTTGGCTTGAGTCAGCTCTTGTGTTGGGTAAGGAAATTCTTGCTCTTCGGGTAATTCATAATTTAATAAATGGGAAGCATCAGCCAATTGAACATCTTTAGGAATATCGATTAAAACAGGTCCTGGGCGACCTTGAGATGCAATAGAAAATGCCTCTGATAACACTCTTGGTAATTCATTAACGGTCGAAACTAAAAAACTGTGTTTCGTACACGCTAATGAAAGACCTAAAACGTCAATTTCTTGGAATGCATCAGTACCCATTAAATTGGAAGCAACTTGCCCAGTGATAGCAACAACAGGCACAGAATCTAACAATGCATCAGCAAGTCCAGTGATAACATTAGTAGCGCCTGGGCCTGATGTCGCGATACAAACACCTGTCGTACCAGTAGAGCGAGCAAAACCAATCGCAGCAATCGCAGCACCTTGTTCATGGCGACATAAAACATGTTCAACACCGCCATCATAAAGGGCATCGTAAACAGGCATAATCGCACCGCCAGGATAACCAAAGACTGTTTCGACTTGATGTTTTCGTAATGCCTGTACTAACCACTGTGCTCCATTCATTCTTTCACCCTGCCATCTTAACTTCTTGTTTAATTTGAATTTATTTTCTATTTAATCTTTTCTTCAAACTCAGGCTCAAAAAAAACCCCCGCGCCTTTCGGTGCGGGGGTTTTTAAGAGATCCGGCTAGTTTAGTTAGCCTTTCTTCGTCCTAGTGCAGCCCCGCACGGTGGGTTAATAATCACCACCACGCTGACAATAATTAGGCTAATCACTAGGACGATCGTATTCATAGTTTTATAATTTCTTTTCTTATTTAAAATGTATGTTTGTAATGTTGTGTTGTGTTTTCTTTCACTCTGTCCTTTTAGAGTTATCATGATATTTTAGAATTGACAATGTTTATTTTTAATAAAAAACTAACATACTGAATTTTATATATTTTTTATACCACAAACCCATATTAGAGCATTCATCTAAAAAATATTTATTTTTTAGTTATTAATGCTAACAAAGAACACATTATTTCATTTTTTCTACTATTGCATTTTATTATTTCAAGTTAAAAACCAATAATATTTTTCATTATATTTATATTAATTTATTAAATTATTTATTTAAATAATTAATTATTATATTTCAATAAGTTATGTTTATTTCGAGATAACTCGCATTTATTTCATATTTCATTTAACACAACAGAAAAAATAATTTAAAAAGAAAAAAATAATGGAGAATAAAAAATGGCATTAGCAATAATATATACACGTGCCTCTTTAGGAATATCAGCTCCGCTTATTACTATAGAGGCTCATATTAGTCAGGGATTACCCGGATTAACATTAGTTGGATTACCTGAAACTGTCGTAAAAGAAGCAAAAGACAGAGTAAGAAGTGCATTAATTAATAGCGGATATACTTATCCTGCAAAAAGAATAACGATTAATCTTTCACCTGCCGATTTACCGAAAGAAGGTGCACGTTATGATTTACCTATTGCGCTGGCAATCCTCATTGCATCAGAACAATTAATATCAAACAAATTAGAATGTTATGAGTTTATTGGAGAGCTTGCACTTTCTGGAAAATTACAACGAGTTAATGCTGTTATTCCATCAATTCTTAGTGCTTCAAAAGATCATCGAATATGCATTGTATCTACAGAACATCAAACTGAAGTTTCATTATTACCCAATAAATCGGCTCTATTAGCCTCACATCTTTTAGAGATTTGTCATCATCTAGAAAATAATACGCCATTAATTGAAATAGAAGATTTTATTATTAATGATGAAATTGAAAATCAAGATAATAAAGATATGAGCGATATAATTGGTCAAAATAATGCAAAAAGGGCAGCAGAAATCACAGCAGCAGGAAATCACAACATTTTATTTCTTGGACCACCAGGAACAGGAAAAACAATGTTAGCGCAAAGGATAAGTACACTTCTTCCACCTTTAACTGCTAAAGAAGCTCTTGATGTATTAATCATTAGCAGTTTAAGAGGAATAACATTTAATGAAAGAAAATGGCCTACAAGACCATTTAGAGCCCCACATCATACGTCCTCCGCAGTTGCTTTAACAGGAGGAGGCTCTCTTCCTAAACCTGGAGAAATTACACTAGCACATCACGGTATTTTATTTTTAGATGAACTCCCCGAATTCGAACGTCGTGTACTCGATGCATTACGTGAACCTTTAGATGCTAGAGAAATTACTATTTCACGCGCAAAAGCGAAAATAAGCTACCCTGCCAATGTATTATTGGTCGGGGCATTAAATCCAAGCCCAACAGGACATTATCAAGGTAATCACAATCGAGTACCCATAAAGCAAATCCTGCGCTATTTAAGCAAGGTTTCTGGACCTTTTTTAGATAGGTTTGATTTATCTGTCGAAATGCCTCTTCTTCCACAAGGTGCGCTTATTCATCCTACATTTACCACAGAAAATAGTACGGTAATTAGGGAGCGCGTTCTAAAGGCAAGAGAAAGACAATTTGCACGATGTGGAAAAGTGAATACTTATTTAACTGGAAAAGAAATTGAATGTCATTGCTCATTGAATACCAGTGATGCAACTTTTCTTGAAGATACACTAAATAAATTAGGATTATCAATACGAGCTTGGCATAAAATTTTAAAGGTATCGAGAACTATCGCAGATCTTGCAAATGAAGAGAAAATACAGAGAAATCATTTAATTGAAGCATTGAGCTTTCGTGCAATGGATAGATTAATGATCTATTTACAAAAGCAATTAGATGGGTAAATAAAAAGGAGCGAAAAAACGCTCCTTTTAACTAAAACTAATGATATTAATCATCAGAGTCGGTATAGTCATCAGATGGATCGAGCTGTGGCTTTCCACCCGATAATGTATGAAAACGTTTTGGACGACTTATACGACTCGTATATTTCTTCCAAATTTTTTCTTCGATCGTTGCTGCTTCTCGTTCGCCACGACACATGGCAACAAATAATTTTTCCGCTTCAGTTGTAGGCTCTCGTTTGCCCAAATCAAGCTCATTAAAGGCTTGACCATGACGTTCCAATATCTGGGATTCCTTGATAGTGAAATCGCCATGACGAGAAAAACCACGCGGATAATGTTTATTGTCAAAAAAACGATTAGTCGTGATAAAACTTTCTGCCATCTGACACACTCCTAATTCTCTATCGTCATACTTATGGCGCGGAGTATTAGATAGTCATGCGGTTCTGTAAAACAAAATATTTAAATCGTAACGACAAATTTTTTTGGAGATAGATGTGGATACCGAATTACTGAAAACCTTTTTGGAAGTCAGTAAGACTAGACACTTTGGACGAGCCGCTGAATCTCTTTATTTAACGCAGTCTGCGGTTAGTTTTAGAATACGGCAATTGGAAACACAATTAGGCACAAATCTATTTACTCGTCATCGTAATAATATTCGTCTAACTGTCGCGGGTGAAAGACTGATCCCCTATGCTGAATCGTTAATGAATACATGGCTTCTCGCTAAAAAAGAGATTAGTCATGCTTCTCAACATTCAGAGCTATCAATTGGCGCCACAGCATCACTCTGGGAAGCCTATCTAACATCTTGGTTACAGGAATCTTATCTAGAAAGAAAAGAGCTTAGAATCGAATCTAGAGTCTCTACAAGGCAATCTCTTGTAAAACAACTTCATGCAAGAGAGCTTGATCTTCTTTTTACGACTGAAGCACCAAAGATGGATGAATTGGAAAGTAAAATTATTGGTGATATTACTTTTCAGTTGATGAAAATAGCATCAAATAAAACAGAAGAAATAGCACAATTTATTAAGATTGAATGGAGTGCTGATTTTCAGCCTTTTCTTCCTAATGGTGCAGTACAAAAAATTGATCCTATTTTAACCACTAACTCTGCAATGATTGCTTATCAATTAATGAAAACAACGCAAGCAGTTGCATTTCTTCCCACACACTGGCGAGATCTCTATTCAGATCTAGCGCCCGCCTCAGCAGAAATTATTCAAAAACCTTTATTTGCGGTTTGGCTAAATACTAGTGATCAACAAGTATTGATACAACAGCTATTAAAACAACCGATAAATCATCAATAAAGCTTAAATCTACCCAATAGTCATTCATAGTCTTAAAACGGATCACCTTTGGATTTAATCTTTATCTCTAAAATTTTTATTACATCTGTTTTAACGACATACAACAGGGAATATTACTGATAGGTATTGGTAAAAGAAGAGCATTAGTAGGTTAGTTGATAGGAATTTAGTTCGGTAAATATTAAGAATATACAAATAACAAAAAGCCCAGTTAATTAACTGGGCTACAAAGAAGTATAAATTTTGTTATTACTTAATTGGTAACTGGCAGGGGCGGAGAGGCTCGAACTCCCAACACCCGGTTTTGGAGACCGGTGCTCTACCAATTGAACTACGCCCCTAAATAGTTGGCGGAACGGACGGGACTCGAACCCGCGACCCCCTGCGTGACAGGCAGGTATTCTAACCAACTGAACTACCGCTCCGC
>NZ_PENW01000017.1 GCF_003144405.1 Proteus cibi
CGAACTCAGAAGTGAAACGTTGTAGCGCCGATGGTAGTGTGGGGTCTCCCCATGTGAGAGTAGGGAACTGCCAGGCATCAAATTTAGGCTGTGTCAGCCGGTGACAATAAGCCACTAGTGCTGATATGGCTCAGTTGGTAGAGCACACCCTTGGTAAGGGTGAGGTCCCCAGTTCGAATCTGGGTATCAGCACCATAAAAAATTAATTATAACTACATAAACAGATAGTTATAAAACAGAATTTGCTTGGCGGCCATAGCGCAACGGTCCCACCTGATCCCATGCCGAACTCAGAAGTGAAACGTTGTAGCGCCGATGGTAGTGTGGGGTCTCCCCATGTGAGAGTAGGGAACTGCCAGGCATTAAATAAGACGAGAAAGCCAACCCAATGGGTTGGCTTTTTTGCGTTCTGAGATATCAGGAATGCCAGATGTAATCTCTCCACACTAATCACCTATCACTCTGCTATCCTCAGCGATGCTTGGCTGTTAAACTAAGCTATCAGCTAAATGAGGTAGACTTTCATGAAAGAATCGGTTTCATTGCAAGCATTTAATACATTTGGTTTGAGAGCAAAAGCTCACCAAATAGAAACTGCAAATAATAAAGATGAGCTTTGTACGTATTGGCAAAATGCCCATAAGCAGAAATTACCCACCCTTATTCTTGGCGGCGGTAGTAACGTACTATTTACAGAAGATTTTAATGGTATAGTTATTCGCAACTGTATTACGGGTATCGAAATTACGGAAGATGAGCAATATTGGTCTATTCATATCGGTGCGGGTGAAAACTGGCATGCGCTTATTGAATATCTGTTAGAAAAGAATATCTATGGACTGGAAAATTTAGCGTTGATCCCAGGAAATGTAGGTTCAGCACCAATACAAAATATCGGCGCTTATGGCAAAGAATTAAAAGATGTTTGTGCTTATGTTGATATTGTTGAATTAAGCACAGGTCATGTTCATCGATTAACTAATAATGAATGTCAGTTTGGTTACCGTGATAGTATTTTTAAACATCATTACCAGCAAGGCTTTGCGATTATTGCTGTTGGCTTACAGCTTAGTAAAAAATGGGAGCCTATTCTTACCTATGGCGATTTATCAAAATTATCATTAGAGACAATAACGCCAAAAGATGTATTTGGAGCGGTATGCTCGATGAGAATGAGCAAACTACCCGATCCTACCATAACAGGTAATGCAGGTAGCTTTTTCAAGAATCCAATTGTTGATACTCGTATTGCACAGCATTTAAAAACAAAATACCCCTTCTGTCCTCAATATGTGCAACAAGATGGTGTAAAACTCGCTGCAGGTTGGCTGATTGATCAATGTGGTCTTAAAGGCCATCAGATTGGTGGTGCTGCCGTTCATATGAAGCAAGCACTTGTTCTCATCAACAAAGATGGTCTAGCCACAGGCAAAGATATTGTTAATTTAGCTGCTTATATACGCCAAAAAGTCTTCGAGCGCTTCGGTGTACAATTAGAACCAGAAGTTCGTTTTATTGGTCAACATGGCGAGATTAATGCAGTGGACGCTATTTCATGAAAGAAACACCGACTCCTTTATTATTAATTGAGCTCCTTGCTGATGGAAATATTCATTCAGGGGAGCAACTAGGCGAAAGCTTAGGAATGACACGAGCAGGAATCAATAAACATATTCAGACATTGCGTAGTTGGGGTATTGATGTTCAAACTGTTGCAGGAAAAGGCTATCAATTAGATGCTCCTATGAATTTGTTAAATGTGGATAGTGTAAACAAGCACATCAAAGGTGAGCCCGCTAGCGTTATTCCTGTTATAGATTCTACAAACCAATACTTGATCCAACGTATTAGCGAATTAAAATCGGGTGATGTCTGCATTGCTGAATACCAGTCTGCTGGACGAGGTAGAAGAGGACGCCAGTGGGTTTCTCCTTTTGGTCGGAATTTATACTTGAGTATGTATTGGAAACTCGATCAAGGACCTGCAGCTGCAATAGGACTGAGTTTGGTTGTTGGTGTTATTATGGCTGAAGTATTGCAAAAGCTTGGCGCAGATGGCGTTAAAGTTAAATGGCCTAACGATCTCTATTTAAATGATAAAAAACTTTCAGGCATTCTTGTTGAGCTAACAGGGAAAACAGGTGATGTTGCCCATATCGTCACAGGTATTGGTATTAATATCGCAATGAGTAAGAATCAAAATGAAGCTATTAACCAACAATGGATTAATTTAGAGCAAGTAGGTATCAAAATTGACAGAAATGAACTTGCTTGTGAAATTACTAATGCATTAAGAGAAGCATTTGTTCAATTTGAAAAACAAGGGTTATCTGTATTTATCGAGCGTTGGAAACGGTTAGATAATTTTATGGATCGACGTGTGAAGCTTATTATTGGTGAAAAAGAGATCTTTGGTATTG
The DNA here is from genome assembly GCF_003144405.1 of Proteus cibi. Taxonomy (GTDB): domain Bacteria; phylum Pseudomonadota; class Gammaproteobacteria; order Enterobacterales; family Enterobacteriaceae; genus Proteus; species Proteus cibi. Next base: position 2,421 of record NZ_PENW01000017.1, read on the forward strand.
CCAAAGGGATCAATGATCAGGGGGCTTTACTTTTAGAACAAAATGGAAAAATCACACCTTATATTGGTGGTGAGATTTCACTGAGAAGTGCATCATAATGCTGTAAATTGCATCGAACTTCTAAAACTAAAAAGCTTTCCTAAACGGGAAAGCTTTTTAGTTATGAGTGCTAATTTTAATAACTAAAATCTAATAATACTTAGACCAAATGGTGAAAATTGTTTAAATTTACTTACGTAATCGAACATTAGTGATTGTGTGATTTTGACCTTTGGTTAGTATAAGACTCGCTCTTTCTTTTGTCGGCAGAATATTCTGTTTCAAATTCAAACCATTAATTTCTTGCCAAATTGAAGATGCTATTTCAATAGATTCTTCTCTGCTTAGTTTAGAGTAATTATTAAAATACGATTCAGGATCAGTAAACGCACCTTCTCTGAATTTTAAAAAGCGACTGATATACCAGTGTTTTAGTAATTCTTCTTCAGCATCAACATAAATGGAGAAATCGACATAATCTGATACGAAAACATTATGTGGATCATGAGGATAATCCTGATTGCTCTGTAAGACATTCAATCCTTCAAGGATTAAAATATCAGGTTGTTCAATAATCTGCTTTTTGTCTGGAATGATGTCATACACTAAATGAGAATAGACAGGCGCTGTTACTTGTTTCTTACCTGATTTTATATCAGATACGAAAGAGACAAGACTATGCATATCATAGGATTCAGGAAATCCCTTTTTTTTCATTATTCCGCGTTTTTTTAACTCTGCATTAGGTAAAAGAAAACCATCAGTAGTAATTAAATCAACCTTACGATGTTCTGGCCAACGGGTTAAAAGTGCTTGTAGCAAACGAGCGGTAGTACTTTTACCAACAGCAACACTACCCGCTATACCAATAATGTAGGGGATTTTGGCGCTTCTTGTTCCAAGAAACTGCTCTAAGACGGCTTGACGACGTAAGTTAGAACTTATGTAAAAATTGAGTAATCTTGAAAGAGGAAGATAAATCTCAATTACATCATCAATAGAAATTTCTTCGTTAATCCCTTTTAAATCCGCAATTTCTTTTTCGGTTAGCGTTAAAGGAACGGAATCTCTTAACGTTGCCCAGTGCTTTCTGTCAAATTCTAAATAAGGGGTTATAAAGCGTTCTTTGTTATTCATAAGCCAACATCTGCCTAATATTCGCAGGTTGGACAGGCTGTTTAAAACACCCGTATCCGATAAAAAATAAACAGCATCATAACGAGTGATGACTCTTAGGCGTAGATATTTTTTAAATTTTTTCTACTTTTTTTGACACGAACTGAATAAATTTGTAAAAAAAGTATAAAAAATAGTCATGGAAATAATTTTTTAGCGTAGACTAATGAGGGTGCAATCGATTTTTTTTCTAAAAATTTATTGATGATTAATAAATTGGGGACTGAATAGATAAATTAGCTTGCTAATCTATCATGAATTTTTGTTGGCATTTTAGTCGTTTTTTTCCTAAAAAATCAACAATTCAATCAAAAATGAACAAAATCTAAGCAAAAGAACAAATATCGCAATTTTTTTGTTGCATCATGATGAAAGTCCTCCTAGAATGCGCACCACTTAGCCGGCTTAGCTCAGTAGGTAGAGCAACTGACTTGTAATCAGTAGGTCACCAGTTCGATTCCGGTAGCCGGCACCATTAAAAATTAGGTTTGGTGGGATACCCAAGCGGCCAAAGGGAGCAGACTGTAAATCTGCCGTCACAGACTTCGAAGGTTCGAATCCTTCTCCCACCACCATTAATTCCTAACTTAAGTGTTTTAAATTAGTANAAAAATTAGGTTTGGTGGGATACCCAAGCGGCCAAAGGGAGCAGACTGTAAATCTGCCGTCACAGACTTCGAAGGTTCGAATCCTTCTCCCACCACCATTAATTCCTAACTTAAGTGTTTTAAATTAGTAAACACTTAAGTAGAATACAAAGCTGATTTTAAGTCAGGTAGCCGAGTTCTGCGGGCATCGTATAATGGCTATTACCTCAGCCTTCCAAGCTGATGATGCGGGTTCGATTCCCGCTGCCCGCTCCAGATGTGCTGATATAGCTCAGTTGGTAGAGCGCACCCTTGGTAAGGGTGAGGTCGGCAGTTCGAATCTGCCTATCAGCACCACTCCTTCATGTTCTTGCCTTCCTGATTAAAATCTTAACAAGCACTAGCAAATCGCTAATTTATTTACTGCTTGGTTGATGTGGTGTAACCACCGATTCCGTGTCTTAGAGGGACAATTTAAATGTCTAAAGAAAAATTTGAACGTTCAAAACCGCACGTTAACGTTGGTACTATCGGCCACGTTGACCACGGTAAAACAACTCTGACTGCTGCAATCACTACAGTTTTA
>NZ_PENW01000005.1 GCF_003144405.1 Proteus cibi
CAACATTCGCTGCCGTTTCCGGTCTTCTGCGTTGTTGCGAGGAGGTGCATTCTACATCTTCCTCATTCAGTGTCAAGCGTTTATTTTCAAGGCTTTTCACTTTTTTCTTTGTCCTCTTGGCTAACTCACTTAGCGTGGTTTGCCGTGACAACGAGGGCGCATTATAGGGAGTTTTCTGAATGTGACAAGTATTATTTTAAAAAAAACTTTCGACAGCGCACTTAATAACCAATTTAGCCTTTTAAGTATAAATAATAGACACCTTCTGCCTAAAAAAGTTTCAAATATAAAAAATGGCATTTGCTGATTGTCTTCATTCTCCCCAACTAAAACACAAAACATAAAAAAAAGAGGCTTATATAAGCCTCTTTTTCCGTTTCACATCATATCTTATTTATCGTAATAAATAGAGAAGATGCTCTATTACTGTTTTGCAATTATCTTATTATCATCTAAATCTAAGATAATCTCTTTGCCCGGTAATAATTTGCCAGACAAAATGTCTTGAGCTAATGGGTTTTCAACCTCTTGCTGGATAGCCCGTTTCAATGGACGTGCACCATAAATTGGGTCGAATCCAACTTCACTCAATTTCTCTAATGCAGCCCCAGTGATAGTCACGTGATAACCACGCTCTTCTAAACGCTGGTATAAACGACGCAACTGAATTTGTGCAATCGCTGCAATATTTTCTTTACCTAATGGGTGGAATACCACAACTTCATCAATACGGTTGATAAACTCTGGTCTAAAATGATGACCAACAACATCCATCACAATATTTTTCATTTCAGGATAATCAATTGTCCCGAAACGTTCTTGAATTAAATCAGATCCTAAGTTCGATGTCATAATGACAACTGTATTACGAAAATCGACTGTTCTACCTTGCCCATCGGTTAAACGACCATCATCCAATACTTGTAATAAGATATTGAATACATCTGGATGCGCTTTTTCAACTTCATCTAATAAGATGACTGAATAAGGACGACGGCGAACGGCTTCTGTTAAATATCCACCTTCTTCGTAACCAACATATCCTGGAGGCGCCCCCACTAAACGAGAGACGGAGTGTTTTTCCATAAATTCAGACATATCGATACGAACCATTGCATCATCACTATCAAACAAGAAGTTCGCTAATGCTTTACACAACTCAGTCTTACCAACCCCTGTAGGTCCTAAGAATAAGAACGAACCAATTGGGCGATTCGGATCAGATAATCCAGCACGGCTACGACGAATAGCATTAGATACTGCACTCACAGCCTCAGCCTGACCAATAACACGTCTATGTAACTCTTGTTCCATTCTTAGCAGTTTTTCACGTTCCCCTTCTAGCATTCTAGAGACAGGAATACCGGTCCAACGCGCTAAGATCTCAGCAATTTCAGCATCAGTGACTTTATTACGTAACAGCTTCATATGCTTATCTTCAGCCTTATTAGCTTCAGCAAGCTGTTTTTCTAACGTCGGGATTTGTCCATATTGGATCTCTGACATTTTTGCCAAATCCCCACTACGGCGAGCTTGCTCTAATGCGATACGAGCCTGCTCTAATTCCGATTTAATATGTTGCGTACCCGTAAGCTCTGCTTTTTCTGCTTTCCACTCTTCTTCTAAAACAGAATACTCTTTCTCTTTTTCAGCAAGTTCTTCATTTAGCATCTCTAAACGTTTTTTACTTGCCTCATCAGACTCTTTTTGCAGTGCTTGTTGTTCAAGTTTCAGCTGAATGATACGTCTATCAAGTCTATCTAGTGCCTCTGGTTTGGAGTCCATCTGCATACGTAGACTTGCGCCCGCTTCATCAATTAAATCAATCGCTTTATCTGGCAACATACGGTCAGAAATATAGCGATGAGATAAAGTCGCTGCCGCAACAATTGCAGGGTCTGTGATTTGAACATGATGATGAAGTTCATAACGTTCTTTTAGACCACGTAAAATAGCGATAGTATCTTCAACTGTTGGCTCAGCTACATACACTTTTTGGAAACGACGCTCTAATGCAGCATCTTTTTCAATATATTGACGATATTCGTCAAGTGTTGTTGCACCCACACAGTGTAATTCACCACGAGCTAATGCAGGCTTTAACATATTACCAGCATCCATAGCACCGTCTGCTTTACCTGCGCCGACCATCGTATGTAATTCATCAATAAACAGAATGACACTGCCTTCCTGTTTAGATAAATCATTCAAAACCGCTTTTAAACGTTCTTCGAATTCACCACGATATTTAGCACCTGCTAATAACGAGCCCATATCTAAAGAAAGTACACGTTTATTCTTTAAACCTTCAGGGACTTCACCATTAACAATACGTTGAGCCAAACCTTCAACAATCGCCGTTTTACCTACACCCGGTTCACCAATAAGCACTGGGTTGTTTTTAGTACGGCGTTGAAGAACTTGAATGGTTCTTCTTATTTCTTCATCACGGCCAATAACCGGATCGAGTTTGCCTTGTTCTGCTCTTTCCGTTAAATCCACAGTATATTTTTTCAATGCCTGACGTTGGTCTTCTGCATTTTGATCGTTCACTGTTTCTCCACCACGTATTTTTTCAATCGCTATCTCAAGACTTGCTTTATTCGCTCCGGCTGCTTTTAGCATGTCAGCAACTTGACCACCTGTTTCTATGGCAGCTAAAAGAAAGAGCTCTGACGAAATAAATTCGTCACCTTTTTTCTGTGCTAATTTATCGCACAAATTAAGGTGCTTAATTAAATCATTTGAGGGATGAACCTCTCCACCAGCACCTTCGACTTTAGGTAATCGAGACAAAGCGTCATTAATTCGCTCATTAAATTGCGATGCATTAACACCTACGGATGTTAATAGAGGGCGAATTGAGCCGCCTTGTTGATTAAATAACGCACTCAGTAAATGTATGGGTTCTATAAATTGATTATCGTTCCCAAGTGCCAATGACTGGGCGTCTGCGAGAGCTTGCTGGAATTTGTTGGTTAATTTATCCAGACGCATAACACCTCCAAGTAAAATTTAAAGTAAAATTCGTAACTGGAGAATAGATGAGGTCATTTTGACAATATTCAAGCTCAAAATAAAAATTTTGAGCAAAAATATTCATCAATATTTGAGATAAGTGAGAAAAACGTTGCGAGGAAGTTTATTTAATCCAGATTAATGATGCCATTCGACCTGTTACGTGCTCTCGTCTGTAAGAAAAGAAGCGCAATGGATCAGTTACAGTACAAAAATCGCCACCATAAATCTGAGTTATCCCACTTTCCTGTAAAATTATTCTCGCTAACATATAAATATTAGCTAAGTATTTACCGTTATGGGGAATAAATGCAGGCTCAAAGACAATATTTTTTTCTATAAACGCCAAACGGACTTCTGGTCCAACCTCAAAAGCGTTAGGTCCAATTGCAGGCCCTAACCATGCCATAATTTGATCTTTAGGAGCGTTAAACTTCGCAAGTGTATTTTGCAATACACCGTGGCAAAGCCCTCGCCATCCACCATGAGCTGCACCAACTTCTGTTCCATCAACCGTTGTAAAAAGGACAGGCAAACAATCTGCCGTCATAATGGCGCAAACTTTTTTCACCGTAGAAGTGTAAAGGGCATCACCTTGTATTTCATTATTTTTCTCAGTACTTAGCGTGACAACATGAGTACCATGAACTTGTTCAAGCCATAGTGGCATTTCAGGTAATTGGGCTTGTTGACAAAGTCTGCGTCTATTTTCTTCGACATCAGATAATTTATCACCAACATGAGTACCTAGATTGAGACTGTTATAAGGTGGCAGACTAATCCCCCCTTCTCTCAAGGTACTGCAAGACCCAATATTTTCAGGTTGTGGCCAATCTGGAAAAATCAATGAAGTCATTTACCAATCCATTTCATCTTTAAACTGTTCAACGTCAGCTTTTAGTGCATCGATAAGCTTAACCATATCATCAGGTAATGGGGCATGCCATTCCATTTCAATACCTGTTATTGGATGGTAAAGACGTAACATCGTCGCGTGTAGAGCCTGTCTATCAAATAAACGTAACGTTTCACGTAATTCATCTGAAGCCCCTTTTAAAGGACGAGGTCTTCCTGCATAAAGCTGATCACCAATTAAAGCATGATGAATATGAGCCATATGAACACGAATTTGGTGAGTACGACCTGTTTCTAAACGTAAACGCAAACGTGTATGAGCGCGAAAATGCTCCATAACACGATAATGTGTTACCGCGGGTTTACCCATTGGGTGCACAGCCATATGTGTACGTTTAGTTGGATGTCGAGAAATAGGCTCATTCACTAATCCTCCCGCAGTCATTCTCCCTGTTGCCACCGCTTCATACTCACGTGTGATTTCACGACGTTGTAAAGCTTCGACTAAATGCGTTTGAGCAGGTACTGTTTTTGCAACAACCATCAAACCTGTTGTATCTTTATCCAATCGGTGGACAATACCTGCACGAGGTACATTAGCAATCTCTGGATAGCGATAAAGTAATGCGTTTAATACGGTGCCATCTGGGTTACCAGCACCAGGATGTACAACAAGATCTCTTGGCTTATTGATCACTAAAATATCATCATCTTCATAGACGATATTTAACGGAATATTCTGAGGCTCCCAGCGAACTTCCTCTTCAATTAAGGCATCGACTTCAATTTTTTCACCGCCAAGCATTTTTTCTTTTGGCTTATTGATGATTTTATCGTTAACCTGCACTCTATTGTCTAAGATCCACTCTTTTATACGAGATCTTGAATAATCAGGGAACATTTCGGCCAAAGCTTGATCTAAGCGTTGACCCAGCTGTGAATCTGCGACTGTAGCATTAAGTCGTATTTGTTGAGACATAAATAATTTTCTATTAATTAAGTTAGTGTTTTGACGGCACAGCCGTTTCATTTAAAATGAGTTATAGTGTAACCGATTTCAGGGGAGCTTCACGGAGAGACTCCCCAAACCTATTCAGAGGATAATCAATACGTGATGAGACGCATTAAATACCTGGTGGCAGCGGCCACTGTAAGCCTGTTACTTACTGGCTGTTCGAGTTCAGACAAAGACGCTACTGCCGATATGTCGCCTTCTGAGCTTTACTCAACCAGTCAGGAAAAATTGCTAGATGGCAATTATGGAGCGGCTATCAAACAATTAGAGTCTCTCGATAATCGCTATCCTTTTGGTCCTTACTCGCAACAAGTTCAACTCGATCTGATTTATGCTTATTATAAATCCGCGGAACTACCAATGGCGATTTCTGCAATCGACCGTTTTATGCGATTAAACCCAACCCATCCTAATATCGACTATGTTCTTTATATGCGTGGCTTAACAGCTCAAGCATTAGATGATAGTGCATTACAAGGATTCTTTGGTATTGACCGTTCAGACCGTGATCCTCAACATGCAATCGTGGCATTTAAAGATTTTAGTCAATTAGTTCGTTACTATCCAGACAGCCTTTATGTCGCCGATGCAACCAAACGCCTAGTCTTTCTTAAAAACCGTTTAGCAAAGTATGAGCTTTCTGTTGCGAAATTCTATACTAAACGAGGGGCTTATGTCGCGGTTATTAATAGAGTAGAGCAAATGATGCGTGATTATCCTGATACACAAGCGACGCGTGACGCACTCGTGTATATGGAAAATGCTTATAAAGAATTAGGTCTGACACAAGAAGCAGAAAAAGTAGCTTCACTGATTGCCGCCAATCCAGCCTAACTAAAACATCACCATCAAAAACAGCAGCTTATCGCTGCTGTTTTTTTATTCTTTTCTCGCTAAATTGTCTTTACTTTTCATCAGCCCAACCTTTCTAATATGACTGAATACATGCAACTTAACAAGCGGTCTTTTTCAGCTATATATCATTTGTCACGTTTCTATTACTAGTTACACATACATCTAACAAAAAGTGATTTTGATCATATTTTAAATTGTGTATCACGATATTCTGAAGCTATCGAAGACGGAGTAATAAAGAGGTAACTTTATGATTATAAATATTACTAGCAAACAAATGGAAATTACCCCAGCACTACGTGAACACATTGAAAGCCGTCTAACTAAACTCAATAAATGGCAGGTGAATTTAATCAATCCTCATATTATTCTTACGAAAGATCCTAAAGGTTTTAGTGTTGATGCCAGCATTCATACACCAAATGGGCAATTGGTCGCTAATGCACAACATGTCGATATGTATGCGGCAATTAATGACTTACTCGCAAAACTTGAACGCCAATTAAACAAAGTTCAGCATAAAAACGAATCTCGTCGGGCTAATAACAGTCTGAAAGAAGAAAATTTACTTGTCGATGAAATGTAAATAGTAAAGCAAGATTAAAAATTAGAATAAATCACTGACTCAAAACGCCTCTGCGCATCTTCATGATGCGCTTTTTATTGTATTTTTCTTGACTCCTTTCACATCATCATGTTTGATAGCAATATGTTAAATAATTTACCAATCAATATAATGAACAAACATTCACATTTGTCTTTCTTCTTTTTCTTTCTACTCTTTCATTAAGAGGCTTTGTCATTTCAGAAAGAAAAGTAAGAACGACAATAGCCTCCAAATTGGAGGCTTTTTTATTTATGATGGTATGACATAACGGTATAGGGCTTAAACATGGAAAAACTCGATTTATTAGCAATCAGAGATAAAATCACAACGTTAGATTCAGAATTACTCACGTTGTTAGCAAACAGACGACAATTATCTGCTGATGTTGCTCAATTTAAATTGAATACACATCGCCCTATTCGAGATAAAAATCGTGAGCGTGAATTACTTGATTTATTAATTGAGAAAGGAAAAAACGTTGGGCTAGATGGTTTTTATATTAGTCGTATTTTTCAAATGATCATTGAAGACTCTGTATTAACACAACAAGCCATTCTACAACAACATCTCAATGCCACCCCCAATGAATCAGCCAGAATTGCTTATTTAGGGCCTAAAGGCTCTTATTCACATATTGCTGCTCGTCAATATGCAGCCCGCCATTTTGATACCTTCGTTGATTGCACTTGTCAGAAATTTGACGACATTTTTACACTTGTTGATACCGGACAAGCCGATTACGGTTTACTGCCCATTGAAAATACGAGTTCGGGTGCAATTAATGATGTTTACGACTTACTGCAAACAACCTCAATCTCTATTGTTGGAGAAATTCGCATCCCGATTAATCATGCACTTTTAACAAGTGTTGATAGCAGTACAGAAGAGTTGCAAACTATTTATAGTCACCCTCAACCCTTTCAACAATGCAGTCATTATTTAAATCAATATCCAAACTGGAAAATTGAATATTGCGAAAGTACAGCGGCGGCAATGGAGAAAGTCGCGCTCGCACAATCACCACATGTTGCAGCTATTGGTAGTGAAGCCGGCGGCTCTCTTTATGGTTTAAAACCTTTAGCTAATAATCTAGCAAACCAACAAATAAACGTAACACGCTTTATTGTTATTGCACGAAAAGCCATTGATGTTTCAGAGCAAGTACCGGCTAAAACAACCTTCTTAATGGCAACGGGGCAACAAGCGGGTGCATTAGTCGATGCATTAATGATTTTAAAAAAATACGATATTATTATGACAAAACTCGAGTCTCGCCCTATTAATGGAACACCTTGGGAAGAGATGTTTTATATTGATGTTCAAGCAAATCTACGCGATATCAATATGCAAAAAGCCTTACACGATTTATCACAAACCACACGCTCATTAAAAATACTAGGCTGTTACCCCTCAGAAAATGTTGTTCCTGTTGAAGTGAAATAACCTCGCTTAAAAAGAAAAGCCAGATAGCATATAACTATCTGGCTTTTTTTATTTTAAATTTAATTATAAGAAACCATACATCGCAGCAAATACCCAACCAAAGACACAGGAAACGGTTACACCAATTAATCCTGGTAGAATAAAACTGTGATTAATAACAAAACGCCCTATTCGAGTTGTACCTGAACGGTCGAATTGAATTGCCGCTAAATCACTAGGATAAGTAGGAAGAATATAGTAACCATAACAAGCAGGTGCCGAGGCAATAATATAAGCAGGATCAACACCAATACCCAACGCTAAAGGAACAATTGCGGCTAAAGCTGCCGCTTGTGAGTTCACAAATTTAGACACTAATAATAAGACAACGGCATAAGCCCAAGGGTATTCTCGTACTAATTGCCCCAATGCTGCTTCTATTTCTTTCATATGTGCAGAGAACATTGTCTCTGCCATCCAAGCAATACCATACACGGCAACAATGGCTATCATCCCTGAACGGAATACTTCATTTTTAGAAATAAGAGAAGGGTTAGTTTTACAAATTATAATAATTGATGCGCCAGCTAATAACATAAACATCTGAATAACGAGCACCATAGATAATGGTTTGCCATTAAATACAGGACGTATTTCAGAGAAAGCACCTAATATTGCAACAACAGCAATTGCACCTAAAAAAATCCACATTGCTACCCAGTTTTTCATAGGGAGCTTTTTATCTAGAAGTGTTGCGGTATCACCATAAACATAATCATGGTTTTCAGGAACTGAGACAAATTCTTGGAAACGTTGATCTTTATCTAAATCTTTTCCTCTAAACCAGCTAAAGATACCAATGGCTAAAATACCGATAAAAGTAGAAGGAATAGTTATTGCTAATAAATCTAAAAACTCAAGGTGTTTACCATTAAAAGTCACATCACCAAGCATTGCGACTAATGTCACCACGGCAACGGAAACTGGGCTGGCAATAATCCCCATTTGAGAGCCGATTGTACTTGCCGCCATGGGTCTTTCTGGGCGAATATTATTTTTAATCGACACGTCATAAATAATTGGCAATATGGTATAAACAACGTGTCCGGTGCCACATAATATTGTAAGAGTACAAGTTACGAGTGGTGCAACAATAGAAATATATTTTGGATTTTTGCGTAATAATTTTTCTGCTATTTGCAACATAACATCTAATCCACCCGATGCTTGTAATGTCGCGGATGCAGAAACAACGGCAATAATAACTAACATTACATCAACAGGTGGTTTTCCTGGAGGAAGGTTAAAAATAAAAACTAAAATAACCAGACCAACACCACCTAATAGACCTAATGCAATTCCTCCCTTCCTAGCCCCATAAAATAGACATACTAATATAATGGCGAGTTGTATTAAAAAATCCATAGTTTACCCCTTGAATAAAACTTCGGAATACATATAAAAATAATACAAAAAAAATATTAAGCACTTATTGCAAAAAACCGTTGTTTATAAAATAAATTTACGCCATCTGCTATAATGTTTTTTTTGATCATTGTTATAGTTTTATATATTGCGTTTTAGTTTTAGTAAATTTCAAGATCTCATCAACAAATAATTCGTAATAAAAGACAATATCGAACATAAATAGCCATTTAATTAAACCAAGAAATAACAATCCAATAACAAGGCATTACTGTATATAAAAATCAATAATTTCTAATTATCAAAAAAACATTAAAATCCTATTAAAAATAGAAGTTTAATCACTTATTTTTCCGATATAACGTTATGCATGATTGGTTTGCTTCTTATGAAATACCAAGAGAGGTTGTTAGATAAAATAGAATTATGCTTTAAGCATAAATAGGATGGTAACATGGAAAAATACATACCATTAATTTTAAACATATTTTTTATCATTTTCACAGCAAATACTTATGCATCACAAATTTCTTATTCTGAAATAACAGTAAGTTCGATAAGCAAACTTCATTGTACTGTAAGCCCATGTCCTGATCCTAAGGATTATTAAATTAAAAGGATTCTAGTATGAGTAAACTATTTATATTAATCACAACACTATTATTTAGTAGTTATACGTTATCTATTTATGATGAAAAAACTAATAGCGACACCACTGATAACAATAATAGTCTTTATAGTATATCAATCAGCACAACGCCTACAGAGCCATGTGTTTGGCCCCCTTGTGATGATTGGTAATAATCAATAAATATTAGAATGAGGTTATAAATAAAAAGCCAGTCACTTCACCTTTAATTGACTGGCTTTTTATAAACAGAGTTTTTAATTATATTCGGCTATCATTCGCTTTTTGTAATAAGACACCACTCTCTTTCATAAATTGAGAAGCATAATCACCAAACCAGTCACTCACGTTATTAAATGAATGAACAAACTCACTCTTTGCATTAATATCTAATAAATCGATAGCTTGACCTAATGATTGATGATATCGACGGATTAATTCAATATTCTCTTCCGATGACAAAATAATATCAGCATACAGTTGCGGGTCCTGAGCAAATAGGCGCCCTATCATTGCCAATTCTAAGCGATAAATAGGAGATGACAGTCTTAATAAACGGGCTAAATCAACTTTTTCTTTTGCTAAATGCTGACCATAAGCAAAGGTCGTAAAATGTCGAAGTGCTTGAATAAAACTCATGTTTTTATCATGTTCTTCTGGCGTAATCGCCTCAATTTTTGCTCCCCATACCATTAACTGCTCTAACAACCAATCAAATGCAGTGTGGTTTCGCCCTTCGCAGTACGCCACAACTTGTTTTGCTAAGCTAGGTACGTCAGGACCAAACATGGGATGAAGACCTAAAACGGGTCCACTATGTGCCTTTAACATCGCCTCTAAAGGGGCTTTTTTAATAGAAGCAAGATCTACAAGTAAACAGTTTTCAGGTAAAGCAGGAAGTTCCTTAATCACATCAACCGTTAGATGAATAGGCACACTGATAATCACCATGCCTGCATTGTCAAAAATAGCTGGCGATTTCGTTTGCCATTCATCAGCTTCTAAGCTTTCGACCTGATAGCCAGAGAGAGTAAACAAACGAGAAAAGAGTTTACCCATTTTCCCATTTCCTCCCACAATAACGATTTTACCTAATTGAGGATTGAGTGTTTTAAATCCCTTGTCATTTTCTTTAGTATAGGATTCTCGCATGACTCGGCGTAATACATCTTCAATTAAATCAGGGGAAATCCCCATCATTTGTGCATCATCACGACGAGAAGCAAGCATGGAGGCCTCTCTATCAGGTGCATAAATCGGTAAGCCATGACGATTTTTAACTTCTCCCACTTCAGCTACCAATTGCATTCTTTTTGCGAGTAAAGAAAGCAGTGATTTATCTACCTGATCAATTTGCTCACGCAAACTTTGTAATTCTTCAGCCATCTATGCTTGCCTCTTTTTCTTGATGATTAACTAACTTTTTTTAACTGCGCTTCACGCTGAACCAAAATCGGGGAAAGTTGAGCATGTAAATTTCTTAACACAGACTCTGTTGTTTCCCAACTAATACACGCATCGGTTACTGAGACACCGTATTTCATTTCACTACGAGATTGCTCTGAAGATTGATTGCCTTCATTAATATGGCTTTCTAGCATAATACCTGTGATAGATTCATTACCTTTAGTGATTTGCTCAATCACAGAATCAACCACTGCCGTTTGACGACGAAAATCTTTATTAGAATTACCATGGCTACAATCAATCATTAATGATGGTTTTAATCCTGCTTTTACCATCTGAGCTTCACATTGAGCAACATTTTCTTCATGGTAGTTTGGTGTTTTCCCGCCACGTAAAATGACATGCCCATCAGGGTTACCTTGTGTTTGCAATAAACAAACCTGACCTGATTGATTAATTCCCATAAATCGATGTGGCATAGAAGCGGCTTTCATCGCATTAATGGCAGTATCTAAATTACCATCTGTTCCGTTTTTAAACCCAACAGGCATTGAAAGCCCTGATGCCATTTCACGGTGAGTCTGAGATTCTGTTGTTCGGGCTCCAATTGCAGACCAACTAAATAGATCACCTAAGTATTGTGGATTGTTAGGATCTAACGCTTCCGTCGCCAGAGGCAGACCTAATTGCACAAGTTCAGTCAGTAGTTTACGGGCAATATGTAACCCTTTCTCCATTTCAAAGCTACCATCCATAAATGGATCACTAATTAAGCCTTTCCAACCAACAGTTGTACGAGGTTTTTCAAAGTAGACACGCATCACAATGTACAGACTATCACTTAATTCAGACGCTAAGACTTTCAGACGTTTGGCGTAATCTAACGCAACATCAACATCATGAATGGAACAAGGTCCACATACCACGAGTAAGCGAGGATCACGTCGCTGGACAATTTCAGAAATTGTTTGACGTGACTGAGCAATGGCATGCAGATCATTGCGACTCAATGGGTATTTTTGTTTTAACTCTTCAGGAGTAATTAAAACCAGCTCTTCGCTAATATTCACATTATTGAGTGCGTCTTTTTGCATGATCATAATCTTTACCTTTTTTATATCTGTCATTGTGATTTTTGTGTGTCTGAAAGATAAGATAACACGGGATGTAAAGAAATCAATCCATATTTTTAATGTTTTTGACAAATTCGTAATGAAAGGTTTACACAAACCACTTTAACCACAAATAAATAATGCATAACAATAAGTTACAAATAACAAAGCAAACAAAAATAATGTGATGAAGATTGTATTAAAACATCATTTTGTAAAAATATATTTACAGTTTATCTTTTAATGAATATCACGATAAGGAGAATAGATAAGATAGGGATATAGAAGTAAAAAAGATAAAAAAGAATAAACAATATTTTCAATATGGGGGGAGATATAAAAAAAGGTCAGCAAATGCTGACCTTTTAACAATAACTTTCGGATGTGCGAAAGCGTATTATTTAGCGTTAAGACGCTCTTTGATACGAGCAGCCTTACCTGAACGCTCACGCAGGTAGTACAGTTTAGCTTGACGAACCGCACCACGACGTTTCACAGTGATGCTATCTACGACTGGAGAGTGAGTTTGGAATACACGCTCAACACCTTCGCCATTAGAAATTTTACGAACAGTGAATGCAGAGTGCAGACCGCGGTTACGAATAGCGATAACCACGCCCTCGAATGCCTGCAGACGTTTTTTAGAACCTTCAACAACCCATACTTTAACTTCTAAAGTGTCACCAGGACGGAATGAAGGAACATCTTGCTTCATCTGTTCTTGTTCGATTTGTTTAATAATATTGCTCATAATAACTCTCTTACCCTAGGTAAACTGATATTAATGACATCTTGTGTCAGACTTACTCTGCTGTTCCGGACAGATGTTCCCGTTGGAACTCTGTTAACAGCACTCTTTGCTCGTCAGTCAGAGCTAGGCTTTCCAGAAGCTCAGGTCTTCTTAGCCAGGTTCGACCCAGTGATTGTTTCATGCGCCAGCGATTAATATGAGCATGGTTGCCTGACAGTAAAACTGCCGGAACTTCCATACCATCTAAAACCTCTGGGCGAGTATAGTGAGGATGATCCAGTAAACCTTCAGCAAAAGAATCTTCTTTCGCAGAGGCTGCGTGTCCGAGAACACCCGGTACAAAGCGCGCTACTGCATCTATCATTATCATGGCAGGTAATTCCCCACCACTTAATACGTAATCACCGACAGACCACTCTTCATCGATTTCAGTCTGAATGACACGCTCGTCTATACCTTCATACCGACCACAAACCAGAATTAACTTCTCATTTGTTGCCAGTTCACAAACTCCTTGTTGATCGAGTTTGCGTCCCTGAGGTGATAAATAAATCACCTTTGCTCCATCACCTGCCGCAGCTTTTGCTTGATGAATGGCTTCCCTTAAAGGTTGAACCATCATCAACATACCGGGACCACCGCCATAAGGACGATCATCAACAGTATTGTGTCTGTCGTATGTAAAATCTCGGGGATTCCAACATTCTACATTGAGCAGACCATGCTTCACTGCCCGACCAGTCACCCCGTACTCGGTTATAGAGCGGAACATTTCTGGAAATAGGCTAATTACCCCAATCCACATTTTTGTGTCCCACTATTGAGAACCGTTAACCGGATAATCTAAAAACCAGGATCCCAATCAACGATAATTTTTTTCGCTGAGAGATCGACTTTCTTGATAACCTGCCCATCAAGAAACGGAACTAACCGTTCCCCGATACCGAACGCATCTTTCAGATTCGCTTTAATCACCATGACATCATTTGAGCCCGTTTCCATCATGTCTGTAACGACACCCAGATCGTAGCCTTTATCCGTTTCTACATGGCAACCCATCAGATCTTTCCAGTAATATTCACCTTCAAGTTCTGGAAGTTGCGAAGCATTCACGACAATTTCAAAATTAGTCAGGAAATTGGCCGCATCTCTGTCATCAATACCTTTTAGCTTGACGATAATATCTTGGTTGTGATGTTTCCAACTTTCAATTTCAATGGTTTCCCACTGTCCATGACGCTGAATAAACCACGGTTGATATTCAAAAATGTTTTCGGCGTGTTCGGTGGAGGAAAAAACTCTGAGCCAACCACGGATCCCGTAAGGTGAGCCCAACTTACCCATAACAATAGGTTCTACAGGCTCTTTTAAGGTTTTTTGTTCGCTCATTGTTACCACCGCGACAGATTAAGCGCTTTTCTTCGCTGATTTGATCAGGCCAGCAACACGTTCTGAAACAGTTGCGCCTTGAGCAACCCAGTGTTCAACACGGTCTACGTCTAAACGTAATTCTTCTGCATTACCGGTTGCCAGTGGGTTATAAAAACCTACACGTTCAATGAAACGACCATCACGCGCATTGCGGCTATCGGTTACTACTACTTGGTAAAACGGACGCTTTTTTGCGCCGCCACGAGCTAAACGAATTGTTACCATAACATCCTCATTAGTTAATAAAACAACCAGACGCCATCGAGGAACGGAGTCCGGTTGTCATATAAAAAGCCCGAAAAGTTTACTCACTTTGGCGAAAAAAGCAATCCAAAGCACGTTTTTTTTCAGGCTTTTTGATTTTATCGGCCTGGGAATCCAGGTGGCATCATACCTTTCATGCTACGCATCATCTTAGCCATGCCACCTTTTTTCATTTTTTTCATCATACGTTGCATATCATCAAACTGTTTTAATAAACGGTTGACGTCTTGCACTTGTGTTCCTGAGCCCGCTGCAATACGGCGTTTTCTGGAGCCTTTGATGATTTCTGGTTTTTGGCGTTCTTTTTTAGTCATGGAGTTAATAATCGCTTCCATTTTCACTAAAATTGAATCATCCATTTGTGATTTTACAGCATCTGGCACCTGAGACATACCTGGCATTTTGCTTAACATACTCGCCATGCCGCCCATGTTCTTCATCTGCTTTAATTGATCTAAGAAATCATTTAGATCAAAACCATCACCTTTTTTAAGTTTTGTTGCGAGCTTCTCAGCTTGTGCTCTATCAACTTTGCTTTCAATGTCTTCAATTAAAGACAGAACATCCCCCATGCCTAAAATACGAGAGGCAATACGATCTGGGTGGAAAGGTTCTAAGGCTTCTGTTTTTTCCCCGACACCGAGGAATTTAATTGGTTTACCCGTGATATGGCGAATTGATAATGCCGCACCACCACGCGCATCACCATCAACTTTGGTTAATACAACCCCTGTTAATGGCAATGCTTCATTAAATGCTTTTGCTGTATTTGCCGCATCTTGCCCCGTCATGGCGTCAACAACAAACAGGGTTTCAACTGGGTTAATGGCTTTATGGAGAAGTTGGATCTCTTCCATCATGCCTTCGTCTACGTGTAAACGACCTGCCGTATCCACCAGCAATACATCATAGAATTGAAGTTGCGCATGTTTTAATGCATTACTTGCAATTGTGACTGGATTTTCTTGAACAGTCGAAGGGAAGAAATCTATGCCAACCGTTTCGGCTAACGTTTCAAGCTGTTTAATCGCTGCTGGGCGATAAACGTCAGCAGAAACAACAAGAACTTTTTTCTTCTTTTTCTCTTTTAAGAATTTACCGAGTTTTGCGACACTGGTCGTTTTACCGGCACCTTGTAAACCAGCCATTAACACCACAGCGGGTGGCTGTGCTGATAGGTCAAGGTCGGTATTCACTTCCCCCATCGCATTAACGAGTTCATTTTGAACAATCTTCACAAACTCCTGACCCGGGGTCAGGCTTTTGTTAACTTCATGCCCTACTGCGCTCTCTTTGACGCGCGCAATAAAATCACGAACCACGGGTAAGGCAACGTCAGCTTCTAATAAAGCCATACGCACTTCACGCAGTGTTTCTTTAATGTTTTCTTCGGTCAGTCTTCCTCGACCGCTTATATTGCGCAATGTGCGCGATAGTCTGTCACTTAAATTCTCAAACATTATCTTAGCTCAGTGTTAAAGTTGGGCTTATCGGTCATGTATGCCACCGATTATATCACGATGACTCGCGGATCTCTGCATAGAGATTTAAGCTTAATGACTTCAATAGTTGGAGCCGTATGCTCCTAGCGCTATACTAGGAAGTTATTCACACAATATATGTAAGCGAAACTATGCCCGTTATATCAATCTCTATCGTCGCTGTCTGCGCTTATTTACTCAGTCTGGCGCTGTTTTTACCCGGTCTGTTACGAAAAGAGCAGAATGGATACCGCGGATTAGCGCTATTATTTGCGGTAATTGCGCTTGTTGCACATGCCGTTTCATTAAAATTTTTAATTTTCCGTCCCCATAGTGGACAGAATCTTTCACTCACCAATTTAGGTGCGATTGTTAGCCTGATGGTCTGCGTGATCATGACGATTGTGGCTTCTCGTGGTCGTGCATGGTTCTTGCTGCCTATTGTTTACTGTTTCGCAATAGTCAATCTTGTTATTGCTGCATTGATGCCCGGTGAGTTTGTTACACATCTTGAAAGTAGCACATCCCTCTTTATTCATATTGGGCTAGCTTTATTAAGCTATGCCACACTGTTAATCGCGGCTTTATATGCATTACAACTTAGTTGGCTTGACTATCAACTAAAAAATAAGAAACTAAAATTCTCACCTCAAATGCCACCGTTAATGTCAATTGAGCGTAAAATGTTTCATATCACACAAGTGGGTGTGGTATTGCTGACACTAACCTTATGTACAGGTTTGGTGTATATGGATAATATTTTTGGTAAAGAAAATATCCATAAATCTATTTTCTCTATCATTGCTTGGTTTGTTTACATCATTTTATTATGGGGACATTTCCGAGAAGGATGGCGAGGAAAGAAAGTCATTATCTTTAATTTGATTGGCGCTATTATTTTGACATTAGCTTTTTTTGGTAATCGTTTATTACAAGAGTTAGTGCTTAATTAATTTTCTATTTTAGGGTAGCAAAAGGATCTCAATTTTGGAGCATGTGTCGACAACTACGCTCATTATCATACTTGTCTGTATGATTATTGCCTCAGCTTATTTTTCTGGGACTGAAACCAGTATGATGACGATTAATCGATATCGTCTTCGTCATGCTGCGAAACAAGGAAATCGCGCTGCAAAACGTGTGGAAAAATTATTACAACGTCCTGACAGATTGATTAGTTTAGTATTGATTGGCAATAATCTAATTAATATTGTTGCATCTGCACTAGCAACCATTGTTGGCATGCGTTTATATGGTGATGCTGGTGTAGCAATCGCCACGGGTGTGCTGACTTTTATCATCCTTATTTTTGCTGAAGTGCTGCCAAAATCAATCGCGGCACTTTATCCAGAGCGCGTTGCTTATCCAAGTAGTGTTATTCTCTCTCCTTTGCAAAAACTGATGCTGCCTATTGTTTGGTTTTTTAATAAAATCACATTAATACTCATGCGCATTTTTGGTATCAAATCCCCAGTCATACAGGGAAATGCGGTCTCAAAAGAAGAGTTAAGAACTATCGTTAATGAATCTAAATCAAAACTTTCTCAAAGAAATCAGAATATGTTGCTGTCGATTTTAGATTTAGAAAAAGTGACGATTGGCGATATTATGGTGCCAAGAAATGAGATTTTTGGTATCGATGTCAATGATGAATGGAAATCTATCGTAAGACAGTTAACACATTCGCCACATGGTCGAATTGTGCTTTATCGAGATACTCTTGACGATGCGATTGGGATGTTGCGAGTACGAGAAGCTTATCGCTTAATGACAGAGAAAAAAGAATTTACCAAACAAATTCTGATGAAAGCCGCCGATAAAATCTACTTTATTCCAGAAAGCACCCCCTTAAATCTACAGCTCGTCAACTTCCAACGTAATAATGAAAAAGCGGGTGTTGTGGTTGATGAATATGGTGAAATTCAAGGTTTAGTGACCGTTGAGGATATTCTTGAAGAGATTGTTGGTGACTTTACTACCTCGATGTCCCCCTCTTTAGCTGAAGAAGTTATCCCTCAAAAAGACGGTTCATTATTAGTTGATGGCACAACAAATATTCGAGATATCAATAAAGCTTTTGGTTGGCATTTACCTGAAGATGAAGCTCGAACGATCAATGGCGTCATTATTGAAGAGTTGGGTGACTTACCTATTGTAGGTAATAAAATAAAAGTGAGTGACTACGAATTTGAAATACTTGAAGTTCAGGATAACGTCATCAAGAAGGCGTTAATTCGCCACCTTTCAATTCCCCATCATTAGGTGATGAATAGCCCTGATATAAGTTAATAAGTTAACAACTTTCAGACATAAAACGCTCGATGAATCTCATCGGGCGTTTTATTTTTTACTGTTTATCCTAACTCAAATCGTAATTTGCTATTACGAAAGTCAAACTCTCTGGCACCTTTCATATAGAAAGGCTCTATCACTTGTTCTTGTACTAGTTTGGCTGGCTTTAATTGTTGATAATCAGAATAGAAACCATGATTTTTGACCCACATAACTAAGTTTAATGCTGGCTGATAAGAGTAATCAGCACCATACTCTTCACGCCTACAAATAAAACACGCAGTTTCACCTTTATTTAAAGTCAGAGAAAGGGACTTGCGCGGAAAATTAGTAATAAGCGCGCCTTCATCGTTTACCGCTTCAATATTAAAATGATGAGGTGCTAAACTACGAATATTTTCATATTTCAACTGCGAATTCTCACCGCTATAACTGTTTGTTTTAATTTCATCCTGTTGAAAATACCAACGATATTGCTCTTCTTCTTTTTCTTTATAAAGATAATCACCACTTATTTTCATGATGGTGTTTGTTTGTGATTTAGTGATTTTGGCAAGTAATTCAGCATTGAGTTCAGACGATAGCAATAATAAATCAGGCTTAATAATAAGCTCTGGTTCGCACTGAGTGCGTTTAACATACTTTTTGTGGACTCTTTCTAAGTAACGATATTCAAGTGCTTTAGAACGTCCTTGATAGAAAAAGGCATCTTTAGGAAATTGAGTACGTAATGTGCCTTTACCTACAAAATAAAATTCTCGAACAAAAAACTCTAACACTAATTTAGGTGATGAAAATTGACGATTTTCCATGACAGAAGTGCACTCCGTGTATTAAGCATAAATTTAATCCATTACTGTGCTAACAATATAAGAAGATAAGAAAATAAAACAATGAAGTAGAGAAAAGAAAAATAATAAAGGAGGTGAAAATAAAAAAAGAGACAATAAATCAGGATGCGAATTTCCTGATCTATTATCCCCTAATTGTCTAAATTAGCCGTAATTTAGATATGTAGCTCTTTTAAAGTCTCTTCAGGCAGTGCTAATTCATCGTTATGATTAATACCAATACGATGAGATAAAATATCTCGTGCGATATCTTGTGCTTCTGTCAGAGAGTGCATTTCATAGGTACCACATTGGTACACATTCAGTTCTGGGATATGGTTTTGATCTTTTACTTTCAACACATCTTCCATTGCCGCTTTCCACGCATTAGCGACACGTTGCTCTTCAGGTTGCCCAATTAGGCTCATGTAGAAGCCTGTACGGCATCCCATTGGGGAAATATCAATTATCTCAACACCATTACCATTAAGATGGTTACGCATAAATCCAGCGAATAAATGCTCCAGAGTATGGATACCTTTCTCAGGCATGGCTTTTTTATTTGGCACAGTAAAACGTAAATCAAATACCGTGATGGTATCACCTGATGGCGTTTTCATTGTTTTAGCAATGCGTACAGCAGGTGCTGACATACGTGTATGATCAACAGTAAAGCTATCCAATAAAGGCATAAAAAACCTCCTAAGAAAAATTTAAATATTTTTAAGAAAAAATGAAACTTTCTGCAAGTAGCTCGGTCTTAGTAATGAATACGCGCAAATTGTTATCATCCCTATTTCTCTATAGAATTTTTTAGCCACACAAATTTTAGTGTGGCTTTTTTCTATCTAAGTTTAGGAAGCCACGTTATCAGTACTTGTCCCCGCATGGATCTTCAAATACTCGTCAAAAGAAATGGTATCACTCTTTTCTAACTCTTCTTGACGTTTTATAGATGAAATTCTCTCATGATCAAAAGCTTCATCGGTTAACGTTTCATAAGGTGTTTTAATTAATTCTTGGTAATATTCTTCAGCTAAAGACAAGCCGAAACCACCAATGCCTTGCGTTTTAATTTTATCTAAAAGTCTGCCAGAGAAAGTTAATTCAGGATTATCGAACATTTCTTCTAACTTAACGCAAACTTCCATATATTGAGTGCCTGAGCAACAATCGAGAACATTAGCGACACGTTCTAAATCAGCAAATAAGGCTTTACCAACTTGCGCGAGTGGCTCTTTTCTTTCACCACAACCCATTCCAATAACTTGACCAGGCTTACGCCCTTCTAGAATAACGTTATTCCAATTTGAACGGCAGCACGCTAATTCAGAGGCACTCATTTCTGGCGCATCCGCTAATACACACCAGATCAAGAATAAATCAAGGAAACGAATTTGAGTTTCGTCAACACCAATTGGCGTAAATGGATTGATATCAAGTGAGCGAACTTCAATATATTCAATACCGCCACGTAATAACGCATCAGAAGGTGATTCATCCCCCTTAACCACACGTTTAGGTCGAATAGGCGCATAAAGTTCATTTTCAATCTGCAACACATTGGTGTTTAACTGAATATACTTACCGTCTTTGTTAACACCTAATTTAGCAAACTCTTCAGAAGGCTTATGAATCGCTTTTTTCAAGCCTTTGACATAAGTTTCAAGATGATTAAAGGTGATATCGAGATCGCTTTGAGATTTATTGGTATATCCTAAATCACTTAAACGTAATGAAGTTGCATAAGGTAAGAACTTCGCTCCTTTAGGCGTACTTTCAAATGGTAAATTTGTTTCTCTCCCTTTTAAGAAAGATCCACAAATTGCCGGTGATGCACCAAAGAAGAATGGAATGATCCAGCCAAAGCGATAGTAATTTCGAATAAGACGTAAATAACCGTCAGAAATCACCTCTTTCCCACTCTCTTCATCTTTTACATTTGCCCATGCTTGCCAAAATTCGATAGGCAGTGAGAAATTATAATGCACACCTGAAATAGTTTGCATTAACGCGCCATAACGATTTTTAAGTCCTTCACGGTAGAGTGTTTTAAAACGCCCAACATTAGATGTGCCAAATTGAGCCAGCGTAATCTTATCTTCCGCTTCAATAAAGCAAGGCATACTCATAGGCCACATACGTTCATTATCTAAGTGACGTGCTGTATAGCGATGTAAATCACCTAAAAAATGCAAGGTATGTGCAATGTTGTCATCAACAGGTGTTATAAACTCTAATAGAGATTCGGCAAAATCCGTTGTGATCCATTTATGAGTTAACGATTTCCCTAATGATAGAGGGTGCTCTGTTGATGCTAAATTGCCTTCTGGCGTAACTCTTAAAGTTTCACGCTCTATACCACGGTGGATGCCACATAAAACTTTAGGGTGTGCTTCCAACCAAGAAAGCGCTTTTGATACGTCCGGGATCAAAGGTGACCTCCCGTGTTGATTGATGTTAGTAAATAGATGGGAGTTACTTTATCGCAAAGTCACGAAATTGTCGCTGATTAGATGATGTTAGCATTGTTAGTTGATGCTAAACAGAAGCGTTATATTATGAGAAATTATAGAATAGTAGAAAGCAAAAAGCCCCGCTATTAGCGAGGCTTTTAATATGGTGCATCCTGGAGGATTCGAACCTCCGACCGCTCGGTTCGTAGCCGAGTACTCTATCCAGCTGAGCTAAGGATGCAGGTCTGACATTTTGCTAGAAATACTCAAACTAAGATATCTAATAAAAGATGGTGCATCCTGGAGGATTCGAACCTCCGACCGCTCGGTTCGTAGCCGAGTACTCTATCCAGCTGAGCTAAGGATGCAGGTCTGACATTTTGCTAGAAATACTCAAACTAAGATATCTAATAAAAGATGGTGCATCCTGGAGGATTCGAACCTCCGACCGCTCGGTTCGTAGCCGAGTACTCTATCCAGCTGAGCTAAGGATGCATCGTAGTTATCTTTCTAGCCACTCATATTGCAATTGGCAATCTGAGTAATGAGATGGTGCATCCTGGAGGATTCGAACCTCCGACCGCTCGGTTCGTAGCCGAGTACTCTATCCAGCTGAGCTAAGGATGCGCCGTTTTAATACTTTACGCTTTTAATGCAAATTATTCACCATTTGCACCAAAATAAAAACCCCATACATTAATCATGGGGTTGGAATATGGTGCATCCTGGAGGATTCGAACCTCCGACCGCTCGGTTCGTAGCCGAGTACTCTATCCAGCTGAGCTAAGGATGCAAATCTAAATGGCGGTGAGAGAGGGATTCGAACCCTCGATGCAGCTTTTGACCGCATACTCCCTTAGCAGGGGAGCGCCTTCAGCCTCTCGGCCATCTCACCATATTTAGAACCACTCGAAGAAGTTCTTACTGAACATCTCGTCTCTGTGTGGCGCACATATTACTTTCTCAGCCTAAGAAGTCAAACAATTTTTCTCAACTTTTTACGAATATACGTTTGTTTGAACACTTCACAAACAAACTGATGCGTTTATCATCAAGATTGGCTAAAAAAGTTCTAAACACAATGATATCGCTGATGAAAAATCATTCAAGTATTTTATTCTCTTAGTAAATAAATTAATTCACACATCAAATAATTGTGAAGCGAATGATTAGAGGTAAAAAGACTTTCAATTCTGTCAATCAGAATAAACGGATAGTGCAATAATAAATACAGCTCAAGGAGAGCAAAGATAGGAACAAAGAAGGGAATCAAAAGTCTTATAAAGAGAAAAGCGCCCAAACCCGGCAAAAGTGTGGACGCTTACGAATGAATTGTAACTAACTAAAAATGGGATCTGATTTAGTAGTTATCAGTAGGCTGAGTTTTCTCGGCCTGAATTCGTTGATAGATCTCTTCACGATGGACTGATACTTCTTTGGGTGCATTTACGCCAATCCGTACCTGATTACCTTTAACCCCTAAAACGGTTACGGTCACATCATCGCCTATCATAAGCGTTTCACCAACTCGACGAGTTAGAATAAGCATTCTTTGCTCCTTGAAAATTTACAAGAGTCGGGTCTCTAGAATTTCCCGGCCATTATCCATCATACATTGTCAATTCGTATAATCATTATTTATCACAAGTCACTTATACTTCATAACAAAATATAAATTTAGTGATTGATTATTTAACGGATTATCAATATCTCTATAAGGCGTTATCCCTATATAAACAGGGATAGCGCCTTTTTTCAGGTTGCTATCGCTTACAGATGCGATTCAACCCACTCGTCAACACTTGCCAAAGCTGCTGGTAAGGCTTCAACATCAGTACCACCAGCTTGAGCCATATCAGGGCGACCGCCACCTTTACCGCCAATTTGCTGTGCTACAAAACTAATTAGCTCACCCGCTTTAACTTTAGCAGTTAAATCTTTAGTGACCCCAACAATTAAGCTCACTTTACCATCAGAAATAGTAGAAAGCACAATAATTGCAGAACCTAATTGATTTTTTAAATCATCAACCATTGTTCTTAACATTTTTGGCTCAACACCATTAAGCTCACGAACTAAAAGTTTGATACCTTTCACGTTTTTAGCTTGGCCACCTAAAGAGGAACTCTCTTGGGCAGCTTGCTGATCTTTTAGTTGTTGGAGTTCTTTTTCTAATAAACGATGTTTTTCTTGGACAGTTTTGATTCTTTCGACCAAGTTTGTACCATCACTTTTTAGAACCTGTGCAACAAGAGAAATAAGATCTGATTGCTCATGAATGCTCTCAATTGCAGCAACCCCCGTAATCGCCTCAATACGACGAATACCGGCTGCTGTACCTGATTCACTGACAATGCGGAATAAACCAATATCCCCCGTTCTAGAAGCGTGAGTACCACCGCAAAGCTCAGTAGAGAAGTCACCCATAGTTAAAACACGAACGCGTTCGTCGTACTTTTCACCAAAGAGTGCCATCGCACCTTTTTCTTTCGCATCTTCAAGATCCATTAACTCAGTGACAACCGGTGAGTTCAGACGAATTTGCGCATTTACAATATCTTCAATTTCTCGTAATTGTTCTGGTTTAACGGCTTCAAAATGAGAAAAGTCAAAACGCAGATATTTATCGTTAACTAAAGAACCTTTTTGAGTCACATGCGTACCCAAAACTTGGCGCAATGCTGCATGTAATAAGTGCGTCGCAGAGTGATTTAAACGAATAGCATCACGACGAGTAATATCAATTGTGGCATTGATTTTATGGTTAACAATAAATGACCCTACGTTAACTTTACCAATATGACCAATAGCTTTACCGTATTTTTGCGTATCTGTGACTTCGAACAAGCTATCTTTACCCGTTAGAACACCTTTATCACCAACTTGACCGCCAGACTCTGCATAAAATGCGGTTTTATTTAAGAAGATAATACCTTCTTCGCCCGCTTTTAATTCAGTGACTGATTGTCCGTTATGGAAAATAGCAGTAATGGTGCCCTGCTGTTCATCATGCTCATAACCGGAAAACTCACTGCGACTATCCACTTTGATTAGACTATTATAGTCAGTACCGAAACCGCTGGATTCACGAGCACGTTTACGTTGCTCTTCCATCGCGACTTCAAAGCCTTTTTCATCAACTTTGATATTTCTTTCACGGCAAACATCCGCCGTTAAATCGAGAGGGAAACCATAAGTATCATAAAGACGGAAAGCCGTTTCACCAGGAAGAACGTCATCTGTTAATTGTGCAAGCTCTTCATCTAATAGTTGAAGACCACGTTCTAATGTACGAGCAAACTGCTCTTCTTCTGTTTTCAATACTTTTTCAACGATAGCTTGTTGACGTTTTAATTCTTCACCTGCTTCTGCCATAACTTCAATTAATGGAGCAACTAGCTTATAGAAGAAGGTATCTTTTGCGCCAAGCATATAACCATGACGTACTGCACGACGAATAATACGACGTAACACGTAGCCACGACCTTCATTAGAAGGAATAACACCGTCGCAAATAAGGAATGAACAGGAACGAATATGGTCGGCAATAACACGTAATGATTTATTACTTAAATCAGAAGCATGAGTTACTTTCGCGACTGATTCAATTAATGAACGGAATAAATCAATATCATAGTTAGAGTTTACATGCTGTAAAACAGCGGTAATACGCTCTAATCCCATACCAGTATCAACAGAAGGTTTTGGTAATGGGTCCATTGTACCGTCTGACTTACGGTTAAATTGCATGAAGACGATGTTCCAGATCTCAATATAGCGATCGCCGTCTTCTTCTGGTGATCCTGGAGGTCCCCCCCAAATATGGTCACCATGATCATAAAAGATTTCAGTACAAGGTCCACAAGGGCCTGTATCACCCATTTGCCAGAAGTTATCTGATGCAAATGGTGCACCTTTGTTATCACCAATACGGATTATTCTTTCTGCTGGAATACCAATTTCTTTATTCCAAATGTCATAAGCTTCATCATCTGTGGCATATACCGTTACCCAAAGTCTTTCTTTAGGTAAGTTGAACCACTCTTTGCTTGTTAATAATTCCCAAGCAAAATTGATTGCATCATGTTTGAAATAGTCACCAAAACTGAAATTACCTAGCATTTCAAAAAAGGTATGGTGACGAGCAGTATAACCCACATTTTCTAAATCGTTATGTTTACCACCAGCGCGCACACAGCGTTGCGCGGTTGTCGCTCGGGAATAAGGTCTATTATCCAATCCAAGAAATACATCTTTGAATTGGTTCATCCCTGCGTTTGTAAACAGCAATGTTGGATCGTTATTTGGAACCAAAGAACTGCTAGGTACTATTTGATGTCCTTTAGTATGAAAAAAGTCGAGAAACGCCTGACGGATCTCAGCGGTGCTTTTGCTCATAATTATCCCGAAATCAAGCTGGAAAAACAGAAATTAGAAATCTAGTTAGAGGAGGTTTACTGTTACCTCTACTTAGCCAACGAATACATAAGTAGGGATAAGATAGAATTTCTTCTGTCAGAAGTAAAACCCCCGATAAACTTATTCGTGTTGACATTGTAAATCGTCTAGTTTTTTTCTGAAAGTGGGATTGTTATCTGAGAATGGGACTTTTCTCTATTTAAGAGCAATTATCTTGGGAAATGTTATCAACGCAAAGTATTTTCATTTTGTAATTATTAAAAAGTATTTGTTATTAATGATTCTTTATAAGATTACTCTTTATACGTTTCTTTTCTCTGAATAATCGCTTTTTATCATAGTAACTAGTTATAAACACATAAGCATGATTACTTAAACAAGATATTAAGAGCACGATAACTTACTAAAATAAAAGCGCTTATCAGTATAAAGTTCATCTTATATCTCGACAAACCTTTAAATACTATTTAATTTAGATCCAAATATATTGAAGATATTTATCTTTATTTGTCAATTATTTATAATCTGGTTTAACCAGATCATAGTAATGATTCTTATTTGCATTATTTATTAACAAAGATATATCACCAAAATTTCACTATATAAAATTTCATACAACTATAAAAAATAGATTAGTAAAAAATATCGTTATATTAAATAAAGTAGTTTTAAAGGCTATTTTTCGTAGCAAGTAAACAAAATAAGACTAATTTTAATCCTCTTTTGAATAAAAAATAGGACATATAGCAAAAAGGAAGCCGTTTTAGAGCTTCCTTTTTTAAGTGAGTTAAATCACATTAATTGACGAGTAGCTTACAGCTACGGTAACTGTAATATGTTTTAATACACAATCAACTTAGCAATTTAGATATAGGTAGAAAATTATTATTCTGTTTCTTCAATATCTGTAGCATCATCGCTATTGTTAGTAAAATCAGCTGCACTAGTAAATTCGCCTGCATGATTTAATAACATTTCACGTAATTTAGTGTTTAACTCATCATACATTTCAGGGTGTTCTTTTAGGTAAGTTGTTGCATTGGCTTTACCTTGACCAATTTTCTCACCATTGTAGCTGTACCATGCGCCAGCTTTCTCTACCAATTTATGTTTAACACCTAAATCAATCAATTCGCCAAAGGTATTGATACCTTCGCCATACATAATTTGGAATTCAGCTTGTTTAAAGGGTGCTGCAATTTTGTTTTTCACCACTTTAACGCGTGTTTCACTACCAACAACTTCATCACCATTTTTAACAGAACCAATGCGACGAATATCTAAGCGAACTGATGCGTAGAATTTAAGTGCATTACCACCAGTTGTGGTTTCTGGATTACCAAACATAACACCGATTTTCATACGAATTTGGTTGATGAAAATAAGCAATGTGTTGGAGTTTTTCAGGTTACCCGCTAATTTACGCATAGCTTGGCTCATCATACGGGCAGCTAAACCAACATGCGAATCACCGATTTCACCTTCAATTTCTGCTTTTGGCGTTAAGGCAGCAACAGAGTCGACAACAATAACATCAACAGCACCAGAACGAGATAATGCATCGCAAATTTCTAAGGCTTGTTCACCTGTGTCAGGCTGAGAACACAACAGGTTATCAATATCTACGCCTAGTTTTTTAGCATAGATAGGATCTAAAGCGTGCTCTGCATCGATGAACGCACAAATTTTGCCTTCACGTTGAGCAGCCGCAATAACTTGTAGTGTTAATGTTGTTTTACCTGAAGATTCTGGGCCATAGATTTCAACAATACGACCGCGAGGTAAACCACCAGCACCTAAAGCAACGTCTAATGATAAAGAACCCGTAGAGATGGTTTCAACGTTCATGGAACGATCTTCGCCCAGACGCATGATAGACCCTTTACCAAATTGCTTTTCAATTTGACCAAGTGCTGCGGCCAATGCTTTTTGTTTGTTTTCATCAATAGCCATGTTATCTCCCTCTGGGCAGTGAAGCATAAATATGGGTCACTACCATTAAAACGTATATGATTTTGCTTGTTGAAATTCATTATACTGTATAATCATACAGCATCAAGTTAATTATTAATAATTTCTTTAAGAATTGATTTTAAAGAAAAAATAACAGATTCAGCTCTTACGTGCTCTCGTGAACCACTGAATATACAGTGTTTTGCCGTCGTTTTAATGCCTGTTGGTGTTTTCATCGCAAAGCCAAACCAAACTAAACCAACGGGTTTTTCTTCACTACCACCACCGGGTCCTGCAATACCGCTAACTGACACGGCAAAATCTGCATTAGCGGTTATCAGCGCTCCGTTAGCCATTTGAAGAACAACTTCCTTACTTACTGCGCCGTATTTAAGCAAAGTTTGTTCATCCACACCTATCATTTCATGCTTTGCTTCATTGCTATAGGTTACAAAGCCACGATGATAATATTCAGAACTTCCTGCAATATCAGTGATAACTTTCGCAATCCATCCGCCAGTGCAAGATTCAGCCGTTGTTATCGTACTCTTTTTTTCAAGTAACGCTTTACCCACCTGAATACTTAGGCGGGTCATTTCATCGTAATTTATCATTAAGGTTCATCTAACCTCTATTCTAAATCTCACTGTTTAAGATTTCTTTCTGGTGCAATCCCATAACCATAGGCCACCAATTGCGAGGGCGAAGATAGCGCCAAAACCAATTCCGATAGCAACGACAGACACACCAATGCTCGTAACCAGTGAGAATAATCCAAGCATTAATAACATTGCTGTGTTTTCACCTAGATTTTGTACGGCGATAGCATTACCCGCACCTACACTATGCTTTCCTTTGTCTTGTAATAGCGCATTCAATGGCACGACAAAGAAACCACCAAAAACGCCGATGATGATAAGAATTAGGTAGGATGGAATAATTGAGGTTTGCAATGAGAAGTAAACAACACCAAGACCAATTAAAATACCGGCAGGCATACAGCGGCGTACTGTTTTCAGTGTTACAAATTTGGCAGCTAATCCCGCACCAACAACAATACCAATAGCAACCATCGCATTTAATACAGTGGGTGTCGTATTATCAGTCATGCCTAGCGCAATAGGTACCCACTGAACAAGCAAAAAGCGCAACGTGACTCCTGCGCCCCAAAACATGCTGGTTCCCACTAAAGAAAAGCGACTTTCTTTATCAGCCCATAAAGTACGTGTAGCCTCAAGAAACTGTGTGAACATTTTTTTAATGTTCCAGCCTCGACCAATTTGAGCAGCGGATAATTTAGGGATACCCAAGTTAACAAATACAGCGAAAGCATACATGACTGCACAAACACCTAATGCAAAAACAATGCTCCAATCTGAAAGTAAACCACCAATGACTGATCCCAGTAAAATAGCCGCAATGGTAGAAGCTTCCATTAAGCCATTCGCTTTAACTAAACGTTCACCATCTGTTAATTCACCTAAGATGCCATATTTAGCAGGAGAATAAACAGCCGCACCAATCCCGACTAGGGCATAACCAAGGAAGGGATCTGAGCCGACACAGATAAGAAATGCACCAACAAATTTTAAAAGGTTGCCACTGAGCATGACCCTACCTTTAGGATTACGATCAGCAAACTGCCCTACAAAAGGGGCTAAAAGAATAAAAGCCAGCACAAAGACCATTTGTAAAACAGGTTGACTCCACTCTGGATACAGTGATGATTTAAACTGCGCAAGAATGGCAAATAGTAAGGCGTTATCGGCAAAAGCAGAAAGAAATTGTGATATCAATACTGCTTTCATTCCTCTACTCATTAAAGGAGGCTGGCTAATATTCTCTGACATTAGTTATTTTCCTGTTCAGCAAGTTTCTTCAATGAAACAAAATCCGTTTTTCCACTTCCTAAAACAGGAATTTCTTTGATAAAACGAATATCCTTTGGTACAGCAATTTCAGCAACACCTTCCGATTTTGCTAATGCAGACAACGTGCTACGATCTAATTGCTTATCGGTTGTGAAGAGGACTAATGATTCGCCTCTGCGTTTATCACTTATTGTCACAACAGTGTGCTCACCTTTAGATGCTTTACGCGCAAGTTGCTCAACACCTTCAAGAGAAACCATTTCACCTGCAATTTTTGCAAAGCGTTTAACACGCCCTTTAATAGTACAAAAACCTTCGCTATCAATGGCAACAATATCACCCGTGTCGTACCAACCTTCTTCATCGATACCTTCAGCATTGGTTGCGACAGGTACTTCCAATTTTTCAGGGGATTCTACACGCAAATATCCCATCATAACGTTAGGGCCACGTAGTTGCAGTCTACCGCCATCGGTAATACCACTCATTGGAATTAAACGCCCTTCCATACCAGGTAATAAACGCCCTACTGTATGCGCTTTGGCACTCATAGGGACATTAATGGATACAACCGGTGCACATTCTGTTACGCCATAACCTTCTAAAATACGAATACCAAATTTCTCTTGCCATAACATACGAGTTGATTCAGAAAGCTTTTCAGCCCCAGCAACCACATATCTCACTCGAGCAAAATCATAAGGATGGGCAAATTTTCCGTAATTTCCTAAAAAGGTTGATGTACCAAATAACACCGTGCAGTTTTGGTCATAGACTAATTCAGGTACGACTCGATAGTGTAACGGACTTGGATAAAGAAAAACGCGTGCGCCCAAGCAAATTGGCGTTAGCAAGCAAGCGGTTAAACCAAATGCATGGAATAACGGCAATGCTGACATAAATTTGTCTTTGGGTGAAAAGTCAGCAATAGCGCGAATTTGATCAACGTTAGCTAATAAGCTTGAATGACTGTGAACAACACCTTTAGGTGTCCCTTCAGAGCCTGATGTAAATAGGATCACGGCTGCATCATGCGCATCTTGCGGTAACATCGCTTTTTGAGGCGTAATAAGATGTTTGATGATCCAGCGTTTATCTTCGCGGGTGATAGTCTCTTTCAGATCCTCAAGATAAATCCAATTAGCTTCAGGAGTTTGCTCAGGAATATGTAATAAATTCCCTTTTTCTAAAAACTGGCGTGATGTAAAGATGGTTTTGATTGATGCGGCTTTCATCGCATTTTGTACACCTAAACTACCTGCCGTGTAGTTAAGCATTGCAACAACACGTTGACGCATTGTTGCGCCTAATAGTGCAGCCGCTGTCACTGTTGTATTTGGAAGCAGTAAACCTATACGCTCTTTAGGTTCAGTATATCGCTCAATCAAGCGACTGATCCCTAATGTTTTTTTCAGTAGCCCTTGATAAGAATCTTCTTTTAAATTGATATCAGAAATTAGTGGGCTGAATCGACCATATTGAGACATTGCCTGTAAAAATGCTTCATACAGCGTGATATTGGGTCGTGTTTGCATGATGGCGTCCATCATGATGTCACGCATCGCTTCACCTGCTAATCGGCGACGCTCAGAAGATTTTTCAGCTTTTGGCATCGGTAAATTAACAGCAGGAAGCACCTTGATAGTGATTTTAGGGAAGAATTGAGACTTGATTCGTAAGCTTTTACGGACTCGTGAAAAATAACTAAATTCAGCCCCTTCAATTCTAACAGGAACAACTTTAGCGCCTGATTTTGCGGCAATAAAAGCGGCACCTTCATAAATTTTCATCAAACCATTTGTTACTGTGATCCTTCCTTCTGGGAAAATCACAACAGGACGACCTTTATCCACTTCTTTAACTAATTGACGCACAGCCATTGGATTAGCGGGATCTAAAGGTACGATATCGGCATAACGACCTAACCATCTTGTCGTTTTTGCAGAAGCAACAGAGGTATAGACAGCAAACACAGGATTAATAGGCAGGAATAAACGTAATAATATACCGTCAATAAAAGAAGTGTGATTCGGTGTAATTATACATTTTTCATATTGTGAAAACTGATTAACAAGTCCTTCAATTCTTATTCTAAATAAGAATTTAAATAGTGTTTTAAAAAACGCTATCAACATCATATCCATATCTCATTTTGCTATAATTAGCCTTACTATAAATAGGATGTGATGAAAATAAAATAGATGTTCCCTGTTTTATCCTTTATATCAGACGACTTCTTAATTATTTCATGAGTTTTGCGAGAATTACCTCAATTATCTCATTTATAGATAATCCCGCATCGACGATGATATCAGCACATTGCAAATATAAAGGTTCACGTTTAGCCAAAACATCATTCATTTCTGAAACTAACGTTTTCCCCGTCAAACTTGGTCTTTGTGCTTCATTTGGATCTTGAGACAAACGCTCAACTAAAGTTTCAAGAGATGCCTGTAAATAAATAATAACACCTGAAGATTTCATATAAGCACGATTTTTTTCTGCTAAAATCATACCGCCACCCGTTGAGATAACTTGATTAGGTTGACTAACTTGGATTAGTGCTTCTGATTCAATTTGACGAAAAAAATCCCAACCTTTATCTTGCACCATTAAAGATATAGTCTGTTGATATTTTTGAGTTATCCAATCATCAGTATCAATAAATCTATAATTTAAAGTGAGGGAAAGTGCCTTACCTACTGTTGTTTTTCCTGCACCTCTAGGTCCGATAAGGTAAATTGTACTATCCATAAAATGCACTATCTCCATAGTGTGTTCCCTCTTAGGGGTGTAATAAAAAATTTACATACTGTAAAGTATGAAATATCATACCTGATGTAACAAAAAAATAAAGCCACACTTTTCTAAAGTGTGGCTTATTTAGTCATCTTAACAATTAGCGACGAATTGTATTGTCGCCGTAACCAATCCATTTATAGGTCGTTAAGGCATCTAATCCCATTGGTCCTCTAGCATGTAATTTCTGTGTACTCACAGCAACCTCGGCACCTAAACCGAATTGTCCACCATCAGTAAAACGTGTACTTGCATTAACATACACGGCAGCAGAATCAACTTGGCGAACAAAGCGATCAGCATTAGCGATAGATTGCGTTAAAATAGCGTCAGAGTGTGCTGTACCATAATGACGAATATGTTGGATCGCCATCGTTAAATCACTAACAACCTCAACATTCAGATCCAATGATAACCACTCATCACAGTAATCTGCATCTTTCACTTCAACTATTTTGGCACTGCCTTTTTTCAATCCAGCTAATGCTTTTTCGCTAGCATGTAACGTGACATTTTGCGCTGCCATCGCATCACTTAATTGCGGTAAAAAAACCTCAGCAATTTTTTCATGGACCAATAATGTTTCTAGTGAATTACATGCACTTGGACGTTGTACTTTTGCATTTACGATAACCGTTAATGCTTTTTCTAAATCTGCACTTTCATCCACAAAAGTATGACAAACACCGATACCACCAGTAATCACTGGAATTGTTGATTGTTCACGGCAAAGTTTATGCAGTCCTGCGCCACCTCGCGGAATAAGCATATCAATATACTCATCCATTTTTAGCATTTTAGCGACTAACTCACGATCGGGTTTATCAATCGCCTGGATCGCACCAGCAGGAATACCACATTTTTCTAATGCTTGTTGAATAACAGCAACAACCGCTTGGTTAGTATGATGGGTTTCTTTTCCACCACGAAGAATAGCCGCATTACCTGTTTTTAAACATAAAGAAGCGACATCTATTGTAACATTAGGGCGTGCTTCATAAATAACGCCCACAACCCCTAAAGGCACACGGCGACGCTCTAAACGTAAACCGCTATCTAACATACGACCATCAATAACTTGCCCCACAGGATCTTCTAAGCGGCACACTTGTCGTACATCATCGGCAATGGCTTTTAAACGTGCAGAATTAAGTAATAAACGATCAAGCATAGCGGCATTAATGTTACTTTCGCGAGCTGCTTGCATATCTTTTTCATTCGCGGCAAGAATTGAAGCTTCTTGTTGTTCTAATAAATCAGCCATGACTAATAATGCCTGATTTTTTTGCTCTGTTGATAGTTGAGCTAAATGCCAAGATGCCTCTCTTGCAGATTTACCCATTTGTTCTAACATCAGAAGGCTCCTTAGCTAACAATCATATCATCACGATGCACGGCAACACTGCCATACTCGTAACCTAAAATTTGACTAATTTCTTGTGAATGATGTCCTGCAATTAGACGCAGTGCATCACTATTATAGTGTGCAACACCATGAGCGAGATCTTTACCTTGCAAACTTTGAATGCGGATAACACATCCACGAGAGAAATCGCCTTTAATTTCTTTGATGCCTTTTGGTAAAAGGGAGCTACCTTTTTCTTTAATTGCGTTTTCAGCCCCTTCATCAACCACAATCACACCAGCAATCGGTGCACCAAAAATCCACCGTTTACGCGCTTCTAAAGGACTTTGTAAACCATGGAATAGTGTTCCAACAGGTTCATCATTAATAACTTTAGCAATAACTTCAGGTTGTACACCAGCAGCGATGACAACATCAATACCTGCACGCCCTGCAACAGTTGCTGCTTGCAGTTTTGTTGCCATACCGCCTGTGCCTAAACCCGATACGCTATCACCAGCCATTTGACGTAGCTCATCATTGATATCAAAAACTTCAGGGATCAATTTAGCATCTGGATTACTGCGGGGGTCCGCTGTATAGAGCCCTTCAATATCCGTCAGTAATAACAGTTTATCTGCACCCCCTAAAATAGCCGCTAATGCTGATAAGTTATCGTTATCACCCACTTTAATTTCCGCGGTAGCAACAGCGTCATTTTCATTGATAACGGGGATAATATGGTTATCTAACAGTGCATGTAATGTATCACGCGCATTTAGGAAACGTTCTCTATCTTCAATATCAGCACGCGTTAATAGCATTTGACCAATATGAATACCATAGATGGCAAATAACT
The DNA here is from genome assembly GCF_003144405.1 of Proteus cibi. Classification (GTDB taxonomy): domain Bacteria; phylum Pseudomonadota; class Gammaproteobacteria; order Enterobacterales; family Enterobacteriaceae; genus Proteus; species Proteus cibi. Next base: position 35,096 of record NZ_PENW01000005.1, read on the forward strand.
GTTTCCATACTTGAATTAAGGCACTTTGCCCCACCGCTGCAAGCAACTGTTTTGAAGCAATCGTTGCGGGCAAATCAGGATAATTCAAATACTCACGCCCTGCTGCAATTGCACCTGAAGTGACAATAATAATTCGATGCCCTTTTTCGTGTTGTTTGGCACATTGGCGAACCAGCTCAACAATATGAGACTGATCCAGACGTCGTGAACCTCCAGTAAGGACACTCGTCCCTAATTTAACAACCAGCGTTTGGCTGCTACTCATAACATTTACCATTCTTGTTGATTATTTAAAAAGATAATACACAGTTTTATCAGGAGAGAAGCGTTATGCCAACTGACATAACGCAAAATCTATGAAAAGTTGCCCTAACACAAAATTAGGGCTGAATGGGAAGCGGAAATTTGTTCATTTTTTCATCTGGAATGAGTGTCATCTCTAATTCACTCACTGCAAGTTGAAGAAATTCATGAAAACGAATAAGTGTTTCATTGATTGACTCAACAACATCATTCTTACTTATGTTCTGATGAAGCCAATCACCATTTTTATCGAATAGCCCAATTTGATAATGATAAATGAGCTGTTGATTATTACGTTCTAATTCCATCCACCAGCCCCAAAACTCTCGTTTTTCCGGCGCGACTTTTTTATTTACACAAACAGCTAAACAGTCAAAAAAGAACTGGCTCTCTTGGCATTGTTGCTCTCGAATATATGGACCGATTTGAGCAAAACGCTTTAATAACTTACCTCGGGTAGGGTTCAAAGATGAAGTCATAAATTCAGTCTCCTTAGAAACTCTACTGTTATATAATCTAATATAATTAGCAAGTTATTGTTCAAAATTAATTATATTAATTTATCATAGATCCAATCTGCGCTTTTTTGTAACGCCAACTCTAAACCTTCGTAAAGCGGTTTGTCATTAATAGCAAGAATATCACCATCCATAGAGGAGCGTGCAATTAATTGCGAATCCTCTTTAGGACTCATTTCGTCCCCTTTCCAATAAACGCCCATCATAGGAACAGGCATTCGTCGCCCAATCAAGCCTTGGTTTTTCAGGGAATAACTACTCAACGATAACCGAAGATTATTTTCATCAATATTCCATAACCCTAAGCGACTAGCCAACACATCAAGATACATCACAGGGATTTTTTTCTGCAATTCAGCTTGCGTAAAGAAAGTGTGGATCAAAGGACCTAGGGCAACAACACCTTTAATCAATTTTGGGTAGATATAAGCTAAACGCACAGCAATATTACCGCCAAAGCGAAAGCCCATCACACCAACACGAGTATGATCAATCCAAGGTACTTCCGAAAGTTGTTTTAGAACTTCACCTTGCAATTGGCATGTATCTTCCGTTAGTTTTTGTTTTACTGAGTAACCAATTGCGGGCATATCCAGTGTTAACATTGCAATACCTTTAGGAGAAAGGTAATGACGGAAGAAGCTGACATAATCGCTTTGTAAGCCATCTAATCCGCCACAAAATAACACGGTAGGATAAGGGCCTCTACAATCTTTCGGTAAATGCAGAAAACCGGTTGTTGTCCCTTTTCCCTCTAATTTAAAGGTCAGCTTTTTCACTTCAAAAGAGGAAAATTTCGTCGCATTCTCAAAAGCTTTCATCGATAAAATAACGGCTTGATCTGCTAAGAAATCACCATTAATAAAGGGATACGCAGCAATGCTATAAAGGTGTGCGGCTTGTAACCAACAATCTGCTGCGGCATCACCAGACTCTTCACGTAATGCTTTTTGCTGCCAGATCATCGCTTGATGTGACCACTCAAACGACCACCCCCCTTTACGATACCCAACAACGGTATCAATAAATTTATCGTCACTACGAGGGGCATCCTGTACTGCAATTCGACTTAGCACCTCTTCAATTTCAATAGGCGAAATTCCACGCCAAATCCAAAGTAAACGTTGAATAGTCCGATACCAATTTTGCTGGCTCGCACCATTAAGTACGCTATAGGTATTAATATTCGATTTTGGGTGGGTATACTGAATTAACGTTGAAGTTTCAGCGTGTTTTGCTCGTGGCTTAAATAAAGTTTCAGAAAGATTCGTATTGTTTGACATATCACTCTTCAAATCAGTGGATATCGTATAAAAGGGCTTAAAAGTCTGGTTTTATCATAGCATGAAATCGACTGGAACAATGCGTATCACGACAAGCAATCGCACGAAGACATTATAAAGAGGAAGAGAAAAAAGCTTAAAAGCAAAAAATCCCCGCCTAAGCGAGGATCTCAATTAAAACAGCAAAGCGAATGCGATCAACTTATTTTTGATCGCAAACAGGTGGAATAAAGGCAACTCCCATATCCCAAGGCTGTTCAATCCATGTATTCTGCGGAATATCAACCACAAAATCATCCACTAAAGGACGCCCTTCTGGTTTTGCAAAGATAGTGACGAAATGCGCTTTAGGGTACATGTCACGGATAACTTTAGCAGTACCACCAGTATCAACTAAATCGTCAACAACGATAAAGCCTTCACCATCACCTTCTGCTTTTTTTAAGATTTTGAGGTCACGCTGATGATCGTGGTCATAGCTAGAAATGCAGACTGTATCCACATGACGGATACCTAATTCACGAGCAAGTAATGCAGCAGGGACTAATCCCCCACGGCTAACAGCAATAATGCCTGTCCACTGTTCGACTGGTAATAAACGTTGCGCCAATTGACGGGCATGTATTTGCAACATATCCCACGTTACAACATATTTTTCGCTCATAATATTGTGATCCTAGCTACTTGAATTTCGAGAGAAGCTTTTTTGCGGAAAAAAAGGTTGCGCGAGATTATAGTGATTTGAGCGCCTAAAAACCAGAGAAAACGTGAAAACAGGTGAGATTATCCTTATTTTTTTCGGTAATGTCTTTTTCTGATTAAAAAACGAACCATATAAAAATGAATACAAAATAGATATCTAATTTCTTAGATAGAGATGTGAATAGAATGACGCATTCATCAGAAGAAAGTGATATTCTCAACTATATTGGCGTATAACGCTCAGAATAATAAAGCTAACCCTTAAAAAAGCGGTAGGCTATCAATAACACAGATGCTGTTAGAGGAGATCCATCGTGTCTGAACTATCTACTCTATCCCCACAACCACTATGGGATATTTTTGCAAAAATTTGTTCGATTCCACATCCATCACATCATGAAGAAGCCTTAGCTTCCCATATTCTTTCTTGGGCAAGTGAAAAAGGTCTTTTTGCACAGCGCGATGCCGTTGGCAATATTTTAATTCGTAAACCCGCAACCAAAGGCATGGAAGATCGTAAAGCCGTTGTTTTACAAGCACACTTAGATATGGTGCCACAAAAAAACAACGACACAGTTCACGACTTCACTAAAGATCCAATTCAACCTTACATTGACGGCGAGTGGATCAAAGCGAAAGGCACCACATTAGGTGCTGATAATGGCGTTGGTATGGCATCTGCATTAGCTGTTTTAGCTGATGACTCAGTTAAACATGGTCCATTAGAAGTGCTGCTAACTATGACTGAAGAAACAGGCATGGACGGTGCATTTGGTTTACAACCAGGTTGGTTACAAGCTGATATTCTTATCAACACAGACTCTGAAGAAGAAGGTGAAATCTACATGGGTTGTGCGGGTGGTATTGATGTTAAAACCACAGTAAGCCTTTCTTACGATGCAATCCCAGCAGGGCACGTTATTAAACAACTGGTTCTAAAAGGATTAAATGGTGGTCACTCTGGTGGTGATATCCATTTGGGTTTAGGTAACGCCAATAAATTATTAGCGCGTTTCTTAGCGGGTCATGCCGAAGAATTATCACTGAAATTAATTGATTTCCACGGTGGTACACTGCGTAATGCGATTCCTCGTGAAGCAAACATTGTTTTTGCGATCCCTGCGGATAAAGCAAGCCAATTAGATGCAGTAAAAGCGAAATTTGAAGCGCTGTTAAAAACAGAATTAGCGATTGTTGAAAAAAATCTGAAAGTTGAACTCTTTGATACAACAACAGATAAAAAAGTGTTCACAGCCGATTGCCAAGAACGCTTAATCAACCTACTTAATGCAATGCCAAATGGCGTTATACGTATGAGTGACGATGTTGAAGGTGTTGTTGAAACATCATTAAACGTCGGTGTTGTTAGCATTGTTGACGATAAAGTAGAGATCCTGTGCTTAATTCGCTCACTGATTGATAGCGGTAAAACCTATGTTGTTAGTATGCTAACCGCATTAGCAAAACTGGCGAAAGCGGATATCGAAACCAAAGGCGGTTATCCTGGTTGGAAACCTGATGCAGACTCTCCTGTTATGCATTTAGTTCGTGACACTTACCAACAACTGTTTAATAAAGTGCCAAACATCATGGTTATCCACGCTGGTCTTGAGTGTGGTCTATTCAAAAAACCTTACCCTGATATGGATATGGTTTCGATTGGACCAACAATCCGTGGTGCTCACTCACCAGACGAACGCGTTCACATTAAGAGCGTCGGTCAATACTGGCAATTATTAACCGCGATTTTAAAAGCAATCCCAGCTAAATAATCTCGCTTTAACGTTAATAATGAAACCCGCTTAATAGCGGGTTTTTTTGTCGCTGAAGCCATCACAAAAAATAATTTATCCCTCCTAATCACACCCTATTTCCCTTAAAGATCATAATTTATTCCTTATCTAGCTAACTCCATAATGACTTATTTCATTATGGAATAAAAAATAAATCCTAATAAATTAAATTTATAGAATGCTAATCATTATCATTAGCATTAATGTTTTTAGAGTGATATTTTCATGGCTTCCGCATTTAAAGTTAAAAAATAAAAAACCAAAGGGTTCTATTGTGTCTAATAAAAATTGCGTTGCTAACCTCTTTCTCGCCTTACCTCTAAGTTTACTTTCGGTTCAAATCCATGCCGCAGTCACTCAAAATTTACCTGAAAAGATAATCGTTACAGCATCTCCATCACAAGATCCTCAAGCACCCGTTTCCGGTTTTGTAGCAACAAAAACATTATCAACAAATAAAACGCCGACTGAAATTGCAAAAACACCGCAATCCATTAGCGTGATCACGCGTGATCAAATGGATGCTCAAGATGTCAGTTCAGTTTCTCAGGCGTTACGTTATACACCCGGTGTTTTCACAGAATATCGTGGAAGTTCTAATCGTAATGATGAAGTTTTCATTCGTGGATACAGTTATGCACCACGTTTTCTTGATGGCCTAAGTTATGGAATGGGAGCTTCATCATCAACTGGCGCAATTGATCCATGGTTATTAGAGCGCATTGAAGTCGTTAGAGGACCTGCATCTGTTCTTTATGGTCAAGTAAATCCAGGTGGACTTGTTGCGATGACCAGTAAAAGACCAACCGCATCCCCTATTCGTCACATTCAAGTTCGTGCAGGCAATGATAAATTAGCAGAAACCGCTTTTGATTTTTCAGGTACATTAAGTGATGATAATCGTGTGCTTTATCGTCTAAACGGCATTGCAAAAACACAACACACACAGATAAAAAACTATAAAGAAGAACGTTTTGCACTTGCTCCGGCTATTACTTTCTTACCGAATGAACAAACACGCTTAACTCTATTAAGCTTTATTCAGCAAGAGCCTGAAGCGGGATATCGTAATTTTTTACCTGCCTATGGTACGGTTAAAAGCACTCCCGCGGGTACTATTCCCTTTAATTTTGATGTCAATAATCCCGATTACCATAAATCATGGCGTCAACAATATGGTATAGGTTATGAATTCGAACACGAATTTAGTGACACACTAAAAATTGTACAAAATGCTCGATATAGCCATATTAATCAGAAATATAAATACCTTGTATTTGGATCTTTAAGAAAAGATAATCCTTACGTTCTTGAACGCCGAGCGCAACAAGAGCAGAGAGAAACGGATACTTTAGGAATAGATACACGTTTACAAGCCGACTTTACTACAGCAAAACTTAATCATACTATGATTGCAGGTATTGATTATCAATGGAGTAAAGATCAAGATAATTTACTTCGTGCTATGGGGTCTGAGTACGATCTTGACTGGCGTGATCCTAATTATCACTATCCAATTGATATGAGCCTACAAAAACCCGCGACCGACCAACGCCAAAAACGTGATCAAATTGGGGTGTATCTACAAGATCAGATCCATTGGAAAAATTGGATCTTACTTGCAGGTTTACGTCAAGACTGGGCTCAAGTTCGGACTCATGATTTCTTAGCTAAAAGCTATGATCAACAAGATGATAATAAGTTAACGGGTCGCGCAGGGCTTTTATATTCTTTTGATAATGGTATTTCTCCTTATATTAGTTATAGCACCTCGTTTGAACCTAATTTACAAACTCGCCGAGCACCAGGAAGTGCCCCTTTTGAGCCTAGCGAAGGTCGTCAATTAGAAGCAGGTATTAAATACCTCACACCGAATGAACAAACGTTGGCAACACTCTCTGTTTATCAATTACAACAACGCAACGTTACCAACTACAATGCTGAAAAAGCGTATTTTGAACCTGTGGGTGAAATTAGAAGTCGTGGTATTGAAGCGCAAATTAATAGCCAATTAACTGAAAATATCTCATTTATTAGCAGTTATGCTTATACCGATACAGAAGTAAGAAAAACCATTATTGAGGGAACACAAGGAAAAGAACTTCCTAGAGTTCCTAAGCATATAGCATCATTTTGGGGGCAATATGATGAAACATCAGGGCTATTGAATGGAGCTAAAGCAGGCGTTGGTGTGAGATATGTGGGTGTATCTCAAGGCGATACCAAAAATACGGTCAGTGTACCAGCGGTTACACTTTACGATGCAATGATTGGTTATTCATTAGGTGAGCTATCACCTTCGTTAAAAGGTGCTGAAATTCAACTTAATATGAATAACATTGCGAATAAACACTATGTTGCATCTTGTGCTGGTGATACTGCATGTTTTTATGGGATCGGTAGAACAATGACGGCAACAATGAATTATCGCTGGTAATACGATATAGATTAACTATATACATTAACTGTGTTAACCATAACCTATCTGTTGATCGGTTATGGTTTTTTATTCTTATAGTGCTAAAAGAAGTTGTCGTTCTATTTGTGGATCTTGCAAGGTGACATGAAATCCGATTAATCGCACACCTCGACCATTTCGGCGCTCATGCCATGCTTGATAGGCAATATTTATTAAATCGGCTTTTTCTAAAATAGGATGAGTATGCTCTTGTGTCGTTAATTGAAAATCATCAAATTTTAGTTTAACGCCTTGCCTTGCTATTCTTAAATCGGGTTTCACTTTTATGAGTCGCCTTTCTAATTCGCTATATAACCCGTCAAGTAATACCAAGCAATCATCCCAAGAATTAATATCTGAGGCAAAAGTACGCTCAACGCCAACTGATTTTCTAAGTCTATCTGGGTTAATTTCACGTTCATCAATGCCATGACTACGTTCCCATAAATTTTGACCAAATTTTCCAAAGACTTTTACCAAAGAAATAACATCAGTACGACGAATATCAGCACAAGTTTCTAATCCCATTTCTTGCAAGCGAGCAAATGTCACCTTACCTACGCCGGGTATTTTATTAAGCGGTAATTTTAAAATAAAATCATCGACTTGCTCTGGTGTAATAACAAATTGTCCATTTGGTTTATTGATATCTGAAGCAATTTTTGCGAGAAATTTAATCGGTGCAATGCCTGCGGATGCAGTGAGATTTAACTCATCAAAAATTTGTTGGCGAATTTCTTGGGCGATCAACGTTGCAGAACCGTGACAATGCTTGCTGTCAGAGACATCAAGATAAGCTTCATCAAGTGAAAGGGGTTCGATAAGGTGAGTATAACGAGAAAAAATTTGGCGGATCTTTGCTGATGTCTCTTTATAGAGAGCCATTCTGCCGGGTAAAACTTTTAAGTGAGGGCATAGCTTCAACGCCGTTGCCGTTGACATAGCACTACGGACACCAAAACGACGGGCTGGATAATTCGCTGTGCAGATCACACCTCGGCTAGAAGCATTGCCTCCAACTGCGATTGGGATCTCTTTTAATGCTGGATTATCTCGCATTTCAATCGCAGCATAAAAACAATCCATATCAACATGAATAATTTTACGCATACAATCACCTCACTTTATTTACTGTTTAAATATACAGTAAATAAATATTAACTACAATTTTTATTCCTTTTCATCTCCCTCTATTGAGGTGTATTTCTCATAAAAATCTGAATTAGTCTGTTTATTTATAGAATTGTCACAAAGTGGTGATAGATTGTTTTTTCTGGTTGATTAATTACATTAATTTTAAATATTGTTTTGTAACTATATATAAAACAAGGAAATAATTTTTCATGATTAAATTATTTATCGCTATTTCTCTCTTTTTTTATTCTGTAATTCTTATGGCATCTCCTAAAATTATCGCACATCGTGGTGGCACTGCTGATGCCCCTGAAAATACTGAAATTGCTATAAAAACAGCCCTTTCTAATCAAGCTGATGCAATTTGGATCACCATTCAATTATCGAAAGATAATGTTCCTGTTCTTTATCGCCCTAGTGATTTAAAAAGCTTAACGAATGGGCAAGGTAGTATTTCTGACTTTACTGCACAGCAACTTAAACAATGGGATGCGGGCTATAAATTTGGTGAAGCACAACAATTTCCTTATCGAAATAAAGGAGTCACCATTCCGACATTGGATGAGATCTTAACTCAATTCCCCACAACGCAGTTTTATCTTGATTTAAAATCACCAGATGCTGATCCCGTAATCCAAGGTGAAGCATTAATTACTGTGCTTAGTAAGCATAACGCTCTGGATAGAACCCGCGTTTATTCTACCAATACCGCATTTCTTGATGCCTTACCGACTAATGTACAACGTTTTGAAAACCGTGATATCACTCGTGACATTTTGGCCAATATCACAATGAGCCATGTTTGCCTACTACCTGAAAATTTAGATATTACTCGCTGGTATGGGCTTGAGCTTCACCGCAAAGTAGAAGTTGTTGAGAAATACACACTCGGTGAAGCACGCTCGACATCTATTCTGAGCTGGGATAAAGATGCTATGTCTTGTTTTCGTGCTGGTGGCAATGCTCATATTGTTCTGTTTGGGATCAATACAGAGAAAGATTATATTCAAGCCACAGAATTAGGTGCTGATGCAGTTATGGTCGATTCACCCGCAAATATAAAAGCATTTAGAAAAGAGTAAGTACCCTAGCTTTTAGCTTCCTTTCTTTAGAAATAAAAAAGAGTGATGTAAACATATACACCACTCTTTTTTTATTTTTATCGCTTACTTAAAGAATTCTATTTTTATTAAGCAATTCTTCTCTTGCTGCATCTTTTGCCATACGTTTTTTACGTGCATCACAAGGTTCGGGGCAATCACACTCTTTCTCTATGCCCATAGCACCTAAACCGCCACAGCTACCTTGAAGGCTTTTACGTTTTACAATATAGCCTAACGCCATACCAAAGAAGGCAATCAAGAATAAGATGAAGGCAAATAGAAATATTTTTAACATAACCTTCTCTCCTTAAATTCTACTTTTTCAAGAATGGGGCGAATGCTTTACTATAACGCTCTTCAAACCCATTTTCAGTTTTCACTATCATAAAGACAGGAATATTTAGCTCATTTGCTACTGCTAACCCTTTTTCAGGCCCTAAAACATTCAATCCTGTCGAAAGACCATCAGCACTCATGCAAGTTGGCACAATTACCGTGATCGAAACAAGATTATGTTTAATAGGATGACCTGTAGTTGGATCAATGGTGTGAGAAAAACGAACACCATTTTCTTCAAAATAGTTACGATAATCACCAGAAGTGGCTATTGAGCTATCACCCGGCTCAATAATTAACTGAACACTTTGTTTTGTGCCGTCATTCGCTGGTTTTTCAATCGCTATACGCCAAAGCTTGTCATTACCATTTACGCCTTGTGTTCTTACTTCACCACCAATATCAACCATATAGTTAGTGATATTTTGTGAAATTAAATATTCAGCAACAGCATCAACACCATAGCCTTTAGCAATCGAAGAGAGATCGACATAAAGTTCAGGGATCTTTTTAATTAATGTATTACCTTCAACAGCAAGATAATCAATTCCAATCCACTGTTTACGTTTTTCTAATTCATCTTCAGAAGGTTGATGTGTAAATCGCCCTTCTGGACCAAATCCCCATAAATTCACTAAAGGACCCACGGTCACATCTAAAGCACCATCAGTTATTTTATTAATACGAATGGCTTCACTTACGACTTTAGCTGTCGCGGGTGACACAGGAAATGGGGTATTAATTTCACGGCTTTGATTGAAACGACTAAGTTCAGAATGAGGGCGATATGTTGACATTTGATCGTTCACTTCTTCAAGAATACGATCAATCTCTGTTTGTAAGACGTTTTGTGGAGGTGAATTACTGTCTGGAACATATTTAATCGAGTAATAAGTTCCCATCGTTTCACCTTCTAATACCTGCTGCTTTTCACCACATGCAGATAATAGAACTAATGCAGACAGCATCACTATCCAATTTATCATCTTTCTTTTTAACATAACTCTCTCTTCTGATCATGAGCGCCCACCTAAGTGGGCGCTTGTCATTTCATTCATTTATGCTTTATCGGAAGTTAGGATCAACCCCCAAAGTCATCCAGCATAATGTTTTCATCTTCAACGCCTAAATCTTTGAGCATTTTAATAACTGCTGCGTTCATCACTGGCGGTCCACACATATAGAATTCACAATCTTCTGGTGCTGGATGATTTTTGAGGTAGTTCTCAAACAACACATTGTGAATAAATCCAGTATAGCCAGTCCAATTATCTTCAGGCAATGCATCTGAAAGTGCGACATTCCATGTAAAGTTTTCGTTTTCTTTTGCAAGCATATCGAAATCTTCAGTGTAAAACATTTCACGAACAGAACGCGCACCATACCAGAAGCTAATTTTGCGTTTAGAATGTAAGCGTTTTAATTGGTCAAAGATATGTGAGCGCATTGGCGCCATACCCGCACCACCACCAATAAAGATCATCTCAGCATCGGTTTCTTTAGCAAAGAATTCACCAAATGGCCCTGAAATTGTCACTTTATCACCTGGTTTTAATGACCAAATATACGATGACATAATTCCTGGTGGCACATCAGGATTGCGTGGTGGCGGTGTTGCAATACGCACGTTTAACATGATGATGCCATGCTCTTCAGGATAATTCGCCATCGAATAAGCACGTACAGTGGTTTCTTTAACGTCAGAAACATAACGGAACAAATTAAATTTATCCCAATCTTCACGATACTCTTCTGGTACATCAAAATCTTCATAACGTACCGTATGAGGAGGACATTCGATTTGAATAAATCCACCAGCACGGAAAGGTACAACCTCACCTTCAGGGATTTTTAACACTAATTCTTTAATGAAAGTGGCTTTATTATCATTTGAGATAACTTCACATTCCCACTTTTTAACACCAAAGATTTCTTCCGGTAATTCTAATTTCAGGTTGTTTTTTACGTTTACCTGACAGGCTAAACGACAACCTTCTTTAGCTTCACGTTTGTTAATATGTGAAAGTTCTGTCGGTAAAATATCACCGCCACCTTCCAGCACTTTAACGCGACACTGACCACAAGAGCCACCGCCACCACAAGCGGATGAAATAAAAATACCTTCGTTTGATAATACGTTAAGTAATTTATCACCTGCTGGTGCATCAAAACTTTTTTCTGGGTCTCCATTGACCTCAACTGAAATATCCCCTGTATTGACCAGTTTTGATTTTGCGAACAAAATCAATGCTGTTAACACCAATACAATCAGGGTAAACATCACGACACCTAGAATAATTATATCCATGAGTTCTTCTCACCCTTTATAGCTGAACACCAGAGAAGGACATGAAACCTAATGCCATCAACCCTGTGGTGACAAAAGTAACGCCTAACCCTTTCATACCTGCCGGTACATCCGCGTACTTCATTTTCTCACGGATAGAAGCCAGTAATACGATGGCTAACATCCAACCAATCCCAGAGCCGAAACCATAAACAATAGACTCGCTAAAGTTATAGTCACGTTGTGCCATAAATGACACACCACCGAAGATGGCGCAGTTAACGGTAATAAGTGGCAAGAAGATCCCTAGTGCGTTATACAGCGCAGGGAAATAACGGTCTAAAATCATTTCTAGGATTTGCACCAGTGCCGCAATCACACCAATGAAAGTGATAAAGTTTAAGAAACTTAAATCGACACCGTCCATCAATGCGTTATCACGTAACACATAGTTGTAAACCAAGTTATTCAATGGTACAGAAAGACCTAGAACAACGGTAACCGCAATACCTAATCCAAAAGCTGTTTTTACGTTTTTAGAAACGGCGAGAAATGTACACATCCCTAAGAAGAATGCGAGCGCCATATTCTCAATAAAAACAGCACGAACAAACAGGCTTATATAATGTTCCATGGCGATTAGTCCTCTTCAACCTGTGCAGGTTTTAATGTACGTAATCCCCAAATTAGCAAGCCAATGATAAAGAATGCACTTGGAGCTAACAGGAATAAACCATTAGGCTGATACCAGCCACCATTCTGAATAGATTCCATCACGGTAATGCCGAATAATTTACCTGAACCAAAGAGCTCACGTAAAAAACCAACAAGGATCAAGATAACGCCATATCCTAAGCCGTTACCAATACCATCCATAAAGCTTTCAATAGGAGGTGCTTTCATCGCATAAGCTTCAGCACGCCCCATTACAATACAGTTAGTAATGATAAGACCAACGAAAACAGAAAGTTGCTTAGAAATTTCATACGCATAAGCTTGTAGTATTTGGTCAACAACGATAACTAATGAAGCAATAATCGCCATCTGAACAATAATACGAACACTACTTGGTATGTAATTACGGATCAGTGAGATAAAAAAGTTTGAAAATGCAGTAACTAAAGTTACCGCAATTGTCATCACTAATGCGGTTTCAAGTTTTGTTGTTACCGCCAATGCAGAACACACACCTAACACCTGTAAGGCAATCGGGTTGTTATCTAACAATGGCCCAAGTAAAACTCGTTTAATTTCTTTTGTATCAGCCATTGATCTCTCCTTCACGAACTTTTTTCAGGAATGGGCCGAAACCTTTTTCACCTAACCAGAAATCGAACATATGCTGGATACCATTTGAGGTCAATGTTGCGCCTGAAAGCCCATCAATACCATAAGGACTGTCAGATGCGCCACTGCGCACAATCTTAATAGCAGGTACGCCTTCTTCAGTCAGTAAACGCTTACCTTTCCATTGTGCTTTCCATTGTGGATTATCAACTTCACCACCTAAGCCTGGAGTTTCACCATGAGCATAATAGGTAATACCCTTAGATGTCACACCATCAATATCTACAGCGACGAAAGCGTACATGACAGACCATAAACCTGAACCATATACAGGTAGCACAACTTCAGTTGTTTTACCTTGAGCATCAAGAACGAAGTAAACTTCAGCGGTATTGGCACGGCGACGAATTTTCGCAATATCTTCAGCTGGTGATAACGCAATAGATGTTTCATCACTACGTAATTCAGCATTTAAATCAAAATTGCCCTTACTATCAGTCAGTTCTCCTGTCTGAAAATTAACAATTTTTGCTTTAATTCGAGTGTCATACACTTTCAATACATCTGTCGCACTCATTTTAGGGACGAGCAGACCCGCAACATCAAGAATATTACGTTGTTTATCAAGAAGTTTTTGTTCTTCTTGTTTAGATTTCAGTCCAACAGCGGCTCCTGCTACTACCACGGAACACACAAGACATAGAATAAATACAACGAGGAACGTTCTTGCGACGCTATCTTTGTTTTTCTCTTTAGCCACGAGCTTGTCTCCGCTTAATATTCGCCTGAACAACCACATAATCGAACAGTGGTGCAAATAAGTTTGCGAATAAGATTGCCAGCATCATACCTTCTGGGTAAGCCGGATTGACGACACGAATAAGCACAGCCATTACGCCAATCAAAATACCGTAAGCCCATTTACCTTTATCAGTAAACGATGCGGATACTGGATCTGTTGCCATAAACATCATACCGAAAGCAAAACCACCTAATACTAAGTGCCAGTGCCAAGGCATTGAGAAGAGAGGATTGGTATCTGAACCGATAAAATTAAATAGGTATGACATTGCAATCATGCCCACCATTACCCCAGCAACAATACGCCATGAAGCAATACGAGCAAAAAGAATGACAGCACCGCCGATTAAAATCATCAGTGTTGAAACTTCACCGATCGATCCTGGAATATATCCCAGGAAAGCATCCATCCAAGAGATAGGTTGTTGAGTGACGGTATTTAATAATGCACTTTCACCCGATACAGACCATTGTGATAATGGTGTTGCACCAGAGAAGCCATCTGCCGCAGTCCAAACCAAATCACCTGAAATTTGAGCTGGATAAGCAAAGAACAAGAATGCACGACCAGCTAACGCTGGGTTTAAGAAGTTACGCCCTGTACCACCAAAGATTTCTTTCGCGATAACAACACCAAACGTAATACCTAATGCAGCCTGCCAAAGTGGTAATGTTGGCGGTACGATCAAGGCAAATAAGATTGATGTAACAAAGAAGCCTTCGTTAATTTCATGGCCACGAATAAAGGCAAAAAGAACTTCCCAAAATCCACCAACCGCAAAAACAACAAGATATATAGGTAAAAAGTAAGTTGCACCAAGTAGCATCTTACTTGCCCATCCAGCATCTGTTGTTAATGATGCGCCTAGGAATTCAGCAAGACGATAGTGCCAGTCTGAAGCAATAATTTGCTGTAACTCAGCACCACTATATAACTGATTAAGTGCAGGGATCGCTTGATGACCGACGTTATACATTCCCCAAAACATTGCTGGGAAAACGGCCAACCAAACTAAGATCATCATACGTTTTAGGTCAATAGTGTCACGAACATGCCCACCATTACGCGTAACAGTACCTGGCGTATAAAATACCGTGGTAACTGCTTCATAAAGCACGTACCATTTTGCTAATTTGCCACCGGGCTCAAAATGGTGCTCTACTTTTTCAAATAAATTTTTCAAACCCATGAGTTACCCTTCCTGCTCAATTTTGGTCAATACTTGGCGCAGTGCTGGGCCATACTCATATTTGCTTGGGCAAACATAAGTACATAATCCCAAATCTTCTTCATCCAATTCCAAACAACCTAATGCTTGAGAACTGTCAGTATCACCTACAACTAAATCACGTAATAAATGCGTTGCCATAATGTCTAACGGCATCACACGCTCATAGTTACCAATTGGTACCATTGAACGTTCACCGCCATTCATTGTGGTTGTAAATGCAAAGCGTTTATTTTTTAAGAAGTGACCGATTGTTGTACGAGTGATAGAAAATTTATCGCTACCCGGCATACCCCAACCAAATAACTCTTTATCACGACCTTCACGTAATACAGAAACTTGGTTATGGAAACGACCTAAATAGTGATGAGCCTCATCAGATTTCCATCCCCATAATACAGAGCCAGAAATAATGCGATTTTCACCATCAACTAATTGATCTTTAGTTAACTCATAGAGATCAGCCCCTAAACGAGTACGCACTAAACGAGGTGCTTTTACTTGAGGGCCAGCTAATGCAATAACACGTTCTGTATATAAAGAACCTGTTGTAAACAGATAACCAATAGCAATGACATCTTGATAATTTAAATGCCAAACCGTTTTCTTAGCACTCACAGGTTCTAAGAAATGGATATGTGTACCGACTAATCCAGCTGGATGTGGACCCACAAATTGGTTATAGCTAATTTGTCCGTCATTTAATTTTGTTGGTGATTTTTCACCATGACAAACATAAATTTTGCCTTCGGTTAAACGAGTTAAAACGACAAGACCATCATTAAATGCCTTCTCATTTTGCTCAATAATAACCATAGGATCTGCTGCAAGCGGATTTGTATCCATCGCAGAGACAAAAATGGCGACAGGTGTTGTACCTAAATGCGGAGTGCGACTATAAGGACGGGTCCTTAATGCAGTCCACATTCCCGAATTAACAAGGTTAGTTTCGACTTGTTCGCGGGTCAGATTTGAGAGCGTTGAGCTATCATAACGGTTAAAGGTGATTTCTTCATCGCCATCAATTTCGATAACGATAGATTGGAACACACGACGTTCGCCGCGGTTAATTTCAACGACTTTACCACAAGCTGGGCTGGTGAAAACAACACCGGCATTCTTCTTATCTTCAAAAAGAATTTGCCCTTTTTTTACATGCTCACCTTCCGAAACCATCATAGAAGGACGCATACCGACATATTCTTCACCTAGCAATGCTACGCGTCGAATCGCGGGTCCGTCTTCTATCACTTGGGCAGGCGCTCCTGCAATTGGGAGGTCGAGTCCTTTTTTAATTTTAATCATAAGATTTGCACAAGTTTATCAGTTAAACCCTAAGCTACAAATTCACCCCGAAAATGTAGCGACTCTGTAATAAAAACATCTTAAGGCGTTTTTGAACCCTAAGTTATTTATCTCCGATAATTGTTACTATTTTCTCTTATTCTGCCGAACTGAATTTTATCATCTCAGCCTAAACCTGTCTGACTATTCGAGTGATTTAGCTCAAGCAAATGGGAATATTATTTTGACTGAAACGTTAACAACTCGTATAAACCGAATTAAAATATCATCTTTTTCGACGAACGATTAAATTTCATACAGAATATTTTGTAAAAGAAAAGAAACCATATCAGATTTTAATTTACAAATTTATTGCTTCATAGCAATCTACGATCTACTTTATCAACAAATTCTAAGCTATTTTTCTGATAAAACCATGACCAGTCACGCAAAACAACTAATCAGTTTTTTAACATTAATGTTAACTTCCTTATTAGTTAACGCCGAAAATAATTCAAATTTTCTAATCAAACCTGTTAAAAAAAGTACAGGTCAGCCTATCTATATTCAAATTTTCAAAGAAGAAAGCTTACTTGAACTTTATACGGAAAAATTAGATGGGCAATTAGAAAAAGTACGTACTTACCCTATTTGTAGCTATTCTGGCGGTCTTGGACCTAAAAAGTTTCAAGGGGATTTAAAAAGCCCTGAGGGGTTTTATCAAGTTAATTTCTCACAATTAAATCCGAATAGTCGATTTTACCGAGCTATTAACCTAGGATTTCCTAATCAATATGATAAATCAAAAGGATACACTGGCGATTTTTTAATGATCCACGGTGCATGTAAATCGGTTGGTTGCTATGCAATGACAGATTCTGTGATGGATGAAATTTATCAGTATGCTGAATTGGCGCTACAAGGTGGTCAATCTACGATTAATATTCATATTTTTCCATTTAAAATGACCGCTGAAAATATGAAAAAACACCAGTATTCAAAAGATATAGATTTCTGGCAACAGCTGATGCCTGCCTACCAATATGTCGAAGAACGCAAACAAATCCCATCTATTACTGTTCAAGATGGGCGTTATCTCGTTAATAACACGTTGACTTCACCTAATAGTGTAGACCCGGCTCTTAACTTATCACAAAATAGTGAAAGTAAATGGTTACAGAATACGCACACCACGATCAAATAAGACAAACTCGCCTGCGGGAATACGTTGCCAAGATTCATTTCCAGTCAATGGTAATGTTGAAATAACTGAAACCACATCATCGGATTGTGTGTGTTGCTGGAAATCGATTTCTACATCTTGATCAAGTAATTTGGCTTTGCCAAAAGGCGCTTTACGCGTGATCCAATGTAGATTAGTGGAACAATATGCCATTACAAATCGACCATCTGATAACAGCATATTGAAAACGCCTTTTTGCTTTAATTGAGAGGCTAAACCAGCGATAAAACGAAAGACAGCAGGCCAATTCACTGGGGTTCGTTTATAACGATTTTCGAGCTGATTTAAGATCCAGCAAAAAGCTTTTTCACTGTCTGTCTGCCCTATAGCTCTAAAACGTCCTGTTTCAAGAGATTGGTAACCTTTTAGTTGACCATTATGCGCATAAGTCCAGTTTTTTCCCCATAATTCACGGGTAAAAGGATGGGTATTTTCTAGAGAGACATTTCCTCGGTTCGCTTGACGAATATGAGCGATCACCGCCTCTGATTTAATGGGGTATTCTTGAACAAAGCGAGCGACTGGCGAAATTGCGCTAGCTTGAGGATCTTTAAATGTACGACATCCTAATCCTTCGTAGAAAGTAATTCCCCAACCATCTTTATGAGGTCCGGTCTTACCCCCTCTTGGAATTAATCCACTTAGACTGAAATTAATATCTGTCGGTACATTTGCACTCATGCCTAACAATTCACACATCGCTCACTCCTTCTTGCCGATGTTTATTGCTCATTAATAGCAATATCAACAAATTATTTTTCCATTTCTTTTTCAATTAATTGGATCAGAATATGGATAACTTTAATATGAATTTCTTGAATACGATCAGCATAACCAAAATGAGGTACACGAATTTCAACATCGGCGGTACCGTCCATTTTGCCACCATCTTTGCCTGTTAGCGTAATGACTTTCATGCCTTTCTCACGCGCAGCACTAATTGCTTTGATGATATTGCCTGAATTGCCTGAAGTTGAAATACCCAGCAGAACATCACCTTCTTTACCTACCGCTTCAACATAACGAGAAAAGATATATTCATAGCCAAAATCATTACTTACACATGAGATATGACTTACATCTGAAATAGCAATGGCAGGATAACCAGGGCGATTTTCACGATAACGTCCAGTTAACTCTTCTGCAAAATGCATTGCATCACAATGAGAGCCACCATTACCGCAAGATAATACTTTACCGCCTGCTTTAAAAGAATCTGCTAATAACACCGCAGCTTTTTGGATAGCGTCAATATTGGCATCATCTTGAAGAAAACGAGAGAGTGTATCTGCTGCTTCTGTTAATTCACCACGGATAAGATCTTGGTACATAGGATTTTTACTCCAGAAAGGGTAATCGAAATTTTCTGTTTCTCAGTGTAACGGATTACATGTCACGAAAGAAGATACTGATTATCGACAAATGCTAACTTCTCTCATTTACGAATAATTTGTGAGCTATATTGTAATTAGAATGTAAATATATTGATAAAAGTTAGTGACTAGATTAGATCTAAATGACAAACAACAGGTCTGACCTCTGATCTCTTGCTAAATACAGGAGTTTATTATGACACTACTCAGTATCGTACTTTTTATTGTTCTTATTGGCGTACTTAGTTATCGCAAATTCAGTATCGCAGTAAGTAGCCTCGCGCTTATTGCTTATACATTAATTATGGGTATCGCCAATATTTGGAGTTACTGGTTACTCCTACCCGTTGCATTGGTTTTATTACCCTTCACCATCCCTTCTATTCGTAGATCCTATATCTCAGTGCCTGCACTTAAAGCCTTTAAAAAAGTCATGCCTTCTATGTCTAAAACAGAACAAGAAGCTATTGATGCTGGCACAACATGGTGGGAAGGCGAGCTTTTCCGTGGTGCTCCCGACTGGAAACAACTTCATAATTACCCTAAACCACAGCTAACTGCTGAAGAGCAAGCTTTTCTTGATGGACCTGTCGAAGAAGTTTGTCGCATGACAAATGACTTTGAGATTACGCATGAGTTAGCTGATTTACCTCCTGAAATCTGGCAATACCTTAAAGATAATCGCTTCTTTGCGATGATCATTAAAAAAGAGTACGGCGGATTAGAATTTTCAGCCTATGCTCAATCTCGCGTATTGCAAAAACTGTCAGGGGTGTCTGGTATTTTAGCTATCACCGTTGGTGTGCCTAACTCATTAGGTCCTGGTGAGTTATTGCAACACTATGGTACCGATGAACAGAAAAAACGCTATTTACCCGGTTTAGCCAAAGGAGAGGAAATTCCTTGCTTTGCTTTAACAAGCCCAGAGGCGGGTTCCGATGCTGGTGCTATTCCTGACAGTGGGGTCGTCTGTATGGGGGAATGGCAAGGTGAACAAGTACTTGGCATTCGTTTAACATGGAATAAACGCTATATCACGCTTGCCCCTATCGCGACTGTATTAGGATTAGCATTTAAATTACGCGATCCTGACCATCTATTAAGTCATGATGAAAACCCTGGCATTACCTGCGCGTTAATTCCAACCGATGTCAAAGGTGTTGAAATCGGTCATCGTCATTTCCCATTGAACGTACCCTTTATGAATGGACCGACGCGAGGTAAAGATGTTTTTGTTCCTATCGATTACATCATTGGTGGACCAAAAATGGCAGGTCAAGGTTGGAGAATGCTGGTGGAATGTCTCTCTGTTGGACGTGGCATCACATTACCATCAAACTCTACGGGTGGATTAAAAAGCGCTGCTATGGCAACAGGGGCTTATTCTCGTGTCCGTCGTCAATTCAAAATTCCTATCGGTAAAATGGAAGGTATTGAAGAGCCATTAGCTCGCCTTGCTGGAAATGCTTATCTCTTAGATGCGGCATCCACCTTAATTACCACAGGTATCATGTTAGGTGAAAAACCTGCCGTACTATCCGCCATAGTCAAATATCATTGTACTCATAGAGCGCAACGAGGAATTATCGACGCAATGGATATTGTGGGGGGTAAAGGGATCTGCCTTGGGCCATCAAACTTTGTCGCGCGCTCTTATCAAGGTTCGCCAATTGCCATCACGGTTGAGGGTGCCAATATTTTAACTCGTAGCATGATCATTTATGGTCAAGGTGCTATCCGTTGCCATCCTTATGTATTAGATGAAATTGCAGCAGCACGAGACAATAACCTACATGATTTTGACCGCGCTTTATTTGGTCATATCGGTCATGTGATCAGTAACACCTTACGTAGTTTGTGGTTGGGTATCACTAATGGCCGATTAAGTAATTCACCCACTAATGATGAAACCCGCCGTTATTATCAACAAATTAACCGTCTGAGTGCCAATATGGCGCTATTATCTGATGTTTCAATGGGGGTTTTAGGTGGAAGCTTAAAACGTCGTGAGCGTATTTCAGCACGTTTAGGCGACATATTAAGTCATATCTTCCTCGCGTCTGCCACTCTTAAGCGTTATGAAGATGAAGGTCGCCATACCGCAGATTTACCTCTCGTACATTGGAGCGTAAAAGAGTGTTTATACCAAGCTGAGAATGCAATTGATGAGCTGCTACGCAATTTTCCAAGCCGTGCTATCGCAGGCACAATGCGTGCAATTATTTTCCCACTGGGTAAAGCTCAAAAATTACCTTCCGATAAATTAGATAGCAAAGTAGCGCAACTTATCCAACAACCTTCTGAAACTCGTGATCGGATTGGTAGAGGTCAATACTTAACGCCGAGCGAGCATAATCCACATGGTTTAATGGAAGAAGCACTACTGGATATCTTAGCTGCAGAGCCTATTTTCGACCGTATTTGTCGCCTCTATGAGAAGAAGTTTAGCTTTACTCAGTTAGATAAATTAGCGGACAAAGCTCTGGCTGATAAACGAGTAACTCAAGAAGAAGCCGATATCTTACGTAAAGCAGAACAGAGTCGCTTACGGAGTATCAATGTTGATGAGTTTGACTTTGATGCATTGGCGGTGCCTGCAAAAAAGCCGAAAACAGACAAAATAAAAACCGATAAAGCCGCTTAAAAATATAGAGGGGAAGACGTTTTCCCCTCTAAAACACAAGCACCTCTCATCACTAACATTGTCATGAGGTGCTTTTTTATTTTTCAATGAAAGCATGTTTAATAAAAAGAATGAATTAGAGATCTAACTCCAACGCTAATAACTCTTCTATTGTTTGACGACGACGAATTAATTGGGGAACATCCTCTGTTATCAGCACTTCAGGAATAAGTGGTCGGCTATTATAGTTTGATGACATTGAAGCACCATAAGCCCCAGTATCATGAATAACTAAATAATCACCTACCTGTGCTTGAGGCAATAAACGAGGAACAACCATGCCTCCCTCTTGCTGAGTAAAAACGTCTCCGGACTCACACAAAGGACCGGCCACAATCGTCTCCTGTAATTCTGTCGCGGGTTTAATTTGACCATGGTTATCTAAAACTGAAATTTGATGGTAACTGCCATACATTGCTGGGCGCATTAAATCACTAAACCCCGCATCCACCAGCACATAATGACGGCTTCCCATTGATTTAACGGCTCTCACTTGTGACATCAATACACCTGATTCAGCCACTAAAAAACGTCCCGGTTCTATTTCAAGCTCAATAGTATGCCCTAAGTGTTGTGCGATACGTTGGCGTGCTTTATCCCATAAAGAAAAATAGTGTTCCAAATCAACAATTGCATCCCCCTCTTGATAGGGCGTTGATAATCCCCCTCCTGCCGAAATAGCTTGAATATCAACTTGAGAGGTAAGCACTTGCTCTACCATCGCATCACAGACACAAGAAAGATGTTGATAATCAACACCAGAGCCAATATGCATATGAAAACCCACTAGCGTTAGATTATATTGTTGGATCACCGCTAACGCTTCTGGCACATCTTCATACCAAATACCATGCTTACTGTTTTCACCACCTGTATTGGTTTTTTGGCTATGTCCATGACCAAATCCGGGGTTAATTCTAATCCAAACCGCATGCCCTTGATTGCGTTTACCTAACTGACGAAGCATATCAATCGAGCCAGCATTAACAGGAATATCTAACTCGACAACACGTTCAATGGTTCTTTCATCAAGTAAATCAGCGGTAAAGACAATCTCACTTTTTTCTCTACCACCTTGATAACCTGCAACTAAAGCACGTTCAATCTCTCCTAATGAAACAGAGTCAACTTTCACACCCTGTGCTTTCATTAAACGTAAGATATGAATATTGGAACATGCTTTTTGAGCAAAACGAACCACATCAAAAGAGTTAAGCTGAGCAATACGCTGAGAAATCGTGTCGCCTTGATAAATCCATAATGGCGTTCCATAAGTTTGTGCTAATTGGTATTGAGCCATAGTTATTGATGTTGTCATGTTATCTACTCATAAAAGTCACTGGTGAATAAATTCATTATTTATTAACTTACAAGGGAATAAAAATATCAAATAAGCTACACTCTATTCATCTGTGATATAGGAATGGACAATGAAAACCCCTTTTAATTGGCGACATATTGAAATTTTTCATGCTGTGATGACCACTCAGAATCTAACTGAAGCCGCAGAGTTACTGAAAACATCACAACCCACTGTCA
Source organism: Proteus cibi (assembly GCF_003144405.1). Classification (GTDB taxonomy): domain Bacteria; phylum Pseudomonadota; class Gammaproteobacteria; order Enterobacterales; family Enterobacteriaceae; genus Proteus; species Proteus cibi. Next base: position 58,452 of record NZ_PENW01000005.1, read on the forward strand.
GTAGAGAGTTATCTCGTCTTGAGCATCTATTAGCATTTAGATTATTTGATAGAATAAAAGGCCGTTTACAACCCACAACGGAAGGGTTACGCTTTTTTGAGGAAGTACAACGTTCTTATTATGGCTTAGATAGGATAATTAACGCAGCTGAAAACATTCGCCATTTTAACCAAGCAGAATTGAATATCACCTGCTTGCCCGCATTTGCTCAGTCATTATTACCTTCAATATGTAGACAATTTCTAGATACATATCCAGATGTCAACTTAACCATTGTTCCTCAAGAATCGCCTTTATTAGAAGAGTGGTTATCTGCTCAACATTATGATTTAGGATTGACTGAACACACACAAACACCAGCGGGAACCGAACAAGAAACCGTGCTTACACTCAATGAAGTCGCGGTGTTACCTAAGTCTCACCCATTGTGTAAAAAACCATTGTTATACCCTATTGATTTTCAAGATCAGCGTTTTATTAGCTTGTCTGCCAATGATAGCTACCGACAATTGATTGATACCGTTTTTATTAAAGATGGAATTACACGACATTTAGTGATGGAGACACAAAGTGCCGCCTCTATTTGTGCCATGGTGAGTGAAAATATCGGTATTTCAATCGTTAACCCTATCACCGCACTTGATTATTTAGATAAGTCTATTTGTCTTCGCCCTTTAAGCTTTTCGATTCCCTTTACCATCAGTTTAATTACCCCATCACATCGCCCATCATCACAACTTGTTTCCTATTTTATTGACGTGATGAAAGAGGCATTATCAGATTACCCTAAGCGACTAACCCAAGCTTTTACCCGATAAAGCAAACCAATAAGGTGATGATGAAAACCACTCAACTAAGAAATCCAACAACACTCTGACAGCTGCGGGCATATTTTGCCGACTCGCTAAAACCGCATAAATTCCCATTGGTTGAGCTTGATAGTCAGACAAGACTTGTTCTAATTCACCGTTATCAAGATAAGGTTTGGCTGAATAATAAGGTTGTAGCGATATACCGACTCCTTTTAACGTAGCTTGCAATAAAACAACCGATTCATTTGCACTTAAATTCCCCCCAACAGGTACTGAATAACGTTCATCACCTAAATTAAACTCCCACAAACTACGACCAAAAAATCGGTAAGTTAAACATTGATGCTGAGCAAGTTCATCTGGCGTTTGAGGTATCCCTTTTTTTGCTAAGTAATCTTTATGAGCGCACACTACTGAAAGACAGGTCGCTAGCGAGCGTGCGATTAAATTAGGTTCAAGGTGATTCGTAATACGCAATGCAATATCAATACGTTCTTCCACTAAATTCACGGTTTGATTCGTAATTTGTAAATCAACCGCAATTAAAGGATAACGTTGCATAAACTCACTTATCGCCACTGACAAAACACTATTTGCTAACGATTGTGAACTCGTAATACGCACAAGCCCACTGATTTGATGATGTTCTTTGGGGATATTGGCAGGAATACGTTCAGCCATTTCTAATAACTGTAAACTCTGTTCATATACCATTTCACCTACTGATGTTAGGCTTTGTTTGCGTGTTGTTCTATGCAATAAACGCACCCCTGCCCACTCTTCCATTTCATTTAAATAACGCGTCACCATCGCTCTAGACATACCTAGATAATCAGCCGCTTTTATCATGCTTCCTTGTTTCACAATGGTTACAAACACTTCTGATGCTTTTATTTTATCCATTCTATTTGCTCGATTTACGCAACAATCAATTGCCTAAAATAGGGTTTTTCTCTTGTTTTATGCAACATATTATAGTCAGCAACAACATTATGGAGAAAACAAAAGATGAAAAAATTACTGCCTTTAACACTTGCAACGACCACATTCTTCGCAACATCAGCGCTGGCAACTGATTTAACATTAGATATTTATAACCCAGGAGAAGCGAGTGTTTTTCCTGTTTCATCTGAAATAATTTATGGTGATAAAGATGCCGTTTTAATTGATGCTCAATTTCAAAAAAATGATGCACAAGCGTTGGTTGATAAAATAAAAGCCTCTGGAAAAAACCTGACTTATATCTATATCAGCCATTCTGATCCTGATTTTTATTTTGGGTTAGATGTCATTACTGATGCATTTCCAAATGCCAAAGTGATTGCAACTGCACCCACAATTAAAGCCATTAATGAAACTCAGGCAGGAAAACTTGCCTACTGGGGGCCTGTACTTAAAGAAAATGCCCCTCAAAAAATCATCCTTCCTGAAGTACTAAAAGGCGATAGTTTTTCTTTAGAAGGTGAAACTATTGCAGTCAAAGGCTTAGACGGACAATCTCCAGATAGAACATACCTTTATGTTCCAAAACTTAATGCAGTCATGGGGGGCGTTTTAGTTTCTGAAAATATTCATGTTTGGTTAGCGGATACACAAACTGTAGCAGAGCGCCAACATTGGGTTAGTGCATTACAGCAAATAAAATCACTATCCCCCAAAACGGTTATTCCAGGTCACTATTTACCAAAAGCAACTTATGATCTACAAGCTGTTGACTTCACAATGAATTACTTGATTGAGGCTGAGAAAAATCTTGAAAAGACGAAAAATTCAGATGAATTTATTGCAGCGATGGAAAAAAATCATCAGAATTTAGCCGATAAATCAAGCCTAGAACTTAGTGCAAAAGTACTAAAAGGAGAGATGCAGTGGCCTCAGTAGCAAGCAATACAGGTAATACCCAAGGTACTAAAATATTGCACTATGTTTATGATCCTCTTTGTGGTTGGTGCTACGGCATCGCGCCCCTGATTGAAGCGGTAAGCAATACCTTTCCACACTCTATTAAGTTACATGGTGGTGGATTGTTTACACCAGCAAGAGCCGTAACAGGTGGTCAATCATGGAAAGAGCATGTCACGCCAATTGATGAGCGTATTAGCCAATTATCAGGTCAAGTTTTTAGTCACGCATACAGAGACACTCTTGGTAACACTGACATGGTATTAAACTCACTACTCCCTATTTCAGCCATACTTGTTGCTGAAATAATGGGAAAACGTGATGTGTATTTATTAAAAGCACTACAAGAGGCCTATTACCTTGATGGCTTAAATATCAGTGATAAAGACACACTGCTATTTATTGTGAAAAAACTTGGCTTTGATATTGAACAATTTGCATCCTTACTGTCTGAAATTGGCGAAACACAAGTTCAACAACATTTAAAACAGACACAACAATTAATGACTCAAGTTAATGGTCGCGGTTTTCCGACTTTATTTATTGAAGATAACCAAGGTTATCGCCTGATATCGGTTGAAAAATATTTAGGTGATACAAAACGTTGGCAGCAATTTATAAAAGAAAATCTATAATCTTCTTTTCAGTGTGCTGATTAAATTCCGCACACTGCCTTCTTTATTTCTATCCTTACTATTTAGTGACTTTGTTATAAAATCCGCCCCCAAAAAGATTGAATCCCATTAATTAAAGGGATTAAAAGACGAAAAATAGGAACCTAATACCATTAATGTTGAAAATGCAAGACAAGAGCCAAATGCCACTTTTTTTATACGATTTTTTATCGTGATTAATACTGAAAAATACACACTTAAACCTAAAAAAGAGCCTAGCAAAAGAATATAGGGTAATTTTTCAACCCCACACCATGCGCCAATAGCCCCAAATAATTTTACATCACCAAAACCTAAAACACATTTTTGGTAGATCAAATATCCCCATAAATAGATGCCATAAAAAAGTCCTACACCACCTAGAAAACCATAAAAAGCATGATCAAAAGGCACTAATCCATATGTCGTGTAATTACACAACAACCCTAAAAATATTAGCCAATAAGTCAACGTATTAGGTAGAAGAAAATAATCAGCATCAAAGAAAGAGAGTATTAACAAATAAAAGCTTAATATAGAAAGTAATATCAATAAAGAAAGCGAACTAATTGAAAAAAACCAATATAAACAAACAATAATATAGCTTATGACAAGTTGTTTGCGCCGAGTTTTAGGTAACAAAGATAATAGTGAAAAAGGCAGGCAACACTTAATAAAAACAAAAAAATCATTCAAAAAAGAAAGTAAAGGTCCTTTTATAAAACAAAAGCGACTTAACGGCATAAATATCTACTCCTTAGATACCTCGTTATCCTTAGCTAAACGACTGTATAAGAAGATCAATTTAATACCGAGAATTTTCTTTATAAGAACGATGAAAACATGAAATTTTGAGACAAAACACGCAATAATATTCGCACTATAATAACGATAAAAGCAAAGTGATAACTTGCATGCCATAATGTCATGCGTATGATGCATATCACATATTTTATTTATCACGGTTAACTATCTTTTACGTAAGGGTTTCACGTTATGCGTATTCCTCGCATTTATCATCCAGAACCACTCACAGCAGGTACTCAAACAGCATTAGATGAAGAAGCATCTAATCATGTTGGGCGTGTATTAAGAATGTCTACTGGGCAAAAACTGGCACTGTTTGATGGTTCAAATCAGGTATTTGATGCTGAAATCATAGAAAGCACAAAAAAGTCAGTCACTGTGCAAATTAATGAAAGCATTGTTGATGATAAAGAATCCCCCCTCGACCTCCATTTAGGGCAAGTGCTTTCACGCGGTGAGAAAATGGAGTTTACTATTCAAAAATCAGTAGAATTAGGTGTTAATACGATCACTCCACTGATCTCAGAACGCTGTGGTGTTAAACTTGACCCTAGCCGTTTAGAGAAAAAACATCAGCAATGGAAAAAAATTATTATCTCGGCATGTGAGCAATGTGGCAGAAATAGCATCCCACAATTAATGCCGGTGATGTCATTAGAGGAATGGTGTGCTCAAGATGATGGTAGTTTAAAACTCAATTTACATCCTAGAGCTAACCAAAGTATTAATACCTTACCCTTACCTGTTAAAAAAGTGCGTTTATTGATTGGCCCTGAGGGTGGACTTTCCCCTGAAGAAATCGCCATGACAGCAGAGTTCCATTTTACTGATATTTTATTAGGTCCTCGTGTATTAAGAACTGAAACAACAGCACTCACCGCAATCACCGCTTTACAGGTTCGGTTCGGCGATCTGGGATAAAGGAGAAGTAATGATTAAATTAGGTATTGTGATGGACCCAATTTCATCCATCAAAATCAAAAAAGACACCAGCTTTGCCATGCTATTAGAAGCACAACGTCGTGGCTGGGAAATTCATTATATGGAGATGAACGATCTTTACCTACACCAAGGTGAAGCACGCGCTCACACTCGTTTACTCAGTGTAGAAGAAAACCCAGAAAAATGGTTTGAATTTGGTCAAGAGCAGGATATTGCTTTAGGTGAATTAGATACTATTTTAATGCGTAAAGATCCGCCTTTTGATACCGAGTTTATCTACGCAACCTATATTTTAGAACGCGCTGAAGATATGGGAACACTGATAGTGAATAAGCCACAAAGCTTACGTGACTGTAATGAAAAGCTCTTTACTGCATGGTTTCCAACATTAACGCCAGACACATTAGTTACTCGTGAAGCTAAGCATTTACGTGCATTCCATGAAAAACACGGTGATGTTATTTTCAAACCACTAGATGGTATGGGGGGAGCATCAATCTTCCGCTTGAAAAAAGATGATCCAAACGTAGGTGTTATTATCGAAACATTGACAGAACATGGGCATCGTTTCTGTATGGCACAAAATTTTCTACCTGAAATTGTAAATGGCGATAAACGTATTCTTGTTGTTGATGGCGAGCCAGTACCTTATTGCTTAGCTCGAATTCCTGCAAAAGGTGAAACGCGAGGCAATCTAGCAGCTGGTGGTCGTGGAGAAGCACGTCCATTAACAGAAAGTGACTGGGCAATAGCTCGTCAAGTTGCACCTATTCTTAAACAAAAAGGGCTTATTTTTGTCGGATTAGATGTTATTGGCGATCGTTTGACTGAGATTAACGTTACAAGCCCAACATGCGCACGTGAAATTGAAGCGGCTTATCCTGATGTTTCTATTACAGGCATGTTAATGGATGCTATTGAAGTACGTTTAAACAAGAAAAACTAACTTTTAGACACTGAGATTAAAGGGTTTAAAAGTATGAACCTAGCCCCCACATATTAATCAATAAGCGGTATACATTAAGAAATACAATGTATAAAAGGGCTAGGTTTTTTAATAAAAATGATCAGGGAACAGTACGACTATTATGAATTTACTTAACCATTTTCTTATTGCTATGCCTTCATTAAGCGATCCGTTATTTGAACGCTCGGTCGTCTATGTTTGCGAACATAATGAAAACGGTGCGATGGGCTTAATTATTAATAAACCTATCGAAGATATCTCTGTGGAAGGTGTATTAGATCAACTGGAAATTTTTTCGACTGATAGAGACGAAGCGATTAGCTTACAAAAACCCGTGATGTCAGGAGGTCCAGTTGCAGAAGAGCATGGTTTTATCTTGCATACTCCGGTTTCTGGTTTTAGTTCTAGCATCAAAATTAGTGATAGCACGATGATCACAACATCCAAAGATGTATTAGAAACCTTAGGCACAGCAAGACAACCAGAAAAAACATTAGTCTCTCTAGGTTATTCCAGTTGGGAACAAGGTCAACTAGAGAAAGAAATTTTAGAAAATAGCTGGCTAACCGTTGAAGCCTCACCTCAAATTATTTTTGATACCCCTATTGCTGAACGTTGGCATAAAGCCGCTGAATTAATTGGGATTAATATCCACACCATTTCACCAATCGCGGGTCATGCATAATGTCAAACAGAACGGTAATGGGTTTTGATTTCGGTACTAAAAGCATTGGCGCCGCTATCGGTCAAGAAGTTACAGGAACAGCAAGACCATTAGCCTCATTTAAAGCAAAAGATGGTATTCCTGATTGGACTCAAATCGAAAAAATCATAAAAGAGTGGCAACCAGATTTAGTGGTTGTCGGCTTACCTCTTAATATGGATGGCACTGAACAATTAATCACCACTCAAGCTAAAAAGTTTGCTAATCGCCTACATGGTCGATTTGGTGTACAAATTGCGTTGCATGATGAACGCCTTAGCACCGTAGAAGCTCGCGCTCATCTTTTTGAACGTGGTGGTTACCGTTCCTTAGATAAAGGCAGTGTAGATGCAGCATCTGCCGTTATTATTCTTGAAAGCTGGTTTGAACAGCAATTCTAAAAAATAGATTCCACTTCGTAGCCTATTTTTACTTCTACGTTATCACTCAGCTTGAATTAAACCTTCATGTTGGCGTTGCTGCCGACTTAACATGAAGGTTTGCATACCGTATTCACTACCTGTTTGCATTAACGTTGTCACTTGGTGATATTTTCCTTCTCTAATAAGATGTGAAATACCCTGCGTAACCTGCATTATTTCAAACAACGCCACACGCCCACCTTCAGTTGAAGACACTAACTCTTGTGAAATTATCGCTCTTAAACTGCATGCTAATTGTGATGAAATCCATTGTCGCTCATTACCTGTAAATACATTAGTTACGCGCTCAAGCGTTTGTGCGGCTCCTTGAGTATGCAATGTTGCCAGCACTAAATGGCCTGTTTCTGCTGCCGTTAATGCTAACTGAATACTTTGTGCATCTCTTAATTCACCTAACATAATGACATCAGGATCTTGGCGTAAAGCGCTCTTTATTGCATTTGCAATATGTTGAACATCTCGCCCTATTTCCCTTTGCTGTACAATGCTTTGCTTATTGCTATGTATAAATTCAATAGGATCTTCTAATGTCAAAATATGCTGACGTTGATATTGGTTTAAATAATCAATCATTGCCGCTAATGTTGATGATTTTCCACTTCCTGTTGCGCCAGTCACTAAAATCAAGCCATGAGAATAATTATCTAATAATGTTGAAACCGACTTAGGTACTCGAAGTTTATCTAAAGAAGGAATTTGTGTTTCAATTATTCTTAATACTGCTGAAACACCTTTTTGTTGGCGAAATAAATTAACACGAAGTCGTTGTCCACAAGAGAGTGTAAGTGCCGTATCAACCTGCCCTTCATTCTCAAAAATTTGCTTTTGAACCTCACTTAAAAAAGGACTGATCCACGTTAGTAAACTATCAGAAGTGATAGGTTTACATTGATTTTGTTGATAAAGTATTCCATTGATCCGCAATCGTGGTACATCACCACAACAAAGGTGCAGATCTGAAGCGTTATGCTTTACACTATATGCAATTAAATTTTCCATTTTCATCTTATTATCTCCTGAGTTGCCATGAATACTATTAAACAGAATCTCGTCAATGTCAGGTCTCACATTGACACAGCAGCGCAGAAATGCGGCCGATCTTCAGAAGAAATAACGCTACTTGCAGTGAGTAAAACAAAACCTGCGAGTGACATCGAAAAAGCTATAGCATGTGGACAAACTGAATTTGGTGAAAACTATGTCCAAGAAGGTGTTGATAAAATCCATTATTTTGCTAATAACCATGCCTTAGTTTGGCACTTTATTGGCCCTTTACAGTCAAATAAAACACGCCTTGTTGCTGAAAATTTCGATTGGTGCCATACCATTGATAGATTAAAAATCGCCCAAAGATTAAGTGACCAACGCCCAGATTCATTGCCACCCTTGAATGTACTTATTCAAATTAATATCAGTGATGAAAACAGTAAATCAGGTATTAATCTGACTGAGCTTGATGGGTTAGCGGCACAGATTTCTATTCTTTCAGGCATTAAATTACGCGGGTTAATGGCTATCCCAGCACCTGAAAGCAATTATGACAAACAAGTTGAAGTGTTAGAAAAAATGCATCTCGCATTTAAACAATTACAATCTCAATATCCCAATATAGATACGTTATCTATGGGAATGACCAGTGATATGGAAGCGGCTATTGCTTGTGGTTCAACACTTGTTCGTATTGGTACAGCAATTTTTGGCGCAAGAGATTACGCGACTAAGTAAAAATAGAGGTTTATATGGAACATCGTAACATCGCTTTTATTGGCGCTGGAAATATGGCTCATGCCATTATTGCTGGATTGGTTCAAGGTGGATATCCAGCACATAAGATAACTGTTAGCTCACCTTCTGCCGTTCGTCGCGAACCTTTAGAAAAAGAGTTCGGGATTCATAGTACTAATGACAATATTGATGCCGTTCAAAAAGCAGATGTTATTGTTCTGGCAGTCAAACCACAAATGATGGAAGAAGTTTGTAAGCCCTTACAAAATATCACCATGAGTAAAAAGTTAGTCCTTACTATCGCTGCAGGCATTCCTGCCGCACGTTATAACGACTATTTTGCAACTCAATTACAACTTGTTCGTATTATGCCAAACACCCCAGCACTGGTAGGCAAAGGCTTAAGCGGTATGTTTGCGCATCATTCACTTTCATCTCAAGATAAACAGTTTGCCGACGAATTAATGAAAAGTGTTGGAACAACTGTTTGGGTAGAGCAAGAATCTGCCATCAATGATATTATCGCCGTTGCTGGTAGTGCACCCGCTTATTTCTTCTTGTTTATGGAATCAATGCAACAGGAAGCTGAACGTTTAGGTTTTTCACCTGAGGTAGCAAGAGCGATTGTTCAACAAGCCGCAAGCGGTTCTACCGCCTTAGCTGAGAAACAACATATGTTACCTTTCTCAACTTTACGCGAGCAAGTAACATCAAAAGGTGGAACCACCGCAGCTGCACTTATGCAGTTTTATGACGGTAAATTACCTGAAAACGTCGCTTCTGCCATGCAAGCTGCGATTAAACGTGCGCAAGAAATGGAAAAACAATTTTAATTTCATCAGGGCCAACTAATGAATTTTTTAAATTTCGTCATTCTGACTCTTCTTCAACTCTACACATCCGTCCTTCTATTACGTGTTTGGATGCAATGTGTTAGAGCTGATTTTTATAATCCTTTTTCACAATTTATCGTCAAGATCACACAGCCAATTGTTCGCCCATTAAGAAGTGTTATTCCTTCTATCGGTCCTATTGATACCGCTTCAGTCTTATTAGCCTATATACTCATTCTACTTGGGATTATTATTCCATCTTACTTATCAGGAACATCTATTCCTTTCTCTTTAATGTTCCCATTTGCCTTTATTGAACTGCTCACAGCAGCAGGTAAGATGATTTTCTGGTTGATCATTATCCGCGCAATCCTTAGCTGGGTAAGCCAAGGTCGTAATCCAATTGACCATCTTTTATTTCAATTGACAGAACCTTTAATGGCTCCAATTCGCCGCGTTATCCCAGCAATGGGAGGGTTAGATTTCTCAGCAATGATTGTTATTCTTGTGCTTTATGCTCTGAATTATCTGCGTGTAGACGTTTTACAATGGCTACTTAGCGTAACGCTTTACTAAGGATAACACGCATGCAAAAAGTCGTTCTCGCAACAGGAAATCCCGGAAAAGTTAAAGAGTTAGCATCCTTACTTTCTGATTTTGGTTTAGATATTGTTGCACAAACAGCACTTGGTGTTGATTCTGTTGAAGAAACGGGCTTAACCTTTGTTGAAAACGCGCTAATTAAAGCGCGTCATGCGGCAAAGGTGACCGGTCTTCCCGCCATTGCTGATGATTCTGGTATTTCGGTAGATGCGTTAGGTGGTGCTCCAGGTATTTACTCAGCACGCTATGCGGGTGTTGATGCAAGTGATCAGCAAAACTTAGATAAATTGCTTGATGCAATGAAAGATATACCCGCTGAAAAACGCCAAGCACAATTTAACTGTGTTTTAGTTTATATGCGCCATGAAAACGATCCAACTCCGCTGATTTTTCACGGCATTTGGCACGGTACATTAAGTACAGAAATGCACGGTGAAGGAGGATTTGGCTACGATCCTATTTTCTTTGTTCCTGAATTAAATTGTACTGCGGCACAATTAACTAAAGAGCAAAAAAATCAGCATTCGCATCGTGGAAAAGCACTTAAATTAATGTTGGATGCGCTTAAGAATGCTTAAGTTGCCCCCATTAAGTTTGTATATTCATATTCCTTGGTGTGTACAAAAATGCCCTTATTGTGATTTCAATTCACACACCTTAAAAGGTGAAGTGCCACATCAGGAATATGTGCAACATTTACTCAATGATTTAGATGCTGATCTTGTTCACATTGGCTCCCGTGAAGTCCAAACAATATTTATTGGTGGCGGTACACCAAGCTTATTAAGCGCTGAGTCAATGGCTGATTTACTTTATGGTGTGAAAGAGCGCATTGCTGTTAGCCCTAATGCAGAAATTACCATGGAAGCGAATCCAGGAACCGTAGAAGCAGAACGCTTTTCGGGCTTCCAACGTGCAGGTGTAAATCGTATTTCTATTGGCGTGCAAAGTTTTGGCGACGATAAGCTTATTCGTTTAGGCCGTATTCATGATGCTGGTGAAGCTAAAAATGCGGCTCGATTAGCCAAAGAATTAGGCTTACGTAGCTTTAATTTAGATTTAATGCATGGATTGCCAGACCAATCATTATCTCAAGCACTTTCTGATTTACAGCAAGCAATCGCGTTATCACCCCCCCATTTGTCTTGGTATCAATTAACCATTGAACCCAATACACAATTTGGCTCTCGCCCTCCCAAGTTACCTGATGACGATATGCTGTGGGATATTTTTTCAGAAGGCGACAAATTACTGACTGCAGCAGGTTATCAACAATATGAAACATCGGCATATTGCAAGCCAGGCTTTCAGTGTGAGCACAACTTAAACTATTGGCGTTTTGGGGATTATTTAGGCATCGGTTGTGGCGCTCATGGAAAAATAAGCTTTGAAGACGGTCGCATAATGCGAACAGTAAAAACCAAGCACCCCAAAGGTTTTATGGAAGGTCGTTATCTCCACCAGCAAAATTTTGTTGATAATGATGACCGTCCATTTGAATTTTTTATGAACCGTTTTCGTCTCTTAGAAGCATTTCCAAGACAGGATTTCAGCGATTATACAGGACTCTCTGAAGAGGCTATTCGCCACCAAATAGATGAAGCGTTGGCTTTGGGTTATATCAGTGAGACTGAAACACACTGGCAAATAACACCACACGGCAAATTGTTCCTCAATTCATTACTAGAGCTATTTCTCTAAATGATTTATCACTCAATGGACTAACAACAAAAATGCCCATACTGTTATTCACAATATGGGCATTTTTTATTTATTGATGAAGCCATTTAAACGATCATAGAAATCTTAAAGTGCGCTTTCTACTGCCTCAATCTGCTTAGTTAAGCTGTCTAACCCACCACCAGAGAGATACCAAAGATCTGCTTGTAGATAAATAATACCGTCATTTTTATAGGCCGAAGTTGTTTTTATTATCTCGTTTTCAAATGTCGCCTTGTCTAATTTATCTGCACCAATGGCTTCGCTACGATCCACAATTAAAATAACATCAGGATTAACTTTTGCGATCATTTCAGGTGTTACCACACGACGCTTGCCTTTCTCTTCTTCAGCAACAGGCGGTAATTCGGCTCTTTTAGCGTTAACAACATCATAAACAACACTTTGATTATTAGGCATTAAATTGCCAGCATTATGTAATAGCACTAACACTTTTTTATCCGACTCTGCTGCTTTTTTCTGAGCTTGCTCAATAACCGTATTTAACTTAGTCAGTTGCTCTTGAGTCGCTTGCTGTTTATCAAATAATTCACCTAATAACTTGATATTTGATTCAACGGAATTGAGATAATTAGCACTATTCGTACCTAAATTAACTGTAGGTGCTATTTTCGCTAACGCATCATAAGATGCACCTTGACGACCCGTGATAATAATTAAATCAGGTTTAATCTCCGCTAATTTTTCTAAGTCAGGCGCCTTCATACCACCGACATTAGCCACATTACTTGCAATACTTCCTTTAATATAAGCAGGTGCATTACCTAATGGCAACCCCACCACTTTATCAGCTAAACCTAACTGAACTAAAGAATCATATAAACCAAAATCAAAGAGAACAACCTTTGAAGGGTTCTTAATAACCGACGTTTCACCCAACAGGTGTTTAATTACCATTTTTCCACTTTGCTGACTAATAACTTGATTAGGTTGGTATTCGATTGGTGTTTTACTTAACGCCGAGAAACTTGTTACAGAAAGGATAGATGCGATAACTAAAGGGAGGATCTTCTTCATTAATTTTGCCCTGTTTAAGTGAAATACTCAAACAGGGCATTCTAAACAGCTCTTCTCACAAGTCAATTGAATAAGAATGATTTTCATTATTATTTTCAATAATTGTGAGTCGGTCATTTATAAAACTTATTAACTATCTGGTTAATAGCCCAATCATTAAAGAGACGGATCAGCTACTTCTTTAATGAATTAATTAATTCTATGCGCTGGTTTTCCATCTGAGTGATTTTACTGCAAGCTTGCTGACCAAATTGAGTAAACGCCGCTTCTTGCTGCTTCCACTCCTGATCTATAATCTTTTGAAAACCATCTAAGCTGCCTAATAATCCACCTAAGGCTTTTTTACTGTCGCCACCAGCGGCTGCTAATAACTGTTTTTTCCCCAATTCATTAATGCTGTCTTGCAACATCCCCCCTAGACTGCTTTCTACGATTTCACGACCTTTGGCTTCAACTTCTTTAATGGCTTGAGAATGAAACGTAATGTTATTCGGCTCTATGCTGACCACCCTATCCATTTGCTGATTAAGATCTTTCTCTAATCGACTTAATCTATTGAGGATATTGCTTTCTTTACCAAAAGCTTCAATCACTACTTTATCAAGCACTTTACGAGAATCTTGCAGTTTTACCCCTGTTTCAGTTCTTAACCAAGGTACGTCTCGTCTTACTGTGGCTTGATATTTTTTTGCTAACTCTTGTTGGTGTGGTGTCAATGTGGCACTTTTTTCATTTTGAAATAATGTGCCGTCTGGATAAATGACCATTAAACCATGTGAACCAGCGACTTCAACGAATTCGGAGGTTATGCGTAAATCATCTTTTGGCATTACCGCACAATCAAAACTGGGTGATGCATTTGCTGTACCCGCAACAAAAAACAGAGTGACAGCAATATTTCTTAAATTCATAACAACTCTCCTGAAAACACACCTAAAAAATTGAACGCCCGACTTTGTTTGCTAATAATTCAAGTGCTGCACAGCCTGCTAATGAGTTACCTGATTTATCCAGCTCTGGCGACCAAACTGCAACCGTAAAGGCATCAGGAACAACCGCAATAATGCCACCACCCACGCCTGATTTTCCGGGAATACCAATACGAAAGGCAAATTCACCGGCACCATCATACATTCCGCAGGTTAACATTAATGCATTTATTTGACGGGTTTGTCTTGGCGTAATAATCTGATTTTTATTCCCTACGCACACACCTTGATTAGCTAAATAGCTAAAACATTGCGCTAACTCGGTGCAACTCATCTCTATTGAGCAATAGTGAAAATAAGTTTCAAGCACCGTAATAACATCATTCTCAAAATTACCAAAAGATTTCATCAGATAAGCGATTGATGCATTCCGACTAAGATGCTCCATCTCTGATTTTGCAACCACTGAGTTATAGCAAATGTCAGGAGTATCAGTAAGAAAACGGATCACTTCTAACATTCTTTGCTTAGGTGCACTTAATCGAGACTGCAACATATCAGTGATAACAATAGCACCAGCATTAATAAAAGGGTTACGCGGTATTCCTTTTTCCATTTCTAACTGTATCAAGGAATTAAAAGGTAGCCCTGATGGCTCTTTTCCTACACGTTGCCAAATTTCATTTTCTTCATAACGTGTTAAAGCAAGCGTTAAGCTAAGTACTTTAGAAATAGATTGAATCGAAAAACGCTTATCAGCCATACCTGATTGATAGAGTTCACCATCAACCGTATAAACAGCCATAGCAAGCTGTTCTGGAGGTATTTGAGCCAATGCGGGAATATAATCCGCGACTTTTCCTTGCCCAATTAATGGGCGAATTTGTTGCAAAATATCTGACAGTAATTCGTTAGATAACGTTGTAGTCACAGTCCCTTCCCCAGACAGACAAGGGCATCCTTTTGGATGCCCTTGTAATTATTTGCTAAATGTATAACTTTCTATCAATCCCACCAAACATCAAATAGTTCAGAGGTTTGTACATCTTGCATTTTGCTCTCTTTGAGGAAGTTTTCGACTAATTGGCGATGTTCTTCTGTACATTTACCAATTTGTTGTAAGCAGATTAAACCTTCCCAGCTCAGGTAACCACTTGCATCAAATGCTAGCCCGTTTGGCTCAATAACTTTGAGGATCAGTTCATCAACAAAGCGATCTACTTCCTCAATAGGGGTATTTTCTGGGAAAGTCCATTTAACTGAGAAACCTAATTCCTGAAATTCATCGATACGCATTTTTTTGCGTAAGCGGCGACTACGTTGTTTAGCCATTATTTTACCCTCTTAAACATAAGATCCCAGACTCCATGCCCTAAACGATGACCGCGTTTTTCAAACTTAGTCACAGGGCGTGTTTCTGGTCGTGGTACATAATCCTGAGTTTCTGACAAATTTTGATAACCTTCAACACTTGTCATCACTTCAAGCATATGTTCTGCATATGGTTCCCAATCTGTCGCCATATGAAAAACACCGTCTAACGTTAATTTTTTTAAAATTAATTCGGCAAAAGGCACTTGAACAATACGGCGTTTATTATGACGCGCTTTGTGCCATGGATCAGGAAAGAATAACTGAACCATTTTTAAACTATTATCTGGGATCATATGATTGAGCACTTCAATCGCATCGTGACACATGACTCTCAGATTACTTAATTGCTCTTCTTCTGCATTAGCAAGACAAGCACCAACACCCGGTGCATGCACTTCAATACCGAAATAATTATTTTCTGGTGTATTTTTTGCCATAGTCACGAGCGATGCGCCCATGCCGAAGCCTATTTCTAATATTACAGGCGCTTCGCGTCCAAAAACCTGACTGAAGTCGATAGGTTCCGGCTGATAATCAATACCAAAGGCAGGCCACTGTGTTTCTAATGCTTGCTCTTGACGAGGCGTTAAACGACCTTGTCTACGAACAAAACTACGAACGCGTCGTAAAGCACGCCCTTCTTCATTGAATTCCGGAGAAATTACATTCTTGATCATGTCTAATACTGTC
Source organism: Proteus cibi (assembly GCF_003144405.1). Classification (GTDB taxonomy): domain Bacteria; phylum Pseudomonadota; class Gammaproteobacteria; order Enterobacterales; family Enterobacteriaceae; genus Proteus; species Proteus cibi. The sequence goes on from NZ_PENW01000005.1 coordinate 74,592, forward strand.
AGTCGTTAGGCCAATTATTTACTTAAAATCGTTATAATGTCGCTATGGTGCAATTTAACCGACATTATCCAAAGATCACTAAGTTTAGCAAGAGTCACTTATAGAAGCATCACTCTATAAGATAAATATTAAGAGTGTTTACAGTTTATTCTCTCTGTGGTGCAATCTTACCTTAATCAGAACATGAGTTAATAAAATAAACATGATGGAAGCTCTGCAATTTTCGCAAGTCGTACTCACTTGGTATCACAAATATGGGCGCAAAACGCTTCCTTGGCAGCAAGAGAAAACGCCTTATCACGTATGGTTATCTGAAGTAATGTTGCAACAAACTCAAGTAGCGACGGTTATTCCTTATTTTGAGCGTTTTATTGCACGTTTTCCTGATGTTAACGCATTAGCTAAAGCCCCTCTTGATGAAGTCCTTCACCTCTGGACTGGTCTTGGCTATTACGCAAGAGCTAGAAACTTGCATAAAGCAGCACAACACATTGTAGATAAACATCAAGGGCTGTTTCCTGATACCTTTGAGGACGTTTGTGCCTTACCTGGTGTTGGGCGTTCAACCGCGGGTGCTATTTTATCGTTATCGCTAAAAAAACCTTATCCAATTCTTGATGGTAATGTGAAACGTGTTTTAGCACGCTGTTATGCTGTAGAAGGTTGGCCAGGTAAAAAAGAGGTTGAAAATACGTTGTGGGAGATCAGCGAAACCGTCACCCCTGTTGAAGGTGTCGAGTATTTTAATCAGGCAATGATGGATTTAGGTGCAATGGTTTGCACCAGAAGCAAGCCTAAATGTGAATTATGTCCATTAAATAGTGGTTGTATCGCTTATGCTCAAAACAATTGGGCGGATTACCCTGGGAAAAAACCTAAAAAGGTGATCCCTGAGAAAACAACTTATTTTCTTATTTTACAATATGATAATCTTGTTTGGTTAGATCAAAGACCACCAGCAGGAATATGGGGTGGGTTATTTGCCTTTCCTCAATTTGAAACAAAAGCGCTTTTAGAACAGTGGTTAGCTGAGCATGGACTCGATAATAATGAAGCAGAGCAACTGATTTCATTTAGGCATACGTTTAGCCACTTTCATTTAGATATTGTGCCAATTTGCGTAAAACTCTCGACGTTTACCGCTATGATGGAGACGCAAAAAGGACTTTGGTATAACTTACAGACACCTGCAACCGTAGGGTTAGCAGCACCTGTAGAGAATTTACTTAGACAATTAGCCTAAGCTAATACCTGCGATATTGAGGATTTATTATGAGCAGAACTATTTTTTGTACTTTCCTTAACAAAGAAGCCGATGGACTTGATTTTCAGTTGTACCCAGGAGAAATTGGAAAGCGCATTTTCAATGAGATTTCAAAAGAAGCATGGGCTCAATGGATGGCAAAACAGACTATGCTTATCAATGAGAAAAAACTTAACACCATGAATCCTGATGATCGCAAACTACTAGAACAAGAAATGGTGCGATTTTTATTCGAAGGCCATGATGTTCATATTGACGGTTACACACCACCTGAAAAATAATATTCACTTTTCCAGAGCCTTAAAGGCTCTGGTGTTTTATTCACCATAGCGATGCAATTGACCATGAAAAAAATCCTTCTCTTGCTGATTATCGCCCCTCTACTCATTTCATGTAGTAGTCAACCGCCAAAAACATTTGAGCCCGATTACGCAAAGGACACCAATGCATTCGATATTCTTATGGGGCAATTTGCCAATAATATCGAAATGATTTGGGGTATGAAGGAAGTATTAATCGCAGGGCCTAAAGATTACGTAAAATATACTAATGCTTATAAAACACGTAGCCATATTAATTTTGAAGCCGGTACCATTACAATAGAAACTTTAGGTGATGATGCACCTCAATTCCAATTGCATAAGGCGATAGTCACAACGTTATTAATGGGTGAAGATCCCGGTTCTATTGACCTCTACTCTGACGTTAATAATATTCCTCATAGCACTGAACCGTTTTTATTTGGACAGGTTCTTGATAATACGGGGCAACCTATACGTTGGGAATGGCGAGCCAATAAGTTTGCAGATTATCTGATTGCTAATAAATTACAAAAACGCCAGTCTGGTATAAATACCATTTGGTATGTCACCATTAATCTTGTTCCTAATCACCTTGATAAACGTGCGCATAAATATTTACCGTTAGTGCAACAAGCAGCCGCTAAATATGGAGTTGAACCATCATTAATCTTGGCAATTATGCAAATTGAATCAAGTTTTAATCCATATGCGGTGAGTAGTTCTGATGCTCTAGGTTTAATGCAAATCATGCCAGCAACGGCAGGACGGGATGTATTCCGAATGCAAGGAAAATCGGGACAACCAAGTCGTAGTTACTTATTTGATCCGGCTAATAACATCGATGCCGGTGCAGCTTATATCTCAATACTGCAAAATAGTTATCTTGGCGATATCAAAGATCCTATTTCACGCCGTTACGCCGTTATACAGGCTTACAACGGTGGTGCAGGCAGTGTGTTACGGATATTCCATAACGATAAGAAACAGGCAGCAGCCATGATTAACAACTTAGAGCCAGCACAGGTGTATACCACATTACGTAATAAACACCCTGCCGACCAATCTCGTCGTTATCTTGAGAAAGTCAGTACCGCTCAACGTAACTACCGTTAGTTAATATTTAATCTAAAAAACCAAGCTTCCCCAATAAATTTGGGGAAGCTTTTTTTGTTATTGAGGCTTAATAAGCAGTTTATCGTCATGTGTTTTTTGTGTATTGAAAAAAGCGTTAGCTTTATTTTTGCGCATTTCCCACGATAAATCGCGTTTTATCAACCAATAAGTTTAAAAAAACAGCAATCAAACAGTTTTGTGATAAATAACGTTGACGAGCAAAGCGATATCGGGTTTAATACGCCCCGTTGCCCGAATAGCTCAGTCGGTAGAGCAGGGGATTGAAAATCCCCGTGTCCTTGGTTCGATTCCGAGTTCGGGCACCATCTTTCACTTGTTCGTCAGTGAGTTAAATCACTGAGAGGGCAAAAAAGAGTTGAAAAATATAATTTGGCACTGTCACTTTATGTTGAAACTCTTAAACTAAACAGTCTTGTTCATACCAAGGCTGTTTTTTTTTATTTGTCACTTTTACTTTTTTTCCTAATCACTGTCAAATCTTGATACTCCTCCTGTTATTTTCATCACATCAATTCCGCTTCTAATATATCTCGCAAGTTATCAACACTTTCATCAATGTATTCTAATGTCGATGTAATGCTGGCATGTCCTAATAGCCGTTTCACAACATAAAGATTACGTTCTGGTGATTGCATCATATGTGTTGCGACGGTATGTCGAAAGCGATGTGGTGATATGATAAAGTTACATTCTGCTGATAAGCGTTTAAAAAATGAGCGTAATGGATATTCGCCCATGATCTTGGGATGTTTCTTTCTTTTCATTAAATCAAACCACCCAACATTGAACACTTGATCTGTCGGTTCAACGCCTACCTTTTGTGCTTCTTTCACTAAATTTTCTAGTGATGGGTATAATGCGGAAACAATCGGTACCCGATGTTCACGGTGATTTTTAGCCCCCTCCTCACATAAATGGATCCATTTCTCTTCGAGATTAATATCATTCAATCTAATATGCAGAAGCTGCCCTTGGCGAATGGCGGTATAACGAAACACATTCACGACCGTCATCCAAAACCACGCTGGATATAATGCATTTTTTCGCCCATCACACACGTAGCCATAATCTTGCTTTTCTTCAAGTTCTAGATAGTGTGTCATACGACGATACATATCATCCATCTGTGATTTAGTTAGAACCTTTTTCTTTTTAGCCCCTGCACGAACAACCGTACCATTAAAAGGGTTCTTTTTATGGGGCAATAACTCTTGTTCTATTCCAAAATTAAACAATGCCCTCATATGAGTCACTTTATTGTTCCAAGTTCTACTTGAACGCTTATTATCACCTAAAACAATATGTCGCCATTGCAGAACGGTTAATTGATCAACCTGAGCAGGTTTTAACGACGTAAATTCTTCAAATGTACGAAGAACCTTACGGTAACTTCTCATTGTCGTAGGACGTAATAATTTATAATAAAAATACTGCTCAATAAGAAACTCAAAAGTGATGTCATCCATAACATGCTCATTTACAACAATCAGTAAAACACGACAATGGGTGCTGTTATCGCTGATACAAAACGAACAAACCATCAAATAACAACCATACAACTTTAAATGATGACTTTTTTGTTGCTCCTGTTTAAAAGTCATACCATTACCTCATCAAGAGATTTCACTCCATCAAGAGTGCGTAACCATCTAGGTGCTCGCATTTCAGCAACAAAATAATTAATTAAATCATTCAATAACCAGATAAGACTTTTGCCCTTCTCACTTGAAAAACCTAATTCTGCAAGAAATTGAGTCAGCGTAATGCAATGCTGGCAAAGTTCAGTACATTCAAAATCAAAGCGAGGAAGGCTTGGCGGTGTTTTATTGGTAATAAAACATTTCACCAAATGGGGAGGGATAGGCTCATCTAACGTCGATTGCAAGAGTGTTAAACAGGCATTAAGCCGACAACATAATGCCATTTGAAGTGCAAGATCATCAAACTTAATCAATGCATCGACAAAAGTATCGCAATAATCAACGAGTGTTATGAAATCTGTTGTGGAATCGAACTGAATAGTAAGTAATGGATGAGTTGGGTTAGGGGTTGTTGCCATATTTAGGCATCCTCAGTGAGTAGTATTAATTTCCACCACTGGAGAGGCTAATCTCATGGGTGGTGGAACTGAACAAGGTTAGCCTTACCGACCTCACTGACGTCGGCGCGTCTTTCGACGCCCTCATCCAGCCCACCATTGAGATGTAGCAGAATGCAAACACAAAATGTAAGTGCATTGTGTGTTGTCAGTGAAGTATTTTTCAGGAGGCTAATCCCGACACCTGATTTTGCAGGTGCGAGTGAAAGATACCGTGATTAATCAACGGGAGCAAGACTGTTTTAGTGGAATTACTATTATTATTTTCTATCGCTGATGGATATTTCACCAAACAATTTAATAAGCAAATAGCACGCAACAAATTCATTGCAAAATCTTTATACGACAACCAGTAATGGATTTTCAGCAGGCTTATTATTGCTTGTGAATATTTTATTTGCTGGAATTAAGTAGCCACTTAATTTTTTAAATTGCCCTTCTAATAATTCATTTTGAAAGAGCCGACAAGTAAACATATTGCCTCGATCATGACGATGATATTTCAGTCTCTCAAAGGCTTTTTGAAGCTTACCTTTATCTTGTTTAGGCAATTTCATTTCAGCTAAAAACACATAAAAAATATTGGGAGTAACGATAAAAACATATCCTGCAATAATATGAATTTGTGCATTAGGTTGATTTATAGAGAGATGAGCATTCACGCACCCCTCAATTAGCCACTCCCAAAAGGCATCACCCATATCGGTGATTTGATTATCAGCCTGGTGTAATTGCATTTCTGGTATAACGGTAGGCGCTCTTTTTTCTAGCGATATAGTCTCTGATAACACATCACTTTCAGGCAATGATATCTCACGTTGAAATGGTGCAAGTGTTAAAGCAACAGCTTTAGAAATAATTTCGTCCACGATGCCTGTTTGTTCTCTAAATCCTGTTAAATACATTGATAGCGCCTCAAGCGCTTTAGGATATTGGCTTAACCAATTTATTGCATCGGGTGAAATTATTTTCCATGCAAGCATCGCACCAAAACATCTCTTTTGATTTTGTGATACTTCAGAGATAAATCGAAATCGATAAGGCTCTGTTAATGCCTCCTGCAATGGAAACCATCGTTTTCCACTTTTGAATTCAACGTCAAAATGACATAAATATTCCGCACAAGAAAACAACGAGGCATAAACAATAACAGCATGCCATACTGTACTTTGTTCAGCTTGTTCCTCTGGTGAGGCACCAATAGGAAACATGTAATTTTTAGACAACTTAGAGGTTCGTGTTACAACTTCAAGCATGTAATCAGTCATTCCGCCTAAATAATTATAGGCTCCCTTTTCACTTAATGGGAGCTGTTGCATTAAGAAAACACATTGCTCTAAGGGTATTTTATAAAACTGGATATAAGCCTCTTGAGACAAAGAAGATGAACTCCAAAGTGATTTTAATAATTGTTGACGATGAGATGATAAGAGAAGCTCGTCTAATGATATGGGTAAAATAGAGTTTGGTGGAGTTTTTGAATTTATTTCTTTTTTAATTTTTTTGAATAAACCTATTCGCTGAAAACGTAATTTCAGATTTAACATATAAAGTTCCATTTATGATAATAAGCTTTAATAAAATAAAAAATGCTATTAAATAATAGATATTTAATATAAAAGTTAACCCAGTATAAAATTCATATTAAATACTATTTTTCGCTTGTTAACTTTCAATTTAATGACGGTTAATTCACAGGGTAGAACACACGGAACAGTATGAAGCTATTTGATCTTTGATTCTGTTAGCGAAAGATAAAAAGGCTTCCTAAAACGGAAACCTTTTTAGATTTATTATCGTTATATTACTTAGTCAAATAATAATTATTTTTTATTTGTATTTAATATTAAATACTCAAATGCCTCCTTGGCATATCGAGCTGCTCTAAATATGGCTTTATGATCTTCTTTAAGTATTTTTAACCATGATGCAATATAACTTTCATGTTGCAAATGACCTTGAATACCTAATTCAGCACATAAAAAAGCCGATCCAATTTCTGCAATAAGTTCCTCAAAAGCATAAACTGGGTTACTCATTTTTTGAGATAACAGAGCCATTATTCCTTTTCTAGCAAGTCTTGAACTATGACCTGTTGAATGCACCAATTCATGAAGTAATGTGCAATAGTAATCTTCCACTGAATGAAACTGCCCCATTTCTGGGATAACAATATGATCATTTTTCGTGTGATAATAAGCACTATCTTGATAACGATGTATCACGGGTACACTACTACTTATCACCACACTCTCCGCTCTATCAATACGTTCAACATCAGGAAGAACGGGCTTTTTAGCATAAAAATGCTCTGGCAAATTTTCACATTGTTCAATATTAAAGAGATGGAAACGTGCCATAAAACAGCGTGATGAATGAGTTAATTTATCTTCAGCCTCTGTTGCCTCACTATCTAATCTATCTTCAGTAAAAGGTTTAAATAACGTGACTAATGTAGATTTTTCACCTCTGCGAACACTACCTCCTGCACATCTTGCTTGATTAAACGTCAACCACCGATTTGAATTAACCCCTTTTTCAATCGCTCCTAGCCATAACAGCATGACATTAATACCACTGTAATATCGTCCCGTTGCTGCATTAACTGGTAGCCCTTCATTTTCTGTATCCCAAGTTTTACGCCAAGGTTCTGTTCCTTTTTCTAACGCTTCGATAATCTTATTTGTCACTATGTGATAAAGATCGTTTTGCTGTGAGGATGTACGACCTATTAATTCCTTTTTCATAGGCAATTCCTGTTAAAAAAAGGGAATTGCCACCAAATAGGGAAGCAATTCCCATTTGGGGTGAAATAAAGAAAATTGATTTAATGAATATTGCAATCGCCCTAAGGCATTCCTTTCAGATTGCGGAAATATTGGCTGTTGTTATAAACAACGAATTAACGGGTAAACGTTATTAATTTGATGTGCTATAAACAAGTTTGTTTTATTAATCATTAATATCAAGTTTATTGTAGACACGCTCAACATAACACCCTCGCCCATCACCATGTCCTAAATCCATAGAGACCATTGCCTTAGCTTCATCATCGCTCATTCCATTATTTTTATGATAATCCATTGCATTCACTGCCCACGCATAGCGTAAACTATGAGGTGCATATTTACCTGTTAATCCAGCATTTCTGACAACATTTCGATAGCGATCTATGGCAGATTTTAAATCGGGTTTATCAATCAATTTACCGTTAGATTGGGAAGCTAAATTCAAAGCTTGATTGACGACATATAACATTTTGTCACGATCAATAATGGTCGTATCTCTAGGTCTTCCCCCTTTTGTACCAAAAACAACACGAACACTTTTCTCACCTTGGATCAGAGCGCGTTGCCATGTTTTTAATGACTTTGCTGACTGTATCGCCTCTTCGGTGCGTAACCCAAAACAACGTGCAAGTTGCATGGTCATTGCAACTCCCACATCTTGCTTTTCTACATGATAAATAGCAGATAAATACCGTTCTTCGCTAATAGCCACTTTCGTGCCATCACGGCTCGCATTTGATAAACCAAGCGCATGATTACTTAGCTTCTCATGTTGAGGTGAGGCAAGCTTTGTTCTGCCAGCAACCGCTAAAATATTCCTAATGCCTGCCATTTCGTTTTGAAGTGTTCTTTTGGAAATGCCTTCTTCCTGACGGCTTTTGATATAAAGCTCGATATGATTTGTTTTGATATGTTTTACATCACGAATTTGAATATTCAGTTTTGCCATTCTATCGGCAATACGAGAAGCGAGTTTCAAGCGATCCGCAACGGTTTTAAAACTTCCGCCTCCTTGTTTTGCTAATGTAGTTAATTGTTTGCTTAATTTGGACAAATAAGTCCTCCACAATCCTATTTTTATATATAAAACAAAACTCCCTGACGGCATGGTTATATTTTCACTTTAGCGGGTATCTGTGCATCAGGGCGACAATAAGTTGAGTTTTTACGAGGCTCCCCAGCTCTCAGAGCTGTTCGCGGTATAAACCGTCCTGATAAATAAAATCAGACTACCTCCATCTATCAGCTTTCGCTGATATTGCCATCGATACCGAGCTAATTTCTCCTTTAATTTATCGAGTGAGTTGTCCTTAATATTGTCACTACGAGTGTGTCAGACTGTAGTTATCATTGAAAAAGTAGATACCATAAGCCAAAACGTGCTGTTTGCGCGTAGCGTCACTTGGTATCGCTTACGCTTTTACACAAGTGACGCTACATCGCTCCTATCGCTTAATGCTCCTCTTGCAGATGGTTTTATTACATCAGTCATAACAGAGCATCTCAAATAGCGCAGGTGGCATCTTCATTGTTCGTATTATCTTGCGTTATCACCCGAAGGTATCATCTCTCAGATAATGATGATGTGAGCTTGCGATTGCCCTAAGGCGCTTCTTTCAAATCGCGAGTGCAATAATGAGCACAGAAGCATTGGCTGTTGTTAAAACAACGAGGTAATAATTGAAGAGTAAACGATAGGGATACTTAGTAGGTAGGTTAAATTATTTTCTCAATACTCCATATTAATTTTATTAAAAAAGGTCAATTAAATATTTCAAAAAAACCATATACAAAAAAACAATAACAATTAATTTAATTCATTTGATTTATTAAATATTAATTTAAATTTATTCTTGAATAAATATTTATTAATGTTAAAAATAAAATCGATGAATTTATTCTATTTTATCTATCCATATAAAAATTTATATTAGAGGTTTTATGACAGATATTAATGAAACGAAAAAAAAGAGTTTTTGGTTCTTTGATGGATCTGATTTCTTCGAGTTTTTAAGAAGAACGATGTCTTTAATTTCCCCCTCTATGGTTGTTGTCTTTATGCTATCTCTTGGTGCTTTATTTAGTAAAGACAAATTCGGAAGTGATTCATATCAATATAAAATCCTTATAGGCGGTGTAGTCGTCTTTATTACGCTAATTATTTTAGCTATTTTTCACGATTTACATAAAAATTACAGCAAGGTGAATGTTAATTACCTATGTAAACTCATTATTGGAACTGCAACCATGTATTTATGCGGCGCAATCATTTATGTTAGTGTTATCAATGCTGAAAGTATGTATTCTTTAATAAAGGGTTAATATCTATAAGTTCATTATTATTAATTTTTTTGTAGATAATAATGGAGCAAAATAATTATATCATTTTATTTTTTGCTCCATATTATTCTGATAAATTAAACAATTATTTTTTTATAATACCCTTTTTAACCGCATCCATCATTGCCAAACCACCTTGAGAACCTGCTTGTTGTGTACCTTTTGAACCACTTGAAATAACTGAAGACACCGCAAATCCAAGATTTACGCCACTCCAACTTACGGCACCAAACCAGAAAAGCGGTAACACGATATACATAGCGCCAAGCACTAAATTCATGATCCAACCATCAGAACCAGTACTTGCTAACCAAATATTAAAATCACCGCGATACCCTTTGTAACTCGCATATAGTAATTCAATCAATTTATCATCTAACCAACTAGCTAATGCCCACCAAAACGGCACAAATAGCCATGCGAACATCACAAAGGTAAGTGTAATAATTATTTTGGGTTCATAAGCACTCAGCAACAAAACCAGCGGAATAATGATAACCAAAGCCATTAGTAAAATCGCATGGATCATCGGTAAACTTTGGCGCAATGCATCAAAAGCAGGTAGTTGTGTCGTTTGAGCTAAGAATGTCCCTAGACTGCTAATAGCCTGTTTTATTCCTGTATCAATACTTGTGCTTTGCCCTTGCTGGTTGCCCATCATATAAGTGTCACCACTACTGGCTAAATGGATACTTTGAGGACTCACTAACCAACGTAATAATCCCTCTTCCCAATTATCAGGTGACTTGGCTTTCATCATATTAATGGTGCGTGGTTCGAAATGAGCTAATAAACGCTTTTTTAAGCCTTGAGTCGTCGAATTCCACCATGCTTTACATGTTGGGTAACCGCCACGACCGACATTGGCATATCCGCTATCTCGATTTTCATTATAGGACCATGCTTGTTGGGGGGATGTTGCGGTGTAGTAATCGTAATAGCCGATTGTATTCAAAAAATAATCAGAGCCAATCCAATTAGCACCCTCCATTATTTGAGGTGATAATCCAGAATGAAGATTTTTTAACTTATAATATGCTTTGACATAGCATTGATTCGCAAACGCTTGTACTTCTTGGCGAAGAATAGGATCTATTAATTGAGTATTCTGTACTTCAAAACGTAGCAATCGAAAATCATTACTACAAGGGATCGTCGCGATAGTTGCATGCGTCACGCCTTTAGATAATGAATGAACTAGATACCACCACAAAGGTACTTTTGCCGTTTGTCCGTTTAATTCTGCGATTAGCGTGCCATACCCAGAATCCGCAGGTATCGGCACATTAATACTACATTGCGCCGAACGAGCACGATCAAAATGTAATGTAGAAACATTGATTTCCCACAGAGGAACAGTGCAAAATATCATCACTATAAACGCAACATAGAGCGTATTTTCCATACGCGATAAGACTAAAATCCCTTTATTACCTTCATCCTCTCCCTCTTCTCGTGCTTTTAACCAAATCCCTGCAATTTTAATCGCTAATGGAAGGGTAAAAAGACCTGTTGTGGTAATGAGCATCCACAATGAATTATTAATCAGCCAAGCCATAAAAAGTAATACAAGTTCAAGATAACTCTCTGTCGTCATCTTAATGATCTACCTTCTGATTTAGCTGATAGATTGCCTTATCACTTTGTATGATGGTCTGATGAACACCATTTTCAGCATCACGGCTTTCTTGTCGGCTTAACACCATTAACAGCGTGTTATTGCTAATAGATTTACGAATTTCCATTTCATTTTTTAATGCCAAAATTTCTCTATCGAGGAAAGCAAGACGGCGATCCGTTTCTTCTAATGCTATTTTATGCTCAGCAACATGAGGTTCTGATTGTCCTACAATCAACATTCTTCGCATACCAAGTGCCGTTGAAATGGTATCTGACATTGCCAATTCACCTGCCAAACGTTGTACTAATGCCACATTATCAGGATCCTCTTTTAGCGCTTGAATAACGCCTCTTGATACCGCTAAATCGCCTGTTTTTAATTGTGCTAAATTTGTCGAATTTGGCTTTAAATGCCCATTCACAAGCTTAACTAATAGAGCCATGTTCTTTTGTGTCGTTTCTTCAAGCATCGGTGAAAAACCAACGCCTACCGTTGACGTACCTGATTTATTTTCTTCGCCTCCGCTACGACATTCTTTTGTTTCAGAACAAGTGCGGATCGCCCTATCTCCCAATACACTCACAACCGCTTTCGCAGCTTCGTCACTGGTTTTATAACGTCGGCAAAGAGAGCCTTTGCAAGCGGACTCATTAACCGGATGATGGCTTGTGATGGGCTGTTTATTCAGTATATTAAAACCGGCTTTTGCTAAATCATAAGTGGGCTTAATCGCAGGCTGACCGATACCGCCTCGCTTTTTACCACCAATCCACCTAACACCTTCTTTCCCTGTTGAGGTTTTCAATTGATTATCGGCACTGACTGCATCTGATGTGGTTGCGACAACTCGTTTAAACTCTTCTCCAATAGCGGACTGCGTCCATTGATTTGAATAGGCATAATCCGCCATTTTCTGCGACATTTTTTGGCAATTGAGTTGGGCTTTATCGAATGAAACACTAGCTTGTAATACACCGTTAGTGAGCAACTCATAAAGACCAGGATTAGCACGCTGAATAATCATGGCAGGTAAACTGGCAACAGCACCCGTAGCGCTATTGATGACATTGCTCATCATATCTTTAAAACCACGCGTGGCACCATTTAGCTGATTTTTAACTGTAGTATTGATATCAAAATTACCGCACATTAAGTCGCTATTCCAACCCAGACCAATACTGAGTTTTTGCATATTACTGTGACTCGGCGGTTGTGAAATCACCGTTCCACCGCCTATGGTATAAAATAAGTAATCACTAATTGCCCCTTTCATGCCTTTACTGGAGTCCGTGCTGACAACATGGCTATCGACCTCAAAAGTAGCAATAGCAGGAAAACTCAAGGCAAAATATCCCACCACAACACGGCTATAAAGCCAGCTTTTATCTTTCATACACTTTCCTTGTTATTGAAAATTAAAGCTATACAGAAAAAACTGTCCTCGACGTTTACAGCATTTGTAAGGTTGCCAAAGTGCCCACGCATAACCGCCATCATTCGCAATAGGTTGAGCATCATCAGGAAAAGTAGAACAAGAAGAGGACGTTGAAGGCGAAAGTCTTTGCCATTTGTGATTACGAGTGCCTCTATTTTCAGTAACAGACTCTGGCGCCCAATATCCATGATAAGAATGGCTTATTAACGGTTGATAAACATGAAGCTGTCCGGTTCGTGTCACAATATCAATAGCCCGTTGAGCCACAACCGCCGAGGCTTTGTAGTCATTTACTTGTGTCACAAAACCACTGCGAGGATAAATATTGCCCCACATATTGCCTTTAACTGTGGAGCCTATTTCACGCATATTTGGGATCAGCGCTTCGGGATAAAGAGATTCAGGCAAGCCAGAACGCCACATCAACCCATCGAGTGTACTGAGAAAGTAAGGCATAAAAGCATTAATTGGGCTAGAACAAGCATAATTTATTTGCCCCATAAATTGCCCAAATATAGGAGACGCTAATGCAGGATGCCCAATCACATCCGCATTTTTAAAATGTAGGTTATTTTTATTTCTCACTCGTTTTTGTTTATTAGCACCGCCACCTTCAGCAAAGCCCGATATTCCTATTCCTAATGATGACATTTCTGCCCATGGATTGCTTCCTGTTTGGTCGTAACTAGAAACAACCGCATTAGGAATATAGTGACTGACTTTTACTGATGTTTTTACTGAGCACCCAAATGGTGTGCAGAATAGCCAGTAACAGATCCCCATAATTTTGTATTCCAAACAGTGTGGTGATAATGCACTTGCAATAATTTGAGCTGAGTTAATCGCGTTTGCTGATATGGGGTGAAAAGTAAGACAAAGTGCAAACACACTAAACTGCTTTAATCGCCCCATTATTGGTGCTCCAAAAATTCAGTGAGATGTTTTTCAGCCAGAACAACATCTGTTGTGCCATAAACCACATAGCGATCATCAAAAACAACCGCAGGATATTTCGCGAGTTTCAATGAATAAGCGTGAAGAACACCTTGATAAGCTTGTGTGATTTGTTGCTGTTTTTGTTGCCAATTTGCTGACTGAATAATACTTCTCACTTGCTGTTCTGCTTGCTTGGGATCACGCGATAAATCATTAAATAATTGCTTTTGAATAATATCAGGTGAATCCAAATAAATAATTTGGTTATCTTCAGTATTAAGTAAAGGAATATTGCTATCAGTGTAGATAGTAGTTGATGCAACTGATTGAGTTGAAAGCACTAATAATAAAATTAATAGTTTTGGTGGTTTCATAAAGCACCCTGTAAAAAGAAAAGGTATAGGGTGCTTATATTTAATTATTAAAACATTAATTAATCAAAACTTGGTAATTTAAAGTTAATTTTAAAAAACTAGTTAACTTTATATGATTAAGTACATATAACTAGGTATTATTGCCAAATAAATTATAGTTATATTTCTAAAATTGATACTTATGTTTTACTTCGTAAATTTTCATTATGTTATATTTATAAGAAAATGATAGAAAATCATTACCACCTAAAAAAGAATGTAAACTATCACCATCTGAAATTATTAAAAAAATGTAAGTAATAAATCATACCTTACATAACAACTTATAAATCAGGATTTTTATGAAAGCTATAATATTTGATTTAGATAATACTTTATTTAAAACAGACCATTGTCAGGTGTATCTTCGTAGCAAAGCAGGAAGATCCGTCATTCCACAATTGATTAAAGATGGTAAAGTTAAAGTAAGACCTATAAACGATAGAATAATTAATTTTGTCAATAAACTAATAAACAATAAAAATTGCGATGTCTATATTTTTTCTGACTCACCCAAAAATTATTGCTTAAGTATTTTAGAGTATCATAATGTCAACATTAATAGTGATAATGTTTATGGAAGTCAACATAAACCAACAGCAGAAGATAGTTATATATTAGATAGTTACAAAGATGTTATTATTATTGGTGATAGTCCAAAAGATATTTATTTCGCACATATAAATTCAGCTATATCTGTACTAATTGGTAATTTTAATGAGAGTGAAATTAATTATTATAAATTTTGGACTAAGCCAACTACTATTATTACAAAAAAATTACAATTAGAATCATATATTGAACTATTTTTATCAGATTCTATTCAATTCTCCAAACCAGAAATTTCGACTAATTATATTACCGCAGATCCTAACACAGCAGATATTTCTAGTTTAAATTTAGATAGGATAGGATATTCTTTTGAATATTGGCCTAACCCAAATGATTGGGGAGATGATAGCCATAAAAAAAAGGTATGGTTTGAAGTCCAACGTTCAATAAAAGTTAGTAAGTATTTAACAGAAACAGAAATTGAGGAAGGTAAAGCAGTATCTTTTTATAATCAAAACGGAACAATAGGAGAAGGAAGGCCATTTCGTAAATTAGCTTATAGTTATTATTTAGAATTTAAAAAATGGCTTCTTAGTAATAAAATCAGAGGAAGAATTTATTTAGTTGCAACACCAAGCTCTGTACCTTTTGAATGTAATAAATCATCACCTATACAAATATTAATCGATTTATGGTCTACATATGCCTTTCATAATAAAGATGAGCTTGGTTGTGAAATAATCCCACGCGCAATAGTAGAAAGATTTTGGCCAACAAAACCTGCCCATATGTCAAACGGAAGAAGAGAAATAGAACCACATTTAGAAACATTAGGCATATATTCAGAAGCAAAAAAATTCGAGGACCCAGATGCTGTTATTATAATCGATGATGTTGTCACCTCAGGAACTCAAATGAAAGCAGTTGCAACTCTATTATCTGAAGCTGAAATGTACCCAGCAGATACACCAGTTTATGGCTATGCATTAGTTAAAACAACTCGCCCTAACTCAACTCTTGAAGAGCTACTTCATGAATTTAGTAATGCTGAAAAAGGTGGCGCTTAAACCTTAATTAAAATACTTTTCTTGCGACCAAAACTACCTACGTCCAATGTTAGATATAGATAGTTTTGGTCACCGTATAATTATCATCTACCCTTTAATTTTTTATTCTTATCGCGATAAGTTAAATTTACTTTTAATTCCATTACGTAATAGTTAGGATATAAAACAACTCTAGCACTAAACAAATATTCTTATAATAACTAAATATAATCTCAAACTAACCCAACAATCCCCCTCACCTCATCCAACCTTACAGCTATCCGTTTAGCCGCCTCTAGTTCACTAATGCCATGCTCTATCATCAGTGCTTTTCGCTCTGCTTTTTCCTCTTTTTCAGTCATACCTAGTGCGAGGTATAAACTCGGAGGAACGGCACGAAATAAGGCTTCTATACGGCTGGCGAGGACAACGCCCTCGGTATAACAACAGGGGGTTTTGGTTGCTGATAACAACATGGCTTTTTGTTCTGGTGTAAGCTTTTTAAATCGAGCGATTTCTTCAACTTCTTCAGGTGGCATCACTAAACACAACCACCACTCAATCATATTCAACATCTTCTTTGACGTAGACGGAAAATCCTCTAAATTTTGAGTCGCCAGCCATAACCATGCCCCCAATTTACGCCACATTTTGACGACTTTAACCACATAAGGGGCAAGTAATGGGTTAGTGGTGATCATATGGGCTTCATCCGTGGCAAAGACTATTTCGCGTTCTAAAAACTGATCACGTTCTGCAATATTATTAATGGTGTTGACTAATGAGGTATAAGCAACAGCTAAAGGGGCTTCATAGCCTTCTCTGGCCAATGTACCAAGGTCGATTAATGTGACATCAGCTTCTGACCAATGTTGTCCTTCTCGGTTAAATAACTCACCTAAAAAGCCTTGCATAAATACACTCAGAGATTCCCCCATATTTTGGGCTCTGGCTCGTCGTATATCAGGGCGCTCTTTATCTTTCGCAAAGGCATAAAAGGTATTTTGTAAATCAGCGGTGATCATCTGCCTACCTTCATTCCATGCATTGTTAGCACTTACTAAAATGGCTTCTCGCATCATGCCTCTATCTGCACGTTCTAGCTTTGCTTCCTCTTTTGCTTCACCACCGGTTATCATTAATCGCGCAACAATTTCGAGTTCGCCTAAAATATCTCGCTCATCTACTTCGTCGGTTTCATCTGCATCAATAACCTCACTGAGCTCATCTTCATTGATAAGCTTAGCCGTAGTTTCAATAAGCTTATAAGCGTCAGCAAAAGGCGCTAATGAAAGCCCACAACCCGGTTTAATGCTAAGTTTATTCACACTCAAACCTAACTCAGCACAATAATCAGCAAATAGCCCAAATGAATTTCCTGCCTCGGCAATAAATAAGCGAGGTCGATGAACCGCCATAAGTTGAGTAAATAGACTATTGAGTGTTGCGGACTTACCTGAACCCGTAGGACCAAAGAGCACCAAATGGGCATTTTTAGAACGATCAGCACTATTTAAAGGATCGAAAGTCAGCGGTGCGCCACCACGATTAAAAAAGGTAAATCCTGCATGACCGGTTCCCGTATCACGACCAAAAACAGGTAACATATTGGCAATATGTTGAACAAAAGTCAGTCGGGTATACCAATGCTTTTTATCTAATTCAGGATCAAAGCACATAGGCAAAGCACGAAGATAAACATTCAATGGTGCAATATCATAATCAGGCTTTATTGGTTGTAGCCCTGCATTTAGCAATACTGAGGTTATATGGCGTTGATGACTGTTGAGCTCTTTTAAGGTTGCGCCTGATAAATAAAACGTCATACTCGCACGATAAAGTTTATGTCGTTCACCAAGATAACTTTTTGCTGTTTGAGCATCAGCACGCACTCTGGCTGATTCACTGTTTTCGCCTATTGCATTTTTCGCAAGATGGTTAAAACGCTCTTCCAGTTCATCCTGTGGTTGTACCACTAATGTCATTGATATCACTGTGCCTTGTGGTAACAAATCCATCAACGCATTTATATTATCCCCTTTGCGCGTTTCTCCTGTTAAATGCCCTACAGTAGGCGCTCGACGAAGCCTATCAATATTAATGGCTTTATGAGGGCGATTATCAAACCACCAAACGCCATTTTCTACATCTGCTTTAGGCGGTGTAAACATCAATGTTTCGCTAAAATCATTGAATATCGGGAGCGCACTGTTGACAGTGTCAACATGGGTTGCCGTGCGATAGAGCGTCTCTTTATCAACCCAATCAGGCTCAGGATTAAACCAACGTAACAGCCATGCATGAATATCTTCACCCTTTTGCCTAACCGTAGTAATACCAGCGCCTAACAGCGCAGAGCATAATCGCTCACAAACTTGATTGAGTTGTTCTTCCGATGAAAAAGGCTCTATTGTATTTGGGTTAATATAACGATAAATCACCATACGTGTGCGTCGTTGCTGACCACGCCATGGTGCTCCTGTTACTGCCTTATCAACAAATAAGCCTTGGGGTACTGCAAGCCCTTGCATATGCCGTTCAATAACCTGTAAATATGTCGTTGTAAAAACAGAGTATTGCGCCCATGGTTTAATATATTGACGTAATTTATCGAGATATTCCGAAGGTTCGGCTTCATCTTTGCAAAAAAATTGGATTACCCAAGGATGACTATCGCGCTCTTCAAAACTGTCTTGAAAAGCATCTTCCACAATATCGCGAATTTCTTCTAATCTTGCTTCTGTTCTGCCCTCAGTACCCACAGGGATCACTTCAAAAACCGCCCCCACAGAGACACCATCATCCAACAATAAACATTGGCTATTGGGTAAATATTCAACCCAAGGGAGAAAATCAATAAATGAGGCATAATTAGGATAAAGTGACTTCACGGCTTGTTGTGTTAATTTACCACTCTTTTTCATCAATAAGCCTCCAATCGCTCGTTGGGTAAGGCATATTGCACTTTGCTATAAAAAGGAAAAACCGTGCTATAGCTGGGAATAGGCGTAGGCTCAGAACCCACAAAATGGGGATAAATATAGATAACCATATCGGGATTAGGTAAGCGAGGGAAGTGATGCTGGATATGCTTTTTAGCCTGTTGGATCTCACTCTTATTGATAAGATGATTAGGCGGATTATCTGATCCTAGTAAGCCTCGCTGAATGGCTCTTTCTTGTCTTTTTTCTGTTTTTATTTCACCCACTTTGCTTTGCCAAATATCACGCATAGTGCTGTTTCCTGCAGGTAAAGTCTCCTCTTTAGAAGTACTGCAACCCGTTATTAGTAATATCATCACTAACGATAAATGAGTTCCTTTCATTAACCATCCTTAGTCCAATTCATTTTGCTGGCTTATATCGAAATCGTATTTAACTTTACGTCCTTGCGCTTCATAATCGATAGGAATAGCACGAGTAATATGCACCGCAACTTGTGCACCAGGAGGCACATAAATCGCATCAAACATTTGGCCATATCGTGCTTTAACCCACTCTGCGATTTCGTTGCTTCCTCCCGATAACGCTTTACCTAATACCGCCTTTCCTGCATTCCCCGTTAATGAATTCATCACTGATAAACCGTCACTTGCTTTTGTGGTTTGGCTTTCAGCCATCATTGACGATGCAGCACTACTGGCAGAAAGTGCAAATAAAGTCGGTAGATAAGTGGAGGCATTACTTTTACGAGTTCCAGAAAGGCAAGGCACGCCCTGTTCATCAGAGAGCCAACCAATACTGCCACCTTGCGCTTTATCATGGCGTCCATCTGTCGATGTTGCTGATTTAGGTACAGTCCGAATTGAGCCATCTTTAAACACAAAGGTAATGGAATGAATATCACCACGGACGCAAGATAATACCCAATCGCCTGTTGCCGTACCTGAAACCACAGCACCTTCAACATCAGGTAATTCAATACCATTTGCGGTGAGATTTTCCTTACCAATAAGAATTTTAAAAGGATAGGGAGCGGTGACTTTACCCTCTATCGGCACTCGACCAAGTAATGCCGTCATCGCTTGGCTTCCCATCAACGTGGCATTTTCAGGTAAGGTATAAACAGGATGTTCTGTAACTTGAATGTGTTGTTGTTTTTTTGCAGTAAGATCGAGCTTTGCTTTTTGTCGGCTGATTTCATTGTCTTCTAATTGACGAAAAGAGGTTGGATATTGAAATGTCGCAGCGCTATTTATTGATTTGGTATTATTTTCATAAGCTATCCCCTCTAAGGGATCAATCCAAACCGTTGTTTGTTGATCAGTTTGCTCAAGCGCTAAACCAACGGGTAATTCCGTCTCCTTTGCCTTAATATTTTGTTGTTCATTGATTAAAATATCCAATAAATCAGCCAATCGTTGCTGTTCATGATAAAGCGTTTGCTGGGCTAAATTACCCTCCTCTTGTGCTTTCATTACCGCTTCATGAATACGACTTTCTACATTGTCACTTCTGTTTTTTAACTGCGTATTTTCAGTCAATAGCGCCTTACTTTGTTCCTCTAATTTCTCCTGATTTATCTGTATGGCTTTCATTCGCCCAAGTAAAGTACGCAAAGTATCCTGCGCAGTGTCACCTTCAATGCCCAGAATGCGTAATTCTTCTTGTGTTAAATCTATTATAGAGGAATGGTGAGTTGTCTCTTGTGCTGATTGAGTGTCATCGCAAGACTTTACGCTTACCATAATCACGACCAATGACACGACTGGAACAATTATCTTCAGCAAGATATTTGAGCTTATTTGCATAACTTAATCTTCCTTTATAGTTAATTCAGGAAGAAAAGCATTCTCTAAACGCCCTTTTGCCACCAAGTAAACAACAGTGGTATCTTCTGGTGTTCCCTTTGCACCTAACCAACTATGTTGAAAAGTTGCGCTATAAAAATCACCTTGTAGATCTTTAGGGTTAAGCAATACCTCTTGCGCTCGCTGATTACGTAAACTGAGCGCCACTACGCTGTAGCTTTGCAATCCCCATGCACCTAATGGTTTTATCTCAATACTTTCACTTGGCAGTAATGAGGTCAGTTTTTCGGGTGATGGCATGGCAAGAGAGTGCACACCTATCAATGGCTCAAGCGTGCGAAGAGGTGCATACAAACTTTGTGAAGCGAAACGGGTTAACGCAATAGGGATCGGTGGTATTTTTTGGCGTTTATTCGTGACCATATTTTGCTGTTTGGCTAACGTTTCCTCTTGTGGGTATGCCAATTTCACCGGCTCTAAGGCTTCTTTTCCTTGTTTGGCATTGATATCTAATAAAATCATCTCTCCATTTTCAATATCTTGAAGCACTAGACGAGTATAAGAAAACGGCACTTTCGCCAGTAAATAAACGACACCGCCAGCACTTTGTACTCTCAGTTTTCCTTTTAATTCAGGTGGAAAACCGACTCGCACATTGCGTTCAATAAACACAATACGCTCTTCATTTACATGCAAAGCGACTTTTAAAGGAATACGTTCCCACTTCATTAATTCAACAGCTTGAACGGGCAAAACAATAAAACAGAGCAGAAAAAATACGTGTTGTTTCAAGCACATTAATGAAGCCCTCCTTTCTTTTCATCCTTGATAGTGGGAACAACTTCTAAACGTTGAGGAATATCGAAAAAGCAGTCTAATGCGAGACCAAAGGGATTGATTTCAGGGTTCTTATCCCAACGAACGACCTTTAAGGGATAACGAACTAATGAGCGTTTAACCGGTTCTGCATTCACATACTCATCAGTGACTAAATCAAGTCGAACACGCCAATTATTGCGATCAACAATCGTGACACTTTCTTCCTTATAGCCTCGTTCTGGGATTTCAGATACACCACGAACGCGATCACGAGATTCCCCCAGATCTTTACGTTGTTTCGCATCTTGCTGTAATAGCAGTTCACAATTTGGCGTTAAATATGCCGATAATGAATTGATCCGATAGGGATAATCCACATCGCCATTTTTCGTCCAACTATTGAGTTGTTGAAAGATATAAAAGCTAAAAGCATAGACGGTTGGCGGAGGGATTTCCCACCAAGCCCGAGTGCTTCCCGAGCGTAAATCAGGCGGATTATGAATAGTTAAATGTCGAGGTGATGTGAGCCAGCCAAATAAAGCGAATGCGACAATAAAACAGAGAGTGCCACATATTACTCTTAATGTTAGAACATGATGATCACGCGCATTGAGTGCATTCTTAAATCGGCTCATATGACTCCTTATACTGAAAAGTCACCGAGCGTAAACGCCGTAGTGATAACACTTGGCTACGACAAATTAACCTGTTTGAACCCACACCACACGAACTTAAAAACCACTCTATACGGCGATAAAGATAGTTTTCAGGTTTGCCTCTTTTAAAACGCGCCAGTAACCTTCCCCCTAAAATAATCGTGATTAATGGCATTAATAAAGATACGGTCGGCAAGGCTACCCAACCTAAAAAAGGCATGATGGGAATAGCAATAATCAAGCCACTAAAAGCACTCAACAGTGCAGTTATTCCTAACTCTGGCGTTGTAAAACCGCGAAAAACAACAGGCTCGGCATTTAATCTATCAGGCATAAACTCAATTGTCGGCATATCTTTCCTTAGAGCAACACGGTTGCTGCTTTTGAAGCTAACCAAATCACGACAACAATTAAAATCACACCGACAACACAAAGCATGCCAAACTTTGCCCACGTTGCTTTACCGTCGCGCACTTCAGCAAAAGTGGCAATAATGGCATTGCCAACCGCTAACATCGCCACAGCGGAAAGAATTAAACCACCAAGCACAATACCATCATTAAGATAGCCCGAAATTTGCCCATAAAAGGTTTTGTCTGTACTGCTTTTAGGGCCTTCCACCGTAGGTAAATCAGCCCAAGCCATAGAGCTACCTAATAATAAAAGCGAAAAAACACGAATAAGAGAGTGATAGAAAAAACGTAGAGAAAACAATCCCTTTTGATACATAGAGATATCCTTATATAAAGTGAAAAATACCCAATACTATTGGGCAAATAAAAAGAGACTGATAACAATCAGCAATACAGTACGAATAACAAAGCGGATCAGCCCTTGCTCTGTAATACACTCCGAAGCATATCCTTGATAAACATGCAGTAATCCCCACCCAGACCATAGCAAGAGTAATGCAATCAGAATCCCAACAAATAAAGGATGCAGTGATGTCGGTGCAACATTGCCACTCGCAATGTTGAATGCATTAATTTGTGCTTCACTCATGGATGATGCTCTTGCTGATATTGTGCTGAGAAAGGGATTAAAGCGCTTGGCTGGGCGCGAGAAGGATAGAGATAGTGTTTAAGTCCTTGGCGTATTACCTCAATATCCTGTTTGATTTGTTGGTAATCCAAGTAGAAACGAGCGGGTTGTTCACGTTTAAGGGCTTCAACATTAGCGGAGGCTAATCTCGCATCAAGGTAATCGAGTTGTTTTATAGCTAAAGCAAGTTCATTTGATTCAGAAGCATAGGCTAATGGTGTTATTAATATCCCCAATAAACACCACGTTCGTATTTGAACAATTCGCATAAGTAGACCTTCTTAGATACTATCGTATAAAAGAAGGCAGAGTGGCAGGAAAAAACTGGCTAAGCAGTAGAAAAACAGAAATGGGAAAGTGGAAGTTTTATAGGAAACTAACGCCTCACTACGTGAGTTGTTTAATCCCTTCCCCATAACGAATAAATTCATCATGGGGAAGGGATTTTGATTTTAATAATTATTACATTTTAAAATATATAAACTTACTTCCATTTAACTTAGTCAATTAAATTTAAATTCTTAATATAAAAATATTTCTCTAAATAATATATTGCCTTATTTGAATATGGCTCTGCTATTTTCTCTCTGTTATACTTTTCTTCTCTTCTAGGACTGGTATATGTATTTATGGGATTAGTAATTAAAGAGCTATGTGTTATTGTCGATCATAATTGCCCCGAATGGCTAATAACCCAGCCTGAAGGGAATCCAACTATTGATTATACTAATGGCTTAAAAATTTATGCTATTTTTAAAAGACAATTTCTTTCAGGTAAAAGAAGACGTAATAGAAGGCAACGTCAACTGGGAGATAACTGCCCTTTGATTTATGCTTTGAAAAAAAAGGATGATTTATATACAAATATTTCTAGCATAAAAAAACTCAATGATAGCTTCAAAGTTATTTGCAATAAATTTATGGAATTAGAACCTAAAGGATATCAATTAATAATATCAATGCCTTCAGCCCATAATATTAGCCATATTATCGCAAAACGTTTAGCAAAAAAGTTTAATGCCACACATTTAACTGATATTTTAAGAAAAATAACAGTCGATAATGCTTTTCAACTTCTCGATAGAGCGGATGTTAATATTGAAGAGGCTAAAAGTCTTAGTTTCAAAATTAAATTACAAGCAAAAGAAGTTGGACTTAAAGGAGGGTTTTCATTAAAAAGTATCCCTACTGAATTTAGGAATATATTCCCACCATTTGTTTTAAGTACACCATCATCATCCAATACTGAAAAAATAAGAATATTGCTTGTCGATGATCTTATGGCTACAGGAACAACATTAACTACAGCTAGAGATATCATTGCACAACAGTATCCAAACGCCATTATACATGCTATTTGCCTATTCAGCTCAATAAAACGGCAAAACAAAAAAACTTGATAATATCAAGATAAACGGGTATAAAGGCGCTATAGAGTGTGCTTGAGTCTCCCCGCTCTTAAAATCCAGATGAGACCCGCGTAAGCACCTGACTGAGGTCAGCTTGTAAAGAGCAAGTATCAGTCGATTAGGCAGCGGCTAATCCTTCAACACACATTGTTGTCGTAGAGAAATATCAAAAGGAGAACTTAGGTTCTCCTTTTACTTTTTAATCTTATGTGAAAAATTAACAAAGTATTCTTCCTTTCAAATTTCGTTACTACTATTTATCTCGTCCTTTATACATACTTCTTAAAACTCTCTGCTATTACAAAAATAGTCATCCCTATTAAAATGTTGAGTAATCAGAAACTAATTTTGTAATAAAAACACACTTGTTACACCATAGATATACAAAAAGAGAGCCTAAACTCTCTTTCTGCATCCAATAAATATTTATTTTATTGATTTCAATAAAGTATTAAAAACTTCATTCTGCGATGCTCTGATCTTTTTTCCTTTTGGAGTAATAAAAGTCACTTTTTTTCCACTACGACTACAAGCCGTACTAACGGTACTTCCATCTTCTCGAGTCTGAATAATTTGCGGTGTTTGGAAAAAAGAAGGTTCTGGTATCACTGATATTCTTTTTTTCATTACCATGCTCATTCCATCGCATTTTAATTAATAAAAAGGAATAATCCCTACAAATACTTTTTAAAGCTCCCTACTGTCACAGAAATAGCGATCCCTATCAATAAGATAGATGGTAACAACAAGAAGTTCGGATAAACTGCAAATGGCAGTGATAAATACAATACACAAGGAATATAAATTGCAGGCTTGATTATTCGCTTGGCATGATGATAAAGAAAACTCGATTCATAAGCTGCACCATATCGACGTAAATCACGTCTGACCAAACCATCAACAACAGCGACTATTATCACCAAGATAAACAATGGAATTGATAGCACGAGGATCGTGACTCGCATCATCACTATTTGTAAAACAAAGAATGTTGCCAGTAAATATTGTTCTCCTATTTGGAACACTTTTATTGCTCCTACATTAATCCCATCAGTAACACCATTACCTGTTTTTATGGCGGATAATGGCATCTTCAGCAAACTATCCTGCATTCCTTGTGAAAACTCCGTGATCCAATGAATTACTGTTATCACTGGTGAGGATAAAAATACGCTTTGTGTAAAACTCTCAGCAAAATAAGTTCGTTCAATTTGCATAATTTGATAACTATGTTGTGCTCCCTCTTTCTCCCAAAAGAAGAAAATACCGATATATTCCAATACCAAACTAAACAAAAGTGAAACCAATAAAATGCCAATAATCTGCCAAGGTATATCCCACAATAATATGGTAAAAAAGCCACGCTTTTTTAGTGATGCTGGCAATGGTGTTGATGATGTATTTAACTGTGACATATCATTTTTTAAATTCACTGATTAGCAAGAACGCTATCAGACCACCAATTATCACTAGTTCTATAATGTCGTCGCATATAATTCACAACTTGATTCATACTTTCAGGCATTAACGGATCTGCTTTACCTGAAGGTAACGGCATTCTTAATTTCCATAATTGCCCTCCATTTAATAATGCAAAAGCTTGCCCTTTAGGTAGATTGATAATATTCGCTGGCGTGATTAAAGGTGCTCTAACGGTACTGACCCTATCCTGTGTATTCGAGGTAAAATCACCACCCATATCAGCATTAGAAATATCGGTTACTCCTGAAATCAACATTTTGGTATATACCTCAACTTCAGGTAATTGTTTCGTCAATAGCTCTGCGGTTTCAGTATGTCGCACTCGCAACATCACCACACTATTAAAATTACCTACAACCTGTGCAGCTTTTGCCACACTCCCCACTCTCGCTTCAATATCAGGTAAAGTCTGCGTATAGGCTGTTACTTCAATTCCTGCACCACCACCTTTATTAATTAGCGGAATAAACTCATCCCCCATCAATTCATTGAATTCATCACAATGTAGACTAATTGCTCTCTTTTTTTCATCCGCTTCTGGCAAACCATCATTAATGCCAAACTTATAAATATGTCCAGCAACACTCACTAAATCAGCAAACATGGCATTTCCCACTGCCGTAGCAATTTCAGGATCAGATAAGGCATCTAATCCCACATACACGATGCCTTTTTTGCGTATCACCTGTAGCCAATCAAAAATAGGGCGAGGATCAGAGATGTCCGTGTAATCAGGGGAAATTAATTCAGCAATTTTTCCTGAGGTCAGCTTTTCTAATAACGGCAATAAACTTGCCACAATCTTGTCGTAATACTTTCTGTCATAACGAACAGAAGATCGTAAGCTCTCTAATATCGGGTCGAATACCGTTTTTCCTTCATCACTATTTAGCACTTGTTCAATCGCAACAACACGCAAGGAACGCCCTTCCATATATCGAGGAATATCACGTTCATCTAATATTTGGGTGAGATTTTCGATGAGTTGCCATAATTCAGGCTTATGCTTTGTTAGCCAATACTCCGCATAGATTTCAAATAATAATTCGATATTATTCACATAGCGCTGAATGATACTAAAACTAGGTCGTTGTCCTAACGCAACCAATGCTCTGGCAATAATGTTCACAAAACGCCATGCAAATTCTTTAAATGCAGCACTGCTTCCTTCATGGCTTAATTGACCAGCAATACGCGAGGCAACTTCTGAAATCCGACTAAAACGCCCAACAGCATTATAACGAGCACTGATATCTGGCCATCCAAGGTGAAAAACGTAAAACTCATTATCTCGCCCAGCTCGATGCGCTTCGGCATACATTCGTTTGAGTAAATCGGCATCACCTTTAGGATCAAAAACAATGGTGGTATTACCTCGCTGAATATCTTGAGTGATTAACAACTCAGCAAAACGTGTTTTACCCACTCGCGTAGTGCCTAGCACCAACATATGCCCCACTCGTTCACTTAAGTTTATAGAGACATTTACCTCTTTTAACTCAATCCCATGTATTGCAGGATTCCCGCCAACGGGCGGTAATGGGCGAACGGGATTAAATATCGAATCGGATGTTAATAATGAACATAGTGACGGGAAATGATACTCATAGCGTTGTTCAAATTGACGAACCACACGATACAGCTTAGGTGGACGAATATATTTAGCAATCTCAGGGCGTAACGTATCAAGTAATCGTTGTGTGTGCTTTTGTTCCCATAAGAACCCTTTTCCTAAGAAAAGTTGATGATGGCTTACAGGGATATTATTACTCGACATCGCATAACGTTTTAAACGACGAATATTACGACGATAACGTAAAACGCGACTTCCTTGAATAACTCGCCTTATTGATAAAATAGCAAATCCTGATGCCGTGACATAACTAACAGATGGTGCTAAAGCCACAGCCCAAGGTGCAGTAATACAAAGATAACTTGCACACGCTGTCACGATAGCGGTATTAAACTCGACCGCAGGACGTAATAAGGCTTCAATAACATAGCGATCGCTCATTGCTCTAATCCCTTATCACTGATTAACACAGGATAATGTGTAAGCCCTAATCTTAGGGCTAAATCACTTCCTGATACGGGTAATAACGTCAGTCCTTGCGCTAATTCATTTAGCTCATCCCACGCCGTTTCGGTATCAATATTGACCACATAGCCCACTGCATTAAGCTCAATCAGTTGTTCCTTTTTCTCTGTTAACCAACGTCGAGAAAAATCATCATCACCAAGTAAAAATAGCGGTGACATTCCATTTAAACTTAATGTTCTATTTGTTTGATAACCTGGTGTTAATTCTGGTGTTCTTACCGGCAATAAGCTAACTAAGCTGGGTGTTGACAGTGTCAACACATCGGAAGGAGATGAAACTTTATCTTCATTATCAGGTGATGAGATAGCTTGAAAATAGTTCTCGGTCGATTGTCCCCCCAAATCAGCGACAACGGTTAATTCGGTTTGTTTCGTATTGAATGACGGTATTACTTCTGCAAAACAGGGAGATATTCCAACGGAGATAAATAAAAAAACTAATCGACTCTTTGCCATCCTTGCGCTCCTTGTTGTAAAACGACTGGCATCATTCCATTGCCATGCTTTAGCCATATCCCGTTATCATGGTTTAATGTGATATGGCGCTTTTTTACCTTTTCGATAGGAATATGATGTTTTTTAGCCCAATTTCGTATCACATCATCTTTTCCCGCACTTCCCACTAAATAGATATCAATAAGTTGATTTTGCTTAATAAGTTGGGCGAGCTTGGCCTCACAAACAGGGCAACTTTCTTTCAAAAATAAAGCCTGACGACTTTCTCTTATTTCATTTTGAATCGGTAAAATTTCAGGATAAAGACGAAGCCACGCTTGATTAACCTCTCGCTGAAAAGCCAATTCCGCTTCAACACGCTGAAATTCTTGCTTCACCACTAATTCAGCAAAATAACGTCGCTCTTCATAAGTACGCGCTTCAATGCCTAATAAAGTTAAAGGATCTAAGTTCGGTGAAAACAGCCCCCGTTTACCCTTTTTTAGCATTTCATAACGTTGCCATTCTTTCTCTGTTAATTTCCATTCTTGAGCATTTTCAGTGATAAGTGATTGTTCTAATGCTTGTTGCTCTGTTTTTAAAACTTGATGCTGATTTTGAGTCGCCATTCCTTCTGTTGACACTGTCAACACGCTAATCCCCAATAAAACTAAAAATTGAGAGTACAATATAGACTGCATTTTCATTTCAACATCCTATTAGCCGATGATGTTGAATTTGTGAGTATTTCTGGCGGTAATTGATAACCTGCGCGCAATGAATGACAAACAATTCGTTGTACTACATCAATCTCAAGTTGCCATGCAGCACCTGCCAATACTTGCAGTGCCTGCTTTAAACGCATGGGTCCTAATTGATGATGTACAACGGGAAGTTTTTGGTGATAGAGCACTTGATTAGACGGTGTTGTTTTACATAAAGAATATCCAGAAGGTTGTAAAATATAACGCATCGCGTCACTCACTGTGGAACGTTGAGAAGTTGGGATATGAATATCAATCATTTGCTCTAGTGGTTCACGTTGAGCCAACGTTGGGGATGTATTTATTAATAAATAACGTTCATAACGAATAACTTTTGGTGTCGTTGCATAAAGATCGGGCTGTGCTATTTGAGTATTTTTATTGAGAATAATGGGGTTAGGTTTAGTTTCAAATTGCTGAAGTTTTTCTTTGGGAGTACAAGCCGTTATAAATAACGCAGTGAAACAGATTATAAAGGAAATGGGTTTGCTCATAAGGACTCTCTGTTAGAAAGAGTCCTATTTTGATAATTTATTGTAGTAAGTACAGTGAAAATCAATTAACTAAATTTATAATTTTAGTATCAAAGATTATAAATCCAAAATATTTATAAATTCATTCAATATATCGTAAAAATATTTTACATCCATATTTTTTTCATCTTTAAGCATTATTTCATCATAATTAATAATAATTGAACTCGGGGAATGGTTAATATAATTATTAATTTTTCTATTTAAATTAAAAATAAAATTTGATTTTTTCCCTTGAGTTATTAACTCTTTTAAGATCTTATCAATTTGAAAAAGAATACACTCAATAACTAGTTTTTCTTTTACACCTAAATTTTGTTTTGTATTAGATTCAAAATCCATTAATATTTTCAGTTGTTCTTCAATGTTTTTAATCCGATATTTTATAAAAGAATCATGATAATATTTGTCAGAATTAAATTTAATAAAAATAATTTTTTCACTTTCACTCATCATACTCTTATGAATGGTATTTCTGTCCTCTTTTATATCAGTGCTATCTTTTCTCGACTCAAAAGATAATACATTTCTATCATTATTTCTTTGAGTTTCTGAAAACATATCATCAATAAATGATGTTTGCATTGGCATTATTTTAGTGAAGCTATCATCTATTAATTTCTGATAATCTTTTTTTTCTTTTAAAATGATTATGTTATTCAGTTTACTATTAGCACAACGAAGAAGTTTTAGTCTTTCGTTATCAGAACCATTTGCTATCAATAAATTAGCTTGGATTTTAGGTTCATTATTAAAGTAATCCACGTCTGTTGGATATGGAACAGCTAACCATCTATCATAATCAAGAGATGCCCTAGATGCATGTAAACTACCACCTTTGATATCAGATTGAATCATAACAACACCACGAGATAATCCAGCCTGAATACGATCCCTTTTTACATATTGTGCTCTTTGAATTTCTTGACCAAAAGGATATTCGGTTATTAAAGCGCCTCCCTGCTCAAGAATTCGATTTGCTAATTTTTCATTTTGCCTTGGAGCTATAGTTTGGAGACCATGAGCAAGAATAGCAACAGTATGTCCACCATTATCTAATGCAGTTTTATGTGCGATCGTATCACAACCAATAGCTAACCCACTTACAATACTCCAATTTTGTTCCACAAAAAATGTAGTAATTCTTTCTGCTATTAATGACCCATGATTAGTTGGCTCTCTTGTACCTATAACTGCTACAGACTTTTCAGGAAATGAAGATAAATTCCCTTTAACATATAAAATACAAGGGTCATCATTTGTTTTAGCGAGAAGTGCTGGATATTCATTATCTAAGATTGAGAGAATACGAAAATTATTTTTTTCTGCATATTCTATCTGTTCTTCAACCTTATCGTATACAATGGATAGTTCATTATAAGCATTTAATATATTTGCTAATTTAGCATCACTTTTAGACAATTCCGAAAGCGTTAGTTCTTCTAAAGATGGATGATGAAAAGCTATTTTTTTTAAAAATACAGGTCCAACTCCTTTCAGCATAGAAAGAGTTAAAAGTAACTTAGTTGAGCTAGAAATTATCATTTTTTACTTCTCTTAAGAATTAAGCACATCTGTTATATTTTTTGCAAAGGCAAAACAAATAACGCTACTATCGTTAAAATCTTTTAATTTCGCTGATGAGTAGATTAGAGATGCTCCGGTTGTAACAACATCATCTATTAATATTACCACATCAACATCAACTAATCTTTCAGGTTCACTGATATATATATGATCCCGTATATTTTCAAATCTTTCAATAGAAGATAAATGTTCACCATGCTGGGAACGAACGCCGTCTGAATAACCAAGTAAGTTAGGCATCATGCTAATATCCAAACCACGAATAGGATTAGCCACTATGTGAGCATGTAATTGATTAAGTAAATAACTTAATCGATGAATCCTTCCTGGTCTAGGGGGTACTGATGTTATTACGACCTTTGTATCTATTCCCCTCCATAGATTATCTATTTTTACTAAATTTTGGCTCTTAATAAAATCAAAAATTGAAAAAATCCATTCATTAGGAAAAGATCTAGCGTTTTTATTATTTTCGATAGATTCCGTTAATAAACTATAGCTTCTTTTAACTTGTAAAGATCTATAATCTGCAAAATTTCTTCCTGCAACATAAATGGGATATGCATGGTTATTTCCTCCAATTTCTCGAGGAACAAAATGATTTATTTTATCAAAATATCTATCTGTACTTTTCTCTGATTTTAATAAACATTCTAAACTAGGTAGAAAAGAATCAGGTTCAGAAAGAACTCTCAGTAAAGCCTCAGGTTCATTTATGATTGCATCAGGAATCAATTTTAAACTATTCCAATGAGTATATTCATATTCTCGAGGCCATCCACTTTTATCTAATACGGCATAACAACCAGCATTATACGCTGATTGAATATCGACCGATGAATCTCCGACCATAACTACCTTACAAGGATCATCTATATCAAATCGTTCCATTAGATCACAAATACCCTCACCATGTGGCTTGGTTCTATTTACATCTTCATAGCAAATTACTCCATCCCATGTAATATCTGGGTATGCCCACTCCAAAACCGATTCAGCATAACTACTTGGCGATCTTGTAAATACCGCTAATTTTAAATCAGGATTATTATTTCTTATTTCTAATAGCAAGTCTTGAGAATAAATATATCGTTCCGGATCTTCATTAAGTGCATCAATAAGCGCTTCTAAAAGTTCCTCATCTTCATTATTAACTAATTCTAATCTAATTCCTTCTAAGTCATTAGAATATAATAATGTTTCATCTAAATCGAATATGCATAAATCAAACATTTTAGCTCCATAAGTTTGGTAACACCTTCAACTAATCCAAAATAAAATTATAAAAATGAGTTATCAAATTAATAAAAACATTTTATTATTATAATAAGTAATTTATATCTTTAGAGTGTTTAAAATATATTATTTATCTTTTTTAACATACTTTTAATATTACAATTAACGTGTTGAATAACTTATTTTTTTATGGTGAGGATAGAGTTTATACACCTGTTATCAGATGTATAAAATATAGTTCATAAATTTAGTAAAACATCAATATTATATTTTATCTATGAACCAGACCATCATCACCTTTAAGTAAATCTATGCTACTAGCTCTAAGATAATTTTTTCTAGGTTCTATTCCCTGAATTGCATCAAGACAAGATCTAGTAATTTCACCTAATTGAAAATATGATTTATGATATTTTCCCTTTCCATTACTATTTAATTTAAATAACGTCAATTTAAATCCATCAATGCTTATTTCTTCTCTATGCACATAAGTATATATATTATCAAGATTAGGGTGAATTATCTTATAATCACTACTTAACCCCACTTTTTTTTCATCATTTATTTTTTCAAATTCACTTTTATTTTTATTAAAAAATGATAAATCATCATTCTTTATCCCCATGTTACATCGTTTACAAGAAATACTTAAATTATCTAAAACAAATGTCATTCGATTAAAAATACTCTTTGGTAATATATGTTCTACATCAATAATCATCTCATGAGATTCAATTAAACTAACATTACAATAACAACATGAATATTTTTGTTCTTGTTTCTTTATTTTTTTTATTTCTTTGTATATTAATTCGAACTTCTCTTTATCTTGTGCTAAATATTCATTTTTCCCCCATGGAATATCGTCATACCCTTTGCATAAATCATCAATTTTTTCATTTAAAACTTCTATTCTTCTTTTATTTTTCAAAATTTAAACCCTTTCCATTTGTATTATTAAATCTAAGTTCATTTAATTTTTTCAAATAAATTTCAGAAAGAATTATTTTAGATTTCTTAATAAACTCAAAATGAGAATTTGTTGTACAATAACCTCTCAATTTATCCATTTCTTTTTCTAATTCATCTTTACTTTCTTTATCAAGATATAGTGCTTTATCCAGTATATCACTAACCATATTAGATAATTTATAACTACACGTCATGAATTTTTTATGTGCTATGAAGTATATTTCTTCCACATCATATGTAAAAACCTCTATTTTTTCGTCACTACTGACAATATATCTTTTAATATTTTCAATATTGATAATACTTTGAAAATCCAATATATTATCAGTCACCAAAGTAAAAGATACACCTTCTTCTTCAAGTCTAACAATATTATTAATATCAAAGCAAGATAATAAAGAAAAAGGAATTATAACATTCCTTTCTTCTATTTTATCTAGGAAAATTTTTTTTTCTAAAAATTCACACTCAATTTTTTTTAATTTTTTAAAAATTTTTTTATCATCTCTCATAAAATGATGATAACTTTTTTTATTATTAATCTTTTTTATTATTTTTTTAAAATCATCATTAATATAATAATTAAAATCCATACCATCTCCAATCAATAACTTTGTTTGAAAAAACAAAAAAAATATTAAAAATTAAGAATAATTATACTATGCTAAAAAAAATAAAAATGGATGTACCTCTCATTTACTCTCATCTAATTTCCTCACTTAATACTTCTCACTTTCCTTAAATTATATAGTTATAATTGGATTTTCTGCTCACTATTACTGAGATTCAAATCATTAATATCTTAAATCTCGTTAATCTAGGAATGAAAGTAGAAGATGTCTGTCACCAAAATGGAATTAACAACGCCACCTATTATGATTTGCAATCAAACTACATTGGCATAGAATCCCATAATATTATAGCTACAATCAACGTTTTATCGTCAACAGCTAGATTTGTATAAGAAAGATCGTCTAATCATCAATTCGATATAATCTGTTTTAACTAAACCACCTCAATCGAGGTTTTAGAAGTAATATTTACAATTGCAATTTCAGGATGATTCCTTTAATTATAAATGATTTCTCGTGTTTATTACTGTTTAGGGCGTAATCTAAAATACCGAGTTAAGAAAACTCTGACTTGGTATAAGAAAGGCAGTTAATAATTATGGATATTATATTTTATGCACAACAGTTTATATTGCAGAAAATGTTTCAGAGTGCTGAATATTATTAATAGAATAATATAGAAATGTTTGACAATTAAGATGAATACTTCACTCGAATAGTAAGGTATTTAAGCATTTAAAAATAAGATATTCATATCTATAATTGACCAGAACTGATATTTTTATATCTATTGAATTATTGTCAATAATAATCTTATTGAGTGGCGTCATATTCAATTATGAAAAACCTCAAAAAATGGGTTTATTGAACGATTTAATGGTTCGTTTCTCCGTAAATTTTTAAATGCTTATTTATTTGAATCTTTATCTCAAGTGAGAAAATAGCTTGTTTTTGCAAAAGGATTATAATTTCCACCGGACTCCTATACATTTAAATTATCTCCTAGCAGAGACATATAGTGCATAATTATAAAACTCTTACTTTTTACTATATGTCTCAATTAAAGAGAAGCGAACATTATAGTTATGTCAGATTAAATTCGTACTAATAATACTACAACCACTCTAAATTAATTTATTCTAAACATCTATTTTTCTTATTAATTTACCATCATTTTTATCAAAAGATATAATATTATATTTATATCCTTTTAAAGCTTGGTTAAGAATACTTTCTTCTTCAGAAGTAGCAAAAATTATTTGGCCTCCATTTATTGAGGACTCTGCAGCATCTTTAAGTAATTCAGAAAAACTTACTTTATTCGCTTCTTGTTGTCTTGGCTCATCAAAGATAACTAATTTAGGATGATTAATTGTATACTGATTACCAATAGAAAATAGGCTTAATAAGTATCCCCAAATAATTCTTATCCCATCACTAGCTGAAGTATCAAAACCAATATCATACCCTTCTCTTGTTGGAAAATATGTATCTTCTGAAATACTAATCAAATTAGCATCAAAGCTAGTAAAATTATATTTATTAAGCCTTTTAATCAACTCATCATTTAGGCTTCTTAATTTCAAATCATCTTCAGTTGAAAGATTACCTAAAGGGAAAGATTTTCTTTTATTTGCTAATTTAATAAATTGATTATTCAAAGAGTCTAGTTTAAGTTTTATTTCCATTAAATAATTATAAGCATCATCTATATTTTCAATTAAGTTTTCAATTTTTATTTTTTTTCTTAAAATCTCTTCTTTTATTACTAAATTATTATTGTCATTATTTTTTATTCTATTAACATCAGATTTTAATTGAGCTATTTTACTTTCCATTTCCTTTTGTTCATTGTTTTTTAGTTTCAATTTTCCTTTACTATCATCAAGAACAAACTCAAAGGCTTTTATTTGTTCTTTAATAAAAATAAGGCTACTTTCATATGTCATCAAATTATCTTCTTTTGAATGTAAATCAAGAAGATTATCATTATAATGAGCACCACAAGTTGGACATTCATTTATATTAATA
This sequence comes from Proteus cibi, assembly GCF_003144405.1. GTDB lineage: Bacteria > Pseudomonadota > Gammaproteobacteria > Enterobacterales > Enterobacteriaceae > Proteus > Proteus cibi. Next base: position 110,909 of record NZ_PENW01000005.1, read on the forward strand.
TTTAAATCATTAAAAATATCCGAACTGGAAATTTTCTTTATATCTTCATACTTCCTTTTGTCATCTACTAAATTTTTAATTCTATTATTAGTGGATGAAATTTGATAATTAATATAGCTTTTATAGTTAATCAGTTCTTGTAATTTATTCTCTAATGAATTAATTTCGTCCAACTTAGCACTTATAATTTTAACTACATCAAGATCAATCTTTTCATTCTCAAATTTAGTCTTACTATTTATATCTATATCTAGTAATTGAGATTGTAATTCTGTTTTAATATCTATCAAAGATGATATCTTGTCTTCATTTTGAACAATTAGATCTATCTTGTAACTATCAAATTTATTTTCTGGTTGTTCAGGTATTCCAGTTGCAGTAGCAGACACTTTATAAGCTATATTTTCCAAGTTATTTTTAATAATCTTCCATTGAATTTTTATTTCTTCAATTTTATTTTTTATAGTACTGCGCTTTAATAAATTATCATTCACATCTAAAGATAATAAAAATTCTATAACCCTTTTTTTAGGATCCTTTATTCCAAATTGGGTTGGAATGGTTGCAAGTATTGATGACCATCCCTTTTTTTGCTCAACAAACCATGCAGGAAATAAAACTGCAGGATAAAGAGGAGAGTCTTTCCCTTGATGATTAGGCACCTTAGGAATATCCCAATTCAAAAAATTGGCAAACCAATTATAGAATCCATGTTCTCTATCAGTATCTCCTTCTCGATGTAAGAAATATGGTTCAGTCTTTTTATCTTCATTAATTTGAATAATATTAGTGTTTTCAACTCCTACAATCGTTCTTTTTAACACTGCAACTCTTGTTTCTTTGTTTTTGATAATCAATTCTACATATGAAGATATTACCTTTATTTCTTTTCCGTACTTATTTGTCAAAGCTCTTGTTAATGATGGTGGAAATGGTATTTTAGCATTACCTAGTCCTAACGCTTTTTCCATTCCAAGAACATAAGCAATTGAATTCATGCAAGTAGATTTACCTTGAGAGTTATCCATTCTCAATAAGAATAATCCCTTACTAAAAGGGATATCAATACCATAAAGACCATCAATTGTATTCACTCTAATTTTTAGATGAACTAATTCTAGAGACATATCATTCCACCTGAAATAATTTATTAATATTAGTTTCGGTTAAATACTTTTTATTTTTATTCAAAACATCACATTCTTTTTCAAAAATATTTAATTTAAGTAAATTAAATGAATAAAGCTCGCCTTTTTTTGTTAGTTTTATTTTTTCATTATCTCTAACTAGAAGCTCTTCAGCTAATAATAATTCTATTGCTTTATCCAGCATAGGATCCATTCTGACTTCAGGTTTAATACTCCCTTGTTCAATAACCCAAAAAGAATAATCAATTACATTTTTATCTGACTTCAATAACCAGTTAATTACATATAGTTTCTTTAAAGAACAGGTTCTTTTTTTAGTTGTTAACAACAAAAAAATAATTAAAATAAGACTGCAACGCCATAATGGCCTCATTTCACATGGAAGATATTCTTTTCTTCGAGTAAAGGTAAATGGGCGATTAATAATATCATCTAATTTTATATTCATACTTCACCATATTAGAAATCTAATGGACACCTTATTAACCAATCTGAAATTACCCCCCAAGTTATTTTTTCTAAATCAGTGCCTTTTAAGGATGGAACATCCAGTTCTATATTTTCTGTTAAAACTTTTATTTGTTGCGTCATTTTCTCTGACGGTTGAGAGTTAGTTGGAGATAAAATAGATAATCCAACTAAATTATTTTCTCTCCGTTGAATATGACTATATATAATTTTATAAAGCTCAACCCAATTAGTTTTTAACTCATCAAGTAAATTCTGATAATCAAGATATTTTTGTATTAAAAATTGTCTGTATATTTTTTGTGTGGATTCTGATGGATTTATCTTGGGTAATTTTAAATTTAAATTCTCTAAAAATTTTATGTTTTTCTCTATATAAGATATAGCATTTTCAACTGTTGTATCATCTAAATTAAGATTAAGTTGATAATAATTCTTTCTGAGAAGATCTCTTTCTATTAAATAATCACTATCTGTCTGTATGATAATTTGAAAATCATTTGAAACATATGGTAAACCTAATTTTCTTACCTTTAGTGATTTTTGTGTACAATATTGAGTTAGTTTTGAGGATTTATTGTAAGGAGTGGCTAATATCCAACGACTTATTTTTGTTGTTCCAAATAATAACTCAAGCTCCGATACGTTTTTTTTAGTAAATTTTAAAATATCAGTACTAATTTTTTTTCTCTGAGCTTTAACCAGTTTTTCTATATCACTTGATTGTTCAGGCAAATAACATTGGAAAGCATGACCATTTAACGTATAGCATTCCAAGCCAAAATCTCCACACTGAGTATCAGGCAAATCACAATAATTAGCAGGTTTATAATGTAAAGAAATAATACTCTTAAAGTAGCGCTCCCATTCTTTTGGGTCACTATTAGGGTTAGTATACATTCCAACTCCAAAAAGATTACTTTATATTAGTATAACCTCTTGTTCTTTTAGGAGTAAATATCAGCGAACATTATATATGAATAAGTTCCCCCTAGATCACATATTAATACTGTATATAAAAACAGTTTAAATAACCAGTTTTATTTTATACTTTCTAGATAAAAAATAACCTTTATTATTCAACAAATTATTAATTTTATCTTTTCGAATTATTCATTAAATAAAAATTTAATTATTCTTTTAATATTCACTAGTTATTATTTCAATTGTACAGTTTTATTTAAAATGAATAACCTTAAAGAATTATCTTTAAAAGACTATTATTTTTCATCTCAGACCTTTTTCTCACATGTTGACACTGTCAACACTCCTCCCCTACCTAAAATAAGCTTCTCTAAGTTCAGCCATAACACCTGACACATACTCTCTTCTTGCACGTTTAATCACTCTTTTTTCTGCCGCTAATACGGTTTCAGGTGATTTTGGCTGCATTTTTTCCAATGGCTTATCGGTAGCGCTGTTGCCCAAATTAAATCGCCCCTCTCGAGCACGTTTGAGGTTAGCTAACAGGTACGCGATGGGATTTCTGACTGTTGTTTTTTTCATTCTATCGGCTAAATCATCAAGGAGTCGTTGCCCTAATCCATCAGGTAATGCCTTGAGTTGTCTCTCTAGCATCATTTTATCCTCTGGATTGAGTCGTTCAGTGACTTGAGTTGACCAAAGTAGCGTTGAGTTTGTTGCTGTATACGTATCTTTTACACTCTGTGTAAAACTACGTACGTAACGGTTCGATTTTCGAACTGGGTCGCAATCCCTTGATTTACGGCTTAGTTCGGAAATCGAACTCGGTATTTGAGTGGTGTTTTTATTACCCAGTTCGGTTTCCGAACTAGGAGTTTTTGAACTAAGTTCGATTTTAGAAGAGGTTATTTTCTTCTGCTTTTCCGTCACCATTTGTTGTGGTGTTTGTGGTGATGATAAACGCGCTTCAATAAGAGCGACACGAGCATGTCGGTGACGCATTCGTTTCTCGGTTTTGATACTTTGTAAAACAGCAATTGCTGTTAAGCGTACTGTTTTATTGCTGTGGCTACATGCTTGAGCCACCGTATCAAGCCAACTGGGATCAAAATATTCACACTCAAACACACCTAATGGCTCATCATGCTGAGCATAAATATTACCTCGAATACGCCCTGATTTATCTCTGACTCTTTTGCATAAACTTAGCCAGCCGGTTAATCGCAACATCAACAAGGCTCTACTGATTGTTTCTCGGGATGCTTTATCAGAATGAGGCAATGCAAGCTGGCTTTGTAACTCATCATAGGTTGGAAAAATAGCGCCCTCATTTTGTTGAGCATAAAGTCTGATCATGACCCAAGCCATTTTATCTAATGGCGATAATCGGCTATCTAAAAATAGCCGACGAGGAATAGCATCATGCACATTGCCTAAAAATAGCAATCCACTTTGCTCATTACTCATATCACCAGATTGCGACTTTTGTGCAATATGATCCTGCATCTTTGCTAGTGTTTGTTGAATAATATTATCGACCGGCACAGTTGCCATTAAATAGCACTCCACTCTTTAGTTAATGACCAGACGACAGCAAGCGGAATTTTTTGTTGCTCAGCAATATCCATCATCACTTCTAAAGCCTCTAATGAATCAATATTATGAATTTCTGCTATTTTCCATTGTTGCCATATCAATAATTCCTGCTCTTCAGTTGGATTGATATTACGTCCCTGTTTAGCGACAATGCCTACCAATCGACGTCGAGAACTCACCTCAATCGCAGTAAGCCCAAAAAAGTGCTGCATTAACTCTATAGAACCCTGCAATGCTAATGCTCGATTAATATATTTGATCCGTTTTTGCTCTTGACGAGCTTGTTTCAACATTGTGTTAAGATTGCAATGATTGATATTTAACGTCAAAAATGGCACCGGTGTATTCACCAGATAATAGAGATCTTCTACCGTCAATTTATCGAGCGCTTGGATCTCATCCAGTGTTAATCCCATTGATTCAATGTGACGAATTTTTCCTGCTTTTAGTTTCATCACAATTTCCGTTAATAGTGTATTCATTGCGTTATTCCTCCATAAATCATCACAATATTGGCAGTCCAAACAACTAAACATAACAACACAATCAGCCTTGATACTATTGGTTGATTCATTCATTTATCTCAGCAGAATTTTGTCGTTGTAATTCGCGTAATCGTCGAATAATCCTGATTAATCGTAGAAATTTCATTGTGTAAGCATCATCAAGCAACGGCTCACCAAGTAAGTTCTCATTTCCTATTAATGCGTCCATAAATGGCGCTAAAGTTGAGTTTGATTCATCACCACTTAAAGCGACAAAGAGTCCATTTTGGGCATGGTGTGTTAGTGAGAATCCAGCACTTAAAGCAGATTTATTTTCTTGAATAGTAGATTCAACACCCATCACTTCGGCTAGTTCAAAGGCTAAACGAAAGGCAATATCTTGAAGATGTTCAATATCATCGTGTAATGCAGAGATATGCCAGATATCTGTGACAGACTCTAATTCGTTTACAACCGGAATAACTTGAGATTGAGGCTCTTGTTTAATCCTTAGCTTTTTAGCTTTCGATTTTTCAGATTGCTTAATAGGCGGGTTTTCTTGCTGATCATCATCCTTAATTGACGAGGTTATAATCTCCGAAGAGGAGTTCTGAGTTTTAGGCGATAGTTCAATCAACCAATTATCATAAGTAATCGAAGGATCAGGAATAATCTCCAATAATGAGGTAATCAAATCATCTTTTAGGAGTTCTATTGAGTAATATTCAGCATTATCAAAAGAGTGACAAACTTGCCCAAAAACATCATTAAAGCTTTGCTCTGGTGATATTTTTGTCTTTTGAATAAAGGTGTTCCATGCTTTTTCAGCTAAGTTGCGTAAAGCTATTAACTGCGTAATTTGTGGTCTTCCCATTCCTGAATTCAGTAAATTGGGGATCCAAGGATAAAGATACTCAATTGTTGCAAACATTCGACTGATATTGGAGTGATGAACAGGATATCCCGTATTTTTGAGAAGATCAGATAGCTCCCGTTGACTTACTTCACGACCTAACTGTTCCTCGTAAATTGTGTGTGTTTTCTTTATGCCAAATGCCTTATCAATAAATGATAATTCACCTCGAATATCATTTTCAGCAAGGTGCCCAATCATGCATTGCAATCGACCAGGCCACGGTTTCACAATACATTGAAGCGAATGAAAACGTTCATCCCCTGTTTCAGCATAAAGCTCTGTTAAAATGGCATAACGTGTATTGCCCCCATCACTAAAAATATAAATATCATCGGTACAATCAGGATCTTTGGTGACTTTAGGAACAGAATCTAAACCACGAGCACGAATTGAAGCTTTAATATCATCATATTTTGGATTACGTGAAGTACGTGGATTATCGGGATTAGGTCGGAGTTGCTCTAAGGTCAACACCATCGGTATTTCACTTACCGTTAATACATTTTTTGATGCTGACTGTTTAGGTGCTCTACCTCGTTGAAGCATTTTTTCATCTAAAGAAATTACTTTTTCAGCTTGCATAATGCCCACTTAATCTATTTTCAAAACGTGTGATATTTGCCTGATATTGCACTTTTACCGTACCAATAGGGCCATTACGTTGCTTCCCTAAAATAATTTCAGCGATCCCTTTTTCTGCGCTATCAGGGTGATAAATTTCATCTCGATAAATAAACATGATCAAATCAGCATCTTGTTCTAATGCGCCTGAATCTCGTAAATCACCATTGTTAGGGCGTTTATCTACCCGATTTTCTAATGAGCGATTAAGTTGAGAAAGGGCAACAACCGGGCATTCCATTTCTTTGGCTAATGCTTTAAGGGAACGAGAAATTTCGGCAATTTCTTGAGTCCTATTTTCTTGATTTGGGCACCGCATAAGCTGTAAATAGTCAATTAAAATAAGTGAAGGATAACCGTATTTACGAATGTTTTTTCTGACTCTAGAGCGCAGTATTGTTGGTGTCATATAACTTGAGTCATCAATAATTAATCGCCCTTTCCATTTATCAAGCAATATGTTCATTGCATTACTTGTTCTTGCCCAATCTTCATCTTGCATATTGCCATTACGCAAATGTTGTAAAGGTATTCGTCCTAACATTGATGTAAAGCGCATTAATAACTGCGTGGTTGGCATTTCTAAGCTATAAATTTGTACAGTTTTATCAACACAATCATTCAATGCGCTTTCACAGAAAGTGAGTCCTAGCGCGGTTTTTCCCATTGATGGGCGACCTGCCAATAAAATTAGATCACTCGGCTGAAAGCCACAGGTCATGTCATTTAATTCCTCAAATCCTGTCGGTGTTCCAGTAATCAGATTTTCATGACTACAACGTTGCTCTAGTTCATTGAGAAAGGTTTCAATTGATGAAGGGAGGTCTACATTATCATCTAAACGTTGTTGTTCAGTAATGTTAAAAATACGTTGTTCTGTTTGTTCTAATAGTCCAGATAAATCACTACTCACATCACTCGCTTGAGTGACAAGTTCATGTCCTAATGCCAGTAATTGACGCTTTTGGCTGTAATTGGCGACATGTTCTGCATACGCCACAATATTGGCTGAACTGGGTGTATTTTTAGAAAGCTCCGCAAGATAACCAAAACCACCACATTGATTTAAAATAGATTGTTGTTCCATTGATTCAGTTAATGTAATCAAATCAACAGGTTTATTTTGTTGAAATAATGACTGGATCGCAGAGAAGATAATTTTATGAGGACGAGAGTAAAAATAATCCGCAGAAATAATCGATGAGATATCATCCCAACGTTCATTATTAAGAATGAGTCCACCTAATATGGCTTGCTCGGCATGAATAGAATGAGGAGGTAATTTCTGTTTTTGATTACTCATTATTATCTCCCATTATATTGAATATATGTAATGGGAGATAATAAATCATTACCTCGACACGGGGAGTTGAGCATATTCAGTATTGCGCAATAAAATTTCACAGTGCATTCCCCTTTGGTTGGTGTTTCAAAACCAAATCGAAACTCGCTTTCCATTGAGGGAATAATTCACAAGCCAAGTTATGCATTGTTTGTGCAGCAGGTAAACTTTTGCGATCTGTTTGATATTCGAGACGATGTGCGGGCTGACCTTTACTATGACCTAATTTATAAATATCGAGATCATAAACCTGGGTTTGTAGTAGTGAGATCGGTGGGATTTTTTCTTTACTGTATGAGCTGTTATGAATAATCGCAGTTAGTGCCTTAAGGGCTTTTCTTGCCAAAACTGTATAATCCATACAATTAATCAGAATTTTCATCGGTGGCAATTCAATACCAAAACCTTGATACGGTAACAGTTCTTCCATTAGTGTTACCGTTCCCCGCAAAAACTCTCGAACATCGGGTAGCACCGGCTTGATCATCGCAACAGCAATATGGTTAGTTGCGAGTAACACCAATTCCAACATAATAGAACGAGCACCTTGTGAATCGATAATAATCACATCATAAGCAGTAAAAAGTGGGTGTTGTAATAGATTATGCAGACGAATTCGGCCATCAGGGGCATGCATCATGGCCGTTTTTAATTGTTCATGAGGATCATTAGAGATAATAAGATCGAGATTACGAATACAAGTATGAGAAATTAATCGTTCTGGATGATTGAGATCAACTGTTTGCATCAGTAGTTCATAGAGACCACAAGGCGCTTCATAAAGCAAAGAATAATAACTAGAAGCTGTTGGCTGTGCGTAATCCGCATCAATAAGCAGAGTTTTTAACCCTGCGTCAGCACATATTCCTGCAAGATTTGCGGAATGAGTGGATTTACCTTCCCCACCTTTTGTAGAAATAACTGAAATTACATACATATAAGTCACCTGATAAAATATTATCAGTGACAGATACCAAATATATTTTTCTCATAACTGTTTGAAAATCCCCGTGTCCTTGGTTCGATTCCGAGTTCGGGCACCATCTTTCATTTGTTCGTCAGTGAGTTAAATCACTGAGAGGGCAAAAAAGCTAAGATAAGACACAAATTTAACGTAAGTTATCTGTTGTTAAAATTTATTAAAAGCTTTGAATAAACAGTCTTGTTCATACCAAGGCTGTTTTTTTTATTTGTAACTTTTACTTTCTTTCCTAATCACTGTCAAATCTTGATACCCCTCCTGTTATTTTCATCACATCAATTCCGCTTCAAGTATATCTCGCAAGTTATCAACACTTTCATCAATGTATTCTAATGTCGATGTAATGCTGGCATGACCTAATAGCCTTTTCACAACATAAAGATTACGTTCTGGTGATTGCATCATATGTGTTGCGACGGTATGTCGAAAGCGATGTGGTGATATGATAAAGTTACATTCTGCTAATAAGCGTTTGAAAAATGAGCGTAATGGATATTCGCCCATGCTCTTGGGATGTTTCTTTCTTTTCATTAAATCAAACCACCCAACATTGAACACTTGATCTGTCGGTTCAACGCCTACCTTTTGTGCTTCTTTCACTAAATTTTCTAGTGATGGGTATAATGCGGAAACATTATTTTTATGATAATCCATTGCATCTACTGCCCATGCATAACGTAAGCTATGAGGCGCGTATTTACCTGTTAGCCCGGCATTTCTGACAACATTTCGATAGCGATCTATGGCAGATTTTAAATCGGGTTTATCAATCAATTTACCATTAGATTGAGAAGCTAAATTCAGAGCTTGATTGACAGCATATAACATTTTGTCACGATCAATAATCGTCGTATCTCTAGGTCTTCCCCCTTTTGTACCAAAGACAATACGAACATTTTTATCACCTTGGAGCAGAGCGCGTTGCCATGTTTTTAATGACTTTGCTGACTGTATTGCCTCTTCAGTACGTAACCCGAAATAACGTGCTAGTTGCATGGTCATTGCAACCCCCATATCTTGCTTTTCTACATGATAAAAAGCAGATAAATACCGTTCTTCGCTAATAGCTACTTTCGTACCATCACGGCTCGCATTCGATAAACCAAGCGCATGATTACTGAGTTTTTCATGTTGAGGTGAGGCAAGCTTTGTTCTGCCAGCAACCGCTAAAATATTCCTAATGCCTGCCATTTCGTTTTGAATTGTTCTTTTTGAAATGCCTTCTTCCTGTCGACTTTTGATATAAAGCTCGATATGGTTTGTTTTGATATGTTTTACATCACGAATTTGAATATTCAGTTTTCCCATTCTATCGGCAATGCGAGAGGCGATTTTCAAACGATCTGCAACGGTTTTAAAACTCCCTCCACCTTGTTTTGCTAATGTGGTTAATTATTTGCTTAATTTGGACAAAGTTATTCCTCATCAGAAACTAAAAATTATCTGATAAAAATATCATTTATTATTAATAATAATATTCCAAATAATAATTATAAATTATGAATAAATCCTTCCTCTTTTAAAATTTTAATAACACCTCGGATCAAATAAGAATTTGAAAATTTTGCAATATAAATTCGAGATCCTTCTTCTATAGGTTGCAACAACCCTCTTTCAATTAATTTACTAAGCTGATACGTTATTTGGGATGGTTTTAAATTAGGTAAAATCTTACGAATATCCCCAGATTTTATTGTTCCTAACTCTACTGTTTGCTTTAATACCTTTGATTCAAAAGTATTTATAAGTTCTCTTTCTAACGAGAAATCAATCGCTGGGTATAGTATTTTTTTACTTAAAAAAGCATGATTAGTTAATTGATCTAGCTTTTTAAGTTCTACTGAGATCCCAGAAAGAACATATATACACCACTCTTCTAACGCTTGTTCTGTTCCTTTATCAGCTTCAGAAAGCATTGCATAATAACGTTCTCTATCATTACAAAAGACTGCTGTTGGATTAAGAACTCGCCCCCCAGCTTGTACATTAAACCCATATTTAATTAATAATGCATATGTTAACAGTCGTACTGTACGCCCATTACCATTCCCAAAAGGATGGATCCATCCAAATCGATGATGAACTAACGCAATTTTCATCAAATCATATTTAGGTTTATCTACCTGATTTATAAATGCCGTCAGTTCTTTCATGTAATCAGAAACATGAATATATTCTGGAGGTAAATGTTCTGACAAAGCAATACTCACATTATGCTGGCGATAAGCACCTGGTGTTTTATCACCTTCTCGTTGTAAACCCATCACAGCTAAGCTATGTAATTCTCGAATAAAATACTCAGTTATATCATCCCCATTTTTTAAGTATTCATCGATAAATTCCATTGCTGTTTCAATATTATTAATTTCTTTAAGCTGATCGGTAGAATTTTGTGTTCCTTCTACTTTACTTTCAACATAATCAGCAAGTGTAGTATGGTTTCCCTCTATTCTTGCAGAGCCAAGACTCTCCAACATGTGAAAAATATCTTTCAATTGAGCAAATAAAAGTGGATGGACATCTGTTTCTAATCGTAAATGTCGGAGTAACTCTAACTCTGTTAAAGCATCAACTAAAGGAGAATCAAAACTTGGATTCAAGAGTCCAAGTGCGAAGTGATTAAATTGGGCCATTATGTTTAATTATCTCAACTGAGCTAAAAAATTATCTCAAAAACCAATAAAAAAAATACGTACAATCAATGATTTAAAAGATTTTAATGAAAAAATTATCTCAAAACCGTCAAATAATTATATCAAATTTTTACTTAATAGAATGACAAATATCCCAATAATTACAGATCTATAAAATTTACATAACATAACTAAGTAGCCGAACAAAAAACACAATGTTATATAAACAATATTATTAATCTCTTTACAAAAATCAAAACTCCCTGACGGCATGGTTATATTTTCACTTTCGCGGGTATCTGTGCATCAAGGCGACAATAAGTTGAGTTTTTACGAGGCTCCCCAGCTCTCAGAGCTGTTCGCGGTATAAACCGTTCTGATAAATAAAATCAGACTACCTCCGTCTATCAGTTGTCGCTGATATTGCCATCGATACCGAGCTCATTTTCTCCTTTAATTTTTTGAGTGAGTTATCCTTAATATTGTCACTACGAGTGTGTCAGACTGTAGTTATCATTGAAAAGGTAGATACCATAAGCTAAAGCGTGCTGTTTGCGCGTAGCTCAGGTGGCATCTTCATTATTTGTATTATCTTGCGGTTATCATCCGAAGGTACCATCTCTCAGATAATGATGATGTGAGCTTGCGATTGCCCTAAGGCGCTTCTTTCAAATCGCGAGTGCAATGATTAGCACTGAAGCATTGGCTGTTGTTAAAATAACGAGGTAATAATTGAAGAGAAAACGATAGGGATACTTAGTAGGTAGGTTAAATTATTTTCTCAATACTCCATATTAATTTTATTAAAAAGGTCAATTAAATATTTCAAAAAAACCATATACAAAAAAACAATAACAATTAATTTAATTCATTTGATTTATTAAATATTAATGTAAATTTATTCTTGAATAAATATTTATTAATGTTAAAAATAAAATCGATGAATTTATTCTATTTTATCTATCCATATAAAAATTTATATTAGAGGTTTTATGACAGATATTAATGAAACGAAAAAAAAGAGTTTTTGGTTCTTTGATGGATCTGATTTCTTCGAGTTTTTAAGAAGAACGATGTCTTTAATTTCCCCCTCTATGGTTGTTGTCTTTATGCTATCTCTTGGTGCTTTTTTTAGTAAAGACAAATTCGGAAGTGAGTCATATCAATATAAAATTCTTATAGGTAGTATAGTCGTCTTTATTGCGCTGATTATTCTAGCCATTCTTCATGACTTGCATAAAAATTACAGCAAAGTGAATATTAATTACCTATGCAAACTCATTATTGGAATTGCAACTATATATTTATCTGGCGCAATCATTTATGTTAGTGTGATTAATGCAGCAAGTATGTATTCTTTAATAATGGGTTAATATCTATAAGTCCATTATTATTAATTTTTTTAGGTAATAACGGAGCAAAATAATTATATTATTTCACTTTTTGCTCCATATTATTTTGGCAGATCAAATAATCATATTATGTTTTCATAATACCCTTTTTAACCATATTCAGAATTACCAAACCACCTTGAGTACCTGCTTGTTGTGTGCCTTTTGAACCACTTGAAATGGCTGAAGACACCGCAAATCCAAGATTTACCCCACTCCAACTTACGGCACCAAACCAGAAAAGCGGTAACACAATATACATAGCGCCAAGTACCAAATTCATGATCCAACTGTTCGATCCCAAGTTCGAGCACCACAGTATTTAGATAGTAATTTATCCATTTTTAAATATAATAAAACACTTAAATTAATCTAATGAGATTAACTTTAAAATAAATTTAGCTTTAGATAAACATGAAGTTTAATTATATAAAAAGGAAAACAATTAATGTCTAATAATATTTATTTAAGAATAAATGGAAATGTTCAGGGTAATATTTCAGCAGGATGCTCTTCATACGATTCACTTGGCAATAAATATCAGAGTTCTCACTTAAATGAAATATTAGTTATAGCATCCACATTTGATATATCAAGAAGACAAAATTTAAGTCATGCCCCTCTCTCTATAACCAAACATGTTGATAAATCGACACCATTACTGATTACAGCAATTACAAATAATGAAATTTTAAAATGTGAAGTAGATTACTACAGAACTTCTCATACTGGTGCTCAAGAGAAATATATGACAATAGTTTTAACAAATGCTTCTATTGTCAATTACTCACAAATACATGCAAGTACCTTAACTCAAAGTGATTCATTACCAAGCGAAATTATCACCATACAGTATGAAAGTATTACCTGTAATCATATAATGGCAGGAACTTCTGGATATAGTATCTCTGAACTAAATTAATCAGTAAAAACTTAATGGTGAATTTAATCTCTTTATTCACCATTAACCAAACCTATTTTTGATAAAATCTCAATATGATAAATTACTTTTTTTTACCAAAAGTCAGTGAGATACAAAGGTAGAGTGCAAAAAAGAGACAACTATAACGAATAATATCTTTATTACCAGATCTTATAAATAATTCACCAATAAAAAATTTATCACCAAATTTAAATATAATAAGACAACTACTACCAACAATATAAATAAATATAAGATACATTAAATTTAAAAATCCACTCTCTTTATTAAGAAGATAAATCTGCAATTTATATAGAATATAAAATAATAGAAATGAAGATAGATAGAATAGAAAAAGTTCCAACCAGCCAAATGGAAAAGGTGATAACACATCAAAATCATTCACTTTTATTTTTTTCCTTATATAAATCGTATGTAGAATAGAAGGTCACACCATCAAAGAAAAACTCAGAAGTAAGTGATAATCGCCCCATTGATTGCCATGATGTTATAAAATCACTCTTAATATAATGAAATAACTTCCATGAATCTTCTTTAAGAGCTGGTTTTAGTAGTGATGCACCAGATAAACTTAAATCAACCACATTATAAAATATATCCGCTTCATAATCACCATAACCTAAAGCTTTAGATGTGGCTCTATATCCGTTTCTTATGGGACCGCTATAATCCTCTCTAAATAATAAATAATGTCCATTTTCAATCATACTATTTACACCTTGAGATACCATTCCAACCCCTAAACTACTGCATAATGTTCCGACAGATCCCACACAAGATGCTCCTCCTCCATATACTTGCATTGCTCCGCTGACAAAACCTACTTGTTTGAGTATTAATTTATTATTTTTCTCACTTTCTTCTTTTTTACGCATTACTTCAAAAAGTGCATATTGCATTACGCTTCGATTTCTAAGTAAATTATCCTGTAACTCTAACCTTTCAATTTCATCTGAGATATTATCTAATCCTGCTGATAAACTTAAGCAATAACTACTTACCTCTAACTCTGTTCTAGCAATCAGTTGTTCTATATCATTTAAGAACATCATTCTTGCAAAAGAATCACCAATATATTGATAGGCAAATTTCATTGCTATTTTTCTTAAATAACTGGATTCTCTTCTTAATGTATCTCTATATACATCACTATAACTATAATCTAGTTCACGCTCAGCCATTTTTTCACATCCTTATTTAGAATAAAAATCAAGCAATATCCCATCCAAATTATCGGCTATTATAGTGTAATATTTAATAATTCTTATCAATAGTAAATATTGAGTTTTCTACTTAGCAGAGAGATAAAAATCCATTTAACTAAAGCAATAAAATAAATAGACTATAAATCTAAATATATAAGATAGGTCATTATTTATTTTAATAATTAGAAAGTTAATTTTATATAAAGACCTCTATATATTTACACAGTATTTATGATATTCACAACCACTCCTGCTAATTTTATAAATATTAGTTAATATAAAAACTGATATCTTTATTAATACAAAAAAGTCAGGGGTATTTTTAATTATCTTTTATTATTAGTATATAAATCACAATTTAAATAGCTCTTAAAACAATAAATTTACTACCAATAATAATTCTTATTTTCATTTTAAAACTAAGAATATAACTTTAAATATACTTAACATAAAAAAGCGATCGCTTTTATAACATTTATAATACAATTTAAATTCATTTAAGAAATACTCTAGATATATATCTCCTTTTAATTAATACCTACCTCACAGAATATGAAATTCATCTTAATTGTCATTGACGAAATATAACTTCAGCAGTAAATATAATAAGCAATGATTATAAATACAGTGACCATCTTTGAAGATGGCTTTTTTAATCCTTAAATTGTCTCATTTTTTAGACAAGTGATATTACAGAAACCACGGGAGAATTCTCTTATGACTCGACAAGATACAGCAACTCATTACTCAATTGATGATATGAAAGCATTAATTGAAACAATGCAAATTTATAAAAAAGATAACAGTGGCAAGGGGATCACTCGTATTGCCTATGGTGAAGAAGATGAAGCCGCACATCTGTATCTTGCTGGTTTAATGAAAGAAGCGGGTCTGGAAGTTTATCGAGATGGCATTGGTACACTTTACGCCCGTTTACCGGGTAAAGATCGTTCACTACCCGCAGTAGGTACAGGATCTCACCTTGATACAGTCCCTCAAGGGGGCGCTTATGACGGAGCTTTGGGTGTCATCGCTGGATTTTATGCCTTAATGCAATACAAACCACAACAACTGAAACGTGACCTCGAGCTTGTTGTTTTCCGCGCGGAAGAATCTAGTCGTTTTGGCTTTTCGTGTATTGGCAGTAAGGTATTAACCGGAAAAATAGATAAGGCTCGCTGGGAGCAAAATAGAGATGATGACGGCAACAACTTCTTTGAAGTGCTAAAATCGTTAGGTTATCAGCATGATAATCTTGATAATTGCATAATCAAAAAAGATCGTTTTAGTGCTTTTGTTGAGCTTCATATTGAGCAAGGTAAACGCCTTGAAAATGACAAAAAAACGATTGGTATTGTCAATGGTATTGCGGCACCGACACGTTTTTCAGTCACAGTTAATGGTCATGCGGATCACTCTGGTGCAACGCCGATGTATCAACGTCAAGATGCATTAGTAGCAAGTGCAGGGATTATTACTGATATCAACCGTGCAGCGTGCACTGAAGCGGTTTATGGCACTGTAGGTACAGTGGGTAAACTCAATGTTGTTCCGAACTCCATGAACGTTATTCCAGGGCAAGTAAAATTCTCTGTTGATATTCGTGGTATTGATACTGAAAGTATTCAGCGTGTTGTACAACGTTTAAATAACAGTGTTGAAAAAGCAGAAAAAGATTTTGGTGTGAGTATTGATGTTCAACCCATTTCTGCTGAATCGCCAGTTAAATTAGATGATTCAATTTGCCAAGTTATTGAAAGCTTATGCCAAAAACACGATATCAGCTACATGACAATGTTAAGTGGTGCAGGCCATGATTCAATGAATATGGCGCCACTTTATCCAACGGCGATGATCTTTACACCTTCAGTTGCTGGTATTAGTCATCATCCTGATGAATTTACCGAATTTAGTGATATTGCTGTCGCTGCAGATTTGTTAGCAGAAACATTAGGCACATTAGCAAATCAATAATGGCTCACTATTTGTTTTAAAAGGTTAATTGCATCATCTCCTTTGGTCGCTTTTAACCACAATTTATCAAAGAGAGATTGATATTGAAATATCGCCTCCGTTGAAGAAGTTACAGTGGCAATGCCCGTGCTGACATTAGGAAATTCACCTAAACGGAACGGGCTAACAGCTAAAGAAAGCGGTACTTTCTCTTGATAAAATAATTGGAAAGTTAAAGACGGCATAGTATCTGAAATGATTGCAATATTAAGATAACTATTTTTTTGTTCTAACTTTTCAATTAAATGAAGAATTTCATTTTTTGCTCGTTTTTTTCTTTCTTGTTGCAGTGTTTTAGTTAAATTAACCGAACCTAGCATGCCAACATAAAGAAATTTTTCAATTTGTTGCTGACTAATAAGGTTATAAATATGAGGTGAATGTAAGGACTGATGTTTCTTACGCTCTTTTAAAATAGATAAAACTTCTTGTTGTTTTTCAGACAAAAGATTTAAAGGTGATGCCTCTGTTAGCATTTCAACCAATGTTTTGTCATAACAATCTGAAGTTAATAAGTAAGAAAAAGGTTCAAAGTGGGTGTAAATATGTGAAGATTGAGTTTCAAGTTGGCGCATTCGTTCAAAGAAGCCATTTGCACTTGAATAATATTCAGTATTAATGCCCAACAGACTGGTTAACGAGGTATTTAATAATCTAGCAAGATTATCAAGTGTCTCAATTTTAACAATTTCGCCTTTTTCTAACCGATATACAGCAGCACGAGAAATACCCAAGCTTTCTGCTACATCTTCAGCTTTTAATGAAGAGGCTATGCGGTAAGCACGCAAGCGATAGCCAATGGCTTGGTAATCTATTTTTTCTCTAGGTATGTAAGGCATATTTATAATTGGCTCCCAAATGCACAAAGTACTAGGGTAAAGTAACAGCTCAATAATAAGGTGTTAGTACAGATAGTTTAAATTAAACCCAAAATAAAAAGAATCACCTACCTCACAATGAGGTAAATAAAAAAATTTGTAGTAAAAAGTTAATCTATATCAATAAACCTGTCTCCTAGCAGGTAACCTCACCAGGGTTAAAGCTGTAACAACAAACAACAATAAAAAAACCAAAAGGCGTTGTAATTGATATTACAGCGCCTTTTTCATTATTTAATTAACTAAATGCTCTAATACCATTGCGCCTGCGCCTTGAGAAACTATTTCATAAGCGTGACTTGCTGGATAAACTTCTGTTTTTATATTTGAGAAAAGTGCAAGTTTAGCTTCAATCGTTTTTTTAACGGTATCGAAAAACGTATATTTAGGTATTAATGTTCCACCACAAATAACAATATCAGGTTGGAGCATTAAAATCGTATTTGCAATAGCAAGTCCATAGTAATAAGCCGCTTCTTCTAATGCATCAATACATAAAGGATCTCGCATTTCTATTGCTTGAAAAATAGTGTGATAGTTAATTTCATCATCAGTGCTAACTAGAGAAGTTAATAATGAGTGCTTCCCTCTTCTTATTTGATGAATGATATTATTTTTTATGGCATCTAAAGAACACAATGTATTTAAGCAACCATAAGAGCCACATTCACACAGTGGCCCTTTTACATCAATTGTCATATGACCAAAACAATTCATCGTTGCTGAAGTATCAGTTAAAAACTGATTACCAATAATGGCACATCCTCTTACTTCGGTATCACAAGAAGTAAATAAAAATCGCTGTGTTTTTTGGCGGTAATATAAACGAAATTCAGCTAAAGCGGCAAAATGCACTCCGCTTCCTACTGTAACGTAAGTAGGAATTTTTTTACGTAATAGTGTCTCTAATTCGCCGAATTCTTTATCGAGAGATTTTGAAGCTAATTGATGTTCGACAACATGCTCAATAGAAATTCCTAATCCTAATACTTTTTCATAGCTGATGTTATTTTTTAATAACAAAGCATCGAGTTTAGGTAATAATTTATCTGTCATCTCATATGCAGATAAATAAGGCTCTGGCGATATTTTAATTTTATCCAGCATATTGAGTTTTAAATCCATTAACACAATAGTTGAATAAACTTTGCTCAATTCAATACCAATTAAAAACACGCCTTCGGTATTAATATTATACAAAATAGGTTTTCGCCCACCCGTTGATTCCCCTAATTCTGCAGTAGTAATTAATTGAAGCGCATTCAATTCGTCCAGTAGTCGAGCACAAGTTGCGGGCTTCATTTGTGCTAATTCAGTCAATGTTTCTGTTTTTATCGGTCCATTCTCTGCTACCAATTTATAAAGGCTTTTTAGTTTCAATGCTTTTGAAGTCTTAGAAGACTGAAGTTCTTTTAAATTTTTCAATAGCATAACGACATCCTTTATTAAATTATTGATCAGCAAAAGAAGAGTATCGCTATCTTACTGTAAAAAAAGCAATAGTTCCTTAATCAAAACAAACAACATGATCTTAATCTCAAAATGAGAAAAAGTAAGTTGTTCATTTCCGTTTATCAGGCAAAGTACTCTCAACCCCTATTTAAAACGTAATGACGATTTACACAGGAGAGAGTCATGCATCAGGTTTCTGAAATTAATAAAGCAAAAGAATTTGTTCAATCTAAAACCACAGAAAAACCAACGATTGGGATCATTTTAGGATCAGGTTTAGGTCCTTTTGCCGATACATTAGAAGATGCTGTACATATTCCCTATCACACCATTCCACACTTTGCAGCGTCTGGCGCTGTGGGACATGCTAATGAATTAGTCATTGGTAAAATGGCAGGAAAAACCGTTGTTGCAATGAAAGGTCGTTTTCATTACTACGAAGGTGTGTCACTCGATGAAGTCACCTTTCCTGTCCGTGTAATGAAGGCATTAGGTGTTGAAAAGCTGATTATCACTAACGCATGTGGCGCTGTAAATACAGATTTTAATCCCGGTGATCTGATGTTAATTACGGATCATATTAACCTGACAG
Organism: Proteus cibi; assembly: GCF_003144405.1. Classification (GTDB taxonomy): domain Bacteria; phylum Pseudomonadota; class Gammaproteobacteria; order Enterobacterales; family Enterobacteriaceae; genus Proteus; species Proteus cibi. The sequence goes on from NZ_PENW01000005.1 coordinate 130,498, forward strand.
CAAATAACCCACTAATTGGACCAAACAACCCTGAATTAGGTGTTCGTTTTCTAGATGTGAGTGAAGTTTATAACAAAGCCATGCGCCAAATTGTTATTGATATTGCCAAAGAGCAAGACATTACCTTGCGTCAGGGTGTCTATGCATGGTGGACAGGACCCACTTATGAAACACCCGCAGAAATTCGCATGATAAGAACATTAGGTGCAGATGCTGTAGGTATGTCAACCGTTCCAGAAGCGCTCATTGCTCGCCATTCAGGCATTGATACCATTGGTATTTCATGCTTAACCAATATGGCTTGTGGCATTTTAGAACAGCCTCTTAGTCATGATGAAGTCATTGAAACAGCAGAACGTGTAAAATCAACTTTCTTAAAACTTATCAGTGAAGTGATCGCTCGCTTATAACTTTCTATCAATAAAAGAAAAAGTGGATCTTAGATAGCTGCCTATGATCCACTGAAATTAATATCCCCAACAGTGGAGATTGTTATGGGTATAAAAATACAGCTCAAAGGCATGATGTTTATGCAATATTTTATCTGGGGAAGTTGGTTAATTACCCTAGGTGCATACATGATGCAAACATTAAACTTCACAGGGATTGAAGTTGGACTGGTTTATGGCTCTAAAGGTATTGCTGCTCTGATTATGCCTGGTTTACTCGGTATCATTGCTGATAAATTTATTCCTGCAAATCGCTTATATATTATTTGTCATCTTATTTGTGCAATTGCTTTATTCTTTGCCGCATCCGTAACTGATCCAACTATTATGTTTTGGGTTATGTTCATTAATGCATTAGCATTTATGCCAACTATTGCTCTTTCAAACTCAATTGGCTATTTTTGCTTAAATAAACACCAACTAGATTCTGTTGCTAATTTTCCCCCTATTCGTGTATTTGGTACGATAGGCTTTATTGTCGCTATGTGGTGTGTCAGTTTATTTAAATTAGAGCTTAGCAACACTCAATTATATATTGCATCTGTTGCATCCCTTTGTTTAGCTCTCTATTCTTTCTGTTTGCCTAAAATTCCAACAGTACAGCATAAACAATCTACATCTTGGGCATCCCGTCTAGGATTAGATGCTTTTGTTTTATTTAAGAAACCAGTCATGGCAATATTCTTTTTATTTGCGATGTTATTAGGTGCCGTACTTCAAATTACAAATACCTTCGGTAGCCCATTTATTCACGATTTTGCCAAAAATCCTGAGTTTGCAGATAGTTTAATTGTTCAATATCCATCAATATTACTATCCGTATCACAAATGGCTGAAGTTGCCTTTATTCTCGCAATACCTTTTTTCTTAAAACGCTTTGGGATTAAAAAAGTCATGCTAATTAGTATGATTGCATGGACTTTGCGTTTTGGATTATTTGCATATGGCGATCCCTCACCTTGGGGTTTTGTATTGCTGATGCTTTCAATGATTGTTTATGGTTGTGCATTTGATTTCTTTAATATTTCAGGCTCTATCTATATCGAAAATGAAGTTAAGCCAGAAATAAGAGCCAGTGCTCAAGGTCTGTTTATGACTATGGTGAATGGTGTTGGTGCATATGCAGGCTCAATTTTAAGTGGTATGGTCGTTGATCATTTTACAGTCAATGGAATTAAAGACTGGCAATCGATTTGGTTAATTTTTGCATCCTATACACTTATACTTGCTATTGTTTTTATATTTGCATTTAAAGAAAATAAGGTTCGTAATTATAAAAACTATTCTTCATAATTAACTTATATATTTCTTCTTATAAATGATAATAAATCTTTATTGGTTTATTATCATTTTACTTGAATCAATATAAATATCATTAAATAAAGTCTATTTTTTCAATTAAACTTTTTCTTAAAATATTTTATTTAAAAGGAGGGTAAAATATAAATGTTTGTATATGGAAAACATTTATAAAAAAAGGATATTAATATATTATGAATACAATTCATCAAGATACCCCTTTAGTAATTAATGATATTATCAATTTAATAAAGAGTTTTAAACCACTACGCAGATGGAAAAAGCAAGATCCCAATAGTGATTTTACTGAAGTCACATTTAGCTTTCCTGACTGGAGTCAATTAAGAGGTGATAAATATAAAACAACGACAACATTAAATGAATATCAAAAAAAACTTGCTAAAAAAACATTACAGCAATGGTCAGATGTGGCAAATATAAAATTCATTGAAAAAGATAATCAATATAATACTCATATAAAGTTTGGAGTTTATAATAATATAAATGAATTAAACAATGACACACATCACTTAGTTGGCGGTTCTAGTTTTTTCCCTGATTATCATATTGATTTAAATAAAAGAATAGACGTTTTTGAAGATTACAATAAAGGCGGTCAAGTTTGGATTAACATATCAGTATCAAAATTATTAAAATGGTTTAAAAAAGATAAAATAACAAAAGAAAAAGAAAATTATATAAATAATTTCAAAAAAGATTCCGATTATATATCAACTTATTTTGTTGAGGATGAGGATAACATTTTTCTCTATAGAAATATTAATAACAATGCTCATGTTAATAATGATCTATTAGCCCCTCAGCCGGGAACTTATAAGGAATATGTTTATCGACATGAATTAGGTCATGCTCTCGGTTTACCTCATACGTTTAAAGATAATGACACTTTAACTTATTCACCACAAAATAGTTTTATGTATTCAGTTATGTCTTATAATCATCCACATAAAGAAGATGCCGATTTTAATAATAATTACCCAATGAGTCCGATGTTACTCGATATCTTCGTTATTCAAAAATTCTATGGCGTAAATGTAACGACTCGAACTGGTGATACTATTTATGGTTTTAATTCTAATACGCAAAGAGACTATTATAGCTTAACTTCATCAGATGATGTCATTATTAGCTGTATTTGGGATGCTGGTGGCAATGATACTCTTGATTTTTCAAAATATAATGTAAATCAAAAAATAGATCTTAATCAAGGTAGCTTTTCTGATATTGGTGGGCTAAAAAGTAATATTTCTATTGCCTATGGAGCAATAATCGAAAACGCGATAGGAGGTGAAAATAATGACCAGATTATAGGTAATAACGTAAATAATATCCTATTTGGTCATGGAGGTAATGACATTATTTATGGAGATGATGGGGATGATAAAATTTATGGGGGCAACGGTAGTGATATGCTTTATGGTCAAGAAGGCAATGATTTTATTCATGGAGGAGATGGCTACGATATAATTTCTGGAGGCAATGGAAATAATACACTAATTGGTGGAAAAAATGCTGATTTATTCTTTTTTGAAATTAATGAGATAACAAATAGCCACAATAAAATTATGGATATGAATATTCATGAAGATTATCTTATTTTTATAAATCAAAATAAAATAAGCCTAGGAATTGAAAAACTCATATCACAAAATTCAATTTCATTTAAAATGCATTTTCAAAAAGAAGATAACATAACAAGATTAGAGATAAAAACCCAAAAACAACTAGATGAACCCAATTTAATAATAGATATTATGGGAAATTTTAGTTATAAAGATCTACTTTATTAATATGGTTAATTATATTAAAAGAAACTAAAGACGTATAAGGCTTGAATTCACTCAAGCCTTATAACTGACAAATAAAATAGAGTTAAAAACTATGACGACATTATATAATAACACTAAAAAATATTCCTTTAGATAAGATAACCTTAATTTTATTTACAGAGTAAAATTATTTTGACTTAAAACACACTTTACTTCACAATTATTTAAAAACATATTTTCCCCCTCTGGATTAATATCAATAAATAGCTATCTTTATCATCTCTGGCGCTCGCCAGATAATTAAACTATTTTCAATATGAAAATAAACTTAACCTAAATTTGATATCCGGAGGATATTATGGGTTCTTCTTTATTAAAAAAAGCAGTAGGATTATCTAATGTTTCTGATTTATTAGATAAGAGTGGTATTTTTTATAATTTCTCAGCTAAAACGCTACCTTCTTTTGATTATGATACAGCAGGAAAACATATCGCACGTGAAGATTCCACATGGAATGGAAAATATGTTATTGGTCAAGCGGCAGAAGTGACATATTCATTCCCAACTTGGGCAGGTAAAAAATTTAATGATTTTGGTGATAAAAATCCCTATGGATTTAATTCAACGCAGAAAGAACATGCAAGACAATCTTTAGACGCATGGTCTGATATAGCCAATATTAAATTTAAAGAAGTCGCGCCAGGTGTAAAATCAGATATTACTTTTGGAAATATTACTGATCCATATGGTAAATTCCAAGCATATGCAACATTACCTAATACCTATGATTATTATGGACGTGATGTTTCGGGACAAGCTTGGTTTAGTGATTATTATTATGCAGGAAACACAACACCTGAATTAGGTAATTATGGTCGCTTAACTATTATCCATGAAATTGGTCATGCGCTTGGCTTAATGCATCCTGGCGATTATAACGCCGGACAAAATGTACCTGGTTATTTAAAATCTGACTACGCCGAAGACAGTCGCCAATATACTGTTATGAGCTATTGGGATGAATATGAAACTGGAGCACATTTCCAAGGTGCTTATGCAGGTGCTCCTCTACTTCATGATATTTCAGCCATGCAATACCTTTATGGCGCAAATACAACAACAAGAATTGGTGATGATGTTTACGGTTTTAATTCAAATACCGGTATTGATTATTACACGGCAACAAGCAGTAATGATAAATTAATATTCTCAGTTTGGGATAGTAATGGTAACGATACTTTTGACTTCTCAGGATATTATCAAGATCAAATTATTGATTTACGTGAGGGTCATTTCTCTAATGTTGGCGGACTACAGAAAAACGTTTCGATTGCACAAGGCGTTACAATAGAAAATGCAATCGGTGGCTCTGGTAATGATATTATCTATGGAAATGATGCTGATAATATTCTCATTGGCGGCGGTGGTAACGACATACTGTATGGTGGCGGTGGTCAAGATACATTATGGGGCAATACAGGTAGCAATACCTTTGTTTATAAAGAAATCTCCGACTCTCTAGCCTCTGCTGCTGACAAGATAATGGATTTTAAATCGGGTATTGATAAAATTGATTTATCTGAATTAATCGAAAATACCTTTAGCCATAAATTCCTTAACTTTGTTGATAACTTTACTGGTCGCTCGGGTGAAGCAACCATTAAATATGATCAATCAACAAACTCAAGCGAACTCGCTATTAACGCTTATGGTTATGGATATAGCCCTGATTTTAAAATTGACATTGTAGGATTTGTTAATTACGAAACTGACTTTATTGTTTAATTGAGCATTGAGTAGGAGAAAGATATTTCTCCTACCTTTCTTTTACCTATAAGGAGTTATTTTTATATTATCTTATTAAAAAAAAGATAGAGTTATCACTCCACATTGATAGAAGAAATGCAGTAAATAGCAATAAAACAGATAGGAATAAAATCAGGAATAACATTATGTCAGTAAGCAAAAACAATAATGAAATAACAAATATTATAAAAGAAAGAAAAAAAGTATTTCTTTCCATTGGAATATTTACAGCCTTAATAAATATTTTAATGTTAGTTCCTTCCATTTATATGTTGCAAGTTTATGATCGAGTCTTACCTTCAGGTAATGAAATGACTTTATTAATGCTAACGCTCATTATGTTAGCATTATTTGTTTTTATGGGAGGATTAGAATACTTAAGAAGCATTATTGTCATTAGAATAAGCAATAAACTTGATTTATCCTTAAATTCAAGAATTTATACTGCTGCTTATCAAGCAAAATTAAACAAAACGTCCGGTATTAATTCCTCTCTAGCATTTAATGACTTAGTGACTATTAGGCAATTTATTACAAGCCACGCCATTTTTGCTTTTTTTGATTTACCTTGGTTTCCTATTTATCTTCTTGTGATCGCATTATTTAATCCATGGTTAGGATTATTTGCATTATGTGGTGCACTCGTTTTATTTTCTTTGGCAATTCTTAATGAATACTTGTCTCGATCATCATTAAAAAAAGCCAATGAATTTGCTAATCAAGCTCAGGTGATACAAGGTCATCATTTTGAATATCCACAGCCTATCGAAGCAATGGGAATGCTAGGTTATTTACGTAACCAATGGCAAATTGCCCACTTTAAATATCTACAAGCACAAACTCATGCAAGTGATAATGCAGCAGGTGTTAATGCAATAACAAAAGTCACTCGAATGGCACTGCAATCTTTAATGCTAGGATTAGGCGGATGGCTAGCAATAGATAATACAATTAGCCCAGGCATGATGATCGCAGGATCAATACTATTAGGTCGCGCTCTAGCACCGATTGAGCAAGTTATTGGTGTATGGAAAAATTGGGATAGTAGTAAAGAAGCTTATAAACGATTAACCACACTATTAAAAACGTATCCTGAAGAAAATAAAAAGATGGCGTTACCTGCACCTAAAGGTGAATTAACGGTCAATATTAATCAAGCTCAATACCCTCAAACGGAACGCACATTATTAAATAATATTCACTTTTCACTCAGTCCTGGAGACGTGCTGGGTATTATTGGTCCTAGTGCTTCAGGCAAATCCTCTTTAGCGAAATTTATTGTTGGCATATGGGAAGTTAAAACAGGAGCCATACGTCTTGATAATGCAGATATATATCAATGGAATAAAAGTGAAGTTGGTCAATATATAGGATATCTTCCGCAAGAAATTGCCCTTTTTCCAGGTACGATTGCCGAAAATATTGCTCGCTTTTCTGAAATAGATCCTCAAAAAGTCACTCAAGCTGCAATGATGGCAAATGTACATGAGATGATTTTACGTTTTCCTGATGGTTATGAAACCGTTATTGGCGCTCATGGTGAAGGATTGTCAGGAGGACAACAACAGCGTATTGCGTTAGCTCGCGCATTATATGGTGATCCAACTCTCGTCGTTTTAGATGAACCAAATTCTAATTTGGATGATTTAGGTATTAAAGCTTTAATACAAGCAATTCAAACGCTTAAGCAGAATAAAAAAACCGTAATATTAATCACTCATCAAAAACAATTACTCTCAGTGACCAATAAACTCTTAGTTCTTTTCGATGGTCACACCAAATTATTTGGCTCTACAACAGCAGTTATTGCTGAGTTAAATAACTCATCAGTAATAAAGAGTACGCCAACACCAACAACGACACCTATTACTCAAAGCAATATTTAATATTGAGAAGACTATTATGATCACAAAAAAAAATGAAATTGATATTGTTCATGGTATTTCAGATGATCCTAGAAAATTCTTAATAATAGGATGGTCAGTGATTCTTTTGGGTCTTGCTATTTTTATTTTTTGGGCAGCTTTTGCTCCTTTAGATAAAGGCGTATCCGCGAAAGGCAATGTTTCCATTTCAGGCAATAAAAAAAGCGTCCAAGCTTCTGTAGAAGGCATTATTACTGAAATTTTAGTGAAGAATGGTGATAGCGTAATCGAAGGTCAAACGCTTATTCAATTAAGCCCTATTCAATCAAAAGCCTTAGTAAAATCCTTATCAGAACAATATGATAATTTACTGATTACTCAACAACGTTTATATGCTCAATTAAATGAAAAAACAGAGTTTATCTTAGACCCTAATGAAAAATACTATTCTCCTTCTGAGAATTTAAACAAATTATCCCTACTGCAAAATAAATTACTTAATGAAAAATATATTGAGTTGCATAGTGAAATAAATGGCTATAACGCTATTATTGATGGGATTTCCAATCGTTTAGTTCATTTAAAAAGATCCACAATAAATAAACAGCATCAAATTAATAGCTTACAAACTCAAATCAAAGATTTATATACACTTGCTAATGAAGGTTATATTCCCCGTCATCGTTATCAAGAAATTGAGCGTGAACTCGCTGAAAATAATAACCATCTAAATGATACGTATGGGCAAATAAGTACATTAGAAAAACAAAAATTGGAATATCAACAAAAGATATTGCAACGCAATGCTAATTTTTACCAATCGGCGCGTACTGATCTTAACCAAGTTCAATTACAAATAAGTGAAACAGAAAAGCAACTTATCATTGAAATAGATAAGCTAAAAAAAATGCAAATTACTGCTCCCATCTCAGGAATAGTAATGGATTTATCTGTTTTTACCCAAGGTGGTGTTGTCAGAACAGGTCAAACATTAATGGAAGTTGTTCCTCAAGATCATCAATTAATTATTGAAGCACGTTTAGCCCCTCACCTTATTGATAAAGTTACCCTTGGTCTTCCTGTTGATTTAATGTTTAGTGCATTCAATCAAAACACGACACCTAAAATTCCTGGAGAGGTCACATTAATTTCAGCAGATAGACTTATTGATGAAAGAACAACAGAACCCTATTACCAAGTGTTTATTAATGTCAAAGATAAAACTCTTCTTATAGATAATAAAAATAAATTAAAGGCAGGAATGCCAGTTGATGTATTTATTAATACGGGTGATCGCTCATTGCTAAATTATCTCTTCAAACCTGTTTTAGATAGGCTCCATACTTCATTAACGGAAGAATAATGATGCTAATAAAAAAATTCTCTGCCACTTTATTTATATGGATGCTAAGTTTTCACGCTTTCGCGATCAGCTTATCTGATCTTTATTTCTTAGCAATAAAAAATGATCCTACATTTAATGCTGCGATTAAAGAACAGATTGCGGGCAAAGAGTATGAAAATATTGGATTATCTCAATTACTCCCAAGTGTACATGTCAATTATCAAAATAATCCACGAAATTGGCAACGAAAAGTTTATCCTATTAATACGAATCAAGGGGAAATAGAAAGAACAGAATATCAAAATTATCAAAGCCATTCTGTTAGTGCTATTATTAGCCAACCACTCTTTGATTACACAGCATTTAGTGATTACAAATCATCCGTAATCAAAACATTATTATCGGACAGCCGTTATCAAGTAAAATTTTCCGAATTAGTAATTAGATTAGTGGATAATTATATAGAATTGGCTTATGCGCAAGATAAATTATTATTAAACCTTTCACAGCAAGAGATTTATAAACAACAGCTAATATCAAGTCAGCGTTTATTCGAATTAGGAGAAGGAACAAAAACAGATATTTCAGAGATCCAAACACGCTTATATTTAACTCAATCGCAATATACCGATATCCAGCTTGAGTTAGATAATGCGAAAAATAAACTCAGTTCAATGATTGGTACACCACTGCCTTATGCGGAACATATAGCAAAATTAAATAATCATCGTTTTATATTACAACCAATCACACCCAATAATTACGAGTCATGGGAAAATGAGGCTATGCAAAGCAACCTCAATATTCAAACAGCGCGTTATGAAATGGCAATAGCCAAACAAGAAGTGGAAAAAAATAGAGGTGAATTTTTCCCAACAGTACAACTCTACGCTTCTTATTCTAATAGTGATTCCGATAGCAATAATACCGTAAATCAAAAATATCAATCAGCAAACGTTGGTTTTTATGTTAGTTTGCCTTTATTTAATGGTGGAAAAACAACAGCTTCAATGCGTCAATCTACTGCATTGTATCAAATGAGTGCATTTGAGAGAGATGCAATTATTCAGCAAATCACGCAAGAATTACGTCATCAATACCAAATATGCACAACAAGTAATATTAAATTGAATGCCTATGAACAATCCGTTTCCTCTGCTAAATTACAGTTAGATGCGACTCAAAAAAGTTATATTGGTGGACAGAGAACAATGGTTGATGTTCTTAATGCTGAAGAATTATTATATCGCGCTCAACAAGATTTAATTAAAGCTAAATATGATTATATTCAGGCTTGGACATTATTACATCAATATACTAATACATTAGACATTGAAAAAATAAAATTAATTGAAAGTTATTTTCAATAAAGTATTGAAATCTTTTTATAAGAGATAGCAATATAATTATAAAAGTCCTAAATAGTGAACTTTAATCGCCCCCAAAAGTTGGACATCAACATTGGGGGCAGTTCAGTAGATATAGGACTTTTAATTATAAGCAATCGTTAATTGCTTATTTTAGCTAGCGGGTATCATCACTTCTTTTTATTACCGTACAACGTTAATACACGGTGAGTAAGAGCAATTGATGCTAGACCGATAAAACATTCAGCTAGGAAAATCAGCATAAATTACCCCCATTCATAAGTACATTTTGTTTGGGCGGGGGTTCTGATAAAGTAAAGTGACTTGTCATATAGTGCTTAGCTAACTCCGATTTAATGGACACATTTTAAACCTACCATTAAAACTAAAAAGAGCAAAATATATTTCTCAACAAAATCCATTTTTGGACTTTTATCACATAAAAACAACACAAAAAATCAAATTTATGTCATTTTAAAGCTGAAGTTAAATCTATTTGCTCTTTTATAAAAGTATTTAAAAAGAGTTTTTAAATCAGTTAATTAAAGAAAATAAACGTTAAATCACCCTGTTTTTCTACAATAGGTTTTATCTTTAACTGACTAATAACAGATAATATATCTTTTCGCTCTGGTCGGACTAAAACAATCGCAATCCCTTGATAGTTATTCTCTTCAATTAAGTTAACTAACTGCTTAAGGTCGTAATATTTATTTTGCACATCAGGATATGCCAAACCATAAGCTAACTCCCCTTTCGTCTCTGTTAAACGAATATCAGTGCGTTTTAATCCCCATGCTAAAGACGTTCCGATCCCGACTTCATCAGTTAAAATATAAGGCTTATTTGCTAGCTCACTATAATAGTGATTAATTACCTTTTCAGGAGTGCTTTTGCTTTCTACTTTGTGAGGAATAGCATAACCAATGGCTAGACTTAATCCTACCGAGCAAAATAAAGTCAGTAAACGTGTCGATTTAAAGAATGAGACCATTCCCATCACGCTCCAACATAAGAACCCGACGATACCCAGTAATGCTTTATATTGCTCATTTGTTTCATATAACGTAAATCGTGTCGAGAAAAGTGAATAAACAATAATAGAGACGCCAATAAGCCCAAAAACAGTATTTATAATCGCATTAATATTATGGATCTTTTCATTTTGTTTATTTTTTAGCTCTTCCATGTAATGTGCTATTAAAATAGAAAGTGGCACAAAACAAGGTAACATATAGGTTAATAGCTTACCGCTGGAGGCTGAAAAGAAAGCAAAAAATAGAAAGAACCAAAACGTGAAATAAAGAGTTCCCTTTTTCAAGAAAATCGCTGATTTAAGCGCTCCAAATAAGAACCCTAACCAAGGCAAAATACCCAAAATAACAATAGGTAGATAAAACCACATAGGTTGTGATCTTGCTGATGCCTTTTCAACAAAACGTTGAACATGCTCAATCCAAAAGAAGTAGTGCCAATAATCAGGTGCCTGAAGTGCAACTGAAATCACCCATGGGCAAGCAATAATAAGCATTGAGATAAGCGCTATTGGTGTATAACAAAGGACTTCTTTAAAACGGGATAAGCTAATTGCGGTTACAAAAAAAACTAATACAGGTAATACAACCGCAATAAAACCTTTGGTTAGAAAACCTAGTCCACAGAAAATACCAACGAGAATATAAGCTTTAATTCTCCCTTTTCTATTAGTTGCATGTAATCCAGATAAAAAATAATACATTGCTGCCGTGACAAACATTGTCACGATAGGATCAAGAATATTGTAGGTACCAATCGCTAACACAAGAAACGAGGATAAAAAGACCACCAGTGCATTAAACGCCAAAGCACGGTTATGCCAAACTCGCATAGTAGCACGATAAACAAATAAGCCTGTTAATAAAGTTGAAGTGACAACGACAATACGAACAGAAAAATTACCGCCACCAAATAACCATTGTGCAATACTGTTTAGCCAATACCCTAATACAGGCTTTTCAAAATAACGAATATCCAGCATGTAAGGTACAGACCAGTTACCTGATACCAGCATTTCTCGACTAATTTCAGCATAACGGATCTCATCTGGTTGCCAGAGTAGTCGCGTTTCGAGAGGAATTAAATAAGTTAAACATATAAAAATAAAAAGTAGAAACCATTTATATCTTTCTACAAAATCAACACGCATATATTCCTCGTTAAAATAAAACCATATCACCTTATACGAACTATTCACTTAGAATAGCTATCCTATAAAAGATTCAATTATTATTTATTAATTTATAATTAATTAACCTATCGCTTTATTTTTAATTAACAAGAAAGATGCAAAAGAAGATTATTATCAATAAGATATTGAGTTTTTAATCGGTGATTTAAATGATGAAATTATTAACTTTTTATTAATTTATTTAATAACGGAGAGTTTTTATCACAAATTATCTAAATAGTATTAAAGTAATAAATAGAGGATAAAAAATTAAACATAAACAGAAAATAAACAAAGTATATAAATAAAAAAACCAGAATGAACTTATTCTGGTTTTTTATTACTTTATTTAATTATATGATAATAAAAATCTTATTTACTGAACTCTTTAAAAGCACCCATGGTGTTGGATGCATACATCACTGAAGGACCACCGCCCATATAAATAGCAACACCTAATGCTTCAGCGAGTTCTTGCTCTGTTGTACCGAGCTCCACAAGTGTTTTTGTATGAAATCCAATACAACCATCACAACGATTTGCGACAGCAATTGCAATGGCGATCAGTTCTTTTGTTTTTGCGTCTAACGCACCTTCTTTACCACCCGCTTTTGTCGTACTCATAAAAGCTTTCATTACTTCTGGAATATTTTGAGACAATGCCCCCATGTTACCTGCAATGTCTGTTACTATTTCTTTGTACTTGCTCATTTTTGATCCCTTACAATATATTTATTTATATAATATAAAAACATAATATCAAATTATATAATCTAAGCAAGTCAATTTAATCTAAGGTGATCTTTTCTATTATGATAGTTACCGAAAAAGAGGTTTAAAATGTCTATTTTAGATGAGTGGGCTGAACGCCATATCGAAAAAGCGTTGCAAAAAGGAGAACTTTCATCACTTAAAGGTGAAGGACAACCGCTGATCCTCGATGATAATAGCCATGTTCCAGAGTCACTTAGAGCAAGCTATCATTTATTAAAAAATGCCGGTTTTTTACCCCCTGAAATGCAAGATAGAAAAGAAGCCTTATCTCTCGCTGAGATCCTAAGTACATTAAATGGATCGGGAATAGAGAATGAATCACTGCAAAAACGCTTGGCATTACTTGAGTTGAAATTACAGCAGGCAGGTTTAGATACTCAATTTTTACATGCGGACTATGCCACACAACTGACAGAAAAATTGGCAAATCATAAAAAGAAACCGAACAAAAATGATGAAATATCAAAATAGAAAAAGCCTATACATCCTTGTATAGGCTTCTTTCATTCATTGCTGAGCATTAACCTGCTGTTGGAGAATAGTACGTTGGTGAACCAGGTCCTACAGGTAAGTTAAATACAAATACCCATAAGTAGAATAATAATGACCAACCTATTAAGAAAATAATGGAATATGGCAACATCATAGAGATCATAGTGCCAATACCTGTGTCTTTCTTATATTTTGTTGCAACAGCTAATATCAAACCAAAATAACTCATCATTGGTGTAATGATATTAGTAACAGAATCTCCTATGCGATAGGCTGCTTGGATTGTCTCTGGCGCATAACCTGCAAGCATTAACATGGGTACAAAAATAGGAGCTGTAACTGCCCATTGTGCTGATGCAGAACCAATCATTAAGTTAATAAAAGCACAGATTAAAATAAAGCCTAAGAACAGTAATCCACTTGGCATATCAATACTATTAAGTAGTGCAGCTCCCTTAACCGCAATCACCTGACCGATGTTTGTCCAACCAAAGAACGCAACAAACTGAGCCGCAAAGAAAATAATTACTAAATAGAGCCCTAGCGTACTCATCGAATTCGCCATAGCATCAACGATATCTTTATCTGTACGCATTGTCTTAGCAATCCATCCATAAACAATACCCGGAATTGCAAAGAATAAGAAAATAAAGACAACAATAGATTTTAAGAAAGGAGAATTACCAATTAGCCCTGTCTCTTGGTTTCTCAATATGCCATTTTCAGGAACAACCGTTAGCGCCAAAATCACGCCCATCACAATAAAGGTTCCCGTTGCAGCCCATAATGCTTTCTTTTCTAGTGGCGTAACTTCAGCAGCATTCCTTAAATCATTTTCTTCATCATCAAGTTCGTTACCGTTATAAGGCCCTAATTGAGGCTCAACGATTTTTTCTGTAATGAAGTAACCTAAGAAAGTAATAAGGAATGTACTGACAAACATAAAGTACCAGTTTGCTTCAGCACCAACGATATAAGTTGGATCTATAATGCGCGCAGCTTGCTGCGTAATGCCCGATAATAACGGATCTATCGTCCCTAAGAGTAAGTTAGCTGAATAACCGCCGGAAACCCCTGCAAATGCAGCCGCTAGACCAGCAAGAGGATGCCGTCCTAACGAGTGGAAGATAATCGCTGATAACGGTATCAATACCACATAACCTAATTCAGCCGCGGTATTTGACATAATACCCGCAAAGACAATCGCCAATGTGGTCATTTTACGAGGTGCTTTCATTACCACTAAACGCATAACCGCAGATAATAAACCTGCACGTTCAGCAATACCGACACCTAACAACGCCACCAGCACCGTACCTAAAGGCGCAAATCCGGTAAAGTTTGTGACGATATTTGCCAATATACGACGAATACCCTCTGCATCTAACAAACTAATAATGTGAATATAGCCGTCTTCTGCGCGTCCTTTGGCGCCTTCTGGTCGGGGATCTTGTACCGTAACACCGAAGTATTCACCAACTGCAGAAGAGACAAGTAAAATAGCAATTAAAATAATAAATAAAATAACGGGATGGGGTAGCGCATTTCCTAGCCATTCCACTGTGCGTAGAAAGCGACTGCCTCCCTGTTTTTTTGTTTGCATCATTTATCCTTTTTATAAAAAAACAGAAAATGCACAGTACACAACCCTTTTTATTATGACTATCTGTTAATCCTATTTATAGATGCTTTATTTAAGATAAACATCATGACAAAATTATAAAATAAAATATTTTTTATCTTAATAAACAACGCGATAAAAATAAATCACACAATTACAAATCACTTACATTAAAATTAATTTATAATATCTAAAATTAAAAAATGTGCATAAGGTAACATTTTTTAACATTATCATGATTATTTATTAACCTTTTCCATCTAAAAACACCGTCGATTAATTGTTAGAAACGATTAAATGCTCAGATAAACCTGATAATAACGGTTGTAATTACTATAAAAGGGAAAATAATGACGAATAAATGGTCAGAATAGGTTAAAAGTTTAGATTATTTGTAACATGAACAGGTGGTTTTGCAGTAGATATTGAACGTCTTACTATACACAGAATAAAGAATTGATAAGCTGAGAAAAGAAAAATAGAAATCGTAAAATAAGTATTTAAAAGACAATATTGTTGATATTTTAAAGATAAAAAAGAGGGTAAGAATAACCTTACCCTCTTTATCTACCACTCAATGAGAAAACATTTGTTGATTAGAAGATAACATCTGGCGTAGATTCAGCCATAAAGTATATACACTGATTTGTGTGTCTATCTTCAGTCTCTTCTTCAGCGTGAAAACAATCCTCAAAAAACCAGTAAATGGGCGTTCTTAAATAGACCGCCAATGTCACAAGGTAACTCAAGTCTATTTTATTTAACCCGCGTTCATAACGTGAGAACTGTTGTTGGCTAATTCCCAATTTATCAGCAATATGCGCACCAGTATAACCAAGCTCTTTGCGTTTTTTCTGTATTCTTTGACCAACTAACTCATTCACATTGATGTTTATAAGATCATAATCCATCATCGCGTTTTCCAACTTCGTTTATATTAAGGCATTGCCAAAATTAATGTACCTACCCCAGAGAATGAACCCGGAGCAACTCGACCATAAGGACGTAATATAGAGCTAACCACTACAGGTGTTGCTCTTCCCGCAGGTACAAAAATTATCTCGCCATTTTCACCTGGTTTATTGTTAAGGTATAAATCTGCATAGAGGCTACCGTCTGGGCGTAATCTGACATTTGGGCCTTCTAGAGATGATGCATAAACAACAACAGATAAGTCTTTATTGCATGTCACGCGAATTGTTTGTGATCGTTTATTCTGTGTTGAGTCGCCTAATCTGTCTTCATCAATATCGCCATAACTGAGGTTGACAGAACCATCAATTATCTCACAAGCCCCAGCAGGCGGCGGTGCAATACCGCACATTGATCCTGGAAGTAGTAATTTTGTCGTTCCGGTTTCATAAAATAAGCCAACACACTCTTGAATTTCACTATTAGGCACCCCTGAGTGGTGAGCTACAGCCGGTGACGTAGGAAAACTTTGCACACGCATAACAGCATCACGTAATTCCGCCATAGTGCGATATTTTTGCGCCCCGGTTAAAATTGTTCTTGTCGCAGCCCCACCTTGTCCTGATGCATTATGTCTATGATTAATCGTGATTTTACAAGATGCACCACCATAACAAGGATTCAATGTCATCGTTGTTTCTGGGTCCCAACGCTGAATAATAAAAGTATAATTTGCAGCAGAAGAAGAAATAATTTTAGATTCAGTAATATAAGAAAAAATAGAAGCCATTGATGATGCAGAAAAGAGTGTCATCACGCTAAATAGGCATAATGCTGATAATCGTTTTGGGGTAAACATACTAACCTCAATCTTAATAATTAATCATAATTCAGGTGGAATGTGGCTATAGCGCTAAAACGACCTCGTTTTATTGATTCATTAGCAATAGCATTAGGCTCGGCTTGTATAAATGCACGGAACCTTAAAATAGAATCTCCTGAATTTAAGGCAATATTGCTTGTTTCCTGATTAATCCGCAGTGGACTGCCATCCGAGTTTTCTAACCCAATGGCAATACCTTCAGCTTGACTTCCTGTACTTAATGCAAGAAAACCTTGCCCAACCATTGCCTGATTTTCAGTACCACTAAATGTCACTCTCACCCTTTTATTAATAGAAAGGTCACATTCTGATAAATGAATTTGAAAATTTTGGCTATTTGTTCTACCCGCGCCAATATAAAACGTTTTATCTGGCACATTACCAAATTCTAGAGAAATGGTTTCATCACCTGGTTTTATCACACAAGGTTCATCAACTAATGTGCCATAAAGTCGCATATTATTCGGTGCTGCATTAGCGGCTGAAAATATTCCTATTAGAAGCGTAAGCCCGCAAATAACAGGAAG
This sequence comes from Proteus cibi, assembly GCF_003144405.1. Lineage (GTDB taxonomy): Bacteria > Pseudomonadota > Gammaproteobacteria > Enterobacterales > Enterobacteriaceae > Proteus > Proteus cibi. The sequence goes on from NZ_PENW01000005.1 coordinate 147,835, forward strand.
CGGTAATGTTTTAAGCTTCATTTTCACACTCCTATTGATATTCTGCGAGCAATGTTGCTGTTACTTCAAATGGACCTTCTACTAAGGTACTTCCCGGTTTTTTTACCGGAACAGCTTGAATAATAGGGGGTTTATCTGGTGAGATAACAAAGCGCTCATTTAAGATAAAAGGCTCACCGTTTCGAGTCATATGAATAGCTAAATCCGTAATATTGGTTTGCAATCCAGCATCATCAAACTGACTTTTAGGACCAATAATAGAAAGCCCCAGATCCCAACCTTTAATATTGGGATCGCACTTTAATCGGTAATTCACGGGTTGGGTGTAATTAATCCCATCAACTCTATGAATACCAACGTTATGACCAAAATAAACTTCAATTAAATTATTATTTTCGATTACACAAGGAGGCGGAATTAATAATGTTCCAAATAATTTCATATTCGGTTCATCCGCACTGACAAATAAAGGCGACATGACGAGTAATGTTGTCAGACAAACCTTTTTTAAATTAATAAGCATGTACTGACTCCTTACTGATATTCTACTCGAAGCGTTGCCGTAGCGTAAAAATCACCCCCAGTTAATGATGCAGAGTAATCACGAACAGGAATTGCCTCAAATTGAGGGAAGTTAGGATAAGTGAAATTCACTTCTTGCCCCAATCTCAATAATTTATTTTGGTAAAGAAGACGTACCCCTAATCCTGTAATGTTTGTGGTCAAGGCATTTGAATCAAACCCCGTACCATTTCCAGAAATAGAGACTTTCATTGTATTTGTTGGCATTTTTCTACATTCAGCACTATAAGTAATAGGCTTTTTGTAATTAACACCATCAATACGCGTACTCATGACTTCACCAAAATCAACCTCAATCGTTTTTCCCCCATTGATGACACAAGGAGGTGGAGCGATAACATTACCCGTGATATAGACATATACAATCCCAGGTATAGCGCTACCCGCTCTCGCTGTAGGTGGTGTATTTGCAACAGCAGCTGAACTCAGGACACCAGTAAATGTTGTCATTAATAAAATCAACACTGCTTTGCTTGTGTTAAACCGCTGTTCCATATCCATAAATAAACCTATTAATTTCCGATTGCTGTTTCTACAACCTTGCACTCATTGCCATTACAGCTAAATTTCAAACGAGGGCGTCCACCGTAATCGTTGATATAACTTAATACGGGTGAAGCACCAAGTGTCGAGGCTTTCAAATTAAGATCCGCACTACTTTTTGGATCGACCATTAAAGGCGTAAACCCAGTAATACTTTCACCTTTTAATCCTGTTAAGCCATCAACAATTGTCACAAAGTAAGGGGTTGGATTATTAACCTGATAGATATCCCCTTTTTTCGTCAGGGTAATTTTTTCCTGCCACGGATTTGTTAAATCTGTTTGTGTTGCATAAATCGCAGCTGGTCGATAAAACAATTTAATCCGTGTTTGTAATGCAATTTGCAATACATTGGGTTTATCACTACGTGGTGGAATTTCACGTAAGTTAAAATAGAACACACTTTCCCTATCTTGAGGTAATTTAGCGACATCAGGTAATCCTTGTATTTTTATCTGGCTTTTATCACCTGGTTCAATTCGCTGAATAGGTGGCAGAACGATTAATGGACTTTCCACTTTTTGCCCATTGACATCTTCCATCCAACCTTGTGCTAAATAAGGCAGATCTTTATTTTGATTACTGACATTCAGGCTAATTGATTTATCAGCTCCATTAAAAATGATACGAGTTCTATCCAATGCAATCGCAGCAATAGCTTGTTGAGTAAACACCATACCCGTTAATAATGTGGTTGCTACAATGAATGAGCGCTTTAATAACATCATCTTTAATTACTCTTTTGTTTATAAAATCGTTTAATTTTTCCCTTCTCAACCTTCAGTTTTGACTAATTGTGGCTGAGATGGTGATTCAGTTCTCTCTTGTGCTGAATAAGAGATTGATGGAGTGTCCCCACACGTTAATAATAGCGAAGAAATAAAGATACCTTCATCTAATTGAGGCACTTGTACTTCACACTGTTTTTTACCACTCCAACGTACATCTAAAATCTCACCAGAGTTTATTCCACTTAAATAAACATTACCGCTATCATTCACGATGCCCAGTTCTCGTCCTTTTTCTGTGGTAATGCTAGCGCCAAATGGTGGATAACTTCCGTCTTTCAAGCGGACAATCGCCATCGCTTTTTGTCCTGAAATAACGTCAAACTCACGGTAACCTATCGCCCCTTCGGTCAGGGTTAATTGTTGAATTGAACGCACCGCATCAACATCATCAGGTAATTTATCTAAATCAATTGTTGCACTACTCCGATAGTAATTATTGATATCTGGAAGTACTGCTTTACCAAAATAGTTAGTATGGCTCACAGCCCCTAAGCTTCTAATTGGTACATCCGCCACCCCATTAGTATCGACCAATAGACGCGCAGCCCCTGGCATTGCAGTACGATGGAATGCTCCGCCTTTAGGTGTTAACGTTGCACCGCCTTGTAGCGAAAGTGATGCTGAAGTATTTTCACCTTGAATATGACTCGCACTTGCTGTTACCAATGCTGTATCACCATAACGCGTATAATAAGCATCGGCAGAAGGACGACCACGGCTACTTAAACCTGCACCTAAGCGATAGTTATTATTGTCATCGAGGCGGTCAAAATAGCTCACATTATGAGAGTTACCATTCTTATTAATGACTGTGTTATAACTAATTGTGGCTTTATCACTCCAAGGCATACTGACGTTTAGATAAACACCATCATCATTCTCACCATTAAATTTATTGCGGTAAGCCGATAAATTGATATTGATATTTTTAAAGCTACCAATATCCATAAACTTAGATAAAGATAAGTTGTAATAATCGTTATTAGGCTTATTCCAATAAGTTTGATGGTTATAGTTAAGATAAGCACTCAAGCCCAAATCTGGGAATTGCTTACTTAATGTTATGGTATAAAGCTCTTTATTATTATCACGGTTGTTATCACGATAACGACGATCTAAATATTGATCCATACTCATAAAGTCACGTTCAGAGAAGCGGTAACCTGCGAAAGTCACCTGACCATTAATAGCCTCAAAACGTTTAGAGTAGCTCACTCGATAAGAGCCACCATGATAGCGCTTATCATCATTAGGAATTTTTGCCCATGAATGTGTTGCATCAAAGGATATTGCCCCTAATACCATTAGGTCACGACCAATACCTAAAGAAACAGAATTATAATCTCCCGCAACTAATGAACCGCCATAGAGTGACCAACCATTTGTGACCCCCCATGAAAACTCACCCATTGCAAACACGGGCCCTTCAGTTTTATGATCCATATCAGAAGGTTTACCTGCTGATATTTTATATTGCACTCGACCTGGGCGTGTTAAGTAAGGGATACTTGCCGTATCCATTTGGTATTCTTGTACAGAACCATCTTGCTCTTCAACACGAACATCCAGCTTACCACTGACTGCATCATTAAGATTTTGAATACGGAATGGACCCGGTGCGACCTGAGTTTCATAGATCACACGACCTTGCTGACTAATCGTCACTTTCGCATTCGATTTTGCAATACCGGTTACTTCAGGTGCATAACCTCTTAAATTAGGAGGCAACATCTGATCATCCGTTAATAAACTGATACCAGTAAAACGGAAGTTATCAAAAATATCAGAGCGTGAATAAGTCTCACCCATCACAAGGCGAGCACCCCATTGGGTTATTGCTCGATAAAGGTAATATTGACTCCAATCCCAATTATTCTCAGTACTACCATTTACACCGGTTGTGTGTTGATAATTGGCTTGCCAATCAGCACGAAAACGCCAAACACCTAAGTTAGCACCCGCTGTACCGCTACCCGTAACTTGTTGTCTTTGTTTACCATTAGCGGGATCGGTCACATTAGCATTCAGGTTATAGTCAAAAATAAGTCCTGAAATCCCCTCATCCCAACGAGAAGGTGGGTCCCAATCTTCAGTAGCATACTCAACATAGGCTTGAGGAATAGTCACAATAAAACTACCTGCACCTAAGTTAGTACTTGTTGTCATACCCGGTATTGATGACTCATCAAGACAGGCATCGCCATCTTTCCAAGTTACCGCTTTGAGCCACTCAGGTTTCAATGTAAATTGATTGACTAATTCGCGAGGAATACAAGGAACACTCGCTTTGGGATCATTTTCGGGAACAATATAATTAATGGTATAAAGGTCAGGTAATTCATTATTGTTCACTTTAACAATAAATTCATACTTACCTGGCATAATATAACCAGCACGAGAGAAGTCAGATAAATCAATATTTTGTTTATCTTTAAGATCAAGAATATCAGAGTTAAACTCGATATCACCGGCTGCAAATGCCGCACTAGAGGCGCTCGCCATACCAGCAATAATTAAATAGATCAGTGCTGCAACAGGTCGAATTGTATGCTGATTACTCTTTTTTTCTGCTTTTCTTGAAGCAGTTTTGAATGATTTAGCCATAAATAATCCAACCAATCCATTTAATAATATTCAAGTTTAAAACGCAGGGTTGCCTGATAATTACCTGCTCGTGGGATGTCGTTATTTTTAACCAGTCTTGCTTGATACAACAAAGACAACGATTTGGTATCGATATCCACAGGAGGTAAAGGTTTCCCTGGTGTTGCCAATCTTCCGTAACGGTCAGCAATAGCTAACGAAGCACCTTTCGCATCGCCGAAAAGTTGGAATAATCCGTTCTGTGCGGGGCCTTCAAATGTAGCAATAAAACGAGGACGTTCAGCTTGCGTGCCTTTTTCGTCAACAAGGGAACATTCTGTTAATCGAATAGAAAAGTATTCAATAGGTCCTTGACCATCTATAGCTAAGGTCGGAATAGACACGGTACTTAAAGAGATAACTTGCTCTCGACTTCCAGCCGAGATAGTACATGTTGGCTCTAATATAGAACCTTGTAGACTAACCACGCCGAATCGCTGATGTGATTTTACATCTTGTTTTATGTCTGTCACTGCCATTACAGGTTTAACAAATAATCCCGTTGCAACAAGTAATAATAGTGGCACTATTTTGCGATTCATTGTTTTCTACTCCATAAGGTAAACCATAAAATAAAGCTAAAAATGAAGCCCTATACATCCTTATACAGGGCTTAAAAACAGAAGATCTATTATTGGTAAGTTAATGCGAAAGTTGCGATCGCAGTAAAGTCACCAGGTACAGCTGCATCTGTTGAAGAACCTTGTAAGTAAGCAGCAAAGTTCAGATCATTTGAACCGTCACGAATAGTTTGAGCTTTTGTTGGTTCACCTAATTTAATTTGTGTACCACCTGCATCAGTAATAACAACTGCTGCGTTTTTCGCTAAACCTTCGATGCCTAAAGAACCTGGCAGAATAGCGGCTGCTTCAGCACCAGTGAAGGTAGTTTGAACTGTTTTATAAGTTTCAGTAGAGCATTGTAATAATTTGATTTTGAAAGTATTAGATACGCTACGGCCACCATCTTTCAGTGCATTTGCTGAAACTTGTCCTAGTGGAACACGTTGGTCACCTGAGTTAGGATCGATTGAACATGGAGCATCGATGATTGAACCCCAAAATTCTACAGTACCATGACCTTGATCAGCAGCGAATGCAGAACCAGCAGCAACAGTTAAGCCTAAACCTAAAACTAAACCTAATTTATTTAATTTCATCTTTATGTTTCCTGAAAATATAAGAACGAAGATATTTAAAATAATAAAATTCAATATAAGCAAATTGCTTAAATGAATGACACACTAAATAGAGTTTCTATATTTTGATAAAATTCATCCAGCCAATTTCATATTTAATTATGAAATTAGATAAAGGAACCGTATCAAGTTGGATATATTATTCTCTCCGGTTTTATTTAAGTCAAACCACCCCAAATTCATTAAGTCTATTTTTATTAATTTACTGATATTAGGTGTATTTTTTACATTTTCATACAAAATATTACTTTTTGAAAATAGCTAAAATGGAATTTAAAACTAAATACTCACTCTTAAAAAGAGTGAAATGAGACTTAAATTCTACTATCTCAAAATTTAAAGTGAAAAGATCTAACTGTCTTTTTATGAATAGGAGTAATAGTAAATTAAATAACATTTTCCTATTTATTTATTTTAACTCAAAATAACTAAAATTTTACATATTATAACAAATCAGCTTTAACACATTGATTTATAAATAGATCAAAATAATGAGTTTGTTAATTTATTTATTATCATTATTTACTACCGCGTAGAAAACACACTAATCCAATCCTTTAATGACAATCTTAAATAGATTAAAACATTAAGAATAAAACCAAGAATAGACATAAGTCGTTGTATTTTATAAATAAACATATAGTTACATTATTTATAATTACTATTATTTACAATAAATAACATAAAAAGAGTATAAAAAGCATAACCAATTGATTTGTAATGGATTATATAAAAAAGACAATCAAAAATAGAGTGTTTTGATAATAATTTAACACTTGAGGTTAAGTGTTTATACTTAGGAAATTAAGGTCAGAAAGTGAGTTTTTTGTACAATTTGCATTTTTTGATTAAGAACACACTCATAAGTTAACTAACTGATAATTCAAAAAAGAAATTAGAGTAATGACTATTTTTTTCTCAAAAAAACCTAAATTTTTAATCATTTGATTGAGAATAATTACGCTTTTTTTGGGTAAAATTTTTAATGTATTTATTAAGATCTACTTCAAAAAATTAAATTATTTATTTACTGGATTATTGACTATTTTACGTATTGCTACTAATTTCATTATTAGCTTATTCATATTATTGCTCTTTCATTGGATCTACATATTTTTATCCAAATAGAAACACGATAAAATACATTTTATTTACATTGTGCACATATCAATTTAACATTACTCGGATAATGCGTATACATATTAGTCGTTATTACTTGTTTTTTAATTATCAAATCTTTTTCAATAAGAATATTGGCGTTTTTTTATCTTTACGATAAATTAGGAATAGTTTTATATTATCTGAATAGATTTAACTTATTTTCGAATAGTTAATTAACTTAAAGAAGTAAGTTTTTAGATATATATTGGAAATTATCTTTTATAGACTAAATGATAATGAGTTAATAATTTAAATAAAAATAGAGGATCACATTAGTATTATTTAATTATTAGGCTAACACCATCTTAATGAGAGCATCGTTATTGGAGTATCTTTATTTAATAAATTCAGTTAGCTTTATTTATCTTTTTCATGATGCAATAAAAAAAAGATATGTTTAACCGAATCGAAGTCGATTTTTTTAAAATACTCGCTTTAAGAGTATTCCGATCCCCTCCTTCCAGAAAAATGCCTTTTTTAGATAATTATTATCATCATAAAATGATAATTTTACATTTATGCCCCCTGTTTTTTCTTATAAGAGAGTAATAATTGATCATTGATATCTTCTCTTTTTTCCTGACTACGCGACCAATAACTCACGTTTGACTAACAGCACTTAGTGTTTTTTTAGGATAAAAAAAGGGCAGGGTATCCCCTGCCTTACCAATTTGGTAATCAATCAAAGAAAAAGCATACGCTGTAAAACACTAAGTTTGAGTGTCCTTTAGCGATATGCGTTAGTATAAAAAAACATCAGGCATCGTTTCTGCAATGATGTTACTTCGTTTATCGTTACGCTGATTTTCTGATGAGGATTTTGGTATAAAACAGTCTTCAAAAAACCAATAAATAGGTGTATTTAGATAATTGGCTAATAAAACAAGATAGCTTAAATCAATCTTATTCATACCGCGCTCATATCGAGAAAATTGCTGTTGGCTTACACCAATTTTTTCAGCAATTTGCATACCGGTGTAACCTAATTCTTTACGCTTTTTCTGAATTCGTTTTCCAACTAACGCATTAACATCAATATCTGTAAAATCGTAATTCATCATATATCCACCTATTATCATGATTAAGGCATCGTTAAAATAATTGAGCCAGAACCAGAGAAGTAGCCCGGTGCAACACGACCATTGGTGTGTAAAATTGATTTAACCTCTACAGGTATACTTCCATTTTTAGGAACATCAATTACAGACCCTTTTTCACCAGGATAACCATCGAGAAATAAATCAGCATAAAGACTATTATCAGGTCGTAATGGTACGCGACCACTGTCTGAGCCTGATGCAATAACCAAAACTTTCATTGCCAAGTTACAAGTCACATTAATATTTTGAGCACGAGCCGCATTTTCTAAACTGACTTCATCAATATCACCATAATTGAGGTTTACTGCTCCTTCTGTTATTTTGCAGGCACCAACAGGTGGTGGTGCAATACCACATAATGATCCCGGTAATAAACGTCCATTCGGAGACCAACCTCCTGCCTTGGATTCATAAAATAATCCAACACATTCTTGGTTTGAGGTAAGTGGATCACCATCGTGTCTTGCCGTTCCTTGTATCGGAAAGCTTTCAACACGCATTACCGCATCACGAACGCCTGCTAAATAGCGTTCTTTTTCAACACGAACAATACTTCTTACCGCCGAACCTGGGGAACCATTAGCATCATGCTTATGGTTTATAGTTATCCAGCATTGACTCCAGCCATAACAAGGGTTAGGAGTATAAGGTTCTTCAGGGTCCCAACGCTGAATAACATAGGTGTAAGTGGCGTGAGCAGGCTCACCTTCAGAATGTGTAATGTAAGAAAAGATAGATGCCATTGCCGGTGCCGAAAACAGCAAACCGATTGCAATACATAAAGCCGGAAATCGCTTTAATATGGACATATAAAACCTCAACCCTAATAATTAGTCATAATTCAAATGGAATGTGGCTATTGCACTAAATGGGCCGCGTTTAATGGATTGATTAGCAATCGCATCTGGCTCCCCTTGAATAAAGGCATAAAAATTTAAAATCGTGTCATCCGCATTTAATGACATTTTGTCTGTTTCTTTATTAACAGGTAGCGCATTTCCATTTTCAGATTCCAGTCCAACTGCAATACCCGCGGCTTGGCTGCTTGGGCTAATCGCTAGAAAACCTTGTCCTGCCATAGCTTGATTTTCATCACCTTTAAAGGTGATCTTGACGCTTTTACCAATCGTTAAATCACATTCAGACAAACGTATTTGAAACAACTTGCTTGGTGTTCTTTGATACGCATAAAGGTTCTTGTCCGGAATATTGCCAAAATCTAGCTCAACGGTTTCGTCACCGGGCTTTATGGTGCAGGGCTCGTCAACTAATATGCCGTGAAAACGCATATTGTCCGGTGCTGAGAAAGCGGTTGATGTTAATCCGGTAAATGTGGCTAGCCCCAATATGAACGGGATCGATAATCTTTTAATATTCATCAATACGCTCCTATTGGTATTCAGCAAGCAGTGTTGCTGAAACTTCAAATGCACCTTCAGGTAAAGTGCTACCGGGTCTTTTAACGGGCACCGCTTGGATCACGGGGGGATTATCCGGTGATATCGCAATGCGTTCGTTTAATTTAAAAGGCTTACCATCTTGCGTAAGATGAATACCTAGATCTGGAATATTGGTTTGTAGCGCAGCTTCATCAAACTGTGTTTTAGGACCAATAATAGAAAGCCCTAAATCCCAACCTTTTAAATTTGGATCACAAACCAGTCGGTAATTCACCGATTCGGTATAGTTAATGCCATCTACTTTATGAATACCCACGTTGTGCCCAAAATAGACATCAATCAGTTCGTTATTGCTAATGACACAAGGGGGTGGCACTAATAAGGTGCCAAATAATTTCATATTAGGTGCGTCTGCACTCATGACAGAATAAGAATTCAGTAATGCAATCAGACACATGTACTTTAATTTATTCATCTTCTGACCTCTTACTGATAATCCACATGCAGTGTGCCACTTGCGACAAAATCACCACCCACTAAGGCTTCATTCTGATCACGAACCGGAATAGCTTCTAATTCAGGTAAGTTGGGATAGGTAAAATTCACCGCCTTACCTAAATCTAATAAGTTTCCCTGATACAGAATACGCACGCCCAATCCCGTAATGTTTGTTTGTAGCGCATTTGAATCAAATCCAGTTGCGCTACCCGTCACATAAACTTTCATGGCATTGGTTGGCATTTTTTGGCAAGTCGCGGTGTAGTGAATAGGCTCTTTATAACGAACACCATCAATACGTGTACTCATTACCTCACCAAAATTAACTTCAATCATTTTGCCGTCATTAATTAAGCAAGGTGGTGGTGCAATGACATTGCCTGTAATATTGATATAAACGATGCCGGGAATAACATCTTTCACCGCTCTGGCGGGTAAATTCGCAACAGCAGTAAAACTTAGGCCTCCAGTAAACGTTGCCAAAATAAGAATCAACACTGCTTTGCTTGGGCTAAACCGCTGTTCCATTTTCATAAAATAGACCTATTTAGTTTCCTGCTGATGTTTCTGTGACTTTGCATTCATTGCCATTACAGGTGAATTTCATCTGTGGACGTCCACCGTAATCATTGATGTAACTGAGTACTGGTGATGCCCCAAACGCGGAAGCATGCAGATTTATCGTTCCTGTACTTTTAGGGGCAATCATGATCGGTTCAAAACCATCAAGGCTTTTTCCTTGTAACCCGGTTAACCCATCCACTAATGTCACGTAATAAGGTGTTGGGTTATTCACTTCATAACGATCACCTTTCTTTATTAAGGTAATTTTTTCCTGCCAAGGATGAGTGAGATCCGTTTGTGTGGCATAAATCGATGCTGGGCGATAAAACAACTTAATTCTTGTTTGTAATGCAATTTGCAACACATTGGGTTTATCACTACGAGGTGGAATTTCACGCAAGTTAAAATAGAAAACGCTTTCTCTATCTTGTGGTAATTTGGCAATATCCGGTAATGACTGTACTTTTACTTGGCTTTTATCGCCCGGCTCTATACGCTGAATCGGCGGTAATACTAATAATGGGCTGTCAATACGTTCTCCATTTTCATTTTCCATCCAGCCCTGAGCTAAGTAAGGCAGCTCTTTGTTTTGATTACTGACATTTAAGCTAATCGATTTATCGGCACCATTAAAAATGACACGCGTTCTATCTAAAGCAATCGCAGCAAGGGCTTGACTAGTAAAGACCATTCCAGTCAATAAAGTGGTTGTTACAATGAATAAGCGCTTTGATAACATCATTTTGAATTACTCTTTTTGTCTGAAATTATTTTTATCTTTTCCCTTCTTTCCTAACCTTATTGCGTAATCAGTTTAGGTTGAGGCAAGGGCTCTGTTCTTTGATTGATTGTTGACGATGTTGCTTCACCATCACTACAAGTCAGTAATAATGAAGACATAAATAATCCTTCAACTAATGTTGGAATACGGACTTTGCACTGATCTTGACCATTCCAACGAACACTCAATAGATCATCACTGTTAATTCCCGTCAGATAGACATTCCCACCATCATTAACAATACCGAGCTCACGACCTTTTTCGGTTGTGACACTGGCACCAAATGGAGGATAAGTGCCATCTTGTAATCGAATGACAGCCATCGCTTTTTGTCCCGATACCACATCAAAGTGGCGGTAGCCTATTGCGCCTTCCGTAAGGGTGAGTTGTTGAATTGAGCGTAATGCTTCAGCGTTATCTGGCATCTGATCAAGGTCGATGCTGGCACTACTGCGGTAATAATCATTGATATCAGGCAATACAGCTTTACCAAAAACATTGGTACGCGTAATCGCGCCAATACTTTTCACGGGTACATCTGAAACACCATCTGTATCAACAAGTAAACGAGTACTACCAGTACGACTTGTACGGTGTAATGCACCACCTTTTGGTGTTAATGTTGCCCCACCTTGTAGTGATAATGTGGCTGATGTGTATTCACCATTAATATGGCTTGCACTCGCTGTGACCAATGCCGCATCAGCGTAATGCATAAGATAGGCATCTGCGGATGGTTTACCGTTACTGCTTAAACCCGCACCAACACGATAGCTACTATTGTCATCAATACGATCGTAATAACTGACATTATGTGAATTGCCGTGTTTATTAATCACAGTGTTGTAGCTAATGGTTGCGCGATCGCTCCAAGGCATACTGACATTCATATAAACGCCATTATCATTGGTGCCATTAAATTTATTGCGAAACGCCGACAGACTGAGGTTGATATTTTTAAAGCGACCAATATCCATCGTTTTGGCTAATGACAAGTTATAGTTATCATTATTAGGTTTATTCCAATAAGTCTGATGACTATAGTTTAAGTAGGCACTTAATCCCCACTCAGGGAACTGCTTACTAAACATAATGGTATAAAGCTCTTTATTGTTATCTTCTTCACCACCACGATAACGACGATCTAAGTATTGGTTCATACTCATAAAGTCACGTTCAGAGAATCGATAGCCTGCGAATGTCACTTGGCTATTGATTTGTTCAAAACGTTTTGAGTAACTTAAGCGGTAAGAGCCACCGTGATAACGCTTGTTATCACTTGGAATTTTTGCCCAAGAATGTGTCGCATCAAAAGAGATAGCCCCCAGTGCCATAAGGTCACGACCAATACCTGCCGAAACTGAGTTATAATCACCCGATACTAATGATCCCCCATAAAGTGACCAACCGTTACTGATCCCCCATGAGAATTCTCCCATACCAAAAATAGGGCCTTCTGTATTACGGCTCATATCTGACGGTTGCCCCGCAGATAACTTATATTGCACTCGACCAGGGCGTGTTAAATAAGGAATACTTGCCGTATCCATTTGGAATTCTTGAACAGATCCATCTTGCTCTTCAACACGTACATCTAATTTACCACTCACTGCATCATTGATGTCTTGAATACGGAACGGACCTGGAGCAACTTGCGTTTCATAGATCACGCGACCTTGCTGGCTAATCGTCACTTTCGCATTCGTTTTTGCCACACCCGTTACTTCAGGGGCATATCCCCTTAAATTAGGTGGCAGCATATTGTCATCTGTAGACAAGTTAATCCCAGTAAAACGGAAGTTATCGAAAATGTCAGAACGTGAGTAAGTCTCCCCCATCACAAGGCGAGCACCTAATTGCGTGATTGCTCTATAAAGATAAAGCTGATTCCATTTCCAACTATTTTCAGTGCTATCGGGAATACCTGTTGTATGCTGATAACTTGCTTGCCAATCGGCACGAAAACGCCAAACACCAAGGTTTGCTCCCACGGTTCCTAAACCTGTAACTTGTTGGCGCTGTTTTCCTTTAGCAGGATCGGTCACGTTAGCATTGACGTTATAGTCAAAAAGCACGCCTGAAATACCGTGATCCCAACGAGAAGGTGGGTCCCAATTAGGCGCTGAATATTCAAGATACGCTTGAGGAATAGTAAGAATAAGATTGCCATTTCCCAGACTTGCATTTACCGTCATTCCGGGAATAGAAGAGATATCAAGACAGCTTCCATTATCTTGATATTTAACTTTTTCAGCCCATTCAGGTTTGAGTCCTATTTGATGGATCAATTCTGGTGGCAAGCATGCCTCGCTACCTTTAGGATCATTGGCGGGTACAACATAGCTAATGTTATAGAGGTCAGGGAGTTCATTATTATTCACACGAACAACAAACTCATATCGCCCAGGCATAATATAGCCCGCACGCGAGAAATCGGATAAGTCGATATTTTGCTTATCTTTTAGATCCAAAATATCGGCATTAAATTCAATATCACTATTTGCTAAAGCTGAACTTGAAATACTGGAAGCGCCAGTAAGAATTAAATAGATCAGTACAGCAACAGGCCGAATAGTATGTTGTTTTTTCTTTTTTTCCGTCCCTAAACCAACGGTTTTGAATGTTCTAACCATAAGTTATCCAACCCGATCCATTTAATAGTATTCCAGCTTAAATCGCAGCGTCGTTCGGTAATTTCCAGCTTTGGGTATTTCGTTATTTTTGACTATTCGCGCTTGGTAAAGTAACGCCATTGATTTGGAGTCAATACCAACAGGGGGTAATGGCTTACCCGGAATGGCTCGCCTACCATAACGATCAGCTATCGCTAATGACGCACCTCTCGCTTCACCAGAAAGTGCAAAATTGCCATTATCGTTAGAGGGACCTTCAAACGTTGCAATAAAACGAGGGTTGTCCGCTTCCTGACCTTTTTGTTCAATTAGCGTACATTCCGTTAATCTGATAGAAAAATACTCAATAGGTCCTTGCCCTTCAGTCACTAGCATTGGAATAGAAACCGTTGTCAGTGGAATAACTTGTTCACCACTTCCTGCTGCAATCGTGCAAGAGGGTTCTAAGATTGAGCCTGAAAGATTAAGTACCCCAAATCGCTGATGCATATTTTTATCTTGTTTTACATCACTCGCTTCTGCTGTTGTCATCAGTAAGCTGGCAATAAGGCATAGCCATAGTGGTGTCATCTTGCGATTCATATTTTTCTCCGTAAGAAAAAAATCGTTAAAAATAGACACAGGAAATAAAGCTCTGTACATCCTTGTACAGAACTTATTTTTTCTTACTGATAAGTCAGTGCGAAAGTTGCGATTGCAGTGAAGTCACCAGGAACAGCGGCTTCTGCAGAAGAACCTTGTAAGTAAGCAGCAAAGTTCAGATCGTTATTACCATCACGTAATGTTTGAGCTGCACTTGGTGTACCTAATTTGATTTGTTTACCACCAGCATCGGTGATAACAACAGCTGCATTTTTAGCGATACCTTCAATACCTAAAGAACCTGCTAAGATGTCTGCATCTTCAGAACCAGTGAAGGTTGTTTGAACAGTTTTATAAGTTTCTGTTGTGCAATTCTCTAAAGTAATTTTAAAATCACGAGAATTACTACGACCACCATCTTTTAATGAAGCAGTAGAAATTTGACCTAATGGAACAGTTTGATTTTCTGAATCAGGATGAATAGAACAAGGTGCATCAATAATTGAACCAACAAACTTAACTGTACCGTGACCTTGATCAGCAGCAAATGCAGAACCCGCAGCAACAGATAAACCTAAGCCAAGAACTAACGCTAATTTATTTAATTTCATCTTTTTGTTTCCTAAAATATAAAGGACGAAGACATTAAAAATAATAAATTCATTAGGATTGAATTATTCCTAATTGAATGACTCATTTATTGAGTTTTTGAATTTTGGTATATTTGTGCCCGTCCAAAACGAATTCAAATATCGTTAGAAACAAAACAAAATACACCAAATTGTTTTGTTAAAAATTTTCATCTCGAAATCAAACGCATTTAGATAATCAAACTTTAAATATCAGAAAAAGAGTTTATTATTCTAAGTGCAATTACTATAATTTGTGAAAAAAGTAAAAAAATTTATTTCTGGATTTTAAACAAAGTAACCAATAGTGTTTGAATTTTAAAATAATGATAAATATCAATATGTTAAATAAATGAAGATAAGTGATGAATATTAAATTTGACTTAAGTGATAAGCCAGAGAATAATAGTAAACAATTTGGTGTATTCTGTTTATTTCTATAAAGAAAGCCAAATTCCCATCTATACTCATTTTTCGCTTTTTCAATCAATCACTTTCATTTTCTAAAAATAAATAAACTTTCAATAAACTTGTTTAAAATGAACAAGTAAAAGTGCAAGCATAAAAAAAACACAACTCTTTATTGATGCATATTACTTGTTATAGTGGTGCATCAATTGACTTTTGTTCCTTGTTATCTCATTGAAAAGGTTATGAAAATGAAGCAGCGCAAGTTTCTTACACGTTTTGAGATCAATTCTATTTTGAAGCAAGCAAAGGAAGGACGTTATCCAGAAAGAGATTACTGTATGTTTTTAATGTGTTTTTTACATGGATTTCGCGTAAGTGAACTATGTAATTTAACTTTAAGCGATATTGATTTAGAAAGTCGAATACTCTATGTCAGGCGCTTAAAAGGCGGTTTATCAACAACACAACCAATTATTGAAGAAGAATATGAAGCGTTAGTTAACTGGTTGAAAAAAAGGGAAACATGGAGAGAATATGACTCAGAATGGGTCTTTTTATCCCAAAAAACTGGTCCAATTTCGCGTCAGCAAGTATATGGATTACTTCGCCGTTTAGGTAAAAAAGCTAATGTATCCATTGCTCCTCATCCTCATATGTTACGCCATGCATGTGGTTATGCACTGGCTGATTTAGGTAGAGATACTCGTTTAATTCAAGATTACTTAGGACATCGTAATATTTCACATACCGTTATCTATACCGCAAGTAATTCAAAACGTTTTGTTCACATTTGGGAATCAATAAATTAACAACACTTATTTAATTAATATATTCTCTGAGAATTAACACCCTAAATAGAGTAGGCTATATTTTTTCAATAAGAATACAGTTAATTTTAATATAAATAAGAAAATTAGGAATTGTTTTATATTAAATAAATAATCACGATTAAAGACATTAATAATTTATTAATAATCGTTTTCTAACGAAAGAATAAATCAAACGCATATTCTTTTTTTGATTATCCTTATTGGAGAGCGGTAAATTTAATATCAATCTTTATTTATTAGTAATACTAAACATTCTTTGTTTGATTTTTAATCAAGAAATAAGGGTTTTATTTAAAAGAAAATATCCATTATTAAAAATTTTATTCATTTGCATTCCATGCACACGCTTTCATATCTTACTATCCCCAACGTGATCGTTAGGGGATAGTTATGAATGACCTTAAAACACAATTACCCTTTTACACAAACAACTTGTCGTAGTGTATGAACAATCTCAACAAGTGATAACTGCGCTTTCATCACAGCATCAATATCCTTATAAGCCATTGGAATTTCATCAATCACATCTTCATCTTTTCGACATTCCACATGCGCTGTTGCTCGAATTTGGTCTGCAACACTAAAGGCTTTTTTCGCTGCTGTTCGGCTCATTACACGTCCTGCACCATGACTACATGAACAGAAACTGTCGGCATTTCCTTTTCCTCTTACAATAAAGCTTTTAGCGCCCATTGAGCCTGGAATGATCCCCATTTCACCTTTTTGAGCTGAAACCGCCCCTTTTCGAGTCACGAGTACTTCTTCACCGAAGTGCATTTCCTTTTGCACATAGTTATGGTGGCAGTTCACCGCCTGTTGCTGTGTCGTAAAAGGTTTAGTTATTTGTGTTGATAACGCAGCCAACACACGTTCCATCATAATTTCGCGGTTATGTCGGGCAAAATCCTGTGCCCATTCTACGGCTTCTATATAGTCATCATAGAAAAGCGTTCCTTCTTTTAAGTACGCTAAATTTTTATCTGGCAAGTTAGCGATATGCTCTCTCATATCTTCTTGTGCCATTTGGATAAATAATGTACCGATAGCATTTCCTACACCACGAGATCCACTATGTAGCATCACCCAAACATTATCTGATTCATCAAGGCACAACTCGATAAAGTGGTTTCCTGTTCCTAATGTACCAAGGTGACGATAGTTATTCGTATTTCGTAAACGTGGGTACTTATCAGTTAAAACCTTAAAACGCCCTTCAAGTTGTTGCCAATGTTGATCAACCAGTTTAGGTGGGCTCTTCCATGAACCTCGATCATTCCCTGACTGATAACTTGTTCTTCCATGAGGTACAGCTTTTTCTATTGCCGTTCTTATGGCAAATAAATTATCTGGCAGATCATTTGCGTGCAATGATGTTTTCACTGCAATCATTCCACATCCAATATCCACCCCCACTGCAGCAGGAATAATCGCGCCTTTCGTTGGAATAACACTCCCTATTGTTGAACCTTTTCCTAAGTGAACATCAGGCATTACTGCCATATGTTTAAAAATAAAAGGCATTTTGGCAGTATTAATAAGTTGCTTTAGAGCATCTGCTTCAACAGGTACACCATTTGTCCACATTTTGATTTCAGACGTTCCTGCTTCTTTTACTATTTGATGATCCAATATCATGCCTGTGCTCCTTTAATTTGTACTAATCCGTTTAATACTTGGTCTAAACCACCATAAACGGAAATCTTATCAATACGCTCTGCAATACGTTCTACGGTTTCTAGCTCTTTTAATCGTAAGGCTACTGGATTATTTTCCATTACTTTTGCCGTATTTAATAAAGAACGCGTTGCGGATGTCTCTTCTCTTCGACGAATAACATTAGCCTGAGCAGATTTTTCTGCCTCAACCACTTGCGCTAAAATCGTTTTCATTTCGCCAGGTAAAACAATATCTTTTACTCCTAATGAAGCCACTTCCACACCATATCCTTTAGTCACTTCACTGATTTTTTCACTCACTAAGCTGTCAATGAGCGTTTTATTCTCTAATAATTCGTCCAATGTTCTTGTTCCTACGGCTTCACGTAACGCAAACTGCAACTCTTTATATAAGAACTCGATCGGTGAGCTCAGTAATTGATACGCTGAAAGCACGTCGCTATAACGCCAGTTTGCTGACAAGTTAATGCGTAATGTCACTTTGTCTTTTGTTAAGATCTCTTGACCACTCACATCGAGTGTTTGTAAACGCATATCAACGACTTCAACATCCACTTTGTGCTGATAACGCCAATAGCCTTTTAATCCGGGTGGCAATAGTGATTGAGTTTCACCATCAACACGGATAATACCAGCATGCCATGTTGGAATATCCACACTTAATACACCTTCACTGCCTTTTACCGTTTGGTTACGTAATTTTGGATACTGCAATTTTTTCACCAACGCTGGCGAAACTTCCAATTCATTTGCTGACAACACTTCCATTGAGCGTTGTGAATAATTCCAATAAAGACGACGGGTACTCGGTGCTAAGATCTCTTTGAGTGAGTCATTTTCATAGAGTAAACCAATCTCTTCATCTGATAGCACAATATCAAAACAATATTCACTCACCCATTCTGGATGATATTGGCGTAAAAATTCGGCTTTCTCTTTTTCAATCGCAGGGCCGTTTAACTCCACCAGCTCAACACTTAATTGGCGACGAAGATCAAAAAATTTATGCTCACCTGCACTAAGGACTTCAATATACTCATCGTCCTTCTTTAATAACCCCAGTTGTCCTTGTCTCACTTTTATTGTTGTTCTTATCATCATGGCTTCCTTTTTCTCTCTTCTTTATAAGTTTTCTTCTTTTATTACTTTTTATCGTGACTTGCTCTCCACGAACAAACTTGGCGAAATAGAAGGGAAAAAAAGAGAGGAACGATACTTTGTTTGTCTCTTCTTCTGCCTTCAATCCAGCGTAGTTGCTGGTGGATAAGCAAGGTGACGGTACTGCTATCACAACGATTTTTTATATTTAATTTTACATTTGGATTTGTAATGGTTTTTGGTGTCAGGAATCGAACCTGAAAATAACCCTCTTCACCTACAGAGTCTCAATGTGAAGGAACACATTTAGATAACACCACAGCGTGTTCTTTATGTGCCTACCAGATTTAAAATCTGCTCAAGACACTAATAATATTGCCAATATCGTGCCAAGTTTTTCAAATCTGCAAAAAATATTTTTAATTCATTGTTTTTATTTGTAAAAATATCTTTAACGTAATTTTTAAATATTTAGCCGTTGAATTAAAAACGATAAAAACTTATCTTTTTATCTAGATGTTTATAAATATAGATAAAAAATAAGTGGAAATAACTTAATGAAACGCAAAGTGGTGATTGGTGTTTTAGGCACAACATTAGATAAACGGGGTAAAAGTCATAAAAGATGGAACTCATGGCGCCCAACGATTTCGATTTGTCATCAAAAAGACTTTCCCGTTAGTCGATTGGTCATGATCCATCAACCTAATGATTCTATGTTAGCGTCAAAAATCACTGAAGATATCCATACCATCTCCCCTGACACTGAAGTCTTACCTTACGAAATGGATATTTGTGATCCTTGGGATCTGGAAGAGGTTTATAGTCACTTTCTTGATTTTGCAGTGAGTTATCCATTTGATACTGAAAATGAAGAATATTATGTACATATCACAACAGGTACGCACATTGCTCAGATTTGCTGGTTTCTACTGACTGAAGCCCATTACTTACCCGCAAAACTATTACAAACCTCTCCTTCTTCTAAAATAAGAGAAAATGAAGAAGGTATCAAAACAGTACAATCCGCCACGGGAAGTTATGCTGTTATTGATCTCGATTTAAGCCGTTATACAAAACTAACGAGCCGATTTGAGCATTACCATAATGAGTCCCTCTCGTTCTTGAAATCGGGGATTGCCACACGTAATGAACGTTTTAATACTTTAATTGCTCAAATTGAACGTGTTGCATTACGCTCCGTTGCGCCTATTTTATTAACAGGCCCCACAGGAGCTGGGAAATCATTTCTTGCTCAACGTATTTATGAATTACGACAATCTCGCCATTTTGTAAAAGGTCGTTTTATTGCTGTTAACTGTGCCACTTTGCGTGGTGACAATGCCATGTCCACTTTATTTGGACATGTAAAAGGGGCATTTACAGGTGCATTACAAACCAGACAAGGATTGCTTAGAGAAGCCGATAAAGGGATTTTATTTCTGGATGAAATTGCAGAATTAGGACTTGATGAACAAGCCATGTTACTTAAAGCGATAGAAGAGAAATCTTTTTATCCTTATGGCTCAGATACTGAGGTGCAAAGTGATTTTCAACTGATCGCAGGAACACATCGTGATATGGACAAGCAAATTGCAAAAGGATTTTTCCGTGAAGATCTCTATGCAAGGATCAACTTATGGTCTTTTTCACTACCGGGTTTAGCTGATCGTAAAGAGGATATTGAGCCTAATATCGATTATGAATTGCATCACTTTGCAAAGCTTTACCAAAAGGTGATCCGTTTTAATGCTGATGCGAAATCACACTATATTCGATTTGCCACATCTGAACAGGCATTATGGCGTGGTAATTTCCGCGAACTTAGTGCTAGTATAACGCGAATGGCAACACTTGCCGAAAATGGTCGTATTACCCTGCCTCTTGTTGATGAAGAAATTAATCGTTTAAAACAAAATTGGGGTGTTGTTTCTTCTACCTTATTTAATAGTACGGATATTGATCTTTTCGATCTGAGTCAACTGAATACCGTTATCAAAACATGCCAGCAATCATCAACACTCTCAGAAGCCGGTAGAAAACTTTTCGCAGTATCAAGGCAAAATAAAAAACAACCCAACGATGCCGATCGCCTACGTAAGTATCTGGCGAAATTCAATTTAAGTTGGGAACAAATTCAACATGGAGAATAATATTTCATTATGGAGCTCACTTTTTTAGGCACTAACGCAGGCGTTCCTTCTAAAGATCGCAATGTCACCAGTATGGTGCTCGATTTACAAAATAAACAAAAAAGCATGTGGATGTTTGATTGTGGTGAAGCAACACAACATCAAATATTGCATACCCGCGTGAAACTACCGCGTTTAAATAAAATTTTTATTACCCACTTACATGGCGATCATATTTTTGGTTTACCGGGATTACTTTGTAGTCGCTCAATGGGTGGAACGGAAACACTTTTAACGGTGTATGGCCCTAAGGGTATAAAAGCCTTTATAGAAACGGCACTGACATTAAGCCAATCCTATTTAACTTACCCTATTAATATTGTTGAAATTGACGAAGCGGGTTTTCTGTTTGAAGAGGAAGGTATCAAAGTCAGCTGTGAAGCACTTTCTCATCCCGTACCGTGTTTTGGTTATCGCTTGGAAGAAGAAAACCGCCCAGGTAAATTAGATGCCGAAAAACTGAAAGTTGACAACATTCCTGCTGGCCCTTGGTTGCAAGAGTTAAAACAAGGTAAAACAATTCAATTGCCAGATAGTAGAGTTATTAACGGTAAAGAGTATATTGGTCCTGAAATAAAAGGCCGTTGTATTGTCATTTTTGGTGATACACAACCTACACCAAATGCATTAAAGCTGGCTAATAACGCAGATGTTATTGTTCATGAGGCGACGTTTAAACATGAAATGGCAGAACAAGCGAATAGTCGAGGACACTCAACAACAGTACAAGCCGCACAGTTAGCTAAAGAGGCTAATAGCAAAAAGCTGATTATTACACATATCAGTAGTCGCTATTCTCCTGAAGAGTGTGTTGAATTACTCAATGAAAGCCAACAAATCTTTAGCCATACTGAAATGGCTTCTGATTTTGAGGTATTTAAGATGTGAATGCGTATTCACTAGATAACCTTGGCGATATTACGTCGCCATTGTTATAAATCATACTTCACTCATCGACGTATATTTTAGTTATTGGTCTATAGCGTAGTCCGTTTTATCTTCCCATCTTGTAAAATAAAATTGACTTTTCCATCCCAAAACTCAGCTAAGAAAATCTCTTCCGGTTTATCAATATGCTGATTTTTCATCTCTTCTTGAAGCCAAGCTTCATCTTTTTCTATTTGCGCTAATTCTGATGTTCGAATAACACCGTCTTTCATGACAATAATCGACGGCATTTTTGCACCATCACATACCACCGTAATTTGTCCATCAGGTTCAATTTGCGCGTAATTGACCTCTTGAAACGAATGAATACCCTGAGCATGAAGACGAGACGTTATGTTTAAAATGTCTATTTTGTTCTTTTTCTCCATGATGTTTTCCATTATAAACTCGCCCTTCTTTATAATAGGAATAGGATTGCCAATGGTCACAGCGCGGAAAAAATTGAATCGCTTACTGATATAATTAAGCAAAGAGATAAAACAGACACCAATTAGGAAGACGATAATATATTGATAAAGCGGGATCGCATCGGTATAAATCACCCCACCCATAATGCCACCGAGCACAAAATTGCCAATAAAATCAATAGGTGTCAATTGAGAGAGTTGTGTTTTACCTGATAAATTCATATGAGCTAGTATGATAGTAAAACCAATAATAAATTTGATAATAACCAGAAAGTAATATTCCATTTGCATCTCACATTTCCAATAATCTCTGCCTGTTTATTATAAAGCAGAAAATCTCACCTAGATAAAAATCTAAATTATTTTTATTTTGTTTTCATGACGTTTGACTAAGGAAATACACTTAATATACTTAGGTTTGTTGATTTTAAGACTCGCACTATACTTATTACGATAGTTTAGCTGTAACCTCTTACAATTAACGCAATAACTTCTCGCCTTTTCTAGTTCTTACGCGGGATATCACTGAATTGTTTTTGAATACACATTTTGGAGAAAAAAATGAATAAAAAACTACTTACTTCATTGGTTCTAGCGGGTCTTGTTACTATTACAGCAGGTTGTGATGATTCATCTAAAAAAGTCGATGATAGTATTGACAAGGCAAAAGAAACAGCGACTCAAGTTACTGAAACAGCGCAAGATAAAGCGAATGAGTTAACGGAACAAGCCAAAGATAAAGCTGCTGACTTGAAAGAAGATGCATCGGCAAAAGCAGATGAATTAACACAACAAGCTCAAGAACTAAAAGATAAAGCTGAACAAAAAGCGGCTGACTTAAAAGCGCAAGCTGATGAAAAAACAGATGCCCTAAAAGAGAGCATTTCACAAAAAACCGATGAGCTAAAAGATGCAAGTGCTGCAAAAGCGGAAGAAATTAAGCAAAGCCTAGAAGCTGAAAGTAATAAATTATCTGAAAAAGCCGCAGAGCTAAAGCAAGATGCAAGCAAAACAGCTGATAATCTAATGCAAGAAGCAGACAACAAGATTGAACAGCTAAAAGGTGATGCATCAAAAACCAGCGATGATGTAAAACAACAAGCTCAAGAGACTGAAAACAAAGCACTTGATAAAGCGGATCAATTAACTGATCAAGCCAAACAAAAAATTGATGATTTAAAAACTGAAAACAAATAATCTAATTTCAGTTTTTTTGATGAATTAAGAGCCAGTAATTTTCTACTGGCTTTTTTTGTATAAAAAAAAGACAAGGGTTGATCGGTTAAGCAAAAAATGTAACCATGTTCTCCTTTTTTCAACAGGAGAAACCTATTAAAGAGCGAAATTATCTAGTATATAAGGTTATTAATAAATTGATTTAATTGTGTTTTTCTTCATCTTGCGGAAAAAATAATTTACTTCCGTTCTTTTATAAAGCATCTCTCCAATTTGGTGTTTTATTCAAATTTTCTTATGAACTTTTCTTTTCTGATGACATAAACAATCAGATCATGGGTAGCGAAAAGTCTCTTTCTAGGAAAATAACAAAAAATAGGTTAACTATGAGTCAACAAAACGATATAACCCCTCAAAAAGTTAGGATAAAAATTAATCCTCCCGTTTTTTATACATCAGCGTTATTAATTTTACTGGTCGTTGGTTTCTCTGCATTATTTCCAGAGTTAGCTAATGATAAATTAGGTCATCTTCAGGAAAACCTCTTCACAAATGCGAGCTGGTTCTACATTCTAGCCGTTGCATTGGTTTTGCTGAGTGTGACTTACTTAGGACTTTCCCGCTTTGGTCAAATCAAGTTAGGGCCAGATCATGCTCGCCCTCACTTTAGTTATTTTGCTTGGTTTGCCATGCTCTTTTCAGCAGGAATGGGGATTGGCTTAATGTTCTTTGGTGTTGCTGAACCTGTTATGCATTATCTCATGCCTCCGACGGGTGAAGCGCAAACCATCGAAGCCGCAAAAGAAGCCATGCGATTAACCTTTTTCCACTGGGGATTACATGCATGGGCAATTTACGCCATTGTCGCGTTGATCTTAGCTTTCTTCTCTTATCGCCATGGTTTACCGTTAACACTGCGCTCTGCACTTTATCCAATTATTGGTGATCGCATACATGGCCCAATTGGTCATGCTGTTGATATTTTCGCTGTTATGGGAACCGTATTTGGTGTCGCAACGTCTCTTGGTTTTGGTGTTCTACAGGTTAATGCGGGTTTAAATCACCTCTTTAATGTGCCGATTAACCCAACGATTCAAGTCATATTAATTGTTGTGATCACTGGACTTGCAACTATCTCCGTTGTTTCTGGGCTAGAGAAAGGTATCCGCTTTTTATCTGAACTTAACTTAGGATTGGCGGTTATTCTTCTTTTATTAGTCATTACTCTCGGTCCAACCGTATTGATATTAAAATCATTCGTTGAGAATACGGGGGGATATCTCTCCGAAATTGTCAGTAAAACCTTTAATCTTTACGCATACGAACCGAAATCGAGTGATTGGTTAGGGGGATGGACTCTGCTCTATTGGGGGTGGTGGCTTTCATGGTCCCCATTTGTAGGGATGTTTATTGCCCGCATTTCTCGAGGTCGTACTATTCGTGAATTTGTTGTCGGTGTTCTGTTTGTTCCTGCCGGCTTCACATTACTTTGGATGACCGTTTTTGGTAACACGGCGATCCATTTAATCAAAGATAAAGGTGCAGAAGCCCTCGCCAATATCGTACAACAAGATGTGTCATTGGCTTTATTTGAGTTCTTAAATTATTTTCCATTCTCGTCTGTTTTATCCTTCTTTGCGATGTTGATGGTAGTCGTCTTCTTTGTGACCTCAGCAGACTCGGGCGCTATGGTTGTTGATACTTTAGCTTCTGGCGGTGATAGCGAAACGCCTGTATGGCAACGTATTTTCTGGGCTGCCTTAATGGGCGTTTCTGCAATTACTTTATTGTTAGCTGGCGGTTTAACTGCGCTACAAACAGTCACCATTGCAAGTGCACTTCCCTTCTCAATGGTACTGCTTGCTTCTATTTATGGACTCATAAAAGCATTGCGAGTAGATGTATATAAACGTGATAGCCAACAACTAACGACCATTGCACCACCAGCAAGTCGCAATCCGATCCCTTGGCAACGCCGTTTAAGAAATATTGCCTATTTTCCTAAACGCTCCCATGTAAAACGTTTTATGGATGAAGTGATCCAACCTTCAATGGAAATGGTGTCTGCTGAATTAAGTAAGCAAGCAACGCAATGTATTATCCATAATGAAGAAGATGATCGAATTGGTTTTGAAGTCGACTTAGGCGATGACATGAATTTCTTCTATGAAGTTCGCCTGCGTTTTTATACTCAACCCGCCTTTGCTTTAGCCGGATTAAGTGATGAAGAAAGAGACGAAGAACATAAATATTATCGTGCTGAAATTCATTTAAAAGAAGGTGGGCAAGATTACGATGTAATGGGTTGGACGAAAGAACAAATCATTCACGATATTCTTGATCAGTACGAAAAACACATTCACTTCTTACATGTATTAGGTAAGCAATAATTTTATCTGCATAATAGCAACAAAAAGGAGATGCCATAGCATCTCCTTTTTTCTTATCAAATAACTTATTTATCTGATTGTTCAACATCATCTACGTTAAGCGCAATCAACTCTTTTAATAATCCAGACAATCGTTGTAGTTTTTCAGTCGAAAATTTTTGCTCAAGTAATTGATAGCCTTCTTCAATTTTAGGCTGAATTTTATCGTATAAACTTTGCCCATTAGCAGAAAGTGAAACAAAAAGTTTACGTTGGTCACTTATTGGTTTTAAACGACAAATTAACTCGTCTCTTTCCATTCTAATCAGAATACCCGTTAGACTTGGTCGAAGAATACACGATTTTTGCGCTAATTCGTGGAAATCAATAGAACGTTTATCCGCAAGTACACGAATGATCCGCCATTGCTGTTCTGTCAGATTATGCTCTTTAAGAACAGGTCGAAAAAAACCCATCGCAGATTCCCTTGCTTGTAATAGCGCGATAGTTAATGATTCATGCATAATCAAGAAGCTCTTTATATGGTGTTATAGGTGAAATGACAAATTATCACTCAATATAGACAGTGAAAAAGTACCGCTGCTTATGGTTTATAAAATGACTATATTCTAAGAATAGACTAATTGTTACAATTATTCATATTAACAAATAAATAAAGTTGACTCAATTTTTGCAATTTTCTTCCCTTTGTGCAATTTATCACCTATGTTCTTTTTTAGTGTTAATTTTATCTTCCACAACATCTTGAGCTATACGCAATTTTCATAAATTGGCAATTTGTGTTATCTCTTTATCAATCCCAAAAAGTCGCCTAATTTGCCTATTATTCTACCTTTAAATTAGGAATAATAATGCTTAGCGATAAGGTTGTCTCACCGTTTTCTGAGATAAAGTTAACAAGTTGTAACAAAGAAAGATTGCTATCTTTGTTCATGCGCGGTAGCGTTACGGCTTTAAAACAACGCAACAAAGCAACCAGCAATAACATTACAACTTTGTTAGCGGAGTAGTTAGATGATCTTTTAGTTATCTAACTAATAATTATTTTAAGTGAAGACGCCCACAGACGAGAAGTCTGGCAGTAGGAGTAAATAATGTCTGAGGAAAAACAGGCTAACCCACTTTTTCGGGATGCAATGGCAAGCTTAGGCGCTGCGGTCAATATCGTGGCAACAAATGGCGATGCGGGATGTTGTGGCTTAACGGCAACAGCGGTATGTTCTGTTACGGATAATCCGCCTACCGTGATGGTTTGCATCAACAGTAAAAGTCAGATGAATACCATTTTTCAAGAAAATGGAAAATTAAGTATCAATATCTTGAATCATGAGCAGGAAGAAATGGCCTGTCATTTCGCTGGAATGACTGGGCTTGCGATGGCAGATCGTTTTACTCAACCAGGATGGCAAAACGGACAATTACAACAGCCGGTATTAACAAATGCGCTCGCTTGCCTAGAAGGTGATATTAATGATGTACGCCAAGTCGGTACGCATTTTGTTTATATGACCGAAATTAAGAATATTTCAGTACGTGAAGATGGCGATGGACTTATTTATTTTAAACGTCGTTTCCATTCTGTTAAAAATAAACAAGTCCCCATCCCTGCTTAAATTTCACCTATTTTACCTCAAGAGAAAAACGCACTTTTAATAAGGGCGTTTTTTATTGATTATAATCACGCCACAAAATTAAATATTTACTTATATTAAGTGAATACTTATTTAATAAGATAACATTAGCTAACTTTTAGATATTTATTAAATAGTTATTAACATCTGTTTGTTATAAAAGAATAATTTTTAATTATAATGAAAAAAATCTTTCTATAATCAATCAGTCACATAATCAAAAATATTTTCTCTCTACTTTTATTCTTTATCTTTATTTCATTCAATCAGATTAAAATATAAACAAATAATAATCTTACTGGTTATATTTTATACCAAAAGTCAATTAAATGACTTTATTTGAAAATAAACTAATGAATATTTTTTTCAATCTGGTATTAATCTTACCCACAGTGTGATCAACCTTTGAGAAGTCATTCCATCAATATATTAGTCTACTCGACTTGCTGATTACCTTCTTAAATTTGCAAACATCACTCTAAATGCGACAGATAATGTTACCGTCGTGTAACATTCCTCGTGAATGTGAGTAAATAACATCGTTGTTGAAAATAAATAATAATTAGGGGCATTACAGATATGGATAAACCCGCTCAAGTCGGTTTATTACAACAGCCTAAACCATTCTTTATGATTTTCTTTGTAGAATTGTGGGAACGTTTTGGTTACTACGGCGTACAAGGTATTCTTGCCGTCTATTTTGTGAGTAAACTTGGCTTCTCCCAAGAACAGGCTTTCATTACTTTTGGTGCATTCTCTGCACTGGTTTATGGGCTTATTTCTATTGGTGGTTATGTTGGTGACCATTTATTAGGAACAAAACGAACAATTGTTTTAGGTGCTATTGTCTTGGCTATCGGTTATTTCATGACTGGTATGTCAATCATGTATCCTAATTTAATTTTCTACGCATTAGGAACTATCGCAGTCGGTAATGGTTTATTTAAAGCCAACCCTGCCAGCCTATTAGCAAAATGTTATCCACCTAAAGATCCACGCCTTGATGGTGCATTTACGCTATTTTATATGTCGATTAATATCGGCTCACTAATTTCTTTATCTATCGCCCCTGTACTTGCTGAACGCTACGGATATGCCCTGACTTATAATATCTGTGGTATTGGCTTGATCATGGCGTTATTAGTTTATTTCTTCTGTCGTAAAATGGTTGCCAATATTGGTTCTGAACCAGACCATTTACCAATGAGCTTTAATAAACTGTTATTAGTTATTGCCGGCTCCATTGCGATGGTATTTGTTTGTGCATGGTTACTGCACAATGTGATGATTGCAAATATCGTTTTAGTCAGCCTGTCTATTATTGTTGTCTTCATTTATTTCCGTGAAGCTTTTAAACAAAAAGACAGAGTGGCTCGTAATAAAATGTATGTTGCATTTGTTCTGATGTTAGAAGCTGTTGTTTTCTACATCCTGTATGCTCAGATGCCAACTTCACTGAACTTCTTTGCGATTCATAACGTTCATCACACGCTTTTAGGCTTTGATATTAACCCTGTCAGCTTCCAAGCACTAAACCCATTTTGGATCATTGTTGCTAGCCCAATCCTTGCTATCGCTTACAGCCATTTTGGCGCGAAAGGCAAAGACTTCTCAATGCCAGCGAAGTTTACCGCAGGTATGCTTCTGTGCTCATTAGGATTCCTTACAGCAGCAGCATCAGGTATGTGGTTTGCCGATGCGCAAGGCTTAACATCTCCTTGGTTTATTGTTCTGGTTTACTTATTCCAGAGCTTAGGTGAACTGATGATCAGTGCGTTAGGTTTAGCCATGGTTGCTGCGTTCGTACCACAATACATGATGGGCTTTATTTTAGGTATGTGGTTCTTAACACAAGCCACAGCTTATCTGTTAGGGGGTTATGTCGCGACTTTCACCGCAGCACCAGAAGGTATTACAGATCCACTACAAACATTACCTATTTATACGGATGTATTTGGTAAAATTGGTATTGTGACCTTAATTGTAGGTATCGTTATGTGGGCGACCGTACCTTTATTAAATCGCATGATGAAAGAAGAAAGCAAAGACGGCAAAGTCACAGGCTAATCTTCCAATCAATATATTGCTTGATGTAAGCGTCTATTTATTAATAGGCGCTTTTTTATATCTGCATGCTCTCAAATATCCTATTAGCGAGATATCGCTAATCATGACTTAATGTATTGCTTATCTACGTATCTCATCGTCATCATCATCACCAAACTGACTGAGCGCGTTTTACCAGATACAAAAAAACCCGCCAAATAAGCGGGTTTAAATTAATCATTAAGAATGATCTAATTACAGTACATCAACTGAGTTCAGTTCTTTAAATGCTTGCTCTAAACGAACAACCATTGATGATTGTGCGTGACGTAACCAGTTACGTGGATCGTAGTATTTCTTGTTAGGTTTATCAGCACCTTCTGGGTTACCTAACTGACCTTGCAGATAGCCTTCGTTCTTTTTATAGAACTGTAAAATACCATCCCAAGTTGCCCACTGAGTATCTGTATCGATATTCATTTTGATAACACCATAGCCAACAGCTTCTTTGATTTCTTCTGCTGAAGAACCTGAGCCGCCGTGGAAAACGAAATCTAAGCTATTGTGTGGTAGATTGAATTTTTCTGATACGTAGTCTTGTGAGTTACGTAGAATTTTTGGCGTTAACTGAACGTTACCTGGTTTATAAACACCATGAACGTTACCGAAAGAAGCTGCGATAGTGAAGCGAGGGCTTACTGCGCTTAGTTTTTCGTATGCGTAAGCAACATCTTCTGGTTGAGTATAAAGCGCAGAGCTATCCATACCCGTGTTATCAACACCGTCTTCTTCACCACCTGTACAACCTAATTCGATTTCTAAAGTCATATCGATTTTAGCCATACGCGCTAAATATTTAGCACAGATTTCAATGTTTTCTTCTAACGATTCTTCAGATAAGTCAATCATATGAGAAGAGAACAGTGGTTTGCCTGTTTTAGCGTAGTGTTTTTCACCCGCATCTAACAGACCATCAATCCATGGTAATAGTTTTTTCGCACAGTGGTCAGTATGCAGAATAACAGGCACACCATAATATTCAGCCATTTGATGCACATGATGAGCACCAGAAATTGCGCCTAAAATAGCAGCTTGCTGTGGTACATCAGATTTAAGACCTTTACCTGCGATAAATGCAGCACCACCGTTAGAGAACTGTACAATAACAGGAGAACGAACTTTCGCAGCAGCTTCTAACACAGCATTGATTGAGTCAGTACCTACACAGTTAACCGCAGGCAGAGCAAATTTGTTTTCTTTTGCTACTGCAAATACTTTTTGTACATCATCACCCGTGATGACACCCGGTTTCACGAAATCAAAAACTTTAGACATGTAATAAGATCCTATATTTGGAACAGGTAGAAAATGACTTTCTACCTGTATGAGCTGACTTAATTACTGTTTAGCGCGTTCTTCTAACATTGCAACAGCAGGAAGTTTTTTGCCTTCAACGAACTCTAAGAAAGCACCACCACCGGTTGAAATGTAAGAGATTTTGTCTGCGATATCAAATAAATCAATAGCAGCCAGCGTATCACCACCCCCTGCGATAGAGAATGCTTCACTCTCTGCGATTGCATTAGCGATGATTTCTGTACCTTTACGGAAGTTAGGGAATTCAAACACACCGACTGGACCATTCCACAGGATAGTTTTCGCGTTTTTCAAGATCTCTGCTAAACGTTCTGCTGTCACATCACCGATATCCAGTACTTGTTCATCGTCTTTGATGTCACTTGCTGATTTTAAAACAGCATCTGCAGTTTCAGAGAATTCAGTTGCAACACGCACATCGCTTGGTACAGGAATATCACATTTTTCCATCAGCTTTTTAGCATCATCAACAAGGTCTGCTTCATACAAAGAGCGACCTACTGGATGGCCTTCTGCTGCGATAAAGGTATTTGCGATACCACCACCAACGATCAATTGGTCAGCAATTTTTGATAAAGAATCTAATACTGTCAGTTTAGTTGAAACTTTAGAACCGCCAACAATTGCAACCATTGGGCGAGCGGGTTTATCTAATGCTTTACCTAATGCTTCAAGCTCTGCTGATAACAGTGGACCCGCGCAAGCAACTTGTGCAAACTTAGCAACGCCATGAGTTGACGCTTGAGCACGGTGAGCCGTACCGAATGCATCCATAACGAAAACATCACATAATGCAGCGTATTGTTTAGACAGCGTTTCGTCGTCTTTCTTTTCGCCTTTGTTAAAGCGAACGTTCTCAAGAACAACTAATTCACCTGCATTAACTTCAACACCATTTAAATAGTCTTTAGCAAGGCTAACTGGTGCAGTTAATTTATCTTTCAGATAGTCAACAACTGGTTTTAAAGAGAACTCTTCGTTGTACTCACCTTCAGTAGGACGACCTAAGTGAGAAGTTACCATCACTTTAGCGCCTTGTTTTAACGCGGCTTCAATTGTTGGTAAAGACGCACGGATACGCGCATCTGAAGTCACTTTACCATCTTTAACTGGAACGTTCAGGTCAGCACGGATAAGAACTCGTTTACCCGCTAGGTCTAAATCGGTCATCTTAATTACAGACATGATGAATCCTCTCATTGATTCTCTAAAATTTAGTAATCTTCTGTTCAGTGCCTTGTATTATTACGCAACACCGTCATTAAAACATGATTATTTAAAACCAGTTGTAGCCATTGCTAACGTTGTATCAAGCATTCTGTTAGCAAAGCCCCATTCATTATCACACCAGACTAATGTCTTTATCAGGTGTTGCCCACTGACTCGTGTTTGTGTGCCATCAACGATTGCACTATGAGGGTCGTGGTTAAAATCAGTTGAGACTAATGGCAATTCTGTGTAATCCACTATACCACGAAATGCGCCAGTTGCTGATTTTTGAATTAACTGATTGACATCTAACACATTTACAGCCGTTTTTACAGTGACACTTAAATCAATTGCTGTCACATTAATTGTAGGAACTCGTACAGAAATTGCTTCAAAATGATCCTTAAATTTCGGGAAAATTCGAGTAATTCCTGCTGCCAGTTTCGTATCAACAGGAATGATAGATTGTCCTGCGGCACGAGTACGGCGTAAATCCTTATGGTATGCATCAATCACGGGTTGATCGTTCATGGCTGCATGGATGGTGGTGACTGTTCCTGATTCTATATTAAACGCATCATCCATCATTTTAATGATAGGGATAATGCAATTTGTTGTACAAGATGCGTTTGAAACAATCCGGTGCTCTTTTTTAAGTTCGTGTTGATTCACACCAAAAACGACAGTTGCATCTAAATCAGTTGTACCCGGATGAGAAAAAAGCACTTTTTTTGCACCTTGTGCAATATGCTCTTCGCCATCAGCACGGGAACCATAAGCACCACTACAATCAAGTACGACATCAATACCAAGTTCACCCCAAGGTAAATCAGTAATATCAGCGTGATGGAATAAACGAATAGTATCATCACCCACTTGCAATAAATCATTATTAATTCGTACATCCCAAGCAAAACGCCCGTGGCTAGAGTCATACTTGAGAAGATGCCCAATACC
The DNA here is from genome assembly GCF_003144405.1 of Proteus cibi. Classification (GTDB taxonomy): domain Bacteria; phylum Pseudomonadota; class Gammaproteobacteria; order Enterobacterales; family Enterobacteriaceae; genus Proteus; species Proteus cibi. Next base: position 181,288 of record NZ_PENW01000005.1, read on the forward strand.
TTGTGCATCAGCCAATTCATTTATTGCAATAACCGTTATTTCAGCGCGTTTACCTGATTCATAAAGCGCTCTTAACACATTACGCCCTATACGACCAAAACCGTTAATAGCGACTCTGATTGTCATGTGACTTCCTTGATAACTAGTGATTTGCAACCGCTTAGAATAATAGAGCAAGATACTAATCAACAACGATAAATCAAGTAAATCTAGAAATTGTGCAGTCACCGACATTTTAGGTGTAACTGAAACGGTTCAGCTTATTGATAATCAGATTACGAGAAATGAGAGAAGATCGCAATAGTAAACAAAGATGGAAGGATAAAAAAAGAGCACATCTGAGAAATTCTTCCCAAAAATGTGCTCTTGTTAACATTTATTGATTATTTAAGTAAAGATTTTGCCTGTGTAACCACATTTTCAACAGTAAAACCAAACTCTTCAAATAATTCGTTTGCAGGCGCTGATTCACCGAAGCTACGCATACCTACAATCGCACCCTCTAAACCAACATATTTGAACCAGTAGTCAGCAATACCGGCTTCGATAGCAACACGAGCTTTCACTGATGCTGGCAATACTGCTTCACGGTAATCTGCATCTTGCTTATCAAATGCATCTGTTGCAGGCATAGAAACAACACGTACTTTACGGCCTTCAGCTGTCAGTTGTTCATAAGCACTAACGGCTAATTCAACTTCAGAACCTGTGGCAATAAAGATTAATTCTGGCGTACCCGCACAATCTTTCAGGATGTAACCACCCTTTTCGATGTTTGCTAGTTGCTCAGGAGTACGTGGTTGTTGTGCAAGATTTTGACGAGAGAAGATCAGTGCTGTTGGACCATCTTTACGATCAATTGCATATTTCCATGCAACCGCTGATTCAACTTGGTCACATGGACGCCATGTGCTCACGTTTGGAGTAACACGCAGGCTTGCCATTTGCTCAACGGGTTGGTGAGTTGGACCATCTTCACCCAGACCAATAGAGTCATGAGTATAGACAAAAATACTGCGGATCTTCATCAATGCAGCCATACGCACAGCATTACGTGCATATTCCATAAACATCAGGAAAGTAGCGCCATAAGGAACAAAACCGCCGTGTAATGCAATACCATTCATGATTGCAGACATACCGAATTCACGCACACCGTAATGGATGTAGTTACCCGCTTTGTCTTCGTTCAGCGCTTTAGAACCAGACCACATAGTCAGGTTACTTGGTGCTAAGTCCGCAGATCCCCCCATGAATTCTGGTAATACTTTACCGAATGCTTCTAATGCATTTTGAGACGCTTTGCGACTTGCAATGCTTGAAGGGTTTTGTTGCAGATTTTCAATAAATGCTTTGGAATCTTTTTCCCAATTAGCAGGTAATTCACCAGAAATACGACGTTTGAATTCAGCCGCTAATTCAGGGAACTGCGCTGCGTATGCAGCAAATTTAGCATCCCATGCTGCTTCTTTTGCTTTACCTGCTTCTTTCGCATCCCACTCTTTATAAATTTCTTGTGGAATTTCGAATGCACCGTATTCCCAACCTAACGCTTTACGTGTTTCAGCGATTTCTGCATCACCTAATGGGGAACCGTGAGAATCGGCAGTACCTGCTTTATGTGGAGAACCAAAACCGATAGTGGTTTTACAAATCAGCAGTGATGGTTTGTCTGTAACTTGTTTTGCGGCTTCAACAGCGGCTTTAATGCTTGCTGCATCATGGCCATCAATGCCACTGATGACATGCCAACCATAAGCATCGAAACGTTCTGCTGTGTTATCAGTAAACCAACCATGCACTTGACCATCAATAGAGATGCCATTGTCATCATAGAATGCAATCAGTTTACCTAACTGTAATGTTCCCGCTAAAGAACACACTTCGTGAGAGATACCTTCCATCATACAACCATCACCCATAAAGGCGTAGGTGTAGTGGTCAACAATATCATGACCAGGGCGGTTAAATTGAGCCGCTAATGTACGTTCTGCAATTGCAAAACCCACTGCGTTTGCAATACCTTGACCTAAAGGACCCGTTGTTGTTTCAACACCCGCGGTATAACCATATTCTGGGTGACCTGGTGTTTTAGAATGCAATTGACGGAAGTTTTTCAGATCATCTAAAGAAACGTCATAACCAGACAGATGCAGTAAGCTGTAAATTAGCATTGAAGCATGACCATTCGATAAAACGAAACGGTCACGATCAGCCCAGTTAGGGTTAGTTGGGTTATGATTTAAAAAATCACGCCATAATACTTCTGCAATATCAGCCATACCCATAGGGGCGCCAGGGTGTCCTGATTTCGCTTTTTGCACAGCATCCATACTTAAAAAACGGATCGCATTAGCAAGGGTTTTACGAGTGGTCATTTTCTACTCCAAGTCGGATAAAAAGCATCTAGATAGCTGATTCTCTCAATGCAGGCAAAAAACCGCAATATAAAAAATCCACAAAGGTGGCTATCGTAATTAGCATAAAGCAATAATTCTTTGATTCGCACGGCATTTTTTACAATCAAAGCGGAAAATAACATTACACCATCGCATTGTTGCGCAACAAAAAGCAAAAAAGACAACAGGTTGCGCAATTGAGAAGCGTGCTATTAAACCTTAGCTTGATATAACTAATCAAGATAAAATTTCATTGCTGTTTTATCCATCAAATCAAATAAATACCGTATTTGTTTTAATTATAGCCTAATAACTGACTAGACTTGTTACAAGGACGTAGAATTATAAGAGTTTAAAAAAGATAAAAAGCAGATAATTCACTGATTCAGTAATAAAAATCCTATTTACATCATATATAAATAAAAGGAAAACATCGCGTAACACAGTTGTTACTCCTTTTATAAAAAATAATTTATTTATATATTCTATTTATTTTTAATTAATTTTAGATAAGTAATATTCTAAGTGTAAATCCTTAAAATCTTCTTTTCTGACAAAAAAATGCAAATCAATAATTGATTTAAATAATAGAAAAAATTTTAAATTATCTCTTCTACAAAAAACTTTTAATTTTAAAATCTCATCCGGATTATTTTTCAAAATGTAATAGTTATAATTCATGATGATCATTTTAGATACAAAGACATTAAGTGCTGATTGATCTTTACTTAAGAAGCTGACTAATATTTCAAATATTTTATTCGTGTCGTTTTGATACGTTTTGATAAATTTTTCGGGTGATAGATAAATTAAATATTGATCTTCTAGTGTAAAAATAAAATTTTCATCTTCCTCTAAAAGAAAGTTAATGATCTCTATTTGTTGTTGTTTGATTATATTTAAATCTTCGTGACTATTTTTCTTTGTATATTGATAAATAAGGTCGTGCGTTAAGTTGATTAAAGAGCCAACATTCATCGTTTTATCTGTTGAATAACAAAAGTAAAGTTGATTACGCTTAACCATAAAATAATGGTAATAAAAATCAGCAAATCCCATATCATAGAATAAATAGTTAATAAGCTCCGTTTTATAGGTATTCTCTTTTTCTTCACCTAAAAAAGAAAGATCCGATTTTAGTTGCGAAATAATATAAGCAGAAACTAAGTTTTTATCATAAAAACTTTCATTTCTATTTATCGATAATACATTGGGGAGAATTTTTAAAAAAGAAAAGAATCTATAATAATTTTGATCGTAAGGATCAACACTAATGACATCATCAACTTTTTGTGAATTAAAAAGTTCGTTCCACCATGAAAGATAAAGTGCGGGATTATTTTTTAATCTTACCGAAATAATTTCATCCAATTCGCCCTCCCAAGGCTGTAAAAATAAAATATCATGTTCAAAAGGAAGCGCTCTTGGATTAAATAATTTTCTTAATTTATATTGATAAATTTTAGTGATATCCATTTCTTTACGTCCTTATATTATTATAACTCTTTTTTAAAAATGATTAAATTCAAAGGGTTATTATTTTATTATGGTAGATCCCTACTGGCCAATATCCTTGATAGTAGATATTAACAATATTTTTCCAGTTGTCTCCAAGGGAAAAGTATTTTTCTGATAAGTATTGCCGAAATGCGTAACTAATCGCATTTTTAGCTGCAATATTGAAATCATGGGCATCATATTGAAATGGGGCACGTGGAATATTTTTCACACTATCCATCACACAACGCGTTATTTTTATACGTTGTTCTATTAATGCCTTAGGCAGAGTTTGCTTTGTATAAAAAGGATCATCTTGAGTTGGTGAGGTAGGTAACCATATAAAATCTAACTCAGAAAGCAATAAACGCTCCAGATCTGAAAATAAAATCACATTATCAGCCTGTAAGTCAGCTTTCCCCATATTAGAGAAAAAAGCGGTGTTCTGTATTTTGTGTTGTACTTCGTCAAAAAAGATCATGATTAATCGGCTCAATAAACTCAACATCTATTCTATTGACAGTCACCGTAATATACGGATTTTCAAAATACGAGTCATGATAAAAAAGAATAAATTTCTCTTAAATTAAGTATTAGTAATAAAACCAAACTTATAAAATGTTATTATTTCTCCTAAGGATCAGTACCAACGCCCCATAGGTGAATTCTCTCTCAGGTTTTTATCAATCAATTCTGGCGTAATGATATTTTGTTCAATAACAGGAAGCATGATTTCATCTAGAATTTCGCAATCAATATGACAACCAGTATTATGAAATATAAGGTTTAGTGCTTCATCAATTAATGCGTGCTCACCCTGTTTTTTCATTTCAAGGATAAACTGAACAATGGCTTGTTTTATCTCTTTATTTTTACTGTATTCGGCTTGTTCAGTTTCAAATTCTTGATAATAAAAATGGTCGAGCATTTTAGATAGCATACATAAACGTAAATAAAATTCCGTGTTCATAATTTGATCCTAAATATCCCTAATACAATGATTTGATACCGTGAAGGTTGTCTTTCACCAATAGCAAATAAACCCAGCAACTGAATATTCTCTTTTTTTGATTTTTGGATATCACACATTACCGATAAACCATCATAGGAATAGCACGTTCCTAGATTTAAGGTGAGTCCTTTAACCTTATTTATTACCTGCTGTTTTATATCTTCATCTAGACGATTTAAATCTTTTAATTGCGTTACGCTAACTAACATATCTTCATCATAATAAGGGCATTGAATAAGATGATTTAGTTGATAAAAATCATCTTCAAAACCATCATAAATTAGCGTTTTTTTCTTTATATTTTTCATCTTATTCAGGTTTTAGTTGATGCCAAAACGAGGTTGTTTGAGAGGAAGTTAGTTCGATAACTCTATCTGGTGAAATATCCGTTAAAAATAGTGTCACAACTGCACTAAAAAAAACAAAAAAGTTCGTGGCAATATGTTTAAAACTGTCCATCGGTGTTTCACTGGTCATTGCAAAAACATCACCAGTTTGGGTATTCAATAAGATGGTATAAGGATCTGACAGTGCAATAACAATCATATTTTCAGGTCGTTTATCACCAATCCACCATTGAGCAAACTCATTGGGGTTATTTAGCATAAAAAGTCTTTCAAGATAATCTTCACCGCAGCCAAAACTGATATTAAATAATGAGAAATTATCTAAATTATAGAGAGAGATAAAAGAGGAAAAATCATCAGGAAGAGAAAGCATTGATTTTTGTTCTAATGTGTCTAAATCAGCAAGTGGTGTCGCTCTTTTAAAAAGCACTAAATCAGTAAAATCGTCCCCTAAAGGAGAAAATTTATCTTCTAGCTCTTTTGTGATTTCATCAAGCGTTAATAGCATGATTAGCCCAGACTACGTTCATTTTTAACCCCGTTAATCACCATTATATTCGCCAATATAATGTAAATTATTATAGGTTTGATTATCGCGCTCTTTGATAACAAGCTCAGGATCTTGATACCAAAATATCGCATTCGCACTGTTAATGCCTAACTCTTCACATTTGGCTTTAATCAACGGTATTTCACTTTTATCAACAGCAGCATCTACCAAAACTTCATCAAGCGTAACATTGTTATTAAAACGAGGAATAACACCAATAAAATCTTCGTCGTACCACACTATTCCCAGATCTTTGCAGAATCCACATACTCTATAATTAGGAGAATCAATTCCGTCTTCCGCAGAGTAATCTAACTCAAAGTAATGCATATATTCTTCTTCAGAAGAAAAATTACTGCCCATCCATAAATGTACTCTATTTTCCATATTGATTACCCTGCAAAACACCATTGCATATGACATTAACATCACCAATAAATTCTAAGATAGTGATATCAAATAGTGAAAGCAAGAGATAAAGACTTAGAGAAATAACGAGAGGGAAAATTATTTGAGGCTATAAAACAAAAAACCCCAGCATAAATGCTGGGGTTTAGAATGTTGGCGGAACGGACGGGACTCGAACCCGCGACCCCCTGCGTGACAGGCAGGTATTCTAACCAACTGAACTACCGCTCCGCGTATCCTTTCGGACGAGGTGAATATTACGAATCTCTTGCCTTGTCGTCAACTGTTTTTCTAACAAAAAGATGCATTTGGATAATTTTTAATCTCAACTTATCCTTTGTGCTTTTTTTATATTCAAACTGCCTNCCTTTCGGACGAGGTGAATATTACGAATCTCTTGCCTTGTCGTCAACTGTTTTTCTAACAAAAAGATGCATTTGGATAATTTTTAATCTCAACTTATCCTTTGTGCTTTTTTTATATTCAAACTGCCTCATCATTTGATGCTGGGCGCCATAAACAATGCCCGCCTTTCTTCTCAACTAAATCTAATCGAGACTCATGCTCAGCAAGTTCTTCTGCAGTTGCTCTTATTACTCTTAATCCTGAAACTGGGCGCTCAATACGCTGAATATCATTTTGCTCTTGCTCGTTACTTGATTCACCTTCTATTGAAAAGGCTAATGCGGTTTGTCCACCGGTCATTGCCAAGTAAACATCAGAAAGGATTTCAGCATCCAATAACGCGCCGTGAAGAGTACGTTTAGAATTATCTATTAAGTATCTATCACATAAGGCATCAAGATTATTGCGTTTACCGGGGAATAATGCCCTTGCCATTGCAAGGCTATCGGTAATTTGGCAGAACGTTTCGGTAGGTGGAATATCACGATTAAGCTTTCTAAACTCATAATCCATAAAACCGATATCGAACGATGCGTTATGAATGATCAGCTCAGCGCCACGAATATATTCTAAAAACTCATCCGCAATATCAGCAAAAGAGGGGCAATCCTCTAAGAATTCATCACTAATACCGTGAACTTCAAACGCTTCAGGATCAACTAATCTTTCGGGCTTAATATAAACATGGAAATTTCGCCCTGTTAATCGACGATTGATAACCTCTACGGCACCAATTTCAATGATATTATGACCTTCATAATGAACGCCCAGCTTATTCATACCCGTGGTTTCGGTATCAAGTACAATTTGTCGTGTGATTGGAGTGCTCATAATCCGTTTTTATGTCAGACTTAGGGTTAGTTTTTCGTATTAATCAAAAAGGATAAGTCGCCTTTATGCACAAGCAGGTAGAAATATTCACCGATGGTTCATGCTTAGGCAACCCAGGCCCCGGTGGTTATGGCGCTATTTTACGCTATCAACAACATGAAAAAACCCTAAGTGAAGGTTTTTTTATGACCACCAATAACCGAATGGAACTTCTTGCCGCTATCGTAGCATTAGAAACGTTAAAATTCCCTTGTAAAATTACACTGACAACAGATAGCCAATATGTCAGACAAGGTATCACACAGTGGATCCATAGCTGGAAAAAGCGCCAATGGCGTAAAGCAGACAAAAGCCCTGTACTTAATGTCGATTTATGGAAACGCTTAGACAGTGCGATTACTCGTCATGAAATTGAATGGCATTGGGTAAAAGGTCATGCCGGTCATGATGAAAATGAACGTTGTGATGAATTAGCAAAAACGGCAGCTCAATCACCAACACAAGAAGACACAGGTTATATCGAAAGTCAGAAAGATAAAACACAATAAGTTATGTTTTATGGCTCTGAGTGATTGCGTGTCGCACCTAAAACTCGACCTTTTACACTCATGCGTGGTAATGCAAATTTCAATGCAGTGGGTGTTAAAGGAAGTGTTCTTTTACGAGCAATAATTAAATTTAAACAGCCACCAGTGTGATATCGGCTACCATCACGTTTTATTGGTCTTGAAAATGGCATAATCTGGAAATTCTGTTGTGTTATCACTTCGTAATTTAGCACACTAAGCCAATCAATTTGGCGTCGAAGTGAAAACATACGACTTGAATAAGGCTGCTTTTGTCGTAGAAGAGGTGTGCATTTGCCCAGTCCTAACAAGCTAATAGGGTTAAAGCTCGTTAATACAATCCAGCCATCATCAATTAAAACACGATCGGCTTCTCTTAATAGCCAATGGGGATCTGCACTATAATCAAGCACATGAGCCATAAGGCAAACATCAACCGATTTATTTTCAAAGGGCAAATAATCTAAAGACGCGATAACATCCGCATTTATTGCATTCGATGTCACATTGACTTGATGTGAAACGATACTTAATTTGGTATCCAGTTCGGCACTGAGTTGACCAAGTTTCAGCAAATGAAAGCCATACATTTTTGGCCACCAGTTTTGTAAACGCAATTCAATCGCCATGCGATAATATTCCCCCCAAGGAATATCACGCCAAGAATCCGGCATTGTAATTGGTTTTACTGAACGCGCTGCTTTCATCGTTTAACCCTTTATATTTTATAAGTAAGGTAACTTATATGGAGCTTATCAGAATTCCTGCTTTATCCGATAACTACATTTGGCTATTAAGTAATGAAAATAGTGAATGTGTGATAGTTGATCCGTCACAAGCCAAACCCGTTATTGAAATGCTCTCACAACGCTCGCTAACACCTATTGCGATTTTGTTAACCCACCATCATGATGATCATGTCGGTGGCGTAGCTGAACTGGTAAAAAAATATCCTAACATTGACGTTTTTGGTCCACAAGAAACACAAAGTAAAGGGGCTGAAAATATTATTCATAATCAAGAACGCATCATTGTTAGCACTTTCACTTTTCATGTGATTGGCACACCAGGCCATACACTGGGTCATGTTGCTTATTATTGTGAACCCTATTTATTTTGTGGCGATACACTTTTTTCTGGTGGTTGTGGTCGTTTATTCGAAGGTACCGCACAACAAATGTTTAGTTCATTACAAAGATTGAGTGCGCTACCTGATAACACATTAATTTGTTGCGCTCATGAATACACGCTATCAAATATGACCTTTGCGCATCATATCATGCCAGAAAATGCACTTATTACCGATTATTTAGCCCAAGTTAGTGAAATGCGTAAAAATTTGCAACCTACTGTGCCAATAACACTGAAAAACGAAAAGAATATTAATCTTTTTTTGAAATCTGACGATATTGATTTACAAAGGATTTTAGATATACCCACTAATACTTATGCGCCAATTAAGACATTTACAAAATTAAGAGAATTAAAAGACAACTTTTAATCTCTATTGATTGTTTTATTTTGGCACACTGAGTATCATTTGGTTCAAAAAACACACAGGATGAATTTTTCTATTATGAAGACAAAAGCGATTTTGTTCTCCATATTGCTATTGGCGGGCTGTCAGCAATCTGAGAACATTAAACCTAATTTGTCTGCGATCACACCAACATCAACGAAAGGGACTTCAACTTCTCACCAACCTCAATATGATGTAAAAACCAATTTATGGGGTTATGTGGTAAGTGAATTGAAAATGGACCTCCCTGAAAATGAAAGGATCTCGCAGCAAGAATTATATTTTTTAAATAATCCCAAACATATACAGAGCGTTGCTTCTCGCGCTGAACCTTATATGTATTCGATTATTGATGAAATTGAAAAACGTGAATTACCTATGGAACTTGCACTTGTTCCTGTTATTGAAAGTGCGTTTAATCCCCATGTTACCTCTTCTGCAAATGCCGCGGGTTTATGGCAATTTGTACCAATAACGGGTAATTACTACGGTTTAGCACAAAACCAATGGTATGACGGTCGTCGTGATGTCATGGCGTCAACTAAAGCAGCCCTTGATTTACTAGAACGCTTATATGTGATGTTTGACAGTGATTGGGCACTTGCCCTTGCTGCTTATAACGCAGGTGAAGGCCGTGTTATGCAAGCAATAAAGGCAAATGAGAATCAAAACTTACCAACAGACTATTGGTCGCTTTCTTTACCTAAAGAAACCATGAATTATGTGCCGAAAATTCTTGCGTTAAGCAAAGTTATTCGTGAAAACGACGAAACTATTACGTTTCCCAAAAGTAACTATCGCGATAAAGCATTAGCCTCATTTGATGTCGGTGAACAAATCACGTTAAATAAAGTCGCTGAATTAAGTCAGTTACCGATTAATACCGTGAAAGATTATAACCCTGGTTATAAGCGGGGAATAACCGCACCAAATGGTCCTCATGTCATTATGTTGCCTCGCAATAAGCTTGACCAATTCCGTAACGCTTTTGAGGATGAAGCCGTATTAGAAACGATTCGCTTGGCTGTTGCCAAAACGAATCAATCTATAAAACAAGAAGGCATTTATAAGGTTCGTTCTGGGGATTCGTTTTATGCTATTGCTCGTCGCTACAATATGAGTATAAAAGACTTGCAGCGTATTAATGGGTTGAATGCAAAGAGCACATTGCTGGTTGGTCAGACATTAAAAATTCATAATGCAGGTAGTGTCAGTCATACCACGACAACGAAACCCACAAAACCTTCACCAAGCTACTATAAAGTACGCCAAGGTGACTCTTATTACAGTATTGCCCGTCGCCACGGCATTAATCTCAAACAGTTAATGAGCTGGAACGCTGACATTAAAATGTTAAAACCGGGTACTCAATTAACACTGTATATAAAATAGTTTTTTGTATTTACGCTTCTTTAAAGCCATCAATATATTTAATACCTTAGCGGTAATAAATTGAGATGGCTTTTTCTTGCTTATCAATTAGTCACCTTTTTTCAAAAAACGCAGCTTTGCTTCTATGCCTTCTATTTTATTTCGTTTGAATATGGCTTCCATTTCCAATATTAGGTAATAAAAAAAGCGCCTGATATTTCACTATCAAGCGCTTCGTTTTTATCTCTATTTGATTAATTTAGCATACTCGCTTATAGCCAGAAGAACCAAGCAAACAGAGAGATAACTAAGATACACACTAAGTTCAACACACCACCGACACGTACCATCTCTGTCTGTTTAATATAACCAGAGCCAAAAACAATCGCATTTGGTGGAGTTGCAACAGGCAACATAAACGCACAAGATGCACCAATACCAATAATCATCGTTAACGCCATTACTGGCATACCTAACGCTTGTGCAACGGTTGCAAAGATAGGCACTAATAATGCAGCACTCGCTGTATTACTGGTGAACTCAGTTAATACAATAATAAAGGTTGTTACCGCAAGAATGATCACAAACCAATGACTATTACCGAAAGTATCTTTCATAAAGTCAGCCATAACCAAACTTGCACCCGAAGACTGTAAGATTGCGCTCAGTGTTAAACCACCACCAAACAGCATTAATACACCCCACTCTGTGTTCTCTTGGATTTGACTCCAGCTTGCGACACCGGTTACACCGATAACAATGGCCGCACTAACCGCAATGACGGTATCTAAATCTTTTACACCACCAAAAGCACTGCTGATGAAAGAGCTGAAGATCCAGCAAAATACCGTCACTAAGAAGATAATCATGGTGATAACACGTTTGTTATTCCACTCTAACACTTCTAATTTCAGATCAAACTTATGTTTTAAATTAGGACGCAACATTAGGTACATTACAATAAACATGATAGGCAATAAGACCAACATGATTGGAATACCGTACTTCATCCATGTAATGAAATCTAAGTTCAGTTGAGCAGCGGCAATCGCATTGGGTGGACTACCAACTAACGTACCTAAACCACCGATACTCGCACTATAAGCAACACCTAATAATACGAATACGAAAGTATTACGCTCTGAACGAATATCTAAGTTAGATAAAATACCTAATACTAAAGGTAGCATCATTGCAGCTGTTGCAGTGTTACTGATCCACATGGAGAGTAACGCCGTCACACCAAATAACAGCAATACAGCGACTGACAGTTTACCTTTTGCGATCATCAGTAAGCGGTTAGCAATTAAGCGATCTAGCCCTTGAATATGAAGTGCTGTCGCTAATGCAAAGCCCCCGAAGAATAAGAAAATGATGGGATTCGCAAATGATTTTAATGACTCATTAGTATTCATTAGCCCTAGTACAACGGCTAAAATAGGTATAAATAATGCTGTGATCGTAACGTGAATAGCTTCTGTCAGCCATAACACCCCCACAAACACCATTAATGCTAAACCTGCATTTGCCTTGGGATCATAAGGTAAAAATTCTAGCAAAAGTAATAATAACACCACATCGATTGCCAGAATGATTAACCCTCGCTTGTTTATCGGGCTCGACTTCGCCGATGGGGCTAAATTGGACGCGTCCATGATAATACTCCACATTAGCTGATATGAACATTGGATTCATTAAGCCATAATTGTTAACGAAATAGGTTATATGTGAAATATAAAAACATTTCTCGCCATTGAAAATGCGCAAAACTAATAATTGGGATCTCATCCACGAGAATTAACCAATTTATTAATAAAAGAGTAATAATTGAACACTATTTCCTCTTACACATCACACTTTTTTCAAAGGTGTTAAGAATAAATATTCTGTTTTTTCTGTAAAAAAATAAAAAAAAGAGGAGAACTCAAGGTTCTCCTCTTTCCAATCAATAAGATTTTTTAATTAAAGGTGCAAAATTATGCTTGGCCTTTAACTTCTTTCAGACCGTTGAAAGGCGCTTTGTTACCTAATGCTTCTTCGATACGGATCAGTTGGTTGTATTTAGCAACACGGTCAGAACGGCTCATAGAACCTGTTTTGATTTGACCTGCAGCTGTACCTACTGCTAAGTCAGCGATAGTTGCATCTTCAGTTTCACCAGAACGGTGAGAAATAACAGCTGTGTAGCCTGCATCTTTCGCCATTTTGATTGCAGCTAAAGTTTCTGTCAGTGAACCGATTTGGTTGAATTTGATCAGAATTGAGTTAGCGATGCCTTTGTCGATACCTTCTTTCAGGATCTTAGTGTTAGTTACAAACAGGTCGTCACCAACCAGTTGGATTTTGTCACCAAGAACTTTAGTTTGGTATGCGAAACCATCCCAATCAGATTCGTTTAAACCATCTTCGATAGAAACGATTGGGTATTGTTTAGTCAGTTCTTCTAAGTAATGAGTGAACTCTTGTGAAGTGAAAGTTTTGCCTTCGCCTTTCAGTTCGTAGTTACCTGTTTCATTGTTGTAGAACTCAGAAGCAGCACAGTCCATAGCCAGAGTAACGTCTTTACCTAAAACGTAACCTGCTTTCTCAACAGCTTCTTTGATAGCAGCTAATGCAGCAGCGTTAGATTCTAAGTTTGGTGCATAACCACCTTCGTCACCAACAGCAGTGTTCATACCTTTTGCTTTCAGCACTTTTGCTAAGTGATGGAAGATTTCTGAACCCATACGCACTGCTTCTTTCAGCGTTGGTGCACCAACGGGTTGGATCATGAATTCTTGGATATCAACGTTGTTATCTGCGTGCTCACCACCATTGATGATGTTCATCATTGGCAGAGGCATAGAATATTGACCGTGAGTACCGTTCAGATCAGAAATGTGCTCATACAAAGGCATACCTTTTGCAGCTGCAGCTGCTTTTGCGTTTGCTAAAGAAACCGCTAGGATTGCGTTTGCACCAAAGTTTGATTTGTTTTCAGTACCATCTAAATCGATCATGATTTTATCGATGTTAGCTTGGTCTTTTGCATCCTGGCCAAGGATCGCTTTAGCGATTGGACCATTAACAGCAGCAACCGCTTTCAGAACACCTTTACCTAAGAAACGAGATTTATCACCATCACGTAATTCTAAAGCTTCGCGAGAACCTGTTGATGCGCCTGATGGAGCAGCCGCCATACCAACAAAACCACCTTCTAAGTGAACTTCTGCTTCAACTGTTGGGTTGCCACGAGAATCAATAATTTCACGACCAAGTACTTTAACGATTTTGGACATTCGGTTTTCCTCTGTACAAGTTAAATTTCCGAGAAGAGATACCCTATCTCTTCTCATATATCCTATTTCAGCAAGCCTTTTTGGTTATCAAAGGCTGCTTTCACAAAGCCTGCAAATAACGGATGGCCGTCACGCGGCGTTGAGGTAAACTCTGGGTGGAACTGACAAGCAACAAACCAAGGATGGTTTGGATTTTCAATAATTTCCACCAATTTGTTATCTACTGAACGTCCTGCAATACGTAATCCCGCATCTTCAATACGTTTTAATAGTAGATTATTTACTTCATAACGGTGACGATGGCGTTCTGTAATGGTGTTTTTGCCATACAGTGTACGAACTAAGCTATCACCACTTAAATGGCAAGGCTGAGCACCAAGGCGCATTGTGCCACCTAAATCACTGTCTTCTGAACGCACTTCGACATTACCATCTTCATCGCGCCATTCAGTAATTAATGCGATAACTGGATATTTGCAATCTGGTGCAAATTCAGTGGAGTTTGCGCCTTCCATACCAACGACATTACGTGCAAACTCAATCATAGCAACCTGCATACCTAAGCAAATGCCTAAGTAAGGGATTTTATTTTCACGTGCATATTGAGCAGCCATAATTTTGCCCTCAACACCACGTTCACCAAAACCACCAGGTACTAAGATTGCGTCTAATCCTTTAAGCATTTCTACGCCACGAGTTTCAACGTCTTGTGAATCAATTAGTTTGATATTTACAGTCACACGGCTTTTGAAACCACCATGTTTTAATGCTTCAATCACTGATTTATAGGCATCTGGTAATTCAACATATTTACCAACCATACCAATGGTCACTTCGCCTTCAGGATTCGCTTCTTCGTAAATAACTTGTTCCCACTCCGCAAGATTTGCGACTGGGCAATCTAAGCTGAATCGTTTACAGATATAATCATCTAATCCCTGTGATTTCAACAGTGCAGGGATTTTATAAATGGAATCGACATCTTTTAATGAAATAACCGCTTTCTCAGGTACATTACAGAACAGTGCAATTTTTGCACGTTCGTTTGCTGGAATAACGCGGTCTGAACGACAAATCAACGCATCAGGTTGGATGCCGATCGACAGTAATTCTTTTACAGAATGCTGAGTGGGTTTAGTTTTCACTTCACCAGAAGCGGCTAAATAAGGCACCAATGTTAAATGCAGATAGAATGTGTGCTCACGGCCCACTTCCGCTGCCATTTGGCGAATCGCTTCTAAGAATGGTAAAGATTCGATATCACCAACCGTCCCGCCGACTTCAACTAAAACAACATCATGGCCTTCACCGCCACGGATGATGCGTTCTTTGATTTCATTAGTGATATGAGGAATAACTTGAATTGTAGCCCCAAGATAGTCACCACGGCGCTCTTTGCGTAATACTTCAGAGTATACGCGACCTGTTGTAAAGTTATTACGACGGGTCATTTTCGTGCGAATAAAGCGCTCATAGTGCCCTAAGTCGAGATCAGTTTCAGCACCATCGTCAGTGACGAAGACTTCCCCGTGCTGAATTGGGCTCATAGTACCTGGATCGACGTTGATATACGGATCCAACTTCATCATGGTGACATTGAGTCCACGGGCTTCGAGTATAGCCGCCAGAGAGGCTGCGGCAATGCCTTTACCCAGAGAGGATACGACCCCGCCGGTCACAAAAATATAATTCGTTTTCATGCTGAACCTGAAAGTTTAGGTGTATTAGGATGATGGATATAACTGGACGGGAACACAGTATACCCGAACCTTATTTTCGCTACAAACATTCTTAGTCGTATAAAGTTCTTTTTCATCACGCCACTTATCCGTTTAAACACGAAAAAACAGTAAAAATTCAATTAACTAAACCCGTGAAAATATTTCTCAAGCATTTTAGCTTAATCCTTTCAGCTAAGATATCACTTTTAGAGAAGAGATGCTTTATTTTTTTCACGATATTAAGTGTAGCAGGTTTATAGCGAGATCTTTTGCTTATGATCATGCATTTAATTTTTTTGAAGTCAATCACACTTTTTATGTAATAAAATGCAATAGAAAAATTTTAAATCACCTAAAGACAAAAAAACGAAATTACATTTTATAATTTCGCATTTAAAATATTTTTATAAAAATAGCTGAAAAAACGAGATGTTATAGACTATTTTTATCGCACTTTATGTCACGTTGGCGTTAATTTGCGTGTCACAATTCACTCAATCGGTTATTTTTTTGCTTTCTGCCAACAGATCTCCATCTCTTCCAATGAGGCATTTTCTATGCCTATACCTTCTTCTGAGAGTGTCTTTTCTACAAAACGAAAGCGTTGTTCAAACTTTCGGCATGCTCGATTTAATGCTTGCTCGGGTTTTTGTTTTAAATGACGTGATAAATTCACCACAGAAAATAATAAATCGCCTAACTCATCTTCAATTCGAGAGGCATCTTGAGGCTCTTTTTTTACCTCAGCTATCACTTCATCAATTTCTTCATAAACTTTACCCAAAACAGGTTCTAGTTCATCCCAATCGAAACCCACTGATGCACAACGTTTTTGGATTTTTTCGGCTTTCATTAAAGCAGGTAATGTAGCGGGAATATCATCTAATAATGAAAATTGAGCTTTAGCTTCACGCTCTTGCGCTTTGAGCTTTTCCCAACGATGTTTTTCTGTGACTAAATTATTGTCACTTTCAGAGGCAAAAATATGGGGATGACGGCGCTCTAGCTTATTACTAATGGCTGCACAAACATCATTAAAATCAAATAACTTTTGCTCCTGTGCCATACGTGAATAAAAAACCACTTGATAAAGCAAATCGCCTAACTCTTCTTTTAAATCAGCAAAATCTTTGCGAGCAATAGCATCTAACACTTCATACGTTTCTTCTAATGTATAAGGCGCAATAGTGTCAAAAGTCTGCACTTTATCCCATTCGCATCCAGTATCAGGATCACGTAGCTGCGCCATAATTTCTAATAAACGAAAGATTTCTCGATTTTCTGACATCATATTGCCTTTTAAATAAGAGTGAGCTTTATCCTGCTTAACACATTTTTAGATAAAAAATGCCGAGAACAGTTGTCTCGGCATCTTATCATTTCAAGCTCAAGATCTTAAAAATAACTTTTTTGAAAGAATAATGACATTTTAAATTGAACTATAAATTTGTTATTTACAAATATACTCCTTGCTATAAACCCACGTTTCAACACCATATAAATACGTCATTTTTATCAAAGGATTAATAAAATGAGTGAAAATATAATTCAATTTAGTTCATTAACTGTAACGCCACATAATGCTTATATTCCTGAGTATGCTTTTAATAATGGTTTTTCTTTTAATCAAGCTACAAATATTATTTGTAATAATTTATGCAGGATAAAAAAACAAGAATGCCCTGTTTGCGGAAAGAAAAATTGCCCTGCGTTTAAAAATGAATGTAAATCTTACTTAAAACAGAAAACCGAATTAGCATTAAAAAAAGCATTAATAATGCGACCTTATGGCCGTGCTTTAATGCATAGATCTAACGAGTTTAATGAAAGTTCTCCATTGCTATTATTAAATATGGAAGAAAACAACATTCCATTAAATAATGAAAATATAGCTCGTATATTTGAAGCAGATCTGAATCTAAGTAGAATGTTTTACCAAAAAATGAACTATATAAATGGTTTTCTCTTTGATATTCATTTTAGTCCTCATCCAGATCCTATGTTACAAAATATAGGTGAAAAATTTGGGGAATATTCCCGCTGGCTACCCTCAGTACGATTAGCCTTACATGCCTTATATGCAGATAAAGGCGCAGACAATATAAATAATTTCCCTGAGATGCAAAAGTATATCAGAGAACAAGATTTTAAATCTGCATGCCAAAATTTCCACAAGAATATGACGTTTACACGTCGTAATTTCCAAATTGCTGATATTTTAGCTCAACAAGCAAATAAAAAAGAACAAACAAACGATGATTTTAAGCAGTTGCATGATTCAATAAAGTTTACCGCTGATTTTTATAAAGAAGTGTTTAATGCTTATGGCGATAAAGCAAGGAAATTAGCAGAGTCTTTAGCACAACAAGCCAGAGGAAAAACCATCCGTAACGTTGATGATGCGCTAAAAGCTTACAAAAAATACAAAGCGGATATCAATAGAAGAATTAATGCCAAAGATCGTAAAGCTATTGCAACTGGATTGGAATCGATCAAACTCGATGATATAGCTCAAAAATTAAAAAAGTTTAGTAAAGGTATGTTTTTTGTGAGTAAAGCTCTTGACGTCAAAGATTTATCAATAGAATTAATAAAAGCAACAGAAACAGATAATTGGCGTCCATTTTTTGTTAAAGCAGAGACTATATTTGTAGGAATGGCGGCTACATCGGTAGCAGGATTTACATTTAGTGTACTTCTAGGTGGTCCCATAGGGATATTAGGATATGGATTGCTTATAGCAAGTATTGGAGCATTGATTGATAACAACTTAATTGAAAAAGCCAATAATTTGATTGGTATTTAATTAATACTTTAGAGGTTGTTTATTTAGAGGAACAACCTTTTCACTAACACAAATAATATAAAAATTATTGTAATTGGTATAGATAATAAAAACACAATGAAACTATATAAAGCTAAACCACCAGCTTTACCCGCTGTATCTAAAAATAGTCCTCGATTCCAAAATTCTCTAGTAGTAAATTGAAGAAAAAAATATTCAATCCCCCATTTAGCCAACGGATATAATCCAATACCAGCAATACTAATTAACAATATTAGACTTTCATACTTCAACTCATACTCTAAGCAAAAGTATAAAAATAGAGCGCCAATAAACCATCCCCAACACATATTCTTAATATAATATTGTTTAGTTATCTTCATATTTATCTACTAGATCCCTTTTATTTAAAACCATATTTATTTTAAATAAACCCTAGCAATTAAATTACTAACTAAATATACAGTTTTTCTGATTTTTAGATAAAAAAATGCCGAGAACAGTTGTCTCGGCATCTTATCATTTTAATGTTTTAGTGAGAAAAGCGTTTCGCTTCTATCACATCTGGCAACTGATTAAGTTTTGCCAATATACGACCTAATACTTGGAGATTATAAATCTCAATATTCATATCAATGGTCGCAATTTGTTGTTTCACATCACTACGGCTACTCACACCAAGTACGTTTACTTTTTCATTCGCTAAAATTGTCGTGATATCGCGTAATAATCCACTACGATCATTCGCGACAACACGTACTACCAACGAATAACCACTGGAATAATTCTCTCCCCATACCGCGTCAACAATACGCTCTGGTGCATGAGAAAGTAATTCAGCAAGTTGTTCACAGTCAGCACGATGAATCGAAATACCACGGCCTTTAGTAATAAAACCGACAATATTGTCACCCGGAATAGGCTGGCAACAACGTGCGATATGGTGCATTAAGTTACCCACACCTTCGACAACAATGCTTCCACCTGATCCTGTGGTTCTTGGTGCTGGCGTTTTGTTTTCGAGTGTCCGCAATGCTTCTTTATCTTCATCTTCCGCAGTGGCTTTATTTAATTTACTTTGAATAAAGTTCACTAATTGGTTAATTCGGATATCACCAACACCAATCCCAGCTAATACTTCATCAACACTATGCACGTTATAACGCGCGATCAGCAGTTTTTCTGCTTCTTTCATGTTGATATCCATATGCGCCAATTCGTTATCTAAAATCTGACGCCCAGCAAGAATGTTTTTATCGCGATCTTGCTTACGGAACCAATTGTGGATTTTCGCACGACCACGGCTTGTCGTGACATAACCTAAGTTAGGATTTAACCAATCGCGACTTGGATTTGGGTGTTTTTGCGTAATAACTTCAATTTGGTCACCCATCTGTAATTGATAGCTAAATGGCACAATACGCCCGCCAATTTTGGCACCAATACAGCGGTGCCCTACATCACTATGAATATGATAAGCAAAATCAAGTGGTGTTGAGCCTGCCGGTAAATCAACAACATCACCTTTTGGTGTAAAGACGTAAACCCTATCATCAAAGACTTGGCTGCGAACTTCATCCAGCATTTCGCCAGAATCCGCCATCTCTTCTTGCCATGCAATCAGTTTACGTAACCATGCAATACGGTTTTCATAACTGCCTGTACCGCCTTTCGTCGCAGCTCCCGTTGCACCTTCTTTATATTTCCAGTGCGCAGCCACACCCAATTCTGCATCTTCATGCATTTGGCGAGTACGTATTTGAATTTCAACCGTTTTACCTTCTGGTCCTAAAACAACGGTATGAATAGATTGGTAACCATTTGGCTTTGGATTTGCGACGTAATCATCAAACTCATCAGGTAAATGGCGGAAATGAGTATGCACAATCCCTAATGCGGCATAACAATCTTGAAGCCGTTCAACAACAATACGTACCGCTCTCACATCAAATAACTCATCAAATGCGAGGTTCTTTTTCTTCATTTTGCGCCAGATACTATAGATATGCTTGGGACGCCCATAGATATCTACATTAACATTCTCTTCTTTCATGTAGCCGCGAACTGTACTGACAAAATTATCAATATACTGTTCACGATCAATACGACGCTCATGAAGTAAGCTGGCTATTTTTTTGTATTCATCAGGATGAAGATAGCGGAAACAAAAATCTTCTAATTCCCATTTTAATTGACCAATACCCAATCGGTTGGCTAATGGTGCATAAATATTAAAACACTCTTTAGCCGCCAGTACGCGCTCATCTTCGGTGGCATCTTTTACTTCGCGTAAATGGGCTATACGCTCTGATAGTTTAATGACCACACAACGGAAATCCTCTACCATAGATAACAGCATACGACGCACGTTATCTACCTGAACCGAGCTTGTTTCATTGGTATGTGTCGCTTTTAACTGGCGTATGGCGTCCATCTCCATAACACCACGTACTAAGCTCCAAATAGCCTCACCAAAATGTTCAGTAACGATTTCCTGATCAATAAGATTTTCTTCAGCAAGTGGGAAAAGAAGCGCTGCCCTCATGCTGTCTTTGTCCATGCTTAGTGTCGAAAGAAGCTCAACCATTTCAACACCACGCCACAATAGTAGTTCGGCATCTTCACGCCCTTGAACAGTACGATGGCAGTATTCCCAGGTTTGCATGATTTCACTACCCGCATTGACATGGGTTAAGTTCAAGCTGTTGACCCATTTATCAACAGCAAACTCTCCTGCAGGTGTTAAGTGAGCACTTCTTACTGCAACCATATTCTCTCCCTACACGGTATAAATCTTATTTGCGACTTATTTACTGGCTAACTGGTTATTTTCGACTAAACAGCGCCATTGATTCCAGATGACCCGTTTGTGGAAACATATCCAACATTTTTAAACTGGTTAGCTGATATCCAGAATCTAATAATATCTTACTATCTCTGGCTAACGTGGTCGGATTACAGGAAACATACACGATTTTTTCTGCGGATAACTTCACAATATGTGACATTACCTCCAAAGCCCCTGCTCTTGCAGGATCTAACAACACTTTGTTAAATCCTTCTTTCGACCACGACATTGCAGAAAAATCAGCGGATAAATCTGCATGCCAAAAATGTGCATTACCTAATTGGTTTAGTTCTGCATTTTGCTTCGCCATTTCAACCAGTGCCGGCACACCCTCTATCCCCACCACTTCACTAACGCGTTTTGCGATAGGTAAGGTAAAATTCCCCATACCACAGAACAGATCTAACACGCGATCTTCTGGCGATAAATCAAGCCATTCAATAGCTTGAGCAACCATCTTAGGATTTATTTCATCATTTACTTGAATAAAATCAGTGGGTGCAAAACGTAAATTTAGACCTTCTATTTGATAGAAGGGTTCCTTCTCAATTGAAGTTAATCGTGCTATCTCGCTATTATCACCTGCAAGATACATCGTAACTTGATGAGTTTGAGAGAAATCACGCAAACTCTGTTTATCACTCTCAGGCAATGGCGATAAATGGCGTAAAATAACCAGTGGTCCATTATCCGCCAGCACCATTTCAACATGCCCTAAATCACGTACTGATGCTAAATTTGTAAGGCATATCCAAAGAGGAGACAATAAATCATTTAGCTGTGGCTTTAATACTGGGCATTTTTTGATCATGACCAAATCATTAGAGCGCTCTTGGCGAAACCCCATCACCAGCCCTTTTTCAGGTTGATAACGTAATCCCAATCTTGCTCTACGACGATAACCATATTCAGCCCCTGCAATCACAGGCTCGGCGGAAATAATCACTCCCGTTTCACGCTTAATAAGGTGCGATAACACACTGGCTTTTGTTGTACGTTGTAGCGCAATAGGCACATGTTGCTGCTGACAACCACCACAACGCTCATAATATTCACAATGAGGCGCTATACGCTGTTCGCTGGTAGTTAAACGCTTAATAACCTCGCCTTTAGCAAACTGGCGCTTTTCTTCTGTTAAACGAATACGAGCAGTTTCTTGTGGGAGTAGTCCTTTGACAAAAATTGTTTTGCCCTCAGCATGAGCAATACCTTGACCATTTGCATCCAATGTACTGGCGGTCACTTCCAGAGTTGTTGCCTGTTTTTTCACAGGACGTTTTTTAGGAGAATAAAACTGCACCATAGTATTAAATTAAGTATCAATGACGGATTACAGTGAAATGACATCGTTTTAGAATACGCTGTATGTTTTTCAGCGTGACATGAATGACTATGCATTTCAGAAGAAAACATGGGGAGAGTATAACATCGAACAAGTTATTTACTTAACTGATATAAGCAATATTTTTGTTAAATTGAGAAAACTTTTAATGATAACAACCTAACACACTCGTTTTATGGATTTTATATTGTTCTATAACTAACAAATATTATATATAACTTTTATTTTGAATATATTTACAATTAATAACATCTATTTTCTATTATTTTAATAAATCTTTATTATCACTAAGAAAATTCTAAAAATTATCATCAATCAATTAGATAGCGTTTCTCTTAATGATTACAAATTAATCACAAACCATTAATTTTCTATATTCTTCATAAGCATAATGATCGGTCATTCCACTGATATAATCTTGAATTAATCTTGTTCGATAATAAAACTCTAAAATTTTTCCTCTTTCCGTATTTATATCATTTAGCTTTTCTAACATTTCGTTATAAGCCAGTTTATGTTTAACAGAAAGCTTATGATATAAACGCGTCTCAATGACATATTTAGGATGTTCATTATATTTATGCAATCTTAAGAAATCTTCAGTTGATAATAAAAGCAAAGGTTTATAGATATCAAGTAATCCACTGATCACGCGATATCCTTTCATTTCAAGCTCTTCAACTTCAGGATGACTAAACACCCATTTTTTAGCGACACTTTTTAATGTTGTTAATAAACGATGTTCCGCGCTATTCCCTTCCAATAAAGCGTAGTTAAAACTTCCTTCGTACACTTGAGGGAGATTTTTTATAAAACGGTACGCCGTATAAGGAACGAGCTTTCCGGTAATATAAACGCGTAAATACATAAAAAACTGATCTTGCATACTGCGTTTTGCTTCATTTTGATCGACTTTTTTATAAGCACGATCCACCGTTATATTGAATAAATCACCTTCAATCACATCACCATTTTCACGCCATGCATCTCGTAAAAGCTGAACAAGACGGTTGATATCAAAAATTCCCTTTTCTACCGCATCATCTAAATCTGCAATGCAATAAGAGATGTCGTCAGCAGCCTCCATAATATAGGTGAGAGGAAAACGACAAAATTCCCCCATATCTAATTTTTCTTGTACTTCTTTTACGAATGCTAATTCAGACCAGTAATACCCTGGTTTCTTCATTAAATAGCTATATTCTTTAGGAATTTCACCTTGCCAATAAGCAGGACGAGTATATTTTAGTACACAGCCAATTTGCGCATAGGTTAAATTCAATTTAAGCAGATGATGCGCCATTCGAATAGCTTGAGCATTTCCTTCAAATTGGCATAAATCTTGACGTAAAGTTTGTCGCAATTCATTTAATTGCACTTTAGCTGAATACTGCATAGGAATAAAAGGACAACTATCGAATTCGGCTGTCGCCTCTGGTGATAATACTTTTTGAAACCAATGTTTAATCGCAGCTTCACCAAAATGACCAAAAGGTGGATTACCAATATCATGCATTAAACACGCCATCTCAATTAAACTTTCAAGGCTATCAATACGCTCATTTAAGCCATATGCTTCAAGCTTATTTTGCTTTTTTAATTCACCAATAATTTGCTTAGCGATATAACGCCCTATTTGTTGAACTTCTAGAGAATGAGTAAGGCGACTACGGACTGCGGAATTTGTCTCTAAGGGAAAGACTTGTGTTTTTTGTTGTAAACGACGAATAGCAGCTGAGTTAATAATACGCCCACGATCACTTTCAAATTGTCGAGAAACCTGTATTTCATCGTTAATATCGATATCACTGCTGTTATATTTACGTTGATAGTTTAACTTCAGCTTAAAATCGATCATTTCTGTCCTCTTTCTGGTTTCGATGAAACGAATTCTCTCTTCTTTGTGTTATATCGTGTTTTTCAGATAGATGCTAAACTCTATTTAAATTCTATTTCTTATTAACCTACAAGTGAGTATGACACAATGAGAGTTGGCGTAATAGGTGCAATGGAGCAAGAAGTCACACTTCTGCGTGAGAAAATTGAAGATTGCCAAATCTTATCGCGTGGCGGTTGTGAAATCTATACAGGCACAATCAACGGTGTTGATGTTGCATTATTAAAATCAGGTATTGGTAAAGTTGCTGCTGCGATTGGTACAACATTACTACTTGAGCATTTTCGTCCTGATGTTGTTATCAATACTGGCTCTGCGGGTGGCTTAGACTCAAGATTAAATGTCGGTGATATTGTTGTTTCAACGGAAGTTCGTTATCACGATGCCGATGTGACTGCGTTTGGTTATGAACCGGGTCAAATGGCACAATGCCCTCCTGCTTTTATTGCAGATCCTAAACTTATTAACATCGCAGAAGAGTGTATTGAATCGCTAAAATTAAATGCTGTGCGTGGTTTAATTTGTAGTGGTGATGCCTTTATTAATGGTGCAGAACCTTTAGCCCGTATTCGCCGTACATTCCCAGACGTTGCAGCCGTAGAAATGGAATCGACGGCAATTGGTCATGTTTGCCATCAATTTGACACACCATTTGTTGTGGTTCGTGCTATTTCTGATGTGGCTGATAAAGAATCACATTTAAGTTTTGATGAGTTTTTATCTGTTGCTGCAGAACAATCAAGCTTAATGGTGACAGCGATGTTGGATAAATTAAAAGACTAATTAAGTCGAGATAATCCTAATATCGCTTTATCAATACCCACCTTTATTTTTTGCTTATTCTAAGATAAAAAATAGGTGGGTATTTTTTACTATTGGAAAAGTAATGCGTTTATTTATCAATTTTGGGTTATTACTCTGTTCATTATTTTGGTTCAATGTTGCCATTGCTATCACGCCTGCTGATCGTATTATTACGCTATCACCCTCCGCCACTGAAATGGCTTATGCCGCAGGGATGGGGGATAATATTGTAGGAGTTAGTGCTTACTCTGATTATCCAGAAGATGCTAAAAATATTGAACAAGTAGCCAATTGGCAGGGTATTAATATAGAGCGCATTCTATTATTAAAACCTGATTTAGTGATTGCATGGCAAGGTGGTAATCCACAACGTTCATTAGATCAATTAAAAGCTTTGGGTATTTCTATCATTTATTCTGATCCACAAAGTATTGAAGAAATCGCAGACGATCTTGTTACTCTTTCCAATTATAGCCATCATCCTGATATCGCATTAAAAAATGCCCAACAATTGCGCCAGCAATATCAAGCATTGCAGCAACAATATGCATCAAATATATCGGATCACGCCAAGAAAAAAGTATTTATTCAATTTGGGATGCAACCGTTATTTACCACCTCAAATAGCACATTACAGAGTCATATTACGGAGCTTTGTGGTGGAGAGAATATCTTTGCAAACAGTCCGGTAACATGGCCTCAAGTAAGTCGTGAGCAAGTACTTACAAAGCAACCTGATTTGATTATCTTCAGTGGCAAATCAGATCAAATACCTACAATAAAAGCATTTTGGCAACCTCAACTCACTGTCCCCGTTATTGCCATTGATGAAGACAGTTTTAGTCGCCCTTCACCACGTATTATTAATGCCGCACAGCAAATTTGCGAGGCGATAGCAACGAACAATTAGCAAAATTATTAATTACTCAATAGCCACTAATACACAGCCATTTAAACAACCGCATTGCACTTTATGCCCCTCTAATGCGATGGGGATATTGTTTATTTTCATCATCGCATCGCCTTCAATAATTTTTCCTTTTTGCTGACAAGCGGGGCAATAGACTTCATCACCAAGGCAAGCTATTTCATGGATTTGTTTCGCTAATAAAGAACCGCTTAATACGGTTCCTTTTGTATTGGTGGTGTCATTTTTTAAAATGATTTTTCGTCCTTGAATTGTGCTACGCATGTTTAGCTTTCTCTTTATTACTAGTATTCATTAATTTCCTAAGGTTATTCCAAACTGCCAAGGAATAAGATCTGGAAAATCTAATTTTCCATACCATTTAGGGCGTAATATGTCTTGAAAGCATCCTAAATTATCAATATATTGAGCGATTACACATAAATAAGTGATAGTACCTTTATTTATAGATGAAGATTGAATATTTTCAATTGCGCTATTAACAAATAATTTTTTTTCTTTAAGTGGTTCTTTAAATCGACATAATGGATCTTGAAAAATGATTTCATCAAGCTCTTTTTCTAATGTAGATTGCCCAGTACTGATATAAAAATAACTATTTTTAATATCCTCAATAAAAGAATCAGTATTCTCCTTTAATATTAGATCTTTTTTAAGGTTGATTTTTTCTTGTAGCCAGAATTGGCTTTCTTTATTTTTATGAACGATAACATTATTCATATTTATTTCTAATTCTTTATAAAAAAAAGATTTTTTATAAAACTGACCAAAATAAACCATTAATATCGTTTGAAAAACACATAGATATTGGCTGGTACGGTGCTGTTCATCAAGATATTGATAATTACTTTTTAAAATTTCTAATAGTGCTTTTTGTTTAATATTATAATAATCTAACACTAATTTATGCTCATCTTCAAGGAATTCAATTGCTTCCATATAGAATTCCTGAAGAATATTATCCTTAATCATCTGTTTGCTTTTTGCTGTCAGTATCATTTTATAACAAAAGCCTTAGTTTAATTTTAATCAAGACTAAAATAATGTATGAATGACTTTTAGCTCTGGATTTATTTTAATTAAATCATCTGTAATGTGATGATAAATTTCAGGCATAGTCTCTAACCAACCCACCATATCAGGCCGATGATCGATAGCCATGGGTGTTTTTAATAATGGATGATCGATTATTGGAGTACTTAAACCATGACGAGCACGAAAGTTTTTCACTGCTTGATATTCAAAAGGCCAAGCAATTAAAAGATTCATTGATATTTCGTAGCCAGTAGCTGGTTGCTCATCTGAGTTATTAAGAAATAGAGCAGACCACTGAATATGTTTATCGCATAATTCCACCAGCCATGGGATTAAAATTTCATCATTTTCACAATAAAGCGCTTCTTGGCAGAAACGTTGATAGAAAGGATCAATCGGAATACCCGCACTTTCCCAATCAATAGTTTCTTTTTTTTCACTGGCTAACATTTCAATCGCTAATACACCTAATTTTTGAGGGCGAGTATACATAGGTAGCGAATTTGCCATTTTACCTGATTGAATATTTTCTATTATTTTATCGTAACAAATTTGGCTAGACTTAAAATAATTACAAGCAAAATTCATTAATAAAATTTCACCTTGCTGAGAAAAAGAAATAAAATTCTCATTTCGATAATTATATGATAAAAAGTCGAGAATAATTATCACATTGGAGAAGTAAAGAGACTCTTCAAAGAGATATGGAATTTTTTTTTCTTTCCTATAAACTTGCATAATATAAAGCAATGAAATAGTACCCAAATTACGTTGGAACATTAAAAGATAGTCAATATACCGATTCTCATCAGACTCATTAATGATTTTCCCTGTTGTTTTAACTAAATCATTATTAACAAGATTTTTTATATCAATAGCATTTCTACTTATTTTTTTCACTCTATCTTCTATATATTTAACAACCATTTTAGAACGGATCATTTTATTAATTCCTCAAGTATGTAAAAGTCTTTATATTTATTATTACCCACAACATCAAATTTGTTATTTATGGCAACTGTTAATTTATAACCAGCCATATTAGTTTTGTTTAAATTTTTTTCTATATCAGTTAAAATATCTAATTGTGACTCCATTAACCTATAATCGTTTCGACCTTCATTAAAAAGCTCTCTAGCAATAAAAGAGTGCATTTCTATATTTTTAATATAGTCTTTTTGTATTTCACTAGCTTTTCCTCCTGTGGGCGTTGAGTTCGCGCCATATTTATCTTTCATCACTGTTTTGATTTCAAAAGTCACCCAATCCGGCGGAGGGGGAGTTGGCTCTACCTTACAAATCAAGTCTATTCCTTGTCCTTTTTTATTTTGTAATGCTATCATTTTTTCAGGATCAAAGCTTTTACCGTATAAAGGATGCGGGACTTTTTTATTATCATTATTACCCTTTTTAAGGATTAGCTCTTTATTTACAAGTGGTGCCTTCCCACTTCTGGTTTTTAAAAATAGCTTATCAAATAAGGTTCCCTTTTTAATTTCATTAATAACGTGGCTTTCACCTACATAGCCAACAAAGTGAGCCAACTTCAATGATGCAACGCCATCATAAAACAGATTAGATTGTAATATTTTATTAAGATCATGATGTGATTTTAAATTGATCTCTACGTGTCCGGTGACTCGATGTGTACTTCCCTTAGGTTTACCCTGAATACGCAGAATACATGAGCCGTCAGCTTTAGGACCAAAACAAGTGACAATTGTATCATCAAAATGCGTTTGAAATGTTTTTCCCACCATTTTAAATTGAGTAATATTAACATCACTTAAATTTTTTATTTCATCTTTATTTGTGACGCTTACATTAATAGAGTGAGTCTCATCATATTTTATAGGTTTAGGCTTATTTGCCATAAATATAATCCTTTATATTTTTATTTATTAATATCTATAATTTCAGGTTCCCCCGTTATTGAACTCACAGAAATAGCAGTACCTAAACTTGTGCTTACTCCACTTGTTATTACTTGAGTTTTAACTTTTTTACCAAAACACATAAACATATTCATGGCATGATAGGTTGTGACAAAGCCTTTAGTTTCTCCTGTTTTTGAATCAAGATATTTCATTGAGTTTAATAAAACATTATATCCTTTATCATTATTATATCCCCATAAAGCAGAGGTATCTTCTATTAACTCATTTGTTGTATAGATTATATTAAATCCCTCGGCAATTAGTGGTAAAGCTCTAGCACCATTTTTAGCAAGTGTTAATACACCACCAATACCTGTTAATAAAAAGGCAATATCAACAACAATTGACTTCCCTAATTCTATTTTCTCTTTAACTTCCTGTTCTTTAATCTCAGAAATAATAAAAGAGACTAAATCGCTCGCTAATTCATTGTAATCCTTTTCAGTTATCTTATCTTTTTTGTCTTCTCCTAACTCTAATCCTTTTATTATTAATTTAGGTGTAATTGTAATCGTTCGTTTTTTATTTTTATAATCAACATGAGATAACATGACATTTTTGTAACCCAGTAATATTTTAATTTCATCTTGTTGATCTATTGCGCCATCAATACTGTTGAAATCTTGTATTCCATGAACTTGGGTTCTTGTTAATTGGAAATCAATTTTATAATGATATTTATTATATTTTGATTTCATGCCCTTATAGGTTAATCCTGCATCTTCTGGCCTTTCATTTGCAGGTATAAATGCAAGCATAAAATTAAGAAAATCTTCAGTATTTTCACCACCATCAGGATCAAAATGATTACGAATAGCTTCTTGTAATTTATCATGACCTTTAATTTCTTCTGCTATCAATCGTATTTTAGGATCGAAAGAATCATCTTGGCTAACTTGGTCAACATAGGACATTAAAGCTTCAAGTGGTATACCAGCCGGCATAGTTTCATGCTCTAATTCTCCTGGAAATTGTTCACTCTCTATTTCTTCCCAATCTTCATCAAAAGGGCTACGAGAAAACTTATCTAATGCTTCAATAACATTTTTATCATCGGATAAAAAAACACCTTCTTTAATGTTATTTTCACATGCCTGTGTTTCTATATTGTTATTCACAGCTTCATCTTTAAATTTATCACCTAATGCCATTACATATCCTTATTGTAATATTAAAAATTGGTTAGCTCTGATATCATCTGCTAAAATAAATAGAATGTTATCCATAAATTGGATATAGTCCTTAACAGGTAAATAAGGTAATAATTTTTTTACTGTTAAGGGATCATAATATCTAAACATTAACCAGCTATTTTTTTCCTCATCAAAAACCTGATTAAACTTACGTAATTGATGTGATAATTCTTTTAAAGACAATCGTGAACATAAATAGATCCCTATGGGGTTTTCAATGCTATTATCAAATAGCCAATTTGTGAATGGATGCTCTAGATTTAATTTAACTAAATAAGGTGCATAGTAAGAGTAGTTTTCAGCACTCTTTCCTTTCCAAAGGCAACAGTGTTCTGTTTCAAATATATCAAGTAAAATAGCAATATCGGGTCTTTTTATTGCATCAATAATAGCCCAAACATGACTTTCAATAACTTTATTTCCCTTTATGATACGATTATCGCCATAACGAGAAAAAGGAATTCCATTAAATAAATACGATGTTATTTTTTTTAATTTATTTTCTTTATCAATATTTAATTCATAAGGAATAGAAGCTAAACGAGATACTTTACTCATTATCTTTTGCTCCCTTTTTTATTTTTGCACAAATTTCACAAAAAGGGACACCCTCTTCTGTTGCAGCTGTTAATGCATTTATTTGATCAACACCTCCGCCATCAATATTAACCGACGAAGCATTAATTTTTAGTTGTTTGGCCTTTATTGTGATCCCTATATCGTCAATAATAATACTTCCACCTGAACCCGCTAATGTCAGTTTTTTCTCGGCATGAATAATATAAAGTGGTGACTGTGATAATAATTTAGTTTTAATTTCCTCATGCATATTGCCTTCAACTATTACTTTTTTCTGACCACCGATTTGAATAAGTTGATCAGCAAAAATAATTGATTTTTTACTGCTATTAATAATTTCTGTCTTATTTTGGTCGATCTGAATTTCTTGATCTTGAGAAATATGAATAACCGAATTACGACCTATTTTTTCGTAGTGATCTCTGCCCACTTCTGTTCTTTTATCATTACCAATCTTTTCTTGTTGATCGACCCCCACCTTTTTCTGGCGGCTATGATTAATGGTATGAAACTCATCATTTAATATATGAGTACGGTGATCCCGCTGCGCATGCAAATACACTTCTTCGCGTCCGCCAGCATCCTCAAATCGCAGTTCATTAAATCCCGTGCCTTTATGCGTCTTTGTGCGAAAAGTGGTTCGGGTTTTGTCTTTGGGTAAATCCAATGGTGGGGCATTACGACCGTTATAAGTACAACCTGTGATAATCGGTCTATCAATATCACCATTTAAATAAGAGACGATCACTTCTTGCCCAATACGCGGGATCGCCATAAAGCCGTAG
>NZ_PENW01000007.1 GCF_003144405.1 Proteus cibi
AAAATAGGTATTGCCTTTTTCCTCATCGCCACGAGATAAATTAGGGGGTTTAGGCGCGGGGATCAGCATTTGAGCGACACCACCAATCATCATGGCTGCACCACCCGCCATCAAAGATGTGGCAACGGTTGCGGAGATCCACGCAGGTCCCCACCATCCCAATGAAAATAAGGCAGCACCCGCAACAAACTGAAAAACACCGACGGTTTTAGCCCCTGATAATTTCGGCACAATATGGACGACCGCATTATCAGGTAAGGTTTCATTGAATTTTTGGTGAATTTCTTGCGGGGAAATATCAGTACCCGCAATGCGGACTTGATACCAACCCTCACGAATGGCGAGGCGTAATGCGGGGATTTGAATAAAAAGCGCGTGAAGCCCTTCAGAGGCAGTATTTACATTTAAATCAAAGCGACGTCCAAATCGTTGCAAATTCCCGTAAAGTCGGAAGGTTGCCAATCGCGGTAACGCCAGATTGAGTGCGTCATTCGTTGCCATCGTTCGTTATACTCCTCGCGTTTGCTAAGTTGGTTTGGAATGTGGTGCAAAATTGTTTGATTGCCTAAATAGATCCCCGCGTGGTTGGCGCGAGAGCTGGCATAACAACACAAAATAATATCGCCGGGTTGGGCTTCTCTTTTTACCTGCCGAAAACCACTGCTTATCATATTATCGAGATATAACTCTTTGCCTTGTCGCCACCAATTATCGTGACGCTCAAAATCAGGCAGATCATGTCCTGCCAAATGATAAGCGTCTCGAAACAACCCGTAACAATCTATTGAGCCATGAATAAATTGGCGACCTAATAGATGAGGCACTGGCTGATAGCAGTGAATTTTTTCATCACAGACCACCCACCACGGCAATGCGCTGTTCACCTGCAGTTGTCTATCTAATGTGCTGAGGTACTGTTGGCCTTCAGGATGACTGTGCACAACCGCGATCACCTCGCCCTGCTGTTCGGCGCGAATAAAATCATCAAAAGAAATCGTAAAGTGGTTTTTCGGATCGGCATGCTGATTAACGCAAGGTAAATACTGTTCACCCTGCGCGGTACTTATTAATAAACCACATGCCTCCGATGGCGCTTGCTCTTTTGCCTGCGCCAAAATTGCTTGCTCAATCATAAGAAACACCTTAGAAGGGAATTAACTGTTACCAATGCGGGACGTGGAGACAAACGCGCCTATACGTGACTCATTTTTTCGTAACTTACAGTCACTCAGACGCTTACCGCATTTATCTTTTAACGGATCGGTAGTTGGATTTCCCCATTCATCGGCAACAGGAGCACCTTTATATCCGCACTCTTCTGAGCGATATCCCCAAGGGCAGATATCCGACAAGATCACGCGACCAGGAAGCATTAACCCGTCGGTTTCACTGGGTGTCGCCAACATAAAAGTAGCGGCCACTGAATTTAAACTGGTCATCTGCTCAATGATCCAGCGTGTCACAATCTCTTGTGATGGGTCGGCATTAGGATTGCCATGAGGAAAATTGACCGCATCTAAAAATTGGGTACTGACAATGCGACGTACCACCAGCCCACCAATTGCACTATCTAGCTGACTGGCAATCCCTGTAATCAGCCCGAATAAATTCGATAATGTAATGGTGGGTCGCCCTGAGGGGCCTTTGCCATTAAAGGTAAATCCTTCGCCTTTCACGGGGTAAGGCTCATAGGTGTTTCCTTGCCAGATTAACGGTTCTTTACGCTGATTGAGTCCATCAAAAAAGCGGTACCGAATACCACCTATTTTGGTTAAATCAAATTCGTAAAGCTCAAGTAAGGCATCAGTAGAGGAGAGTTCGGTAACACTAATTCGCATTTCAGGAGGAATATGTTGCATATTAACTCCAATAAAAAAACCACCCGAAGGTGGTTTGTTAACAGAAAGGTTATTTAATTTTTATTATCTTTAATTGGTAGATCACTACCGCAATGCTTGCATTTTATTGCGGCCTCTAATACATCTTCCGCACAATAAGGGCATTGTTTAGTTTTTCTCTCTACTTTAGATGAATCAGCTTTATCATCATTTATATCTGAATTTTTTTCGTTGTTATTCCCCAAAGCCCAAACATAACTAACAATCCAACCAATAAACGTCCAGCCAGCTAAGACATTTAATGCCAGTATTTGATTGCTGTTTTTTTTCTTGCGAATTTTAGATTCGATGAAAGGTAAGATGTATAATAAGGGAGCAAAAATAAAAAATGATAATGATATTAACTTACCAAAATCATTTAACCCAGCAGAAGGTATTTGTCCCATTGAGTAACTATAAAAAACTAAAAAAATTAAGACCAGCAACCTCAATATAAACATAATATCCTCGCTATTAAAATATTTGCTAAAGCCACAAAAACTAATCAAGACGCAACCTGTTCAAACTCAGCCGTTATTTCAGTTCTTATCATCCCTACTGAAGACGACCATTTTCGACATAGTACCTTAATTAATTCTGATTGATGAGGTGGCTTCCATAAAAATGCAGTAACACCAGCATGTTTTTCTAAAAATGATTCAATCTGCAAACTTTCACTATTTATATAGATCAGCGTTACATTGTATTTTTTTAGATTATTATTAATACCGTCAGGGCGACGCTGTTCATAGCCGTCGCCAAATTTCACTGATTTTACTCGAGGCTCAAACTCCTTTTTCATATCAGGTTTAACTTTCCACTTAAATGTTTCCATCTACATAGCTCCACCATCCCGACGTTGGCTCATAATATAGTCCTGAGCACCTCGCTTACTGATTTCATAAACTTTTTTCAATGCTTCAGGCCCTATCTGACCATTGCTACCGTCATTTTGAATATTAATATGATAATGCTGAGTAACACCTCCTCCCTGATTAGGCATTTTCGCAATAACACCCAGCTTTCCATCAGCACCACGTCGTAGAGGGAAAATACCTTCTGGGCCTGCCTCTCCCATCAAACCCGCACCTTTTGCAAAAGCAAACATGGTGGGCTTATGCACAATCTGTCCACTGTAAGCACTTAAGCTGGCTGAGTTGTAAACACCACCATCCGCATTAGCAACAGGAGCACCAAAACCAAAGCCCATCGCCTCTATTCCTTTGACTAAAGACATTTTAATTAAAATATCAGTTAGCATTTTGAGGATTGATTTTGTAAAATCTTTGAAATTGGCTTCACCTTCAAATAACACGTTGGTTAACTGGCTACTAAACCCATTGAGTGCCATCGATGTTGCATTTTGCACTTGAGAGTTAACATCAAGCGCGGTGTCTTTATAATTGCCCCATGCTGTTTGGGCACCCGCTAACCAATCAGCACGCTTCTGATCTTCAACTTCATAGGTTTTTTGTTGCTCGGCTAACATATTGTTTAGCTGTGGGTTCTCTTTTTGACCTGCAAGAAGTTGAGCGCGTTCTAAGTAACGTTGTTGCTCTCTTGCTGATTTACCCATACTTTCTTCAATCGCTTTACGTTTTTCCGATTGTTGAGCAATGTATTTATCAGCCTGATCTTGCATCTTATTTAAACGCTCTTGCAAAGCAACTTCATCACCCACTAATGCAAGTTTTTCCTTTTGAGCAAGAATATTTTCTTTATTTGATAATAAAGATTTTTCGGCGTTAGTTAATCGGCGCGTCAATTGCGCTTCTTCTAAAATTGCAAATTGTGCCTGCTCTTTTTGAAGATCCTTGCGTTGTTGACTGATAACATCATTAGCGCTTTGATGTTTTTTAAGAATTTCTAACTGGGCTTGTAATGAGAGTAAATCACGAGAAGCTTTTTCCTCTTCACGATCGCCAGCAGGTACAACATATCCCTTGCCTTTACCAGTACCCGGCATTTGACGATCTCTTAAGCGAAAATTAATCATCGCCTTAGCTTCTTCATACTGTTCCTGTGTTAGTGCATGTTTTTCTTTTTCTAATTCCGCTAATTTTTGTAACCTTTGAGTCTCCCAACTATAAAAACTTCGCCATTTTTCTTGTAACCTGATTTGGTTCACTTCTAATTGCTCATTGTTTTTTATAGCTTGAGATTCTTTTTCAGGTTTCTCTAAATCATAGAGTTGATCCCTTAGTTTGCTTAAATTAGCCTTAACATCCTCAACAGTTTGCCCAGTTCTATCGTAATGCAGTTTCTCAGTAAATGGATTTAACTGGAAACTGACCAACATTTCTTCATGTTCACGTATTTCATCCTTTAGAGTCCTTTCTCTCCCTATATTAAGCATGGCGTCCCAGCCTTTTTTTGCTTCATTTTGGATGCGTACCCATGCAGACTCTAATATTCCTAAACTACTCGAGATATCATTAGCACCATCATTGATAGATTGCGCATAAGCATCAATTGCCAATCGTGCTGCTTCGGTTTTATTACCTTGCAATTCGAGCGTTCTGATTTGCTCTAATTGGGATGCTGTGAGATGGTGATTCGCTTTTTCTAATTCAAGCGACATTTGAAGCGGTTCATCTTGCAAGCGTTTAAACTGATCAATCGTGGTATCAATCGCCTGCCCTGTGATGTAATTCATCTGTGCGGCCGCTTTTGAAACACGGGAAATCTCATTATTTGAAAATACGCCTGTACCGACAACACTCGAAATGGATGATGCCATTTCACCACGCGTAATACCGCCACCAGCCAGTGTCCGTGCCATTTCATTTAATTGGCTGGCTGACTTATTGGCGTAGTTACCTGTTAAGATCAACTGCTTATTAAATTGAGAAAACTCTCTTTCTGCATCATAAGCTAATTTTGCCACGCCCGTTAGACCGGCAGTAATTCCTCCCCAAATACCACCACGAACCAGTGAGCCCATATTAAAGGAGTTGGCAATACCTTGAAGACGACCAGATAATGACTTGCTGTTTTTATCAAACTCTTTAGTTTCTTTGTTCGATTCAGATAATCGACGAATATAGATCTCGGCTGAAGAACTGACGCCAAGTTGAGAAGCTTGATAACGCAACATCTGTTCACGACTTAAATTTTGAGTGGCAACCTGTTCTTTTAGTCGCTGAATAAACCGTGTTTTTTGTTGTGTTAGAGACTCTTCTTCTCGGCGTAACTTCATTGACTCTGAAGTAATAGCAGAAATAAGCACCTGATAATCGCGCTGATGGATAGTGCCTTTTTTCACTTCTTGGTTTAACTGAGCCTGAATCGCTCTTAACGCCGATTCACTGCCGGATAGGCCTTTAACGGCTTCAATTTGTTTATAATATCTCTCAGTATTCGCGTCTTGCTGATCTTGTATTGCCCTTATTCTTGATTTAGTGACATTCTGAATTTCGGCAAACTGCTCACCTGTAATTTTGAGCTTGTCATAAGCCTTTGTTGATTTATTTAAAACCTCAGTGAGTTGTTCGAGTGCATTTCTCGTTTGCCCAACACTTTGAGCTTGCTCTAAAAAAGCATCGGCTTGTTTGCGTGATTCAATAGCTGCACGCGCTTCTTCCTGTGCGATCCGCTGATAATAATCCGCTCGTTGTTGCTGAGAAATTTCTTGTTGATTGTTAAGTTCTTGAAGAGATTGCGCAGTACTCTCTGCAGAACTGCGAGCAGATTGCACTTGCTGTTCAACCAGTTGAGCCATGCGTCGTTGACTGGCTTCGGCTTTTTCTGCGGTTTCTTGCAGTTGACGTTCAACACGCCCCATTTGCTGGCTGAAATCTGCTGTCTCAGCGCCTAAGTTAATCGTGAGATCGGCTATTTGTTGGCTCATATCGTACTCCGCCCGCTATCCCTTCACTGACCGCCATCATGGTTTCATCGTCCATATCAACAGCGGGTTTTCGTAACAACACGCTAAAATCCTCTGGCGATAAATTATCACTGCCACCAAAAATACTGGCGACAGTGAAGTTAAGTCCAGAAAAAGCATGATCAATGAGTTGGAGGGTGAAGGGAGTTTCATTAAAGAAGTGTAACCAATCAGCGAGTTCAGTCGCTGTCATTTCGCTGAGCATCCTGCGCCAATCAGCACGTTTAAATTCATGTGACAAACGCAGGATAAATTGATGTTCACGGGCGACTACTTTTCCAGTGACTCTTCCTGTGCATCACTGTGAATATTTTCATTTTCCGTGTTTTCAGTTTGCGCCATTCCGCTAATCACCAGCACTTCTTTAGCTGCAAGACCAAGTGCTTCCGGATTCCATGTAGAAAGAACATCATTGTAAATTTGCTCAACATCATCTGATCCACCGTGCGCTAATGAACGAGACACTAACCAGGCATTCGATTCTGTGTTTGCACGAATAATCAGGGCGGTTTTTTTAACGCCTTCTACTTTTTCAATATCGTCGTTTTTTTCTGCTTGCTCGACTAAAAAATCAAAGTATTCAATGCGTTGTAGTGCTGATAACTCATATAACGCAACAGAATTACCACCATAAGTAAACTCTTTTTTCTTTAAAAACATACTGTTACCTTTTATTCATTGTCTTTTTTAATAACGGGAGCACTTTTTCCTTGCTCTGACGCTGATTTAATTTCTTCAGCAAGAGCTGGACGACCACTATTAGTGATCTTAATCGTGCGGGTGATTACTTCTTTTGCGGGCACTGTTTTTCCCAGCGAACTAACCCAGCCACGATAAATATCAACCGCCCCATTCGGATAACGAATGCGATAGTGACGAACATCACCCAGTTGGAACCAATCAACCAGATCTTTTTGTCCTTGCTCACCCGGCTTCCATGCCAGCGTAATATTGGCTTCACCTGCTGATTTTTCCCCCTGAGCAGTCGCTTTCCAATCTGCATCTTCATCGTCAAGATAGGTATCGTCATAACTGTCTGCGGTAATTTCACCCGGCTGTAACTCTTTAATTTTCGCCAGTCGCGTCCAATCTGTATCATCAAACGGCGCTTTTAATGGATCTTCGGTACCGCTATAAATCCAAAGCGTGGTACCAGCACCTTTTACGGGTGCCAATGGGTTTGGTGTAGGCATAATGATTCCTTTTACATTGAGTAACTAATTTGATAATTGAGATCGACTGAACCCCATAACCCCATTTCTTCATCACGATGGTAGTCGTAGCCATTAGGAGTCATATTTTCGATAAGATCGGACAGTGCGGGAATGGAGGTCAGTGCGGGATAAATCACAGCCTCAATCCATTTATCTAATTCAGCATCAGGACTATTCGCACTGAGAAAAACTTCTATGTGAACAATCGCTTGCCAGCTGTCTTCATCGAGGTTTTCACCTGTTGAAATAGCATCGGTGATATACACAGCAATCGCTGGGAAGTCGTTTTCATCCACAAAAAAAGTGCGACCATCAAATACTGTCGCCCCATTGGCATGAGGCTCAATCGCCTCTTTAATTGCGTGTCGGATCTGTGTGTGTTTGATCACCAAACCCTCCCTTTTATATAAAGCCGTAATTGTTGCTTTAATGCTGATGCCATTTCTTTAGGCATATCAGATTCAATAAGCTTCTCTGACTCTTCGGTGTAAGCCGTTGTTAACGGTGTGACGAGCGGAATTTTAACCACTTCGATGGGATAACGGCTTTGACCAACGCGCTGAAGAATATGCCAGCGCCCATTATCAAGCTGTTGAATAAAGGCATTAGGAAAAGAAAATTTGCCCACTTTCAACACACTCCCAGCTCCTTTCTGATTACCTCGTTTTCTTGATAGTTGAACGCGAGCACTACCCAAAGCAATGGCGGGTAAATTACCCCGGTTTATCACTAATCTAGCACGAGGCGTTTTATAGCGACTGCTCGCTCGACTAAGTCGAACACGTTGACGGATCAGGCGTTGAGGCACTTTAGTTTCAGCTGAAACCCGTTTAACACTATGGCTAATGACACGGCGAGCAACACGGTTGATCGCCATTGCCGTTGCTTTCGGTACCATTTCATCATTAATGCTATTCAAGTTTTTGATGGCTTGCTCTAACCCTTTCATATCACCCACCTATTTAATCCAAATATGTGGCTTACCATTAAACTTTTGATATCGAGTGATTTGGTAAGTTTTGCCCTCAATTTCAACAGTATCCTTACGGTCAGGTTGATAGGTTGACGAAAAAATAACATAACTCACCCCATCACCACTCATCGGTCCCAATTCAGGGATAAAGTGAGATTCGAGTGCTTGATAAAAAACACCATTTATACGGATGGGAATCCCCATCCGTTCTTGGGTCACGTTATCCATTCTTTTTACCAACCGTTCAAATGGATTCATCGGTATTGACCTTAACTTTGAGGGGAGGCAGTTGATGGCACAAAGACATTGAGTTTAACGGTGACATTTTCACTCGATGCATCCGCATCATCCCAAACCACACCGGCAGGTGTACCACCTGTATCCACCACGACATTGTCTTTAACGGACGCCGTCGCACCGGCTTTTAAGGCAATACCGGCTTTCTTGTTCAGCAAGAAAACACCTTCTGCAAAACCATCACCGGTTTCGTTAGGTTGAATATCCGTGATCGCAACACAAGCAATAGTGCCAACGTGTACCAGTTGACCACTTTTAATGATCTCTTTTGTGCTGTTAATTAGGGCAATCGTGCCACCCTGTTGTACATAATTTTTAGCCATAAAAACTCCTTCCGATGCCGAAGCACCGGATTTTAGATATAAAAAAAGCCCATCAGGGCATCAGGATAAAACGAAGAAAAAAGACGTCTTACTTACCCGTTACTTTCAGCAGACCGCGATAATCAACTGGCGCTACACCCGCATCAATACGCACTTTTGTGGTAACACCGTCTGAGGTAAAACCTTCAAGCTGATCAATATACGGCACATCAATCCCGTTTAAGTACGCCACCTCAATGGTGTCGCTACCTTGACGTGAGGCCATATACCAATCTTTTGTACTCGCTTCATCTAAACGAGGTTCAGCAATAATTTCCGCTAAATCACGGACTGGATTAATGATATTGGCATTAACATCTGCGCCTTTCACACTGCCTGATTTAACCACTTGGATAGCTTGTGTTTCCAGTGTGGTCGGTACCAACATAAACGCAGGACGAATATTGAGTGTACGCTCACCTTCTTTTTGTTGACGCATAGCGGTTCGCCCGGTACTGATGGTTTC
This sequence comes from Proteus cibi, assembly GCF_003144405.1. Classification (GTDB taxonomy): domain Bacteria; phylum Pseudomonadota; class Gammaproteobacteria; order Enterobacterales; family Enterobacteriaceae; genus Proteus; species Proteus cibi. The sequence continues at coordinate 9,079 of NZ_PENW01000007.1, forward strand.
TACATCCATCCCGCCGGTGATCATGTTTTTATGATCGGCACTAAATAGTGCTTTTTTATCGCTCATTTTTTCATTGTCGATAAGCACCGCATACACCAAATCACCGACAGTGGCTTTCGCTGCACGACCGAACTTCATTGGCACATCCGTCAGCATATTCATGTCATCATTGATGATGGCTTGACGGGTAATACTAAATAATTCACCGTAAGTCGCTAGCGCAATGGTTTCACCTTTATCGTTCAACGTAACGTATTTATACTCAGCACCTTCACGCACTTCACGTAATGAAGGGAATGCCCCCAACCCAACACGATGTGCGGTTTTAAAGTCACTGAGTTGCCCTTTTTTCGTCCATTTTTCAAAGGTTTCGTCATTTTCTTCCCAACCCAGTAAAATCGCTTTATTCGCGACATCCAGCAGGATATTACCGAAGTCAGACGTGCTGTGCGTAAATGCCATTCCAATCATTTGCATTGGATTATACGTAGCCACACCGATGCCACGCTCCGTCAGTGATGCGCGTGCTAACTCACGCAATGTCATGCTATTAAAGGCGTTATCTTTTTCATAATCTTGATAACCCGCACGCGCCATCACAGAGGCACGCACACTGTCACCCACGATATTGCCGTTTCCAGCGTAAATATGCGCATTACCTTTATTTGATGGTTCAGGATTTTGTTGTTGTGCAACCGTGTTAAGTAATTGCTCACGCGCTTTCTCAATAGAACAGCTCGCATCCGCTAAACAAGTAATCATCAAATCATTGTGACGACCACCGAACATGGCAAATAAATCTTTAATCCCATTTAATCGCGCTTGTTCGTCAGCATAGGTGGCGCTAGGTTGTGGCTCCGGTGCTGGCACTGGAGTTGGATGAGGTTGTGTAGGACTCGTGGTGTTTTTAGGGGTAATTTGATTTTTAATTGCACTTGGCATAGATGAAAATTCCTCAATTCGTTTAGATGTAAGACTTGCCATTGCTTTTACTGGCTCAATCACTTTATCGGCGAAACCGTGTTCAACACACTCGTCACCATCCAGCCATGTTTCCTGCTCTAACATGGCAGTAATTTCTTCTGTTGTTTTTCCTGTTTTAGCCACATAAGCAGGAATAAGTACGTTTTCTAACTTATCGAGCAAGTCAGCATATTCACGCATATCATTCGCATCCCCCCATGAAACGCCCCACGGTTTGTGGATCATCATCATGGCATTTTTCGGCATAATGACCGTATCCCCGACCATCGCAATGACTGATGCCATCGAAGCCGCTAATCCATCGATATAAACCGTGATTGTTGCCGAATGGTTTTTAAGTTGGTTATAAATGGCGATACCATCAAACACCTCACCACCAGGAGAGTGAATATGCAGATTGATATGACTGAGATTACCCAGCGAGAGTAAATCTTCCGTAAAGCGTCTTGCGCTAATTCCCCACCCACCGATTTCATCATAAATATAGATATCCGCAGTTTGGTCTTCTTTAGCCTGCATGCGAAACCAGCTTTTTTGATTTGCTGGTCCCGACATTTTAGGCATCGTCATCGATTTCTTGTTGTTTAGCATCTTGTGCCCCTTTGTCATTAGCAGGATCAGTATCAAATACCAGTCCTAATCGTTTATTTTCGTCAATTTCGGTTTTACGACGACGCTTCACATCCGCAGGGTTGCCCCCTTTGGCACGTATCCAGTCGCTTTCTGTTGACGCACCACCGCGTAATAAGGTTTTCCATGCCTCAGACTCTTTCTTCGGATCAATCCACGGCATCACAGGGCCACTGTAAACCGCATTAAACAGGGATTTAGCATCAACATCAGGAGGCACAGCAACCACACCACTGGCTATCGCCATTTTTAACCAATTGCGATACATCGGACGGCTAATGCCCGCCACAAAGGTGTCTTGAAAAATGTTATAGCCTTCAAATGACTCCACCAGCTCTTGTCGTTGAGCGCTATATGTGCCGTTATAGTCACGGGCGATACTGGAATAACTACCCCGACTGCCCGCAGAAACCGCACGTAATTGACCATTGCGAAAGGTTTGTAGATTAGGGTTGGGGCGGTCTGATTTGATCATGCCCACTTCTTCACCCGGCTTTAAACCGTCGTAAATCATGCCCGGCTGAATATCAATATTACGTTGCTCATCTTCGTCGTAGTCACCTTCAGGGAAAGAGCCGGCATCCCCTTTTTTGATGTACATCCCCAATGAAGCTGCAATACGTGCGGAGGTCAATTCCGCATCTTCGTAATCTTTTAACGCACTTAAGCGCATTAAGATCCCCGAAAACAAACTGACACCCCGCGCTTGATGAAGCCGACGAGTGAACTTCAAGTGCAACATATTTTCAGCATCGATGGTTTTGATATCCCCCAAATTGGCACTGAATTGGGGGAGGTTTTTATATACCTGATACCCTGTGGGTCGCCCCCACTCATTGAACTTAATGCCTTGGATAATCTTACTTTCTGGCATATTCATGTGAATAGGCACAAAGTCAGGCTCTAAGGCTTCGAGCCAAAAATAGATATTGGCTTGAGGATCTAACCCCTTGGCTTTACCTTTGACGAGCTGAGCAAAGACTTCACCATCACGTAGCCACGTTCTCACCAATAAACGTTCTAATACAGGGCGACTAAATTGCCCTGTCACTTCGGGTAACACGGACCATTCCACCCAGGCTTGACGAATTTGCGACGCTAAATCCTCATGGATTTGCCCAGCGCCATCTAAGGGCTGAGGCTCAACAATAATGCCTTTTGCCCCGACAATGCGCTCTTCCATCTTATCGAGAATGCCGATAGAGATATCATGATTGTTATCTAGCCATCGCGCTTGCTCCCGTAATGATGTGCCACCAAATTGAGTCAGTTGGTTACCATTACGATTTTCACGTTTAGCGGGATGAGTACGAGTGGGTAAAACGGCTTCATAGGCTTTAATTTGTAAGCGAGAGCGGAGGCGCGAAGCTTGCCAGTTTGGGGCGAAATAACCAATGGCGCTGTCTAATAATGTCATCTAAACCTCGCTAATTTATACATTGGATTACCTCGTTTTCGTGATATCAACGCCGATAAACGAGATTCCCAACGCTCACGACCTTTGATGATCTCGTTGAGATTTTCCATTGTCATGGCTTGCCCATTAAAGGTGATGGATTTGCCTTTTAATACCGCCTCTTCCGCTAAACGGTATTGCTCAATCATGTGTTCAATTTCTTCTTTCGTCATATCCAGCCTCCGCTGTTTGATACCGGTGCCCATGCTGATACGGCAGGCGTTTCCTGTTTTTGGGTTTCGGGTGAGGGTTTTATTTCAGGCTCTGTGGCGATATCGGCAATTGGCGGGGATGAGGAAAGCATTACATCAGGCAATCTCGCCCATTTAGGCGGTTTTTCCCAATTAATATTCTCGTACCCTTTTAATATCACCAAGGCATGAGCGTAAACCATCAGGTCAAATGCCTCATTAGCGCCTCGCCCCGGCTTTTCCCAATGCCCTTTTTCATCACGCTCTTCATACGTCAACTCGTCATAGAACGATTCATCCAGCCAATCAGGGAAATGAATATAATTAGGTCCGACGGTATCGCGCGATAACGCAGAACTGATCCGGTCTTTGAGTTGATCCGTTTGCAGTAAATAAAGAGGCACATCCCCTTTCGCTTGGGCACGCCGTTCAGAACGACTGGTGTTATCAGGGAATGATTTAGTAATTAACTTACTGCGTTTATGCCCGTCGCCCTTAAAGAGATAGACTTTACGGTGTAATCCCTCTTTTCGACAGCGACGCCAAAATTTATAAGCATTATCAGTAACGCCATCTTCACCACCAGAGTCCACGCCCAACATCATGATTTCCATTTCATGATGAGGATAATGTTGCAATGGATAGGTTTTCTCTAATACATCCGTGATTAATACTTGCCAATCCTCAGGATAAGAGCCCGGATCAATTCGACGGCATTCACCGTTGTTGTCATAACGTAGGGATTGGGTTATTTCAAAGCGGTCAATCACCCAGCGTTCGCCTTTTTCACCATAACCAACCACCTGAACCACAAAGCGTCGTTTTTTACCGCCCTGTACGTCAACTGTGGCAACCAAGAACCGCACACCATCTGGTACGACTGACTCTTCCCAGTTTTCTACGCGATTAATCAGTTCATCACTCTGACGCTGTTCTTGTGCAACTTTCGGCAGATAAGGCAACCCCCAGTCTGTATTAGTCACTGACTTTAATGTTTCTTCACTGCCGGTTAATTCGTATTCTTGCTCTGCACCTACAAACTTATTCACTAATTGAGCCCATGTTTGATAAGCAGCTGCAGGTCCTTCCATCCAAAATGAGGCAAACCTTGAGTAGCGAGGATTTCCCGTTATTTTCCCTGTTTTATCAATTGACTGCCCCTCTATTAGCCATACGCCTTTATTGTTTAATATTCTTTTTTGGTCATGTTCTATCTTTGATAAACAGTGAGGACATTGAAGATAGGCGTTTTTACCTGCTTCAAAGGGATCGTCCGTTAATGAAAACCCAACCATGTTATCTTTTATAGGTTGAAAATATTCACCACAATGTGGGCAAGGCCAATACCAACGACGACGATCTCCTCGGTTATAAAGTGATAAAATCCCTGTTGTGGGTGGTGCCTCATGAGGCAATGTTCGACTCCACTTTGTATTTGTTATTTCACGACCAGGAGAGCTTTCCACCAGCGTCATGCCAGCAGACATAAAGGTGGTTGTCCGTTTTGATGCTAGTGAAAATGCATCACCTTCACCGTCAATGTTCTCAGGAAAGCGGTCATAATCCGTTAAAGCAACAAAACGATAATCTGATGACGACATAATATTGACAGTTGGCCATCCTATTTTTAGGTAATTTCCCGCTCTAAATGTTTTATCGTGAACGTTATTATCGTTTGTGCGAGGACTTAACCGCTTTGATACCTCTTTACTTACTCTAAATGTTCTATCCAGCCGTTTTTTAGAGTGCTCTCTGGCTTTATCCTCTGTCATTTGAATTAATAAAAAATCAGCAGGATCACAGACAATGGTGTAAACAATCCATCCATCAATTAATGCTAGGGATTTACCTGTCCGAGCTGGGCCTACAAAAATAACAGCATCATATCGCCTTGATGTTAAACAATTCATAGGCTCAATAATATAAGGTGTTAACGTATCATCCCATGGTAATGAACTACCACCATCAAGAGGAACACGCATATATTTCTTAACAGCTTCGGCAACAGGTAATCTATTGGGTGGTTTTAATAGTGTGGATACATCACGCCGAATGGATGAAGCGGAAGCAAATCTTACTGTCATTATTCCTCCATCGCTTCTGCATTATTCACTTCACTTGATAGCAGCTCTCTCATTTCATCAATAACAATTTGAACCTGTACTAATTGTTCTGCACTCCATCCGTGATCTCGCTCTAACCTGTCTGGCCACGTTTCCAGAACCTGAGCAATAGCCTTGACAATAACCGCCATTTCTCGATGAACTTCTGATGCTGGGATAAGTTGTTTTAATGTAGTTTCAAATTTAATTCTTTCATTTTCAGACTGATACCAATCTTTTCTATCTTTAGGAAACATAAGGTCAGGATCTTGAATCCCTTCCCCACCTTTACTGTCATCTGCAAAAATTATCGGCCCAACATCTCGCAATGCATAAACAGGGTTTCCTCTGACTGTATTAGCAATGGGAACATTAGCTTCTAATAATCTCTTTTTAACTGTGCCTCGGTTTAGCCCGAATGCCTCAGCAATCTTTGCAACACTCCAGTTATAGGCGTCTCCCAGATTGCTGACATTAGACATCGACACCTCACTTGGTCAGGTGATTTTCTTGTTTTGTAATAAAAATCAATACGATAAATAGCATTGAGGTGACAACAATTAAATAATATTGTCACCTCAATACTGTTTATATCTATATATATCAATCAATTATGAGACCTGTTGCTGACACCATGAAAATCAGAAAACTAGCCGTTTCCCGCGTGCGCGCCGCCCCGTGGAGAGGGTACCCCGCTGGGAGTACCTTTTGACTTTATATTAAAGGCTACTATCATTTTCTCTTTATACTTAAAGGAGAATTAACATGTTAAATATCCATAGTATTCATAAAATCAAAGATATTATCGAAAAAGGAATAATAGAATCACATAATATTGATACTGATAATCTTAGCGCTTTAACAAAACTAAAAATTGCTAGACGAGTAAACCAAATGCTCAGACTTTGTCTTTATATTGAATTATACAGAAGACAAAACGCCACTAATTTTGAACCATTATTAGAAAGAAAGGCGTTATATCACGCAATGCATACTTTGTTTTCTATAGATCCAGTAAAATCACAACTGTATCAATTAAAAGATATCGTCATTCTATTTCATAGCGAAATTAAAAATCTTTCCCTTACTCGTGATGCCAAGGATTGTATTGAAAACTTGGATGAATCAGTGGAATATCAAACTTCAGTAACAAGGGGATTTTGGGAAACCACCGCCATTGACAAAAGATACATGTCAGAATACTACTGGGATGAATTCCCTATCGAAGAAACTCATAGGCTTCTCGGCGAAATAATCTAACGCTATAAATTATGAATAAGGTGAGAAACCTCACCTTTACTTCTGACTACACCACGTTCTGTTATTTAACTCACTCACAGCTTGTGACCATGCTTGTTGCTGAGTTTCCATTACTCTTTTTAATTCAGTGATAGCAGCATCTTGTCGAGCAACTTGCATGCGTAAATCTGCCAACTCAGCCTTAGCGTCCTGCTCTAGCTTATTACTGACAAGCACACCATTGAACACAGCCGAATTAATAAGGGCATCTTTAATAAAAAACTCACCTGAGGATTGAATGAAGAAAGGTGGAATTGATTTAGGTTTCATACCTACATCTTGCATCAGTTGTTTAATGCGAGTGAGTTGTTCTTCTAACCTATCTAACTCAGTGGTATCTACTGAGACTTTTAATTGAATAGTGTTATCTGACATATCTATCTCCAATAAAAAAGCCACCAGCTATTAACTGATGGCTATCTATATAAACTCTATCAACGCCACTCAATGAATGACGTTTGTAGATGATGTCTCTCCATCGTCACGCCCCTTCTTCTACCTACAGCTGACGTTGCTGATAATGACCGAAAATAGCTAAGGCGGTGGTATTCATTGTTTTTGACTCTCACTATGCGCTATCTGTCGAGAATAAAACAGGTCATGGCTAACATAGGAGACAACGACAACGCTACGTTTTCTTCTATTGGCACGAAATAAAAATAGCAGTATGATTAATATGTATTTATTTTTGCTTAAATTCAGCCGCCCTGTGAAATCAAACTCACAGGGTTATTTTTATATTACGCTGTTTATTTAGGTAGGAGATAGATAAGAATAATCAATCTGGTATATATATTTACCTAAGCTATACTAAGTAAACATCGCTATACTTTGATTGATATCTTGCTAGTTTGCCCTCGTACCCTACGTAGGGCTTTTTTTATTTCTTTTTATAGCAAATCCTTAATTCTTTGACTAGTATCATTATTTAATATCTCGCCCATGTATATTCTGTATATGAAATTTGACTTTATCTATTCAGTCATTTGATTAGCCATTATTGTATATAAACTTTTTGCCTATTTTTATTTTGCGCTCCATTTCTATGTGAGCGCATTTTTATTGAGGTAGCACAAAGACAATGGATAGTCTCCTCGTTATACTACCTCTACTCTTATAACAACAATCCTCTCCTCTAGTTCAATACCTTACTTTTCAGCCCATACCTCACATGGGCTTTTTTAATTTACACACTCCGTTCTAATGTAATCCTGCAAATACAAAGTTTGCTGTTCGTTCTCGACTATCATTTCTCTGAGACGTAAATAATCTTGTTCAACTGCTTTGTTAAGTCGTGCGGAAGCTTCATTGCTTCCGCTTTCGGTGGAATTCTTGGTGACTGCTGGACACTCGGCTTTGACGTACACCCGCTTATTGCCAGAGTTAACAGCATCACGAAGAGTGCTGATTTCATTCTTTGCACTAGCTAACTCCTGTGAATGACGAATATCGAGTTGGTTTAATCGAGTGATACGTGCTTGATAGTCGTTGTTGATTTCGACTTGCTGTGAAAGTTGCTCAGTGAGTGATTGGTTTTTTTTACTCAGGTCAACAACTTCTTTCATGGCTAGCACTGAAAAGAACAGCATTGCGCCCCATAAAATCACAGGAACCCAAGGTGTTAATTTACTCATGCCGGATATGCCTTGTGGGTTAATTGGAAATGAGGACCATCTTTAAATGTTTTCCAGTTACCGCCCCACTCGATATCGACACCTAGCTCTTTCGCCGCTTGCATCATGGCATCAGCTACTTTTTTAAAGTATGACCAATCGTTCCAAGGGATCTGATTATTTACCAGCGGAGCACAATCAACAGCGTGGCCGGTTAAGTGACGACTATTCATCGTTTGGCTTTTGCCACTTGCAACTAATTGTCGCTGCCTGGCTTCGTTGCGCTTACCTTCAATCACCATAAAATCAATATCGGTAATTTCTAATGCTCGATGTACTACTTTAACCAAATCAGGGTGAACGCCACGGAGGTTTTCTTCGCTACGCCTGCTTAATCTAAACTTACTCACTTTTCACCCCCACTTTATTTTTAATCATATTGCTTGCCTTCTCTACACCCCAATAACCAATCATCACGCTGGTGAAATAAGCTAAGTCTGGGTTCATACCAAGAAGAGAGAGTAGGTCTTTAGCGAACCAACCTAAGAAGGCGCATAAGAATCCATCTAAAAGCGTCTTCTTCCACCCACCTCCGTTATACATCCCTCTCAATATCGCGACAGTTCCAGCCAAACCAGCAAACATTCCTTGTTCTTTATATTGAGATAGATAACTAAATACCTGATCCCAAAATTCAGGGGTTTCTTTCATATGATTCATACTCACCCCCTATTTGGAGGAATTAGTTAATAGAACGCCGACTCACAGCTCTTGTGTGAACGTGAGGTGTTGTGATTGATTTTGTGGTCGGCATATACGAAGACATTTCGAAAGTGTGTTCGATATGGTAGAAACAAAAAAAAAGGCCACGCAATGCGTAGCCCTTAAGCAATTGATAGTTGCTTAATTAATAACCTCTTTTATATATTTGCCGGTCTATTTGCACCTTCTGACTAGCTTTAATACTATTTAGCGTACTATCAGCATAGGGGTCATCTTTAGGTTTTTCCTTGCTAAAATCCTGTCCAGAAGACGCACAAGCAGAAAGCATTACCGCAAAAACTAATATAAACAGCCTCATGTTATACCTCATAATCATATTTATGTTAGGTTTTAGACCTGTCGAAGCCTGTAAGTTCAGATCAGTAACTAAACTAAATCTAAACGTTAATAAAATTAGAAGTATCATCGAGGCATACGCTGAGAGTGTATGCCTTCAGGTTCCCTATGGCGTGTGTGCTTCTATCCTGATAAGTACAGATACCCCATGCAAGTTAGCCAATCAGCCTTGGCATTCTCCACAATGAAAACCCTACTCGCTTTAATGCCGCTATGTGCAAGATAGAAGCTAGCAAATAGAGTTTTCATTGCCTAGAAAGCAAAAAACCCCGCAGATGCGAGGTCTTGATAAAATTTAGTGTGGTTGAGTAATAAATCGCCCACTATTTAAAGATGATAAGGCAATCTTATTCAAAATGCAAGCTTTCACTGTTTGTATAACCAGTTATTTTGTAACCTTGTTGAATATTGCATCCGCGCTACTCTCTTCACTAAAACATTTGCTGATTAACTTCTCATAGAACGGTTTCCAGTTACGAGACCATGTTGGTTGGGTTAACTCAGGTACTATGTGTCTTATTGCCTGATATGCGACTGAAGAGGGCATTCTCTTATAACCCCTACCAGAGCAACGAGGGCAATCTTTAAATACAGGTACTCCGCCTTGTAACTCTGTTTGCTCTTCATCTAAAACCTTTCCGCGCCCCTTGCAACGACAACGATAGGTTAGTTTTCCTTTTCCATTGCAGATTTGGCACAACTCCCCAACAAGCTCATTTTTTACTTTAGGCTCAACAATAACATCGCCATTAAAATTGATAATGCCTGAATGCTTAACAACATCTTTACAGTTGTAAACCACGCCTTTACCTTTACATACTTGGCATTCACAAACCGAACCGGCTGAACGGGCATAATCTTCAAACGCCATTTTTGCGAGGATCACTAAACAGTAACCCAACTTATTGCCCGCCGATTTCGCCACCAGCTTGGGTGTTACTCTAAGTGCGTATTGCGTTAACTGCTCTACGGTGCTGAACTTGTCCTCTTCACTCACGTCATTCTTAGCAAAAAACGCAGACATGCCAAACTTAGCTCGTTGCTCTGTCATACCTAGTGCCCCAGCGCTATCCATCCCTTTTAATCTGTCAGGTGAAGTAGAGCAAGAGCTATCACTGAATGTAGGTGACTTCGGATAAAATTGCTTTAGTGCTGATTCTAATTTCATTACGCCACTTCCTTATGTTGTCTTGAAAATACTAACTCTCTTACCTCACAAGCTTCTATTAGCATGTCATTAAAATCACCATTATCAGGCCATCTCACACTGACCGTTTCTACATCATTATTAGAAAGTAGGTTTTTATGTGCGCACTCCATAGCTGCAGCATGACCTGCCGCGCTCCAATCCATATCGGTAAAAATAACAAGATGAGTGACACCTTTCGGGGCTTTGAATTTCTTCATGAAATTAGTATTGATGACCGACCAAGTATTTACGCCATAGAGTTGTTTACAGGAAAGTGCTGTCTCGATACCTTCAGCAATGCCAAGCGTGGTATCGACAGGAAACATTCTTATCGCAACGGACTCTGCATACTCTAAATAATTATCTTCCTGCACAGCTGTCATTTTCTTCACAATATCAAGGCGAGCTTTTTTATCCCCTTGCAAATACGTTCTATGTAAATAACAAAGTTGTCCTTTTGCATCTGTGGCTAGTGACCAAATAGCTTGAAATTTGTCAGAACTATTACGAACAGGTTGATGAGCACAATAACGAACATTATCCGTAGGTAATTCAAAAACGCCTCGGTTCTGTAAATACTGCATGGCGGGTGTATTTTTCAGTGTTGGTAATTTGGAATAACAGCCGGTGATGCGTTGAAATAAATTCCCTTTTGGTTTCTCTTTTGTTGTTGGTACTTCTTTTTCTCGGTGATTACCAATCAACACATCAATTTCATCTGCTAATGTTTTAAAGTCTTTACCCTGTGTTCTTTCCAGTAATTGGAATCCATTACCCGAACCACACGTACAGATGTAAGTTCCTCGCCCGTCCTTATCATCAATACGGAATTTTCCTTTTTGTCCGCAGATAGGGCACTTTCCTTTAAAGTGCTTACGCCCCGTTATAGGAGGTAATCCATAATGTGCAAATATTTTTGCCCATAGCCCTTTTACGGCATCAATTGTATTCACAGTAAACCTCCTTGCTGTGGCTGGTGGCTAATTTGAGTGCGTAATTTTTGAATATTGACTTGTGCCTTCTTGCGAGATTTAGCAAAGGCAATTTGTTTGTATTTAATAAAGTTGCTCACTTCGGGTGTAATTTCTTGTGGTGTGTCATGAAAACCTTGTGGCCATACACCAAATTTGTCTTTGAAAGTATTGGATACCCAACCATCGCTGATCGGCTTACCCTGTGTCGCACGTTGATTCTGGTAGTATTTCAATTGAGACCACCAGCTTTGCTTATCTTCACGGGTATAAGTGCGCTCTTTTTTATTCAACTTTTTGATGTTTCGGCTAGTATCAACATCGATATCTTCACCCACTAAAGGTTTAAACCCACATTTAGGGCAAACATAAACACCTGCAGGTTTCATGTAATGGCAAGAGGAACATTCTTTCGGTTTCTTCTCTCGTTTTTCTTGCTCTCTGCTAGACGAAGATTCACTCATACCGTCGTTTTTGGTAGGCAGTTCGTCATATTCAATATCATCGGGATAACCTAAACGGTGAACAGAACCGGAGTGATCGAAAATAAGGCAAGCCTCTTTTCCTGGTGCGGTACGCAATCCTCTACCAATAGCCTGACACCAACGAATTTCTGATTTAGTCGGACGAGCGTAAATAATGCAACGGACATCACTATCAAAGCCGGCAATCAATGTTCCTACACTTACAAGCACCTTGGTCGCGCCCTGCTCAAACCTGTGAATAATAATTTGACGCTCATCATGTGGCGTATCTGCAGTGATCACCTCGGCATTCACACCTGCACGGTTAAACTCAACAGTGACAAAATTGGCATGACTGACTGTGACGCAAAAGCAAATCGTAGGTAGGTTTCGACCATTCACCAGCCAGTTATCAACAATATCTCCCACCAAATCAGCACCACTCATGATTTCAGCAATTTCAGCTTCTTTGTAATCACTGCCGAACTCTGCGTTGCTGGACGATTTTACTTTTGATAAGTCTGGTTTAGTTGGTGCATAGAACTCGTATGAGCTTAAATCACCACGCTTGATTAACTCTTTCATGGTGGTGGGCTTGATTAGTGTTTCGTAGTAATGACCAAGAAATGGCGCAAAAGGCGTACCGGACAAACCAATTACCTTGAATTCACTTTCACTGATCACTTCTAATATTTTCTTACGGCGTAAATGCGCCTCATCGATAATGAGTAAATCGATGTTGTCTGGAAAATCTCTACGAATAACGGTATCTGCTGACGCTATCTGAATAAAACGGGTCGGATCGTAATTAGGATGATCGCGCCATACATAGCTAATCTCTTCGGCTGGCAACCCATACTCAATAAAACGGCTGGCTGTTTGATCAATCAAAATTGTGTAAGGAACAAGAAACATCACTCTCATTCCACGCTGAATATGTCCGTCAGTAATAAACGCGGCTAATGCCGTTTTTCCGCTTCCTGTTGGGCTATAAATCATGAATGTTCTATTTTGCTTCCATGCCTGACGTAACATCGTCAATCCGCGTTCCTGTGCAAAATTTGGTGTGATTGTTAACATCGGTTTCCTCATTTGATAATTAGCACTGCCAAAGGAAGGGATTTATTTTTATTTCTTTGGACGTCTAAACGGCTAGTGGCTTTTTAACACCTATAGAGATCTATATTTAAGATCTACTCACTCCCTTGGCTGTGCCTTCCCTAACACCCCTTTCAAAGATCAACCCCCAAACCCCCTTAGAAAGTTTTCCCCTCTTCCCCAGAAAACAATCTAGACGGCTAAACGTCTTAACCTCCAACACCTCCTAAATCTAATTACTGCTAAATCGATAACGGCTTTGCTGTATACCCTTGCATTGCTCTCTGATAACGCTTTATGAACTCTCTTAATCTGACGTTAGCTTCATGGCGAGCTTTGTTGTCTTTACGGTAGGGAACTTGTTCTCGTTCCCATTCCGTTTGATACACTTCTGAATATTTAACTAATGCCTTCTGCCTCATGCTTGGGCTTAACTTTGTAAGTTGTTCCTGAATCCACTTAGCATCATCAGGGAAGTAATGTTCAGGCATCGGCATGTTGATTTGGTGCACCTAATTGCTCCTTGATTTTGTTTGGAAATGGCTTTATTTCTTCAGCTTCATACCCTCCTAAGCCATTAGTGGAAATGTAAATAATTCGCCCTTTTCGTAAAGCTTGGCTAATTGCAGTTTGATGTACGCCAAGTAGCTCTGCAGTTCTTCCTTGCCCATTTTTTCTAACAAACTCGGATAAAAGTTCTTTTTGCATTTAATACCTCCATAAACAGAATAATACTATAGATATTATTATAATCAATACTTACGGTATTGGAATATTAATATTAATAGTATTAGGATGTATTCATGAAATTAGAGAAAAAACTGACGACAGAACAGCTTGAAGACTGCTATAGGTTGAAAGCTTTGTATGAGTTAAAGAAAAAAGAGCTTAATCTAACTCAGCAGCAAATAGCTGATGAACTAGATATTAGTCAAGGAGCCGTTGGCCATTATCTTAATGGCCGAAATGCTCTTAACTTACAAATTGCCTCTGTTTTTGCTAAAAAACTACAAGTATCAATATCTGAGTTTAGCCCATCCTTAGCTAAAGAAATAACAGAGTTATCAAAAGGATTTGATGCAAATGTTAGTAATCCAAGACCTTATAGACCAGCCCCTAAATACCCCGTTATTAGCTTTGTTCAGGCGGGGAATTGGACCGAGGCCTGTGAACCATATACGTTGAGTGAGATTGACGAATGGTACGAGTCTGAAGTCGCTGTTCAGGGATCTGCTTTTTGGCTTAAGGTTGAAGGTGATTCAATGACAGCCCCAGCTGGAGTAAGTATTCCAGAGGGATCGCTAGTTCTTGTTGATACAGGAAGAGAGCCTATAAATGGAAGTTTGGTGATAGCTAAACTGACTGAAACAAATGAAGCAACATTCAAAAAACTTGTTATGGATGGCGCTAAATATCTTAAAGCACTGAACCCAGCTTACCCAGTTATTACGATCAATGGCAACTGTAAGATCATTGGTGTTGTTGTTCAGATGATGATGCGTTTTGTGTAACACAATGGCCTGACGACACGTTTTAATGAAACATATAAATGATTTTTTTCAGGCTTTAGTGAATTTGGATACAGCAATCTGGAATCTAATTTACCTATTGGTAAAAGGTGCATTCTGGGTATTTGTACTTTATATCGCCGTTAGCATAGCGTGGTTTTGATACCTGACGACACGTTTTAGTGTGTGGTTTTAAACAAACATATACCTTAGTTATCACCAGGTAAATATGTTATTTACATGAAAATAAAAGCATAGTTCATCTGGTGATCTGCTTGTTTATACGGTTTTACTTAATTAAGGATTTTTTATGCTCCTCGGTGATAATGAGCGATTTGTTATAAAATGCGTTATCAGCATTAACAGTTATCCTGCAGATGCTCCCAATATTCCATTAAAAGAATGTATACCTTTACTTATTAGGGAGCACAAGGACAGCGCTGAATCAATAAGTGGTCGTAAGGATATGATTTATGAAATGAATAAGGGGAGATCTGGAATTAGGTTATTATCAATAAAAGAGGATGATAACTACTTATTTCTGCTATTTCAGTATGCTAACAAAGATGTTTCAGACCCTGCTTTCACAAATATAAAAACAGGGGGTAGGAGAGTTGCTAAAAAACAAGAAGGCGAAGGTTTAGGTTGTACAGCGCACTTGATTATAAAGAAAGAGCCTAATAACAAGGCATTTCCAAACCATTATGATGCGATGTTAGAAGAGATACCAGGAATCACTCGTGCGATAATAGGGCAAGCATTGAATAGCTTTTTATCTGATAATCATTTTGGATTTCATCGTGGCAATAATAAAAAAGAGCTAAAATGCCGACCTATGTTTAAGATTGATTTTGCGGCAGAGAAAACATTAGGAAAACAGTTGTCCGCAGGTAAGGTATGTGGACTAGTAGCAGTTAGAAGCTATAAACAAAAATACATTGATAGTAATAATAAAATTAAAATTGAAGAGCAAACACTGAGGCTATCGACAAATATTGGCATTGGTAACAAAGCTTTACAATACTTGAAGGATATATGTGATACACTACGAGGTATGGAATATACTACTTTGCGCATCTCACATAGAGATATAAATAGAAGAACTTCAACCAATTTTGTGAATATAGATAAGGCTCTCAGCCTTCAAGATATTGCAGCTGCGCAGCTAGCAGAAAGAGACAAAGTAATTTTAGCTACACCTATAGAAATCTGCCAAGAGAAATTCCATGATGAGCTAATCAGTAAAATGGTTGGGTATTTTAATAAGTAAAAATTGGAGGGGTTATGTATGTTATTTCAAAGCTGTTTACACCAATATCATATGTTCGCATAAGCCACCCTGAAAAACGTTACTTTGATTTTGTATTGCCAATAATTACTTCAGTACTAATAACTCTAGTTATTTGTTTTTTACCTAACAAAGTAAATTTGATAGGTAAAGATAGCTTAGTTTCCGTCGTAAATGGGATTTTACAAATATTATCAGGATTTTATATTGCATCTATGGCCGCTGTATCTACATTCCAAAAAGATGGTATGGATGATGTAATGAAAGGAGATCCCCCAACACTGAAAGGGGATGAGTTAACTAGAAGAAAGTTCCTTTCTTATCTATTTGGTTATTTAGCCTTTATGAGCATAATGATGTATTTTGCTGGCGGAGCTATACAACTAATCCAAGGTAACTTAGGGCAATTTGAATTATTAAAGGCTTCTTGGTTGAAAATAGGTCTAGTGTTTATATATATATCAGTTATATGCAATATTATTTATACAACAATTCTTGGGATGTATTTTATGATAGATAAAATGCATAGTGCTCCAGAACGATTGGTTATACACAATAAAAAAAACAATAACCAAGATGATTAAGCTTTATGTATAAAACAACAACAGCCCTCCCCGCGAGGGCTTTTTTGTGCCCTCTCCCCGCCAAAGAAGTGATCTGCATTCCAATCTGAGATTTATTTGAAAATAAATTATCTGAAATATCAATAGCTTTTATACTAAAAACAACATTCAATACTTTAAGTATTGAAATAAAATAATACTTAAACTATTATTTATCATGTCAATTGAAAATAAAGGTACAAATATGACCAATGTACATTCTACCGCAACCACTAATTTATCGAAACCTGACATACATACAGGCGTAATGCTACCTATGTTCTTGTTTCGTTTCTGGACTAAAACAGAGTGTCCAGAGAAAAAAGAAGTTATGGCCACCAGCGCTGAACAAGCTAAAGAATTACTTGGTGGTAATGTTGTTTTCTCTGCTCAATTTCCTTGCGAGGCTTAATTATGGCTCACGAACTCAACTTAGAAGCTGTTACAAAAAAAAGCTCTCAATTAAATGCGCTTTTATTTCAACTGAATAATCTTCGAGTTCCTGAAAGCCCTGATGTTGAAACTTTAATAGAACTAGCGCATGAATTATCTGGTGATGTTGTTAACTGGATTCTTGAAGAAAATGCACAGAGAGATAATGGCAATGAATAACACTGAACTAAAGCAATCCGCTTGTGATGAATTACTTTATGCGACTTCTATTTTAAATCTCATTATCAACGATAACGTAACACCTAGCGATAATATGTTTAATGCGATTGAATCTGCAGTAGCCAATATAGAAAGAGCTAAAGAAAATGTATCAAGCATTAATATTGACAAATCACCAAAGCCTATCGGTGAAATTAAAATCAGTAATAACGATACAATTGAAACGGCTGTCGGGTGTATTTTAAATACATTAGAAACTGCAATTAATTTAAAAGTCTCTGAAGAAAGCGGTCACATTAAAAATTACGATATTCAAATTACAAATTTAATCCAGTCAGCCAAATTAAATTTAGAAACTGTTTATGAAAAAGTAAGTTTCACGGAGGCTTAATGAATATTGATGACTTAGTTACTCTTCCTGATTTAAGTAAATTAACAGAAGGTGAACTGGGTAACTTAAGAGGTAATTTAGATTTAGCTATCGATTCACTTGTTACAGGAATGAATATATTCGGTGAGTTTATGTTTTGGGCTGATGCTAATGAAAATTATCCCGATGGTAAAGATCATCTTGGGGATGTGGGATTATCTGTAAGTCAGCTATCGTCATTTATATCAATATTAAATGACAGACTTGGTGGAATTGAATACGAAATATCAAATCGAAAAATAAAAGGAACAAGAAAATGAGCAGACAACACGAAGCTATTGAGAAAGCAACTGACAATCAAATTACTATTGCTATGCGCCCTGTTTATATTATTTCAGGTGCTAATCGTGCTTACTTAAGTGAGCGTTCAGCATTAAATAAGCTAGCAAATATCCTCACCGAGCGTGAACTTCATAAGGAAGGCATTGAGACTAACTATGAAGGTGAACAATGCGAACTTGAAAATGGCACAATCGCTTTTAAGCGTGGCGAACCTACCGAACACTTTATGGATCGCAAGGAAGCTAAACTAACCGAACTCCAAGAGCGATTAAAGCAAGAGCGTAATATTGAACGATTACAAAAAGAATATGCTAAAGCTGTCGCTAAATATGATGATGCAGAAAAAGAAGCTGATAGACTATATTACGAATTAAATAATGCTTTAACCAATAAATAAATCATCCACTAAATAAAAATTAATTATAGCGTTCATGCTAGGGATTGCTGCGCTCTAAATCAGGAGTAAGCAACATGGATAAAGTTAATTTACTTGAAATAAGAAGAAAGCGTTTTATCAACTCAGTGCTTATTTATATTAAACAAAATGGAAAGAAAGCTGAGTTTAAATCAAAGGTAAATAATAAAAATATTATTACAAAAATTAGCTTTGAAAATTTAAATAACTTCTTCCGTGATATCTATGAAGAAAAAGATTGCCGTCAACGTTGTAAGTGGAGTGATAAAGATATCTATAACACCTATGAACGTTTATATAAATCTAATGGTTCTATTTCTGAAATGGGAAAATTCATGATTGATTATATTGTTGAATATTTACCACCTTACTTAAATGGAGAGGAATATAAATATCATGACGTATTCTGAATTCATGAAAAAAGGCAAGCAGTTAGAGGGAAAAGGATTTTATAGACGCGCACTAGAGCAATATAACCAAGCTTTTATTATCGCAGATCCACCAGCTAAAGGCGCAATGAGTTATCAACAAAAAATAAGTAATCAATCGTCAAAGCGTTGTTTAGATAAAGCCAGAATTAAAATACCGGGAGGGTTATTGTGAATAGTAAAAAAATGACACCAGATGAAATCATCGAATATTTAAAAGAAAAAGGTTTCCCAGCCTATTTATTAGATAAAAAAGCGATGAAATCAAATCGTAAATTAACACCAGAAGAACAAGAGATATTTGTTAAGCACATTGTTGATAATTTAAGAACTATTGAAGCAAATAAATACTTAACCTCTTGCCTAGTACGATTTGGACCAGGGATCACCAGCACCTATGCATTTCGTCATGAGAATAACGTTATTGCAATTGATGAAGAAATTATTGAAACGCTCCTGATTCATCAAATTGAAAATATGATCTTAGAGAAGCGCCCTAATGATGGCTACTCGGCTATATGGAAGTTCTATATCAGTAATGACCAACATGAAAAAGATACTGGTGAAAAATGGATGCAGAACTTCATTGATGAAGTATTTATCAAAGGCACTCAGTTTTTAAGCGCTACTGTCTCAAATAATCTAATTCATTAAGGGAAATATATGAATAATTTAATTGGAACACAAAAAGATATTGTTATGTCTAGTTTAGACTTTCTCAATAACATAATAAACCCAGCCAGAATCGAATGCGGTGAACCAGAAGTAAAAAACACACACTTCATTAAACGTATAGAAGATGAGTTGGACGATTTACCAGCGGTAAAAAGTTTTTACCGCTACGGAAATGAAGTGAAAACTTATGATTTGAACATGGATCAGTTAATGCTAGTTGGCATGCGAGAATCAAAAGCGGTTAGGCGCTCGGTACTGGCAACATTAAAGTCGCTTAGTCAACCAAAACCAAAATCACAAGCAGAAATTATTGCTGCTATGGCATTGGCTAACTTAGAAAGCGAACGCCGTATATCTCATGTAGAGCAAAAAGTTGAACAAGTGAATGAAGTCGTTGAGCAAATAAAACAAGGAACCATCCCTGCTGGCTGGATCGGGTACTCTCTGGCTAGAACTAAATCAGGCATGACGGTGGATAAATGCAAAACACTCACCAAACAGTTCAATGTTCGCAGAAATAAAATAACTATTCTTACGCCCGAAGGTATGCCTAGACCGATGGCCATTATTCATGAGGCTGATTTTATATCTGCATTCAAGACAATGATGAATGAAGCCGAGAAACGTGGCACTCGCTGGCATCACCCTAAAATGGGACTATTTCAAGCTATTGGGTGGGAGGATAAATAATGAAAGTAAAATTACCACTCATTGATGCTGACTTAATCCGCGCTGCTTTAGCCTTAATATCCGCGAATGATGATCCTCGCATAGTCACAAAGGTTGTTCACATTAATAACCTATACATAGAAGCAACTAACGGGCATGCATTAATTAAAATGAAACATAATGCAGAGTTCAACCAGGATATTGCTGTTCAGTTTGTATATTCAGTACCTGATGAGGCTGAGTTTCTTGATATCAATAGCCATGATGATGGAAGTCACACTGTTACCTATTACCGTTATGATCAAGATGAGGAATTTAGGCCATTTGAGAAGTCAGAATTAATTCTCATGCGAGGGAGTTACCCCAATTTTGGCGACTTGCTGGACCGCAAATATAAAAAAGGAAAAACACCTTATATAGCATCAGTCTATTTAGCTCTTCCTTATTTAATGTTTGGCAGAGGTAGCGTGGATATTTTGCCTAGCGAAGACGAGCTATCCGTGATGTTTGCCATGGATGCCTTAACATCGGAAATGTATGGGGAGCCTATCTTAATCGCCATGTCCATGAAAAAGGATGTCCACAAATTATCTCAATCCTTACGAGACCAAATCATAGGGAATGACTAATGAAAATTGAATATATTGTGAGTGAAAAGCGGAACGTGGCAAAAGTGGTTATTTTTTCCTTCATCACTGAGCGCAGAAAACTAAATCAGTTAGTTGATCGGGCATTACTTTTTACCCCCGTTCACGAAAGCACTATCGGGTTCTTTTTTCGTGTCACCACTCTTTATGGCAAACCGAGTCACGTATTACGGGCTTACAAGATTATTTGCAAGGAGGCAAACCAGTGATTGAGAAGAACAACACTGATCATGAGATTAATGAATATGACGATCCGCTTATTAAGGCAATTCATCATTTTGATGATGGGCGCTGTTATATCGAGCCTTATCTTCATGACTTAAATTTTAGGCGGTTTATCCATGACGGGGTATATAAGCCCCGCCCTAACCCTAAACAAATTACTAAGCCAAAGTTAACACCGAACATTAAAAAGAAAAAACGTAAATCGAAAGGAGCTCGCCATGCTGAAATTTGATAAAGATAACCGCTTAATTTTAGATGAACTAAAAACACTTGAAGATTATCTGCGGGCTTTGGCTTATTGCAACTCTTCTATTATGCGTATCGATGCGGAGCTTGACAGAAAAGAAGAGAGATACCCTGAATGGGCTACTCGCGCAAAAACAGCCCGTAAATACTTGAACTGGCAACGTCGATATATTTGCGATCAACTGGCTATTTTAAAGCGCCAACGTAAAGAGGTCGATTATTCACGCCGAATACTCAGAAATGAAATTTTAGTTGCTGAGCTTAAAAAGCTCATTACTCACGAAGAGTTTATGCAACTTGTTAATAAAGCTGAAACAGAAGCTAGCGCGCAATTAGTCTCTGTCTTGGAGGTAGATCATGACTACGACTGATCCTGTTTTAATTAAATTAATTTCAGACAACATTGCTGATCCCGGTGATATAACTGATGCCGTCTGGAAAGCTGGTTATCGTAAAACAGATTTTACCACTGAGCAGATCATTGATATTACGGTGAGTATGACGGGTGACTCTATCCTTTTAAAGCTACCTCATGACACCTTGCCTAAGACATTGGATGACATTAGCAAATATCATTTAAACGATATCATTTTTGATGCTCATTGGGATAACCCACCAGCGACTATCGCACAGGCTATTATGGAGAACGGGTATAGGGAAGGAAATAAAAAATGACAACTGTGACTCGATACATTAAGTGGAAGGAAATGATCCAGTTAACTGGCAAAAGCAAACCTACAATTTGGAGAATGTACGCAAAACGAAATGAGTTTCCCAGACCAGAAAGAACAAAAGGTGGTACGTTTTTAGGTTGGCCAGAACATGTCTATGAAGAGTGGGTTAGAAGTGGAAAACTGTAATGCTAACTTGACCCGTTACTTGACCCGCATCTCTTGCGGGTTTCTTTTTAAAATCGTCTAACTTGCTGATTTTAAATGGTACGCCCTACAGGATTCGAACCTGTGACCTACGGCTTAGAAGGCCGTTGCTCTATCCAACTGAGCTAAGGGCGCCTAGAAGAACTTAGACGTCAGCAAGACTGCTGATAACGGGTGTGAATTATACGTTCAACATTCTGAGAGTCAACGCTTTTTCAACGATATCAAACTATATGGTCAAAATATGGCAAGTATTCGACTGACAGATTGCTCTTGATCTGACAAAATAGACCAATACCGTAATTGAATAATTTGGATGTATAGATGTCAGCAAGAATTATAGATGGGAAATCGATTGCGCAGACCATCAGAAGCGAAGTTGCAGAAAAAGTAAAACAACGTATTAATGCAGGAAAACGAGCACCTGGTTTAGCTGTTATTTTAGTGGGTGATAACCCAGCATCACAGATTTATGTTGGAAGTAAACGTCGCGCTTGTGAAGAAGTTGGCTTTATTTCTCGCTCTTATGATTTACCAGATACTACCAGTGAAGCTGATTTATTAAATCTGATCGACCAGCTGAACGCGGACAATACCATTGATGGTATCCTCGTTCAGCTTCCTTTACCTGCTGGAATTGATAATGTTAAGGTTTTAGAACGTATTCATCCAGATAAAGATGTCGATGGTTTTCACCCTTACAATATCGGTCGCCTATGTCAACGAGCGCCTAAATTACGCCCTTGCACACCTCGTGGTATAGTCACGCTACTAGAGCGTTGTAATATTCCTATGAATGGCTTAAACGCCGTGATTATTGGCGCATCAAATATCGTTGGACGCCCAATGAGCTTAGAGCTATTACTTGCGGGTTGTACTACAACGGTTACTCACCGTTTTACTAAAGATCTGCGTTTTCATGTTGAACACGCAGATTTAGTCGTTGTGGCGGTAGGTAAACCTAACTTTATTCCTGGTGAGTGGATCAAACCGGGCGCAATCGTGATTGATGTCGGTATAAACCGTCTTGAAAGTGGTAAAGTTGTCGGGGATGTTGATTTTGAAGCCGCCTCTCAACGTGCGGGCTGGATTTCTCCCGTCCCTGGTGGCGTAGGCCCAATGACAGTCGCTACACTTATTCAAAATACTTTGCAAGCATGCGAAGAATACCACGACCCTGAAACAGGAAATAATTAATCGATGGAAACATTTCAATTAGATGGGCACGACTATGTCGAGCTTTGTGATTTATTAAAACTTCAAGGTTGGACTGAAAGCGGAGCTGCTGCAAAAAGCGTCATTGCTGAAGGTTTAGTGAGCGTTGACGGTGAAGTTGAAACCCGTAAACGCTGTAAAATTGTTGCAGGAAAAGTTGTCACCTTTGGTGAGTTTTCCGTTAGCGTCAGCAAATAATCAGCAAATCAATTAATATTGAAAAAGCGTCGCTATCTCAGCCTCGCTTTTTTTCTTTTTAATCCATTTTTACCTTCAATATCGCTTTTCTTCCTCTTTTTTCTTATTTAATCATATTTAAAAAAAAGAAAACCATATAACCAATTGAATAAAAACAAAATTATTAAATTTAGTTTAATCTATTTAAATTTAGTTCATCATTTTTAAGCTTATCTATGGTTATAATCTCCTTTCGTCGTTCAGCAAATTGTACATTTTATAAAAAAATAGATAAAAAGAAGTGCTATAAGTTATTATTTTATATATGGATAACACTTTTTAACCATTACTGTAAAACTTCAGCAACAAACCTTTTTATTGATACTTTTATCCGTTTATTCATGTTTAAATGCACTAAAATGTGATTTAGATCTAATTTATTTCTCCTTTTATTAGGCAAAAGAACATTGTTTGTACTAAATTAAAGGTTATAATTTGAAACGATTCAGCCTAATGATACAATTTCAGCTGTTATTTTGTGATATTTAAGTCTTTTTTGCCTTTTATCTAACAGGAGATTTTATGCTCGACTTACCCACTCAAGGTATCTCTGTTTTTGCTAAATTACAGCAAAAATTGATGCCTGTTCTTTTATTTAAGGTAAGGAACTAGCATGAAACGCAGAGTAGCAACCATCACACTTAATCCTGCATATGATCTTGTTGGTTTAAGCCATCCTATTGAGCTCGGTGAAGTCAATCGTGTTAAAACAGCTGGCTTCCATGCTGCAGGTAAAGGCATCAATGTGGCTAAAGTTTTAAAAAGCCTTGGTGTTGATGTCACTGTTGGTGGTTTTTTAGGTAAAGAAAACCAAGATGGATTCCAAAAAGAGTTTAGTGACACGGGTATCGCTAACCGTTTTCAAATGGTTGAAGGCCGAACTCGTATTAATGTTAAACTCACGGAACCCAATGGCAAAGTCACTGACTTCAATTTTTCTGGTTTTGAAATAACAAAACAGGACTGGACGCGCTTTGTTAACGACACGCTAAGTTGGGCGGGTCAATTTGATATGATTTGTGTTAGTGGTAGCGTTCCACCTAGCGTTGATCTCAATGATTTTACTGCATGGATGACACGCTTACGTAGCGAATGTATGTGTTTAATCTTCGACAGTAGCCGAGATGCCTTTGTCGCGGGATTAAAAGCCTCCCCTTGGCTGGTTAAACCGAATCATCATGAACTAGAGATTTGGGCGGGTAGATCCTTACCTACGCTTTCTGATGTTGTGCAAGCAGCGCAAGCATTACGCCAGCAAGGTATTGCTCATGTTGTTATTTCATTAGGTGAGCAAGGTGCAATGTGGGTTAATGCCTCTGGTGCATGGATGGCGAAACCCCCTAAATGTGATGTTGTCAGCACCGTCGGAGCTGGAGATTCAATGGTTGGTGGTTTAATTTATGGTTTAATGATGCGACAAACCAGTGAACACACCTTACGTCTTGCGACGGCTGTTTCTGCACTCGCGGTGAGCCAAACCAATGTTGGTATTCATGATCGCGAACAATTAGCAAAAATGATGACAGAAGTAGAATTAACCCCTCTAAAATTATAAGTAATAACCCTCAGTGGTAAATTGAATAATATTAAGTAGAATTACCACTGCCTCCATTAAATATATTAACGCTAATATTATAAAACATCCAAAATAGAATCTCTTTAATTGATTAATGTTTTTTATTATTAGATCAAACTTTATTTTTTCTGTTTATTCGATAAACTTCACTTTAATAAAATTTAATAAAGATATTCTAAAGCCAATAAAAACTTATTTCTGTTTTTAGGAGAAGTTATGGAAAGGCCCATAGTACTTTTATGGATACAAGTTATTTCAGTATTATTTTTAGGTATTAGTTTATTTATATTAGTTGCAGGCGCACCGATTTATTTATTAGCAATGGCAATGGGTGGCGGTCAAACAATGCTAGTGGGATTGTTTATGATGCTGTGTCTAATTATAACGATGATAATGCAAGTTACAGCATGGATAAAATTAGCTAGAAATAGTAGAAATGCTTACTCTTTTTTAAAAATCTCATGGGTGTGTTTATCTATTTCGCTCTTTTTTATACTTAGTATTTCGATGTCATTAACGAATATATCTGAAGTTGGTTTTATTGTTTTTTCTATTATCGTTATCTTAACGCATCGACTTTTTTTCTCTGAGAATGTACTTATTTATTTTGAAGATAAACAAAAAGAGAGAGAAAGAGAAACGAACATTATTCGTCAATAGGTTAATCATCAGACAAAAAAATATCGGATATAAAATATCCGATATTTTAATATTAAACTCGTATTAAGTATAATTACTCAATTACTATATTAATTATTACGACGCCAAATTGTTCCTTGAGGACCATCTTCTAAAACAATTCCCATCGCTGTTAACGCATCGCGAGCAACATCAGCAGCAGCCCAATCTTTATTTTTACGAGCATCGTTACGCTGTTGAATTAATGATTCAATTTTTTCAACTTCTCCAGCATCATCCGCTTTCGCACCACTTTGTAAAAAGTGCTCAGGCTCTTGCTCTAACAAACCTAATACTTTAGCAAGTTTACGTAATACGGCGGCTAAGCCATTCGCTGCATTCATATCAACCGATTTTAGACGATTGACTTCACGCGCTAAATCAAACAAGACTGAATAGGCTTCTGGTGTATTGAAATCATCGTTCATTGCGTCAATAAATTGCGCTTCAAACGCTTCACCACCCACAGGTTGTACATTTGCATCAGTACCACGCAATGATGTATAGAGGCGTTCTAATGCGGTACGAGCCTGTTTTAAGTTTTCTTCAGTGTAGTTAAGCTGACTACGATAATGACCTGATAATAAGAAGTAACGCACTGTTTCAGCATCGTAATAAGCCAACACATCACGGATAGTAAAAAAGTTATTAAGTGATTTAGACATTTTTTCTTTGTCTACCATCACCATACCAGAGTGCATCCAGTAATTAACGTAAGGACCATCATGGGCACAAGTAGATTGCGCTATTTCGTTTTCATGATGAGGGAACATTAAGTCTGAGCCCCCCCCATGAATATCAAAATGATGTCCTAACTCTTTACCATTCATCGCAGAACATTCAATATGCCAACCTGGACGACCGTCTCCCCATGGAGACTCCCAGCTTGGTTCACCTGGTTTAGACATCTTCCATAAAACGAAATCCATTGGGTTGCGTTTTACGTTAGCCACTTCAACTCGAGCACCTGCTTGTAGTTGCTCTAAATCTTGGCGAGAAAGTAAGCCATAATCAGGATCGGTATCAATCGCAAACATCACATCGCCATTATCAGCAACGTAAGCGTGTCCACGTTTAATTAGTGCTTCGGTTAATTCAATAATTTCAGCAATATGGTGTGTTGCTCGCGGCTCTGAATCAGGGCGAGCAATATTTAATGCATCAAAATCTTTGTGCATTTCAGCTAACATACGAGTCGTTAATTGCTCACATGTTTCATTATTTTCAATCGCACGTTTGATGATTTTATCATCCACATCCGTTACGTTACGAACATAATTAACATCGTATCCTAAATAGCGTAGATAACGGGTTATGGCATCAAAAGCCACAAAGGTACGTCCATGACCAATATGGCATAAGTCATAAATAGTGATGCCACACACGTACATACCTATTTTTCCTGCATGGATAGGTTTAAATTCTTCTTTTTGGCGAGTAAGAGTATTAAAAATCTTTAGCATCAGTGGACGTTCCCGTTTTCAACTGTACGTGTTTATTACGTTTATATATAAAAGAAAATAACAACTACTATAGCATGATATCAATTAGGATATTGGATCTTGAAGGCAAAGCAAACTCAAGATTAAGGTTTTTATTTTACTCTGCTTAGCGCTTATTTTCACTGTTCAATCGTTGATAGTGAACAATCAAACTTCTGTTATCTGTTCGAATTTTGGCGAAAAGTGTGTTTTTTCTTATTTTAGTCTTTTAAAAAGAAATAAAAGTAGAGCGAGAAAAAGATGCATACTGACTAAATTAGACAACTGTGATATAAAAACGAGACTGTTGTTTATGCCCAAATCTGGGTAAAGCTAAAATTATATTAGGATCTGAATATGGTTACTTTTCATACCAATTACGGCGATATCGTGATTAATACATTTGCAGACAAAGCACCTGCAACCGTAGAAAATTTTTTAGACTACTGTAAAGAAGGATTCTACGATAACACTATTTTCCACCGTGTCATCAATGGTTTTATGATCCAAGGTGGTGGTTTTGAACCAGGTATGAACCAAAAAGCGACCAAAGCACCTGTAAGAAACGAAGCAAACAATGGTCTAGCAAACAACCGCGGTACATTAGCAATGGCTCGTACAAACGATCCACATTCTGCTACTGCTCAGTTCTTTATCAACGTTGCAGACAACGATTTCTTAAACTTCCGTGCTGAAAACGCAAATGGTTGGGGATATTGTGTCTTTGCTGAAGTTGTTGAAGGCATGGACGTTGTTGATAAAATTAAAGCGGTTTCCACAGGTCGTAGCGGTTTCCACCAAGATGTCCCTCGTGAAGATATCGTCATTAAAAGTGTAACGGTTAGCGAATAAGCCTCACTTTTTATGTGTACGCTTTTTATTGCAGACCTGCATTTAAGTGAACATGAACCGGCAATCACTGCCGGTTTTCTTCGCTTTTTAAAAGAACAAGCTATTCATGCAAAAGCACTTTATATCTTAGGTGATTTTTTTGATTTTTGGATAGGTGACGATGATCCTAATCCTTTACATCAACAAATTGCTCAAGCACTAATGACGCTAAAAAATGCTGGAGTGCCTTGCTATTTTATTCATGGAAATCGTGATTTTTTAATTGGCTCTCGTTTTGCTAAAGAGAGTGGTATCACCTTACTTCCACAAGAGAAAGTGCTCGAAATTGAGAAAAATCGCATCTTGATTCTACATGGCGATACACTGTGTACGGATGATGAAGCGTATCAACGCTACCGTAAAAAAGTACATAATAAATGTATTCAACGCTTATTCTCACTGCTGCCTCTCTTTATTCGATTACGTATCGCTGACAAAATGCGCTCACGTAGCCAGCACGAAAACCAGTACAAATCAGATGCCATTATGGATGTTAACCCGCAGGCTGTGATTGATACTTTTAAACATTTCAATACAGAATGGATGATCCACGGTCATACACATCGTCCAGCAATTCATACTGTTAACATTGATGATAAAATACATTATCGTGGTGTATTAGGTGCTTGGCATACAGAAGGTTCTATGTTTAAAGTGACGGCTGAAAAAATAGAACTTATTCATTTTCCTTTCTAAGTTATTTTGCTTACTTTCTTCATAAAAAGGCTATTTTTTCTCTACGCAAACGTTTTCCTATGCGTGTTAGCGTGATACTATCATGCTCAGTTTATTAGGCTATATCCGTTTATGCTTACAGGAGCAGTTAAGTAATGTCTTCTCAAGTTGGTCTAAATACCTCTTCCGCTCGTATCGCCATTGTAATGGGCTCTAAAAGTGACTGGGCAACAATGTCTCATGCCACTGATGTACTAGACGCACTACAACTTCCTTATCATGTTGAGATTGTCTCTGCACACCGCACCCCTGATAAGCTATTTAGCTTTGCAGAACAGGCAAAAAGTAATGGCTTTGATGTCATTATTGCTGGCGCAGGCGGTGCTGCCCATTTACCTGGCATGCTCGCAGCAAAAACACTTGTTCCTGTCTTAGGTGTCCCTGTTCAAAGTGCAGCATTAAGCGGTGTTGATAGCCTTTACTCTATTGTGCAAATGCCAAAAGGTATTCCTGTAGGAACATTAGCGATTGGTAAAGCAGGCGCTGCCAATGCTGCTTTATTAGCCGCTCAGATTTTAGCGTTACACTCTCCTACTCTTTTTGAAACACTAACAGCATGGCGTGCAGCACAAACTGACGATGTATTAAATAACCCTGATCCAAGGGAGGCACTATGAAGCCAGTTTGTGTTCTTGGAAATGGTCAATTAGGGCGAATGCTAAGACAAGCCGGAGAGCCTTTAGGCATTGCGGTTTATCCCGTAGGATTAGATGCCGAGCCTGAAGCGGTACCTTATCAAAAAAGTGTCATTACAGCGGAAATTGAGCGCTGGCCTGAAACCGCACTTACCAAAGAGTTAGAACGTCATACTAACTTTGTCAACCGTGATATTTTTCCATTGCTTGCGGATAGATTGCCTCAAAAACAGCTTCTCGATGAACTGGGCTTAGCAACAGCACCTTGGCAACCATTAACGTCACCAACACAATGGGCTGATATTTTCACTCAACTGGGTGATTTTATTATTGTAAAGCGCCGTGTTGGTGGTTATGACGGTCGTGGTCAATGGCGTATTCATCCTGGTGAAGAACAGCAGCTACCCGCTGAGATTTATGGTGAATGTATTGTTGAACAGGGTATTCCCTTTTCAGGTGAAGTGTCATTAGTGGGAGCAAGAGATTGTCGTGGAAACTGTGTTTTCTATCCTTTAACTCACAATCTTCACCAAGATGGCATTTTACGCATGAGTGTCGCACTACCAAACCCAGTATCAGAACTACAACAATCAGCAGAAAAAATGCTGACCGCCATCCTTAATAAGCTCAATTATGTTGGTGTAATGGCGATGGAATGCTTTATCGTGGGTAATAAATTGCTTATTAACGAATTAGCTCCTCGTGTTCATAATAGCGGTCATTGGACACAAAATGGTGCCTCAATTAGTCAGTTTGAGTTACACCTACGTGCAATTTTAAATTTACCTATGCCAAAACCAGAAGTTTGCCAACCGGCAGTAATGGTTAATTTGATTGGTACTGATGTCAATCCTCAATGGCTTTCATTGCCATTAGTGCATTTACATTGGTATGAAAAAGAAGTTCGCCCTGTTCGTAAAGTGGGTCATCTCAATCTTGTTCATCGCGATAATCAACCACTAAAAGAAACACTCCAATCATTAAGCACCATGCTTGATGATGCCTATCAGTCCCCTATCAAATGGGCTTTAGAAAAATTAAGCTAGCAGTCCGACTCATAAAGTTAGAGAATAATAGCCTTTAAACGAACAGACCTTAAATAAAGAGGTCTGTTATTCGCTATTTTCTCCTGATTATTCAGGTTACTGCACCCATTTGTTGGAGTCAGGATGCAAGTCACGCAACAGGTTTTTGGGCCCGTTTATCAGTGGAGTATGCTGATATTATTGGGCTTTGTGTATTTTTTAGCTACCGCAACCACATTTACCTCTTTAGGGGTTGTTCTTCCTAGTATGATAAATGAACTAGAGTGGAACTGGACTCAAGCAGGGCTTGGCTTTACGTTATTAGGGTTAACCTGTGGCCTTGCAAGTTTTTTACCTACCTTACTGATCCGTAAATTAAGTGTTCGTCTTACACTACTGATTGGATTGAGTATTTTTGTCAGTGGTTTTTATTTTCTTTATGAAACATACACCATTACGCGTTATTTTTTGGGTACTGCACTGTTAGGCATTGGTTTTACGCTATTGGCTACCGTACCCGGTACTTATGTTATTTCCCGCTTATTTGAAAAACAGTCCTTTGCCTTTGGCGTCTATTTTACGATTGGTGGATTAGGGGGTGTTGCCGGGCCTTGGATCTACTTTTTGGCAACCCACTTTTGGCATACATGGCGAATGCATTGGCTTATTTCAGCGGTCACACTTACCATTGTTACGCTTATCACCCTTTTATTTTTACGCGAAGGCAGTAAAGAGCAAGAACACGCAAAAAAAATTAGCCAACTTCAAACCACAAAACGTATCTATCAAACAAAAGAGATTTGGACAGCTCGTCATGCTTTAAGAACATGGCAATTTTATGTTATTGCTGCGACTTATACGGCTTTTTTATGGTGTGGGATCACGGTCAATAGCTTTGCTGTTGCACATATTATTGAAAATGGTTTTGGTGAAACTATTGCCGCGACACTATTAAGTAGTATGGCATTTATCAATGCTTTTTCACGCTTAGCCGGTGGCGCTATTGGTGAATGGTTAGAACCTAAAAAATTACTTATCGCAAGTTTAAGTATTATTATCATTGGGTTACTCGCGCTAAGTATGGCTAATTCTTGGTTTTACCTAATCTTATTTACGGTGTGTGTCGGTATTGGTTATGGCATGACGTTCTTAGCATCAAGTATATTACTTGCTAATTATTTTGGTCGTTCCCCTTACCTTGAGCTATTTTCTGTAATGAATTTAATTTCAACTCTAGCTTGTTTAGCACCATTCTTTGCTGGGGCAATCAAAGATATTTCAGGTAGTTTTACACCTGCATTCTTGATTTTAACCCTACCTGTTTTGCTGATTTTAGCGGTCACTCTGTTTATGAAACCACCGGTTTACCCTAAATTTCAGCATGCCAGTGAGCAAGAAAAATAGCCATCAAATAAGCAAGATAGCGAGTTTCGTATTATAAAAACGCATTTTCTAAGGAGACGTTAAGCTGATGAATGATGCATTAATAATAAAATACTCAATAGGTGTTGGCATAGCTTTAGCCTGTTTTGTTGGTTTTGTCATCGTATCTCTTTTTCATGACAAAAAGAAAAAACGTCGCAGAAATATTATTATTCATATCAGCCAAGCTATCTTGCTTTGTAGTCTAGTGTTTATCTTAAGCCAATATTGTGAAATGGCTGTGGTCGATTTTAATCTCCATTTTATCTCATTTAGGATGATTAATTTTTTCACCTATATCGGCATTGCATTAATTTTAATGAGAAAATTTTTCTTACTGATTAACCGGTTAGAAAAAGCTCAAATTAAAAAAGGCAGTGATCCTACTTCTGCTCGTATTATTTCGCGTATATTCAAAATCACGTTATTTGTCATTATTGTTTTATTGTTTGGTGAGCATTTTGGTATGAGCTTATCCGGCTTAATGACATTTGGAGGATTAGGTGGTATCGCCATTGGCATGGCAAGTAAAGATGTATTAAGTAATCTTTTTTCCGGTGTGATGCTCTATTTCGATCGTCCTTTTAATATTGGTGATTGGGTGCGTTCTCCTGACCGTAATATTGAAGGTACCGTAGTCGAAATTGGCTGGCGTATTACTAAAATCATTACTTTTGATCATCGACCACTTTATATTCCCAACTCCATTTTTTCCTCAATCAGTGTGGAAAATCCGGGAAGAATGACGAATAGACGTATCCAAACTGAAATTGGCTTACGTTATGAGGATTCCGATAAAATGAGTGTTATCGTTGAAGATATTCGCACTATGCTAATGCAAAATGACAAAATCGATACGCAACAAACATTATTAGTCTATTTTAATCAATTTGCCGACTCTTCACTCAATATCATGGTGTATTGTTTTACCAAAACAACGGTATGGGCACAGTGGCTTGAGGCTCAGCAAGAAGTCTATTTAAAGATCATTGAAATTGTGCATAAACATGGTGCCGATTTTGCCTTTCCATCTCAAACAGTCTATATCGAAAAACCGTCTCCAATTACCCAATAATAGAAAGTGGATAAGTTTATTTTCTCATAGACTTATCCATTTACTCGCGCATTAAAATGGTGTTTATGCAGTTAAAATGCATAAATCACCTTACTCGTCGTTTAATTTATTTCAATCACATTCACAACCAAGTATATTGTTCGCCAATTCTTCTATTGATAAAAACGCGAGTATAATGAAAAAAATGAAGTTGGCGTGTCACCCTACTCTTTCACACTATTTTTATTGTGAACGTCCGATTGTTGATCTTGTTGATGCAAATTTAACGCAAGTATCCGCAGTAGTGTTGTCGTTGTCAGATATTGAGTCTGGCGAATTAGATCGCATTCATCAAACAGGCTTCCAACTTCCTGTATTTATTGCTGTTAATCTTAATAATACAATCAGTGCTGAATTACTTAATCAAGTTTCAGGAATTGTGATTACGGATAAAAGTGCACATCAAAAAAATAGTACGTTAATTAATAAAGCAGCACAGCAATATGAAGAGAGTCTGGCAACCCCCTTTTTTTCACGCTTAGTGAATTATGTTGCCGAAAAAAACGTCGCTTTTGATTGCCCAGGTCATCAAGGCGGTGATTTTTTCCGTCGTCATCCTGTTGGCGAACAGTTTTATCAATATTTTGGTGAGAATCTATTTCGCGCTGATCTCTGTAATGCTGATGTGGAAATGGGTGATTTACTTATTCATGAAGGAGCGCCTTATGATGCCCAAACTTTTGCAGCGCAAGTGTTTAATGCCGATAAAACCTACTTTGTTTTAAATGGAACCTCCTCTTCTAATAAAGTTGCCTTAAATGCCTTATTGGCACCAAATGATTTAGTGCTGTTTGATAGAAATAACCATAAATCCAATCATCATGGTGCTTTAATTCAAGCAGGGGCAACACCTGTTTATTTAGAGACAGCCCGCAATCCCTTTGGTTTTATTGGTGGTATCGATGCTCATTGCTTTGAAGAACACTATTTACGCCAACAAATTGCAGAAATTGCACCAGAACGCCAATTCGCTAAACGCCCTTTCCGTTTAGCGGTTATTCAACTAGGCACTTATGACGGTACGATTTACAACGCAAGGCAAGTTGTCGATAAAATTGGTCATCTTTGTGATTACATTTTATTTGATTCTGCATGGGTGGGTTATGAACAATTCATTCCAATGATGAAACAATGTTCGCCTTTGTTACTAACACTGAATGAAGACGATCCCGGTATTCTCGTTACTCAATCCGTTCATAAGCAATTAGCGGGATTTTCACAAACCTCTCAGATACATAAAAAAGATGCTCACCTTAAAGGGCAATCACGTTATGTTAATCATAAACGTATGAATAATGCGTTTATGATGCATGCCTCCACCAGCCCATTTTATCCCCTTTTTGCGGCTCTTGATGTCAATGCAAAAATGCACTCAGGCAAAAGTGGTGAAGCCATGTGGATGAGTTGCGTAAAGCAAGGCATTGAAGCTCGTAAATCATTATTAAAACAGTGCCAGTTTATTAAGCCATTTATTCCTGACGTCGTTGATGGAATAGCTTGGCAAGATCACGACACAGATGAAATTGCCCACGATCAGCGTTTTTTCAATTTTATTCCTAATGATCGTTGGCATTCATTTGAAGGTTACACCACCCATCAATACTTTGTTGATCCTTGCAAATTAATGCTGACAACGCCGGGAATCGATCCTCATACAGGGGAATATGGATCTTTTGGTGTACCTGCCTCTATTTTGGCAAATTATCTACGTGAGCACGGTGTTATCCCTGAAAAAAGCGATCTCAATTCGATCTTGTTTTTGCTGACTCCCGCAGAGCATCAAGCGAAGTTTGATCGCTTAATCTCTTTGATTGTTCAATTTGAAAAACAGTTAGTTGAAGATGTGCCATTAGAACAAATACTGCCTTCTGTGTGTCGTCACTATCCATCTCGTTATCGGGGTTATACATTACGACAACTCTGTCAGGAAATGCATGATATTTGTGTCAGATACAATATCAAGTTACTGCAAAAACAGATGTTTAGAAAAAGCCATTTTCCTAAGCGAGCACTAAGCCCGCAACAAGCTAATATTGAGTTTGTTCGTGGTAATGTTGAATTGTTACCTTTAAATAAATTAGCCGGTCGAATTGCCGCTGAAGGTGCTTTACCTTACCCACCGGGTGTTTTATGTGCTGTACCTGGCGAAATTTGGGGTGGTGCTGTTTTACGTTATTTTCAGGCGCTTGAAGTCACTATTAATCAGCTTCCTGGCTTTTCCACTGAACTCCAAGGGGTTTATATTTACGATGAAGATGATGGTAGCAAGCAACTTTATGCTTATGTTATAAAAGAATAATTATCTTTTCCCATAAAAGAATGCTGATGTTTCATGACATCAGCATTTTTATTTAACGCTATTTATAAGCCTTATTTATTTCAACTATTCGCCTTGAATTCGTCGATACTGCCCTTTATCTTGCAATAACCTAACGCCTAAGATACTGCCACATAATGAAAGTAATAATGCCGCAACAATAGGTACAGTGATCCACATTCCCCATTGAGGTTGCCAAGGAAAATTAAACACCGATATTTGTAATAAGCTTAATGCGACTTCAGCACCAATCGCCGCAGCTAATCCCGCCATTAAACCTAATAATGCAAATTCAGCCCAAAGAGTCCGTCTTAATAATGATTTACTGGCGCCTAATGTTCGATACACCACCAGCTCAATGCGTCGTTGTGTCATTCCTACCTGAATTTGAGCAACTAACAATAACGCACCGCAGATCATGACCAATCCAACCATAATTTCCAAGGCTCGACTGACTTGTTGTAAGATCTGTTGAACTTGCTGAATTAATGCACCTGTATCTAATACACTTACCGTTGGAAATTGCCGATTAAGTGCCGTAATTAACCCGCCCTCGCCATTGTAATAAAAACTACTCATCCATTTTTCTGGCTGATTACTTAACCCTTCTTCTGAGAAAATAAAGAAGAAATTAGGGCGCATGTTTTCCCAATCAACATGACGAATACTCGTAACAATGGACTTAAACTCACGAGTATCCCCCACAAATGTTAATTCATCACCCAACTTAATATCGAGTTGTTCAGCAACACCTTGATCAAGTGAAACGCCATTCCCTATAGGTGGCCATGTACCCTCAATAATCACGTTATCTTTTGGCAATTCGCTATGCCACGTTAAGTTAAGCTCTCGGCGAACGGTGTTATTACCTGCATCACGCTTATCTGCCCACTCTTTAGCATTATGCTCATTAATTTGTGTTAAACGTGCTAATACCACAGGGAATGCATCCGTAGGTTCAACATGATACTTTGCCAATAAAGTATTAATTTCTTGAACTTGAGGTGCAGACATATTGATTAGAAAATAGTTAGGGCTATCTTCTGGTAATTGCTTTTGCCATTTATCGAGTAAATCACCTTGAATAAGGACTAAAAGCGTTAACAACATAAATGAAAGCGCAAAAGCTGCAAGCTGAGTCATCGTTTGAAAAGGTTGTCGTAATAAACGAGTGACGGCTAAGCGTGCACTGAGCTGGCTGAATGTAAATTGTTTTAATACCCATAATCCTAACCAGCCAATTATTCCAAGTAAAAAAGCAATAACAACAACACCAAATAGAATTGACCAGAGTAAAACGCCTGTTCCCGCAAAAAGCGTTAAAGCGCCAACAATAATTAAGCCTACTATCGGTAAATAATAACGAAGAGGCCATATGGGTGCCGTAATATCACTTCTTAATACGCGAGAAGGTTGTGTTGCCATTAATTGATAGTAAGGTCTTAACCCTGTTAATAACGCGATTAACAGCAAAGAGCCCACAGACCATATCCATGGCAAGAAACTCGCCTCAGGCAGACTTTTAGGTAAAACTGGCGCTAAAATTTGTAGCAGTATTGCCTCAAAAACCAGCCCTACTAATGAGCCAACAATAATAGCGCCAACCAAGATCACGCCCCATTGCCCAACGATCCACTTTCTCAATGCACGTTTATCTGCACCTAACGTTTTTAATACCGCAATTAAGGTATGACGACTACGGCAATAATGAGCCATTGAAACAGCAACCGCCGATATAGCAAGCAATAACGTTAATAGAGCGGAAAGCAAAAGAAAGTTTTTCGCACGCTCCATTGATTGTGAAAGTGCTCCACTATCTTGTTTTAAACTATTCCAACGTTGATCGGGTTTTAATAGTGGATCGAAGCGTTGCTGATAACTATCAATAACGGACTCGTTACCTGCAAACATATAGCGATAAGTCAGGCGACTTCCGGGTTGCACCGCACCGGTTGCTTCAACATCATCAAGACTAATTAAAATACGAGGGGCGATTTGAAAAGGATTAAATCCACTGTCTGGCTCTTGAATTAATACACCACTAATCGTAAATGAGGCATCGCCTACATCAATTTTGTCGCCAACTTTTATATCCAGTAATTCAAGTAATCTGGCACCAACAAGTGCAGTTCCTTTTTCCGGTTTTAACCCGGCTGGCTCTGTTTCTAACTCACCATACAATGGATATAATTCATCCGCAGCTTTCACCAAAGCAAGCTGTGGCGTATCGCCTTCTGGAGCATAAGACATCGTGGTAAATTGCATTTGGCGACTGAGCGTTAACCCTTCTTTTTTCGCCGCTGCAAGCCAGTTTTCATCAACGGGATAAGACGCTCGTAAGACTAAATCACCCGCAATTAAATCACGACTTTGAGCATAAATGCTTTTATCTATGCGATCACCTATACGCCCTAAAGCAAGCACACAAGCAACCGCAAGCGCTAAAGAAAGCCAAACAATTAATAGTGCAGGAGAACGCCATTCACGCCAAAACCAACGCCAAATCATGACTCCTCCTTAAGTTGTCCATCGACTAATCGTAATCGTCTTTGGCAACGAGCAGCCAGCTCGTTGTCATGTGTCACTAAAATCAATGTTGTTGCATAATCTCGGTTAAGAGAGAACAACAAGTCAGCAATTTTATCGCCTGTTTTACGATCAAGATTCCCTGTTGGCTCATCAGCAAAAAGAATAGCAGGCTGAGTACAAAATGCTCTTGCTAATGCAACACGTTGTTGCTCACCGCCAGAAAGTTGTGCTGGCATATGGTATAAACGTTCACCTAATCCTAACAGTTTAAGTAAATCAACGGCACGTGCATGACTGTGCTTTTCTGACTCGCCTTTTAATAATGCGGGCAACTGCACATTTTCGAGGGCATTCAATGTTGGGATCAACATAAATGATTGAAAAACAAAACCAACATGTTGGGCTCGCAACTTAGCTCGTTCTTCTTCATTCATTTTGGTGAGTTCTTCCCCCATTAAATGCACACTGCCAGAGCTACCATCATCTAATCCAGCAATGATCCCGAGCAGGGTCGATTTTCCCGATCCTGACTCACCAATTAACGCAATTGTTTGTGCAGACTCGACAACTAACTCAACACCCTGCAATATAGAGATCTGACTATCACCTTGTCCTACTTGTTTGGTTAACTGATGAACTTCAAGAACCTTTTCCGTCGACATACATTTTTCCTTATCGTTATGATGATGTTTAGCTTTAAGGCAATTGCTGCTGATACCTTTTTAATCTTTGGTGACAGCTTGAGTGCAGGATATCGTCTTCCCATTGAAAGTGCATGGCCACAACGCCTTGCTGATAAATGGAAAACGACCAACCCTGAAATTAATGTTATTAATGCAAGCATTAGTGGTGAAACTGCCTTTCAAGGGCAAAATAGGCTTCCTGATTTATTAAAACAGCATCAACCACGTTGGGTTTTAATTGAATTAGGTGCAAATGATGGCTTACAGGGATACCCTGTTGCACAAACAAAAGAGGCATTACAAAACATCATTACACAAGTAAAAGATGCCGGTGCAACGCCACTTTTTATGCAAATAATGATTTCACCTAATTATGGTAAACGTTATACACAATCATTTTCAGCGATCTATCCAAAACTCGCTGAAGATAATGCGCTTCCTCTGCTTCCGTTTTATATGGAGCAAATCGCTGATAAGCCTGAGTGGATGCAAAATGACAGCATACACCCCAATGAAGATGCTCAGCCTTTTATCGCGCAGTGGATGGATGAAACATTATCCCCTTACTTAACACGTTAGACTATTCTGACAGTAGTTGACGTAGATTAAACGAGATTAATTGTAAAATTATGCAAAAAACGGTATTGATTACAGGAAGTTCCAGTGGAATAGGACTCTGTGCAGCAAAAACACTAAAGAAAAGAGGCTATCGTGTTCTTGCTGCTTGCCGTAAAGGTGAAGACCTTGAACGCATGGAAACGCTGGGATTAGAACCTATTCATCTTGATCTTGATGATCCAAAAAGTGTTGAAAATGCGGCACTAGAAGTTATTCGCCTAACAAACGGTCGTTTATATGGATTATTTAATAATGGTGGGTTTGGTGTTTATGGCCCATTAGATGCTATTACTCGCCAACAAATGGAAAAACAGTTTTCTACTAACTTTTTTGGTTTACATCAGCTAACTACATTACTTCTACCAGCTATGTTACCTCATGGTGAAGGCAGAATTATTCAAACTAGCTCTGTCATGGGGATTATTTCAACACCCGGTCGAGGTGCTTACGCTGCTAGTAAATATGCAGTAGAAGCATGGTCTGATGCGCTAAGAATGGAAATAGCACATACAGGTGTTAAAGTGAGTTTAATAGAACCAGGTCCAATACGCACTTGTTTCACTGAGAATGTTGCTCAAGCCGAAAAAGATAAACCCGTAAAAAATCCAGGGATTGCGAGTCGTTTCACATTAACGCCTGAAGATGTTGTGAAAAAACTCATTCATGCTTTAGAAAACCCAAAACCTAAGATACGTTATCCCGTAACCTTATTAACTTACGCCGTCAGAATACTAAAACGTTTTCTACCTGATACTTTAATGGATGCTATTCTTAGTCGCCAAAGTGGTAAGGCTTGATTTTTCAGGATTCACCCTTACTTATTAATAAAATAGCGTTATAAATCGCATCTATATTTAAAACTCTCAAAAAGGGGCAAGTTAATGTTAGCAACTGCACATATTGTTGATGTAAATGAATCAAATATTCAACAAGTTATAGAACAATCCATGACTAAACCCGTCATGATGTATTTCTATTCAGAACGTAGCCCTCATTGTGCAGAGCTTGGCGCAACATTAGATAAACTAGCTGCCGAATTTGCTGATCAATTTATTTTGGCGAAATTGGATTGTGATGTTGAACAAATGATTGCCTCACAATTTGGTCTACGTGCTATTCCAACAGTTTATATTTTGCAAGAAGGTCGCCCTGTTGATGGTTTCCAAGGTCCTCAACCTGAAGAGGCAATTCGCCAAGTATTAGCCAATGTATTACCCAAACCAGAAGAGTTAAAAGCAGCACAAGCGGCGCAATTACTTTCTGAAGGAAAAACCGAGGAAGCTTTACCTCTGCTTAAAGAAGCGCACCAGCTCGCACCTAAAAACAGTGAAATTACGCTTGCTCTGGCGGGTGCTTTAATTTCTTTAAATAAAAATGAAGAAGCCCAAACTCTGTTAATTACTATCCCATTACAAGATCAAGACAGTTACTACCATAGTTTGTTAGCGCAAATTGAATTACAAAAACAGGCTGCTGATACGCCTGAAATTCAACAATTACAAAATGATTTTAACCAACAGCCTGAAAATACCGATCTTGCCATTCAACTTGCACTAAAATTACATGAAGTTGCTCGTAATGAAGAGGCATTAGAGTTGCTATTTAGCTTTATCAAAAAAGATCTCAATGCAGGTGATGGGCAAGTTAAGAAAACCCTGATGGATATTCTATCAGCCTTAGGTACTAATGATAATTTGGCGTCTAAATATCGTCGCATGGTGTATTCTTTACTTTATTAATTTCATTTTCTTATTAAAGCAGACTTAGGACAGGTATATGGAAATAGTCATTGGTATTATCATCTTATTCGCTATTATTTTAGTTTTATGCGGTGTTAAAACCGTTCCACAAGGTTATCAGTGGACTGTCGAACGTTTTGGTCGTTACACCCGAACTCTAGCTCCTGGACTTCAAATTCTCGTGCCATTTGTTGATCGTATTGGTCGCCGTATCAATATGATGGAACAAGTGCTTGATATTCCATCTCAAGAAGTTATTTCTCGTGATAACGCCAACGTCAGCATTGATGCAGTCTGCTTTATTCAAGTCATCGATCCTGTAAAAGCGGCATATGAAGTTAATAATCTTGAACTTGCGATTATCAACTTAACATTGACGAATATCCGTACCGTATTAGGCTCAATGGAACTTGATGAAATTCTTTCTCAACGTGACCAAATCAACAGTCGCCTTTTACTGATTGTTGATGATGCAACGAACCCATGGGGTATCAAAATTACCCGTATTGAAATTCGTGATGTCCGCCCACCAAAAGAATTAATTTCGGCAATGAATGCGCAGATGAAAGCTGAACGTACTAAACGTGCCGACATTCTTGAAGCCGAAGGTATTCGTCAAGCGGCGATATTAAAAGCAGAAGGTGAGAAACAAGGACAAATACTTAAGGCTGAAGGTGAGCGTCAATCTGCATTCTTACAAGCAGAAGCCCGTGAACGTGCGGCAGAAGCAGAAGCCAAGGCAACACAAATGGTATCTGAGGCCATTGCAAAAGGTGATATGCAAGCCATTAACTACTTTGTTGCTCAAAAATATACTGATGCGTTATCTCAAATTGGCTCAGCTAATAATAGCAAAGTGATTATGATGCCATTAGAAGCAAGTAATCTTATGGGTGCGATTGGCGGTATTTCTGAATTACTCAATACCAAAAAAAGTGATTCTGGCAACAAGAGCAATTAATTATGATTGAATGGATTAGTGCTCAACCTGCACTTTTCTGGCTTTGTCTTGGTGGCTTGCTGTTAATTACAGAAATGTTAGGAACAGCAGGATACCTTTTATGGTCAGGAATGGCGGCTCTATGTGTATCGTTGATCACATGGATATTGCCTATTAGTTGGCCTATTCAAGGTATTTTATTTGCGATCTTAACGGTGATTAGTGCTGTATTTTGGCACCTTTGGCTTAAACGCAGAAAACTATCAAAAGAAGCTGAAAACTTAAATCAGAAAACGCATCAACTGATCGGTGTTCATGCTGTTTTATTATCAAATACTGAAAATGGTTTTAGTCGCGTAAAATTAGCGGATGGCAGTTGGCGTGTTTATTCAGACACGCCATTGCTTGCCGGAGATAAGGTAACGGTAACCGCAATTGATGGTATTACCTTACAAGTGATTGCGTTTAAACCGACTGTTTCTGATGATGACAACACCCTGACAAATGATTGATGATCGGGCAATCTGCGCCATCATCACCCGGACATTCGCTGGCTAACAAAAGTAATCGCTGGCGAATGGCATTAAGCTCATTAATTGTTTTCTCAATTTCAGCCACTTTTTTTAAGGTGGCTTCTTTCACGTCAGAACTATGACGAGAAGGATTTCTTAACAACATCAATAAAGCTCTACACTCTTCTAAACTAAAGCCAACCTCTCTTGCTTGGCGTAATAATGTTAACTCTTCAATATGTTGAGCCTGATAATAGCGATAGCCGTTTTCACCTCTTCCTGGTGGTGTTATCAAGTCTTTTTCTTCATAAAACCGAATAGCTTTAGCTGTTAATCCGGTTTTACTGGCGATTTCACTAATATTCAAAATTCCCCCTTGACCTTCCCCTTGCGGAAAGGTTTAGCCTTTATCTCGATAAGAAAAAACCTTTAAAGAAAGCAAGTTACCGAATATTGCGCAATAATAGAGGTAACGCTTTTATGATGGAGATAATTAACATGGCAAAAACTATCATACTCACATTGAAAGGACTCTCATGCTCCCACTGTGTGAACAGTGTAAAAAAAGCACTTGATGCTCGCAATGATATAGAGCAGGCGATTGTGACTATTCAATACGCTAAAATTGACAGCGATGCAACTGCGGAAAGCTTAATCAAAACAATTGAAGATGCAGGCTATGAAGCAAGTATTGCAACACAACCCAATGTAAAATTAAGCCTAAGTGGACTTAACTGCATGAAGTGTGTTGGTAAAACTGAAAAAGCCTTATTAGCTGTTGAAGGTGTTGTCGCAGTTAATGTGACAAAAGAGTCAGCTGAAATTTTTGGTGGCGCGACTGCAGATACTTTAATTGCAGCGATTACGGCGGAAGGTTTTCAAGCAAAGTTAGCGCCCACTGATAACGCAATTCATTTAACGCTATCTGGCTTAAATTGTGGTCATTGTGTCGCTTCAGTAAAAAAAGCGCTAGAAAATACTACAGGGGTTGAAACAGCTGAAGTTGAATTAACTCACGCAAAAGTAACGGGTTCTGCAACTGCTGAGACCTTAATTACCGCCATTACAGAAGCCGGTTTTGAAGCACAACAAGCAGGTACTGATTTCCCAAAAACTGAGCCGCTGACGCAAGCACATGCACAACTGGAAGCATCGTCAGCGGCTATTTGTGATATTCCAGTCGAAAATGCGGATATTGATAATGGCGCTGAAATCGATGCTGATGATGACAACAGTGTTCAACTTTTAATTGATGGCATGACCTGTGCAAGTTGCGTAAACAAGGTTCACAAAGCATTACAATCTGTTGATGGTGTTGAAAATGTGCGTGTAAATCTTGCTGAACGTAGTGCATTAGTAACCGGTGAAATCGATCATGATGCACTCGTAACCGCCATTGAAAAAGCGGGTTATGGCGCTGAAATTATTCAAGACGATATAAAACGCAGAGAACGGCAGCAAGAAGTTGCTGTTGCCAATATGAAACGTTTTCGCTGGCAAGCCGCATTAGCCTTAGTTGTTGGTATCCCTGTCATGATATGGGGAATGATCGGCGACAATATGATGCTTACAGAAGCTAATCACAACATCTGGTTAGGCATTGGTATTGCAACGCTGTTTGTGATGGTTGTTGCTGGTGGTCATTTTTACCGTAGTGCATGGCAGAGTTTAAAAAACCGCAGTGCAACAATGGATACTCTCGTTGCGTTAGGAACAGGAACAGCGTGGCTCTATTCCATTACCGTGAACTTATGGCCAGAGGTATTCCCAGCTCAAGCTCGACATCTCTATTATGAAGCCAGTGCGATGATTATCGGCTTAATCAATCTGGGCCATATGCTTGAGCAAAGAGCGCGCCAGCGTTCATCTAAAG
Organism: Proteus cibi; assembly: GCF_003144405.1. GTDB lineage: Bacteria > Pseudomonadota > Gammaproteobacteria > Enterobacterales > Enterobacteriaceae > Proteus > Proteus cibi. The sequence goes on from NZ_PENW01000007.1 coordinate 53,320, forward strand.
CACTAGAACGGCTATTAGATTTAACACCACCAACAGCGAGAGTCATCACTGCAAATGGTGAAGTTGAAATGCCACTCGCTGATGTTAAACAAGGAATGACTTTACGCTTAGCAACAGGTGATAAAGTCCCCGTTGATGGTGAAATTACCCAAGGTGAAGTGTGGATGGATGAGGCAATGCTGACAGGCGAGCCCATTCCACAGCAAAAAACGGTGGGTGACACTATTCATGCGGGCACAACGGTTCAAGATGGTTCAGTGCTATTTAAAGCGGCTGCCGTAGGAAGTAAAACAACACTTGCTCGTATTATTAAATTAGTTCGCCAAGCACAAAGTAGTAAACCTGAAATAGGACAGCTCGCTGATAAAATATCAAGTGTGTTTGTCCCCATTGTCGTTGTTATCGCTCTTATTGCAGGTGCTATTTGGTATTTCTTTGGTCCATCGCCACAAATTACCTATGCACTGGTGATTATCACTACCGTTCTTATCATTGCTTGCCCTTGTGCTTTAGGTTTGGCGACGCCTATGTCGATTATTTCAGGTGTAGGTCGAGCGGCTGAATATGGTGTATTAGTCCGTGATGCAGATGCACTACAACAAGCGAGTAAGCTAGATACTTTGGTCTTTGATAAAACAGGAACACTGACGGAAGGTCTGCCCCAAGTCACCGACATTCATACTTTCAATCAAATAGATGAAACTCAAGCGCTTGCATTGGCGGCATCGTTGGAAAATGGTTCTAATCACCCATTAGCGAAAGCCATTTTAACGCGAGCTCACGACATTGATTTACCTGAAGTAAATAAGTTTCGTACATTAGCCGGTATGGGATTAAGTGGTGAAATTAATGGTAAAACCGTACTTTTAGGTAACCCTAAATTAATGGTCGAATCGGGTATTGATATTAGTGAAGTGAATTCATTGATTGATTCTCAAGCTGCCAAAGGTGTTACTCCTGTTTTATTAGCACACAACGGCAAAATTGCAGCATTACTGTCTATTCGCGACCCACTCAGAGAAGATACTGTAAGTGCATTACAACGTTTACATCATCAAGGTTACCGCCTAGTAATGTTAACCGGGGATAATCCAATTACAGCAAATGCAATAGCAAAAGAAGCCGGTATTGACCAAGTCATCGCGGGTGTTATGCCTGAAGGCAAAGCCCAAGCCATTACTGACCTTCAAGCCGAAGGACGCTGTGTTGCAATGATTGGCGATGGTATCAACGATGCCCCTGCATTAGCTAAAGCAGATGTCGGTATTGCGATGGGGGGAGGGAGTGATATTGCAATTGAAACCGCAGCTATTACGTTAATGCGCCATAGTTTGCATGGTGTCGCTGATGCGGTTGAGATCTCAAAAGGTACACTACGTAATATGAAGCAGAATTTATTTGGTGCCTTTGTTTATAACAGCTTAGGTATTCCTATAGCAGCAGGTATTCTCTATCCATTTACAGGCACATTATTAAACCCTGTTGTTGCAGGTGCAGCAATGGCGCTATCCTCAATCACGGTTGTCAGCAACGCAAACCGCTTATTACGATTTAAACCTAAGCAATAATACTTAAAAATGGATTAAGATATATTATATTAGAACCTCTTTTACTTATCGGTAAAAGGGGTTTTTTATTATCTTATTTTTAATGTTTCTTTGATGATTATTAGTATTATCAAAAGGTTAAAAAAAAGCCGACATTTCTATCGGCCAGTCAAAGAGGAATTTCTCATTATACAAGAGAGTCATCACTCCGCCCTCTTAGCGCTAGAATAGCAATATCTTATAAATATTTCATTAAAATTTATCACTCATAAAATAAATACAACATTGACATAACAATCAACCTAATAATATGGCTATTTATTTATATTAAATAGAGAATTAACATTCAAAATATACAAAGAAAAAAAACACGATTTTATTTTAAAAGGATTTAAAATTGAAATATAAAAGTATTTTTATTACAACAATATCTATTATTTACTCATCCTGTGCTTTTTCAAACATATTAAGCTCAAAATCGCCTTCTGACTTTATCATTTCTGAATATGAAGAACCTAAAATTAGAGAGCTATACTCATCATCAGATTTTTTTAATCAAATAGTCGATGATAACTTAATCAGAGTAGTAAAAGGAACTAATAAAGAAATTTATGGTATTGAAATAAATAGCAGTATAGTTAAAGATTTAGAAAAATATCTAAGGATTCATAAATTAACCAATTCGGCTGACCTTGTACAAAAGAATATTATTAATAAAAATGGTTATATTGAAATCCAACCTGATAATAACGATTTAAAAATAGGAATAGTGAATTACTTATCAGAAAAAAACTTATTAACAACAGAAAATAATAAAGAGGTCATTAATCAAATCCAACATAAAAAAACAATGATCTACAATATTCAAGATAGTCTATTATCATTAGGTGATCTAGGTTCACCTGAGAGGACAAATAAAATTATCAATAATACTAATGCAAAAAATCGCTCTTTATTCTTATTAGAGAAAAATACAAAACAAGATCTAGAACAGATAAGTGAGTTACAAAAGCAAGATTACGCATTACTTAGAAATTTAGTTTCGGATAATAATCAAAGATTATCAGAAAACCATCAAGATAATGCAAAAAAAATAAAAAACAATAAAACTGATATTGATAAAAATACTCATGATATTGAGCGTAACACTAACAACATAAGAGAAAATAGAACTAACATTAATAATATAAAAGAAAACTATATTGATAACCTCAATGTTAATGGAAATAATATTTCACTAAAAAGTCATTTTGCTACTCTTTATACAGAACAATCACTCTCAAGAAATGAATTTAAAACGCTAAAAAATAACTTTGAGCACTTTAAATCTGATACTCAAAACCGTTTTTACAAAGTTGAAAAACGTGCCAACCAAGGTATTGCTTCTGTTGCCGCGATGAGTAATTTACCTTTTACCGATAGCGCCACATTTAGTACCGCTATCGGTATTGGTAATTATCGTAACGCCACGGCACTTGCTTGGGGTATGCAATACCGAATTAATGAAAATGTTAAAGTAAGAGCTTCTACCGCGTGGAATGAAAGTAATAGCTGGGTCTCTGCGGGAGGGGTTGGCGTAAGCTGGTAAATAACGTAAAAACAGCGAAAGCTAAGTAAAGCTTAGTTTTCATTGTTTCATTCAATTAAAAATCCGTTATGCTGGGCTTAGTGATCGACACTCAAAGGAGCATATCAATGACGGGTATTTTTCAGAAAATCAAACATTGGATAGGAATAAAAAATACGATCCATTACCCTTATCCCGCTGTTGATATTACACTACCTAATAATGTCTCTTTGCATCTTGTGGGAAGTATCCATATGGGAGTTTCCACAATGTCGCCACTTTCCAATGTACTCATTAACGAAATAAAAAATGCTGAGGCGATTATCGTTGAAGCCGATATCTCGACGGACGTTCAGCCTTTTGATCAAGCATCCCTTTTTAGAGCGTCACTAGAAACACGCTTAAATACCCCTCTTTTTTCTCAAATTACACAGCATTGTGAAGATCTCGCTCTCTCACTTTATCAACTTGAAAATAAACCGCTGTGGCAAATTGCTTTGATTTTACAATCTACCCAAGCAATGCAACTCGGACTGCAACCGCAATACGGCATTGATTATCAGGTCATCCAATATGCTAATGCGTACAAAAAAAACATTATTGAACTTGAAGGCATTGAGGATCAGGTCGCATTATTATTGAATTTCCCTGACGATGGTCAGCAATTACTCGAAGACACACTAAAAAATTGGCACGAGAACGCACGTACATTGCAAATCATGATCAATTGGTGGTTAAATTATAATAGCAAAGAGAAACAACCCCCTTTGCCGAATACCTTTAGTAAAGCTGTATTTGATATTTTAATGGAAAGCCGTAACCAAAAATGGGCAAGCATATTATCAAAATTACCCGCAGGTCGTTACGTAGTGACGGTAGGTGCCCTTCATTTATTTGGTGAAGAGAATCTGATCGATTTATTAACGCACCCAGCATAAAAATATTGTTCTCATCGTGTAAGTAGGAATAACTATGACTCCCGCTGTCAATTTACTGGAAAAACAAAAAATCAAATTTACCCTTCATCCTTATGAGCATGATGCTAATGTCCATAATTTTGGTGATGAAGCCGTTGAAAAATTAGGTTTAGATAATCGCCAAGTATTCAAAACACTCTTAGTTTCTTTAAATGGTGATGCTAAAAATCTTGCTGTTGCAGTAACACCGGTTTCTGGTCAGTTAGATTTAAAACTCGTTGCTAAGTGCTTTAAAGCAAAAAAAGCAGATATGGCAGATCCACAAATTGCCCAAAAGGTCACCGGTTATTTAGTGGGGGGAATAAGCCCATTAGGTCAGAAAAAACGCCTACCAACAGTGATTGATAAACAAGCACTTGAATTTAACACTATCTTTGTTTCTGGCGGTAAGCGTGGCTTAGATATTGAATTATCAGCCGAAGATTTAGGCGCTGTATTAGGCGCTCAATTTGCACTTATTCGTAAAGAGTCATAATCATTAATGATTTTTTATTTTAAGGCTCACCCTCAAAATAAGAAATTAACGTGATTTAAACCCAAAATAAAAGGCGACATTTAATGTCGCCTTTTTTCTATATAAGCGTTATTGGTAAAACTTATTTTTTATAAACAATTTCGCCTTTAGGTTCGAAATCTGCTGCTTTCAATGGAGAATGCGCTTCGATATAACCTTTTAAGACTTCAGCATCAACAAACCCAGTATTGACATAACCTGGATGTGTATCAATCTTAGGATAACCATCACCACCAATACCGTTAAAGTTGAGTGTTGCCATGCGGTAAGACTTCGTTTTATCCAATGGTTTGCCTGCAATTTTAACATCGCTAACTTTACAGTCTGCATCTACGGTTAAGCTAACATTGTAGAATTGAGCATAAGCACCCGAATCTACTTTCATACAGGCAACTGCTGACAAATAAGGCTCGACTTCTTCACCTTTAAAATCAACATAAACCAACTCGTTGGCGAATGGTTGAACTTTCAGAACGTCTTTATAAGTGATATCACCAGATTCAATAGAATCACGAACACCACCACCGCTCATAATGGCAAAGTCTGCATTCGCACGTTCAGCTTGAGCGGATAATAATAGACGAGCCATATTGGTCTGAACAAAGCGAACTTTACTACGATCACCTTCTAATTTACCAACAACCTCACCCACTTTAACATTCAGTTGCTCACCACCTTTTTCTTGGTAAGGTGTCAGCAATTTCATCATTTCAGGGTTATGAGGAATTTCTTCTGTGTAGTAAACGAGTTCAGTTGTACCGTCGTCTTTCTTCACTTTCTGATTTAAGTTGATTGGGATTAATTGGTAATGTTTTAGCGTGAATTCACCATTACGGAATTCGAAGTCTGCACGACCAACATATTTACCCCATTCATGTGCTTGAACAATCCATGTACCATTTTGGTTATCTGGTGCACAAGGTGTGCCTGGCACATAATCCGCTTGTTTGTAGTTTTTATTCTCTTGAGACATACAAACCGGATCTTGTGAGTGACCACCCACAATCATATCAAGGTAACCTTTTGGTAACGCACGCGCCATTTCCACATCACCTGGCGCGTTAGAGCCATGATTACCATCATCATAGTGACCCATATGAGTGGCTGCGATAATAATGTCTGGTTTTTCTGTTGTACGCAGTTCTTCTACGACTTTTTTAGCTTCATCCGAAGGCTTGCGGAATTCAGTATCAGGGAAGTTTGCTGGGTTACCAATACGCACAGTATCATCAGTCGTTAAACCTAATACGGCAATTTTCACGCCTTGCTTATCAAAAATGGTGTAAGGTTTGAATAAACGCTCACCGGTACTTTTTTGATAAATATTCGCAGATAAGAATGGGAATGTTGCCCATTTTTCTTGTTGACGTAAAACATCTAATGGATTATCGAATTCATGGTTACCCAGTGCCATTGCATCATAGCCCACAAGATTCATACCTTTAAAATCAGGCTCTGCATCTTGTAAATCAGATTCTGGAACACCCGTATTGATATCACCACCCGATAACAGCAGTACGCTACCACCTTTTTTAGCAACTTCATCACGAATATTATCAACAACCGTTTTTTGTGCCGCTAAACCATATTCTCCACGATCGTTATGCCAAAAATGGCCATGGTGATCATTGGTATGCAAAATGGTAATTTCGTAGGTTTTATCCTTTTCCCATGCCTGAGACATCGCAGGCGCCATCGCTAAAGAAACCGTCAATGCGCATGCTGATAATTTAAAAGATAAGCTCATGGTATATCCCCATGTATATTATTTATTGAGAAGGTTCTGCCATGGTTCTACAGTAGAAAAAGAAGACAGAAGTTAAATACTTTTGCTGTATTTTATGATGTAGGTTATATAATTTTTTTATTATTTCATTGATCCGATAGTTTTTTTGAGACCTGAATCAAACTCTATTTCTCACAAAAGCACTCAACTCCAAATAGATGTAAACTAGACCAATGAAAATAGAAATAATTGATTAACAATAACACGGTGACAAAAAATCAAACTGATCAATACTACAGTGATTTTCTTCCCCTATTTTTACCTTATCTCCATCAATAACGACTATACTTTCTATTGAATACATAACGCTAGCGTTGTCTCTTTAGTTACACCCTATCGCGTTATACAGCCCTAGATTGGACAGAGCAATTAGCCATATTCATGGGTGTGATCTTGGCTTCAGCATTTTCTGCTATCTTAATTTATGCTCAAGAGTGAGTTTAGAGTAAAACAAGTATGGTTTCTGGACTTTTCTTTGGACTTATTTTTGGGATGAAAGGTATTGGTGCTGCGGTCTTAGGATATGCTACCGAGCAGACGAGTATTAAATATGTCTACCCTATTTGCATTTACCTTCCAATATTCGGTGTTTTCACCCTTTTTCTTCCTAATATCGGGGTAGATAAAACCAAATAACTTGTAATCACCCCTGTTATCTAAATGAACCAATAACAAGGTACTGCTTACTTTAAAAGGTAAGACTGATTAAAATAACATAAAAAAGTGCATTTGCATCAAAAAACTCAATCAACTTGTTATTTTTATAAATAATCAATAATTTTTAGCGAATTTATTGCATGAATACGTTAAACTATCAGCCTGCTATATTACTCGCCCCCCGATACATGTAGTTTAATAAAAAGAAGGAGAATTGATGCCGCATTCAACACCCCTCATTACCACCATTGTTGGTGGGTTAGCACTTGCTTACATTTTAGGCATGATCGCTCAACGGCTAAAAATCTCACCTTTAGTAGGATATCTTGCTGCGGGTGTACTCGCTGGTCCGTTTACTCCTGGCTTTGTTGCTGATACATCTCTCGCCCCTGAGCTCGCTGAAATTGGCGTCATTCTGCTAATGTTTGGTGTAGGTTTACACTTTTCGTTAAAAGATCTGATGGCCGTCAAAGCTATCGCTATTCCCGGTGCTATTGCTCAAATAGCAGTGGCAACACTATTAGGATTGGGATTATCCGCATTTTTTGGCTGGGGTTTATTTAGTGGCATTGTATTCGGTTTGTGTCTATCAACAGCAAGTACCGTTGTTCTTTTACGTGCACTTGAAGAAAGAGGCCTAATTGATAGCCAACGAGGTCAAATTGCTATTGGTTGGCTGATTGTTGAAGACTTAGCAATGGTCTTAGCCCTTGTACTACTCCCAGCTATTGCCAATATGCTGGAAAGTAGCGATCAAACCAATGTTTCTCAACTCATGATTAATTTAGGTATCACTATCGGTAAAGTGGTGGCATTTATCTTAATTATGATGATTGTTGGTCGAAAGCTTATTCCGTGGATTTTATCTAAAACCGCGGCAACAGGTTCTCGAGAACTCTTTACATTATGTGTATTAGCTCTTGCTTTAGGTATCGCTTATGGCGCTGTAACCTTATTCGATGCTTCCTTCGCATTAGGGGCATTCTTTGCCGGTATGGTGCTTAACGAGTCTGAATTAAGCCACAGAGCGGCTCAAGATACTTTACCGTTACGTGATGCCTTTGCTGTTCTGTTCTTTGTGTCTGTCGGCATGCTGTTCGATCCAATGGTGTTAATTGAACATCCTCTTGGGATCTTAGCAACACTGGCTATCATAATTATTGGTAAATCTGCAGCAGCGCTCGTCCTGGTACGAATGTTTGGACATTCTCGACGAACCGCCTTAACCATTTCAGCCAGTCTTGCTCAAATTGGTGAATTTGCCTTTATTCTTGCTGGTCTCGGTGTGGCGCTAAACGTTTTAGAACCCGATGCTCGTAATCTTGTTTTAGCCGGTGCGTTAGTCTCTATTATGCTAAACCCTGTTCTGTTCTCTTTATTAGACCGTTATCTGGCGAAAACAGAAACCAAAGAAGAAGTGGAACAGTTACAACAAGAAGAGCTGGAAGAAGAGATGCCTGTCCCTGTTGATATTTGTGGTCACGCCATTATTGTCGGTTATGGACGCGCAGGAAGCATGCTTACTGAAAAATTATTAGCTCAATCTATTCCATTAGTTATTATCGAAAATAGCCGTAATAAATTCACTGAATTAAAAGAGAAAAGTTTAAACACCGTACTGGGTAATGCATCGACGAAAGAGTCACTTGCTTTAGCCCGTATTGATTGTGCTAAATCTTTATTACTGACGATACCTAATGGTTATGAAGCAGCCGATATCGCTGAAACAGCAAGAAGTATGAACCCCGATTTAAATATCATTGTTCGTGCTCATTTTGACGATATTATCGTGCGGGCTAACTATGATGAAGAAGCGTCTTTTATCCTTGAAAAAGGCGCAAATCACGTCATTATCGATGAAGATCAAACCGCATCTGCAATGGCAAATATGCTAATTAAAGAAGTAGAATTTGGTTGTGCTATTGATGATACACCAGAAAATGGTCAACAAATCATTGCACCTAATGCCGCGCAGTAACTAATTTATTATTCTACTGACCTAGTCTATTGAATAAAAAATAAATACAAAAAAACCTATCAATATCATGTTGATAGGTTTTTTATTACTTAAAATTTGCTTCTATTTTTATTGAGAAAAACAGTAAAAATTAACGTTCCCAATAAGCTTCTTCCAAGCTGTCTTCCTTTTCAGGTAAACCGCGTGTTAAGCGTGGAGAATGCTGACTTAGCACTTGATAACTCACTCGATTAGCATATTTACATACTTGTGCTAACGAGGAATAAGTTAAATAAGTCCGAGGATGCTTACTTGAATTTGGCACATTGATGCGATGATAGCTATTCGCGGTAATATCATGCAGTAATGCAGATAATGCAGCATCACCCGCACCATTTGTATTCATGATTTTTTCAGGACCGCCCATATAAGGTTCAATATGAGAATAGACTTTTTCTGGCTCTTCACAATCTTTACGACGCATTGCACGGCTAAATTCATAACGATTAAATTCAGCAATCGCACCCGGTAATAAAGGATGAGAGGTTTGACGTTTAAAGTTGTGTTCTGTATAACCGCCCATGTAAAGCCCAGCAGGCCCCGCAGTACAAAGCACTAAGTCCACCCATTCTAAAGCAACATCAGAAGCCAACAGAGGATCAGCATGTCCTGTTAATTCAAAAGCTTCATCTTCATTCATTGCGACAACAGAAACGTGCTCTTTTAAGAAATCACGCCACCATTGTGGATCATCGGCAATAACATATTTTGTGCCCAGTGTGAGAACAACAGGTACATCATATTTTTTCGCATACTCTATCGCTTTCATGGTAGCTAATGGCATCGGTTCACCCGGTTTACAGCGAACTAAGTAAGCCGTTAGCACCAATGCGGAAGCTTCTGCAATCACCTCTTCCGGAATGCTTTCAGGTTTAAGTTGATTCATTTGACCCGGGCTAATCGCAAATGTGCGCTCACCATTTTCCGTGATCAACGTAAAACAACGCCCAATGGCACCATCAACACCTTGGAGGTAATTAAGATCAGTACGGCTAGATGTGTTACATAAATAACGATAAGCATAGCTACCAATCTGAATGTTATTACACATTGTGCCTAATAACACAGAACGGTCATCAGCTAATACAGAGTAGTTATGTAGCGTATTACCAATAGTGCCGCCCGCAAATTCGTGAGTGATCAGATTATTGTCTGTTAGTTCACGATAAAGTGCCTCTGCGACATCATCTTCAATAACAAGAGAGTGTCCCTGACTCAAGTTATAACGGTTAATAAACTCCTCATCAACTTTCGCTTCAATATCAACCAAGGTTTGGTCAATACCCACGATATAGGCACGAGAGGATTCGCTCTCTGTCATATTGATGATGGGTTGTAATAGAGGATCTCGTAAACTAACGGGAAAATAGTGTTTAGATTTTCGTTTGCCAGGGAATTTCATTGTGAACGATGCTACACAGCTAAAAAAGATGCGCAATGTTAACACAATATTATCGGAGAGGCAGTAGGTGTACGTCAGTACACCTACTTATTTAAAGATATTTTTATGCGGTTTTACGACGGCTTCTTGCCATATAGCTCAGTAAAACACCCATAACAGACAGGATGAAACCAACAAAAGCAGCGCCAACTAAAATCAGAGCACGTTTAGGTGCATCTTTTTTAGTCGGTTCGTAAGGTTTCAGCATATATTTGAAGGGTACAAATTGAAGATCATCTAATTTTACTTTTTCTAATTGCTTCATATTGTATAAACGGTTTTTCAGATCAGAACTTACCGTTGTTGGGTCTGTGATAGCTTCTGTGATCGCTAATTTACTGCTTAATGCATCAGAGCCCATGGCAATAGAATAATCAGGGTCATCTTTAATCTGTGCGCCTTCACTAGAAATAGGTTTTTTAACCCCAGCGGCATTTGCAATTTCTAACGCATATTTTAAGCGTTGCACATTTACATTACGCGCATTAGCGATACGCTCTAAATCCATTTCATAGGCTTTTTGCGCAAAACTTAATTTACGTTCAATTTGATCATCAATTTCGTCTTTTACTTCCATTCGTACTTTGGTAGAAACAAAACGAATATAACCAGAAAGTAAATCGTAAGCTTCTTCAGGCGTTGGCGCGGTAAAGCTTAAATTAATTTCACCACTAAACTCTTCATCACTATTTTTAGCATCTGAAACTTTTAAATTAATGTCTTTAGTGACAATCTCTTCTATTAATTTACGTTTATCTAGTGGCGTTGGCTCTTCCATTTTAGCCAGCAAGCTTTTGTAATAATCTGTGCTCACTAAATATTCTTCACGTAATACACGAGAATTATAGTTATTGATAAATTTTTGATAAACAGATGAACCATTCACACCTGTATCAACATCCACCAAGCTAAGCTCAGTCAATGTTGCTCTTAATTGCTTCATTTCATCCAGCATTGGCTTGGTAATTGCAGCTTGGCTCGTCCATTTTTGTGGTAAAAAGCTTGCAACAGTAAAGCCAACGATAGCAAATAATAACGTGATACCAATAATGACAAATTTTGATTTATAAATAACAGAAAATAATTCAAAAAGATCGATTTCATCATTCTGTTTTAGATAGAAATCGTCAAAATGTCCTTTATCAATTTCTGAAGATTGTGGTTTTGAAAGCTTACTATTCATTTTCCTGCCTAAATTTATGTAATGCAGTGTCCGTTTATCAGCACTTTTAGTGATTTCCACTAAAAGACTTAAAAAATGAGAAAAGATAAGTTTATATATAACTGAAATATGATCAAATTAATATATCATCAAATCCGATAATTTTATTTATCGAATTTAGACATTATTTTTTGCATACCTCTCGGATCATCGCTTCTAGCAAGTCAATATGCTCAGGGGCATCATTTAATGCCGGAATGTATTCATACTGTTTGCCACCACCATGAATAAAGAATTCTCGGTTCTGTTCATTAATTTCTTCTAATGTTTCCAAGCAATCAGATGAAAATCCTGGGCATACAACCTGCACATGTTCAATCCCTTCACTTCCCAGCTTTTCCATCGTTTTATCTGTATAAGGCGATAGCCACGGTTCACGACCAAAGCGTGATTGGAATGTCAACATCACCTGTTCTTTAGGATAACCTAACTGCTCTTCTAATTGCGCTTTTAGTTTTTCTGTTGTGAGACAACACTCATCATAATAAATATCACCCGTCTTGATAAAGCGCTCAGGAATACCATGGAAAGAGAGAACTAAACGATCGGGTTTACCATATTGCTGAAAGCTTTTCTCAATAGAAGTGACAAGCGCTTTGATATAAAGCGGATGTGTCGGATAACTACGAATAAAGTGAAGAGAAGGTATTGTGCGCATGCCTTTAAAAATTCGGCTGACACCATCAAATACCGCCGCAGAAGTAGAACAAGAATATTGCGGATAAAGGGGTAACAAAATAATACTCTCAACACCTTGTTGTAATAGCTTTTCAACCCCTTCGTTTAGTGATGGATTACCATAACACATCCCTAATTCCACAGGTATATTAGGTAATCGCTGAGCAACGGCGCGTTGTTGTGCTCGGCTATAAACTAAAAGCGGCGAACCTTCATTCATCCAAATCTGTTGATATAACTTAGCCACTTTAGGTGAGCGAAACGGTAATATCGCCCCTTGTAATATTGGTTTCCAAATCAAAGGAGAAATATCAACAACACGAGGATCGCTAAGAAATTGAGCTAAATAACGTCGAACAGCCCCCGTTGTCGGCGCATCAGGTGTACCAAGATTAACCAAAAGAACACCATACTTAGCATCATTCATACTATGACTCCTTAGAGTTATTTTATTAGGATAACCAAAGAGTAGAAGAATAAAGGAAAATAAGAGATTGTGCTTGTCAATTTATTGGATCAGTCTCTTTACCTGATTTTATACAGATAAAAAAAATCCCGGCTCAACCGGGATTAGTCATCACAATGACAAATTAGCCAAGGATACTTTTTAATTCAGCGTTAATTTCGCTTACTTTTTGTGTACCATCAACTTTGAAGTATTTCGCATTGCTTGCTTTCGCTTCATTTTGATAATAAGAAACTAACGGCGCAGTTTGAGTATGGTACTCAACTAAACGTTTACGAACCGTTTCTTCTTGGTCATCTTTACGCGTTGTTAATTCTTCACCTGTCACGTCATCACGATTTTCCACTTTAGGTGGATTAAATTTCACATGATAAACACGACCTGATGGTGCGTGAACACGACGACCAATAATACGCTCAACAATGATGTCGTCTGGTACCGCGAATTCCAGTACGAAATCCACGTTGATACCCGCTTCTTTCATTGCATCAGCTTGTGGAATTGTTCTTGGGAACCCATCCAACAAGAAACCATTACGGCAATCGTCTTGTTTGATGCGCTCTTTAACTAACGCAATAACTAATTCATCAGTCACTAACTGACCATTGTCCATCAGTGCTTTTGCTTTCAGTCCTAGTTCTGTACCTGCACTTACAGCCGCACGTAACATATCACCAGTTGAAATCTGTGGGATACCATAGTTTTCTTTAATGAATTGAGCCTGAGTGCCTTTACCAGCGCCTGGAGCGCCTAGCAGAATGATACGCATCGCGTAAATCCCCTTGCATTTAATTTTTTATATTTAAACTCGAAAACGCATTACCATACCATTTTGTGAGGTCATCGCTCAAGAAATCACGGTAGCGATTGCATTTTATTTTTTATCGAAAAAGAAAAAACCACGCTATCTTTTCAGATAAACGTGGTTTAAATGTTTGAAAACGAAAACAGTTACGCGTTTTGAACTAAAAGTTTATTCACTAAGCGAATAAACTGGTTTGGATCTTCTAAAGAGCCTCTTTCAGCAAAGAGCGCCTGATCCAGTAATAGATTTACCCAATCCGCAAATAGTGCTTCATCCGTTAATTCTGCTGTTTGCTTCACTAGTGGATGATTTGGGTTCAGTTCAAAATTGTATTTCACTTCTGGCACTTCTTGTCCTGCGGCGGCAAACAATTTAGCCATTTGTGTTGTCATTTCATCAGCACTGGTTGTCACAATTGCCGGAGTATCAGTTAAACGATGTGTTAATTTCACCTCTTTAACTTTATCTCCTAGCAAGGTTTTAATACGTTCAACAAAAGGGGCTAACTGTTTATCTGTTTCTTCTTGCTCAGCCTGCTTCTCTTCATCAGCAAGTTTATCAAGAGATTCATCTGCTTTACTGACAGACTGGAATGATTTGCCATCAAACTCAGTCAGGTAGTTCATCATCCACTCATCGATACGATCAGATAACAGCAGTACTTCAATACCTTTTTTGCGGAACAGCTCTAAATGCGGGCTGTTTTTCGCCGCTGCATAGCTATCAGCAGTGATGTAATAGATTTTTTCCTGACCGTCGACCATACGGCTAACATAATCTTCCAGTGAAACAGTTTGAGCATCGCTGTCGTTATGCGTTGACGCAAAACGTAGTAATTTTGCAATCGTTTCAATGTTAGATGAGTCTTCTGCTGGACCTTCTTTCAAGACTAAACCAAACTCTTTCCAGAATGCTTGATACTCTTCTGGCTTGTTTTCTGCGAGTTTTTGTAACATCTGTAATGCACGCTTCGTTAATGCACTGCGTAAATTACGTGTAACAGAGCTATCTTGTAAAATTTCACGAGAAACGTTTAGTGGTAAATCATTAGAATCCACTAATCCGCGGATAAAGCGTAAGTAATTAGGCATAAACTGCTCAGCTTCATCCATAATAAAGACGCGTTGCACATACAGTTTTAAGCCATGACGTTGTTCACGATTCCATAAATCCCAAGGTGCTTTTGAAGGCACATATAATAAGCTTGTGTACTCTTGCTTACCTTCTACACGGTTATGTACCCAGCTTAATGGATCTGCAAAGTCATGAGAGATATGCTTATAAAATTCTTTATACTCTTCATCACTGACTTCTGCTTTGTTACGAGTCCAAAGTGCCTGCGCTTTATTAATTTTTTCCCATGTGACAGTACCGTCTTCTTCATTTTTCGTTTCGATTTCAACAGGCAGCGAAATATGGTCGGAATATTTACTAATAATACTACGCAGACGCCAATCATCTAAATACTCATCTTCACCTTCACGTAGGTGAAGCGTAATTTCAGTACCACGATCTGCCTTTTCAATGTCAGCAACGGTGTAATCACCTTCGCCTTCAGACGCCCAAAAAACACCTTTATCGGCGCTTTCACCAGCTGCTCGAGTGCGTACTGTCACTTTATCTGCAACAATAAACGCAGAATAGAATCCAACACCAAATTGACCAATTAATTGGCTATCTTTAGCTTGATCTTGCCCAATAGATTCTAAGAATGATTTGGTTCCTGATTTTGCAATAGTACCGAGATTATCAATGACTTCATCACGAGTCATACCAATACCATTATCACTGATAGTCAGAGTACGCGCTTCTTTATCAGTGGAAATACGCACGTGTAACTCGCCGTTATTTTCATAAAGCGCGGCGTCTGATAATGCACGGAAACGCAATTTATCAGCCGCATCTGATGCGTTCGAAATCAATTCGCGAAGGAAAATTTCTTTATTGGAGTAAAGAGAATGGATCATTAATTGAAGAAGTTGTTTAACTTCTGACTGAAATCCTCTTGTTTCCTGACCTTTCATACTCATTTTTACCTCAATTCATCCTAATTTGGCGAAAAAAATCAATATGAGTAAAAAGTGGGGATAGTTAAGCTAGTTTCAAGGGTCGAGTAAAAAATTAAGCGAATAAAAGTGATTAAGCCCCTTATATTGCTTAGAATTTGAAAGGACTTTATGGACTATTTTCAATTCCAAAATACGTTTACTTCGACATTAAAGCTGAATTTTTACCGCTAAGCTGGTCGCTTTTACTTAGCGGTAATGATGTTATAGCGCTATTTGGAAGCGTCATTGACAATGATAGCGTTGGCACCTGCAATTGCTTCATCCAATGCCTGTTTTATTGTATCAGCATGAGCAAGCACAACACCTAGACGGCGAGAGCCTGCAATTTCAGGCTTAGCAAAAAGGCGAATTTGACGATCCGCTTTCAACGCTTTTTCAATACCAGAATAAACGATATTTGTACTATACAACTCCGGTAAAATAACCGCTGAGGCACAAGCGCCTAATTGGCGAATACCACCAATGGGATAGCCTAAAAAAGCACGAACATGAAGCGCAAACTCGGATAAATCCTGAGAAATGAGTGTCACTAACCCTGTGTCATGAGGACGTGGAGAGACTTCATTAAAGAAGACCTCATCACCTTGAACAAACAGCTCTACACCAAATAAACCATAGCCCCCTAAGTTCTCAACCACTTTACCCGCGATATGCTGTGCTTTAGCAAGTGCGATATCACTCATCTTTTGAGGTTGCCATGATTCACGGTAATCCCCTTTTTCCTGACGATGACCAATAGGAGCGCAAAAATGGACCCCATCAACAGCATGAATAGTCAATAAAGTGATCTCAAAATCAAACGGGATCATTTTTTCAACGATAACGCGCCCTTTTCCTGCTCTCCCTCCCTCTTGCGAGTAAATCCAAGCCTGAGCTAAATCGCTTTCATTACGAATAACACTTTGCCCTTTTCCTGATGAACTCATAACCGGTTTTACAATACAAGGAAAGCCGATTTCTAAAGCTGCTTTTTTAAAGCTCACTTCATCATCAACAAATTGATAGTTTGATGTAGGTAAATGTAATGTTTCCGAGGCTAAACGACGGATACCTTCCCTATCCATCGTCAGCTTTACAGCACGGGCACAAGGAACCACTTTTTGCCCCGCTTGTTCTAATTCAACCAGTAACGTGGTTGCAATAGCCTCAATTTCTGGAACGATAAAATCAGGTCGCTCTTGTTCAATAACTTGCTTTAATGCATCGCTATCAAGCATATTTACAACATGATAACGATGAGCAACATGCATCGCAGGGGCATTGAGATAGCGATCAACGGCAATCACTTCAATGCCTAAACGTTGGCATTCTATCGCGACTTCTTTACCTAATTCACCGGCACCTAATAACATCACCTTTGTTGCACTTGCTGTAAGAGCCGTACCCAGCACTGTCATTTTTTATCCTCACAATTAATAAAAACCACAACCACGCAAACGATTGCTTTTATATAGCATAGCGGATTTAGTTTGATAGAAAAATAGCCAGACAAAAAAATAATCAAACAGAGAAATAAAACAATTACACCGTTTGGCTGCGTTTTCCTTTTTGAATTTTTAGATAATTAAGGCGTTTTCGGATAAGTGCCAAAATACAGCATAAAAGTCCTAACCAAATCAGAGAGAAACTCACGCCTTTTACTTCATCAAAAGCTTCATGGAATAAGAAAACGGCAAGTAAAAATTGAATGGTAGGTTCAATATATTGCGCTAATCCGATCACTGTTAATGTGGTTCGTTTAACTGCTGCGGTAAAAAACAATAACGGCAGTATAGTGACAGGTGCTGTTAGAATATAATAAAAACGAGTCAGATTATCCGCAGAAGGTAGTGCGCTTTTATCTGTTATCAGCAACCAAATAGTGGCACCTATTGCTAATGGCATTAACCAGAGGGTTTCCATAAACAAAGAGGTGATCACATCAAAACGGATAAATTTACGGATCAAACCATATACAGCAAATGCGCCCCCCATCATGATAGCAAGTACAGGTAGTTCACCGTACATCCACAATTGATAGCCCACACCCGCACATATTAAGGCAACCGCCCATTTTTCTGCTGCATTAAGCTTTTCTTTAAGAAAGATGACACCCAATAAAATTGAGAAAAGTGGATTAATAAAATATCCCAAGCTCGCTTCTAATACTTGTTGATGTGTTAATGCATAGGTAAATGTACACCAAGAAACGGCCATAGCCATTGAGCTAAATAGACACATAAAAATAGAGCGCTTATCTTGTAAAACAGCACGCCATCGTGTCCTATTCTTAATAAAGAGTCGCACGAGCAATAAAAGAGGGATAGACCAGATCAAACGCTGAGCCAACATTTCTAATGGTTGCGCTCCGGGTAACAGCCGATAAAACAGCGGAGTTATTCCCCAAAGCAGATAAGAAAAAATGGCTAGTACCGCGCCCGATTGAGCCCACATTTAATGTTCCATCAATAAAAGTCAATAAGATTTAATATCATACGCTTAAAACAGAGGGAACAATATGATCAGCATCGCTGATTGATTGAACAAACATCAATACGACTGTATCGACGAAATAAAAAAATCTCCACAAATAACGATCCCGAGAAAAATCGTTATCAATGGAGAATAGGAAAATTCCATTAAGAGAAAACCGTGGTAAAAACCACAACCAGAAAAAAGGGGTGAGTAGTTAGAAAATCTCCCTAACATGTAAAGGCGGTTGTTGCTGAACAAAATCATGTAATTTTTTACGACTTGGTGCCGCAGCTATTGCCCCTTTTTGAGTGGTGGCTAAAGCACCACAAGCAGCTGCTTGCGTCACTATTTTTGATAAATATTGTTCATCTTCAGCAAAACCATATTCAGCAAGTGCGGCGAGTAAACCAGACATAAAGGCATCTCCAGCACCGGTTGTATCAATACATTCAACGATAAAGGCGCTAAATGCGACTTGAGTATTTGGCGTTAAAACTAAACAACCTTTAGAGCCTTGGGTGATCACTTTTAAACGCGCGGGATAATCTTCTAATTTTTTAAGTGCATTATTCAATGTCACTTCTTGTGTCATCCACGTAAGTTCATCTTCTGATAATTTTAATATGTCAGCTTTATGCGCATAACGATCAATAACTTCGCGCATTTCTTCGTGATCACGCCACATTTGAGGACGTAAATTAATATCAAAACTCAGTAGTGAATCAGTTTCTTTAATGTTTTTGATTGCACAATCTAAAGTCGAGCGACAAATGGGATTCACTAATGCTAAAGAGCAAAAATGCAAAATGTCTTTTTCAAACGCCGGTAAAGATTTTTCTGTTAAAAATTGATCAGCAGATTCAGCAACTAGGAAAGTAAAATCACGCTCACCATTTTCTTGTAAAGAGACAAGAACAGTACTGGTACGATGAAACTCATCAAATTCCATTGCACGAGTATCAACCCCCAGATCAAACAATGTTTTTTGCATAAAATGGCCAAACGCATCCTCTCCGACACGTCCAATAAAGCCACTTTGTTGACCAAGTTTAGCAACACCAGCAGCAACATTGACTGGCGCACCACCAGCACATGCTTCATATTGCATGTTTTGCAACGGGATCAAGTCAACAACAGCGTCACCTAAAGACCAGACTTTCATAATCTCTCCAGAAGATAAGCAATTATTTTTCTTAACTATATTCTGTTTTTCTGACTATTCATAACGAATAAGTAAAGATATTGCTCGTAAATCCACACTGATAACGTTAACATAATAAGATAAGATGATAAAGTCAATCTCGCACATCGTCTTTTTTTCACTCTAAATGTTATCGTTAACAACAAGAGTTATTGTGTGATTACGTCTGTTCTTTACCCTTTCAGAGCCCTTAAAAACGCACTCATAGCTCTAAAATATAATAAGGATAATGATATGAAACACCGCTTAGAACAATCAACAAAAGCCTTAGATACTTTGATTGAAAAACGAGGCAATAAATTTTATCCCCAGTTTCATTTGGCAGCACCTGCGGGTTGGTTAAATGATCCTAATGGTCTTATTTATCATGATGGTTTATATCATGCCTTTTATCAGCACCACCCTTATTCTCAAGATTGGGGGCCAATGCATTGGGGACATGCCACAAGCACCGATATGATCCACTGGCAACATCAACCTATTGCATTAGCACCAGGAGATGACTACGACAAAAGTGGTTGTTTCTCAGGATCGGCAATTAGCCATGAAGGTAAACTCTATCTTTTCTATACAGGACACAATTGGTTAGCAGCCGAAGGTGATGATAGCCAAATTTATGAAACGCAATGTGTTGCTATCAGTGAAGATGGTATTCATTTTGAGAAAAAAGGGATCGTTTTAGCCCCCCCTAAAGGTTATATGCATTTTCGTGATCCGAAGGTCTGGTATCAAGAAGGAAAATGGTGGATGGTTGTTGGGGCTCGTGATGAAAAAGACCAAGGTCAAGTCCTCCTCTTCTCTAGCGAAACCTTATTTGAGGAAGGTCAGCAGTGGAACAACGATTACACCGTTTTGGGAAAAACGGATGATAAAAATGTCTATATGTGGGAGTGCCCTGATTTCTTCCCAATTAGCCAAGAAAACGAATTTGCAATCGTCTTCTCACCACAAGGAAAACAAGCCGAAGGTTATCAATATCGCAACCTCTTTCAATCCGGTGCATTAATTGGTCAGTGGTCACCCAATCACCCCTTTAAACCACAAGGGCATTTTATTGAACTTGATAATGGTCATGACTATTATGCACCACAATCATTTACGACATCTGATGGTCGTCGCGTTTCTATGGGATGGATGGATATGTGGAATTCGCCAATGCCTTCAAAATCTGAATTTTGGGCTGGTTGCTTTACACTCCCTCGTGAAATCACTTTTGATAAACCCAAAAATCGCTTACGTATGGTTCCTGTTAAAGAAGTTGAATCATTACGCCAAGAAAAACAGACTATCCAGCCATTAACACTCAGTAATCAATCTATCGAGCTAATCAAGAATACGCCCGCTATCGAACTCGACTTAACGTTATCTTTAGACAGTGGCGCTGAAAAATTTGGCTTATGGCTAGGTGAGGGGCTCGAGCTCTTTGTTGATAATCAATCACATCGTTTAGTTCTTAACCGTCATTATCCTCAGCACAATATCAGTGGAGCTCGAAGTATTCCATTACCTGACGGCTGTGAATTGAATTTACGTATTTTTATTGATCGTTCATCAATTGAGATCTTTGTAAACAAAGGAGAATTCACCTTTAGCAGCCGATATTATGCTCAACAAGATGATCGAGCTTTACGTCTTTTTGCTATGAATGGTGATGCAACCCTAATTCATGGTGAATATTGGCATCTAAATAGTATTTACTCATAATAAATAAGACGTGAGTCTTTAAATAGACTCACGTTCAACTAATTGACAAGGTACGTGTCGGGTATCTTTGTGGTTTCGTTCTTGAATGATATGCAACGTCGCTTCTTTACCTAGTTCATAATGAGGCAGTTGTACCGTTGTTAATGGTGGATAAAACAACTCTCCTGTACCAATCATATTGTCAAATCCCAAAACAGCCACTTGCTCTGGAATACGTAACCCCATAGAAAGTAAAACTTGGTAAGCTAAAAACGCAATACGGTCATTACCACAAATGAGAATATCAAAGTCAGCTTTTTGATGAATACAATGCTTTTTCAATATTTCAATGACATCACGGTAGTGTTCATCGCCAAACATCATCGTATATTGTTGCAGATCTGCCAATGGCAATCCTGCCTCTTGCCAAGCATCTTCAACGGCTTTACGACGAATAGGGCCAGCAACAGACTCTGTTGGGATATAAAAGCACAAAGGACGGCGATATCCTTTTTCGATGACTTTTTTCATCGCAAAATACTGCCCATGATAATCATCGGGAATATAAGTAGGAAAAGCGTGTGTTTTATCCAAACAGTTTGCTAACACTAAATTCTTATCGAGCAATTTTTCATGTACAGTGATTTCACGCAACCCCATCGTTGTATAAATAATACCATCAGGACGTTGAGCCAAAAGTTGCCAAATGGCATTTTCATAACAATCTTGTGCAGTCAAATTGACAACAAATGAGCTCCAACCAAATTCTCTTGCCGTTTGTTCTATCGATAAAATCATTTCGACAGAAAATGGTGTCGTCGCGGTATCAATTGCCAGAACACCAATTGATGATACTTTTGTTCCTTGACCACGAATTTTTCGTGCAGAATAATCTGGAACATAGTTAAGTTGATCAATCGCATTTTGGACTTGTTTCAGTGTTTCTGGTTTTAATAACTCAGGGTTATTAATCGCTCTAGAGACTGTCATCAAAGAAACGGATGCAAGTCGAGCTACATCTTTCAGTGACGCCATAGCATTGGCTCGATTGGTTTATTAAAAAGGATCAATAGAAATAAAGTGCTATTTTACAAGAAGTAAAGTCAAAAATCCACAAAGTGAATTATATTGTAACTAAATGCGACAATTAATGACTTCATAAAAAGACATCTAAATATATTATTTTTTTACTTATTAAGTGAGTTTAATATAGTTAAAATCACTTACGAAAAAAAACTTAGTTACAATTAATAATTGTTATCTCCTCTCTTCATTATAGAAATAAATTATTCTTATCTATAAAATACAAATATTGAAACAAAACAAAGTTCTGATATTTTATCTATAATATAATACAGAAGTATTAATCATTTTTAATTTGATATATTCTGAATATGGCTCCGTTGCGTGAATGTCACCCTACATAAAAAACTTATAAATTAGTCAAATTTCGTTACTCATTCACTTTTAGTGTAAGAGCAGAGTAAAACCAGGAGCAGCATATGGAATCAATAATCCACTTAATCACTTTTGAAGATGACAGTACAAAAGTTCAACTTAAAGCCGTTCTTTCTTCTTTAGCGGCTAATGTGAAAACCTATTCAAATGAACAGGCTTTCTTGAAATACTATTTTTCATCAATAAAAGGAGCGCATAAAGAGTGCATCATAATTAATACAAAAAACAGTGCAGCACCATCAATTGCACTGATTAAAGAACTCAACAAATTGAAAAACATCATCCCTGTTATTATTATTTCAGGGGATAGTTCCATTGAGAGTTGCCGGAACGCATTTAAATCAGGGGCTTTTGAATATTTAACTCGTCCGCTAAATGTGAATGAACTCCTTAATATTGTCTCGGAATCTTTCCTACATTATGAAAGTGAAGTTGAGCAATTCCGAACCTATATATCTCTAAAAGATAAATTTGGTAAGTTATCTAATAGAGAAAAAGAGGTTATGGAGATGATCCTTGAAGGAAATACGAGTAAAGAAGCGGCAGAGAAACTTTCGCTATCACCTCGTACAGTTGAAGTGCATCGTTCAAATATGTATACAAAATTGAAAATAAGATCACTACCACAATTAGTTCAAGAGTATGATTTCTTTAAGAAATATGACTTAAGAGCAAACTGATTTACAATGTGATTTCTATTTATCAATAGGTTGTATTATCTAGCGATATAACGATATGACCTGCTTAATTTTCATTATATTTTATTAATGAGAAAACACTGTGCTTCTAAAAACATTCTATTTTGGATGAATTACACCTAATATGGGAATAATTAATACATTAGACACCATTCTACGATAGGAAGGGCGGCAACTTATTTTGATGCCACCCTTTCATTAGTGTTCGTTTAATTTCAATTTAAAACACTTGTATATATTATTTTCATAATCGCTATTATTAATAACTATTATGATTGTTTTTTATTAATAATAGCAATATAAGAATAGATGAAGCCCTTCATTTGATGTAAATCATTTTTCACTTATTATAAAGATGAATAGTCTCATTTTTAATTTCCCATTTTCTTTATTCTTATTTCACGAAGAAAATTATTCATGATTAAAAAATAATACAAAAGAAATTCCTGTCTCTTTTTTTTATGCCCAATTAAAGACTATTTATGCGTATTGATTTTCGATTTAATAAAAAAATTCTTTATAAGAAAATTCTAATCGAGAGGGGTTAATTCCAGTTATTTAAACTGTAAAATAAGAGATAATAATAAGTATTTCCCTTTATACTCCCTTTTACTTAAGAAATTTATTCTCCTTATACTTTAATTAATGTAATACATTATTTACTATTTCTACTTAATAACAGTCAAATAAAGAGTATCATTAAATGATTACACGATGTAAGTATAATACATTAGTTACCGATAAGTATTAACACCTAGAAAAATAAATAATTATTGATGATTGATTTATAGTCTTAATAAGAGCATAACAAGAAGGAATTCATCTTCATAAAAAAATATAAGATAAACTTATACGTTTATTCTTATTCTCACTTTGTGCAAATGCCCTTATGCTATCCCCTCCTAACTCGCTTTTAACAAAGAAAAAATGAACGCTCAAGATAAAAACCGTCGCCCTATAAAAGCAAGACAAACAAACTGGGCCACAAAGTGCAGTCGCTACTTACAACAAAAAGGGGCAACCCCTAACGGTATTTCCGTGTTTAGCGTCGTATTTGCATTACTTGCAGGCTTATCACTCTTTAGTGCCCTCTTTTACACATCTGGATTATTACGCTCAATTTTACTGATCCTTGGCGCTATCATGATCCAAGGTCGCCTTATTTGTAATTTATTAGATGGTATGGTTGCTGTTGAAGGCGGCATGAAAAGCCCAGTAGGTGCTGTTTATAATGAATTGCCCGATAGAATTGCTGATACTTTAATTATTTTGGGTGTCGGTTATGGATTATCTTCTGATTTTTCTATGGCCATTACATTGAGCTGGGTGGGCGCTTTTTTTGCGGTAATGACCGCTTATGTCCGTGTATTAGGGGGGGCTTGTGGGTTAGATCAACAATTTACCGGCCCAATGGCAAAACAACACCGAATGGCGTTATTAACCTCTGTTGCTGTTATTGCCGCATTTATTCCTAGTCTTTGGGGAACATGGCTCTTTTTTATTTCATTATGGATTATTATTTTAGGTTCAACGCTCACCACAATTTTCAGAACCCGTCGAATTTTACGGGATTTAGCACAAGGTGTCTGATTAATGAAAAATGGAAAACTTGCTTTAGATGCAAAAGTGGTATCATCCGTTTTAGTCTCTATTTGCCGATTCTTAACAGGTATTCGCGCTAAACAAACCTCTCCTATTGCAAAAGATACACCTTGTATCTATTACGCTAACCACTCTAGTCATCTTGATGGCTTAGTTATTTGGTCTTGTCTTTCGCCCAATATTCGCCCTTATGTTCATCCCGTTGCAGCTGAAGATTATTGGAATAAAAACCGCTTACGCCGTTATTTATCTCGTCGTATCTTTAGAGCCATTCTCATTCCTCGTCATGCGACCAAAATGAATTTTCCACAAGAGGAAAATTCTTGCGAGGAAACCGTAGAACAAGGCACAAATAACTCGGCATCATCAGCACAAAATAAAACTAATGCACTTGTCCTGATGCAAGAAATTTTAGACCAAGGAGATTCTTTAATTATTTTTCCTGAGGGTACTCGAGGTAACGGCGAATCTATTCAAGATTTTAAAGCCGGTCTTTGGCATCTCTCTCGTAAAAATCCGAATGTGCAATTAGTCCCTATTTACCTAGAAAACTTAAATAGAGTCCTTCCTAAAGGATCTCGCTTAGTTGTTCCTGTTATTTGCAGTGCCATTTTTGGTGCTCCTATTGGGTCTACTCATGAAAATGAAAGTAAACAAGAGTTTCTAGTAAGAGCAAAAAGTGCGTTAGAGGAGCTACACAATGGAACGTATTAATAATGAAGTCCTCTGGATATTTATCGGGCTCTTCTCTTTCTTAATTATCGCCAGCATTATTGGTGCTATTTTAGCAGCAATAAAAGGTCCTACTTCCACGATTACGAACCTTAATTCAAGGATCAACGCGTGGTGGGTAATGTGTATTATTGCAGGTGTTGCAATAGGCATTGGGGCTATTGGATCTGTCGTCCTATTTACTATTATCTCATGGCTTGCATTACGCGAACTGATTACCTTAACCCCTACACATCGTGGCGACCATGAAGCGCTATTCTGGTGTTTCTTCGTTATATTGCCTATCCAATACATTCTTGTTGGTGTGCAATGGTACAACTTAATGGCGGTATTTATTCCTGTTTACGCTTTCTTATTAATACCAACACGTATGGCGCTTTCGGGTGACACTCGCCACTTCTTAGAACGTATGGCAAAAGTACAATGGAGCGTAATGATAGCCATTTATTGTCTAAGTTATGCACCAGCACTTTTAATGTTGCCAATTGAGGGGTTCGAAGGCCGTAATATCAATTTACTACTCTTTTTAATGATAGTGGTGCAAGTTTCTGACGTACTTCAATATGTATTTGGTAAATTATTTGGCAAACATCCTATCGTGCCTAAATTAAGCCCAAATAAAACAGTGGAAGGCTTTTTTGGTGGCATTATCTCCGCCAGTCTTATTGGTATGATGTTGTGGTGGGCAACGCCTTTCTCATGGTGGGCTGCCTTTTTACTCTCTTTAGTGATTACATTGGCGGGTTTTGCTGGTGGCTTATGTATGTCAGCAATTAAAAGAGACAGTGGCGTAAAAGATTTTGGCACGATGATCGAAGGTCATGGTGGCATGATGGATAGAATGGATTCCCTCTGTTTTGCAGCGCCTATTTTCTTCCATGTTATTCGCTATTTTTACGTTTAGTTTTACGCTGTTTAATCAAATGTAAACGAGCCTATATAGACAAAAATACCGATATGAAAACTATCGGTATTTTTATACTCTCTATTTTTCTCATGCGAATTTAATATCCTTAATTGACTATCATTATATAAATTAAACATTTGTTTTAATTTTAGATTAAAAATCAATTTTATAAATTTAACATAAAATTCAATAAGTTAAATAAATAAATTACAAGCGAAGAGGTCTGATTTCTCTGTTTTCTTATTTATAGTGATAGCCTAGAAAGCCGCTATCTTTTACCCTAGCGCTCCTTTTCATTTTAGAACCTTTACAGTTATGATTACTTGGCTACTTCTTGCTTTTTCTTTGTTATTTTTGGGTTTCAATCGCACTCTTGCGTTTATTACACTAATCTTTACAGCACTTAGCGCATTTATAACCGGTGTTATTACATGGCATACCTTGCCAATTATTTTTAGTATTCTCTTACTCGCCTTCGCCTATTCCCGCTATAAAGAACAGCCTCTACTTAGCGCAATCATCATTCTTGCACTTATCATTATTGCTAGTGGATTAACTTTTCACCTTATTCCTGGTTTCAACAATTTACGTTACCTTTCACATACCATTATAGGGATGAAAAGCGCCCCTTTTTCTTTTTATTTCAATGCCGATAAAGCATTATTACCTTTTATTTTTCTGATCTTTGTGCCTACACTTTTTATCTGCGAACCATTAAAAAAAGCAAATAAATTACAGTGGGTAATGCTAATTATTGCTATTCCTGCGTTGTTATTAATCGCCGTAAAACTGGGGGGATTGGCAATTGAATTGCATTTACCATCGTGGTTACCTGCATTTATTCTCGCGAACCTCTTTTTTGTATCACTTGCTGAAGAAGCATTATTTAGAGGGGTTATTCAGCAAACATTATCACGCTATCTTCCGCCTTATGTTGCACTCTTAATCGCAGCCACTATCTTTGGTTTAGCACATTTCGCAGGCGGATTATTACTGATCATATTTGCTTCACTGGCGGGTATTATTTATGGATTAGCCTGGATGTGGAGTGGTCGGCTTTGGGTTTCAACACTATTTCACTTTGCACTTAATCTGACTCACCTACTCTTTTTTACTTATCCATTTAAAATAGCGTGATCTCTATTTTTCATATCACAATGATGGTCTATTTTTTATTCTGATCTTCACTACCTTTTACTGATATCTTAACTTAGTCAGTAAAAGGATAAGTGAAACGTGAAAGCAATCACACAAATAGAATACCGATCTTCTTATTTGCGCCCATCATCCGATGAAATTTTTGTTAGTATGCTTTATCACTTATCTATAAATAATCAAAACTTCATACGGCAAACAACAATAAGCCAAAAATAATAACATCCATTAACACGATAAGAAGTTGTCTTACTTTGCAGTATAGACCTCAGAAAAAATAGGTAAGCTTTGCTTTGTTTGCTTTTTTTAGTTCAGCATTCTCTGCTGAAAATTTGCCTCTTTCGCCATCAGGACAAAAATATGTTAGACCAAGAAATGATCCGCACTTTTATACAGGTCGCCGATTGCCAAAGTTTTACCAAAGCCGCCGATATGCTTCATAAAACATCCGCGGCAATTAGTTACCGTATAAAAACATTAGAAGAAAATATCGGCACCCAACTTTTTAATCGCACCACAAGAACCGTTACACTCACTCCCGCGGGTGAATACCTATTAGAAAAGTGCCGTCAATGGATTGTATGGTTAGAATCAATGCCTGTAGAACTCCAGCAAATGAACGCAGGTGTCGAACATCAGGTTAATATTGTTATTAATAATCTTCTCTATGATCGTACTGCAGTCGCCAGTATGTTGGCGTGTCTTCATCAACGTTTTCCATCTACCCAATTTCATATTACTCGCCAAGTCTATATGGGGGTTTGGGATGCACTTATTAACGAAGATTATCATTTTGCTATCGGTGTTACAGGCAATGAATCTCTTAAGAATAATATTAACATTTGTGCGATGGGCGAAATTCAATGGCAATTTGTTGTTGCACCTAATCATCCTTTAGCCAATATCAGCGGTGTATTAAGTGACGATCAAATGCGTATGTATTCTGCTGTAAACGTCGAAGATACGTCTCGCCATCTTTCTAAACGTACAGCTTGGCGCTTATCGGGTCAGCACGAGATCCGTGTCCCTGATTTACACACCAAATTAGCCTGTCATTTAAAAGGCGTAGGAATCGGATTTTTGCCATTAAGTTTATGCAAACCACTAATTGATAGTGGACAGTTAATTGCGAAAGAAGTGAAAAATCGTCGTCATAACTCTCCTCTTTCATTAGCATGGTGTGAAGACAAAAAAGGCGCAGTAGTCAGTTATTTAGTGGAGTTATTTAAGCAAAATCATCCTAGCGTACAATCGTTTTACGATCCTTTAAATTAAAAAGGCAAACCAAAGTTTGCCCTTTTACTGTGTATTCAGTCACTATCTGAATAACATACTACGCTTTTGCTTCTTCATTATTGTTGCTTTCTTTAATAAAGAGGCTTGCGACAATACCGATACAAATCAGAATAGCTGCAAAGTAGAAACCGGAGTCCATGCTACCTGTTTTGTCTGATAGGAAACCGGTTAATGTTGGTGCAAAAACAGAACCTAACATACCGATACAGTTATAAACGCCAAACGATGTACCTAGTGCATGTCGCGGTGAGTTATCAGCAACCACAGCAACAAGTACTGGGTTTGTACTAATTTTACCTACAATACCGTAAAGGATCAGAGCACCAATTAATACAGGCATTGATTCTGACATTGGCACAGCAAGAATAGCGATTAATGACAACGGTAACATGATCAGTAATACCGGTTTACGACGACCAATTTTATCTGAAACCCAGCTAAAAATAAGTGAACCAGGAATAGCAAACCACGGCATTAATGATGCGATAGTTGAAATTTGTGTTCCAGTGATCCCACGCTCAGTTTCTAAGTAGTACGGTAACCAAGTGACTAATACAAAGAAGCCATAGATTGAACAGAAGATGGTGACATACGCAAGGTTGATATTGCGATTACCAAATAAATCTTTAAATGTCAGTTTAACCTTCTGTTTTGGTGCGCCATTTTCTGTCGCAGGTTGTGCTTTTGGCTTATCTTTGATGATCCATAACATAACCAACCCAATGATAATAATGGGCACACCAATGATATAGAACGGAGCACGCCAGCTCATTCCCATCTCACCAACAGAAATACTTGAGATGTAGTAACCAATAGATAAACCAAATGCCATACCACTATTGATAATCGCACTACCTAATGTAATACGGTGTTTTGGTATCGCTTCTGAGGATAGACCATACTGAGGACCATAATAGAAACCTTGGAATATCCCTACCATGACCCATGCAAACATAAAGGTCACGTAAGTTGGCATCATACCCGCAATAATGGTAAATCCACCAAAGAGAACTACACCCGTTACTAATACTTTTTTCTTACCTAAATAGTCACCAATCATGCCTGATGGAATATTTAGTGCAGTATATCCGATAAAGAAAATACTCATAATGGAGCCTAGTTGAGCTTTAGTCAGATCAAACTCAGCACCAATATTTACCATTAAAGGACCAACAATGGCACGGCTACCATACAGCGCAATCCAACCAAAGAAGAAGATAATGGTCAGTTTGACCCAATAAGGGACTTTGCCTTTCTCATTCACTTGTGCATCGTTCATAATGACGCTCCTGAAAGAATTTTTATTAAGACTTATAAATTAAAGTGCCAGACTGACCTTCAATAACTTGTTGAATATTTTGTAATGCACCAATATGAGCTTGCTGCCCTGTTGCATTAACAAAATCACTCACTGCCATAATTTTTGGTCCCATTGCCCCATCAGCGACAGCCATTGGTGCAAGTTCTTCTGGTGTTGCTTCACGAATTGCAGCTTGTTCTGGTGTACCCCAATTTTTATAAATAGCATCTGCCTCTGTTAAAATAACAAAGTGCTCTGCATTTAATTCACGAGAAATTAAAGCCGCAGTTAAATCTTTATCAATAACAGCTTCACTACCAATAAATTCATTATTTGAATTGTTGACTGGAATACCGCCACCGCCACCACAAATAACAATATGCCCTTTATCTAATAGAAGTCTTACTGCATCAATATCAATAATCTTTTTCGGTGTTGGCGATGGCACAACACGACGATAATGTTTACCATCTTGTTTAAATGTCCATTGATACTTCGCCATTAATTCGTCTTTATCAGCCTCATCATAAATAGGGCCGATAAATTTACTTGGATCGTTAAATGCTTCATCATTAATATCAACTGAAACTCGAGTCATTACCGTTGTAATTGCTTGCTCAGGATGATTTTGATTAATTTTCTGCATCATCATATAACCAATCATACCTTGGCTTTCTGCGACTAAGATATCCAATGGATAGGCAGGAACATCTTGATATGCAAGGTTTTGCAGTGCAAGTAATCCGACTTGAGGCCCATTACCGTGTACTAATACAACACGATACTCTTTAGCTAATTTATTAATTGTTTCTGACATCAATTCAATATTTTTATATTGATTGTCAGCAGATAAAACTTCTCCGCGTTGCAATAATGCATTTCCGCCTAAAGCAATAACAATTGTTTTCATAATTATCCGTATCCGAATGTTTATATAAATTCTTTTATTAAAAAGATTTAATTAATATGCTGTTGTTGTTTTTTAGCTTGGTAACCAATCCATAATCCTAGTAATGTATCCGCGCCGGAATGATGACCAATAGAGAGTATTTCCAACATATCCTTAAAAATAATCTCTTTATTCTTTATTTTTTTACCTAATTGAATGAGATAGGTAGAAAATATTCCCTGTGTGGCATATTCCAAATAATGCTTACTGACAATGGTGGTCAATTCAAATAAAGGCGGTGTGTTATTAAAAAAATGATTAAGTTTATTTTCTGGCTCTACTAAATAATGTGCAAATAACATACCCACAAGCATATCATCTGAACTTGGCGTTAATCCGGGGCCTTTCCCTGTAAAAATAGCCCAGTTAACAGCATTGCCTAATAGCTGATTATGAAACAGCTTAGTTAATAACTTAATTTCACTCAGTTGCGCGATTTGACGATAATTTTTCAATGATCCGTATAACCCCGTTGCAATCGAGGGTGATAACAGAGAAAAAAAACTTTCTAACCAACGCAAATCTAAATCCGCTTTATCTTGTAAGCGTAAATTTTCACTTTGACCTGCGATCAATGTAAGCTTATTTACGAGTGTCGCTTGATGATTTTTAAGGTTCATCACTATCGAGGGATGGCACTGTTTGGCAAAATAATCAAAATCTTCTTGTTTCAGTAACCATCCCATCGGGCTTAATCCTCTACCTTCACGATGAAAAGTGATTAAGCGTTGTTGAGGACAAATGAAATTCAAAGCATGGTCATAAATGCCCACACATTTAATCTCACCTTCAAAGTCAGTGATATGCTGGCTGGTTTGAAGTGCTTGAATTTGCATAATGCCCCCTTGATTGCTGTACTTTGTCGTTAGAAAACGAGATTAAGCGTCGATACCTAGCTCTTCAGCAAGTGCAACAATCGCTTTTTCAAAACAACCTAAAGGTGCACGTACCGTACCGGCGCCAATCTGACCAACACCTGGCTCTTTATGTGCAATACCCGTGTTGATCAGTGGCGTAATCCCTGTTTCAACAACGCGACGAGCATCTAAACCTAAACATGCGCCTTGGAAATCCCAAGTTGGAATTTGCAACATCATGTTACGAGCAAGGTAGATCTCAGCCATTTCTTCAGTCACTTCACGCGCCGCATCCATACCGCCAGATGCACCGACAAAGCGAGTTACACCAGGTGCTGCAACCATTGCTGCGCCACCAATACCAAAGGTTTCAGTGATTGCACTGTCACCAATGTCTGGGTTTGCATCTGCTTGACTAAAGCCAGAGAAGAACAGACCTTGTGGTGTATTGACTGGTGCGGTAAACCATTGGTCACCCATTCCACTGATTTTGATACCAAAGTTGCTACCATTACGTGTCATCACCGTGACGATAGTACCTTGCTTGATTTGAGCCCCCGCATCCATCGCCGCTTTACAGTAAGCCATGGCTAAGTTCAGGAAGAATTGGTCTGTAATACTCAGGAATTTAGTCACTTTTGTGATTTCAGCTTCTTCAAAATCTAAAGTGCCTAGTACTGGTGCAAGCTGGCGCAGTAACAGTGCAGATGCGGCAATGTTACGTTGGTGGAATTCATCACCCATCGTAATGGCTTGCCCCATAATCGCCGTCAGATCGATACCATTTTCAAAGGTTGCAATCGCTGCTTTTAATACTGGCGCTAAGCTCTTTTGCATCCAATGTAAACGCTCTTGTACATCGGGGCCGTAAGCACCAAAGCGCATCACTTTACCGATACCTTCATTCATGTTGCAGTAAGCGTAGTTACCATGAATGTGGTTTTTAATAACCAGCATTGGCATATGCGCTGAAGTAATCCCTCCCATTGGACCGACTGCATTTACGTTATGGCAAGGAATAAACTCAATTTCACCTGCTTCTAACATGGCTAATGCTTGCTCTTCAGTTTCTGCCCAACCTTCAAATAAAGAAGCACCGATACATGCACCGCGAACAGGACCGCTCATTTCACCCCAAGTTACAGGAGGACCTGCGTGAAGTAATTTTTTACCTGTTTCTAAAGTAGGAACAACTTCTTTTGCTAAGCTAACATCACACCAGTGAGGACGGGCTTCACGGATACGTTCGATAACTGCTTCATTCGCTTGTTCGATAGTTGAGTACATATCTGCAATTCCTTATTTCAATTTCTTTAATATTTCAGCCAGTTTTTTATTGCCACCTGCGACAGGTGCCCACTGATAATGAACAACGGGGGTGCCACTTGATTGCAGATCGTCTGCAAAGCTACGTAATCCTGCATTGATCACAGAGATCCCATTAAGTAGTGGCGATACTTCAGCATGTGCTTCTGCTGGGTGTGGCTGGATTAATTCTTTTGCTAATAAAACGGCTTCTGGCAACGTATCCATCACAATAATGCCCGCTTCTTTTAGCTGTTTTTGCTGTTCGCTGCGGTTTTGTGGATCGTCTTCAGTACCTGTGATAGTTGCGATAGTGATTAGTGGATTGGCTTCGCCACGTTTCTCATTCAGTTTTTTGATTTCTTGAATTAACGCGCCAGCTGGATCTTGAGTTGCACCATAACCAATAACAAAATCAACCAGTAACACGCCAGCTTCTGTTTTATTGCTTAGCTCACTGATAAATTTGTTACGTGTGGATGGGTCAATCATTGGGTGTGGTTTACCTTGTGTATAGAAGTCATCACCCATATCGATAATTTTGTGGCCATCAGCATCTAGCATCGTGCCTTGTTTATGTTCGTTATCGACGTCAACATTCAGTTTTTCAGATAACAACATGGCACACTCAGCCGCTAGCGTACCACCGGCATAAAGACCAATAATTTTTTTACCTGTAACTTTAGGTAGCTCAGCTGCGATATCTTCAACACGTGCTAATTCAGCCGCAATGCGAGCAGTTTCATCTAACGTACGAGTAAAATAGAGGTTGTCGTCTTGGAATTTCTCCGGTGTTGTTCCGAGGAATTGCGCCACAATGGGTTTGTTATGACGTTTCATTTCGGCAATGATTTTTTGACGAACAGCCGGTGCAGGTGGCTTAGAAACAAAAGCGATAACACGTGTATTAGGATCTGCCGCCAGCATATTGATAGCAGTGATTGCACTGATACCACCAATTTGCTCTGTTAAGTCACGCCCACCTAAACCAATTGAGTGAGAAATACCTTGGCGCTGTAAAACGATTTGAGAGGTAATTTCTTGAATACCCGTCCCTGATGCGCCAACAATACCAATCGAGCCTTTCGGTGCAATGTTAGCGAAAGCAAGAGGAGCACCCGCAATATTTGCCGTACCACAGTCAGGTCCCATAACAATCAGACCTTTTGCTGCCGCTTTTTCTTTTAATGCTTTTTCATCTGCAATAGAAACGTTGTCAGAGAACAGCATCACGTTACAGCCATCTTCTAAACCCGTATCTGCTAGCTCAGCAGCATATTCACCCGCAATAGAGATAAGTAACATATTGGCATTATTGCTTTTTTGTTTCGCGGTACGCCAACTACGTACTGTCGTTAATTTGTTACCGCCTTTTTGACCGCTTGCAATTTCTGCAAGAGCTTCTTCCAATGCCGTAGAAATCATATCGATAATGGCAGGATCGTCTGATTCCGCTTTAATCGAAACGCAAATGTCATTCGGTGTTGCTTCGTTAAACATGTCATGCCAGAAACCGGTGACATCAAGAAGAGATTTATTCGCTGGTGTTCCCATCATGACGGAAATTTCTTCCACCTCTGGGGCTTCACTTAATTTTCGGGAAATAATCATCAGGCTTACTGAATCCTGAAAGCTCCCTTTTTTAATAAAAGCATGGATCATTATGATATCCTTAACGCATTTAATATATGTAACAGCACATATCTATTTGCATTTCGTTTTTTTGATAATAAGAAGCCTATTTGCTTAAGTTATTAAGCAATATAAATAAATGTCTGATTTATTAATTTCTAATCTCTGCGTATAAACATACTGAAGAAATATCGAAATGTAGAGTGACCGAAGTCACACTTATTTATTGTAAAAAATTTTTATTTAATCGAACGATATTTATTAAATAAATTATGATGAGGAAAGTTTATTAATTCAGGAATAAAACAAAACAATCTGAGGGGGATTTAACAAAAACCAAACAACAAAAAACCCATAAACTCCAAATAAAACAAAGGCAATCATTATCAAAGTCACAATTTCATAACATACAGCAATAAATAATTATTATCAACAAATAAAAAAAGCTATTTTTCTTTATTAAATTTTTAATTTCATTTAATTTTATTAAACAACAAAAAAGCCTTATATTTAATAAGGCTTTTTAAATAAATTTCATTATTGAACCCTAATATATCCCTATAAAATAATGCCCATAAAGAAAAGACTTTATAGGCATTTTTAAATACAGAGAATAAAAATAACACAGAGAGTTAAAGATTAATTAACGCTGAGAATCTAAAACTTCGTTATTTTTTAATACGTCTTGAGCCTTGCTATAACTTTCAATTAATAACTGATAAGCAGGGAAAATTTGAGTATACGCTTGCGCCCATTCAGCAGCATCAGCACGGTTCCATGTTTTTTGAATTTCAGAAGCAACCGCTGCGGTGTCCATCGGTACTACCCCCGCTTGAACAATACGAGCTAAGGTAATTTCTTCAGCCATTTTACTGTAAGTACCTGATGCATCAATCACAGCAAAGACTTGATAACCTTCAGCAACAGCACTAATTGCTGGAAATGCCATACAGACACTCGTAAAAGTACCCGCGATAATTAATTGCTTTTTACCTGTTGCTTTAACAGCTTCAACAAACTCAGGATTATCCCAAGCGTTAATTTCACCTTTACGTGCAATGTATTTTGCATGAGGTGCATTTTGATGAATTTCAGGAATTAATGGACCATTAGGACCTTGCGGTACAGAAGCGGTTGTAATAACAGGCATATTAGCTAATGTTGCCATTTTCGCTAATACTGAAGCGCGAGCTCGTAATTCCGTCATTGGCATATCACCTACAGTTTGAAATAAACCACTTTGGTGATCAATTAATAACATAACAGCATCTTCTGGATTAATTACAGGGCGTTGACCATTAAAATTGGCTGGAGTGCTCAAAAGGCGGGGTGTTAGATATGGTGCAGTTGTGGATTAATCTTCCATCTGAGGCTAAATCAGCACCTGCTGGCTATCCGTTATTAAAAGAAAGCGCGATCCCTGTACTTCCTTTGGCAGATAATGCCGGTCAATTGCGCGTTATTGCTGGGAATTATCATGACACGTATGGTGCAGCAAAAACCTTTTCGCCTGTCGATGTGTGGGATCTCCAATTAAAGAGCACAAAATCAGTGACGCAGCCAACTAAGAAAGATCGCTATGTTGGCTTAGTGGTTTTACACGGCAGTGTTTATCTTGATAATCAGACTCAATTACAAACAGGTGATTTGGTTATTTTAGATAATGAAGGTGGCACTGTTAATCTTGAAGCGATTGAAGATGCCATCGTCTTATATCTCAGTGGTGAACCTATTAATGAGCCTGTTGTAGGTTATGGCCCTTTTGTGATGAATATAAATTTGTAATAATGCGACAGGGCACGAAAGTTTAATGGTGCCATGTGGGTGCCCTTGTGCTGAACAAATAACTTCTTCCGCAATTTCAGCTTCTGCAACGACATTTTTACACTGCTGATAAAATGTCTGTCCGATTTTAGTGACATGAAATTGACGTGTAGAACGGTAAATCAAAGAAACATTAAGCTTTTGTTCCAAATCAGCGATACGACGACTTAGTTTAGATTTAGGTATACCTAATGTTTCTGCTGCTTGAGAAAAACCGTCAAACTCAACAACTTTCACAAAATAGTAAAGATCATTTAAATCGTACTTCATTGTGTATCACCTATTAGGTTATTTTCAATATTTAGCTGAATTGTTTCAAATACCGATATTATGGCAAAAAATAATGGTAAATATTATTTACCATTATTCAACTATTGTTAATGACATTATAATCACATAGGTTAATAAAATAAAGA
Organism: Proteus cibi; assembly: GCF_003144405.1. Classification (GTDB taxonomy): domain Bacteria; phylum Pseudomonadota; class Gammaproteobacteria; order Enterobacterales; family Enterobacteriaceae; genus Proteus; species Proteus cibi. The sequence continues at coordinate 90,535 of NZ_PENW01000007.1, forward strand.
CGACCAAAAATAATAACACAATCTTTTATAAAATTATCAATTTAATATTACAAATGTGATGCAAAATAAAATCACATACCATAATTATATTTTATTTCCACCTATCATTAAATTTAGTTTTTATTATTAAAGTTTAGTTATAATAAAAAAAGAAACAAAAACAACAATAAAAACAGAAAGATAAATAATCACTCTGTATCTTAATAACATTAAGTTACATAAAACCTATTATTTTAAAATTAAGTTAATAAATAATTTTGTTTTTATGACACCAATCAATGAATGTTTAATAATATGTTAATAAGATTCTCTCCAATAAAAACACTTATTAGCTTTATTTTTTACTTCCGATTATTTATTTAACCTGCAACCTAATGGAATAACCTGATGAATAAATTAACTCCATTACGACCTATACCTACATTAATCGCCGTTTCTATTGCTCTTATTATCTGGTTTCTTATTCCCGTACCACAAGGTGTTGACCCCAATGCTTGGCATTTATTAGCACTCTTTGTGGGTACTATCGCCGCGATTATTGGTAAAGCACTTCCTATCGGTGCTGTTTCTATTATTGCCATAGCATTGGTCGCTGTTACTGGTGTCACTAATCCTAATTCAACCAAAGCTGCTATCGGTGATGCATTAAGTGGATTTTCCAATGATCTTATCTGGTTAATTGGTATTTCCATTATGGTATCAATGAGTCTAAATAAAACAGGGCTTGGTGCTAGAATTGGTTATTATTTTATTTCACTATTTGGTAAAAGAACCATTGGAATAGCCTATTCATTAGCAATTGCCGAAACAATTTTAGCCCCAGTAACACCCAGTAATACCGCACGAGGTGGTGGGATTATTCACCCGATTATGCGATCAATTTCAGATAGTTTTAACTCTAAAGCGGAGGATGGCACAAGTGGCAAAATAGGTCGTTATCTCTCTTTAGTGAACTACAATATAAATCCTATTACTTCCGCTATGTTTATTACGGCAACAGCCCCTAACCCGCTCATTGTCAGTTTAATTATTAGTGAAACAGATCCTACACATGAGCTTAGTTGGTCTATGTGGGCAATTGCGGCTTTTGTGCCAGCTATCGTTTCATTAATTTTAATGCCTATTGTTATTTATCTACTTTATAAGCCCGAAATAACCAGCACTCCAAATGCGCCTCATTTTGCCAAAGAGCGTTTAGCACAATTAGGTCCTATTTCATTACCTGAAAAAATAACGCTTGCTGTCTTCGCCTTATTATTAATTATGTGGGCTGGTGTCCCTGCATTATTATTTGGTGACGGATTTAGTGTTAATGCAACAACAGCGGCATTTATTGGTTTGTCGATTTTATTATGTACAGGCGTTTTAAATTGGGATGATATTTTAAAAAACAAAGGTGCATGGGATACAGTAGTTTGGTTCTCTGCATTAGTAATGATGGCATCCTTCTTAGGAAAATTAGGATTAATTAAGTGGTTATCACTCAGTGTCGGAGCAAGTATTGATAGTATGGGCATTAGTTGGGTCAGTGGCATGATATTACTGGTACTGATTTATGTTTATTCTCACTATTTCTTTGCCAGTACCACCGCTCATATTACAGCAATGTTTGCCGCATTTTATGCCGCAGGGTTGGCTCTTGGCGCACCACCAATGTTATTAGGGCTGATTTTGGCATTCTCATCTTCATTAATGATGTCATTAACACATTATGGTACAGGTACTGCGCCCATCATTTTTGGTTCAGGTTATGCCACATTAGGTGAATGGTGGAAAACAGGCTTTGTGATGAGTGTAGTTAATCTTATCATCTGGATCACGCTTGGCAGTGTATGGTGGAAAGTATTGGGATATTGGTAAGAATAAATCCCGCCAAGAAGCGTAAATGCCTAAGTATTCGTGGTTACATCATTGTTCTAAATGATGCTTCACGTCTTAGGCATTATTCTAAACAACTCTCATTGTATAAAAATCACTTCGGCCATGTAGTGATTTTTTTGATTATCGATTTTATCTTTCTCAAGCTTATTATCTTCGATAAGCAAATCACTTAAAAAATATTCTGGTTCAACGTCAAAAAGATAAGATAAACAATAAAGCGTTTCGGCATGAATGTTTGTGTCTCCATTTTCATAACGAGATTGATGTTGTTGACTAATTCCAAGTAATGCACCGAGTTCATCCCCAGTCATGCAATACATTTCTCTCAAACTTCGGATCTTTTTTCCAACTAATTTTGATATTTTCTTGTTCATAGTAAACTTCCTCATAAACAAATAAAATACAATATATTATTCATATAAAATATTGACTGTTGCGACTGAATTTGCTGTACCTGCTGTTATCTTATCGCCAGTCTTAATATAACGCGCTTTCCAGTTAAAAATATAATCACCTGAAGGAACATTATTTTGTAAATTAAGCTTTGTATTTAATTTAATTGGATTATTATTACTATTAACTATTTGGATACCAATACCGGTTGCACGGTTAGAACCCGATAAATTTAATTTCCCTGTATTAGCATCAATATATCCTGCACTACTTGTCACTGTTGCTTTAATATTTGTTCCAGCAGCGCAACTTAACGTAAGCGGAATATTAACATTTTGACTCACATCTCCAATATTTTTAAACTGTGTGTCGTACCACGTTCCTAAATTTATATTGTAGTTATCTGCTTTTGTTGTACATTTCAATGAATTTACTGTTATTGCACCAACAGGAATTCTTAATGTTGATAAGATCCATTGGTGATTATTAGGTAAAGTATTGTTTTGTACCATTCGAGCTAAATTCCCTCCCTTTAATAAACCGGATTGAGTTACTCTGCCTGTTTTTATAATTTCAATAACCCAAGCTGGGTTAGCTATTATATATTTCCTGCCCTCATTATTATTAGAATAATCAATATTGATATAACCAATATTATTCATTTTTACTTTTAATACAATACCAGGAATATTGGTGGCTACTATCTTATTCGAATTAGGAACCCATCCATTAATAAAACGCCCAGACAGAACAGAGTCTCCACATATTCCCTCCTTTTCTTTAAATGTACTTATAAAAGAGGGGTTATAAAGAAGTGTAATTGTATCAAGTGTTCTTGTCGTCAGATCGTCATATTGAATATTAAAAACACGATTTGGTACATCAACTATCACATTCTTGTAATTTGGATTTTGTACACATGCTGCAGTAGAATAAGTAGAGTAAATTAATATTCCACTTAAGAGTAATGGCTTAATTATTATATTTTCCATTTTTAGCCTCATTATTTTTTAAAAGGATAGCTTTAATTTCATGATCATCTTTTTCATCTAAAATAAAAAAATCTTTTAAATGAATATTAAATATTTCCGCGTATTGATTAAGTCTATCCAGATTAATTCTATTAATTCCTCTTTCATATCTTGATTGTTGTTGTTGACTAACCCCTATTAGGGCAGCCAATTCATCTAATGAGATCCCCTTCATTTTTCTATAATAAGTAATTTTTCTACCTATTGCTTTCGATACTGGATAGCGATTAATCACTTTCCACTCCTAGGTTAAGTAGTTTTTAGTTGTAAATTAATGTAAGTTCAAGATGACTTTTAAATGTTCCCGTACTTATTCCATCAGCGGTTTTAATTAACCTTGCTGCTAATGGATATTCTGCCATTTTTGTTTGACTATTAATTATCGCCTCTAATTTACTACCATTTTTTATTATGGTTTTATTTCTATTTTCAACTAAATTTAGTGCGATATTTTTTGCAGTTCCATTATTAACAAAATAATTTCCATTATTAGGATCAGCTGTTCCCGCTATCGTCATCGTCGCTTTTTGTGTGCTTATTGGACAATTTTTTAGTTTTATTGAAAAATTGATCCAATCTGTGTTCTGATTATTTTTTAAATCTCTAAGATTTACTTTCTTAAAATCGATTAAATAGTTCTTATTCTCGATCTCACAAGGCGATACGGTTACAGTGCCATAAATATTAATATTTACAGTGCTCGCTATTGTAAAAGCAGAATAAAACAGAAGTAAAAAAATCATCGCTTTCATAGTATTTCTCTTTTATAAATAGACAATATTTGCAGTCACTTTCGCTGATATTGTTCCTGGCGTTCCCTTACCTGACGGACTAAACGCTCGGGTTCGTAGTCCTAGATTAATATCAGTTCGCCCATTTAATGTGACCGTTAATGATTGTTGATTTCCTAGTTTTAGCGTGCCTGTCCAATTTTCTAATTGCACTGCAATATTTTTAGCACTTCCTTGGTTTTTATATAAACTACTCGGATCAGCAGTATCCGAAACACCTGTAAACGTAAGCTTTATTTGATTAATCGCTGTAGAACAATTTTTAAAATCTATATAAAAAACATTCCAGCTAGAAGCAGAATTTGCCTTTTCAAAATTAGCGGCGGGTATATTTTTTAAATCAACATTAATATTTTCGCCACTCGAAATATTGCATGTCGCTATTTTAATATTGCCGATAAAATTTAAATTAACGCTATCTGAAGCCCAAGAGATTGGACTTATTATTAGCGCATTTATTAAAAATAACTTACTTATTATTTTTTTCATTTTCATTTCCTACACGTAGCAGATATCGACAGCTCTATTTTAATTAGCTGTAATAATGCAATTTAATTAATAAAATATTTATATTATTTATGGCAAACCACGGTAGTTTTATAAAGTCCTAAATAATCAGAGACACCCAATAAATTATAATTTGCACTACATTGTTTATCATTATATTTTACAATAAATTGTCCTTTTTCACTTAACCCAGACAAATAAACTTCACCATCGTCACCCACGATGTTATTTAATTGAGGATTATCTTTAAAAATAACCTGTGCACCAAAAGGAATGACTTCACCATTTTCTAACGTCAATGAAATTAATGCACGATGCCCAACATTTGCAGAAAAATTTGCTTTTACTAATGCACCACGGCTAGGAGAAACCGTCTGACTCGTTAACGCCATTTCAGTATTTTCTGGTAGTGCAGTTGTATCAATATCGATTGTATTTTTACGATATGGCGTAACATAAGGCACTAAAGCATAACCATAACTGTTAGTTTCTACTCCTGCTTGATTTAACACAGTCACATTACCTGCATCAGGAATATCTACAATAGCCGCAGTCTCACCAAGCTGTTGACCCAAGACAACCCCCTCAGAATGAGCAACTAAACTGCCATTAATACCATAATATAAATTATAGTTATCCTTACTATATCCACTACCACCAGTCACCTCACCGTACTTACCCTTATACGATGCGTTTAAATTTCCAGAAGATCCTTGATCTTGGTTCGTAAATGCTTGCTGTAGACTCCAATTTAATCGATTATTTAATTGAGATGCGGATAACCCCACACTTCCTGTACTTGGACTTTGACTACTACTATTTGTATTAAAATTATAATAAAACGTATCATCAAAAACGTTAAAAGGAACACTTACTGAAAGCGCTAATTGATGCTCATTCTCGCTTTTAGAATAATTAGATGATTTATAAGAATATGTATTTGTATTTTTATTATAAGTATAATTTAGGCCATAACTAATACCTTGCCAGCTGTTGTTGTATCCCACGGTTGCTGACTGCGTTTTTCTATCACTATTCCAATAATTCTCTCTGACATATCCGACGGAAAGAGAACCGTACTGCTCTCCCAGATTCTGATTAATCGTAATTTCTGCTCGATTACGGCGGCGTTCTATTTCTGGCGTATTAACGCCATTTCGATATTCATCAAAAACTTCCGCTAAACTATAGTATCCGTCAGTCGAATAACGGTAACCCGCTAACGCAATATTCGTTCCTATCGTATTGAGATTTTTGTTATATCTAAAACGATAAGACTGCCCATGCGATGTATCACCATTATTTAATGTGGAATGGGACTGTATAACATCAATCGATATTGCACCTAATGCACCTAAATTTTTGCCCGCACCAATAGAATATGATTGGTAATTATGACTAAGCTGGCTTCCTCCATAAACTGTTGTTCCATAAGGCAAACCATAGATTAATGTGAATTGTCCAAATTTCTGTTTTTCAATTTCTTTATTATAAGCACGATATTCCCCTCCAGTGACACTATAAGATAAATAACCTTCACGCTGTAAAACGGGCAAAGAAGCAAAAGGAATGATTTGATGCTGTTCACTCCCATTAGACTCTTTGATAGTGACATATAAATCACCGCTACTTCCTGTTGGATATAGATCATTAATTTCAAAAGGCCCAGCAGCAACTTCTGTTTGATAAATCGTATAACCATTTTGCCTAATCGTAATCTGCGCATTACTACGTGCAATACCGCGCACAACAGGTGCATATCCTCGTAAACTTTCTGGATACATATCATCATCGGTAGAAAGCTGTATCCCTCTAAAAGGCACGCTATCAAAAACAGATGCAGGTGATACACCATCGCCTAAAATTAATTGGCTTTTGATCCGATTAATACTGCGCGATAAATAGGTATAAACAGTATCCCACTTCCCCGAATATTCATCACTATTAGACCAAGTTGTATAATTTCTTAAACGCCAAGGACCTATATTTATACCAGGTCTTAAATTAAGATAGTTTGATGTTGAATTTGAACCATTACTTTTACGATCATAATTTTTTGAACCACTATAACTATAATTTAATAATAGTGCTGTAATACCATTATCTATATTACTCAGATCAATAAACCCTCTAGGTTTTTTATTTAATGCAATTTGTGGAATACTTAAATACAACCGCTGAGAATTAAATTCAAAATCGCTTTTTGCATTAGGGATTGTAGACAAATTCACACAGCTATTTTCTGTTTTGTTTAAATCTAAATATTCTTCAGTTTTAATACCAAATTTAGCAAGATCAGTTACTGATAAACAAGGTATTAACTTACCATTGTCTTTTTTTTCAAATTTAATATTTTCAGTAGAAATCAAATCAGTATTAACATAAATATCAACATAATATGTACCCGGTAATTGTTCATTACTTTCAAACTGAGATAAATCAATTGTACTTTTATTAGGCAATTCTAAAAAGTCAGGATCAAAGTAAACATTATCTACATTAGGAACCTTTGCATATAACGAGGCTGTATAGCCTAAATATAAAAATAGGCTAATACATATTTTATTCATTTTCATATTAAAACCTAATTTTATAGAAGGTTATATTTTTATTTCTGATAAATCAGTAATCGCACCATAATCATTAATAACTTCCCAATTGATAGTGCCATGATTTTCTTCATTATTAATATCAAATGATTTTACTGAGTAAGGAGCAACATAAGAAACATCTTCAACAGCTTTATTATTGAACTTAATCATTTGAAAATTAAAAAAATAAGGTGTTGGGTTTTTTACATTTATTTTATTTCCCACTTTTGACCATTCTAATTTTTTCTGTTCTTCTACAAAATTGACATTTTTTAATTCTTTAGGTCTAAAAATTAATTTCATCTGTGTTTTAAATGCGATTTGCAATGAGTTTTCTGTTCTCTCTGTTGCTGGAATTGTTTTAATATTTAACCAAAAAAGAGACTCTCTATCTTTAGGTAACGTATTTTCAGTTAAAAATATTCTTAACGCATTTGTATTACTACCGTTTAACCTAAATAATGGGGGCGTTATAGTAAAATTTGATTGTTTTTTTTCATTAACATCATCAATCCAAGACTGAATTAAATAAGGAATATTATCTGGATTTTCGACACTAATACTGACGTCTTTTTTTCCTTCATCATAAATAACACGAGTACCGCCAATAACAACCCCCGCATTTGCGGTATTAAAAAAAACAAAAAAAGTCATCAACGAGTAGATAATAAACTTCATATCTTCACCATAAATAGAGTAAAAGGTTCAATTCCTTTTAAACCTTTTATTGTTTAGATAATATTAATTATAATTAATAGTAAATGTTGCATTACCATTTGCAGGACCCGCTGTAACAGTATCGGATTTAGCGATATAACGAGCTCGAAAATCTAAATTATTAACAACACCAGCCCCTGTCTTTAATGGATAAATTTTAGAAGCCGTAAATAATGGGACTACGGTATTTGTATCATCTGTGATTTGAATACCAACGCCAGACGCGACACCGGTTTCCTTTTTCAACGCAATAACACTATCATCACCAGAATAAGATTCGGCATCAAATTTTACGGCAGCACTACTTACTGTAGTGGGACAATTAATTAATTTAATTGTAAATTTTGTTGCAGCAGCTGTACTCCCCGTACTAGGTAATGCGGTTTTAGATACCTTACCTAAGTTCACTTTTAATGCATCAGATCCCGAAGCAAGTTCACAAGCGTTATCTATAATTTCACCTGTAAAATCAATAGTGCCATCTGCAGCTAAAACATTATTAACTGCAAAAATAGAACTACTAGCAATGAATATTGCAAGTAAATTTTTCTTCATTTATTTTTCTCCAAAGAGCCATTGTTAATATAATTATTAATATTATTTTAATATATTGATTAATTTATCGATTAATGTATTTACCAACTTCAAATCAGTAATTAACTCAATATATGAGTATTATTATATTAATTTTTATAATAAACAAGTTTTGGTTATAGCAGAATAATATATGAATTATTAATGCAATGCAGTATTTAAATCTAACGAAACCCCTTATTAGTTAATAGATAAAACTTATTTTTAATTAATTCAAATTTTCACATATTGATACAACATTGTTAAATCAAAATAAAAGTTAAAAACCATTTTTCAATAATAAATAAATTTTTATATTGTTTTCTAACCTATATAGTGTGAATTAAAAAAGCGCCAATTCCCCTTGACAATATAAGTTATCCTTTCAATTTATTTTAGTATATTAAAATATTAACGCGTGTTTTTTAGAGAAAACTTCATTTAACCCATTAATTGAAATTTGAACGTAAAAAGAATAAAAACCATACATGAAAATATTTGACTTTATTTTTAAACACAAAAAAAGAGCAAGGTTTCCCTTGCTCTGATTTTATATCGGAGTACTTTTTTGCTATTTTTATAAAAACATTATGATTAAATTGAAAACCACTTCTTATTAATCTTAATCAGCGACATTCTTATCTGGCATATAAGAACCAATATTATAGGCTTCTAATTTTGGTGCTTTATCAGAATTAAGATCAAAATTAAATATCGTTATTGTGCCTGGTGTTGCGGGTAATAAAAATTCAGGTGACAGATTTAAAAATACCTTACAAGCGGCACGAATAACACCACTGTGCACGACGGCTAATAAATCACTATCCTCTTTATGTACCCATCCTTGTAATGCCGCACCAATACGATCGCAAAAATCAAACCAATTTTCACCTTTAGGTGGCGTATAAGTTCCTGCTCGCCAATTTTTGTATTTATCTGCATGATGTCTTATGAGTTCTGGTTTTCGTTGTCCTGTCCATTCTCCCATATTTAATTCACGCAATAATGGCTCTTTAACCGCTTCTGGATGACCAACAATTTCTGCAGTTTGTACTGTTCGCCCTAAATCTGACGTAATAATCCTAGCGGGTGATAACAATTTAATACTCTCTCTTATCGCCATTGCTTGGTTTATACCTTTTGGTGATAAACAAGAATTTGCATGTCCTTGTAAGCGTGATTCCATGTTCCATAAGGTTTCACCGTGTCTTAATAAAATTAGTCTCATTATTATTCCTTAATTTAATGGCTTAAAGACCATATCCAAGAATTTGGAACCAAGTGAATATCGCAATAGAAATTACCGATGCACCAACAAAACAGGTAATTAATCCATATTTCATTTGGTCTAACACAGTAAAGTAACCACTTGAAAAATAGATGGTATTTACTTTTGAATGTGGTGGTAATGTAATGGTATATGTGAGTGTAAAAGATGCAGCCAATGCTAATGTTACTGGGTCCATACCTAATGTTTTGGCAAGTGCAATAATGGCTGGAATTAATATGGTCGTTTTCACGGTTTTACTGGTAAAAATTAAATGGCTATACATACAGATAAAGACAACCACAATATAGACCATCGTCGTACTCATATTTTCGAGTCCGAGCCCATAAACCATTTTACCAATTAACCATTGTGCACCTTGTGTGGATTCTAAAGTATTACCTGCCGCATAAGCACCTGCTGCAAATATCATAAGATCCCATTTGATATTGGCTTCATTCCACGTTAATAAGCCAATACGAGGCATCAAACAGAGAATGGCAGCAATAACTGCGGTCATATAAACGCTAATTTTGAAACCAAACATATCTAGGTGATAACTTTCGGTTGCCCATAAGAATACCGCCATTAAAAAGATATACATGGCTTTTTTCTCATTCTTAGTTAATGCACCAAGTTGAGAACGTTCTTTTTTTAATTTCTCTAGCGAACCTTCAAAATCCACTTCCCCTTTAAAAGAGAATAATTTTAATCCAATAAAAAAGGAGATAGTCATACCAACAATAGCTAATGGAAAAGAAGCAATTAACCAATCCATATAACCAATAGAACCGCCGGCTTGTGAATTGATAAATCCAACAGCAATAATATTAGCCGCGGTACCCGTCATTACACCGGATGTTGCCAAAGCATCAGCTTGTACACCTTGCAACATCATTAATTTCCCGTAATTACTTTTTCCAGGAATCGCCTTATGTATCTCTAATAAGATCATACAAATAGGCACCATTAATGTCGCACGGGCAGTCGTTGAGGGAACAAAGAAAACTAAACTGAAGTTAATTAATATAAGGACAAATAACGCTTTTTTGGGTGTTTGACCAAATTTGGTGATCATCCATAAAGCAAAGCGTCTCGCAATATTCGATTTGATCATAGCGGACGTTAAAACAAATGCTGAAACCATCAGCCAAATAACGTCATAACCTAATGTACCGAAAACCACTTTCTCTTTTGCGACAGTTCCCGTTATTGGAAGTAAAACAATCACGAGCATTGAGGTTAAATAAATGGGTAAAGATCCACACACCCATAAAATTAACGCAGCACAAAAAATAGCAATGGCTTTTTGCCCTTCAATACTTAATCCATCTGGTGTTGGCATAAAAAATAAAACGAGTAATACCAATAAAGCTAAAGGTATTCCTATGGTTTTTAAGGTTATTTTCTTACCGTTTTGTTTTGGTGATGATGGCGCTGGTTTAGCGATGTCATCTCGCTTCGCAGTCTTTTCCATAACCGATTCCTCTTAATGTGTAGGGTAGGAAGCCCAGTATAGAAACATTGAGGTATAAAGATAATTGTATTAATATATTATAACTATAAAAATAATTTATGGTGTTGAGATGAATTTAAGCCAACTTGATGCTTTTCTACTGCTTGCCAACGGTTTTAATGTTACTGAAACCGCAGAACGCCTATTCTGCACTCAACCCAGTGTGAGTATTAAAATCAGAAAACTAGAAGAAGAATTGCAAACAACATTGTTTGAAAGGATCAATAACCGGCTTTATTTAACCCCTCAGGGTAAGGTTTATCAGCAATACGCGACTCAAATTATTAATTTAGTAAAATCGTCTTCTGAGCATATGCGACAATTTGATGATCCCTCTAAAGGTGAAATTAAGTTTGGTGCTAGCCATTTTGTTGGCGTTTACCTCTTACCTCAAATTATGGCGCAGTTTAGAGAACAATACCCTGATGTAAAATTAAGCATGGATATCTCAAGCTCAACACAACTTATCCGCCAGCTTGATACCCAAGAATTAGAGTTTCTGATCATGTCAGATCACATCTATTTAGATCCGACGGAATATCATCTTGATACCTTTCTTATTGATCCCTTGGTGCTTATTTGTTCACCTGAACATTGGCTGGCAAAAAAGAAACATTGCCGATTTTCTGATATTGCATCAGAAGTTTTTCTGATCAAACCCGAACACTCTGCTACCCGTGATTTTTTATTAGATAGGATCCAAGAAAATAATAAAGAACTCAAAAATGTGATGGAAATAAATAGTTTAGAAGGAATAAAACAGGGAGTTATTCACGGTTTAGGGATCTCAATTTTATCTCGTTTGTCTATCATGCAAGAATTAAAATCAGGTCTTTTATGTGAAATTACATTTGATGATATTCAATTTAGCCGAGGTATTCGTTACTTTTATCATAAAGAAAAATATATCTCTCCAGCTACTAAGAATTTTTTATCTATCTTACAATCTCAAGCTCAAATTTTAACAAAAGATATCAATAAATAAATTTATTGGCTAAATTCTTAGTGCTATTACTTTAAGAATATCAGCGTATCAATATTCTCATTAAATCGTTATCATATTCACGCTTACTTCTTTCTATTAGCTCTTGCTTAAAAGGATTTTATGCGTAGAACACTCTCTTCTTATCACCCTATTCTTTATTCTTTGAGAGTGGCGCAACGTCGTTTCTTTCGCTCTCTTAGTTGGCGATTTTCAGGTCGAAAATACAGCAGAGATGTTCAACCAGAACAACGACTTTCACACCGTTATCTAAAACACACATCTAAATTAATTAGTCGCCGCGGCGAAAGTGATATTCAATTACAATACAATAAAATAACGAATCTTAAATTAGTTGAAAAAGCGTTAGATGGCATCGTGATAAAACCTGGAGAGTATTTCTCTTTTTGTTATTTAGTCGGTAAACCTAGTTATAAAAGAGGTTTTATTGATGGTATGCAACTCTCCTATGGAGAAGCAAGAAAAGGTGTAGGTGGGGGAATTTGTCAGGCAAGTAATTTAATACATTGGTTAGCACTACACTCTGAATTAAACGTAATTGAAAAGGCAAACCATAGTTTTGATCCCTTTCCTGATGAAGGACGAGTGCTTCCTTTTGGCTCAGGTGCCGCTATTTTTTATAACTATGTAGATCTCGTCTTATATAATCCAACCCCCTATGATTACCAAATTAGATTACATGTCGCTGATCATCAATTAGAAGGCGAACTCCTTTGTAGCGAAGCAAGGGAATATCGTTATCATATTTATGAGAAATCTTCCTCTTTTATCAAAAAGGGAGAGCATGTGTATCGTTGTAATGAAATTTGGCGAGATATTTACACTAAAAACAATGTAGGTGCCTTCCCTCAATTAATTACATCAGAATTGCTTTATAAAAATAGTGTAGTTGTGAAATATGATATTTCAGATGAACAACTAAGTTAATTCACTTAGATATATTTTTATTACTCAATTAAAATATTAATTTATTATTCTAAATTTATCTTCTTATTCTGAATAAATAACAACTTTCCTCTTAAAATTAAGAATACCTTAAATCGGCGTGTTCTTTTTTCATTAAGATCATTGAGTTATCAAATAGAAACCTTATCTATTTATTATGGTCAAATAATGGTGATTAGGTTTCTATTCAATAGGTCATATAATGATGATAAAAATTGATTATCCACAAAAATTAGAAGTTGGTGATATTGTATTTACGTGTATTGGTACCTCTTTATTTCGTCAAATTTCTTCTGCTTCTTTATGCTGGAGTAATCATGTTGGCATTATTATTGGTCATAATGGCGAAGATTATTTAGTTGCCGAAAGTCGAGTTCCACTCTCAACCACAACCACATTAACCCGCTTTATTAACCGCTCTGCGGGTAAGCGTTATGCAATACGCCGTCTATCAACACAACTCTCTGACGAGCAAAAAAATGCACTTGTTGCACAAGTTCCTGAAAGATTAAATAAGCTTTACCACACGGGCTTTAAATACGATTCTTCCCGTCAGTTTTGCTCTAAGTTTGTTTTTGATATTTATCAATCAGCACTCTCTATTCGTGTTGGTGAAATAGAAACATTCCAAGAATTATTAAGCAAAAATCCTAATGCCAAATTACAATTTTGGAAATTATGGTTTATTGGGCAAATACCATGGGAAAGAACCACTGTTACGCCAGCAAGTTTATGGCAACATCCACATCTCTCTTTAGTTTATCAAAGTCATGAAAATATTAATTAACACAGTGTATTAGCATCATAAAAAAGAAAATAATAGCTTTTACAATACTGTTTATTCATAAAATCAGAATAAGATCCAACCCCTCTCTTTGTAATAGAGAGGGATTTGGTGTAAAACTAAAAATAATATTCTGTAAATATAGATTAATTACTCTTTATCTATTCGTCATTTAGGGATCACTATGAAATACCAAGATGTTACGAAATCACCCTGTGAGAATGCTTATTTTTTAGTTTTTAACCTCAACTACTCACCTGAAAACCGCGATATTCTAATCGATTTTTGTAATAATTTTTCTGGTCTGATACGTAGTATGAGAACACGTTTTCCTGAATTGGAAACAAGTTGTGTCATGGGATTCGGTGCAAAGGCATGGACTACATTATTTCCCAATCAGCCAAAACCCAAAGAGCTAAATACCTTTAAAGAAATTAAAGGTGACACTTATACTGCGGTTTCTACTCCGGGCGATCTTTTTTTCCATATTCGAGCTCTCAAAGTTTCAGCCTGTTACGAATTAGCGTCTATCATCAGCCAAAAGCTAAAGGATATTGTTACACCTGTTGATGAAGTTCATGGATTTAGATATTTTGACGGGCGTTCTATTATTGGTTTTGTCGATGGAACTGAAAATCCAGAGTATGAAGATGAGCGTGCTTCTTATGCCGTTATTGGCGATGAAGATCCTGAATTTACAGGTGGCAGTTACGCCTTTGTACAAAAATATATTCACGATATGGAAGCATGGGAAAAACAGCCTCTTATTGAACAAGAGAAAGTCATAGGTAGGCACAAATTCAATGATGTAGAGTTAACCGATGAAGAAAAAGAACCTGGTTCACATAATGTGGTAACCAATATCCAAAATGAAAATGGCGAAGATTTAAAAATTGTCAGAGCCAATATGCCTTTTTCCAATCCATCCCAAAATGAATATGGTACTTACTTTATTGGCTATGCCCGTTATTTTTCAACAACTAACCGTATGCTAGAAAATATGTTTGCAGGTACACCCGAAGGTCATACGGATAAATTGCTTAAATTCAGTACCCCTGTAACAGGTACATTATTCTTTGTTCCATCCCCTGAGTTTCTGGATGATCTAGCGTAATTTATTACAAGTAGATATATAGGCCTGTTACTTATATATCTACTTTTTATTATGGGTTTTTCTTTGGATCAATTATAAACCGAAAACATTAACGTAAAATTCTTTGCCGTCGTCAGTACTTTCAATAGTATAAGTAATAGGGATCGAGTTTTTACCACCCGCACCTTCAAAAGAGAGTTCGGCAGCACATGAGTAAGTATCTCTTTTCTCATCATGTTCACGAGTACGTACGCTTTCTACTTTGATCTTAATTTGATCGATCACTGCCGCCATTTTTTGATCGCGTAATTCGTCTTTTGTAATATCAATCACTAAATTTTTGGCTTCAGTACTATTACAGCTAGGTGTTGCATCACTACATCCCACTAAAGGTAATGCTAATGCACCTAATAAGGCTAGTTTTAGAATTCGAGTTTTCATATTGATTAATTCTTCCTTACTCACAAGATAAAATAAATTTTTCAATATTTTACCTAATAATTATCTCGCAACAATATAGTGAGTTAATAGTCAGAATAAGATAACGTTAGAAATTAATATTTTGGCGTTAAGATAATCATTAAGTAAAACCTACAAACTTTAACGCCAATATTAATGTGCTTCGATTTCTTGTTTGTTAATCATACCAATAATATCAACACGAATATTTCGTGTATCCGCTCTTCCTTTATCGTCTACTGCGCGAATACGATAGCGACCACTCTCTTTGGGATACCACTCTATTGATCGCTGATTTGTACTATTTCCTAAATAAGCATCATCAACAAACCAATAAATAATATTGCTGTCATTATCTGTTGTTGCATTAAATACAATTGATATATGTGGTGATGAAGTGCGTCTTAAAGTATAAGTGGTATTACGTAATGGCGATAATATACGAGGAGGTATTCCCGTCATAGCCATATCCCCATTTTTACAATGAGCAGTAGAAGGCGGTGTTCGCTTTGGTAGCCCAGCTTGAGCAAATACGTTAGCTAAATCAGAAGGCCAATATTCAAAAACTTCAATCTTAACCTGATCTTCATTATAAGGAGGACAAACAACTTCTCCCGTCACTTTATCAATTGCTAGAGGCCGATAAATTGTATCAACTTTAATTGGTGATTTTCCGGGAATAAACCATGTTTTACCTTTACGTTGGCACCATGGCGTAGGCAAATGACCACTCGCCAAACAAATATCGACTTGTTTAATATTTTCAGGAAATTTAAATTTTGGCTCTTTTAAGTTCGGATAATCAGCAACAATATTATCTATAATGTTAAAAAATAGAGGGGCAGCGGCTTCAGCGCCAATTAATGCACTATTCCCTTTACCATCAAAATTACCTATCCAAACAACTAAAACATAAGGTCCAAAAATTCCACTACTCCATGCATCTCGAAATCCCCATGATGTGCCCGTTTTCCAATAAATCGGTAATGTCATGGATTTTTGTGCCAAAGTATCATCAGGTCTTCGATGTTGGCTTAACATATCCAGTGTAATAAAGCTCGCTTCTTCACTTAATAACTGAATAGGTTTAGCAATAGCATCTGTACTTTGCATTCTTAACGGTTTAAGTTGACCTCGATTGGCTAATATTGCATAGAGCTTCGCTAATTCTTGTACTGTAATTTCACCGCCCCCTAACACCAAAGATAGACCGTAATGTCTCTCACTCGCCATATTGCTGATACCTGACATTTGTAGAAACTGGTAAAGCGTCGGATTTTTCAATTGAGAGGCGATCGACACTGCGGGGATATTTCGGCTGTAATTTAACGCTTGAGTGGCAGAAATAGGCCCTAAAAAACGTAAATCAAAGTTTTCTGGCGCATAACTACCAAAGGTAGAAGGTACATCTTTTAAAATTGTTCGAGGATGTAAAATCCCTTGTTCTAATCCTAATGCATAGATAAAAGGTTTTAATGTTGACCCCGGTGAACGCTTCGCATTAGTACCATTAACTTGCCCATGAATATCAACATTATAATAATCAGCCGAACCAACCAACGCTTTAACGCCCATATCTCGTGTATCAACCAGGATCACAGAAGCATTTTTAACACCTAGGTGTCTATTTCGTTCAATAAATGCATCAACTTGTTTCTCAACTAAGAGTTGTAATGGAAGATCAATCGTTGTGACGATATCTGTGGGTTTTCTTGGATTAAACTTTTCCTGTTTTTCAATTTGCTCGATAAAATGAGGGGCGATATAAGGCATTTTTTCCGGCTGACGTAGTCGAAGTGGCAATTGAAACAGTGCGGATAAATCAGCATCGCTAGGATATTCTTCCAACCAATAATCATAAAGCTGATTACGCGTTTTCATCAAAGAAAGGCTAATGCCGTCACTATTTGGCTCGATTCGATAACTCGGTGATTGAGGTAATACAGCAAGTGTTAACGCTTCCGGTAATGTTAATTCTTTAGGATGTTTATTAAAATAAATTAAGCTTGCAGCACCAATGCTCTCTATATTTCGTCCATAAGGAGCGTAGTTAAAATAGGCTTCTAAAATATCATGTTTTGAATAACTGAGTTCTAATTGAATAGCGCGTAATACCTGAACTAATTTACCCCCTACTGTACGTGTATTTAATTGCCAGTGCATACGAGCCAGTTGCATGGTAATTGTCGAACCACCTTGCAATCGCTCACCATAAACATAACTAACAAAAAAACCTCGAATTAAGCTGTAAGGATTAAATCCAGCATGATAATAGAACCAGCGATCTTCATATCGCATGGCACTATCTATCATCAAGGGCGCAATATCCTCTAAATCTGTCCACAACCGATAGCGCTCATCATTAGCCAGTGTTAAACGGAGTAAATTTCCATTGCTATCATAATATGCCGTTGAAGATAAAAAACCTTCTGATAATGCTGGGTGTGGAAAAAGGCGAAATCCCACACAAAAGAGGGCGATTAAAAAGCCCCCCATCAATATATTTTGTAAAACTCGCTTGCTTCTCGTCATTCTAAAGCAACCAGAAACACGCGTCTGAAATCCAAACTAATTTCATTT
The DNA here is from genome assembly GCF_003144405.1 of Proteus cibi. Classification (GTDB taxonomy): domain Bacteria; phylum Pseudomonadota; class Gammaproteobacteria; order Enterobacterales; family Enterobacteriaceae; genus Proteus; species Proteus cibi. The sequence goes on from NZ_PENW01000007.1 coordinate 108,666, forward strand.
TACATTGCCATTATTTTGCATCGGTTTATTGACAGTCATAACGCCTTTACCAATCGCTAATGCTTGTATTTCCCTGTCATACATAGCTTCTGCAAATGCTGGCGGTATAGAAAATATTCCCGAATTAGTGGCTTTAATTTGGTAAACAAACTCTTGTACTTGTTGAGTTGCAGTACCATAAATAATGACGCGATCTTCTCGAATATCACTGTATTCTGGTGACCAGCGAGTGCCTTTAGTACCCGTTGGCGATAACCATTCGACTTCTGGGTTATCCACATCATCCATTGATTGTTGTACGGCTTCAAAACCACCGGGAAGTAGGTCCACCAGCACAACATTATTCACACCTTGTTTTGCATTCGCTCTGATTTTTATATGTACATAAAGCTTTTCACCTAAGGTTGTACTATTAACAACCTCACCTTTTTCATTCACGTAATCACGAGAAATTTCTAATCCTCGTGAAAGTGCTTCTTTAGGTTGTTCGCTATCAAAACCAGATTGTGTGACAACATACCAAGCCGCATTATTCGTTGGATTATTAAATAAGATCTCTTTAATACCCGCTTTAAACTGACCTATCGCTGTGGCATTTGTCATAGAGGAAATAACAACAGGTGGGTTTTCACCACTTTTGACACTCACGGTTAATGGTTGTGTCGGTGTTGTCATATTTTGGATCTGTTTAGTGTAATGCTCTAATGCCAAGATACTCATTGCCGAGGATTGCGTGGTATAGCGCTCATCCTTAAAGCTCATTACCATATTTTCCAGTAGTTGTGGCGGAATATCTCCCGCTTTTTCGGGGAAGTGTTTCACAATCAAATACAGCCTTGTACTGTCTTGGATCAGGGGATCTAAATAGTTATGTGACCACCACGCTTTGCTATAAGCTTTGCTTAGCTCTTGCCATGTAGGTTTTAATAATTCATCTGCTTGTTTATCCATTTTCAGCATTTTGTAAGAAGCCGCTAAATATAAAGCGCCTAAGTCACTCTGCCATGTTTTTGGATAATTTTTTTGCATTCGCGTTTGAATAGCCGCAATTTCTCCCGTAGTCACCTTACCTTGACGTGTTAATAAATAAACAGCAAAAGCACGCATTCTAAGTTCATCTTGATTATTTAATCCGGCATTGACGGCAAGCTTAGTTAAATATTCGTTGGATGACCGTAAAAGTGTTTCAGATACAGGGTAATTCGCTTCTTGTGCCTCAATTAAAAATTGAACAACATATAAAGTCACAAATGGATCAGTCGATGGCGTTGAACGCCATGTTCCAATGGCACCTTGACCATTTTGACGAGTCAGTAGTGTCGCCATAGTCTGTTCAAGCTGAGTATTAATTTTATCTTGTGAATATATCGCCTTCATTTCAGGATTACGTTGGTGGAATAACAACGGTATTGCCTGACTTGTTATTTGCTCTGAACAATTATAAGGATAATTAGCAAGATATTGTGCCAATGCACTGCTTAGTACTAAAGGCGAGTAAGAAACACGCGCATCCCTTTTCGCATATTCATCATACATTTGTCGAATATACGTCACACTCTGCTCTTTACCATCCATACGCCCTAAGCTTGATTGAGTACGATAAGCTGAAGCTGGGCGAATAGAGAGAGCCACTGTCCTTTGAGTAACTTTGCCGTCAGTATTCACTGAAAATGTAATAGCGCCATTGCCCAATTGTGATTTGGCTTTCAATCTAAAGGAAACTACCGTTTCTTTTTTCTCACCTAATGTCAGTTGATAACGGTTCTGTCCGATAACCTCTAATTGAGGGTCAGGTGTTATCGTCACATCGAGTTTTGTTGCAACACCATTAAGATCACTCAGGTTATTTGCAATACCTAAAGTGACATCAAATTCATCATTAGGTGCCACAGTTGTAGGAATATGAGGACTTAATACAAAGTCATCGCGTACAGTCGTATAGCGTTGCGTATTCCCAATACGATTTGGTGTTACAGATACTGCCATGACTCTTATTTTGCCATTAAAATACGCTGGCACTTTGTAGTTAAAAACCGCTTCGCCATCGACTTCCGTAATACCAGACCAATAAGCAACAGGCGCTTCTTTCTTACGCTTAAATGGATTCAAATAGAGGTCAACACCTTCTCCCGCATCCCCCCCCGGCGCTGAAGCCAGTGATATCATTTTGCTAAATTCCGGCAGAATAAGATCCAGGATTTGCGTGCTTTCAACTTCTAATGCGCGTTTACGGAAGAAGTAATCCAATGGATCTTTTAATTTATATCGAGCGACTTGCAAGATACCTTCATCAACAGCAAAAACAGCAACTTGTTGTGAGATATCTGTTTTTACCGTAATCGGTAAGGTATCACCCGGTTTAATAACATCCGGTGACTCTAATTCGATTTGGGCTTGGAAATTTTCACGGCTGACTTTAAACGGCACCACCCCATAACTAAGTGGACTCATGAATATTTCATCAGAGTTTATATCTCTAACAAATTGAACATTGATGTAGCCATTACCTTCCAATTGCGCAGGAACTCGGATTTTTTGTACCGAATTTGTTGTTGATGATGTAAACCATTGCCAAGAATACACTTTGTCCCTTTCTATCGTAATAATACCGCTACCAACATAAGGGGCATTGATGGCAATTTCGATCTCTTCACCAGCTTTATATGTATCTTTATTTAAAGTGAGCTGTAACTCTGCTTCGCGATCAAGTGAACGAGTCACATTTGCATGACCTGCAACAGTATAATTAATGCGATTAAGTACACTGCCCTCTTTATTTTTGACTAATAATACAAAGTTCCCTGGTGTTTGTGTTTCTAATGCAAAAGAGCTTCCATTCTCATCAATAGAAAGTGGGACATCATCAATAAACACTTCTTTGAGTTTAGATTGATATTTATAAACACCCGAATTTTGTCGAGTTAAAACAGAGAGGTATTTTTGCTCATAGCGTTCTAACGTTAATGCCTCTTGAGCAATTTGCTTTAATGTTGGATCAATCACAATAAACTTGAGGTTGCGCTGTGCATTTTGATTAATATAGTCAAGCGTCCCATCTGCTTTTACACCAATCAGATAATCATGAGGAGATACCATAACACGCGCAGCTGCCGTCACAGAACGACCACTCCCCGCATCAAACGCTTCAGAGATAAGTTGTAATTGATAAGTAGCATCATCATAAGATGTTAACCCTAAATCAATCTCAGCGCCCCCCTCTGCATTCGTTGTTGTTTCTTCTAAATCAGTTTCAAAGCTGTCGTGATTACGACGATTTTCATAAAAACGATAATCAGAATAGCGTGAAAAATTAGGATAAATAGGTCTTAAGGTTAATTTGGAAACAACACGTCTATCTTGTGCTGGAGTGCCAAATAAATTTTGTACATCTATTGAAGCTTTTAATTCAGATGGTTTCACCCATCCTTGTTGCCTATCTGGCGTCAGATTGAGTGCGACTTTAAGTAAGTCGGGTTCAAACTCTTTAACCACAACCGTTGTACTGCCTAATAAACTGGCATCTTCATTATTTTTACCGACTAAATAGAGATAGATATTCCAATCTCCAGTAGGCGAGTTTTCTGATGTGGTATAGCTTAATTCGTTGAAACCAAACTCGTTTAATACCATAGATTGATTGAACATCAATGTATTACGAGGATCTCGAATTTCAACGCGTAAAGGTATACCTTCAAGGGCTGTTTTCCAGTCAAAAGTACGAGTAATTAGACCGATATTGAAGGTTTCACCCGGCCGATAAACGCCTCTATCAGAAAATAAGAAACTATCGAGAGTACGAGGGTCTCTTGGAGTATCATCACCAAAGATATCAAAGCGAGAAAGGCTAAGTTGTCTATCGTAATAAGCATTTGTTGGTAAAAACGAAATATCACCCTCTTTTTCAACTAAAAAGAGAACGGCGGTCTGCTCATTTCTAAAATCTTTAAGATTAGGGAAAGCGACATGACCATCAGTGCTCGTCGTTTTACTCAATAACGTTGTTCCGTTTTTAGCAATAACAGAGACTTTTGCATCGCTAACAGGCGCACCGTTATAAATAGATTGTACGAATACATCTCGAGAACCATCAATCGATGATTTAGCAATGATCCCTAAATCGGTGACAACAACAAAGCGTGTATCAGAAACTTCGTCATCTTCATCATACTCTTCGTCTTCATCGTCTGCTCTTGATGCTTTATTCGGTTCCCAAGAAGTCAGTTTTAATAAAAATATTCCACGCTTAGCATTAGGATCAGCAGATAAATAACGACTTAAATCAATACCTTTATATTGAACTTCACCTTTATTTTCATTATTTAGTGCTGTTTGATACGTAAAATGCTCAGTAAAATATTCATCATTAAGGCGGTTAAAGTTTGTCGATGTAAAATATTTATCTTTAAAAGAAACGATGTGTTGTAACTGACTTGGAATAACTCGTTTTATATCAAGTTGTAGCCCCGGTAGATTACGAGCAGAAACAGTGATCTGCTTATCGCCCGTCATAGAAAGCAAAGCACCTTCAGAAACAAAGTTCAGCATTTGCGGATAATCAGGCACACTGACAATTTGATAACGATCTTCTTTTAATTGGTATCCACCCACAGATATTATCCCTCTAGGGATTTTAACTAATATGTGGCGATAAGCTGGCGCATTGTATTTAAAAGCAAAAGTAGCTTGATTTTCTTGTTCATTATCATTCATCTCAAGCGTTAGCTTCTCTGACTGAGCAAGAATAGTTTTACTGACATCATTCAGGTTCCAATCGTAATAATCGTCTTCATCTTGGCGAATGTCGGTATTTTCTAATTCTAAATTGTGTTGAGGCAATAACCATGCAGACACTTCATTTTTTATCTCTTTTTCATTTAATTCATCACTTAATGAAATAATAAGTACCCGCGCATCTTTTCCATTTTCAGACTCAACCAGTTCACTTTCTATATTGGAAACATTAAGGCTATATAGACTCGGGATCTCAACATGATATGTTTTTTCTTTTGATGTTGTATTAGCAGTTACTGTTGTCGCAATACCCGGTTCAATTTTAAGGAAGACCTTACTATTAATATCTTTTAACGCTAATTGTTCAGAGTGAACCCAAGCCGTTAATTTTTTATTATCGTAATTGATGGCATATTTCAGTTTTTCATTATCGCCATATCTCATTGAAAGGCGCTTTTCAAAACTCTGAATATCGACAGGAGCATTAAAAGAGATCTTGATTATGGCATGTTTTTGAGATGGGTTTTGAGGATCTTGATAAAACTCACTCTTTCCTAAGCTGTAATCGAAAGGTGTTGTTTTAAACTCATACTTGTTTGATTTTAATGAAAACTGTGGTGCTAATAATTTAGTTTCATCAAGCTGAATTTTATATTCACTGCCCATCGCAAAAGGCTTTTTGGCTGTAAAAACAAGGGTTGAGCCATTTTGCCACTGCCAGTTACCTTCAATCGCCGGTGTTAAAGTCACACCTTCAGTTACTTCTTTATCAATAAGCGTAATCGGTGCCGCAGAGCGAGAAAAAGATAAAATGATTTTCTGTGATTGCGGGTTATCATTGGCATAATCGATTTGTGCTGGCGCTATAAGTTTCACATTAACATTTTGTACAATGACGGGCGCAACATCGATAGGAACAGGTCGATTGAGATAACTGTGATAACCGTAATAGCTGCCAAATGATGCAAAAATAAGAAAGATAATAGAGCCTAATGCGGTTTTAGGGTGACCGACTATACCATTTTCAATCTTTCGCAAATGGCGGGTAACAAAGTCAATCCAAATGGGCGTACTCCATTGTATTTGCCCTATGAATGGGCTGAGTATCTTCTCTAAAAGACGAATACAAAAAACAATGATCCACCCCAATAAACGGAGCAGTTTAAAAGGGAGGGAAAGTAAAAAACGCAGTACGTCCATATAGATAGTCCTATATTGCACTGATAAAAATACATTTTCTTATCAGTAAAATTTAGCCAAAGAGTAAAATAAATAGTGCAATTTTAATAAATTAAGGTTCTAAAATAAGAATGAATACTTATCATTAACTTATAATTTTTATTATATAAAGATAGATTACATCCTTAATCTTTTTTTCCTAGCATTCCACTCTATTTCAAGACTCTTCTGAGCATCAGTTTGGCTCATCTTTTTCTAACAATCATTTAATGTTTAATAAAACAAAGTAAAAAAGATAAATTTTGCGAGGAAAATCGCACTATTAAAGTGCGATTTACATTTTTATAGCGTAAATATTATTTTGCTATTAGCGAGTTATAATTCTCTATCAAGTATTTATATTTATTTGAAATCGTATTAATGCTAGTTGATATATCTTTATTCTCATTGAGTTTTTTCTCTAATACTTTTAACTCAATCACAAGTTGTTGGTATAATTTCAAATACTCTTTAACCGAATAATCCGTACCTTTCATATTTTCTTTATTCAACAATGCTTCATTACCAAATACTTTTCCTAATTCAATTGATTGTTCTTCAATTTTGGTAATTGCAGCAGAGAGTGCAGCCACATCAACTTTATCGGGATTGATTGAATCAAGTGTATTGGTTACTGTATCCAAGGATTGCATAATTTGATAACGAACAACGAAGCCTTCTTTTTTCACTAATTCAAGCTCTTCAATATGCATTGCTTGGTAATAGTTTTCATATGCCTCAGCGGCTTTTTCTTTCTCATCGACGAGTTTGGCGTAAGCATTTTTGACCTCTTCATACAACGTATTGGCTTGTGCAAAATCATCTAGACGATAAGTCTCCTTTACAACCAGATAATCACCAAGTTTCAATAATTTTCTATATAAATCAACATAACTTTCGCCATAAGCATTACCTACAGTATCTAATTCTGGAAGTGTAGGAGAAAGCGTTTTCATAAATTCAAAAGATTCTTGAGCGCGTTCTGCACCTGATTCACTCAAATGCATAGAGAAAGTACTTCTTACTGACATGATAGAACTACTTGCTTTCATTCTCTTTATTTGATCAGTTTCAGTCTCAAGCACTTTAAAAGGTGTGATATCAATGGTTTTACCTTTGTCAGAACTTAAACTTGTTAAAACTGTTTTCGTATTATCTAAAAGATTAATGTTAATTGTGCCTGAAATTCTGCCCGTTTTTTTCTGTATAATGGTGCCAAAATCTTCGTTAAACGTGGCTAACCACAAATTACCTTTTTCAATTTTTTGACTAAATAAAGCTTCATCAGATTGTGTATTTTTTGAATCAGGCTTAGATTGTGTTGTTTGCTCTGTTTTATTTTTATCTTGCGATGGTGTTCCTGTATTCGAATTTTCATTTGAATTATCACAACCGACTGCTGATATTAACAAAAGACTTATTATCGATGCCAATATGCTCTTTTTCATAATCCCTCATTATATTATTAAGTAATCAACTCGCTATAAACTATAATGAGTTTAATAATTAATGACTATTATTTATTAAATTAATTTGAAATATCGCAACAATACTCTTTATAAGAGTATTAAGAGCTGATTGATAAGGTATATTTACTTAAATATAACGTTATATATTTATAAATATTTTTTAAAGAGTTTAGCGATACCCTATATTAGCTATTTTTAATTCCTTCTTTTAACGTTTGGACAATAAGCTTTAATATAAAATCAATAAAGCAGGTACTATCACTTAATTTGTCAGCTTCACCCAATACTCGATAATAATTATCTTGATGTTGCTGGATACGTGTTTCAACAGGCAACCAAGCTAACTTAGCACGCCATTTGCTTAAAATAACAGATTGCCATTATCGCTCCATACGACCATTTCCATCCATAATTGCAATGACTTGCTTAGTGGATAAGCTATTTTGCTCTCTCGCTAAAGAGATTTGAATGGTACGAATACGGTTTTCTTTACGTTATTGTAGTGATTATAATTATTTCGCTTTCGGTCTAAAAAGATATTTGTATCATTAAAACAACTGACTGAAACCTTGTGATATGATCGTGCAAAGCTTGTGAAATAGAACGAAATGCGGTGTTACAACAGATTTTCACAAATAACTCAAAATTCAATACGTTAAGACAGACAACAACATGACTGACATCCAACATTTAGACTCCCACACACCAATGATGCAACAGTATCTTAAGATTAAAGCAGAACATCCTGAAATCTTACTGTTCTATCGTATGGGTGACTTTTATGAACTGTTTTTTGATGATGCTAAAAAAGCCTCTCGCTTATTAGATATTTCATTAACAAAACGAGGTCAGTCTGCTGGTCAACCGATCCCTATGGCAGGTGTTCCTCATCACGCCGTTGAGAACTATCTCGCTAAATTGGTGCAATTAGGCGAGTCTGTCGCCATTTGTGAGCAAATTGGTGATCCTGCAACCAGTAAAGGCCCTGTTGAACGCAAAGTTATTCGTATTGTTACACCAGGTACTGTCACTGATGAAGCCTTACTTGAAGAACGCCAAGACAACCTGTTAGCAGCTATTTGGCAAGATAAAAATGGCGCATTTGGCTATGCGACGTTAGATATCACATCCGGACGTTTTCGTGTTACTGAAATGCCAGATAATGAAAGCATGATTGCCGAATTACAACGCACCCATCCAGCCGAATTGCTCTATCCAGAAACCTTTGAGTCGATGGCGCTTATTGAGCGTCAGCAAGGTCTACGTCGTCGCCCTATTTGGGAATTTGAACCAGAAACAGCAAGACAACAACTGAATCTGCAATTTGGTACTCGTGATTTAACCGGCTTTGGTGTTGAAAATGCACATTTAGCACTCTGCGCTGCAGGGTGCTTATTGCAATATGTGAAAGATACACAACGCACTGCATTGCCTCATATCCGTAGCATCACGATGGAACGCCCTCAAGATTCAATTATTTTAGATGCGGCAACTCGTCGTAATCTCGAATTAACACAAAATCTTGCAGGGGGTACGGATAACACACTCGCATCAGTACTTGATCTTTGTGTTACCCCAATGGGAAGCCGTATGCTGAAACGTTGGATACACTCGCCTTTACGCCAACGTGAACAACTTATCAAACGACAAGATGCAATTAGTGCATTACAGCCTCTCTATTTTGAACTGCAGCCTTTTTTACGCCAAGTTGGTGATTTAGAGCGTGTATTAGCGCGTTTAGCATTACGTTCAGCACGCCCTCGTGATCTTTCTCGTATGCGTCACGCTTTCCAACAATATCACGATATTCATCAAGTGCTTGAACAAGCCGATATGCCTTACATTAAAGAATTACAAAAGCGTATTAGCCAGTTCGATGAATTATGTGAATTACTTGAACATGCCATTGTCGAAACACCGCCTGTCTTAGTCCGTGATGGTGGTGTTATTGCTTCTGGCTATAATGCCGAATTAGATGAATGGCGAGCATTGGCCGATGGTGCAAGTGATTACCTTGATAAACTTGAAGTCCGTGAACGTGAAAAATGGGGTATTGATACACTGAAAGTAGGCTTTAATGGTGTACATGGTTATTACATTCAAGTCAGTCGTGGACAAAGCAATTTAGTCCCTATGCATTATGTTCGTCGTCAAACGTTGAAAAATGCTGAACGGTACATCATTCCTGAATTAAAAGAGTATGAAGATAAGGTATTAACTTCAAAAGGTAAGGCATTAGCTATCGAAAAAATGCTTTATGAGGAGATTTTTGAAAAGCTATTACCTCACCTTACCGCATTACAAATTAGTGCTGAGGCTTTAGCTGAAACAGATGTTCTCTCTAACCTTGCAGAACGTGCTGAATCATTAAATTATACTCGCCCAGAATTGAGTGAGAAAACAGGTATTCAAATCACAGGGGGACGTCACCCTGTTGTTGAACAAGTCCTTAGCGAACCCTTTATTTCAAACCCATTACAATTAGCACCTCAGCGTCGCTTATTGATTATTACAGGCCCTAATATGGGGGGGAAAAGTACTTATATGCGCCAAGCCGCATTAATTACGTTACTTGCTTATATAGGGAGCTTTGTACCCGCTGAAAAAGCCTTAATTGGTCCGGTCGATCGTATCTTTACGCGTGTGGGGGCTTCTGATGATCTTGCTTCTGGACGTTCTACTTTTATGGTTGAAATGACAGAAACTGCCAATATTTTGCATAACGCAACGGAAAATAGCTTGGTGTTAATGGATGAAATTGGTCGAGGTACATCCACTTATGATGGATTATCTCTAGCTTGGGCTTGCGCTGAAAACTTAGCAAATCGCATTAAAGCAATGACACTCTTTGCAACCCACTATTTTGAATTGACGACCTTACCAGAGAAATTAGAAGGGACAGCAAATATTCACTTAGATGCCGTCGAACATGGTGACACAATTGCCTTTATGCATAGCGTCCAAGAAGGTGCCGCAAGTAAAAGCTATGGTTTAGCCGTAGCATCATTAGCGGGCGTACCCAAAGAGGTGATCCGTCGCGCTAAACAAAAATTAAAAGAGCTTGAAATGCTATCAGGTAACTCTGGCTCCGGTCATGTTGAAACATCACAACTGATGTTATTAACCGAAGCCGAGCCTTCAGAGATTGAATTAGCATTGGATAAAATCGATCCTGATGCACTAACACCTCGACAAGCCTTAGAACAACTTTATCGTTTAAAAGAGATGACAAAATAAGTCATAATGATAAAAATGAAACATGGCGCTATGTTTATTCCACAGCGCCATTTTTATAACATTTAATCAAAGGAGAATACTTACTTTAATTAATTAAAGCATGGCTATATTTTAAACGTTCACCGAATAGTAACAACGTATCTTCATCACCATAGCGTTCAAATAAACGAATAAATACAGACAATGCTGGATTAAACATCATATCATCAGTAACTTTTTCATAATATGCATAACTTTTTGTTTTAAATGAGAAAACTAACGTGATTTCATCATCATTACGACCTCTATTTAAAATTAAAGAATCATGACTTATCATCAAACCACTTAAATATTTATAGCCACTTTCATAGAAAGTCATTAAATTCCCATCAATTTGACGCCGAACAACAGAATAGAGATCTCGATAAGCATGTTGAGTAATCAGATAGGTGTCGCCTTTATCATTTTGAGCCACTTCTTTAACTCGCAATGGTAGCCAACGTGTTTTTGTCACTTCTTTATTGACTAAATTTAGCGTGATTTCTAACGTGTTGGTTGTGTAATGATGATTGTAAAAGATAACAAGAGAATCACCTGAAAGGGCATAATGAAATTGTGTAAACTCACCAAAATCTTCGGCATAATACTGCTTCACCAAATCTTCTGTATTAATAGCATATTCCCAACTTTCCCCGTCATCTAAACTTGTCATTATCGTTTTATTATCAACTAATACTAATTGCGATGTTGCCTCTGAATATAATAGTTTTCCACCAATAAGCGCTAAAGGGAAACGATAATAACCATTTTGATTCTCTTGCCAAGGAATTAAATCATCAAGCATAAATTTGGCTAAGTTCATCACTTGCCGTCCCTGCTCTGTAAATAAAACACATTTTTCAGTAATACAATAAGCGTTATAAAAGCTACCTTGACCTTGTGATACAAAGCGGGTGCCTTCTTTATCAGAAAAGTACAGTGTATATTTTCTCTGGTTATCTTGGCGATGAAGTCGCCCATAAATATCGACGTCATATCGCCCCTGATCGGATTCGGTTTTAATTAGAATGCCACTTGGTGCATTAAAAGTTTGACGCCAATCATAACGAGAATAAGGATATGAAGATAACTCAGGAGAGTCTTCATTTTTCCATTGCCACTTAGAGGCAAAACCATGAAAAAGCACACCATAAAAAAGCAGTAAGCTTAAAATAAATAAGCTAGTAATAATAATGAAAGGCTTACGGAAAAAAGGATTCATTGACTTAACTCCGTAATATAAACCGTTCTTTTATTTTCAACACATTGCTGTTGAAGTAAAAAATAGGTTTGATAACTACTATTCCCTTTTTGGGATAACAAAATATAAAGATTTGAAAATAAGGCAATTAAAAAAGCAAACCCGGTGATAATAGAGCTGAAGATGATCCCCATTCCTAAAAAGGTATCACCAATAAAAAACCAATCCCATTTATCCCAATAATTACCATTATCGTAAACATCTGAAATAGACAAAATAGTAAAAATTGAGAAAATAAAGGCACTGATTAATCCTGTAATTAACAACGATAAACGCTTAGTGCGTTGATGCCCAATATACATTTGTCCTGAAATTGAATAAGCGCCATTATCTGTATGATTATAAACGCCCAAGACAATAGGTCCTGAGTTCTTATCTTCAGCCTGCCAAAAAAATAATTCAACATCATCACCATCAGCAAGAAACAAATTATGATCAGAATAAAATAAGCGCTCTCTATAACTGAATACAAAAGGATGTTTATCAATTAGACAGGATATTTGCATTATTACAGTTTCGCTATTGCGGGAATGTATTTTTATTCTATCAACATGATGAAGTTTTATTTTTCCTCTAACTCGTTGTACCTTGTTGTCTTTTATATGAAAAGTTGGATTTTTACGAGTAATACGTTTTGGCAATGAAACTGTTTTTATGTGTGGAATAATCAGTTGTTCGCCATCAGGCGCAATGATATCTTGCTTAGCGATAACGTTATCTAACGCCTTTATTCTCTTTCTATGTTTCGGTCTGGTACGCTGAAAATAGCGATAGACTTTCTCTCCGATATAACTCACCCCGACCATTACAGCACCAAATGAAATCACCATGGAAACGACGATAAGGAAATTAACGTCTAGATAGAGCAGTGAATAATAACTCCATCCCCCCCCTATTACGGTAAGAATAAACGCAAGTAATAACCATTTTTGTTGTTTTGCTGTTAGTGTGAATTTTCTTTCAGGCTCAAGCCTTCCTTTTGTATCATGATAAATCCATTGCACCCAGAAACTGCCATCTTTCAATAACTCGGCACAGATTTTAAGCTCATCATCTTGTTTTAGTNTCAAGCCTTCCTTTTGTATCATGATAAATCCATTGCACCCAGAAACTGCCATCTTTCAATAACTCGGCACAGATTTTAAGCTCATCATCTTGTTTTAGTCGTTTAAGAAAATCTTGAGAATTAGCAAAATCAGCGTCATTGAGATAAAAGTTTTTACCTGATGCGATTAATCTCACCATACCTTTCGGAGAGATCTCACTTTGGTTAAAATCGCAACGTTCTAATTTAACGTTTAAAAAATAATCTTTCATATCTTCCTTTATCACTTTCATCAGGCTAACGAGGTGCAAGACTGCGTTCTTGTTTTATCGTTTTGAATCGCATAATACAAGATAAAGAAAAGCCGATTAGTCAATTCACTAATCGGCTTTGATAATAACAATATGTCAATTAAAGCTATAAACAGAAAATAGGTGACTAACTATGCTTTGAAAAGTGCTTCAATACATAACCCCTGACTTTGTAGAATGTCTTTTAAGCGACGTAGTCCTTCAACTTGAATTTGGCGAACCCTTTCTCTTGTCAGACCAATCTCTCTACCAACATCTTCTAAAGTTTCTGCTTCATAACCTAATAACCCAAAACGACGTGCTAATACTTCACGTTGCTTCGGATTCAATTCAAATAACCACTTTATGATATTTTCCTTGAGGTTATTGTTTTGAATTGTTGCTTCCGGTCCTTCTTCATTTTCGTCAGAGATAATATCAAGTAATGCTTTATCTGAATCACCCCCAATTGGGGTATCAACAGAAGTAATACGTTCGTTTAAACGTAGCATCTTACTGACATCTTCAACGGGTTTATCTAATGTTTGTGCAATTTCTTCAACACTCGGCTCATGATCGAGTTTGTGTGCTAATTCCCTTGCCGTTCTTAAATAAACATTCAACTCTTTAACAATATGAATAGGAAGGCGGATAGTACGAGTCTGGTTCATAATGGCACGTTCAATAGTTTGACGTATCCACCATGTCGCATAAGTTGAAAAACGGAAACCTTTTTCAGGATCGAATTTTTCAACAGCACGAATAAGTCCTAAGTTTCCTTCTTCAATTAAATCAAGCAGGGCAAGACCTCGGTTTGTATAACGACGAGAGATCTTAACAACCAAACGTAGGTTACTTTCTATCATTCGTTGTCTTGAAGGAATATCACCTCGCAACGCTCTGCGGGCAAAGAAAACTTCTTCTTCAGCGGTCAGCAACGGAGAATAACCAATTTCTCCTAAATAAAGCTGAGTTGCATCGAGCGCACGCTGGTTGACTCCTTCAATAAGTTCAATTTCATCTTGAGCATCAGACTCATTTTCTGCCTCTTTTGCAGCAACTTCGTCGAACTCTTCCATGTTCTCTTCAATTTCATCTGTATATAACTCGTCTACTCTTAGCGTACTTTGGCTCATCAGCTGCTCCTACCCTTGATAATTTAGGTAAACGACTCATGATTAAAGTCTGTTTACCAGTTTATCGCTGTGTCACGACACAACGGGTTTACTGATTTTCCCTTGTAACGAATTACAAAATAAAAGATAACATAATCTATTTTACTGTTAATTTTATTCTTTCTTTATTCAATATATAACTTAACTATTGAGTGCAGGCTATTAACAGTTTTTTTATTATATTTTACGTACATTTATCTATACGTAAAATTACTCCATTTAATGCGCTACTTGTGACTATTTGCATCTAAAAAAACAAATAAAAACCCATAATAATAAAATAATACCCAATAATTTCTATTATGTACTATTATTAAAAAGATAATCTAATAAAGAAAAAACCTATTTAAACAAGGAATTATTCTATAGCCCATCTTTTAATAGCCACGAATCTTTATTCATTTTTTATATAACAATTTTTAGCATACGCATTCATTGGTTGAGAATCAACCGTCTAATTTAACGTTATCTATAATTTTATATTAACCTCTCATTTTTAATGATCTTTAAATAAGCACTTATACTTAGATAAAATTTATTTTGTTTCAATATTTTAATTAATTACAGGTAAGAAAAAGCCCTCTCCTTTTTGTAAAGGAGAGGGCTTAATTTTAGGATTATTCACTATACGTGTAAAAAAAGACTTATCTATTTTTTAGGTAAATAACTCATTGGGTTGAGTGATTTTTCTTTATAGCGGATCTCAAAGTGTAGGCGGACAGAGCTGGTTCCAGAACTACCCATTGTGGCAATTTGCTGACCCGCATTCACATTTTGCTGTTCACGTACCAAAATGGTGTCGTTATGTGCATATGCACTGAGGTATTCGTCATTATGCTTAATGATAACGAGGTTACCGTAACCGCGTAATGCGCTACCTGCATAAACCACTTTACCCGCAGCCGTTGCAACGATTGGTGAGCCTTTTGTACCACCGATATCAATACCTTTATTGCCACCCGGTGCACTTGAATAATTTTCAATAATATTACCTTGTGCAGGCCAAATCCACTTACCCGAAGTCGCCGTTGGTGCTGGTGTTGCTGCAGTTGTAGTATTTGTTGTTGGTGGCGGAGTCGTTGTCTTTGGTTGTGTTGTTGCGGGTTTAGTAATCAATGGTCCCATAGCACCATTGTTTGTTGGTTTAGTCTGTGCCGTTTGAACACCAGCGCTACTTGATTGATTAATAACCGATGTATTGACATTAGTATTGGTTCCCGTATTGACCTGACGGTTACCAATATTCAGCACCTGTCCTACATTTAAGCTATAAGGTTCTGGGATATTATTCATTGATGCTAGTTCTTTTACATCACTATCAGTTATCCAAGCGATATAGAACATAGTATCACCACGTTTTACGGTATATGTATTACCGTTGTAGTTTCCTTTCGGAATACTGTCGTAATTACGGTTATACACAATGCGTCCAGATCCATCCGTACTTACATTTTGAGCGGCAACTGACGTTTGAGTGCGAGGCTGGCTTTGAGGTTGACTCATGCCTCCATTAGACGAAGCGGAGTTCACCTTAATAGAAGGAGGAGGTGATGATTGTAAGGGGGTAGTTCTTTCAATAGGTGTCGCATTACTGTTTGTCATCACAGGTGCGGTTGATACCGTATTATTTGAAGAGCTATCATTTACAGAGGTAATTGGTGCAGGACGATAAGGTGTGTCTGCACAGCCTGTTAATGCAAATCCAATTACCGAACACATGATTGCCCAGCGGATATGCTTAATTGGGCTTTCTGAATTCATACTTCCTTCTCCCTTTAAAAAGGCATTAGCATCTAGCAATTTGTCGAGTTAAACAAAAAGACTGCAATTTTTTGAAAATGTTTCATTTATTAGTGCAGATTACGACAAGCTATTAAAAAGCAGTAATAAAAAACGGTCAGATTTATCTGGAAGTTATGCTAACTCGCCGGCAATTAAAGGAACAAATCTAACAGTTTCTATAGATTGATAGTGAAAATCATTACCTAAACGTCTGATAAACTTCAGTATTTGTTGTTGCTCACCAACAGGTATTATCATCCTGCCACCATCGGCTAGCTGCATCAATAACTGTTGTGGTACTTCTGTTGCACATGCTGTCACTATTATGGCATTAAAAGGGGCTTTTGATGACCAACCTTCCCATCCATCACCATGGCGTGTCGAGATATTATGTAAATCAAGATGTTTAAAACGTCGTTTAGCTTGCCATTGCAATATCTTTATACGCTCAACGGAACTAACATGATGGACTAAATTTGCTAATACTGCCGTTTGATATCCCGAACCTGTACCAATTTCTAATACAGAATCGGTATTTTGTAATTCCAGTAGCGTTGTCATTTTGGCAACAATATAAGGCTGTGAAATAGTTTGCCCATTGCCAATAGGCAAAGCGGTATTTTCATAAGCCTTATGAGAAAGCGCTTCATCAATAAAAAGCTCTCTTGGTACTTTACTCATTGCTTCCAACAGGCTCTCATCTTTGATGCCATGCTGTTTTAACATTGTCAGTAAGTCTTTCATTGACCGACTTAACATGTTTTTTTGACCTCTGCTTTATTTAACCAATCTTGTAGTAAATCGAGTGCTTTATAGGCTGTTAAATCGACGTGTAATGGGGTTATCGAAACATAACCTTCGTCAACAGCAGCAAAATCTGTATCAGGTCCTATATCATTTTTTTCACCTGGAGGCCCAATCCAATAAAGACTATTTCCTCTAGGATCGGTATGAGTATAAACATGTTGTGAAGCATGACGGCTACCACAACGTGTAATACGAAAACCTTTTACTTCATCAAGAGGAATATCTGGTACGTTAATATTGAGAATATTTCCTGCTCTTAACGGTACCTGTTGTAACATTGCTAAGACGTCACAAGTCACTTGAGCCGCTGTCTCAAAGTGTGTTTCACCATCAAGTGAAACGGCAATGGCAGGTAAACCTAAAAAACGTCCCTCGGTTGCTGCTGCAACAGTTCCTGAATAAATAACATCATCCCCCAAATTAGGACCATGATTAATACCAGAAACCACAATATCAGGGCGAGGACGCACTAAATGGTTTACACCAAGATAAACACAATCTGTTGGTGTTCCCTCAACAATCGCAATATCCCCATTTTCAAGCTCTTGCTTACGTAGAGGTCTGTCAATGGTTAAAGAATTAGACGCAGCACTACGATTGCGATCCGGTGCAACAACTTGTACATCATAACGCTGGCGCAATGCTTTAGCGAGAGTCTGTATCCCTTTAGCCATTACCCCATCGTCATTACTCACCAATATTTTCAGCATCATCATTCCCTAATAAAATTAATTCACGTACAACGCTAGTTGCAAAGCTTCCTGCGGGTAAAAAAAATGACAGCGAAACAGTGGTGTCGTCACCCCAATTCCATGACATATTTTCTGGTAATACATTGATAGCACGTCTTGCATTATCAACGCGTTCTTGTCGAGCCAGCGACCAGAAGGCTTCATATTCTGCCAGATTTTCAGTTTCAAAATCCAATGCTTGTGATTGTGTACCTAAATCACCTTTACCCGGCAAAGGCGCCGTAATATGAACATCATGCTCTTCATAACGAGTTTGTGTTTGAGCCAGTTCGGCTTCATCAACAACAAACCAACTCCCTCTGCCATGAAGTTGCATTGCATCACCAAGCATTACTTTTGAATATAAATCACATTCCAATCTTTTGCTGACGATATGATTAAACATCGCACTGCGGGCTGCTGAGAGATAAAAACTACGTTTTCCTCGTTCTTTTACACGGATTTCGTCCGTTGCCCAACGCATAGCTTGGCGTAAATTCTCACCATTACGACCAAATCGTTGAGCACCAAAGTAGTTAGGAATACCTTTCGCTTTTATTTGCGCTAATCGAGTATCAACAAAATTGCGATCAGAAATTTCTCGTAACACTAATGTAAAGTGATTACCTTTTAGCGTTCCTATACGTAATTTACGTTGTTGACGAGTCGTTTCTAGAATTTCGCAACCCTCTAAAACAAACTGACTAAAATCAGGCATCTCTTTACCCGGCATTCGCAGGCAAAACCATTGTTCAGTAACAGCATTTCTGTCTTTTAGTCCGGCGTAACTAGCATCACGAGGATGTATCCCAACAAACTTTGCCAATTTTTCAGCAACAAAAGCCGTGTTACAACCTATTTTTCTGATTTTCACCATGACATGCTCGCCTTCACCATCAAGGGTGAAACCAAGATCTTCACAGACAATAAAATCTTCAGGAATTGACTTTAGTAAGCCTGTTGCTTGTGGTTTTCCATGTAACCAATGGAGCTCGGGTAAATCACTCATTCAGGTAATGACTCTTTCATTAATAAAACAACGGCTTCACAGGCAATGCCTTCTTTTCTACCAACAAATCCAAGTTTTTCTGTTGTGGTCGCTTTCACATTGATATCATCAACATGGCAATGAAGATCTTCAGCGATATTGACTCGCATTTGCGGTGTATGAGGTAGCATTTTGGGGGCTTGCGCAATAATCGTGACATCTAAATTACCAATTCGGTAACCTTTTGCTCTTACACGAGAGAAAGCTTCTCGAAGGAGTACACGACTATCTGCACCTTTGTATGCCGGATCAGTATCAGGAAACAATGTGCCAATATCGCCCATCGCTACCGCGCCTAAAATAGCATCTGTAACCGCATGTAATACAACATCGCCGTCAGAGTGAGCTAACAACCCTTGTTCATAAGGAACTCTGACGCCGCCAATAATAATAGGACCTTCGCCACCAAATTTATGTACGTCGTAACCGTGTCCAATTCTCATTTTATTATGTGTTCCTTATACTGGTGATTTGACGTGAGAGGAAAAACTCTGCAAGCGCTAAATCTTCTGGCTGAGTAACTTTGATATTATCTGCACGACCTTTAACTAATAAAGGTTCATATCCAGCAAACTCCATCGCGGAGGCTTCATCAGTGATCGTTGCTTTTTGTGCGAGCGCATTCTCTATATTTTGTTTTAATAGCAATGCAGGAAAAAATTGTGGCGTTAAAGCATGCCATAGGGTTGTTCTTTCGACTGTTTGTTCAATATGATTATCTTGTTGATGACTACGTTTCATTGTATCGCGAACAGGCGTCGCAAGAATGCCACCGCAAAATTGTGGGTCCATAACGTTTTCATCAATTAATGTAATAAGATGATCAAGATCGCCAAAGTGCAGGCAAGGTCTTGCTGCATCATGAACTAACGCCCAGGTATTTTCAGAAAAATGCTGGGTGACATACTCTAAACCTGACAAGACAGAGTCAGCGCGTTCGCCACCACCATTAACCGTAATTATTCTTTCATCTTGCGCTAAAGGTAAAGAGTGAAAATAGCTGTCATTAGGACTGATCGCCACGATAATTCGCGTTATACGTGGGTGTTTTAATAGCGCATTAATGGTATGTTCAAGAATAGTCAATCCGCCAATCTTCAAATATTGTTTTGGGCAGACTGATTGCATTCGGCTTCCAATACCAGCTGCAGGAATAACGGCAACAATAGGAAGAGTAGAGTTTGTTATGTTCATTATGATATTTGTATCAGGACACACTATTAATTCAATAAATTAACGACGTGGTTGAGATTTATCACTCACAATACGGAAAAATGTCTCATTAGGCTTTATCATTCCTAATTCACTACGAGCACGTTCTTCTAACGCTTCTTGCCCGCCATTGAGGTCATCAATCTCTGCAAATAGACGATCATTACGCTCTTTTAGTTGCGTATTTTGCGCCAATGCAGATTCAACTTCTTGAGTTACTTTGTTGTAATCATGGATACCATTTTTACCTAACCACAATGAATATTGTAGCCAACCAAGTAAAATCAGAAGTAAGACTGTTAATTTCCCCATTACCACCCCCAAGATTAATGGGCTAATCATCCCACAACTCAACCACAGACGCCACAAAAGTGCCGGAATATATTACATTATTATTCCTATTCTTCTCACTATAAACATGGACAACTTCTGTAAAATTCAGACTAAGGTTTGATTTTTTCTTATTACGATGAAGAGTTATGAGATTAATGTATAAATAATAAATGCGTAATTAAAGCGTGAGAGGTATTTTAAATGATATGCCGAAATAAAGCATTTTTACTCTAATTACATACATTATCTCTACACACTCCCCCCTTTTTCTGGAAAGCTCGTGCAGAGATAATTTAATATCATCATAAAATTAACGGTAAATTTGGTTTTGTCGTAGATAGGTGAGGATCTGTTGAATGAGTTCACTTATAGAAAGCGTGCCGTCTAAATGTAATTCAGGATCAATAGGCGGTTCATAAGGAGAATCTATCCCTGAAAATTGCGTTATCTCACCACGTCTTGCTTTTTGATAAAGCCCTTTCGGATCACGAGCTTCACAAATAGAAAGTGGGGTATCAACAAAGATCTCAATAAATCTTCCTTGCTCAAAGCGATCTCTAACGTGTTGTCTGTCTTTTTGGTAAGGCGAGATAAAAGCCGTTAGGACAATAAGCCCTGCATCGACCATCAATTTAGCGACCTCCCCCACACGGCGGATGTTTTCGTGCCTATCTTCTGCGCTAAATCCAAGATCACAACATAATCCATGGCGTAAATTATCCCCATCTAATAAATAGCTATGAATGGGAGAATGCTTTTGTGAATACTGATAAAGCGCTTGTTCTAGCGCATCGGCAAGAGTGGATTTACCTGAGCCAGATAACCCCGTAAACCAAAGCACACATCCTTTGTGTGCTTGTTGTGATTCGCGTTCACTTAGTCCAATTTTATGGGGGTGCCAAACAATATTGTTACTTATCACGACTATTTTCCCCCAAGAAGATCTCTCGCTCCCCAATGAGGGAAATGGCGACGAATAAGCTGATTGAGCTCGACTTCAAACGCATCGTATTGCGTCATAGTTTGGATCGTATTATCTTCTCTTGTTTCTCGAATAAGCCCAGCGCCTACGGTGACATTGCTTAGTCGATCAATAAAAATTAATCCGCCAGTATCTGCATTGACTTGATAGTTATCCAGCACCAGTGGCTCTTCAAATGAGACGTCAACACTACCAATCGCATTTAAACTTAAGCTATCAACCACTTGTTGGGTAAGTTTATTTACATCCACTTGGTAATGAATGTTCTCTATTTTGGCGCGGCTTTTTTTACCTGCAATTTTGATGTCTAGAGTATGGCCTTGCACTAAAGGCTGCTCTGACATCCACACCACGTCAATTAACGCATGAGTGCTAATATTGGCGGTTGTATCTTTATCATCAACAATAATATCTCCACGACTAATATCAATTTCATCTTCCAGAACCAGGGTGATTGCTTGCCCAGCTTTAGCTTGCGTTAAATCCCCTTCAAAAGTGACAATACGTTTAATCGTTGTCTGTTTTTCTGATGGTAATACTTTGATTTGTTGCCCTTGGTAAAGCACACCTGAAGACACCGTACCGCTGTATCCTCTAAAATCTAAATCGGGACGATTCACATATTGCACAGGGAAACGCAATGCTTGCACATCTGAACCCAATTTAACGGGTGCATCCTCTAATAATGAAAGCAACGTTTTTCCTTGATACCAAGGCATATTCAATGAGGGAGAAACCACATTGTCACCATCAAGGGCAGAAATAGGAACAAATTCTATAATGAGATCTGTTGGCAGTTGATCAGCAAAATGTAAATAATCTCGTTGGATCGAATCAAAGGTCGCTTGTTGATAGTCCACCAGATCCATTTTATTGATCGCAACGATTAAATGGCGTATCCCAAGGAGCGTGCTGATAAAACTGTGGCGTCGTGTTTGTTCTTGTACACCTTTTCGAGCATCGATCAACAGAATAGAAAGTGAACTTGTTGATGCTCCTGTCGCCATATTGCGAGTATATTGCGCATGTCCTGGCGTATCAGCAATAATAAACTTACGCTTTGAAGTTGAAAAATAGCGGTAAGCAACATCAATAGTGATCCCTTGCTCTCTTTCTGCGGCTAATCCATCCACCAGCAAAGCCAGATCGAGCTTTTCACCCTGAGTGCCGATCTTCTTACTTTCATTTTGTAACGTAGAAAGCTGATCTTCGTAGATCTGTCTTGTATCATGAAGTAAACGTCCTATTAATGTGCTTTTTCCATCATCGACATTTCCACAAGTTAGAAATCGCAGTAATCCTTTATTTTGTTGCGTTTTTAAATAGCTTTCAACACCGCCAAGTTGTGCAATTTCACCGGCGATAAGTTGATTAGTTTTAACGGCTGCTAATCCCATAATGTGTTCCTCTTAAAAATAACCTTGGCGTTTTTTCAATTCCATTGAAGCGGATTGATCACTGTCAATTAAACGCCCTTGTCGCTCACTGCTGGTGGAAATCAGCATTTCTTCAATAATGGCAGGGAGTGTCTCTGCTTGAGAAGGAATTGCCCCAGTTAAAGGCCAGCAACCTAACGTTCTAAAACGTACTTTTTGCTGAGTGATGACTTCACCAGATTTAAGATCAATTCTGTCGTCATCAACCATAATTAAGGTGCCATCACGCTCAATAACGGGTCTATTTTTGGCAAAGTAGAGAGGAACAATATCGATATTTTCTAAATAGATATATTGCCAAATATCGAGTTCAGTCCAGTTAGATAATGGAAATACACGAATACTTTCACCTTTATTAATTTGACCGTTATAGTTTTTCCATAATTCAGGTCGTTGATTTTTCGGCTCCCAACGATGAGATCTATCTCTAAAGGAATAAATGCGTTCTTTTGCTCGTGATTTTTCTTCATCACGGCGAGCACCGCCAAATGCAGCATCAAAACCATATTTGTCTAAGGCTTGTTTTAGCCCTTCCGTTTTCATGATATCCGTATGTTTTGCACTACCATGAATAAAGGGATTAATACCAAGTTCTGCACCTTGTGGATTGCGATAAACCTTAAGATCAAAACCATATTCTTTGGCTGTTTTATCTCGAAAATCATACATTTCTCGAAACTTCCAACCAGTATCAACATGCAATAAAGGAAACGGTAATTTAGCGGGATAAAACGCTTTACGCGCTAAATGCAACATCACAGAGGAATCTTTGCCTATTGAATAAAGCATGACGGGATTTGCAAATTCAGCGACAACTTCACGCAGGATATAAATACTTTCTGCTTCTAATTGCTGAAGATGTGTTAACTGTGTTTCATTCATAACGACCTCGTTTTAGGCAAAATGAACCAAAGATGAAGGGTGCGAAGATAAAGACTGATAAGCATGTCTATCACCGAACCACGCAAGTTGGTGGTGCAATGCAGTCACTTCACCCACAATCAATAAAGCTGGCGTAGGTGCTTTTTCTGCTAATTGTGCGAGTTGCGTTAGATTTCCGGTCAACACTTGTTGATCATGACGCGTACCACAACTAATAACCGCAATAGGCGTTGATGGGGAACGCCCAAACTTGATTAAACGCTGACTAATAAGTTCGGCTTTTGTTGTTCCCATATAAATTGCTAGCGTATGATCCGCTTGCGCTAATGAAGCCCAATCAGGCTCTATCCCGTCAGGTTTGCAATGCCCTGTTATAAAGGTGACGCTTTGTGCATATTGACGGTGTGTTAATGGAATACCAGCGTATGCACTTGCACCACTTGCCGCAGTCACACCGGGAATAACTTGGAATGAAATACCATGTTGTACTGCAACCTCTAGCTCTTCGCCACCTCGTCCAAAAATAAAGGGATCGCCCCCTTTTAATCGGACAACACGTTTACCAAGTTGCGCATATTTCACGATCAGTGCATTGGTTTCTTCTTGAGAAACACTATGGTGCCCCGCTCTTTTACCTACACAAATAGTGTCAGCATCACGACGAACGAGCTCTAAAACCTCTGGACTCACTAAACTGTCATAAAGTACAACTTCGGCTTGTTGAATCACCTGTAAGCCACGCAGTGTTAATAATCCTGCGTCACCGGGACCGGCTCCAACTAATGCCAACTCGCCTTGTTGCCCCCCTTTTTGTTTCAGTTGTTGCTCAAGTTGGGCTTCGGCTTGCGCTAATTGATCACTTGCGACTAAAGTCGCAAACTTGCCACTAAAGGCTTGTTCCCAAAAACGACAACGCGCCTGAAACGTATCTAGGTGTTGTTTCACTTTATGGCGCCACTTTCCTGCGATTGTTGCCATTGTGCCTAATGACATTGGCAATAAAGCTTCTAGTTTTTCCCGAATCATTCTCACTAAAACAGGCGCTTTTCCCGCAGATGAGATCGCAATCAAAATAGGATTTCTATCGATAATTGCCGGAAAGATAAATGAGCATTGAGGTTGTGAATCCACCACATTGACAAAAATATGCCGTACTTGTGCATCAAGATAAACTTGCTGATTAAGCGCACTGTCATCAGTTGCTACAATCACAAGCATCATTCCTAATAGATGTTCAGGTTGATATTTGGCTGATACCCATTCAATTTTCTCTTGCTGATAAGCAAGATGTAATTCATCACACAACTGAGGTGCAATCACTCTTAAGCGAGCGCCGGCTCTTAGCAACAGCAAAGCTTTACGCGCAGCAACATGACCACCACCAACCAATAACACAGGGCGTTCTTTTAATTCCACAAATAAGGGCAGGTAATCCATACGCGCATTTCACCTTTGTTGTTCACTTTATAACTAACGACTATAAAAGGTGCTTTAGGGGTTATGAAATGACAAAAAGCTATGTAATGGAACAGAAAGGAATAAGGGAAATTATAGTAATTTCAAAATGTTATAATTTTAAGAATGACAAAAAGGGCAATAGATAAGATCTATTACCCCCAATTATTTATTGGCAGATAATGGCGTTATTCGTGCAATCCACACTCACGTTTTAAGCCAAAAAACCGTGTTTCTTCTTCACTCATACCGTCTTCCCATTTTCGGGTTGTATGAGTATCTCCCACAGAGAGATAGCCTTGCTCCCATAAAGGGTGATAAGGTAAGTCGTTTTCCTTAAGGTATTGATAAACTTTCTTATTATCCCAATCTACGATGGGTAAGAATTTAAAGATCCCTTTTGCGATTGAAAGCACAGGCAAATGTTCACGACTTTGAGATTGTTGACGACGAAGACCTGCAAACCACGTTTGGGCCTGTAATTCACGTAAAGCTCTTTCCATTGGCTCTACTTTATTTATTTGGTTATAACGTTCAATACCGTCAATGCCATCTAACCAAAGTTTGCCATAGCGTGCTTCTTGCCAAGATGAAGATATTTCAGCTCGATAGACCTTTAAATTAAGTTGTAACTGTTGCGTTAGACTATCAATAAACTGATAGGTTTCTGGAAATAAGTATCCTGTATCAGTCAAAATCACAGGAATATCAGGATACTGCTGAGTGATTAAATGCAGACATACTGCTGCCTGAATACCAAAACTAGAGCTTAATACAGGATTTTTAGGTAAATGTTCTAAAGCCCAAGTAACTCGTTCAATGGCGTTTAATTGCTCTAACTGTTGATTGATCTGGCTTAAAGCCTGTGTCTGTTCTTCAACTGGTAACTGTTTTAGTGAAGCAAGCTGAACTAAGCTCATATCGCCTCCTGCGCTTCATAAAAATCAATTGCTGAATTCAGTACAGGTTTAACCACATCAGTGCGAATAAGAAAATCACCGAAACCTTCATCGTTATGGCGAGAAACCGCCCATTCACCAATCAGTGGATCTAGTATCGCGATGATGTCTTGCGAGGTAATATTTTCACGATACATTCTAGGGATGCGTGTTCCAATGCGATCTCCCCCTAAATGCAAGTTGTAGCGATCAGGCGCTTTACCCACCAGCCCAACTTCTGCCAACATAGCTCGACCACAACCATTTGGGCATCCCGTAACACGAACAACGATATGCTCTTCACTCATACCATGTTTTGTCATTAAGCTATCAAGAGTATCAGTGAATGAAGGTAAAAAGCGCTCAGCTTCTGCCATCGCCAATGGGCATGTTGGAAAAGAAACACACGCCATTGCATGTTCACGTAGTGGCGTAACTTGACTATTAATCAAACCATATCGACGTGCGATTGCCTCAATATTGGCTTTTTCATTCTCAGGGACACCTGCCACAATCAAATTTTGATTGGCAGTCAGTCGAAAATCCCCCTGATGAATTTTGGCGATTTCCGCGACGCCTGTTTTTAATGGAGCATTAGGCGTATCAATCAACCGCCCACTTTCAATAAATAAAGTAAGATGCCATTTATCATCAACACCTTTTAACCAACCAATTTGATCGCCTCGATGAGTAAATTCATAAGGTCGAATAGTATCAAATGTCACCCCAGAACGGCGCTCAACCTCTTGTTTAAATGTCTCTACACCAACACGTTCCAAGGTGTATTTTGTTTTTGCATTTTTGCGTTCAGTTCGATTTCCCCAGTCACGTTGAGTTGTCACAATCGCTTCTGCGATCGCCAAAGTATTTTCAATAGGAATATAACCGAACTCACTGGCTAAACGAGGAAAGGTATTCTTATCACCATGTGTCATTGCAAGACCGCCTCCCACCAGCACGTTAAAACCAACTAGGTGCCCGTTTTCAGCAATCGCAACAAAGTTCATATCATTAGCATGAAGATCAACATCATTATGAGGCGGGATCACTACTGAGGTTTTAAACTTCCTCGGTAAATAGGTTTCCCCCAAAATAGGCTCTTCATCTGTTGTTGTCACTTTCTCTTTATCTAACCAAATTTCCGCATAAGCACGCGTACGCGGTAATAAGTGTTCTGATATTTTTTTCGCCCACTCATACGCTTCTTGGTGTAATGAAGACTGTACTGGGTTTGAAGTACATAACACATTACGGTTTACATCATTCGCTGTTGCTAGAGCATCAAGCCCTGTTGCAGCCAGCATTTGATGTGCGGGCTTTACATTGCCTTTTAAAATGCCATGAAATTGAAATGTTTGACGATTAGTAATACGAATACTGCCATAAAGCGTATTTTCAGTCGCAAACTTATCAATGCTAAGCCACTGTTTAGGCGAAATAATGCCACCAGGCAAGCGGCAACGTAACATCATCGCATGACGAGGTTCTAACATTTGCTCTGCACGTTCAGCGCGAATATCTCGGTCATCTTGTTGATACATGCCATGAAAACGGATCAATAGAAAGTTATCGCCTTCAAAACCACCCGTTAAACCATTTTGTAAGTCTTCTGTAATAGTACCGCGTAAAAAGTGACTCTCTTTTTTCATGCGTTCACTATCAGCCAGTTTCCCTTCAACCACTAAGGGCGCTTGAGTGTGTGATTTCATTTAATAGACATCCCTCTGATAACGCCGTTCTAGGCGTAGCTCACTTAAATATTCATCTGCTTCTTCAATATTTTTATTGCCATACTCCATCACAATATCTAACAACGCCTGTTCAACATCTTTTGCCATTCGTGATGCATCACCACAGACATAGAGATAAGCACCTTGCTGTAACCATTGCCAAATCTCATTACCACGTTCACGCAATTTGTCTTGTACATAAATTTTATGTGCTTGATCTCGTGACCATGCTAAATCGATATGAGTTAATAGACCGCTTTTGACATAACGCTGCCATTCCACTTGATAGAGAAAATCTTCGACAAAATGAGGATTACCAAAAAATAACCAGTTTTTACCTGTTGCTGCGTCATTTTCACGTTGCTGCATAAAACTTCTAAAAGGCGCAATACCTGTGCCAGGACCAATCATAATGACGGGTGCCGTGTTATCTTCAGGTAGGCGAAAATGTGCATTTTTTTCGATAAAAACATTGACGCTATCGCCTTCTTTTAAGCTATCCGCTAAAAAACCTGAGGCTCCACCAGTATAAGCACGGGAGTTAATGTCGTAGCGTACAACGCCTAAAGTAAGGTGTACTTCGTCCTCAACTTCTTGTTGTGACGATGCAATAGAGTAAAGACGAGGAGTGATTGGACGTAAAATATTAACAAAATCTTGTGCAGTCGGTTGAGCACTATATTGGCGCACCATTTCATTAATGGGGTGCTTATCTGCATACTGCTGAAGCTTGGTTTTATCAGCCACCAATGACAATAGATCTTCATGACGCGTCAATTGGGCATAGGCTTTGACAATAGGTGCGCTATTTTGAGTGAGTTCACAATGGCGTAGTAACGCTTCTCTTAGGGTCAATGTTTGAGATTTTAACGTGACCACTTCATCTCCCGTTAGCCACAACAAAGCAATCAGTTCATCCACTTTTTCAGGTGAGTTATTAAACCAAACTCCCAGCGCATCACCCGGTTGATATTGCAAATCAGACCCTTCAAGGCTGATTTCAATATGGCGAATATCTTTATCTGAATTTCTGCCTGTAATTTTTTGATTAGTGAGTAATGTGGCAGTAAAAGGCGCATCTCGATGATAAATAGAGGCCTCAATCGTATCCGTCGTACCTGATTGTGTTTGTTGTAAAACTTGCGTACTTTGTGTGGGTACTCTTGCTTTTAAGCGTTCTGTAAGTTGTTTTATCCATTCATCCGCAACAGTTTGATATTCAACATCGGCATCAACTCTTGGTAATAAACGTGTTGCGCCCAGTTGTGCTATTCGCTCATCAATGTCTTTTCCTGCCTTACAGAAATACTCATACGAGGTATCGCCTAAGCCCAATACTGCATAAGCCGTTTCTTTCATTTCAGCGGCTTTTTTAGAGTTCAGATATTTGTAAAAAGCGATCGCCTCTTCTGGAGGATCACCCTCACCTTGAGTCGATGCAATGATGATCAAGGTTGTTGTTTTATGGATCTGCTTAAACTTATATTCACCTGCAGAATATAGTTCGACATTCAATTTATGAGCAACCAGCGTATCTCGTAACTGTTCTGCAAGGTGACGCGCATTACCCGTTTGAGAAGCAGAGATCAAGGTAATGGTTTCCTGCTCTGGCACTTGTGCTGAGGTAATCGTTGTCGATGTGGGTACGACCGAAGGATTAATCTGCCCCCACAAATAGCCAGATAACCACGCAATTTGCGCTGTTGAGAGATCTTTTGTTGCGTCCTGTAATTGACTCAATTGTTCCGGTGTTAATGGAAGCATTGATAATAATGGAGGTTGATTGCTCATTTATCCTGCCTTAAAAAGCGAAGCACTTATCTGTGCTTTATTGTTCTTGGATAATATTTCTAATATTGAGAGGGTATCCCACGACTAGAAGGTGAATTAAAGACCTGTTGGCTCTATCTAATAACCTTAAATGCTAAATTTATTTATTGATTTCCTTTATCGATATAATAGATAAGCACTAAGGAGGCTAATAAGTGATTAAGATTAACGGAGATTAGGCGTGATACGCTAAATCGGCTACACTGGTAGCCAGTTCGTTCTATCGGTTTCTTTTTTACTAATTAAGTCAAGAGAGTTTTGATGACAACCACCATCTTTAAAGATTTTCAGTTTGAAGCTGCCCACCATTTACCTCATGTTCCTGAAGGCCACAAATGTGGACGTCTTCATGGGCACTCTTTCCTTGTTAGATTAGAACTAACAGGTGAAGTTGATGCACATTCAGGTTGGCTTATTGATTTTGCTGATGTGAAAGCCGCATTTAAACCTACTCTTGAGCGCCTAGATCACTACTATCTTAATGAAATTGAAGGCCTAGAAAATCCGACCAGCGAAGTGCTGGCAAAATGGATTTGGCAACAAGTAAAACCCTCATTGCCATTATTATCTGCGGTGATGGTGAAAGAGACATGTACGGCAGGATGTATTTATCGCGGTGAGTAATTGGTTTTAACTTTAAACTGTGATCACCTAAAAGAAAATCAGCCTGTTATTGGCTGATTTTTTATATTAAAAACATGATCACGCAATATTTAAATATTTATGCGTTTGCATCGAAAAACGCCAATTACGTTCAATACAGGTTTTAATACATAATGCCGTCGCACTCTCTTTACAACTAATGGGCTGTAAGGCAACAACGGGTGCAGGGTGTTCTGTGCGTAATACCAGTAAGGCATCTAACGCTTCAATATCTTTTTCACGCCCAACGGGATGTTTTATCTCATTAGCTCGATTGATTGCGCTGGGTAATACCGTAAATCCCCCTTTCATGCCTACTTTTGGGGAAAGTGTCACCCATGTTTTCTCACTACATAAAATATCGTGAGTACCACTGGTTTCTATCTGACAGCCAAAACCTGCTTGCTCTAATCCTTCTGTTAAAGGACGTAAATCATATAAGCAAGGCTCTCCCCCCGTGATAACTACATGCTTTGCACTATAACCTTGCTGTTGGAAAAGTGATAAAATCTGAGTAACACTGGCTTCTCCCCAAGCATCGCTTTCTTGCGTTTTAATAGGAATATCGCCAAGAGGAACTTTTTTTTCGTCTTCTTTTTCCCAAGTATGCTTGGTATCACACCAACTACAACCTACAGGACACCCCTGTAATCGAACAAAAAGCGCAGGAACGCCAGTAAAAACACCTTCACCCTGTAAGGTTTGAAACACTTCATTAATGGGGTATTGCATAAGAAACTCTGATATCCAATGAATGCTGATGATTATTACAGATAACTATCTCACCGTAAGAGGCTTTATGATAAGGTACATGGTTTGTTTTGAATAGCTAACGTGCGAGAAGACACTGAAAAAGAGGATAGAGTTCCTCCGTTGGACAGAGATGGGAATACTTTAGATGCAAAAAGAGAATCAACTTTCACGAGGATTATCAGGGCGGCACATTCGTTTCATGGCGCTGGGCTCTGCAATCGGTACGGGTTTATTTTATGGCTCTGCGGCCGCTATTGAGAAAGCGGGTCCAGCAGTATTGCTTGCTTACCTTATTGGTGGGGCTGCAGTATTTATGGTTATGCGTGCATTAGGTGAAATGGCAGTTCATCATCCAGTTGCAGGCTCTTTTTCACAATATGCAAGCCATTATATGGGGCCTTTAGCCGGCTTCTTAACGGGTTGGAACTACGTTTTTGAAATGCTGATTGTCTGTTTAGCTGACGTCACCGCATTTGGTTTCTATATGAAACTCTGGTTTCCCGATGTTGATCAATGGATATGGGTATTAGGGATAGTTTGCTTTATTGGCGCCTTAAACCTTTGCCATGTGAAAATATTTGGTGAAATGGAGTTTTGGCTTTCTATCGTTAAAGTCACTGCAATTATTGCCATGATAATTGGGGGTGTTGTCATTATGATGTATGGCTTTGGCCAGCAAACTGAGCATCCTATTGGCATCTCGAACTTATGGGAGTTTGGCGGTTTCATGCCAAATGGTATAGAAGGTGTTATCGCCTCGCTTGCGATTGTGATGTTTGCGTTTGGTGGGATTGAAGTGATTGGTATTACTGCCAGTGAAGCTAAAGATCCAGAAAAAACCATTCCCAAAGCTATCAATGCCGTACCATTTCGTATCTTATTATTCTATGTACTGACGATTTTCATTCTAATGTGCATTTTCCCTTGGCAACAAATCGGCCATAATGGTAGCCCATTTGTACAAATTTTCTCAAATCTAGGGATCAATTCAGCGGCAAATATCTTAAACCTTGTCGTTATCACCGCCGCAATTTCAGCCATTAACAGTGATATCTTCGGCGCTGGTCGTATGATGTACGGTATGGCTCAAGAAGGACAAGCGCCAAAATCCTTTATGAAGCTCACCCGCAATGGTGTGCCTTGGATGACAGTGCTAGTGATGTCTGTCGTATTATTACTGGGCGTAGTACTTAACTACCTTATCCCAGAGCAGATCTTCGTTTTAATCGCCTCTATTGCAACATTTGCAACAGTCTGGGTATGGTTAATGATTTTACTTTCTCAAGTTGCGATGCGTCGTAAGATGAGTGTAGATGAAGTAAAAACACTGAAATTCCCAGTACCATTTTGGCCTGTTGCTCCCGCACTAACCATTGTCTTTATGGCGTTTGTTATCGCAATCTTAGGCTATTTTGAGTCAACCAGAATGGCATTGGTTGTCGGTATGGTATGGGTAGCGATTTTAACTATTGGCTACTATGTCGGTATCAAACCGAGAATGAACCAGAAATAAGTCGTATTTTTGAGTTAAATAATAAAGGCTGTGGATACTTTCACAGCCTTTTTCTTTATCACAATGCAGTAACTTAACCACTTAAGCCAGTGCTTGTTCTAGATCTGCGATTAAATCATCCACATCTTCTAAACCAATTGATAATCGAATCAAACCGTCACTAATACCATGTCGTTGCCGTTCTTCTGCACTATAAGTGGCGTGGGTCATTGTGGCAGGATGTTGAGCTAAAGATTCGCAGTCTCCTAAACTCACGGCTCGACTAAAGAGATTTAAACGGTTGAGAAACGCTCTACCGGCTTTGATACCTCCTTTTAGCTCAATAGCTATCATGCCTCCAGATAAATACATCTGGCGTTTGGCAAGTTCATATTGAGGGAAAGAAGCCAACCCCGGATAATGAATAATTTCAACCTTAGGATTATCTGCGAGATATTCTGCAATACGTTGTGCATTTTTGCAGATTTGCTCCATCCTTATGCCTAGCGTTTTTATTCCTCTTAATATTAGCGAAGCATCATGAGGAGACAAACAAGCGCCCGTCATATCCTTTAAACCTTCAACACGTATTTTATTTGCCAATTCATGAGTGGTAATAATAGCACCAGCCGTGACATCCCCATGACCTGATAAATATTTGGTCATAGAGTGCACAACAATATCAGCACCTAAAGTTAATGGTTGTTGTAAATAAGGAGAGCAATAGGTGCTATCAACCATCACTAAGATATTATATTGATGAGCAATTTCGGATATTTTTGCTATATCGCTAACGCGCATGTTAGGGTTAGCTGGCGTTTCAAAAAAAATTAATTTTGTTTTCTCAGTAATCGCTTCTTTTAGTTTTTCAAGGTGAGTTAAATCAACGTGCTTTATTTTAACACCAAATTTAGCAAGTCCATGATTGAAGAAAGTAAAAGTACATCCATAAAGCGTCATATCAACAATGAGTTCATCACCAGGCTGAAGTAATGACCAACATGTTGAAGTAATTGCCCCCATTCCTGACGAAAAAACAATAGCACCTTCGCCATTTTCTAATTGTGCTAAACGCTTTTCTAATAACGCTAAAGTAGGGTTTGAGATCCGAGAATAAAAATGCCCTTTTTCTTTACCCGCAAAACAATCTGCACCATATTGTGCCGTTGGAAAAACAAAAGTGGATGTTTGAAACACAGGAGGCACTAATGCCCCCTGAGAATCTAACGGAGAATAACCATAATGTATTGCTTGAGTATTAAAATGCTTATTACTTTGCGTCATTATATCTCCTAGTGACTAATTAACCTTCTATTCGTTGATTATTTTCCCCAATAATTTGAACTGTTCTTAGAAGAATCGATATTCCTTTAAGGGTATCTGGATTTCTTAATAATGTGAAAGTGGAGCCTAATGTATATTTTTTATCTTGATAAATAGACTCTTTCTTTGCCATATTATAAGCAGCACTTAACTCCCATACTGGAATTAATGTTTCTTCAAAAGCAACCGAAAGTTTTTCTACAGTTGCATTATCCATAATATCTATTGAGTCTGATATTAAAGATAATAAGTCAACAATATTGTCAAAGCGTTTTAATGCTAATAATGGTCTAGCTTTTTCTAATAGATGCTGAAGATGTACTTTATCCTCGTCGGAAAACAGTCGGTTTTCTGCTGGGTTTAGATTATTTTCACTCATTATTATTCCCCTATAATAGTCCTCTAACTGTTGCCCAATATAATCCACGGTTATAACTATTACGTAATAGCCCACCCAATTTAGTAGGAGGTGTAGGTATTACATCATGCTTATAGTCATACTGTAGTGGCATACCTGCTGATAACCCCATTTGAGCAACCGCTTGTACTCGACCATCATAAATCGCCGCAGGATAGCCATAGCGAAGTTCACCACAGATGTTATTAGCAATCACACCTGCTTGGTTATGACAGCTACCACCGGCTTTACTGATCGGTAAATCAACCGTATCTCCAATGACATACACTTGATTAAGCCCATAAACTTGTAATGTTTCAGGATCAGTAGGTAACCAACCTTCACCATTATTATGTTCACTTAACCCCGTGTTACGAATCGCTTCAACCGCAGTAATAGGGGGTGTACTCATTAAAATATCAAATGGCTCTGCCTCACCCTCTTTTGAGTACGCTATTTTCTTATCAGGATCAACATGACTCAGCGTAAAGCCACGCTTAGCTTTAATATCTCGCTCAGAGAATACCGCAGGAAGAACTTCACAAACCTCTTGTTGCATAAAGAGACAGTTTCTTAGCAATTGAGCAACCGTCGGATAGGTATAAACAATTTCAATATTATTTCTCACCCGACGTTGACGTAATAATTCATCAAGCATCAATGTCGTTTCCATTGGTGCAATACCACATTGATGGGGTACATTGGGTGTTTCAGGAAAACTCACTGTAATAAAGACACGCCCTTTTTCAATTTTGGCGAGTTTATCAGCAAGATTTCTAGCCGCTTCATATTGATAAAAGTGATTTCCTGCTTCTTTTAAACCTTCAATACGATGAGGACTTGGGACACAGCCAGTTGCTAATACAAGAAAATCATAATTGTATTTTTTCTTTGATTCGCAATAAATAATTTTATTATTAAAATCAAAGCGCTCAGCTTTATCAATAATAAATTCAATTTCAGGTCTTAATAAACTTCTTTCTGATCGCATTAGCTCTTCTTTTAAAAAAAGATTAAACGCAATATACATAAATGCAGGTTTGTAATAATGATTGGGGTTATCTGAAATAAGAGTAATTTTAATTTTATTTGAAAATATTTCGTCATTTAATTTTTTAGCTAGGATATTAGCAAGAATAGTTCCGCCAGTACCACCACCAATAATAACTATATTTTTTGTTGTCATTTCATTTCCTATATCTCGTGATATTAGATAGACAAAAAAAGTATAGTAAAGGGTGTTAATATAACAAATAGATTAAATAGATAGATTAGTTAGTGCAATGTGATTATATTAATAAATGATAGATATGTTATATATTATTTAATATTTACTAATGTTACCATAATCTTTTAATAGAATGTCGCAATTAAAGGATGATGATCAGATGCCTCTGTGAGTAAAACTTCAGCACTATTCAGTGATAATCCTCGATAAAAAATATAATCTAAGGGTTTGCCAAAAGCTTTGGTACGCCAATCGTTATCAAAAATAACTTCTTTAAGTCCTAATCTTCTTGCAAAACGTTTTAATACATTGATTCTTGGGCGACTCCACGCATTAAAATCTCCCGCTAAAATAACGGGTCCTTTATGATGCATGATGTGAACAGATAAATTACTTAATTGACGCTGATAAACATCGACACCAAAACTAAAATTAATCGCATGTACATTAATCACCATTAAATGATCACCCATAATTAATGGATATACCGTAATTAATGCTGATTTAGGCAATCGTAAAAAAGGCTCTTTCTCTCTGAGAGGACAGCAATAGATGGGATGAGAACTGGATAATGTCATTACACCAGCTGGGTGTTGTTGAAAAGCCAAGGCAGGAACTTGATCTGCAATTAAATGATGAGCCCCAGCAAAACGTACGAGCTCTGGTGTAGTCTGCGCTTCTTGTAATAAAAGCAAATGCGTATCTGTTGAAAGTATTTCCAACATATTACGCCAATTGGGTCGTTGCTGTTTATAGATATTCCAAACCGCAATTTTTAGAATGCCTTCGGTGTAAAGAGGCATTCCGATGGGTAGAGAATCCTTTCTTTCACTTAAAGGCGGGCTGGGCTCAATCCGCTCAACAGGTTGACCTGCCACAAAACGTACTGAATAAGTCGGTTTTTTCGCCATTAGCAACCTCAGATAAACAGCAAGATCTCTTGCTATAACTAAAGTATACCAAAGGCAAGCTATACACTCATCCTTTAAAAGGGCATCATTATCAACAAAAGTAATTATTTTTATACATAATAGTCATGTTTACTTAAAATTATCTGACTAATTTACGCTTAGCGCTAAATTTTAAGCAAAAAAAAACCTAAGTCGTTAGACTTAGGTTTCTTAATGTTGGCGGAACGGACGGGACTCGAACCCGCGACCCCCTGCGTGACAGGCAGGTATTCTAACCAACTGAACTACCGCTC
>NZ_PENW01000010.1 GCF_003144405.1 Proteus cibi
AAGGACTGAGTCCAGTTCAATACCGAACTCAGTCTTTACCTAACTAATTTAAACTGTCCAATAAATTGGGGTCAGTTCAAATAAAAGGCGCTTTATAGATGGAATTATTTAAGTCGTAACAATTAATGTTGAGACTGTGCCTGAGCTTCAACAACAGCTAATGCCACCATATTCACTATGCGACGTACTGAGGCGATTGGTGTCAAGATATGAGCGGGTTTAGCAACCCCCATTAATACAGGTCCCACAGTCACACCATCAGAGCTGGTTACACGTAGTAAGTTATAACTAATACGTGCTGCTTCCATTGTTGGCATAACTAATAGGTTTGCAGAGCCTTTTAATGGGCTATCTGGCATCACATCACGGCGAATCGATTCCACTAGTGCTGCATCTGCATGCATTTCACCATCAATCTCTAATTCAGGTGCACGTTGTTTGATTATCTCTAATGCTTTTCTGAGTTTGATTGAAGATGGACTATCAAATGAACCAAAACTTGAACGAGAAACTAGCGCGGCTTTTGGCTCAATACCAAAGCGACGGATAGTATCAGCAGCCATAATCGTAATATCGGCTAGTTGTTCTGCGGTTGGATCTTCGTTGACGTAAGTATCTGTAATAAAGGTGTTACCACTTGGCAATAGTAGTGCATTCATTGCCCCAGCGGTTTCCATTCCCTCACGTAAACCAAACACGTTTTTGTAGATTTCAAAATGTTCAGAATAGCTGCCCACAGTACCACAAATCAGACCATCGGCTTCCCCTCTGCGAACCATAATGGCGCCAATAAGTGTTGGATTGCCAATCATTGCACGGCGAGCTTGCTCTTGCGATACACCGCGGCGTTTCATGATTTGATGATACTCTTGCCAATACTCTTTGAAACGTGGGTCATTTTCATTGTTCACCACTTCAAAGTCTTTACCTGCTTTAATATGTAAACCCAATTTCTGAATACGCATTTCAATCACACTAGGACGACCAATTAAGATTGGTGTGGCTAATCCTAATGTGACTAATTCTTGTGTTGCATGCAGTACGCGGTTTTCTTCCCCTTCTGCTAACACAATACGTTTTTTCTCTTTTTTCGCTTGAGAGAAAATAGGTTTCATAAATAAGTTCGTTTTATAAACAAACTCATTAAGGTGTTCAATATAAGCAGAGAAATCTTCAATTGGACGAGTGGCA
Source organism: Proteus cibi (assembly GCF_003144405.1). Lineage (GTDB taxonomy): Bacteria > Pseudomonadota > Gammaproteobacteria > Enterobacterales > Enterobacteriaceae > Proteus > Proteus cibi. The sequence continues at coordinate 1,192 of NZ_PENW01000010.1, forward strand.
ACACCAGAATCCATCGCGGCTTTTGCAACTGCTGGCGCAATTTTCACGATCAAACGTGGATCAAACGGTTTTGGGATAATGTATTCAGGACCAAAAGAGAGTTCTTGATCACCATAGGCAGAAGCCACTTCTTCGTTTTGTTCAGCTAATGCTAATTCTGCAATGGCATGCACACAAGCGAGTTTCATCTCTTCATTAATTGCTGTCGCACCAACGTCTAATGCGCCACGGAAGATGAAGGGGAAACATAATACGTTATTAACCTGATTTGGGTAGTCAGAGCGTCCTGTACAAATAATCGCATCTGAACGCACTGCTTTCGCTAACGGAGGTAAAATTTCAGGCTCAGGATTTGCAAGCGCGAGAATAAGTGGATCTCGTGCCATTTTTTTGACCATCTCTTGCGTTAATACGCCAGGTCCTGAACAACCTAAGAAAATATCAGCATTATTAATCACATCATCTAATGTACGAGTACCGTTATCTTCAATCGCATAAGCGGCTTTGGTTTCTGCCATATTAGCTTCACGTCCACGATAGATAACCCCTTTCGAGTCACATACAGTGATGTTTTCGCGTGTTAGCCCTAAAGCAACTAATAAGTTCATACAAGCAATAGATGCAGCACCGGCTCCTGATACCACTAATTTTACTTTGCTAATTTCTTTTTTAATAATGCGCAAACCATTAAGAATGGCGGCGGTAGAGATAATCGCTGTACCATGCTGATCATCATGGAATACAGGAATATTCATTTTCTCACGCAGTTTTTTCTCAATATAGAAACACTCTGGTGCTTTAATATCTTCGAGGTTAATACCACCAAATGTTGGCTCTAATGACGCGATGATATCAACGAGTTTATCCGGATCGGTTTCATTAACTTCGATGTCAAAAACATCAACACCAGAAAACTTCTTAAATAAAACGCCTTTACCTTCCATCACAGGCTTACCTGCTAAGGCACCAATATTTCCAAGTCCAAGTACTGCTGTACCATTTGAAATCACCGCGACAAGATTACCTTTAGCTGTGTAGCGATAAGCGGCAAGAGGATCTGCTGCAATTTCTAAACAAGGCGCGGCGACGCCTGGCGAATAAGCTAATGCTAAATCACGTTGGGTTGTGAGTGGTTTTGTGGGTGTTACGGTGATTTTGCCAGGTACGGGAAATTCATGAAAATCTAGAGCGCTTTGTTTTAATTTGTCTTCCATCTTCATATCCTTTGTATCAATAGGGTAAGGGCTTCGTTAGTATAATGGTAATGGAGCGTTAAATCATGACGGCTCCGACACTTTTTTCAAATTAGTAAACTCGATTTATTATAAACAATTAATACCTAGTTATAGGTATATTATTACCGCTATTTAATTTCATCGGTGTAATAAACTCGAACAGAAAAAAGACAATATTTGTTTATTATTTACCAGATATTAAATTAACATTTAAAATAATTAAAATTTTTATATAGTTTAAAAAAACAATAACTATTTTCACTTGTTGATTATTTTTAATATAGCCCAGCTTCCGTACAACTCATTGTAACTATAAAGATTTTATAGAATTAGATTTTTTGTTAGTCTTTTTGGTTATTTTCTTTTTTACCCGTAACAATAATTGGTGTAATATTGCCAACCGTCAATTTTATTTTCTTATTGTTTTAATAAGATGTCTGATTCTAATTTTTATTCCTCATTTGGAATTTACTTTTTTATTTTCTGCTATTGGAAAGATTACGCACATTATTATTTTTTTTAGGGAGAGGGGTTATGCCTAGCTACTCAATTATGATAGTGGATGATCACCCTATCATGAGATATGGATTACGGCTATTGTTAGAAAAAGACAAGGATTTCGTCGTAGTAAGCGAAAGTGGCAATGCTCAAGAGGCTGTAACCGCTGCAAAACAATTAAATCCAGATTTAATTATGATGGATTTAAATCTACAAGGGCGTTCTGGTATTGATACTATTCGAACACTTCGCCGCTCTGGTTTAACATCTTATGTTCTTGTTTTATCCGTTTCTGATTCACGTAATGATGTTTACGCTGCGTTGGATGCAGGCGCAAACGGTTATCTTTTAAAAGAGTGTGAGTTAGACATGTTATTACTTAGCCTACGCAAAGCGGCTGTTGGGCATCCAGTCTATAGTGAGCGAGTGTGGCAATATATTCAACTTAGGCAAAATTATTCTGATCCACTTTCAGCGTTAACTAAAAGAGAGTTGGATGTGCTTCATGAAGTGTCTGCCGGAATGAAAAACAAGCAAATTGCTGAGAATTTATTTATTTCTGAAGAAACAGTGAAAGTTCACATTCGTAATATTTTAAAGAAATTGCAGGTCACTTCTCGTTTAGCTGCCAGTCTTATTCTTATTAAGCATCAGTACTAAACGTTTTACCCCGACACTGGGTCGGGGTAATAAGATATATCTATTTAATATTCCATTTAAATCTATATAAAATCATCTATTATTCAATAGGTACTGGATAACTTAATACTTTGAAATGGTTATCGGGTAATTTTTCGATATTTAACTGATACAACTCTCGGTTTATGCCATTAATCACAATATCAAGTTCGCTAAAGGCGGATTGTATTTCTTCATTGGTTGCCCATGAAGGAATGCCTTTCACACCATAATAAAAATAAACTTTACTTTTACCTGAATCTATTGGCTGAATTTCTTTTATCTGACTAATGAAAAGATGGCCATAACAGAAGTCTTGATAAGGTTGCCAAGCTTTACGCCCTTTTTCACTAAGATTAAACACCCACTCTTCTCCATTTGCGGTTTGTTCAATCAATCCAGCTTCAACTAATGCATGCATTCTTTCTAATACCCATGGTGCATCATCTTCATTGCTGTACACAGGCCATTTCCCTTCGCCCAAACACAATAAATAATCACTGTTAAAAAAGGCCTCTAAGGCTATTTTATACTCATCAACTTTTGGACTGTCATTTTCTTCGTCAGCCCAGCTAAAAGAAGAGAGTAAAAGCAATATAAGACTCAGTGAAATACTTTTCATATTTTCTTTTACCAACGGAAATCTTTATTTGTATTTGTATTACTCTACGCTACACAATTCGTTACACTAACGTGACAGTTTAATATCCGATATATTTTATAATGTAAATAGGATTTTTCACTACAACAAAAGCTGTTATTTTGGAATTGTATAACACTCATTCTCATCAATACTAATATTACGTATTGTCATATAAGGAAAATATCATGTCCACGACAAACCTGACATATACCATGTACGGCATAAAAAATTGCGATACCATCAAAAAAGCGCGTAAATGGTTAGATGATAATCATATTCCTTACGCGTTTCATGATTACCGCAAAGAGGGTTTGACGGAAGCATTATTACGCACCTTTACAGAAAATTTAGATTGGCAGACACTTGTGAATAAAAGAGGAACAACTTGGCGCCAATTATCCGATGAAGAAAAGAATGCAATCACTGATGTTACCTCTGCAATTTCACTTATGTTAGATAAACCCGCCATTATTAAACGCCCTATTCTTGTGTCATCAGACAACCGTTTTATTGTTGGTTTTGATGCCAATCATTATTCGACCTTTACAGGAGCCTAATTTTTATGTCATGTCCTGTTATTGAGCTTGCACAACAACTGATTTCGCGTCCATCAATCAGTCCTGATGATCAAGGTTGTCAACAACTGATTATTGATAGACTTGTCCCTCTGGGTTTTACTATTGAGAGAATGCCTTTTGGTGAAACTGAAAATCTTTGGGCTTGTCGTGGTGGTGAAGGTGAAACGCTAGCTTTTGCTGGTCATACTGATGTTGTACCAACTGGTGATCCTAATTTATGGGACAATCCACCTTTTGAACCCTCTATTCGTGATGGTATGTTGTATGGGCGCGGTGCGGCAGATATGAAGGGCTCACTTGCCGCCATGATTGTCGCGGCTGAACGTTTTGTTCGCTCTTATCCCGATCACCGTGGACGACTCGCTTTTTTAATTACATCAGATGAAGAAGCTAAAGCCGCAGATGGTACAGTTAAAGTTGTACAATCTTTAATGTCACGTGGCGAACGTCTCGATTATTGCCTTGTCGGTGAACCTTCAAGCCAACTTCATTTAGGCGATATGGTAAAAAATGGTCGTCGAGGCTCAATAACAGCAAACTTAATTATTCAAGGTGTGCAAGGTCATGTCGCTTATCCTCACCTTGCAGAAAATCCTATTCATCTTGCCGCCCCTTTTATCCAAGAGCTCGTTCATACTGTTTGGGATGAAGGTAACGAATTTTTCCCTGCGACCACAATGCAAATTGCCAATATCCATGCAGGTACAGGCAGTAATAATGTGATCCCCGGTGAGCTGTTTATTCAATTTAATTTCCGCTTTAGTACAGCGATTACAGATGAAGAAATTCGCCAACGTACAGAAGCATTATTACAAAAACACCAACTTCGCTATCAACTAGAATGGGCTTTATCTGGTCAACCGTTTATTACTGGGCAAGGTAAATTACTTGAAGCGGTCCGTTACTCCGTTAAGCATTACACCAATTTAGAGCCTGAGCTCTCCACCAGCGGAGGCACTTCTGATGGTCGATTTATTGCCCAAATGGGTGCTCAAGTAATCGAATTAGGTCCTGTTAATGCAACAATTCATAAAGTTAATGAGTGCGTTAATGCAGCAGATTTACAACAGCTTAGCCGAATTTATCAGCGGGTTATGGAGCAACTTATTTTATGATAACACCTTTAATGCTAACAGGCCGTTCTACCGACCATTTAGTCACTTTATCCGGTCAGCATCGCTTACAATTTAATGCCACTAAGGCTTTTTTAGCATTACAACAACAAGCCACAAAAGCAGGCTTTAAATTAATGCCAGCCAGCTCTTTTCGTGATTTTAATCGCCAATTAGCAATATGGAATGGAAAGTTTGAAGGGACTCGCCCTGTTTTAGATGCACAAAGCCACCCCATGGATATTCATGCATTATCAGAAGGTGAGCGCTGTATTGCTATTTTAAAATGGTCAGCATTGCCCGGCGCAAGTCGCCATCATTGGGGGACTGAAATTGATATTTATGATCCTTTTCGTTTACCTGAAGGTCAATCATTACAATTAGAACCTTGGGAATACGAGAATGGTGGTTATTTTGCAGAGCTAAATGAATGGTTAACGGAGAATATGTCCGCGTATGACTTTTATCGCCCTTTTACTCATAAAGAGAGCGATATTGCTTACGAACCATGGCATATCAGTTATTGGCCTCTTTCTCATGAAGCCTCTCTTGCTTATACACCCGATATTCTAAAATCTGTGTTAGAAGAAGAGAATATTTATGGCAAACAGTGGTTATTAGCCAATCTTGACGAGATCTTTACTCGTTACATTGTTTTGCCCGAATAATACTATTTTTCACATGGGGCTTCTTGTTGATCGTTAACAGGAAGTCTCCACATAAATATCAACAAACACGCTAAGATTATGAGCAATAATATTCTGACCCAAAGCATAGATACTAACCACAATGAAATGGCAAAGGTAATTAAGATCACCAAGATAGCTTTAGGTTTCGCCCCTTTAGGCATAGCGTGATAAGTTTGCCAATATCGTAAATAAGGACCGAACCAAGAACGATAAAGTAACCAATAATGGAAGCGCTTTGACGAACGAGAAAAACACCATGCAGCAAGTAATAAGAAAGGTGTAGTGGGTAACACTGGCAAAATAACCCCTAGCGTGGCTAATCCAACGCATAACCAACCTGCTATAATCAATAATATCCGTTTCATGTTGTGCTTTTCCAACTCATGCTGTATTAAGTTATTTTATAGAGTCAAATAAAAAAGATCCTCATTCTCAATAACAATTTTAAAACAGAAGGCGTATTTATGCACTGGTTTGCTGATTATTGGTGGGTAATTTTAATTCTTTTAGTGGGAATTATTATTAACGCTATTAAAGAGATGAATAAAATTGATCCCAAAAAATTTCTTAAAAATAAGCGGGATTTGCCACCACATCGTGATTTTAATGATAAATGGGATGATGAAGAGGATTGGCCTAAACAAAATCAAAACAAGAAGGATGAGAACAAGTAGCTAACCACTGTTGATAACGCAAGGTTAATTTAGCATCTTTTTCAGCCATTAATTGCGCACATTGCGCTCTTAATTGCTTAGTTAAGACTTTTTTCCCTGATAAAGAAAACTCAGCCACACACTGCTCAACTGACTTATTGTCTACAAAAAAAGCCTCCAATAACGGGAAGTGTTGCTCATAACCGACCAAAAAGTTAGCAACACTCTCATAAACAGTCAATGCAGGGCGATGAGCAAAAGCAAAACCCGCCATCATTAACCAACGTTCTTGTGGTGTAGCAATATGTCTTGGTATTAAATTATCCGCTAAGTGGAGCTTTGTTTGCTGTTTTATCTGCGGATATTGCAAAGAAAAGGCACTTAAAGAAGATTGTAATAACTGCTCACCTTGTTCTGTTAGTGGATACATCGCCATTGTGGCATAACATCCACTGCTTGCCTCTTTATGTACCCCTAATCGTACTATTTGAAAGCCACATTGCTTCCAAAACTGCGCCAACACATCGGTGTAACCAAAGCTCACCGAAAGATAATCAATAGCCTGTTTTTGACTCTCTTTTACAATATTAGCAATTAAAGTTGCCGCAATTTTTTGGCGTCGATATTGAGGTAACACGGCAATACGGCTAATACGCAATGCGTTCAAACACATTGCATCGGGTGTTAAACCATAAGTGACTAATGATTGAGCAACCAGATTACCTCTCGGTCTACGAGTACCTAACCAGACATCGTGAGCAAGTTCAGAAGATAATCCCCCTTCTTCGATACACCACACAGCGCCCACAATTTTTTGATTCATTGACGCTGACCAATAACGCTGTTTTTGACCATCAAGTAAACGTCGGAAATCAAGTGGCGTTGTTCGATAATGCGCACTAGTAAGTAGCTGATAAAAATCACGCAGTTGTGAAATGTTATTATGCCAATTTCCTTGCAGCGGGTGGATATCGACCTCTCCTTGTTGCTGAAGATCAACATCGTACTCAGGTTCATCAAGTAACAGCAACTGATTAAGCCAATTTTCTAATGGACAATCTTTAGCCCAACGAATAGGTGTTTTTAATTGATAGGTACGCAAATTAGGAATATTGTTTCCTAACTTCAGCATAAAACCTCGCCCTGTTCCTTCATAGCCTTGTACAGTCGTTGTCATTAATACATTAGGAAAATAACCACACAGCGCTTCTAGTTGTGCAATGGGCAGAGACGCGGCTTCATCAATAATCAACCAATCACTTTGAATTTCGTTATTTATACATAGCTCTAATAAATTATCAGGAGAGTAAAACGAAATCGCTTTATTGGTGTGTGAAGATAAAACATCTATACTGTTTTTTGCAGGCGCACATACGAGTACATTTCCTTGATATTGCTCGATAAACATTCCCGCTAGCGCTGACTTTCCTCTACCTCTTGGTGCAATAACACTCCAAACACAGGAGGTCGACAAAAGTAAGTTATCTAAAATAACTTGCTGTTCTGCGGTTGGTTCACCTTGTGGAAGCGCCCAAGCTCCTGCCGTTTCCATTATCACTGGTAATTGTAACAATGTTGATTGTTGCCAAACCATCACTTGGTTATTACCTAAAGTGATATTTTTGAGCCACGCCATAAAGTTTGGTGTTGAAAGTCCCCCCTGGGCATCATTCCAGCGCTGGCTATCGTTATCAATATAACTGTTCCAACTTTCAATATCAGGCAGACATAAAATCAATACACTCCCTGCTTTTAATGTGCCTGTTAACATCGCTAAAGCATCAGTATTAAATTCCGTATTGGCATCAAAAACAGCATGCAGAAACTCACGCCCTAATAGACGAATCGCTTGTTCAGGTAAAATAGCATCGGGTTGATTGGAAGAAATCGTGATCCAATCACCTTGGCATAATGGAGTAATTTGCTTGATCTGATCCGTTTGCCATGCGGGTTCACCCGCTAATAGCAGTAACTGACGTTGCCCTAATTGAGCTAATTTTTGCTGATATTGATGTAACTGAGAAAATGGCACAGCTAGGATTTACCGATTAACAATGAAAGAATACCCGCTGCAATTAATGGTCCAACAGGCACGCCTCGGAATAGTGCGACACCAATAACCGTTCCCACTAATAAGCCAGCCACCGTTGAAGGTTGGTTATTCATTAAAGAAACACCCCGTGCGCCTAACCAAGAAACGGCGATACCGATAGCAATTGCTAGCAGTGATTTCCAGTTTAAAAATGAGTTAAGCACTTCTTGCCCTGAAATACGCCCTGTTGCGATGGGTGTCATTACCCCAATAGTCAAAATTAAGATCCCGATGGTCATGCCATATTTTTCAACCACAGGAAAATATTGATTTAGAGGCGTGATTTTAATCACTAGCAAAGCAAGCATTGCTAACGTTACAGTCATATTATGACTAATAATGCCAAGTCCGGCGAGAACCAGCAAAATTAATAGTGAGGGATCAACGTTACTCATTTTTGTTCCTAAGCCTTTCTCTTTATAGCGTTAATTATCTTTTATTTACCGACGAATGGTATTAGTTCAAAGACGAAGAAGCAAATGTATCGCAAGATTTGATACTGCCACTGTTATAGCCTCTCATAAACCAAGTCTTGCGCTGTTCTGCCGTACCGTGTGTAAAACTATCAGGCACAGCATAACCTTGTTGTTGTTTCTGTAACTTATCATCACCTATCGCTTGCGCCGTTTTGATCGCAGTTAATAAATCACTTTCATCAATCCGACCTTCACCTGCGATAAAATGTCCCCACATTCCAGCAAAACAGTCTGCTTGCAACTCTAATTTTACGGATAAACGATTTGCCTCTGCTTTTGAACGCGCCATTTGTTGTTTTTCACGCATTTGATTAGTGATACCTAATAAATGCTGAACATGGTGCCCGACTTCATGTGAAATCACATAACCTTGAGCAAATTCACCTCCGCCACCTAGGCTATGTTTCATTTCATTATAAAAAGAGAGATCTAGATAAATTTTTCTATCTGCGGGGCAATAAAAAGGTCCCATTATTTTCGTACCTGTACCACATTGCGTTGTAGTGCTGTTGGTATATAAAACAAGTTTAGGATAACTGTATTGTTTGCCTGCTTGTGCAAAAATAGTTTGCCAAAAATCTTCGGTACTGGCTAAAACGACGCTACTAAAATCTGCCGCTTCATTATAAAGAGCACTTTGCTGTTCGTTGCGTTGTGGCGCTTGGTTGGTTTCACCCGTTAGTGAGTTAAAGTCAAACCCCATAAAACTGGCTATCACTAAAACAATAATAATCACAAATCCGTATTTAGTGCGTAATAAAAGTGCAATCAATCCTAATGGGAGATTACCACCGCCAGATGCGGGAGAAGATTGTCCCCTTCGATCTTCAACATTGTCACTTCTTCGGCGATCATTCCAGCGCATAACTTATCCCCACATTTTAAATAGACGACTTTAGCTTTATTATGAACAAATTTATCACTTGATTTGAGATAATAACAAATAATTGCAATCTCTATTCCCTATTTTTTAAAAACAAGATAATAGAGACTATCAGAGTAAAATAGCCCCCGTTATCACAACGAAGAAATAGTCATCATCAGGAATTAAACCTGCTTTTTTAACGATTTCATAATAGACTTCTTATTTCTACCTTTGTGCTTTTTCTTCACTAATAAACAGATAATTTAATGACTCGAACTCAACGTTTACTCACTTTATTACAGATTTTAAAAGAGAATCGCTATCCGATAACAGCAGAAGTACTCGCAGATAAATTACAAATTAGTGTTAGATCTATTTATCGTGATATTGAATCTTTACGTAATCAAGGTGCTGAAATCACAGGTGAAGCGGGTATAGGTTATCAGCTAAAGTCAGGTTTACTCCTGCCACCATTAACCTTTGATATTAATGAACTTGAAGCACTTATTCTGGGGTTACGCTGGGTCGAAAGTAATACAGATCAAGAATTAAGTCACTCGGCATTACGGGCAATTAATAAAATCAATGCTGTGGTAACAACACGGCATCAAGCCTTACTGGAGCAAAATACCTTATTTGTTCCCACTCACCAAATTATTGAAGTTGATCATACCATTGCTAAAGATATGCGTTTTAGTTTGCGCGAAGAAAAGAAAGCTCAAATAGATTATAAAGATGCTCAAAAGCAATTAAGCACTCGAATTATTTGGCCCATTGCTGTGGGCTACTTTCAAGGATCTCAAGTTATTGCCGCATGGTGTGAATTACGACAAAGCTATCGTCATTTTAGGTTAGATAGAATTATCTCTTATGAAGTATTAAGTGATAATTTGCCTTACCCAAAAAGTTATTTACTCGATAGATGGAAAAAAGAGATCTTAAAAGAGACTCCTGACAAAAATTGACTCACCGTTTACGTAATATCTTCCTTGCTGTTCTTCGTTTAGCTGTTTCAGTTTAAACAACATCCTATTAATCAACACAGTAAGGAAGCATTATGAGTGAACTTATTCTTTATACTAATACAATGTCTCGCGGTAACACTGTTGAGCTCTTCTTAAAAATATTAGATGTGTCTTATCAGCGTGTTGAATTAGAGTATGGCGAACCAATGCGTACCCCTGAATATCTCGCGATTAATCCGATGGCAAAAGTTCCTGCATTAGTTGATGGCAAAATCGTCGTGACAGAGACGGCGGCAATTTGTGCTTATTTAGCAGATAAGTTTATTGAAAAAGGATTTGCACCTGCCTTCAATTCACCTGAGCGTGCGGCTTATTATCGTTGGTTCTTTTTTACAGCAGGCCCTATTGAATCCGCATTTACGATGAAAGAGATTGGTATTGAGCTTAATGAGGAACAGCAAAAATCATCTGGTTTTGGTTCTTTTGAACGCGCTTTTCATTGCTTAGAAACGGGCTTAGCCAGTGCCCAGCCTTATCTTTGTGGTAAAAATCTGACTGCTGTTGATGTTTATGTAGGTTGTTTCCTTATATTCTTGTGCAAATATGCGCTGATCCAACCTACCCCACTGATTAATCAATATATTGATAGCCTTGCGCTGAATAATGAGATTAAACAATTACTAGAAAGCTTAGGATTGCGATAAGTTTTCTTATGATTAAGCATAACTCAATCAAGCTATCTCTATAACTGCCGAATTATGCTCGTTTACTACATTCCATTTTACCGTCTAAGACAAAAGGTCAGCTTTTAAGCTGACCTTTTCTAATGACATCTTGTTTAGCTTGACGTAATCGTTTGCGTATTTAGTCTAAAGAAACACCGATTCGACGTGCAACTTCTTCGTATGCTTCGATTAATCCGCCTAAGCTTTGACGGAAACGGTCTTTATCCATTTTATCTAACGTGTTTTTATCCCATAGACGGCTTCCATCAGGAGAGAATTCATCACCTAATACCACTTTGCCATGAAATAGACCAAACTCTAGTTTAAAATCGACTAAAATAAGTCCTGCTTTATCAAAGAGTTCGCTAAGGACATCGTTTGCTTTATAGCTCAAACGTTTCATTTCTGCGAGGTTTTCTTTAGACACCCAACCAAAGGTTTCACAGTAAGATTCATTGACCATCGGATCATGACGCGCATCATCCTTTAAGAATAAATCAAAGATGGGTGGGTTTAAAAGTGTACCTTCTTCGATACCTAAACGTTTGACTAATGATCCCGCTGCACGATTACGGATAACGCATTCAACAGGTACCATATCGAGTTTTTTTACTAGCACTTCATTATCAGAAAGCAAACGTTCCATCTGCGTTGGGATACCCGCTTCTTCCAGTTTATTCATAATGAAATGGTTAAATTTGTTATTTACCATACCTTTACGATCAAACTGTTCAATACGTTGGCCATCTAACGCTGATGTATCATTTCTGAATTCAAGGATAAGAAAATCAGAAGATTCAGTGGCATAGACCGTTTTGGCTTTTCCACGATACAACTCAGCTTTTTTCTGCATCTGACACACTCCAAAGATGTGATAGGTTTAACAAGAAATTTGCTTCCCCTACTCTACTCTAGATTAGATAAAAAAGCTTTTAAAACGTGAGTACTATCACTAAAAAATCTCATCTACAACGTACTGCTCACAACGTTTTTTTGTTGAACACCACGCCATCATTAGATGATGATATTCCAATTAATTCTATTGCGTCATGACACTAATAAAAGGGAGATTTGATAAAATCAGAATATATAAAATATAAAAAGTCAGAATAAGAATAATTATAGATTATATCACCACATGATTTCTATTTTCAGAAGATATTTTTAGTAAGCATGAGAGCTTTTTCAAATTACATTTATTTTGAATAATCAACAATAAAAAACCAGACTAGTTTCTTTGTATTGAAAAGTAATCTGGTTATCAATATTAGTATCAACAAGTTTTAATGATTTATCCCTTATCTATTTTTATATTTAATCTCTTAATAACATCATGCTTTAATTAAATAATGAAACAGTAGATCTCATAAGCAAACCAGCCTAATAAAGCCCCAGCAGGTAAATCAATTAAGTAATGTTGTTTTGTAAACATGCAAGATAATGCAATAAATAATGGGAATAAGAAAACCCATGGTCCTAAAGTTGCATAAGCAAGACATGCCGTGAGTGTTGCAACGGAAACATGCATACTTGGGAAGCAGTTTGAGGAGTCATCAAAATACTGAACAAACTTAAGGAATTTCTCTGACGCTGTTTTTCCTGGGTTTAAAGTGCGCCAATGTGCAGGGGTTGCAACAGGGAACACAACAAAGAAAAACATTTGCATGACTAACAAAACAATATAACTAAAAACAATCATAATAAATTGTCTTGAGTCTTGAATGATCCAATTGAGATATAAAATTGCAGGATAATATAAAAAGCTATAGATCCATGACCACCATGGCCAGAAAGGAATTTTTTCATCAATCGGTGAATTAATAATTTTCACTTCTCTCAATGTATATCGTTGAGTAAAAAAATAAAATTGATAAACACCTACAATGAGTATCCCACTTAATATCAAGTGAATAATCATATCACCTGCACTCATAAATACTCCTTCATATAGTCAGAGAATGCTTTGTTATTTTTATTTAAGTCTAAGAATTGACGCAATATTGCATAAATTTAAGCGTATTGCATTAAGATTAATATTATTAATAAAATTAAATTAAACCCTATCATTAAAAGAGCATTTAATTAATAATGCTTAGTCTGATAATTCCAATTGCATTTTTATAAATAAATTTCAATTTAGATTAATGCCATTATGTTCAAGGCATAAAAAAGCCGCACAATAAATAAATATTGTGCGGCTTCTCCTATTTTTAAGAAATAAGACTTATCTAACAGGCTTACTGAAAGCTGCTTTCAGTGCAGCAACCATTTGATCATTTTGTGATTGTGTTAATGGTTTACCTTTATCACTGATAAATTGTAAACTACTGCGGTTATTTAAATCACCGACTTGTAATTTATAATCAGCTTCTTCAACAGTAGGTCTATCAACACCTAATGCACTCCAGTTGGCACTGCTCATTCCTTTATAGGTTACTTCAATTGAACCCTTAGAACGTGTGCGATCGCCCATCTTCATACCAACACTTTCTAATGCGATAGGTAATCTATCCCAAACCACATCAAATGGCGCACGAACGATAATCACTGGAAGACCTGCATTATCACTGCCACTTTGGACATCGATAATACCTTGTAAACTGCTGTTTGCCGTATTTTCGCTTAAATTACGCATACGGTTTAAGCCATCAACCAATTCGTTAAGCATTAAAATATTGTAACGCTTTACTTCAGCCGGATCAGTCATTTCAGTTTCGCCTTGGCGTAAACCTTCGTTAGTCACTGTTAACGAAATAACATTGCCTGACTGTGCAATCACTAAGCGTTGACGTGTTTGGAAAGGTACGTTTTCATCAGCACGCAACCATGTTATCCAATCAGTATGGATCTCTTTTTGCCCAGCATCACTTTTAGTAATCGCAACACCTTTATCTTTTAAGATGGTGCTAACTTGCTCATACAAAGTTGTATTTTCAGGTGAGTTTGGTAATAACAAACGGCTGTTATCTGCATTATTTTCACTGCGTGAACCACTTAACAGATTCAGTGCTTGAGTTGGTGGACGAATATCAAGCGCTAAACCAACAGGTTCAGTTTTTTTAGGGGTTGGAATGTCATATTCCCCATTTTGCAAAGGCAACACCATACCCGCCGGAATCGCTAAATTCTTTAGCCCTGCCGTCTCTAAATAAGACTCATCACCACTGACCTGACGTTTATAGCGCTGATCACTTGAACAGGCTGCCAGTAAAACCACCAGCGACAGACCCGCGACTTTCATAATCTTTGATTTATGCAATAGTGTTGCCATTAAAATTCCCTAAGTTTTACAGTATTCCCGCTGTTAACAGCGCTTTCTCAACAATTTGCTGACCTGATGATGTCAACGGAGTCATAGGTAAGCGCAATGTGGCGTCTTCAATCAATCCAATACGTTGACACGCCCATTTAGCTGGGATTGGATTAGGTTCAACAAATAACTGATGATGTAAGTCCATCAGACGTCGATTAAGTTCACGTGCTTTCGCAAACTCACCCGCATTTGCTAATCGACATAATTCTACCATCTCTGACGCAGCAACGTTAGCAGTAACCGAAATAACACCATGGCCGCCAAGTTGCATAAAGTCTAATGATGATGCGTCATCGCCACTTAATAGGATAAAACTATCATCATTAACCAACTCTTGGATTTGACTAACACGACTTAAGTTCCCTGTCGCCTCTTTAATTGCCACAATATTATCCAACTTGGCTAAACGTGCAACTGTTACAGGCAATAAATCGCATCCCGTACGACCCGGTACATTATACAGGATTTGTGGTAATGCTGTGCTTTCAGAAATCGCTTTAAAGTGTTGATATAACCCTTCTTGTGACGGCTTATTATAATATGGCGTTACACTTAAACAACCAGCAATACCTTTATTTTCAAACTGTTGTGTAAACCAAACAGCTTCAGATGTTGCATTAGCACCTGTACCCGCAATAACAGGAATACGCCCATCAGCCATATCTAATGTCATTAGAACAACATCAACATGCTCATCATGACTTAATGTTGCAGATTCACCTGTTGTCCCGACAGAAACAATCGCCGCACTGCCTGCATTAACATGATAGTCAACTAATTTACGTAAACTAACCCGGTCAACATTGCCTTTTGCGTCCATTGGTGTAACCAATGCCACCATACTGCCTGTAAAATTAAATTCGTTATTCACCATAATTATTGCTCCGAGATAGACGTATACTCAATGGTACTCATTCATTGCTCTATTGAAAACTACTTAACTCTAGGTTTCTAATGAAATTTGCTAATATTCTTTGATGTGAATTAAAGAGATATAATAATTAAAGATAGTGAGCAAGGGATCTTGGCAGACATCGAAATTTGTGTTTACCTGTTAAGAATAAACTGAAAGTCAAAAGGAACCTTATTTTGCCCATACCTGATAAACATTTTCTCGTCATTACTGCATTAGGTGCTGACCGTCCTGGTATTGTTGATACCATTACACAATTAGTCAGCCAATGCGGATGTAATATCGAGGACAGCCGACTTGCGATGTTTGGTCAAGAGTTTACGTTTATCATGCTACTTTCAGGTGGCTGGAACGCTATCGCACAATTAGAAGCGTTGTTGCCCATTAAAAGTGCGGAACTGGATTTATTGACCGTAATGAAAAGAACCACCAATGGTGCACCAATTACCTATCCTTCAACAATCGCAGCGAAAGTTGATATTGAAGATGCACCCGGTATTGTTGAACGCTTTACTAATCTATTTAGCCAACATAATTTTAATCTTGCTGAATTAATATCTAAAACACATCCATCAGAAGATGGCTCACCTGCCCGTTTAGAAATACAAATTACGGCGCATAATCCATTAGATGATCATGGTCTTGTTATTAATGAGAAATTTAATCAATTATGTACAGAGTTAAACGCTCAAGGCACAATAAGTATCGTAAATAGTCTGATGATGAAACAGTAAAAAATGGAGAATGACCTAATGAACCCATTAAAAGCCGGTGAAAAGGCGCCTCAATTCAGTCTGCCCGACCAAGATGGAGAAACAATTAATTTATCTGATTTCGCAGGCCAACGTGTGCTCGTTTATTTTTACCCTAAAGCAATGACACCTGGTTGTACAACGCAAGCTTGTGGCTTACGTGATGAAATGGATGCACTAAAAAAAGCCAAAGTTGAAGTATTAGGTATCAGCACAGATAAATCAGAAAAACTTTCCCGTTTCGCTGAAAAAGAGATGTTAAATTTCACGTTGCTTTCAGATGAAGATCATAAGATCGCAGAACAGTTTGGTATCTGGGGAGAAAAGCAATTTATGGGAAAAACGTACGATGGCATTCATCGTACCACCTTCTTAATTGATAAAAATGGTGTTATCGAACACGTATTTGATAACTTTAAAACCAGTAATCACCATCAAGTCGTTCTCGAATATCTCACTCAACATCCATAATAAAATCGTCGAATAGATAAAAAAACAGACAGCGTACACTGTCTGTTTTTATCTGTGCATTCAATATCTTATTTAGCTTTTCTTTATATGTTGTTCATTTGCAATTTCATCGGGTAATGCATGCAATACTGCTTTGATCAGCGTTGCTAATGGAATAGCAAAGAAAACGCCCCAAAAACCCCACATTCCACCAAATATAATAACGGACAATATAATGACCAAAGGGTGCATATTTACAGCTTCAGAATACAGAATTGGCACTAATAAATTGCTATCTAATCCTTGAACAACAAGATAAGCGATAAATAACGCCCAGAAATCAGAGCCTAATCCCCACTGAGATAATGCAATCACAATAACGGGGATCGTTGCTAAAACAGCACCAACATAAGGGACTAAAACAGAAACACCGACGATCACCGCAAGTAATACAGAGTAACGCAAGTCAAAGAAAGCAAAGACAAAATAAGTGAAAATACCCACAATGATCATTTCAGTGACTTTACCGCGAATATAATTGGTAATTTGCTGATTAACTTCAATCCAAACTTGGGCGGCTAATATTCTGTTTTTTGGTAAAACACGACGAACCGCATTAAGCATCTGTTGCTTATCTTTAAGTAAGAAGAACGTCATTAAAGGAACCAGAATAAGATAAATCGACAGTGTAATAATTCCGATTAACGAAGCTAAAGACACTTTTAATACAGATTCAGCCACCGTTGAAAACTTACTGCGTAAGTTTTCTGCCATCATATCAACAATGCCAGCATCCATTAATGCAGGGAAACGATCGGGTAATTCATGTGCAAATTCATTAAACTTATTAATCATATTAGGGATATCTGAAATCAGTGTCATTCCCTGTTGCCACACGGTTGGCGCTAAAATCAAAATAACAATGGCACTAATACCGATAAAGAGTGTCAGAATTATCGATACTGCCCATATACGAGCGCATCCTAATTTTTCAAGTAAATGCGTTGGCCACTCTAAAAGATAGGCAAGCACAATTGCCACTAATAAAGGAGCAAGTATGCCACTGAAGAAATACAGAATTGAAAAGCCGGCAATCAAAATAACCACAAGGGCGATAACTTGTGGATCAGCAAATCGGCGTTTGTACCATTGAACAAGCAAGTCCAGCATGAAAATAAAGATCCTTTATAATAATCAGAACAATAGAGCTGTATGTATTCATTTACATAAGCAATAATCTTT
This sequence comes from Proteus cibi, assembly GCF_003144405.1. Taxonomy (GTDB): domain Bacteria; phylum Pseudomonadota; class Gammaproteobacteria; order Enterobacterales; family Enterobacteriaceae; genus Proteus; species Proteus cibi. Next base: position 19,071 of record NZ_PENW01000010.1, read on the forward strand.
TGACAGATTTTACGTTAGGTTTTGCTATCATACATCATTAATTATTAATTTTTCGTTAAGATAGCCATCAGGATACAGTTGTATGAAACTCAGACTTAAAAAACCCTTAGTCGCGCTTCTTGTTTCTGCGTTGCTATCAACATCAGTAGTGCCAGCGCATGCTGCGATTGATATTGAAGACTCCTTACCTGATATGGGAACCACTGCTGGTTCAACCTTGAGTATTAATCAAGAAATTGCTATGGGTGATTACTATACTCGCCAACTGCGAAATAGTGCACCATTAGTTTTTGATCCATTACTCTCTAACTATATTAACAACTTAGGGCAAAAACTGGTTTCTAATGCCAGTTCGGTAAAAACCCCTTTTCATTTCTATCTCGTCAATAACCCCAATATTAACGCCTTCGCTTATTTTGGGGGAAATATTGTTTTACATTCTGCCCTCTTTCGATATAGCCGAAATGAGAGCGAATTAGCTTCAGTGATGGCACACGAAATCACACACGTTACTCAACGACATCTAGCGAGAATGCTTGAAGATCAAGCGAAAACAACCCCTCTTGCTCTTGCGGGTGTATTAGGTTCTATTCTGATATTTATGGCAAACCCCAATGCAGGTCTTGCAACCTTTACGGGGAGTATGGCGGGAATGCAACAGAATATGATCACATTTACACAAATGAACGAACAAGAAGCAGACCGTATCGGAATACAGACACTCTATCGCGCAGGATTTGATCCCAAAGGGATGCCTGACTTTATGCAAATTCTTGCTGATCAGGTACGATATAGCTCTAAACCCCCTGAAATGCTATTAACTCACCCCTTACCTGATAGCCGTTTATCCGATGCAAGAAGCCGAGCAAGTCAATTTCCTGCTCGACAAGTTCCACAGTCAGCTGACTTTCTGTTTGCTAAAATGCGTGTATTAACCATGCTGACGAAAAATCCAACATCAGAGAATGCATTACAAACGATACTTGATCAGTTTAAGCAAGGTACTGCACTTGAAAGGTCAGCCGCAAATTATGCGCTAATACTGATCTATTCTCGTGATCGCAAATTTGATGACGCAAGAAAATTGCTCACGCCAATGTTAGAAAAAGAGCCTAACAATATTTGGCTTATTGATGCTATGACCGATATCGATTTAGAGCAAAATCGGGCAAGTGATGCTGTTGCAAGATTACAATTAGCATTAAAACAGAGACCTAACAACAATGTTCTTATTGCTAACTTAGCAAATTCCTATATGCATAATAAGCAATATAACGAAGCTAATAGACTGCTTTATCGTTATACCTTTGATAATCCAAGTGATCCTATTGGTTGGCAATTAATGGCTGAAAACGCCGCTAAACAAGGTGACAGAGCCCATGAATTAGCCGCTTATGCGGAAGATTTAGCACTTCGAGGTGACTTTGAAACAGCAATCCGTTACTTAGGTGATGCAAGTAGACAAGTTAAACTAGGTAGTAATGATCAAGCTCGCTTTGATGCACGTATTGACCAGCTAAGAAAAATACAGCAAAGAGACAGTCAATTTAAATAAGGGACAATATGACCAAGAAAGTGACGATTTATCATAATCCACGCTGTTCAAAAAGCCGTGAAACCTTACATTTACTAGAAGAAATGCAAATAACACCTAATGTTATTCACTATCTAGATAGTGCCCCTTCAGTAGAGGATCTAAAAACACTGCTCAAAGCACTCGGTTTTAATGATGCAAGAGAGTTAATGCGTACAAAAGAAGAAATCTATAAAACGCTAAAACTGGCTGATGAAACATCACAAGATGCATTAATTCAAGCGATGCATGAAAATCCTAAACTTATTGAGCGCCCTATTGTGGTTGTTGGTAATAAAGCACGTTTAGGTCGTCCACCAGAACAAGTGAAAGACCTGTTTAACTAATATTCAAAATTTAAAGCCCATATTCATGTTCTTGCATATATGGGCTTTTCTCTATTTACATCATGATTAATCCCGCAACCGTTTACTCGCTTTTCTCAATTTAAGAAACTAATCATCGAATGTTATTAAATTGTAAATATTACAATCAGCAAAGCATTTCTTATTTCCGTAATAGAAAAAAACTTATCGCTTTATGCTTTCAAAATTTTTCATCTCAGTTTCATATTTTTTATGAGTAAGAAATTGCTATTTTTGAAAAGTTTTATCGCGATCACATCATGCGGTATAAACTCACAATTATAAGAAAAAAATAATCATGTGTTTCATTTATATTGTGACTCAAGTCTCTTTACACAAATGCATTCCTACATATCATGGACTTCAGAAAATATGATAGCAGAATGCGTAAACAATAAATTCTTGCCAAAATATTTTTTTATTATCATCCAAGAAAGAAATTAACAAGAAACACACATTTAAAACAATACTGCAATACAGCAATAAACTTTCAATTTATTATTTGCTCTATCTCTTCTTATATTGTTGTTTTTTAACTTGATAACAATTAATCAGTGTGAAATGAAGTTATAGATGTATATGAAATAAACAACGTTATAGCCAACATTATGGGCAATTAAAACTAACCAATCACCATTATTGGTGTCGGGTGATTGCTAGGCTAATAGGAAAACAGATGAATATCGTACTTAGATTAAAACTTGTCTCATTCCTCCAGTTCTTTATATGGGGATCTTGGCTGGTAACATTCGCCTCGTATCTTTTTGGAGAACTGCATTTTAAAGGTAGTGATGTTGGGCTTATTTTTAGTGCTCTTGGACTTGCCTCACTTATCGCACCCGTCATCATGGGATTTATTGCAGATAAAATAAATAACCGCAAATTAGTGTTTATTACTCTGCATATTTTTTCCGCATTAGCATTAGTGTTAATGTCGCAAATGACCACAGTCACTACGCTATTTTTTGCAACTTTATTACATTTGTTGTTCTTTATGCCAAGTATTTCAATGGCAAACAGCATCATTTTCGAACTGTTAGAACAAAAACATTTAGAGCCTAATAACTACTTCCCTAAAATTCGTGTTTACGGCACTGTTGGTTTTATTGCAGCTATGTGGGTTATTAGCTTCTTAGGTTTAGGTAATAGCTATCACCAGCTCTTTGTTGCAGCGATCGCATCTATTGCTTTAGCGGTATTTGCCATGTTCTTACCTGCAACTAAAGCAACTGACAAAAACGAAACTAAAGCCGAAGAAGTGGCATTTAGTATCACGAATATCTTGCAAGTCTTTAAAAAGAAAAATGTCGTTGTTTTCTTATTCTTCGCAACATTATTAGGATCTGTACTGCAAATTACGAATACATTTGGTGTGCCATTCCTGCAAGATATTGCACAATCGCCAAATGCAGATGATTCATTCTTTGCACGTTATCCTTCTGTATTCTTATCTATTTCACAGATTTCAGAAGTCGTATTTATTCTGTTTCTACCACTGTTATTAAAACGCGTAAGAATCGAAACTATCGTGTTATTCAGTATGATTGCTTGGATCTTACGTTTCGGTTTCTTTGCTTACGGTGACTACACATCATTAGGTCAAATCGTCTTATTATTATCAATGATTGTGTATGGTTGTGCATTCGACTTCTTTAATATCTCAGGTTCACTGTTCTTAGAAAAAGAGATCCCATTACAATATCGTTCAACAGCACAAGGCATGTTTATGACCTTAGTGAACGGTTTTGGTACTTATTTAGGTGCCATGTTAAGTGGCTGGGTCATTGATTTATATACCACTAATGGTGCGGTTGATTGGAAATCATTCTGGTTAATCTTCACTGGCTACACTATCGCTATTACTGCACTTTATCTGATTTTCTTACTGGTTCCTCAGAAGAAAACCAAAGTAGTAGAAGCAAACTAACTATTTAGCCCTCCTCTTTTATTGTTTGTGTCTCTCGCCGCTTGCCTTATATAAAGACAAGCGGTTTTTTTATCTCGTGTTTTTATGAGAGATAAAAATAGAAAATCCACCATTAATAAATAACAAGGATTGTTACCTTGATTGGGTATTGAATTTGGGAGATGGGGACAAGATTGAGATTATTCGCCTCACCTAACAAGATGAGTGAGGCTATTTAAAGTTTGAGTATATCTTTCACAAATGGGATAGTCAGTTTACGTTGAGCAACAATAGATGCGTGATCAAGTTCATCAAGCATTTCAAATAAGGTTCGCATTTTTCTATCTAACCGTTTTAATACAAAACGACCAACATCTTCAGGTAATTCAAAACCACGAAGTTTTGCTCTTAATTGTAGCGCTTGAATTTTTTCTTCGTCACTTAAAGGCTGTAAACGGTAAATTTGCCCCCAATCGAGGCGAGATGCTAAATCAGGAAGTTGTAGCTCTATTTGGCGAGGCGGTCGATCCCCTGTAATTAATAAGCAGGTTCGTCCATGCTCTAAAACACGGTTATAAAGATTAAATAAGGCGAGTTCCCACTCTTCATCACCCGCAATACACTGAACATTATCAATACAAACTAAGGATAAATGTTCCATACCTTCAAGAACATCGGGAACAAAGTAGGCACGTTTATCAAGAGGAACATACCCAACAGCATCACCTTTTAAAGAAAGCTCAGCACAAGCGGCATGTAATAGATGGCTCTTTCCACCTCCGTCACGAGACCAGAAATAGATATAACTGCCATGAGATTGATGAATGGCGGTTCGAATTGCCGCGACTAACGACGCGTTTTCCCCTGCATAAAAGCTATCGAATGTCTCATCATCGGGCAGAGATAGTGGTAATGATAGCTGTGACGGCGTATTCAGAAGCACCTCACCTGAATAGTTTAATAAACGTGGTGATTCTAACACAAATTCTCACAAGGTCAGAACCAATATTAAAAAAGCACATGACACAGGTTAAGATAACAGCAAGATCACCCAAATAAGTCTATTTTATAAACTTCAAGCGCCTTATTGAATTGTTGCTTGGCTGTTCCTCGAATTATTTAAAGCAAAATCAAAAAACATGCCGTGCTAATTAGTTTCACTTTATTATCTGAAATTTAATTTCGCAACATCATTACCAGAAGGTTGCTGATAAATGTCGAGCTTAAAATATTTGGCTGATGCATTTATATACTCAAAAATTTCAGATTGAGTCTCTTCATATTCAACCCAAGTAGTTGCTCGAGTAAAACAATATAACTCTACAGGCAACCCCATTGGCGTCGGTGGCATTGTTCTGATCACCAAATACATATCAGGTCGAACATCGCCTCGCATTTTTATCCAATTTAGCATGTACTTACGAAATAGCTGTAAGTTAGTCACACCTTTTGTTTCTAACCACTCATTAATATCACCAATCTCTTCTTCTTTTCCTTCGAGCATCGTTTCTATACTCTTACGAAGCGGTGCTGTATTTTTTAACTCTAAGACTAATTCTTGCGTTGCAAATGAAATCGAAGATTGGTCAATATAAAAACTGCGTTTGATCCGGCGCCCGCCTGATGAAAACATCGGTTGCCAGTTTGTATATTTTTCAGTCAAAAAATCTTTGGTTGGAATACGTGAAATCGTATTATCCCAATTACGCACAGTGATCGTATGCAATGCGATATCAATAACCTCACCGCTGATATTACTACTGGGTAATTCAATCCAATCATAAAGCTTTAATACTTTTCCGTTAGAAATAAGAATATTGGCAACAAAAGAGATAAGTGTATGCTGAAAAACAAACATTAACACCGCTGCAATAGCACCAAAGCTTGAAATAATAATAAGTGGGGATTGTTCAGTGAATAACGCAATAATCAGGATGAAAGAGATAATCCAGACCACAATTTTGGCAATCTCAATATAGCCTTTAATGGAATTATTCCGATGCCAGGCTTTTTTGGCATGCCTAATATTGAAGATATCAAGGGCGTTATTAAGCAATGAAGCGATATTGATGATAATAAAGGCGCGAGCAACCGTCTCAAAGATAATATTCATTTCAGCTGAAAATGACGGTAGTAGCTGATTAATATAGAGAACGAGTGTAACAGCAACAATAGATGCACTCTTTTTAGCAATATCTTCTATCGTTTCTTCATCTGAAAGCTCAGTAAATAAAAAAAGTAAACGCTTTGCAATTCGGCTGAAAATCATTTTGGCGAGAAACCATACCACGAGCAACACAATAACTAAAAAGAGTGTGGTAAAAATTTGCTTTGATGTAATGAAATCATAAATTTCAATCAGCTTTTCCATAAATTACGTTATACCTTTTTTGAGATACCCCAACCTTAAAACGAATATCACTTAAGTCGCAAACAAAATGCCTATTTCGCATAAGAACAGGCACCTATTGTCTCATTTATTTTATTTAAATAAACATCATGATTGAATTAATCATGCTTTTCTAAGTTTTAAACACTTAAAATATCAAAAATCTTAGTTTTTAATATGAAATAAAAATAAAACACAATAAAAAAAGGTGGAGATCATCCACCTTTTTTATTAAATTCAGCATATTGATTTAGATTTTCTTAATCAATTACTTTTTGTTTGCTGTGCCACTCACCGATTCAATCGTGTTATCCACTAATTCTGTTTCAGGGCGAATAATACTCACTAATTTAAAGATTAAGCTTAAAACAATACCCACGATGGTTGCCAATGCCATACCTTTTAATTCAGCCGCGCCAATTTGAATGGAAGCACCACTCACACCGACAATCAGAATAATGGCCGTTAATATCAGGTTTTGCGGTTTGTTATAATCCACTTTTGAATCTAACAAAACACGAATACCGGATGCACCAATAACACCGTAAAGCAGTAATGAAACCCCACCCATCACTGGAACAGGTACAGCAGCAATAGCCGCAGCCAGTTTACCGACACAAGATAATAAGATGGCAAGAATTGCCGCGCCACCGATAACCCATGAACTGTAAACCTTAGTGATAGCCATAACGCCAATGTTTTCACCATAAGTGGTATTTGGTGTTGAACCAAAGAAACCCGAAATAATGGTAGAGAAACCGTTTGCGAACATAGAACGATGTAAGCCTGGGTTTTTCATTAAATCACGTTGCACAATATTGGCGGTGACAACAAGGTGTCCAACGTGCTCAGCAATAACAACTAATGCGGCAGGTAGAATAATAAAGATCGCACTCCATTCAAAACGCGGTGAATAGAATGTCGGTAGTGCAAACCAGTTAGCTTCTTTAATCGGAGTAATATCAACAACGCCCAAGAAGAAAGAGAGTGCATAACCTGCTAATACCCCAATAAGAATAGGAATAATAGCAAGGAATCCTCTAAACATCACAGAGCCTAAGATAGTTACACCTAAAGTCACCATAGAAATAAGCAGTGTTTGACTATCAACTGGTGCATCTGCACTTGGTAATAATCCTGCCATTCCCGCCGCTGTTCCTGCTAATTCAAGCCCGATGACGGCAACGATTGCGCCCATTGCCGCAGGTGGAAACATCACATTAATCCAGCCTCGTCCTGCTATTTTGACAATACCTGCAACGATACAAAACAACACACCACAGACGATAAATCCGCCGAGTGCTAATTCATACCCTAAAGGTAGCAATAAAAGTACAGGTGAGATAAATGCAAAACTTGAACCTAAATAAGCGGGTATGCGTCCTTTACAAATAAAGAGATAAAGCAGGGTTCCGATCCCGTTAAATAACAATATTGTTGCCGGATTAACTTTAAATAAAATTGGCACAAGTACGGTGGCGCCAAACATTGCAAACAGATGTTGAAGACTCAACGGGATTGTTTGTAATAATGGTGGGCGCTCTTCTACCCCGATTGCACGACGAGTCATGCTTACGACCTCTCTTTAATATGAATGTGAAATTGGTTTGTATATTTCTAACTATAGAACAAGATAACAGGTCCAAAAAAAAGCCGACTATCAAAGTCGGCTTAATTATTATTTTGTACCAAATATCTTATCACCCGCATCGCCAAGACCTGGAACGATGTACCCGTGCTCATTAAGATGGCTATCAATAGACGCAGTATATAATTCCACATCTGGATGAGCTTCTTCTAATGCCTTAATACCTTCTGGAGCAGCAACCAGTACTAATACTTTAATTGAAGTACAGCCCGCATTTTTTAATAAATCAATTGTGGCAATCATAGAACCACCTGTTGCTAACATAGGGTCAACAACAAGCGCCATACGCTCTTCAATATTGGATGCTAATTTCTGGAAGTAAGGGACAGGTTTTAATGTTTCTTCATCGCGGTAAACGCCAACTACACTGATTCGGGCACTAGGAATATTTTCTAATACTCCGTCCATCATCCCGATACCTGCACGGAGGATAGGAACTACTGTGATTTTTTTTCCTTTAATCTGTTCTATCTCTACCGAACCACACCAACCTTCTATTGTTACCGTCTCTGTTTCTAAATCGGCGGTAGCTTCATACGTCAGTAGACTGGAAACTTCTGAAGCCAGTTCACGAAAGCGTTTAGTGCTTATATCATGATCTCGCATCAGCCCCAATTTATGTTGAATGAGTGGGTGTTTTACCTCAACGATCTTCATAATTTCTCCTAATGTACGACGCAGCCTGACAAAAAAATCGCGAGATTATACCGCTTTTTTGCCAACATTCCATCGTTTTTCTATTGATATTGATCAAACGCACAGCTTTTAACCACACCAACATGAATAATTGTGACCGATAAAGAAGATCCTCGCAAACGTTTGCTTTGCCTGTTAGAATAGCGTCCGCACACATTTTTTCTTAACAGCAACTTGCCGTGAGGGCTCTACGTGACTAACAAATCCTCTCTCAGCTATAAAGATGCCGGTGTCGATATTGATGCAGGTAATGCTTTAGTCGATCGTATCAAAGGTGTAGTAAAAGAAACTCGTCGCCCTGAAGTTATGGGGGGTTTAGGTGGCTTTGGCGCACTTTGTGCAATTCCATCTAAATACCGCGAACCTATTTTAGTATCAGGCACAGATGGCGTAGGCACTAAACTTCGCCTTGCGATGGATTTAAATCGCCATGATGACATCGGAATTGATTTGGTCGCAATGTGTGTCAACGATTTAATTGTTCAAGGTGCAGAACCCCTTTTCTTCCTTGACTACTATGCCACAGGCAAATTAGATGTCGATACGGCAGCACGCGTAGTAACGGGTATTGCCGAAGGTTGTAAGCAATCTGGCTGTGCATTAGTCGGTGGTGAAACTGCTGAAATGCCAGGAATGTATCACGGTAATGATTATGATATCGCAGGCTTTTGTGTCGGCGTTGTTGAAAAATCAGAAATTATCGATGGTAGCAAAGTCGAAACTGGCGATGCGCTAATCGCTTTAGCATCAAGTGGACCTCATTCTAATGGCTATTCACTCATCAGAAAAATTCTTGAAGTCAGCAATACACAAGCTGAAAGCACATCCTTAGGCGATAAATCATTAGCTGATCACCTATTAGCGCCTACCCGTATTTATGTGAAATCCCTGCTTTCATTAATTGAAAATGTGGATATCCATGCTGTGGCACATATTACAGGTGGCGGATTCTGGGAAAATATTCCTCGAGTATTACCTGAAAACACGCAAGCGCGCATTGACAGTAAAAGCTGGGAATGGCCTCTGGTTTTCAAATGGTTACAAGATGCGGGACAAGTCAGCACACATGAAATGTATCGTACCTTTAACTGTGGCGTTGGATTGTTAATTGCCGTTAACCCAAATGACGTTGAAAAAACATTAGCACATCTTGCTGAGTGCGGTGAAAACGCATGGTTAATTGGTGAAATTGCACCACAAGCCACAGGCGAAGCACAAGTTATTATTAACTAATGAAAACATGTGAATGAAAAATATTGTCGTCCTCATCTCAGGAAACGGCAGCAACCTACAGGCGATTATTGACGCCTGTAGGACAAATAAAATCACGGGTAATGTGGTTGCTGTCTTAAGTAATAAAGCTGATGCATATGGTCTTGAACGGGCAAAGCTTGCTGATATTCCAGCTTATTTTGTTGATCCGGCTCTATATCATGACAGAGCTGACTACGATAGTGCATTAATTGAACAAATCGATGCTTATAAGCCCGATATTGTGGTTTTAGCTGGTTTTATGCGTATTTTATCGCCTGGTTTTGTAACGCATTATCAGCATAAGTTATTGAATATTCATCCTTCTTTGCTTCCTAAATATCCCGGATTACATACTCATCGCCAAGTTTTAGCGAATAAAGACTCTTTTCATGGTGTTACCGTCCATTTTGTTACAGAAGAACTTGATGGAGGTCCCAAGATTATTCAAGCCTGTATTCCTGTTTTACCGGATGATACAGAACAATCATTACAAACAAGAATACAAGCGGAAGAGTATCGAATCTATCCATTAGCGATCAGATGGTTAGCTGAAGATCGATTAAAAATGAAGAATAATCAAGCCTTTCTCGATGACATTGCGCTTTTCGACAACCTTGGCTAACTATTTCATTTAAGATAAAAAGTCACATTGTGCTACACTGTAGCCCACGTGACTTTTTTGTGTCACCCTTTTCTCTTTTTATTCAATGCATTCACCGAGGTGCTTATGTCCGGTGGTAAGAAAGTTCCACCTATAAAATTACGTCCTCTCGAACGAGAAGATCTCTCTTTTGTCCATCAACTTGATAATAATGCCAGCGTTATGCGCTATTGGTTTGAAGAGCCTTATGAGGCGTTTATCGAGTTAAGTGACCTTTATGAAAAACATATTCACGACCAAAGTGAACGCCGTTTTATTGCCGAAAGTGACGGCACTAAAGTTGGGCTTGTCGAGTTGGTCGAAATTGATTATGTTCACCGTCGCGCAGAGTTCCAAATTATTATCGCCCCTGCACATCAAGGTCATGGATATGCGGCAAGGGCAGCAAAACTTGCGATGGATTATGCTTTTTCTGTACTTAATCTATACAAGCTCTATTTAATCGTCGATAAAGAGAATGCTAAAGCGATTCATATTTATGAAAAGCTTGGCTTTAAAAAAGAAGGTGATTTAATAGATGAGTTTTTTGTTAACGGTGCCTACCGTTCTGCGATTAGAATGTGTACTTTCCAAGCACCTTATTTTGAGCAAAAAGCCAAAGAGGCAAAACCCGAAAATTTTGTTAAACCGGGTGCAACGATTAAGCAATACGTCTGATTTATTCAGATATTAAGTTTTAACTTTAACCTTTGTTGGAGTTCAGATGTCCCAGGAACGACTCTATATTGATAAAGAGATCAGTTGGCTAGCGTTTAACGAACGTGTATTACAAGAAGCTGCTGATAAACGAAACCCGCTAATTGAAAGAGTCAGGTTTCTGGGGATCTATTCAAACAATCTTGATGAGTTTTATAAGGTTCGCTTTGCCGATGTAAAACGCCGTATTTTAATTAATGAAGAGCGTGGCTCACGCTCTGCATCAAGCCATGCTCGCCATCTTATCAAGAAAATTCAATCAAAAGTGGCTAAAGCCGACCAAGAATTTGATGCTTTATACAATGATTTGTTACTTGAAATGGCACGAAATCAAATCTTCTTAATTAATGAACGCCAAATCTCACCGAATCAACAAATCTGGTTACGCCAATATTTCCGTCAGAATTTAAGAAAACATATCACACCTATTTTGATTAACCCTGAAACAGACCTCGTTGAGTTTCTTAAAGATGACTATACCTACTTAGCAGTTGAAATTGTGCAAGGGCAAATTATTCATTATGCCCTGTTAGAAATTCCGTCAGATAAAGTACCTCGTTTTGTTATTCTGCCAACAGACCAAGGGCGTAGTAAGAAAAAATCCATGATTTTATTGGATAATATTTTACGCTACTGTCTTGATGAGGTGTTTAAAGGCTTTTTTGATTATGACTCATTAAGTGCTTATTCCATGAAAATGACGCGAGATGCAGAGTACGATCTTGCGACAGAAATGGAATCGAGTTTACTTGAAATGATGTCATCAACATTAAAACAACGCCTTACCGCAGAGCCTGTCCGTTTTGTTTATCAACGTGATATGCCGGATGAAATGGTGGCGTTGCTACGCAGTAAATTAGGTTTATCGAATAATGACTCCGTCATTGCTGGTGGTCGTTATCATAATTTTAAAGATTTTATTAACTTCCCAAATGAAGGCAGTAAATTTCTGTTAAATAAACCGATCCCACGTTTACGCCATATTTGGTTTGATAATTTCCGCAATGGTTTTGATGCGATACGTGAGCGTGATGTTTTGCTCTATTATCCTTATCATACTTTTGAACATGTGCTCGAATTGTTGCGTCAAGCCTCTTTTGACCCAAGCGTTATCTCAATAAAAATCAATATTTACCGTGTTGCTAAAGATTCTCGGATCATTGATTCGATGATCCACGCTGCACATAGCGGCAAACGTGTCACGGTCGTTGTTGAGCTACAAGCACGTTTTGATGAAGCGGCGAATATCCACTGGGCAAAACGTCTGACAGAAGCTGGGGTACACGTTATTTTCTCTGCTCCAGGTCTGAAAATTCACGCAAAATTATTTATCATTTCTCGCTTAGAAGATGGTGAAATTATCCGCTATGCCCATATTGGTACGGGAAATTTCAACGAGAAAACCGCGCGTCTCTATACTGACTATTCGTTATTAACTGCAAATACTGAAATTACCAATGAAGTACGCCGCGTTTTTAGTTTCATTGAAAATCCTTATCGCCCTGTGACGTTTGAGCATTTAATGGTGTCACCACAAAACTCACGTATCCTTTTAAATCAATTAATTACTAATGAAATTCACAGTGCCCAAGCTGGACATCCAGCAGGGATCACATTAAAAGTGAATAACTTAGTGGATGAAGAGCTCGTTAATCGCCTTTATGACGCATCAGAAGCTGGCGTAAAAGTACGATTGTTAGTCCGTGGAATGTGTTCTTTAGTCCCTAATCAACCGGGATTTAGTGAGAATATTCAGGTAACCAGTATTGTTGACCGCTTTTTAGAACACGACCGTGTTTATGTGTTTACGAATAAAGGTGATGAAAAAATCTTTCTCTCTTCTGCAGATTGGATGACGAGAAACCTTGACTATCGTATTGAAGTTGCGGTGGCTTTACTTGATCCGCAACTTAAACAGCGTGTTTTAGATATCCTAGATATTCAATTTAATGACACCGTAAAAGCACGTTATATCGATAAAGATTTAACAAATAGCTATGTTCCTCGTGGAAATAAACGTAAAATCCGTTCCCAGCTTGCTGTCTATGAATACATTAAATTGTTAGAACAACCCGATTCACGAGCGTAATTTTATGCCTTTATCACAAGATGACTCTTCACCACGTCCTTTAGAAATTGCGGCTATTGACCTCGGTTCTAATAGTTTTCATATGATAATTGCGCGTGTTGTTAATGGCGCATTACAAGTATTAAGTCGTTTAAAACAGCGAGTTTACCTTGCTGATGGACTTGATGATGATAACGAATTAAGCGAAGAAGCTATGTTACGTGGGCTCTCCGCCCTTTCTCTTTTTGCTGAAAGGTTACAGGGCTTTCCGGCAGAAAATGTCACCGTCGTAGGAACGCACACTTTACGTGTCGCCACTAATGCGAAAGTCTTTCTGCAACGAGCCAAAGAAGTCATTCCTTATCCGATTGAAATTATTTCAGGGCATGAAGAAGCGCGACTTATTTTTATGGGTGTTGAACACACTCAATCTGAAAAAGGTCGAAAGCTTGTTATTGATATTGGTGGTGGCTCAACAGAATTAGTGATTGGTGAAAATTTTGAACCCATTTTAATCGAAAGCCAACGCATGGGTTGTGTCAGTTTTAGTCGTCAATTTTTTCCAGAACAGAAAATTAGCGAATCTGCTTTTCGTAAAGCGCGAGAAAAAGCAGCGCGTAAAATGGAAAAAATCGCATGGCAATACAAAATGACGGGCTGGGATGTGGCTTTAGGGGCATCAGGAACAATTAAAGCGGCTCATGAGATCTTAGTTGAGTTTGGTGAAAAAGACGGTGTTATTACACCTGAACGCCTACTTATGCTCACTAAACAAGTTTTACGATTTAAGAAATTTAAAGATATCTCCCTACCGGGGTTATCCGATGAACGTAAACATGTTTTTGTACCTGGTTTAGCGATTTTATGTGGTATTTTTGATTCATTAGGATTAAAAGCCCTACACCTATCTGATGGTGCATTACGTGAAGGAGTCCTTTATGAAATGGAAGGTCGATTCCGCCATCAAGATATTCGCCAGCGCACAGCTAAAAGTCTTGCAGAGCACTATAATATCGATAGAGAGCAAGCAAAGCGCGTTCTTGAAACTATGCAATCTCTTTACACACAGTGGGCACAGCAAAACCCAAAACTGGTTCGTCCTGATTTAGAAGCTATTTTAGTTTGGGCGGTCATGTTACATGAAGTGGGATTAAGCATAAATTTGAGTGGGTTACATCGCCATTCTGCCTATATTCTTTCAAATACTGATTTACCCGGTTTTAATCAAGAGCAACAACTCTTATTAACCACCCTCGTTCGTTATCACCGAAAAGGGATCAAGTTAGATGAGTTGCCTAAATTTAATCTTTATAAAAAGAAACAGTATTTTCCACTCGTACAAATACTAAGATTAGCAACTTTACTTAATAATCAGCGACAATCGACGACAAAACCCGCCTCTTTGCGTTTAATTACAGATGAAAATCATTGGACGCTTTATTTTCCTAAAAAATATCTTTCCGATAACACATTGATGGAATTGGATTTAGAAAAAGAGCAAGAACATTGGCAGTCAGTTCCGGGGTGGAAACTGGATATAAAAGAGGAATCTGCTTAACAATATGATATTATACAGAAAAAGACGCTAGTCAATGCGTCTTTTGTTGCATCTATCATACAACAACTATCACATAACAACATAGGTTTGATTTGTGACCATAATATGAACATCACCAACGCAATATTGTTCAAGATTCATATTTTTTATACGGAGAAGACCGATAATCATCCTAAAATGGAATAATTAGTGTCAATGGTTATCTCCCTCGTAAGAATTAAAAAGGAATAACATGTCTCAAACAGCTATCAACAATGATACTGCGGCTGCCATCAATCCGTATTCACAAAAAGTGGCACACCTGCGTCAACAAATTTTGAGCATCTTTCTCGAAGATGATCATTTTGTTGAAACCGTTTTAGGTGAAGCAAGTGAAAATGATAGGCTGAGCCACCATGAACTTCATGAAAAAATCACCACTGTTAGAGAATTACTACAAGATCTACACGCGGCAGATATTGCAGATATTCTTGAAGCCCTTCCCTATGACGAACGTCTAGCCCTGTGGCATTTGGTTGATAACAATGAACGTGGTGCTGTTTTAGTCGAAGCGTCTGTCGCCGTTTGGGACAGCTTAATTAAAGATATGACTGACCGTGAGTTATTACGATCGGTCGCCACATTACATGTGGATGAGCAAGCATACATCGCAGAGCACTTACCTCGCGATACAATGCGTCGCCTTCTTACCTATTTAGAACCAAGCCTGCGTAATAGAATAAGAGAAGTTCTTCAATATCCCAAAGACAGTGTCGGTCAGATGATGGATTTTGAGTTCGTCACTGTGCGAGGCAATGTCACGTTAAAAACGGTACAGCGTTATCTACGCCAACGAGGCTCTATTCCAGAAGCAACGGATAAAATTTTCGTTATTGATAATAAAAACCATCTGTTGGGCGAACTTCCATTAACCACCGTTTTAACGCAATCTCCGGATAAACTTGTTTCTGATGTAATGAAAACAGACACCGTTAGTTTTATGCCTGAAGAAAAAGGTGAAGATGCGGCGGGTGCGTTCGAACGTTATGACTTAATTTCAGCCGCGGTTGTTGATAGTAATGGTCTTCTAATGGGGCGATTAACGGTTGAAGATATCGTTGATAACATGCATGAAGAGAGCGATACCAATATTCGTCGTATGGGGGGTTTGAGCCCAGAAGAAGACGTCTTTGCCCCTGTTGGACAAGCCGTTAAAACACGTTGGACTTGGCTTGCTATTAACTTATGTACCGCCTTTGTGGCTTCTCGTGTGATTGGTGTGTTTGAACATACCATTTCCCAATTAGTAGCTCTCGCTACGTTGATGCCGATTGTTGCGGGTATTGGGGGAAATACAGGTAATCAGACCATCACAATGATTGTACGTGCTTTAGCACTACATCAAATACAAACAGGTAGTTTCTCTTTCTTGATTTTAAGAGAGTTAGGTGTCGCCCTTATTAATGGTATTGTGTGGGGAGGCATAATGGGTATTGTCACCTTCCTACTCTATGGCGATATTGCTATGGGTGCGGTAATGACAATGGCGATGGTATTAAACCTCTTAATGGCTGCCATGATGGGTGTATTGATCCCAATGACCATGATTAAATTAGGTAAAGATCCCGCGATTGGCTCAAGTGTTATGATAACCGCCATTACCGATACAGGTGGTTTCTTCATCTTCTTAGGTTTAGCAACTATCTTCTTAGTCTAAAACACGCCCTATAACACTAACGCCACTGATAATAAATGACAGTGGCGTTTTTTTATGCCAATCAAACAGATATTAGGCCGTTGTAGAGAGGTAATAATAGACAAGCAACAATGCAATAATCAATGAAGTGATAAAAGTCTTTTTAACAGAAGCACTTAATAAATAACTGTCATTCTGATTGGTGTTATCAAGCATGGTTTTTAATACTAAACCACCACCTAATGCAACAATAGAAAGCGATGCGAACAACGCAATTGCAGCTAAGAGAACAGTACTCATTGAGATAGAGACCATAAACCCTCCGATATATCAATTGACTGACTGATGTAATTATAACCGATGATCGTTTTTTTGATGCCTATTTTTGTTTTTATTTTTAACCCAACCGCAAAACTCAAAAAAACCACATAATGCATAAAAATACCAAAATAAAATTATCATTTGTATTTTGATTAACTTTGAATTTCATAAATCACACAAAATACGCAATTTGATTTCAACAAGCCGATATTTAACATATAGTGGAATATTCTAATAATTCATTTTCTATCAGATCATATCTTTCATTATAAACACGATTAGCTTTATTAATTATCTAGTAATAACTTTATTTATGGAAAATAATAAATTAAATTATTACTTAATTTTTTATTTCCAATATTTATTGGAGTTTGAATAAATATATTCGACATTCAACCTTTGTTATTAAAAAACACAAAATTATCACTCACTTTTAATACATAAAATATATTTATTATATAATGATAAAAATTGAAATTACGGCATTTAACTTCAATTAATTGAAATTTAATAGTAAACAAACCCACAAAAATAACAAAACCAAGTTAATTATGTTATTTTAATTTCATCCACTTACATTATTCAGAGCTTCCTGTTATAACTTAAACCATCATCACAATTTTATTCTTTCTTGCATAAATAGCCTTTAAATAGCCTTTTGCTGTTATTTAATTTCACTCTATTTTATTTGCTAATTTAAAAAGGATCTCATTGTGATCTTATTACTTATTATTTTTATCACGATGATTATTATAGGTTGTTATTATGACATCACAATCACACTCCACTCAGCCGTTGAGTCAACCTACGGCAAGACCATTGAACCGCAACGACTATAAAACGTTGGGTTTATCCTCACTAGGGGGAACATTGGAGTTCTATGATTTCGTGATCTTCGTATTCTTTACGAAAACATTGAGCCACTTGTTCTTCCCCGGTGATAACGCCTTTATTGCACAAATGCAGACATTAGGTATTTTTGCCGCCGGTTATCTTGCTCGCCCTTTAGGTGGCATTATTATGGCACACTACGGGGATATTATTGGACGTAAACGCATGTTTACCTTAAGTATCTTCTTAATGGCTGTACCAACATTAGTTATTGGTTTATTACCTACTTATGCCAGTATTGGTATTGCAGCACCATTATTGTTGTTATTAATGCGCATTATGCAAGGCGCGGCGATTGGTGGTGAAATGCCAGGGGCTTGGGTGTTTATTGCAGAACACACGCCAAAACAACGTTATGGCTTAGGCGTAGGAACATTAACCTCGGGCATTACAGGCGGTATTTTATTAGGTTCAATCGTGGCGATTATCGTTCAACGTAGCTATACCGCCCAAGAAGTGAATGATTTTGCATGGCGTATTCCCTTTATTTTAGGGGGGGTTTTTGGCTTAATCTCTGTTTACTTACGTCGCTTTTTACAAGAAACCCCTATCTTTAAAGAGATGGCGGAGAAAAAAGCGTTAGCACAAGAAATGCCCGTGGTTTCCGTTATTAAAAATCATAAACAGGCGTGCTTGATTACAGCGGCATTAACATGGTCTTTATCAACCGCTATTGTTGTCACCATTTTGATGACACCTGGAGTCATTGTTGAAGGGATCTATAAAATTGATAGAACGACGTCATTAGAAGCGAACTGTGTTGCAACATTAACCTTAACCTTAGGTTGCATATTCTGGGGCTGGATTGGTGACAAATTAGGAACACGTGCATCAATGACATTATCATGGGGCGGGTTAATTGTGACCGCATTCCATTTTTATGGCAGTTTAGATGCAACAATGTCCGGTTTCCAATTGGCATTTAACTATGGTTTGATGGGCTTTTTTGTTGGTGCGATTGCAACTACACCTATTGTTAGTACAAGAGCATTTCCACCATCAATTCGTTTTTCTGGTTTGTCTTTCGCTTACAATATGGCTTATGCCTTGTTCGGTGGCTTAACGCCAATGTTAACAGGAATATGGTTAGAAAAAACCGCCATGGCGGGTGCTTATTATGTTGCTGGTGTTTCTGCTTTAGCTATCGTCGTTGCATTCTTACCTTTAGCTTATAAAGGCTGGACGGCAGTAACCCCCAAAGTGAGAGAGAAAGAAGTTGCATTACAAATTGATAAAGTCGTTAATTAAAATCGACTCATTATCAATATCTCCTGTTCAATACAGCTCCTTGATAGGAGCTGTATTTTTTTATATACAACAAAAAAGGATGCCTTATGGCATCCTTTGTTTTTCTTACATTTTTTGTTTTTTAATGGCACAAATTATTGTGTCATTTTGCTTAACATAGGTGCCGTGATCAGCATTAGAATTGCGATAACACCCGTTACAATACCGATTTGTAAAAATACACTGCTGTAAATTTCTAATGAAGCGTGAGCACTTTGTACATCTTCAGGTACTGCCATTAAACTCGCCACTTTACCTGCAATAATTGCAGCAGCTGCCGAAGTTAAGAACCAAGCGCCCATAATAAAGCCCATTAAACGCTGTGGTACAAGTTGAGCGACCATGGCAAGACCCAGTCCTGAAATCATTAGCTCACCAATACTTTGGAAACCATAACTTGCTACTAACCACCATGAAGACACAATACCCGCTTCATTTGCCATGCTTGCACCCAATGGTAACACTAAGAATGCGGTCGCACTTAAGAACATCCCTACGGTGAACTTATATGGCATTGGCAGTTTATCACCCATAAAGTTATATACAGCCGCTAAAAGTGGGCTTGCTAACATGATCCAGAATGGATTAAGTGATTGGAATTGCTCGGGTTCAACACTGAAACCTAATAGAGAATGTTCTACGTTATGGATTGCGAAGAAGTTTAAAGATGTTGGCATTTGATCATAAAGAACAAAGAATACCACTGCTTCAACCATCAGCAAGAATGCCACAATCATCTTGCGACGTGCTGCACCTTTCATCATAAAGGTTTCACGCGCAAAGATCAGGATGATACCTAATGAGATGACTGCTAAAGACCAACTTGCCACTTCATTATTATGTAACAACCACGTCGATACTGCCGTTAAAGCAACAATCCCCACCAGCGTTAACAACAATTTTGAATAATTAAGTGGTTCAAAATCCGGTCTAGAACCTTTATCTTTGATCCAACCACGACAAACCATAAAGTTTGCTAACGTGATCAGCATCCCTACAACGCTTAATGCAAACGCAACATCCCAACCATAATTAGCCGCTAACCATGGTGTTGCTAACATCGATAAGAACGAACCTACGTTGATAGACATATAGTACATCGTAAATGCACCGTCTAATTGTGGGTCGTCTTTCTCATAACAAGTTGCTAATAATGAAGATGGGTTAGCTTTAAATAAACCATTACCTACTGCAATCGTTGCAAGCCCCCAATAAATCACATCTTTATCGTGATCAGAGAATGCCACCATCGCATAACCAATTGCCAGTACGATTGCCCCAAGAATAATAACCCTTTTAGTACCAAGGACTTTATCCCCAAGCCATCCACCGATAGCAACAAAACCATAAACTAATGCGGTAAATGCAGCAAAAACAGTGATAGCTTCTGCTTCACCCATGCCCAGCATTTTAACCAAGTAAACGGCCATGATCCCTTGCAGACCGTAATAGCCGAAACGTTCCCATAATTCGATTGAGAAGATGAGATAAAACGCACGAGGCTGTTTAAATGCATTCAGGCTCGGTTTTTGTCCATCGTCAGGTGTGTTTGCAGTTGACACTAAAAACCTCTAATTATTCTATTACGCCTTTATAGTTAGGCTGATTTTTACAAAAATGTCGTTATTCAAGACAGAGTTAAAGCTCGGTGAATTTCATACTGGATTGTTATTCTTTGAAAAGAGTTCAACGCAGAGAAAAACAAGTTTGGCATTCTATCACTGGAAAGAATAATTATCTAAGAATTATAACTAACTATTGCGTTTTATCATAGTTACAGGCATTTGTACAAAATAGTTATGCGGTTAAAAAAACATCAAGCAAAATAACTTACTGATAATAAATAAATTATTTTCCACTTAATTATCCCTATATAAACAATTAAGCTACGCTACTGCTTAGCGCTAATTTGCTAAATGAGTTCGTATTGAATAACAATGATAGAATAATGCCAGTAGCAATTTGTTTTAATTGATTAAAATAACGCCAATAAAACACATTCCTTGACTTAATTTCCATATTTCCTCCATTTTTAACTGTGAAGAAACAGGTAGAATGTCACCATTCCAGATTTTCATTTCAGTATTTCTGATTAGCTAGTTGCCAGTGGGATCACAAAAGTAATGAATAAAAACAAAAATGCTAAAAAAAGAGTTTCTCTCATTATCGCTTTAATCGTCGTAATCGCAGGGGGTTACGCCTATTGGCAATTTAATGCAGCAAAAACAGCATCGCCTGAAAACAAAGGGGCTCAAGCCACTAATTCACAAAGTCGAGGTACATCAGGATCTCGACGCCCTCCTTTACCACCGGTTCAAGTTGCAATATCAACACAAGAGGATGTACCCCAGTTTTTATCTGCTTTAGGTACGGTAAAAGCCACTAACAGTGTCACCGTCACTAGCCGTGTTGAAGGGGAATTAATGGCATTACATTTCACGGAAGGTCAACACGTTCAACAAGGTGATCTCTTAGCTGAAATTGACTCTCGCCCATTTGAAGTTCAATTAGCCCAAGCCAAAGGACAATTAGCAAAAGATCAAGCGACATTAGCGAATGCTCGTCTTGATTTAGCACGTTATCAGAAATTAGCGAAAACCCATTTAGTCTCACAACAAGAATTGGATACTCAACAAGCTTTAGTTAAACAGTCTGAAGCCAGTATTCGTATTGATGAAGCCGCTATCCGTAATGCGCAATTACAACTCACTTACAGCAAAATCACCGCACCTATTTCAGGTCAAGTGGGTTTAAAACAAGTTGATGTTGGTAATTATATTTCTGGTGGCTCATCTACGCCTATCGTCGTCGTCAATCAAATGGACCCTGTTGATGTGCTTTTTACATTGCCAGAACAAGATCTCGCGAAGGTTATTCAAGCACGTAAAAACAATGCAGATTTGCCTGTAACGGCGTTAGATAGAAATAACCAATTTGAATTAGCTCAAGGAACGTTATTCAGTGTTGATAATCAAATAGATGCCGCAACAGGTACTATTAAGTTAAAAGCACGTTTTCCACAACAAGAAACGACGTTATTTCCTAATCAATTCGTCAATGTCCGTCTTTATGTTACAACACTAGAAAAAGCCGTTGTTATTCCTAATGCAGCGTTACAAATGGGTAATGAAGGTCACTTTGTCTGGGTTGTCGACAATGAAGATAAAGTGAGTAAATTACGTGTTGAAGTGGCATTACAAAATGCGGAAAAAGTCGTAATCGCATCCGGTTTATCGGCAGAGCAACGCGTTGTAACCGATGGTGTGGATAGATTAACACAGGGTGCAAAAGTCGATATCGTGACACCAACGGCACCAAAAACTAAAGAAAATAACCGTGTTGTTGCGGAGAAAGCGTAATGATCGAAAAAACACACGGTACAGGCGGGGGACCCTCTCGCTTATTTATTCTGCGCCCTGTTGCAACCACCCTTTTTATGGTTGCCATACTCCTAGCAGGGATTGTCGGCTATCGCATGCTCCCTGTCTCAGCATTACCTGAGGTTGATTATCCAACCATTCAGGTCGTTACGCTCTATCCTGGAGCAAGCCCTGATGTCATGACATCCGCGGTTACTGCCCCATTAGAGCGTCAATTTGGGCAGATGTCTGGATTAAAACAGATGTCGTCACAAAGCTCGGGGGGCGCATCGGTGATCACACTGATGTTCCAATTAACATTACCCTTAGATGTTGCAGAGCAAGAGGTACAAGCAGCGATAAATGCGGCCACTAATCTGCTGCCATCCGATTTACCGTATCCCCCGATTTACAGCAAAGTCAATCCGGCTGATCCGCCTATTTTAACCTTAGCAGTGACTAGCTCCACATTACCAATGACACAGTTGCAAGATATGGTTGAAACCCGTATCTCGCAAAAAATTTCACAAGTCAATGGCGTAGGTTTGGTGGCATTAGCGGGTGGTCAGCGCCCTGCTGTTAGAGTCAAACTCAATGCACAAGCTGCCGCATCTTACGGTTTAGATAGCGAAAAAATTCGTGTAGCCATCAATAATGCGAACGTTAACTCAGCGAAAGGGAGCCTTGATGGACCAACTCGCTCTGTGACGTTATCTGCGAATGATCAGATGAAATCATTAGACGATTACCGTCAATTAATCGTTACTTATAAAAATGACGCACCAATTCGCCTATCGGATATTGCAACCATAGAGCAAGCACCGGAAAACAACCAACTCGGTGCATGGGCGAATAATGAGCAAGCCATTATTATCAATGTTCAACGTCAACCTGGTGTTAACGTTATTGATACCACTGATAACATTCGTCGTTTATTGCCGGATCTAGTCTCTAATTTACCAAAATCCGTTAATGTTGAGATCTTAACCGACAGAACCACAACGATCCGCGCTTCAGTTAAAGATGTGCAGTTTGAACTGGGGTTAGCTATCGCCCTTGTAGTGATGGTGATTTATCTCTTTTTACGTAATGGTGTCGCAACCTTAATTCCAAGTATTGCCGTACCACTTTCATTAGTGGGTACGTTTGCGGTGATGTATTTTTGTGGATTCTCTGTCAACAACCTCACCTTAATGGCGCTCACTATTGCCACAGGCTTTGTTGTCGATGATGCAATCGTCGTGATTGAAAATATCTCCCGTTACCTTGAACGTGGTGATAAACCATTAACCGCCGCGTTAAAAGGCGCTGGCGAGATTGGTTTTACCATTATTTCGCTGACCTTCTCTCTGATTGCCGTACTGATCCCGCTGCTATTTATGGGTGATATTGTGGGTCGCTTGTTTAGAGAGTTTGCAATCACCCTTGCTGTCGCCATTTTAATCTCTGCGGTGGTTTCACTCACATTAACGCCAATGATGTGTGCTCGATTGCTAAAGCCTGAAAATGAAATCAAACACAACCGTTTTGAAATGGCATGTGAACGTTTTTTTGAAAGAATGATTGCGGTGTATGCCGTTTGGCTCAAACGTGTTTTAAACCATCAATGGATAACACTTGGCGTAGCACTGAGCACATTGGTGCTAACTGTATTGCTATATCTGTTTATTCCTAAAGGCTTTTTTCCATTACAAGATAACGGGCTATTGCAAGGAACTATTGAAACGTCACAATCCATTTCTTATCAAGCAATGGTAGAAAAACAGCAACAAGTCGTTGATAAATTAATTGATGATCCAGCCGTTGATAATATTGCCAGTTTTGTGGGGATTGATGGTAGTAACGCAACACTCAATACGGGACGATTACAAATCACGCTAAAACCCCTTGATCAGCGTGACGATAGGATCGATGTGATTATTCCTCGTTTACAAGAGCGTATCGCTTCTATTTCAGGAATGACTCTCTATCTGCAACCGACTCAAGATTTAACCATTGATACGCAAGTTTCTCGTACTCAGTATCAATTTACGCTACAAGCAACTTCATTAGATGAGTTAGCTTATTGGGTACCCAAGCTTTCTCAAGCTCTAAAAGAGAGTCCTGAATTAACGGATATCAGCAGTGATTGGCAAGACAACGGCATGATGGCGTATATCAAAGTGGATAGAGACTCAGCAAGCCGTTTAGGGATTTCGATGAGTGAAATAGATAACGCACTTTATAATGCTTTTGGTCAGCGTTTAATTTCAACTATCTATACTCAAGCCAATCAGTATCGCGTGGTATTAGAACAAGACATTCGTCATGGTGATGGATTACAGGCACTTTCAGCCGTGCATTTAACGGGTAAAGACGGTGCGATGGTGCCTTTATTGTCTATTGCATCCGTAGAACAGCGCTTAGCTCCACTTTCTATTAATCATCAAGAGCAATTTCCTTCAGCAACATTCTCATTTAATGTCGCTGAACAATCCTCTCTTGAAGAAGCGGTGAAAGCAGTGAAATTAGCTGAAGAGCAAATTTCTATGCCAAGAGATATTACCACCCAATTCCAAGGGGCGACATTGGCATTTGAAAGTGCGCTTTCCAGTACTTTGTGGCTAATTATCGCCGCAATTGTCGCAATGTATATTGTATTAGGGGTGCTATATGAGAGTTTTATTCACCCTATTACGATTTTATCTACGTTGCCAACAGCCGGTGTCGGTGCATTATTGGCTTTAATCGCCGCTGGTAATGAGCTAGATATTATTGCAATTATTGGGATCATCTTGCTTATCGGGATCGTAAAGAAAAATGCGATCATGATGATAGACTTTGCCCTTGCGGCTGAACGAGAACAAGGTTTAACACCTTACGAAGCTATTTATCAAGCCTGCTTATTACGTTTCCGTCCAATCTTAATGACCACAATGGCGGCGCTTTTAGGTGCGTTACCTTTAATGTTAAGTACTGGTGTAGGGGCTGAATTACGTCAACCATTAGGGGTTTGTATGGTGGGTGGCTTAATTATGAGCCAAATCTTAACCCTATTTACGACACCCGTAATTTACCTGTTATTTGATAAATTATCGCTCTACATTAACCGTCATAAACACGCTGAGAATAATAACGGGGCTGTATCATGAAGTTTTTCGCCCTCTTTATTCAACGCCCCGTAGCAACTACGTTACTCAGCTTGGCGATTTCACTCTGTGGGGCATTAGGCTTTATGCTGTTACCTGTTGCCCCTTTGCCACAGGTAGATTATCCCGTTATTAATATTTACGCCTCATTACCGGGGGCGTCACCAGAAACCATGGCATCTTCTGTGGCAACACCGCTCGAACGCTCCCTAGGGCGAATTGCGGGTATTGATGAAATGACATCAAGCAGTTCACTTGGAAGTACCAGTATTACGTTAGTGTTCGATTTAAACAAAGATATCAATACAGCCGCTCGTGATGTACAAGCGGCATTAAATGCTTCACAAAGCTTATTACCCTCAGGAATGCCAAGCCGTCCGCGTTATTATAAATCGAATCCTTCAGATGCACCGATTATGATCTTAACGCTCACCTCTGATACCCAAAATACAGGAGAGCTTTACGATCTCGCCTCAACGCGATTGGCACAAAAAATCTCACAAATTGAAGGAGTCAGTGAAGTTTCTGTCGGTGGTGGCTCATTGCCCGCGATACGTGTCGCCCTCAATCCTGATGCATTATTTAACCAAAATGTCAGCCTTGATGATGTTAGAAAAGCGATTAACCAAGCAAATGTACGCCGACCTCAAGGCTTTATAAATAATGACGAGAAGCGTTGGCAGATCCAAACTAACGATGAACTCAGTAAGGCAGCTGAATATCGCCCAATTATTGTGCATTACAATCAAGATGCCGTTGTGCGTTTAAGCGATGTGGCACACGTTACCGACTCAGTGCAAAATTCACGAGCAGCAGGAATGAGTGGTGGCGAGCCTGCAATTTTACTGGTTATTCGCCGAGAAGCGGGTGCCAATATTATTGAAACGGTTAATCGCATTCGTGATGAACTTCCAGAATTACGTGAGCTTATTCCTGCCAGTGTTGATTTAAAAGTTGCACAAGATAGAACGCCCACCATTCGTGCCTCTCTAGCTGAAGTTGAACGTGCGTTAGCCATTGCTGTAGCACTCGTGATTTTAGTCGTATTCTTATTTTTACGCTCAGGTCGTGCCACACTGATCCCAGCGGTTGCTGTACCCGTTTCATTAATTGGTACTTTTTCAGCGATGTATCTCTGTGGCTTTAGTTTAAACAACCTGTCATTAATGGCGTTAACCGTGGCTACGGGCTTTGTGGTTGACGATGCCATTGTGGTGCTTGAAAATATTTCTCGCCATATTGAGAATGGTTTAAAACCTAAGGATGCCGCTTTAAAAGGGGTTGGTGAGGTTGGTTTCACTGTTCTTTCAATGAGTATTTCTCTTGTTGCCGTTTTTATTCCTTTACTGTTAATGGATGGTCTTGTTGGGCGATTATTTAAAGAATTTGCCATCACCTTAACAACGGCGATCGCTATCTCACTATTTGTTTCTCTAACGCTCACCCCCATGATGTGTGCGCATTTGCTAAAAGGAATGAAACCTAAAGCACAATCACATTTACGGGGTTTTGGTAAGTTACTTTTCCGCGCCCAGCAAGGTTACAGTGTCACATTACAAGCCGCATTGCGCCATCGACGCTGGGTTATGGCTATTTTTCTCGCGACTTTGGGCTTAAATGCTTATTTATACATCAGTGCACCAAAAACGTTTTTCCCCGATCAAGATACGGGTCGTTTAATGGGATTTGTGCGTGCTGATCAAAGTATTTCATTCCAATCAATGAAAGAAAAAATGACCCGTTTTATGCAAGAAATTAATGCCGATAAAGACGTGGATAGCGTAACCGGTTTTACTGGCGGGGGGCGTATTAACAGTGGATTTATGTTTATTTCCCTCAATCCGCTGTCAGAGCGTACGGATAGCGCAAACCAAGTAATTAATCGCCTACGGACAAAATTAGCTAATGAACCCGGCGCTAACCTCTTTTTAATGCCAGTGCAAGATGTTAGAGCGGGTGGACGCCAAGCGAATGCCAGTTATCAATTTACGTTATTAGCGGATGATTTAAGCGAGTTGCGAAAATGGGAGCCGATTGTCCGTAAAGCGTTAGGTGAACTGCCTCAGCTTGTAGATGTTAACTCTGATAAAGAAGATAAAGGTGCCGAAATGGCACTGACTTACGATCGCGATACGATGTCGCAACTAGGGATTAATGTTAGTGATGCCAATAATCTACTGAACAATGCTTTTGGTCAGCGACAGATTTCCACCATTTATGCGCCGTTAAATCAGTATAAAGTGGTGATGGAAGTCTCTGAACAATATACCCAAGATGTCTCTGCGTTAGATAAAATGTATGTGGTCAATAATCAAGGTGAACGAATTCCATTATCCGCATTTGCAAGTTGGTATCCGGCTAATGCGCCATTAAGTGTGAATCACCAAGGATTATCTGCCTCTTCTACTATTGCCTTTAATATTCCTGAAGGCTATACCTTAGCGGATGCGATTAATTCTATTGAACGGACAATGACTGAACTAGGTGTACCTAATACCGTCAGAGGGACCTTTGCAGGGACCGCACAGATTTTCCAAGAAACGATCAAATCACAGCTTATTCTTATCTTAGCAGCGATTGTCACGGTCTATTTAGTATTAGGTATACTGTATGAAAGCTATATTCATCCGCTGACCATTTTATCTACCCTTCCGTCTGCAGGTGTGGGGGCATTATTAGCGTTACAGCTTTTTAATACACCGTTTAGTCTGATTGCACTGATTGGCATTATGTTGCTTATTGGTATTGTGAAGAAAAATGCCATTATTATGGTAGATTTTGCCATTACCGCACAGCGTGAAGGCAAGTTGTCAGCTAAAGAAGCCATTATTCAAGCCAGCCTATTGCGTTTTCGTCCTATTATTATGACAACCCTTGCCGCATTATTTGGTGCGTTGCCATTGATGTTGGGTAGTGGCGATGGTGCAGAGTTAAGACAACCGTTAGGGATAACCATTGTCGGTGGTTTATTAATGAGCCAGTTACTGACCCTTTATACAACCCCTGTTATTTATCTATTTTTTGATGGATTGCGTGAACGTTGGCAACAACGACGTATCAGCAAAAAAGAGGCAAATGCATGAAATTGAGAAGCAAGCTGTTCTTAGTGGTTTTCGCGACTTGTATGGTGGTTGTTCTCGCCATGCACATCGGTATTCGAGGCAGCTTCCAGCAAGGATTCATTGGTTATATAAAGAAAAACAGTGAACAGCGTGCCACTCTTTTAGCTGAAGCCTTAACTGAGCAATATGCTTTGATGGGAGATTGGCGTTTCCTTAATAGAGATGATCGTTCTCTTTATCAAATATTACGAAGCATTGACCAAATAAGCCAAAGTAGCGAAGGCCCTCCTCCCAGAGGTTGGCGCACACAGTTTTGGATCGTTGATAAAGAGATGAAACGCTTATTTGGACATGACAATCAATTTCCCGCAGAAACATTTAAAAAACCCATTACCTTTCACAATGACATTGTTGGATGGGTGATTGTCAGCGCCGCAGATAAAATCAGTAATGAGGCTGATATTAGCTTTGACAAACAACAACTGCGTACTAGCTGGATAATTGCAGGTTTAACGGTCCTGTTTGCTTTATTGATCACTCTTATTCTTTCTCGCAATATGATACGCCCTGTTAAACGTCTTGTTGAAGCGACACATAAATTAGCAGCAGGTGATTTCTCTGTTCGTGTAACGCCCACCAGCAAAGATGAAATCAGTCAACTCGCGACTGACTTTAATCAACTTGCTAGCACGCTAGAAAAAAATGAGCAAATTCGTCGCGATTATATGGCTGATATCTCACATGAATTGCGAACCCCTCTCGCCATTTTAAAAGGTGAGCTTGAAGCGTTACAAGATGGTGTCAGAAAACCCACCACAGAGACGCTAAACTCCCTTTTATTCGAAGTCACCAACCTGACAAAATTAGTTAATGATCTCCACCAGCTTTCATTATCAGATAGAGGCTCGTTAACTTATCGTAAAGACTTTATCGATATAAATGAGGTGATTTTGTTGGCTGTTGCTTCTTATCGTCACACATATCAAACGAAAGATATTACTCTACTCACCGAATTAGATGATTTATCTCCACTGATTGTGCAAGCCGATCCTGATAGGTTGATCCAGCTTTTTCATAATCTGCTAGAGAATAGCGTACGGTATACTTATTCAGGCGGTCAATTACATATCAGCACCAAAAAAGAGCACCATCATGTTCTAATTTCATTAGAAGATAGTGCACCAGGGCTAGATAGTGCTCAATACGACGTTGTTTTCCAACGCTTTTATCGTGCGGAAAATTCACGAAATCGTGCGAGTGGAGGATCAGGTTTAGGTCTTGCCATTTGCGAAAATATTGTTGAAGCTCATAATGGTAAGATAAGTGCGATGCCTTCCTCTTTGGGTGGCATGAAAATTCTTATAGAATTACCCGCATACTTTGATGATCTTTAAGCCTAATAACCATTGAGCCAATAAATGACAGTATCTGAATCACCCTATTCAATCCTGATTGTTGAAGATGAGCCTAAACTTGCCCAATTGCTTATTGATTATCTTCAAGCATCCGGTTATCAGACTCATTGGCTAGCAGATGGCGCCGAAGTGAGCCATTGCGTAAAACAACAACATTACGATTTAATATTGTTAGATCTGATGTTACCTGTTAAAGATGGCATCACGATCTGTAAAGAGTTACGTCAGTTTTCCGATATTCCCATCATTATGGTCACCGCCAAAACAGAGGAAGTCGATAGATTGCTCGGGCTTGAAATTGGTGCCGATGATTATATTTGCAAGCCTTACAGTCCAAGAGAAGTGGTAGCCCGAGTCAAAACCTTATTGCGTCGTTTTTATCGACCACAGGATATTGTTCAAAACGAAAAATTAGTCGTTATTGATGAGCAGGCTTATCAAATCCAATACAACAATAAAATTCTCGATTTAACGACGGCTGAATTTCGTTTACTCAAAGCCTTAGCCACTCAACCCGGCAAAATATTAACTCGTGATCAACTCATGGATCACCTTTATGATGACTACCGCATTGTGACGGATAGAACCATTGATAGTCATATTAAAAACTTACGACGCAAACTTGAGCAACTGAACGATCAAATTGAATTTATTCGCTCAATTTATGGTCAAGGCTATCGTTGGGAAACCCAAGCTTACCGTTTTCGATGATATTTTTTCAGGAATACATTGAACCTCGCTACACTTAAGCGCTAGAATCCACCCCTTTATGATATACCCCTACCCAATGTGTGGGGGACTGACTTGAAATCAGAACCAGGAAATTAACCATGTTTACACCCGAATTGCTCTCTCCTGCTGGCTCATTAAAAAATATGCGCTATGCATTTGCTTATGGCGCAGACGCCGTTTATGCAGGTCAGCCACGTTATAGCTTACGTGTGCGTAATAATGAATTTAACCACGAAAACCTAGCGAAAGGTATTCAAGAAGCCCACGAATTAGGTAAGCGCTTCTATGTTGTGGTTAATATCGCACCGCATAATGCTAAATTAAAAACCTTTATCCGTGACCTAAAACCCGTCATTGATATGGGACCTGATGCGCTGATTATGTCTGATCCGGGTTTGATCATGATGGTGCGTGAAGCTTTCCCTGAAATGGATATTCACCTTTCAGTACAAGCCAATGCCGTTAACTGGGCAACCGTAAAATTCTGGCGTCAAATGGGATTAACTCGTGTGATCCTTTCTCGTGAACTCTCTATTGATGAAATTGCTGAAATTCGTAAGCAAGTTCCTGATATGGAATTAGAAGTTTTCGTTCACGGTGCCTTATGTATGGCATACTCAGGTCGTTGCCTATTATCTGGTTATATTAATAAACGTGACCCGAACCAAGGTACATGTACTAACGCTTGTCGTTGGGAATATAAAGTCGAAGAAGGCAAAGAAGACGATGTGGGTAATATCGTTGAAAAATACACCCCCATCCCCGTTAAAAATGTTGAGCCTACTCTCGGTGTTGGTGCACCAACAGATAAAGTCTACTTAATCGAAGAAGCAAAACGTCCTGGTGAATATATGACTGCGTTCGAAGATGAACACGGTACTTATATCATGAACTCAAAAGACTTACGTGCGATTGAACACGTTGAGCAATTAACGCAAATGGGTGTGCATTCACTGAAAATTGAAGGTCGTACTAAATCCTTCTATTACTGTGCTCGTACAGCACAAATGTATCGTCGTGCAATTGATGATGCAGTTGCAGGTAAACCTTTTGATCCAACATTATTAACGACGTTAGAAGGCTTAGCACACCGCGGTTATACCGAAGGTTTCTTACGTCGTCATACCCATGATGCGTACCAAACTTATGAATATGGTTACTCTGTCTCTGACACTCAACAATTTGTTGGTGAATTCACAGGTAAACGCGTAAACGGTTTAGCTGAAGTGGATGTTAAAAATAAATTTGTTTTAGGTGATAGCCTAGAATTAATGACGCCAACTGGAAATATTCAATTTACGCTAGAAACACTGTTTAATAAAAAACAGCAACCAACGGATGTTGCACCAGGCAATGGTCACATGGTTTATTTATCTGTTCCTGAAGATGTTGATTTAGATTTTGCACTGCTGATCCGCAACCTACAAGGTACAACAACACGTCAACCGCATAAAATTGATGCCGTAGAAGTGAAGTAAAGCGTCATAATCTGATTTGAAGTAGTCAATTTCAAATACAGATCACATCAATAATAATTTGTTTGCCGTATCATCAGTTCCGAAAAATAAAGAACTAGAATGAATACAGTAAGACTAGGAACCACCTCCTTGGCAAATCCAATCTCCCTTGGATTTGCCTTTTCTTTTTGTACTTTTCTTATCAACTCCCTGTTGTATAAAGCACTCTCCTTTTTCGTTATCATTTGTAAAAAAAATAGTAATTTTCCCGATATCCATTACCTTTAAAAGAGTGATTCAATTAAAGGAACTCATCAATGAGTAAAATTAGTTTGCTAATCATTAATGGAAAAAGCGCTAACAACAATGCATTGAGAAATGCAGTTTACCAATTACGTAACGAAGGTGTTAATCTCCAAGTAAGGGTGACTTGGGAATCCAGTGATATACGCCGTTTTGTACAAGAAGCTATCGACATACAAGCCGAAACGGTGATTGCCGCAGGAGGCGATGGAACAATTAATAGCGTTATATCTGAACTCATTCATTTATCACCGTCATCACCGCCAATCCTGGGTATTATTCCATTAGGCACAGCAAATGATTTTGCCACTAGCGCACACATCCCTCGTGATATGGAAAATGCACTTAATTTAGCCGTTAAAGGTCGCGCAATACCTATTGATGTTATCGCGGTGAATAAAACTCACTATTTTATCAATATGGCATCAGGCGGCTTTGGAACCAAAATCACCACAGAAACCCCTGAAGCGTTAAAATCAGCATTAGGTGGAGCCGCCTATTTTATTAATGGTCTTTTAAGTATCGATTCTTTAAAAGCGGATCATTGCACGATTGAAGCAGAAAATTTCCACTGGGAGGGTGAATCACTCATTCTCGGTGTTGGTAATGGTCGTCAAGCAGGTGGAGGACAGCAACTCTGCCCCGACGCTTTAATTAACGACAATAAACTCAATATCACCATTGTTGAAGCACACGAATTACTCCCTTCTCTTTTAAATAGCCTGTTTGATCGTAAAAAAAATGACAAGATTATCGAGCGTGAAAGTCGCTGGGTAAATATTAGCGCTTCTCATGAAATGGTATTTAATTTAGATGGAGAACCCCTTTTAGGGAATAAATTTGAATTTATTGTGTTACCTGAAGCGATCCACTGCCGGTTACCGCCTCAATGTGACTTGTTATCTTAATGTAGATAAATGACAATCACTCTCATCTCATCATGAACTGGAGTATGTAATGACTGATATAGTAAGTTTGTTAGGTGCTGATGCGAAATCATTATTGGAACATCGTTGCCAAACCATCCCAAGCGAAAATCTCTACCTGCCAGGTTCTGACTTTGTTGATCGTGTTATGATTGATAACAATCGCCCTAATAGCGTGTTACGTTCAATGCAAACCCTGTTTAATCATGGGCGTTTAGCGGGAACGGGTTATCTGTCTATTCTACCTGTTGACCAAGGTGTTGAGCACTCTGCTGCCGCCTCTTTTGCAGCAAACCCACTCTATTTTGATCCAAAAAATATTGTTGAGTTAGCAATTGAAGCGGGTTGTAACTGTGTTGCTTCTACTTATGGTGTTCTTGCTTCTGTTTCTCGTCGCTATGCACACAAAATCCCTTTTCTTGTGAAATTAAATCACAATGAAACCCTGAGCTACCCAGCGCAATATGACCAAACACTGTATGCCAGTGTAGAACAAGCCTTTGAAATGGGTGCTGTTGCAGTGGGTGCGACCATTTACTTTGGTTCACAAGAAAGCCGTCGCCAAATTGAAGAGATTTCAATGGCATTTGAACGTGCTCATGAATTGGGTATGGTCACTGTATTATGGGCTTATTTACGCAACCCGGCATTTAAGAAAGATGGCGTAGATTACCATGCAAGTGCTGATTTAACGGGTCAAGCCAACCACTTAGCCGCAACCATTGGTGCTGATATCGTTAAACAAAAAATGGCTGAAAATAACGGTGGCTTTAAAGCGATTGGTTTTGGTCATACTGATGAACGTGTTTACACCAAACTCACCACTGAAAATCCCATTGATTTAGTGCGTTACCAATTAGCTAACTGCTATATGGGACGTGCGGGATTAATTAACTCAGGTGGCGCTTCAGGTAATAATGACCTTGAAGATGCTGTTCGTACTGCGGTTATTAATAAACGTGCAGGTGGTATGGGCTTGATCTTAGGGCGTAAAGCATTTAAGAAATCCATGAAAGACGGTGTTGCGTTAATTAATGCTGTACAAGATGTTTATCTCAATAAATCTGTCACTATTGCTTAAAAAATAGTTCGGCGACACGTTAAAGCCCCTACAAAAGGGGCTTTTTCGCATTACCACCAGCGATGAAAATGGTGTACCGGACCGAAACCTTGTCCAACTTCTAAACTGTCTGCATGTTCTAATGCTTGCTGTAAATAGGCTTTTGCTTGTTCAACACAAATTTGCCAATTAGAAACTTGAGGACGAATAGCGGCTAATGCCGCGGAAAGTGTGCATCCTGTACCGTGGGTATTTTTCGTATTAATGCGTTTAGAGGTGAATCGCCACTCACCATCTTGAGTAAATAACCAATCAGGACTTTCATTCTTAGTGAGATGTCCCCCTTTCATCAACACCGCTTTGCATCCTTGCTTTAGCAATGCATAGCCTTGTTGCTTCATCATTATTTCATCTTGTGCGACGTCACAACCTAACAGTGCTGCCGCTTCAGGTAAATTAGGCGTGATCAAATCAACCAGAGGCAAAAGCTGATTAACCATTTTATTAATCGCATCAGGCTGTAATAGCGGATCACCACTTTTTGCAATCATGACAGTATCAAGTACAACAAAGGGGATCGTATATTGCTGAAGTTTGCCGCAAACGACATCAATAATCGAAGCATTCGAGAGCATACCTATTTTTGCACTATCAATTCGAACATCAGATAAGACAGCATCTAATTGAGCGGCAACAAAATCAGGGGGTAAATCATAGACGCTACGGACACCACACGTATTTTGAGCAACGAGTGCCGTCATTACGGTTGTGCCATATACACCCAGTGCGGAAAATGTTTTCAGATCGGCCTGAATACCGGCACCACCACTAGGATCGGTGCCTGCGATAGACAATGCATTGAATCTCACTGATTAACTCCTCCTTTCACCAGTTACAGAAAAGTCGGGCTCTGTTAATCAGCAGAGTTACCTTGACTTCCCTACGCTGGCATTATCCAGATCAGGTTATACGGGTTCATCTCAGCCATAAGGCGCCCCGAGCCAAAGCCTGTAAATTCAGGCGATAAGAAGTATCGCATGCGCAAGATAAAGATGCTAGTTTGCTAGCTAATCTCGATTTATAAATTCGCTATTTTTGAGGTTAGCAAAGAAAAATTATCTCAATAAATATCCTTTTCGCTTTGAAAGAGTATGAACAGATATTCTTCCATTCATACTCTTTCATCTTAGGATGAACTGCATAAAAAATAGACGCCCCGTGAAATAAAAGCCTCAAAACCTAAACGCTTTATAAACCAATCCCCGTTTTTTTCTTTTTTTGTTTAACACTATTTATTCGTTAATCTATTATCCCGCAGGAAATTGATGCCTTTTTATCAGCAAATATTATTAATATTTCAATTAAGTCATAAAAATAGCTATTTTGTGGATTTTTTCTATTGAAAAGAATTAAACCTAAATTATATCTTGTATTTCCTTATTTATTAGTTATTTATTTCAAATCTAATAAAAACTTAATTTTTCATTAAAAACAATACATTATTATAAAAAAAAATAGCATTTAATATCAGACAAAATGGTGTTCATCAGTACAATAAATCCATTTTTTTCTTCTTAACCGATTCTAATCCCTTACGATTTTATTTAAGAAGTAAAGTTTCGGATACCTCTTATCTTAAATACTTGTCGATTAAATAACACTATTAGTAATATTTATTTGTCATCACCAGAATCATTGTTTATGCCGTACTCGGAGTTATATTATGTCATCATCCTATTTTCACCCTAGCGTATTAGCAACCGCGTTGTTTTCACTTGTGTTAACAACCTCCGCTTTCGCTTCTGAAAATAATACAAATCCCCATCAGACTATTACGACAGAAAATCCACAAGTCACCAGCAATCCATCTCAATCTAATAATGAAGAGAGCTACTGGGGAAAATTCAAGCGTAATGTCAATCAAACTTGGGATAATGACCAATATAATTACTATTTACCTGTATGGACTTGGCATAACCGCTTTACTTACGATAAAGAAAAAACTGATCGTTATAACGAAACACCTTGGGGCTTTGGTATGGGTAAATATCGTTATGATAATGATGGTGATTGGCACTCTCTTTATGCGATGGCGTTTATGGACTCCAATAACCGTGTACAACCTATTATGGGCTATGGTTTTGAGAAAATGTGGTATCCCGGTGATAAAGACGGGTTTCGTATGGGTGCCGGATTTACCCTGAGTATTACAGCACGCCATGAATACAACTATATTCCTATGCCACTTCCTTTACCGTTAGTTTCTGTCGGTTATGGACATCTTTCACTACAAGCAACCTATGTACCAGGGACTTATAACAATGGTAACGTGTTATTTGCTTGGTTACGTTGGCAATAATTTTTTCTGTTCAGAATAATTGCAAATAATATAAAACAAAAAAAACGCATCATTGAGATGCGTTTTTTGTTATTCAACAGAATGTATCAATCTACTTAAATGTCTTGGCTTACTTGAGCACTATTAGCTGTTTTCTTCATACGGGAGATCTTAAATCCGACCCATAAGAAGGCAATCCAGAATGGCATTAAAATCACCGAGATATTCACTTGTGGCATAAATAAGATAATCACTAAGATCATGAATAAGAAAGCAAGACAGATATAGTTGCCATAAGGATACCAAAGTGCTTTAAAGAAAGGCTCTACACCCTCTTTCGTTTTTGCAGCCCTGAACTTTAAATTTGCCAAACAGATCATAATCCAGTTAAGGACTAAGGTAGTAACAACCAACGCCATTAATAGCTCTAACGCTTGATCAGGTAATAAGTAATTCACCAAAATACCTAATGATGTCGCAATAGCTGACAAGAGTAATGACACTACCGGTACACCACGTTTATTAATACGAGAAAGTGCATGTGGGGCATTACCTTGTTTTGCCAAGCCATAAAGCATGCGGCTATTAGAATACACTCCACTGTTATAAACAGACAGAGCAGCCGTTAACACCACCGCATTTAAAATATTCGCAATTAAGAAATTATCCAAGTTATGGAAAATCAGAACGAATGGGCTTTCACCTTTCACAACTTGTGTCCAAGGATAAAGTGAAAGTAACACTAACAGCGAACCGATATAGAAAATTAAAATGCGATAAACAACTTGGTTAGTCGCTTTCGGGATGCTGACTTTTGGGTTTTCAGCTTCAGCAGCGGTGATACCCACCAGCTCAAGTCCACCAAAAGAGAACATCACAATGGCTAATGCAGACATAAAACCCGTAAAGCCATGAGGGAAAAAGCCTAACTCCCATAAATTGCTAACCGAAGCTTGAGGGCCACCATTACCACTTGCCAGTAAGTAGCTCCCAAATAAAATCATACCAACAATCGCCAACACTTTAATGATGGCAAACCAGAACTCGGTTTCACCATACATTTTAACGTTAATCAAATTGATTAAGTTGATTGCCACAAAGAAAATAGCAACGGAGACCCAAACAGGAATATCAGGTAACCAATAGTTAATATATTTACCTGCTGCGGTTAATTCTGCCATGCCGACAAGAATAAACATCACCCAATAGTTCCAGCCAGATAAGAAGCCAGCAAATGGGCTCCAATATTTATTAGCAAAGTGACTAAACGAACCCGCAACTGGCTCTTCGGCAACCATTTCGCCTAATTGGCGCATGATCATAAACGCAATAAAACCACCAATAGCATATCCTAATATTACTGATGGGCCTGTCATATTAATAGTTTGCGCTATACCAAGAAACAGACCAGCGCCGACAGCACCACCCAGCGCAATTAGCTGGATATGTCGATTTTTTAGACCGCGCTTAAGTTCTGTCTGTCGCGACTCTCTCGCCATACATCCTCTTCTCTTTATTATTTTATCAACTTAACGTGTAAACTAATATTTACGATTTTGTTTATTTCAAGCCACCATTAAAACACCATTCTGACTTGAATAACAAATACATTTTATGCTAGGAGAAAAAATAATAAGAAAAGTTATCTTTAGTGATGTTTAGAGGGGAATAATGTGGTAAAGCGACAAAGACCTTGTTGGAAATCCTCTCCTCGATCGCAAAAATTATCTAAAGCCACCAGATAGAGGCCAAAGGTAATGGCTAATGCAATAATTAAGCTAATAATTATTTTCTTTGCGTTCAATTTAAAATCCTTTAAATACATTTTGTTAGTATGACTTATCACATTATAAGTATTCGCTTAAATACGATAACAAGATAGGGAGTTGTTGTTATAAGATTCACAATCAATTATCTCTATGCGTAAATTTAGCATAACTTTCATGATGAAAGGTAAACGCTTCCTCGACAAACTTCAGATAATTTGCATTATTTCGATCTAAACTGTATGTAAAATGACCTTATATTATTTTAAGTACACATTTTGCCAACGATTATAGATAGCTATCCATTAATATGGATTTCTCTGTCTGCCATTTTTTGTATAAGATTAGGGAGTTAATTTTGATTTTTACCTTAACTTCATTGATAGAATGGAACTGTAATGCCACAAGATAATCATCTCGCATTAGTTTGCGCGCTAAGTAAATGGATTGAGGAGCATTTAGGCCGTGTTATCCATCTTGAAGAGTTGGCGGCTTATTCTGGGTACTCTCTTTGGCACATGCAGAAAATCTTTAAAGAAATCACGGGCACCTCTTTAGGAAAGTATATCCGTCAGCGTAGATTGGCTGGCGCTATTCATTTATTACGTACCAGCGAGCGCTCTATCTTCGATATCGCCCTTGATTTCGGTTTTGGTTCACAATCTCACTTTACTTATATGTTCCGTAAAGAGTATGGCATCACGCCTTTCGACTTTCGGCAAAATCAAGAGATCATTTTAGAAACCAAACAACCTTTACATTTACAATCACCTTGTTGTGATTAACCCTTCCATTTATGTGACATTATACAGATCGCTTTTAATGTCACATAAATAATACTCAAGCTATGTGATGATAGACCGCTTCGCCCTTCCTTTATCATGATTGCTTTATTTAATATTGGGGATGCTAATGAGTATTAAGCTTATCGCGATTGATTTAGATGGAACCTTGCTTAACAAACAACACCAAATTACGCCAGAAGTAAAACACGCTGTTCGGCGGGCAAAAGAGGCGGGAGTTAAGATTGTATTAGCTTCTGGACGCTCCTTTAATGGCATCTCTCCCTATTTAAAAACACTCGATCTTAATACCTCGGATTGTTACTGTATCAGCAATAATGGTAGCCAAATTCATCAAGCAGATAATGGTGAAGTTATTATTCAAGATCTACTCAATTTTGAAGATTACCTCTATTTCGAAAACCTCGCTCGTGAGATTGGCGTCCATTTTCACGTTATCAGCGATAATAAGATTTATACTACCAATAGCCATATTAGCCATTTCACCTGCCAAGAAGCCTTTTTATCTTGGACTCCGCTTTATTATCGTCCACTGAATGAAATGCAAACTGATATGTATTTTAGTAAGTTTATGATTGTTGATGCCCCTGCCGTTTTAGATAATGCCATTCAATATCTTCCGACGAATATTTATCAACAATACAGCATATTACGTAGCGCCCCTTATTTTATTGAAGTGTTGAACACCAATGTCAATAAAGGAAGTGCAGTTCAAAAAGTCGCTGAACATTTGAAAATCACACCAGAAAAAATCATGTGTATTGGTGATCAAGGTAATGATTTGGCAATGCTGAAATATGCAGGTTTAGGTGTTGCGATGGAAAATGCGCCGGAAGAAGTGAAAAAAGTCGCTAAATTCGTCACACTTTCTAATGAAGAGCACGGTGTTGCAGTGGCTATCAATAAATTTATTTAAACACGATCTTTTTTGTGTTTTATCGCGAATGTCTACAAAATTATATAGCAATTGTGATCCTTAGCAGAGGATCACACTGCTTTTCGACCCAAAACATAGCCTTTTATGATTTTATAATTGCTGTTAAATGAGCGTTAAATCTGCCTTTCTTCTTACATATCCTTCAGAATTTGTTACTATCAATTCACTTTTCGTTATTCAAACTGCATTTTCACAACATATTAAGCTGTTAATTAGGCTAGATGTAGAATAACAAATATAAATCATTTATATATTTTCTTCACAGACAGGTAGTTTAAGTTATGCTTTCTACAAAAGATATGCTCGTTCTTGGAATGATGGTTTTTGCACTCTTCCTTGGCGCTGGCAATATTATTTTCCCCCCTATGGCGGGTTTCCAATCGGGAAGCCTCTGGTTTAGTACGTCGTTAGGTTTCCTCGTGACGGGTGTCTTACTCCCTTTCCTAACCTTAGTTATTGTTGCAATTCGCGGACGTGGTGAGCGTCTTTCTGTTGATTTGCCTTCATGGGTTGCCGTCATTTTCTGGGTAGCACTGTACCTTATTGTAGGCTCTACCTTTGCGATGCCTCGTGTCACCAATACCGCTTATGAAATGGGTTTCTTACCTTTAGGTCTGATTGAGAAAAATACGGTAACACACCTTACTTTCGCACTTGTTTTCAATATCACAAGTATGTTCTTCATGCTTAAACAAGGCACAATGATAAGCGCCATTGGTAAGTTTATGACACCCGCACTGTTAGTCCTGCTGGTGGTTGTAGGCATTGCGGTTGTGGCTAAACCGATTTCCCCAATTGGTGAACCAACCGGTCTTTATGCGGTAAATGGCTTCTTCTCTGGCTTTATTGATGGTTACCAGACCATGGATGTCCTTTCTGCCATGGCATTTGGCGGCATCGTTGCTCGTGCTTTATATACCAAAGGCATTACAGAACCACGCCAGATTGGTTTTATTACCGTAAAAGCGGGCATGATTTCAGTCTTACTGTTAGCCGCACTTTATCTGTGCCTTTT
Source organism: Proteus cibi (assembly GCF_003144405.1). Taxonomy (GTDB): domain Bacteria; phylum Pseudomonadota; class Gammaproteobacteria; order Enterobacterales; family Enterobacteriaceae; genus Proteus; species Proteus cibi. The sequence goes on from NZ_PENW01000010.1 coordinate 60,360, forward strand.
CTATTTAGGTGCGACAAGCCACTCTGTTTCTGTTTTTGCTGATCCCGCGCTCAATGCGACTAACGGTGGACAAATTTTCTCACGCTATGTTGATGCGTTATTTGGCTCTGTAGGTACCTGGTTGATGGGAGGAATTGTTTTATTAGCCAGTATGACAACCCTAGTGGGTGTAACAAGTGCCGCAGCAGACTACTTTGCGACATTCCACCATCGTTTAGGTTATCGCTTTTGGGTTGTGGTATTTACACTAATGACGACAATCGTATCAACGTTTGGTCTTGATACATTATTACGAGTGACTATTCCTGCATTATTAATGATTTATCCAACCGCAGTCACATTGGTATTACTGCAATTTGTTCGTAACAAATTAAAAGCGCCTCGCTTTACCTATCGCTTTACAATTGCCATCATTGTTTTGATGAGTCTTTTCGATACGTTGAAACAATTGAAGTGGTTAAATGCTGATTTACTGCAATTATTTAGCTATATCCCACTGTCTGATTATGGCTTAGGTTGGGTATTACCCGGTGCAATTGCATTTGTAATTTCACTCATTGTTAGCTTAAACCTTAAAGAAGCCAATCTTCCAGTAGGAAATACTGCGAAATAACTCGTATGTAACACCTAATTTGTAATGCTGATTGTAAATTAATAAAAAAGCGTCTTGCCAATTTTATATTGGAGACGCTTTTTGCTTTTCAATTATCTACATTTTTACTATCTATTTATTCATCTACAAGAAACTCTAAGTTCGGTATTTTTCAATTAATGCTCTTAAAATCGCTTCTGATTGAGCATCAGGAATACCATTCGCTTTTGCTGATCTAAAATGCATTTGGAAAGCCTTCACGACTTTTTGTGCATTATTATCTAATACGCCATTTGTTGGTGTTTGATAACCATATTGCTGTAATAGCTTTTGGAAGTTTGCGATATCAACAGGCTCTGACGGATCTCTACCTGCTAAATAAGTTTGTACTAATTCCTTATCCGGCCAAGCGCCTATTCCTTGACGGGCTAATCTTTCCCAAGGAAATAAAGGTCCCGGATCAACTTTTCTAAGAGGAGCAATATCACTGTGACCCAAAACATTTTGAGGCTCGATATCATGGCGTTCAATAATATCTTTCATTACCATTGAAATCGTTACGATTTGATCTGCTGTATAAGAATACCAATACCTAAACTTGCCATTATCACGGTAACCTAGATTGACTATCTCAATCCCAATGGAGCAATTATTGAGGCTGGTTGCCTCTCCCCACTGACTAACGCCCGCATGCCATGCAATTTGCTTTTCATCCACTAATGAAGTGATCACTGGTTTTCCATCAATCGATGAAGGATGTGTAGGGATCAAATAGTGACTACTGACTTTCCCCCCAGTAAGAACCTTAAGCGAACGTTCATCATCTAGTGCGGTATAGTGCATCACCAAATATTTTACACAGTCATTTGTTTCCTGCTTATTAGGAATAACTTTAACTATATATTCACCTCGATCAATAAATACGGGTTGCTTGGCACAACTGGTTAAGAGGCTTATTGCAATAAGTAATCCTATATAATACCGACTAGACCTCATTTCTGATCCTTGATTGATTATTCCCAAAGCTAAATTGTAATAAAAAAACCCATATTAAAAAATATGGGTTTTGAGTTTTGACGCTTTTTTATTATTACGTTAGTTATTGTTTTAGTTATTGCTCACTTTTTCACATCGAACTAAAGGTTCATCAGGCACAATATTCTCATCCCAAATTCCTTCTTCAATGTCTTCTTGCAATTCTGGATATTGGCGAATATCAAACGTAGGCAGTAAACCGGCTTGTCGTTGCTGGTTATAATCTTTAACTAATTTTAAGGCGACGCCAGATAGCAAGATAATTGCGATTAAATTAGTCATTGCCATTAATCCCATTGAAAGATCGGCCATTTTCCAAACAAGAGGCATATCCGCTAAAGCGCCAAACATGACCATGGCTAAAACCGCTGAACGTAAAAGAAATAGCCCAGTCGTGTGATTACGTCCGAGAAAAATCATATTACTTTCAGCATAAGCATAGTTAGCAATAATAGAGGTAAAAGCGAAGAAGAAAATTGCAATCGCAATAAAGGTACTCCCCCAACCTCCCACACTAGATGACAATGCCAATTGTGTTAATTGAATACCGTTAATACCATCAGGATAACTATCGAGTACTCCTGATGATAAAATGATCACCGCAGTGGCACTACAAATAACCAAGGTATCCATAAAAACACCTAGCATTTGAATATAACCTTGAGATGCAGGATGTGGTGGATACGGTGTTGCTGAAGCAGCCGCATTAGGTGCCGATCCCATACCCGCTTCATTAGAAAAGAGACCGCGCTGAATACCTTGAGTCATCGCTTGACTAATGCCATAGCCAATCGCACCCGCGGCAGCTTCTTGTAATCCAAAGGCACTTTTAAAAATTAAAATGAACACTTCGGGTAAGCGTTCAATATGATCTGCAACAACCCAAAATGCTAATAATAAATAAGCGGTTGCCATAACAGGAACAATTAGCTCAGCAACACGAGCAACCCAACGCAGGCCACCAAAAATAATAAACCCGCTGGTCAATACCAGAAAGATCCCCACATAGAGCGGATCAAAATTAAAGGCAGATGCTGTAGCTTGAGCAATCGAATTCGCTTGAACAGCGTTAAAAACTAAGCCAAAAGCGATAATTAAGAAAATGGCGAAGAGAACCCCCATCCAGCGCATTTTCAGTCCTTTCGTCATATAATAAGCCGGACCACCACGGTAATTACCATCATCATCTTTTGTTTTATAAAGTTGCGCTAGTGTGCTTTCTATTAATGATGTCGCCATCCCAATTAAAGCAACTACCCACATCCAAAAAATAGCGCCAGGACCGCCTGCCGTTAAAGCAATCGCGACACCCGTCAAGTTTCCAGTACCTACACGCGCAGCTAAACTGGTGCATAATGCCTGAAAGGAAGAGATCCCTGATTTATCTGACTTATGGCTATTTTTTAAAATAGAGAACATATGAGTAAAATGTCGGATTTGTATAAATCCGGTACGGATAGTAAAGTAAATACCGACTCCAAGAAGTAAGTAGATAAGAACATATCCCCATAAAATGTTATTCGCAAAGTTTATTAGCCCTGTCAAATTAATCCCCTTATATAATAACGTATATAACCTATCCTTACATCGCTATTGAAATAAAAAAGTCAGCAGATATCGTGTAATTGAGTCAATTACTGATCCGAATCCGTCTTAAAGTAATATCAAAAATTACTGTGTGAAAAGCGAACTAAATGTAACACAATATTGTGTGAGATGTATATTTTTTGTTTATTTTTTTACATGTTATTATTTTAATTTAATTATCTCGTTAACTAAAATAAACAATATTGAAAAATAAAAAAACCATACATATCATTAGGATAAATAATTGTTTATTTATTTTATTAACTTGAAAAAGTAAAGTAAATACTTTAGTCATTAAGTTAATCAGTCATTTTAGAAAAAACAATAAACAGATTAAAAAAACATCAATTAATAATATTTTCTATTTGTCTAAATATAAGATTTAAATGAACTATTAAAGTGATTAATTAAGACCTTTTCTAATCTTCAATTTAACATTTTAGTAATTAACATTTGAGAAATAAACATTTTTACTCCAATTAACAATAAATACTTTATATTGTTGACTCAATAAAATGCTTTAATATTAATAAGATATTAAGATAAGATAAAAAATAAACTTTACATTTTTATTTTATCACACCTAGTTAATGTATTATTTCTAACATGGTTTGTGATCTTTCATTTTTAATGAATACTCTTGGTTAGTTTCTCTTCTCTTTTTTATTCACTTGTTATTCATTAATAACCCTAATTTTTTTTAATACTAATTAATGTTTAATAACATTTGGTTTCATATTAATAAAAAAATCTATAATCACGTAAGTTTACCTATTAACCATTTGGTTAATTTTATTTATACTATGTTTTTCCCTGGTGTTGTATTATTTTTCGCCCTGTTTCCCCAACAGGGCATTTTTTTATCTCAATATTTCAGTATGTTAATATAACCCCTTGTCAAATAATATAAAATAAAAACAAATGAAATATCCAATTGATAAATTAACATTATTCACCTATTTTCAATGCAAAATCTCGCACTCTTTTCATTGATCTAAATCAAATTAAACATTCATATTATTTACTCTTTTCATAGGTAAATTGCTTTTCTCTCTATTTTAAAGTCTATTTAATCAGAGATAAAAATGCTCGTTTTATCATTTGTCTTATTTGGAACACCCATAAAGTGGTATAACAATTAGAGCTGAATAAGATTTTATTGTTATATTTAATGTGCTTGATTAAAAATCGTCCTAAATAAAGTACATTATCTTTACTCTACATTAATGATTAATATCTTTATTTACTTGCATTAATAAGCACACTCTTTTACCTTACTTATATTGTTATTGAGGGAAAGATAATGAGTTATAACCTTTCAGAATTAACACAAGAAGAAAAAGACAAGCTGAATATAAGCTTAGCCGCTTCAGGCGTCGCTTTTAAAGAGCGCTATAACATGCCCGTTGTAGCCGATGCTGTTTTAAGAGAACAACCTCAAGCTTTTCAAGCCTTCTTTCAAGAAAGGCTGGTATTTTATCGTGCAAGAAGCCAGCACTATTCTCGTTTACCCTATGAACCGCCGGTAAAAAAATAGTCAAACACGCTCTGCTATTTTTAGCTTGGTAAAAAAAAAGAGATAAACCTTGGTTTATCTCTTTTTCTTTCAATAGATTAACTACAACCCACTATTACCGATCTATTATTTAGGAGAAACATAAGTAATAGTATTGTCATCACAATTGACTTGAACATTGTAACGAAGATCTGTTCTCGCCCCTCTTACATTCAATACCATCTGATAGCTATTATCCATCTTGATAACTTCATTAGCATTAATACTTGCAACAGGTTTTGGTCCTAATGCATTTTTATCATCTTGCCAGCGAGGTAAACGATTTTGTAAATAATCATTTTTTACTCTTGTAACAAGTTGATTATTATCTAAATTAACACAACTCGCAAAGGGAGCAGAGCGCACAATATCTTTATTAACCTTTTCGATACTTTCTGCAGATGCTCCAAAAGAAACAGCAAGTAAAAGACCTGCTCCAAGTATCCCTGTTTGACCAACAAACTTGCTTAATTTCATATAACCTCCCGAAAATATCCTTTAAAACAGGATGTGTTTCCATTAAGCATAGCACAGGGTTAATAACACAATTGTGACATTTGTTAAAAATTTGTTTTATTCATTCTCATCATCAAATACGATAGAAACTGATTCGCGGGTTGTATGTTTCTCTCTTAATTCTTGAGCGACTAACTGAATTGCCTCTCCGCTGCTCATTCCATCCGCCATTAGAGATTGAATTTTTTCTACTGCTTTTTGCTGCTCTTCATGTGTTAATGTAGGCATTCCTAGAAACATAATGTTACTCTTATCTTTATTAACGTCTATTTTGTATTTACATGAATGTAATCTGTTTGATTACAATTTATTGTGCGAATAATACAACACACTTTGTTTACATGGTCATAAGATGGATATGCAATTACAACAACGTGAATTAACTTATACCCCTGATCTAGCACTGCGGGTATTTTCTCCTATTGCGTCATTGCCTTGGTCTAGTTTACTTCATTCTGGCTTTGCCGAACATCCTCATAATCGTTTTGATATTGTTGTCTCCGATCCTGCTGTGACTTTAGAAACTCGCAAACAAACAACAACGATCAAAGAAAAAAATGGCACCGTAAAACGCGCCAAAAAAGATCCCTTTACGCTTATTCAATCTGTGTTAGAACAGTTCAATTTTCACCCAGAACATAATGAATCATTGCCTTTTTTGGGGGGCGCTTTAGGTATCTGGAGTTATGATTTAGGTCGTCGCTTTGAAAACTTACCTGAAATAGCGAAAAATGAGCTTAATTTCGCAGATATGGCAATTGGTATTTATGATTGGGCACTAATTGTTGATCATCACTTAAAAAAAGCCACTTTAATTAGCTATCACAGCATTGATGAACGATTACAGTGGTTAGAAAGCCAAACTACTCCATCTCTTGATTCGCCATTTACCTTAACAACAGATTGGCAATCAAACATCAGTAGTGATGAATATAACGAGAAAATTGCTAAAATTCATCAATACTTACTTTCGGGTGACTGCTATCAAGTTAATTTGGCACAACGTTTTTGTGCAAACTATACTGGCAGTGAATGGAATGCATTCTTGACATTAAATAAAGCTAATAAAGCGCCATTCTCTTCTTTTATGTGTTTACCCAACAATTTTGTGATGAGTATTTCACCTGAACGCTTTATTCATTTAGCTGATCATCAAATAGAAACACGCCCAATAAAAGGAACACTACCTCGTAAAGCATCACCAAAAGAAGACGATGAACAAGCCGAGTTATTAGCAAACTCGCGAAAAGATCGCGCTGAAAACTTGATGATTGTCGATTTGATGCGTAATGATATTGGCAAAGTTGCAGTAACTGGCACTGTAAAAGTACCCGAGTTATTTGTCGTTGAGCGTTTCCCTGCAGTACATCATTTAGTCAGTACGATTACGGCGCAGTTACCTTCTCATTTAACAGCCACGGATTTATTAAGAGCCGCTTTCCCTGGCGGTTCTATCACCGGAGCGCCCAAAATCAGAGCAATGGAGATCATCGAGGAGCTTGAACCTCATCGTCGCCATGGATACTGTGGTGCAATTGGTTATATCAGTTTTTGTGGCACAATGGACACCAATATCAGCATCCGTACTTTATTGACTGAAAAAAATAAAATTTACTGCTGGGCGGGCGGTGGTATTGTTGCTGATAGCGTTGCTGAAAAAGAGTACCAAGAAACATTCGATAAACTTGGGCAAATATTAACTGTTTTAAGTGAGTCTACTATCGATGACACCCATTGATACTTTTATCAATCGTTTTCAACTCACATTACCTGATGACAAGGTAAATCAGCCTCTTCATGCACAAAAATCGGCAGCCGTCTTGCTGCCGATTATCAATAAACCTAACCCAACATTATTACTAACGGAACGCGCATCAACGTTACGCTCTCATGCAGGGCAAGTCGCTTTACCGGGCGGTAAGCGTGATCCTGAAGATAGCAACCTTATTGCAACCGCACTAAGGGAAGCGCATGAAGAAGTGGCGATCCCACCCAATGCCGTATCCGTTATTGGTCAGTTAGCCCCTTTACAAAGTTCTAGCGGATACTTAGTCACGCCGATTGTGGGTGTTATTCCTGCGGGTTTACCTTTACGCCATAACCCCGCTGAAGTCGCCTCTATCTTTGAAATGCCACTAAGCCATGTACTTAATGCCCAACATTATCAGCCATTAGATTTTCATCGTGCTGGCGAAAATCACCGTATCTACTTTTATCCTTATAATGGGCATCTTGTCTGGGGATTAACCGCGGCTATTTTGCATAGACTCGCTCTGCATATTACTTAACACGCTATTTTATATTCAGTCTGTGCTTTTTATCACCGCCTTCACAACTCTACTTAGCTATTTTAAAAAAATGTTGTAAACTACATCATTAACGGGACGATATAATCGTAAAAACGATCCCTTTACTATAAATAACTATATTTTATTCTTTTTAACCCTCTCTCTTATTATTAAGGAGTCTGACGTGATTAGCGTTTTCGACATGTTTAAAGTGGGCATCGGACCATCTAGCTCTCACACCGTAGGGCCAATGAAAGCGGGTAAAGAATTTGTCGATGATTTAGTCAGCCAGGAATTGATTGCGTCTGTCACTCGCGTAGCTGTTGATGTTTACGGCTCCTTGTCTTTGACAGGCAAAGGTCACCATACTGATATCGCCATTATTATGGGGTTAGCAGGTAATGCACCAGCGACTGTCGATATTGACAGCATTCCCGGTTTTATTCGTGAAGTTGAAGAAACTGGCAAACTACCATTAGCAAACGGCTTAAAAGTGGTCGATTTCCCAGCAGAAAGCATGCATTTCAGCAATGACAACCTATCATTGCATGAAAATGGCATGACAATCCATGCTTTCGCTGGCGACAAAGAAGTCTATAGAAAAACGTATTACTCTATTGGTGGTGGTTTTATCGTTGATGAAGAAAACTTCGGTAAATCAACATTAAATAGTAAGCCTGTTTCATACCCTTATGCTAGCGCAGAAGAGTTATTAAAGCACTGTAAAGAAACGGGTTTATCCATTTCTAGCTTAATGATGAAAAATGAGCTGGATCTGCATACTCAAGCAGAAATTAATGCTTATTTCGCTGATGTTTATAAAACAATGCAAGAGTGTATTGAACACGGTTTAAATACTGAAGGCGTATTACCGGGGCCATTACGTGTACCACGTCGTGCAGCCGCATTAAATCGCTTATTAACATCAAGCAACAGCCTGTCAAACGATCCAATGAAAGTGGTTGATCTGATCAATATGTTTGCACTGGCAGTAAATGAAGAAAACGCAGCCGGTGGACGCGTTGTCACAGCACCAACAAATGGTGCATGTGGGATCGTTCCTGCGGTATTAGCTTACTACGATCGTTGCATAGAACCTGTTACACAAGAAACCTACTTACGCTATTTCTTAGCATCCGGCGCCATTGGTATTCTTTACAAAATGAATGCTTCTATTTCAGGTGCTGAAGTCGGTTGTCAAGGCGAAGTTGGCGTAGCTTGTTCAATGGCCGCTGCGGGTCTTGCTGAATTATTAGGTGGAAGTCCAGAGCAAGTCTGTATTGCTGCTGAAATCGGTATGGAACACAACCTTGGTTTAACTTGTGACCCTGTTGCAGGTCAAGTTCAAGTTCCTTGTATTGAACGTAATGCTATTGCTTCAGTTAAAGCTGTTAATGCCGCACGTATGGCAATCCGTCGTACCAGTGAACCTCGTGTTTCTCTCGATAAGGTCATTGAAACCATGTATGAAACGGGTAAAGATATGAATGCTAAATACCGCGAAACATCTCGCGGTGGTCTTGCAATCAAAGTACAGTGTGACTAATTAACACGATTTAGACGAAAAGCCATTCATTTTGAATGGCTTTTTTATTTTAGCGACTTGATTACAATCATCGTTTAACTCTTAGATAACTAAAGATAATAATCATAAAATACACATTTAAAATTAAGTAATATATTTTTTATAACGTAAATCTTTCTTATTTTCCTATATTAAATACAAGCATTAAATATACGTATTAAATATAGGCTCATTTAATATTCATTTAATTTTGTAGAAAATAAAGCTTATAATTTTCAGGTGTATTCATTTCTATAAAAATAGAGTTTTTATTATAAAAATAATTAAAACCCATTACTTATTATACGGTTAATTATTCATCACATTGAAAATTATCATTTTTTTAACATCTGATGATTATTTATAATATACATAAAGTCGCCAAACTTAATAATGATAATTATTATCAATATTATCTTTGAAATATAATAAATAATATGTTGCCTTTCCAAAATAATATGTTATCTTCTGCACCAAGTCATTGGGGAGTAGCCTGTCTTAAAATAAGAAATATTATTTTAAGAAACCTGTATCAACATACTCGCTTATTTTCATCTAGCGTGGTGCAGGTGCCGTAATACGGTTGGCAAGACCATAGACACATAATTGTACTTCTTTGGTTGGGGGTCAATTGTGTGTATATGGAAATACCCCAACCGAGGCTTTATTATGAGTTTCTACGCTACTATCATTCTCGCCCTTGCCCTTTCAATGGACGCTTTTGCTGTCGCTGTCTGTAAAGGTGCCACACTACATAAACCTCGTTTTCGCGAAGCACTCCGCACTGGATTTATATTCGGTATTATTGAAGCCAGCACACCTGTTATTGGTTGGGCTCTAGGTTTATATACAAGCCAATATATTATTCAATGGGATCACTGGGTTGCCTTTGGATTACTGTTTGTACTGGGTAGCCGGATGATTTATCAAAGCTTAAAACGTGATGATGAGTGCCCTTGTGAAGAAGAAGCCCCACAACGCCACGGCTCACTGTCTTTAATCGCAACAGGTATTGCAACAAGCCTTGATGCAATGGCAATTGGTGTCGGTTTAGCGTTCCTTCAAGTCAATATTGTTCATACCGCAATGACAATTGGCATGATGACGATGATCATGGCAACTTTGGGTATGCTAATTGGTCGTTATATTGGTCCAGTACTTGGGAAAAAAGCAGAGATTATTGGTGGGATCGTATTAATTGCTATCGGCTTTAATATTGTATTTGAACACTTAGAATTATTCATGTACGCAAAATAATCGCTAATAAAGCATATTAAAAAGCTTAGGTTTAAAATATCACGACCTAAGCTTTTTTATTAACTTCACAAAATACCTTTTATTTCACTTTATTAAGCATGGCGTTGATAGACGCGAATTAAAAAGTCTGTTTCACATTCAAAGCTTTTACTTTCCGCTAATGTCTGTTTTACTTCTTCACTTGCACGCCACGCAAACGGCGTCATTTGTAATAAATCAAAAGCCTGCTTACCATTTAAATTCATCATATAAGCAACTTGATGCTCAGACACTTTATTAAATCCATCAAAATGCTCTTCTTTTAATGGATGCAGATGTACTTCTGAATAAATCAGTGCTTTTAACTGATAGAGATGACGAGGAGCGGGTGTCACAGTAATAATATAACCATTGTCCACAATAACTCTTGCTAATTCATCATTATTACAAGGGGCGTAAATACGCACAACCGCATTTAAAGAAGCATCACAAAAAGGTAAACGCTGACTTGACGCTACACAAAAATGAATTGATGAATAACGTTTAGCTGCATATTTAATCGCAACCTTAGAAACATCTAAACCATACACTTGCGGATTATGTAATTTTAGCTTTTGATAAAACTGATTGGTGTAATAACCTTCACCACAACCAATATCCAATACAACACTGTTATCTTCAGGTAATAATGATTGTATTAACTCAGCCACTTTGTCTCGCATTGGCTGGTAAAAACCCGCATCTAAAAATTCACGACGTGCGTTGATCATTTCAGCACTATCACCAGGCTCTTTTGAACGTTTAAATTGCACTGGCAACAAATTGACATACCCTTCTTTAGCGCAATCGAATTGATGATGATTACCACAGACCCAACTGTGGGCTTGAAGAGAAAGTGCCTGATAACATAATGGACATTGATAAGACATAGTAATATTTCTGTATAACCTAGAATAAAATTGGGAGAGATAATAACATACCTCTCCCCATCTTGCGGAAAACCTAACTCTTTATTTTTAATCTTAAGTCATGCTTTCTATGCTAAGTAGCGTAATAAACACAACTTATAGCCTAATCAAGTTCGTTTTAGTTTTTCAGTGTTAGCGATAAATAACGCGATAACTAACAGCAATATTGCACCTGATTGAATTAACGTATCAACGGAATCTTTATGCTCAACAATAATTAAACGCACTATTGCTGTTATTCCAATATAAATAAAATATCTAAGAGGGAAATGTCCGCCAGATAAAAAATACTTAACAATAAGTGCAATAAACTCAAAATAAAGAAAGTAGATCAAGATACCTTCTAGTAATTGATAAGAGGACTCTTCTGCACCTAAATTAAATAATAATGAAGCAATTACATACGTTTCTTTGATAAGAAAACTGACTAATACAATCGCTAAAATAAGTAATCCAATATTAAGTACCCACTGTAATATAGTGGCAATACATTTCAGTAAATCTTCGCTTGATTTTCTCATATAAACTATAACCTAGTGAGATCATTCCGTGATGTATAAAAATAATAAAAAGTCTATTAGACAATTTTGCTAAATTTTAATGGATTTACGCATTCACCACACCATTTTTTTATCCATTCGAGCCAAAAAACCAAGAATAATGATGCAATAATCGCAATATTTGCTTTTAAATTTCAACTTGTAAGCTGATTTACTTATACTTAATTTAAGGGCTAATTTATTGAAAAGGCACACTATGGCTAACAAATACCTCGTTGCAATTGATTTATTAGAAGATAGTAGAATTCAGCGTATGATCGAAGATATTCACTTTCTCGCTAGGAAACCAGAAAATTATTTCCATTTCATTACAGTTATGCCTAATTTACGCTCTTTAGAAGCTTACGGGCTTAATTGTGATAGCTCGTCTGTCGTTGAGAAAAAGCAACAAGCTTTAGTTTTATTAACTGAAAAATTAGAGCAATGTGTAAAACAACAATTTAACTTACCCAAAGAACAATACCAATGCCATGCCGTTATTGGTACGCCTAATTATAATATTCTAGAGTTGGCAGAAAAAATTGATGCGGACACCATTATTATAGGCTCAAGCTCACGTAATCAACGCAATATATTGCTGGGTTCAACAGCGGATTATATTGTAAATAATACGTCACGTTCAGTCATGGTTATTCGCAAGTAAAACCATTAACACGCTTTTCTTTTGGCAATAATACTGCATCAGTTATTGCCAAAAGCATTGTTTAATCTTCTGCCTAAATAGCACTAAATGCACCTTAAATTTTTCATTTTAAATAGTTAACTTGCTAGAATGCAGGTCAAAAAACAAAAATTTCATCTCTTTTTTATCGCAACTTCTGCTTTTATCCTAACTGTAATTTCAATAAATTTATTTTCATTTTCTATCTGCCAAAACCTTAAATGAGATATTTATGAATCAAGATCTAAAACAGAAAATCAGTACCTTTGAAGAAGGTTCTCCTGATGAAAATCCATGGGTAAATGGCAAACCAACACCAAGTGTAATAACGATTGAGCCATATAATAAATTATGGGTAACATTATTTAATCAACAAAAAGAACAGATTATCCAAAAATTAAAAGATAAATGCCTAGCTATTGAGCATATAGGATCAACAGCAGTACCTGAGTTAAATGCAAAACCGATCATTGATATTGATTTAATTGTTGCTGATCCTGCTGATGAACCAAGCTATATTCCTTGGTTAAATCAGTTAGGCTATAAACTTACGGTGAGAGAACCTTCATGGTATCAACATCGTATGTTAAAACTAGAAACACCTAATGTGAATCTACATGTATTTGCACCTAATTGCCCTGAGCATCTTAGACATATTTTATTTAGAGATTGGTTAATTAATCATAAAGAAGATAGAGAGTTATATATAGATGCAAAACTCAGTGCAAAAGAAGATGTTGAAAATGTACATCAATATAATCAGAAAAAAGATCACATCGTAAAAATGATTTATCAGCGAATTTTTGATTCCCTTTGAACGACTTATTCTCTTTTTTACTTCATATCCTCACACTATTCTAAAGTGAGGATATAAATTTTGCTGTTTATTTTTATTCAAAAGATAAAGATTGTCCTGCATTGAAATCTTTTGCATTAAGGTATTTTCGCCCTAATACTCCCGTACAATGACATCCATACACATCGATATTTTCATCTATGGCTTTTTTAGCACGTTGTAATGCAGAGAGTGTTGCACAACGTAAATGCAATCCGCCTACAATCGCTTGAATTTGGTTATTTCCGGTTATTTTTTTTGCATGCCCAATGATGGATTCAATCCCCGAATGACTACAACCGGTGATAATCACTAGACCTTTTTTCCCTTGCCAAACAAGAAAGCTATCATCAAGAACATAATCATCTTCTTCACCTGATCCATGAATAATAACACCGTAGCGTTTATTCACTTGACGTTGAGTCACTTGTCCCGAATAGATAAAATTTTCTTCGATTGCTAACGGTACTTCTGTTAATTCAAAAGAAAACTGCGCTTCGAGTTTTTCACGATCAAATAAAGGGGCTAGCCGTTTAAATTTAATACTTTTATTGCCTAAAAAAAGTGCTGAATAACGAACAGAAAATAAATGAGGATGAGCAATAATTCGTGGTTTATCGATGAAAAAATCTGTTGGCAAATGTGTGAGTCCACCAAAATGATCATAATGGCCATGAGACACAACAATCGTTTTCAATGTGGTTAAATCAATACCCATTTTTTTTGCATTTGAAATAAAAGCAAGGTCTTTTCCCGTATCAAAGAGAATTTTAGTGTGGCACTCATCATCTTCTAACAATAATGACAAACCAGGATAATGGTTAAGTTCAGGATTAATCGATTTGTTTTCTAGTAATGCGGTGATCGTTAACATAGGGATTTTTTTAATTATTATCAGGAGATAACTTAATAGTAATTAAAAAACGAATTTGTTCCAAACATAAAAGCGACTGATTTGTGCGATTACGTTACCTTTTTAGTTACATAATCGCTGTTATGTGCAAATGAAACATAACAGCGATACCACAAACCCTTGCAAATATTCTTATTTTTCGCTTATAAACACGACTCTCCTATTATCTTACTACCATAACAGAACGTTTTGCATAGCGTGTAATATCTGCGGCGGTTGAACCGATATGATAAGAATTATCTTCAGGATTATGCGAACCAATGACAATTAAATCCGCATTCACTTCATCAGCAATCTGCAATATTGCATCTCGTGGTGTACCAATACAGATGTGAGTTTGCATTCTGTCGTCAGGCAAATCAAAACGTTCGATGATTTTTTTAAGCTCTTTTTCCGCTGACGTTTTTAAGCATCCTTGATCTAATTGATCGCCATTCATAACAAGTCGATAATAAGAAGATTGTGGAAGTTTAGGAAGCACATACAAAAAGTGAACATAAGGATCTTCATTTTTTGCAATATTTTCCACTAACGGAATTGCTTTGTTCATCAGGTTATCTTCATCAATATCAATGGGAACCAAAATATTCTTATACATACCGCCTCCTTTTATTTTAATTGTAGGATAGTGTATTTTTAGAAAAATACCGGATGTAGTTAACATATTTTAAAAATATTTTATTTCAGAAAAATAAAGGCTGTTTTTCACTCAAAATAACGGTAAAAAACCAAGTGAAAAATAAATGGAAGTAAATATAAACTTTATTTTTAATACTTTTTTATTTTAATAAACTATTAATTATTTTATTAGTATTAGCATTTTATTTTTAATAAAAAGCCTTATTCAATAATAAGGCTTTTCATTTTTCTGATATTGCGATTGGATTATTTTTGAATACAGTTTTTCTGTTTATTCTTCTTAACGTATTGATAACCAACGGCTAATGCAATAAACCATAATGGAGTCACACTTAATGCTTGGCGAGTATCATGTTCAAAAGCTAATAACACCGTCATAAATGCAAAAAATGCAAGACATAACCACGACATAAAAATTCCCAAAGGCATTTTATAAATAGACTTCTCATGCAGTTGAGGGCGTTTTTTACGATATGCCAGATAAGAGCATAAAATCATACTCCAAATAAACATAAACAATAACGCAGAGACTGTTGTCACCAAAGTAAATACATGCATAACATCAGGAATAAAGTAAATTAATATAATTCCACATGATAAACATAAGCTCGTAAATAACAGTCCATTGGCAGGCACGGCACGTTTAGATAATTGGCTAAACTGTTTTGGTGCTTCGCCTTCTTTAGATAAACCAAATAACATTCGACTTGTGGAAAATATCCCGCTATTCGCAGAAGAGGCGGCAGCAGTTAATACCACAAAGTTGACTAAACTTGCAGCTGCCGGTATTCCTATCATAACGAATAACTCAACAAATGGACTTTTATCCGCCAAAATAGAACGCCATGGCGTTACCGACATAATAATGGCTAATGCTAATACGTAAAAAGTAATAATACGGATAGGAATAGCATTGATCGCTTTCGGTAAGGATTTTTCTGGATTACGTGTTTCAGCCGCCGCAGTACCAACTAATTCAATCCCAACAAAAGCAAAAATAGCAATTTGGAATCCGGCAAAAAATCCACTTACCCCTTTAGGGAACATTCCCCCATCATTCCAAATATTCTCTAGAGCCGCAGTGTGCCCTGCTGGCGATTCAAATCCAATACTGATAAGAACAATACCAACAATAATTAAAGAGACAATGGCGGTTATTTTTATCATTGAGAACCAAAATTCCATTTCTCCGAAGAGTTTGACTGTCGCTAAATTTAAAATAAGCAATGTCAGCACACAAATAAAGGATGTCCCCCATTCAGGAAAATTAGGTGCCCAATAACTAATATAAGACGTTATCGCGACGATATCGGCAATCCCTGTAATGACCCAGCAAAACCAATATGTCCACCCGACAAAGAAACCAGCCCACGGCCCTAATAAATCGCCAGCAAAATCACTAAATGACTTATATTCTAAATTTGATAATAATAGTTCGCCCATCGCTCTCATCACAAAGAACAAGACAAAGCCAATTATCATATAAACAAAAATAATTGATGGTCCAGCTAACGAAATAGTTTTTCCTGATCCCATAAATAGACCAGTACCGATAGCACCACCAATAGCAATTAATTGAATATGACGATTTGTTAGCCCACGCTGTAGAGTGGCATTCTTTACTCTAACGGGAGGAGAAATTTCTGTTTGATCTTCCATACCATACCTGAAGTGTTTTCATATTTTCGATGTTGTTTTCACCGCTATTTTATTTTTTGGCGCGGTAATATGTTTGCGAAATTATTGTGACACAAATCTCAGTATAAGTAATGAAAAGATCACTTTTAGTAAAATGAATGATGCTTTGATAACCAGATAAGATCCTTTCTTTAATTTAAGCGGCGATATTTTATCCATTCGAAAAAAAATCAAAATAAGCACTTGACCATCGCATTTGAGAGGAGAATAATCAGCGCATCGGGTTGTTAGCTCAGTCGGTAGAGCAGTTGACTCTTAATCAATTGGTCGGGAGTTCGAGCCTCCCACGACCCACCAAATTTAAGCTGATAAATCAGACATTTATGCCACTTAGCAATAAGTGGCTTTTTTGTATCTGGAAGAAAGTGGCGACAAAATAGCGACAAAATTGTCGCATTTATCTTAAGCTCACAAGTTAAAATAATACGGCAGTGAAAAACAGCACCTGATTACATTTCATTCGATTTCTATAATTGATGGAGCCAATTACAACAAACGATTAGTCTAATTTAATTAAACAATCCAACACAAACCACCAGCAAACCTATTTTATCTCTTTATTATCTTTAAATTCCCCACCAAAATCATCAATCAAAACGTAGCTAATGGTATTTATTTTGCTATCCACTAGGTTGATTTTCTGTTTTGAAAGTGGCGCGATCATAGGAATAAGAATATTAGGATTATTTTCACCAGATGCTGATTTAATGGTGACATAAAAAGGCGTCGGATTTTCAATTGTTAACTGTTTATCTGATTTCGTAAAAATAAGAGCGCGACTGACATCAGAAATTGCCATGATTAAATCATCCGGGCGATAGAATACTTTTACTTGTAATCTGACGACGACATTAATTAAATTTTCATCATATTTTTTGTTTGCCGGCTTCGGCATAATTTCATATAAATTAAGCCAATAAAGTGTCTCTTTCTCTTTATCTGTATTGGTAAATTTATTAATAACTCGTACTTGTTGTGATTCACTCGGTTTTAATTGTAATACTGGCGGTAATGATAAAGCGGAAACATCAGTTATCGTTTCTGGAGTATTTTCTGGGTTACCATCATCCACCCATGTTTGAACCACCACAGGAAATTCACCATCATTTTTTATATTTAAAGATGCTTCTCTGTCTGAGTGATAAAGGATCACTCTTGAGCCGTCTAATGCTAAATTCGCTTTGGCGATAAACGAAAAACACAGTAGCAGAATAAGAATACTGATCTTTTTCATCTTTATTGCACCTGTATAATCACTTGTAATGTCGCATTAAATTTACCAGCAGTTATTTTTTCTCTCGGTAACGCTTCTAATGAGGCATATAACGTTTTAGTTAAATCGGAAATACCATTGTTATATGAGACTGAGCTAGCATCATCATAAATAGGGTACCAACCATAACTTTCACCTTGCCCTTCATTCGCTAATGTTGATAGCAAGTTTAATGGCATACCTGATGGACGATATATTCTTACACCAACCCCTTTTGCCATATTTGTATCAGTACCATAGCCGTCTGTCACTAAATGGGTAATTGCAGCACCATTAGGTACTGTTAATCCTAATTCAATTGCCTTGTTAACATTTGTCGGTCTAGGTAAAAATCCCATTGCGGTTTGCCCTGCTCCAGTTCCGCTGGAAATATTACTCATGCCATCATTCGCAGGCGGTGCTAATTGGCAATAAAAATCAATCGTAATAGGTAAAGTCACTTTTTTGCCACTTGCTAACTCATTAATAGTGACTAATGGAAATGAAACATAAGGTGTAACATTTCGCACAAAACAAGTGGACGCATTACGAATATAAATACGACGAGACATATTTACAGCAGCCGGCCAATAAGCATAAAAGCCATGATAATTTGTGGCGTGATCGGAACCATCTTTTAATAAATAAGAAAAGTTAGAGCTTTGAAAGGCGATATAGCCTGCTGGCTGGTTAACAAACGTAATTAGCCCACTACTTGATTGTGCGGGTGGCATATCACTTGTTCTTTCATAGTTAATCTTAAATAACTCTACTTCCATATTAGAGAAGTCTTTTGCTTTTACTAAGATCCATCCTTGGCTATCTCTTTCTAAATTATTTAAAGCGCGAGATTTCCAATAGCGGCTATAATATTCGCCTGTAATGGTATTTTTAATGCGAATACCCAGCCCTCTTGCCAAACTAATATAAGTATCATTTAAGCCTAAAGCTGGATTAACTAAATTTCTACCACCATAGTTATAGTCACCATTCGTTGAATAGAACTCTCTTAATTTACCCTCTTCATCGGCTGTGCAACGAAACAATATTTGTTCAGGATCATAAACTTCATAACCCGCCTCGAAAAAAGAGACAAAGCCACTCGCCACTAATGTACCCGGAATTTGGAACTGATCGTTATTAACATTAATTACTTTAGGGGTACTTCCCATTGATCCTGAATCATCCCGTGCACCTTGCCAATTTTTCGCTGAACCTTTACCTGGCTCGGTATAAAGCACACTATTGGGATTCGTCGTCGTGGTTGTTATTTTATAACATGTTGCTGAAGCTAAAGAAGGAAATAGCATCAACGCCAATAAAATAGAAGACTGACAGAAAAGTAAACAGCGATTTAATTTCATAAGCATTGACCTGATAATAAAATGAGTTTATCGGCTTCTTTTTCTTCTGGTATTGAGTAATCGATTTGGCAACTCTCTTCATCTTTACCGACAGTCAGTGTCCCTTTTTTATTTTCGACCCTGACATAAATCTGGTTACTTTGCCCCACCATGCCAACAATATGTCTGTCTTTATCATAGACATTTTCACCTAATGCCAATGAGTTTGCAGGCTTAACCGAAATCAATACAGGGTATCCGACTTGGGTTTTAAAAACGATTTTGGTACTAGAGCCTGAATATGGCGCTATTTGTTTAGTATTTTCCAATAGCTCAATATTATTATTTCTAATATTTTTCCCATCCAAGCTAACATTATTATATTGATAAGGGACAAGGGAAGGCACAATCGCATAGCCAAAAGGATCAATCTGAGCCCCCATACCATTACTCACACTCGCTCCACTTGCGCCTTTGGCTTCCACTAAAGCAAAAGAATCACTAATACGAGGCCCTAATGTTATCCCGCCACTGTGTGCAACTAACGCACCTTGAATACCGACGCTGCCTTGAGTGTATTGTTTTCCATTAGAGATACTGCCTGATAACGTGGTAAAAGGAAGTTGTTTAATTAAATGCAAACCACTGCCTACCGCTCTATTTTGTGTGTCATAATCTGCATTTATACTATAAGAAAGTGTTTTATCTTCGCCTAAAAGCCCTGATAAGTTCGTTTGGTAACTCGAATCATCACTAGAATGGCTAGAAGATAGTGATAGCATTGGTGAGTAATCAGAGCGACCTAAAGGCATAGAAACAGATAACATCACCATATCTTCCGATATTGGATCAGTAGTTATTGGTGTAAAAGTATTATTCGCCGTCATTTGCCCCGTTTTTTGGCGGCTATAGGCAAGGCTATAAGCAATATCTTTATAGGTATTTGAATAACCGATTTGATACTGTGCATCATGTCCTTTATTACCATAATAGTTACTGATAGAGCCTGAAATATAAAGTTGCCCCCACTTATCAAGAGACTGGTTAACACTAAGTGTAAACTGACTTTCTTGGTTATAGCTGCTGGAATTCCATTCCATGTCATTGCTTGCACTTTTTCTCAATCCCAAAACATCATTATATTCGCGGAAATTCTCTGTTGAATATTTATAACCTGCGAGTGTAATAACAGTATTAGTTGGGCTGAAAGTACGGCTATAACTAACACCTAATCGTCCACCTTGATAATTTTTACCGCCCACTTCAGCATTTGAAAATGCCGAATTAAAACCTATTGCCCCTAATTTTGTAGCAATAACAGAGCCGACAAATATTGCCTGATATTGATGTCCTACACGCATTCCGGTATTTAACGTTACCGTATTATTCACACCATATTGCAAAGCGATATCTGAAAAATAACTATTTTCTGAACCAAAATTATTCACCTCACCCGCAGTAAAGTTGTATTTAAAGCGACCAGCCCTCACTGATTCAGGTAATGCGGTAAATGGCACGGTGAAAGAAGAAACTTTGCCATTACTTTCGTGAATTTCGACTAATAAATCCCCTTCATAACTGGTTGGATAAAGGTCATTTATTTCAAATTGCCCGGGTGATACCGTCGTTTGATAAATTTCAGTACCGTTTTGTTTTATCACTACTCGGGCAGTCGTCGTTGCAATACCACGAATAACAGGTGCATAGCCTTTTTGAGAATCCGGTAACATTCTTTCATCAGACATTAATTGAATACCTTTAAATGCCAGACTTGAAAATTGTGCACCTGTTGTATAAATATCACCGACAACGAACATCGACTTTAATGTCAGTAATGGTTTTTGTAGATAAGTTCTTATCCAATTAAATTCACTATTGCTTCCCGATTTTGATGAATGATAAGAGTAAGACGCTTGTTGGCGAAATTGCCAAGTGCCAAGATTTACGCCCATGTTGACACTACCAAAACCATAGTCTGAAGTTTGTCCGTTCGATTTATTCTTATAGTAATTACCGGAATAATTGCTGAACAACATGGTGTTGCCCGCATCTAAATCGTCTTCATTGACATAACCTTGTGGTCTTCGTTTTAATAAAATTTGAGGCACTGCGATCGTTATTCTAAAGTTAGAAGCATCAAACGAATCTACGATGTTTTTATTAAATTGGTTTAATATTAAACATTGGTTATTATCTTGACTTGGCTCGATATCCAGCAATATCCCCATTTCCTCAATCTGTTTTTGAGTAAAACAAGGTATCACTTTACCTTTATCATTTAATTGAAAACTCACAGTTTTTCTTTCAATAAAACGATTATTAATGTAGATATCAACATCATAATCACCAGGCTCCACATAATTACTATCATGAAGCTGATTAATGTTGATATTATTTTTGCTACCTAATAATAAAGAAGGATCAAATTCATAATCATCAGCAAATGCAGAGGGCATCGATTGAGTAAATAGAGAAAATGAGCCGATTAAGAATATGACTTTTATTCTCTTATTTAATTGTGCTGTGCTATTTTCTATGAATTTCATTTCAATGCCATTTTTATTAATGAATAGATTCTATCGCGCTATTTTGCCCACCTAGATCATTTAGGTATTTATAGGTCATCTTATCGGGCGAAAAGGAAAGCTTTCCACCATTTTCAGCGACTAAAACTTCCGTTGATAACGGAGATACCATAGTTGATTTAAATATAAATTTTTGTCCTGACGCATTAGTAGCTTCAAGTTGTGAAAATGACACAAAGAAAGGTGAATCGTTTTTAACTTTTATATTGCCATTACTTTCTTTTAAGAATGATATTTGTTTCTCGATATTATTTAACTGAGAGACAATCGCTGTTGGACGATAAAATATTTTTAATCGATGATGCACAATAACCGTAAAGCTATTTCCTTCTTTTATATCTTTATTCAAATCTTTAGGAGGAATTTGCGCCACATTTAAATAGAAAATAGATTCTTTATCTTGTGGTAAACCTTCACCAGTATAAATTAATCGTGCATCTCTCCCTGTTTTAGGATCGATACGAAAGACAGGAGGCTGAATAATAAAAGGAGCGTCTGCATTATCTGGAGTCGAATTAGGATTGTCTTTATCCGCCCACATTTGCATAATGTAAGGAATTTCATCGTTATTCATAAATTTTAATACTTCAAAGCGTGAATCCGATGAATAAACAATACGTGTTTTTAGCATAGTGACACTAGAATACGATGCTGTGCTATAACTTAAAAAAAATACGGCAATTAACATTATTATTTTTTTCATTACTTATCTTCCTCTTATATAAATAGAAAATGTCTCCTTTATATAAAGGAGACATATAAGCATTATTGATAAGAGATAGAGTACTGCACGCTACCTTCTACTTTACCTGCTGTTGCAACATCATCTGCATAATAACGTACAGCATAATCATAAGATGCTGATTTTTCGTTTGCTTTTAACACTAAACCTTCGTTACCAACACCCGTTAAATCAATTTTGGTACCTGTTTTTGCAGGGTCAAT
The DNA here is from genome assembly GCF_003144405.1 of Proteus cibi. GTDB lineage: Bacteria > Pseudomonadota > Gammaproteobacteria > Enterobacterales > Enterobacteriaceae > Proteus > Proteus cibi. The sequence continues at coordinate 83,132 of NZ_PENW01000010.1, forward strand.
AATTTCTAAGCTAACATTGTTATTTGATGCTGTATTACCAATACGACCGTCTGTTGTCAGATTATTAGCAATAAAAATAGTTTTAATATTTGTATCGGTTGGTTTAGAACCCGTACAACCACTCACTGCGATAGTAAATGGTGTCTGACCTGCTGTTTTACCTGCAGTATCTAATGCAGTGACGGGTACTGTTGGTAATAAAACAACAGGAAGTGCTGAATTACCATTAACAGTGACAGTACAAGTTTCATCAGAAACTTCGCCTTGAAAGCGAATAGTATTATCAGAAGCGGCATAAACTGTTGATGAAAAAATACCTGCGATCATCGCAGTAAGAAGCATTTTATTCATAATAAAATTCTCTCCGGTAATATATCTAAATAAGATTATTTTTTGGTTTCAATAAATGAAAAGGCACACACGAAATAAAATTATTTTAATAACCTTATTTCATGTTTATTACGTACTAATATTTAAGTATGTGTAATTATCGACTCATTTACTCATAAAATGCAACTAAATTCACCATACGTAGAGGTTAATACGTATCTATTTTATAATTTTAAGCATATTCTTATAGTCTAAATATGACTACTACATTTATTTAACAAAAAAAAGCATTATTTTTATTAGGATTGCCATTAAAAATAGTATTAATTCATCATAAATTGATATTTATCATTTTTAATAAAACAAGGTCAATAAATTTATTAAATTCCTTTAATTTTTAAAATAAAACCTTTCCAATTCTTTATTTGATTATTAAATCATAATTTATATCATTTTTTCCTTTTAGGAATATTCAAATTAAGTTAATCAATTAACACTTAGTTAATTGATTAACTTTTTTTATAAAAAACTTATGGCTATATTATATTTAATATAACCATAATTTGTTCAATCTCTATTTATTAATATATTAATAAGGAGTATTGGCAGCGCTTAAAATAATAGTAATTTTTCATTCGTCATTATAACTTTATATTACTATTTATATATTCCTCTAATCTAAACGTAAAACATTCTCAAATTTATTTATTTTCGCTTTACCGAAAATCATAGAAATAGAAAGTAGGTTGTTTACCTTTTTTAAGGAAATTTCATAATTACCGACTGGGAGAAAAATAATTTCTCCTGCACGATATTGTGGATCATCTGGCTCTAAATCACCGCCAGTTGTGTCTTCTCCTGCACCAATAAAAATTTCACCTGATGGACAGCTTATGTTTATTTTTACATCTGGATCTTCAATTTTATCGCATAGATTAATGGTGTAAAAACCATCATTACCTAAACCAATAAATGCAATATTACCTTTGTTCATTTCATCTAATTCATCATCGGGTAGGCTCCACCAATCTGCTGTATCTGATTTTCTATGTTGGATCGCTTGTAAATCAAAGATGGCCAGCGTTGCCGTATCAGTCATAAAAGAAAATGCATTTAGCATCTTAATGCTCCCCAAAATAGTGTTGATCGTACCAAAATATTTTTATCCCTTTATACATCGGTTAATCATATAAGATTTTATCTATACTATTTGGTAGACCAATTACCTATAATGCTAGAATTATTTCCTATGCTCTGCTTATGCTCTAAATAATTCAAGGTACACACCTAGACGACTCGTGAATCTATTCCTTAGAAAAGTCTATGAGCATACATAAGTATGTGATTAGTGTGAATTAACGTAGGCAACAACGCTACGGCTTGAAATATGACGACTATATACATGGACGGTCTTATGAAATTACAACAACTCCTTATCCCTCTTTCCCTTTATGCCGCTTCTTCATTGCCAGCAGTCGCGGCTTCAACTCAATGTACTGATACTGACAAGCAAACCAATATTACCAATAACAACATTGTATTACTCACTTCCTATAATGGACCGGTTAAATCAGTTATCATGACAAGTACCCTGCCTCACGATGGGCGTTTTAAAGCATTTCAGGGTGAACTTCAATTTGATGAATGCAGGAAACTCCTAAAAGATCACACATCACTACAAGAATATATTGAAGGTAATGTAGAAACGAATTTAATAAGAACATCGCCTAACGATCCTTCGGTTATTCGCTATCAATTTCAGATAAAAAATGCTTATGGCACGCACTCTATCTACATGCAAGAAACCTACCATAAAGATGAACAGAACCGATTCAACAAAAAGATAATTCAATATTACGCAAATGATGGCACTTTGCTGGATACCATCACCAGCCAATTCGACTATAAAGATGGGCGCATTATCAAAGAAACAAGTAAATCGTCTGATCCAACAGCTGAGATTATCACCACAGAGTACACCTATAATCCTCAAGGGAAACTACAATCCGTAATAGAAGACGGCAAAATAAATGTAGAATATCAGTATGATCCAGAAGGGAAAGTTGTTACTCAATCAAACTATATCAAAGGTATTAATGGCGAAGATAAAGCCTTTATCACTACTTGCCGTGAATGGGACAAATTTGCGAATTGTTCAAAAGAAGAACTTGAAAGTACGATTAAATTTAATGATGAAGTCATTAATTTCAGCAAAGCCGTGCTTCATAACGAGTTTACTTACTACGAATAATTTTTATATTCTCTTTTTTGTATCAAATTTAGGTTAATAACATAAAAATCAGACTATCAAAAATAGACTGGTTTTTATGTTTATTACATAACTTTTTATCTATGGTTAAATACGCCTTCATGATACTTTCATTAAAATACAATTTGTGTAGAATTACTTAAATCAATTAATGATGAATATGCTTTATAGCGTATTCTTTTTTAATAAAACTTAAGATGACTCGTTATATGAAAATACCTCTTCTTTTTATTTTTTCTCTATACACACTTTTTATTTCACACCCAACATTCGCAGCATCAGCATCTTGTAACGATCAACAAAAGCAGGTAAACCTATCTAATAATATGCCCACTCTGTTAGAATTTTATTATGGGCCTATAAAATCAATCATCATAACTAGCACATTACCTGAAAAAGGTCGATTTAAAGCCTATAAAGGTGAAATTCAATTTGATGAATGCGGCTCACTCACTAAATTTGATTCTTCTACGCAAGAATATATTCATGAGCGAATCGAAACAAATCTTGTCAGAATGTCAGTCCCTTATAATATTAAATATAAATACCAGCTAAAGAGTTTACACAAAGTCTATACTCTCTATCTTCATGAACTCTATGGCAAAAATAGTCAAAACCAGCTAATAAATAAAACCTCTCATTTCTATGATGGAGATGGCTCACTTATCGGTACTGATTTTTCAAAAATTGTTTATGATGCCAATAAGATTGCATCAGAAACAATTATTGAATCTAACGCTGAAAATCAGGGAAGCACAATTTATTATTCTTATGATAATGAAGGTCGCCTCTTAAAAGCAATTGATAATGATGAAGTTATGTTAGAGTTTAATTATAGTAAAGAGGGTAAAATCTTACATCAAATGCAAATATTTACGAGTTTGTATGACGATATAAGAGAGTATGACTTTACTTGCCAAGAATGGGATAAATATAATAATTGCTTAACATGGAATATGGTCAGTGAAGTTAGAAAAGATGGCTCAATAATCGATACCAGCACAGCAGTTGTATATAATAAATTTGAATATTATGAATAAGTTACTAATGTTATAAATTATACTCTCTTTTAATTTTATAATGAGTTCACCGAATAAAGGCCACCTTATTAAATAAAGTGGCCTTTTATTTATCTCATTTTCTATTTTTTATTATGTATTACGATATTGAGTTTCAGCTTCATCAAAGCGTTGTTGGTTCTCTTTACTTGGCTCTTTACCCATTAAGCTAATGACAAAAATAGCGATAGAGGCAAAGATAAAACCAGGAATGATTTCATATAACCCAAACCATTTATATTGCATCCACACTAACACGGTTAAAGCACCAATCAACATTCCAGCAAATGCACCATTACGAGTCATACGTTTCCACATTACCGAAATGAGGATCACAGGACCAAAAGCGGCACCAAAACCTGCCCACGCGTTACTGACTAAATCAAGTACCTTATTGTTTGGATCACGCGCTAAAAAGATTGCGATAATCGCAACTAATAACACCATGCCACGCCCTACCCAAACTAACTCTTTTTGGCTCGCACTTTTACGAATAAATGGCTTGTATAAGTCTTCCGTTAACGCACTGGCACAAACTAATAATTGACAGCTTAATGTACTCATTACCGCAGCGAGAATTGCAGACAGAAGAATACCAGCAATCCATGGATTAAAAAGCAGTGAAGCCAGCTCCATAAAAATACGTTCATTTTTAGCTGTTACAGCCCCCGCTTGTGCTGGATTCATTTCAAAGTAAGCAATACCAAAGAATCCAACTGCAACGGTTCCGCCTAAACAGAGGATCATCCACGTCATACCAATACGGCGTGCTTTACGAATAGTTTGGTTAGAATCAGCCGCCATAAAACGTGCAAGGATATGCGGTTGCCCAAAATAGCCTAGCCCCCATGCTAATAACGAAACAATTGCGATAAAATCAAGCCCTTTGAACATATCTAAATAAGATGGATCTTTTGCTTTAATGATAGCAATAGAAGTATCAATGCCACCCACAGAAAAAATGACAATAATAGGCGTTAGGATCAGAGCAAAAATCATTAAAGTCGCTTGAACGGTATCTGTCCAACTTACCGCCAGAAAACCCCCTAAAAAGGTATATGCAATAGTTGCAAGCGCACCATAAATCATCGCTTCGTGATAAGGAATATGGAACGTAGATTCAAACAGCATTCCACCAGCAACCACGCCTGATGCACAATAGATAGTAAAGAAGGTAAGAATAACTAACGCTGAAATGATACGTAGCATTTTGCTTTTATCATCGAAACGCGATGTCAAATAATCGGGTAACGTTAATGCATTATTATTTTTTTCCGTTTGCAAACGTAAACGCCCTGCAACTAAACGCCAGTTTAGCCACGCGCCTAAACAGAGTCCAATCGCTATCCAACTTTCTGAGATACCAGCAAAAAACACCACGCCAGGTAATCCCATTAATAACCAACCACTCATATCTGAAGCACCCGCTGACAACGCAGTAACAACACTGCCCAGTCGCCGACCACCTAGAATATAATCATCAAAGTTTTTTGTTGAACGATAAGCAAGGTAGCCAATAAAAAGCATACCCAAGATATAGATCGTAAATGTAATTAGCATTGGCGAAGTTAGAGCCATAATTGCAGTTCTCCATAAATCTGTTTCCGATCATCGGTATGCTGTTGACTTGTACAGGAACGTTGCACTTCGTTGCGCATTAATGATCTTTTCAGTTTTTAATTAAAATAATTTCTTACAGCAACAGATAAAGCATTCACATCAATCCTAGAATAGGTTAACTGCATTTAACAAGAAATTAACGTTTAAATGTTTAAATTTTGTTTATGACTTCACACTATTTGTCTTAATTCGAGGATGTATTATAAATATAAATACCAATAAAATAAATATAATTATTTGATTTATAAATAAATATAGAGAGAGAATAAATTGACTCCTGTTTTATCACCCACAAAACCTGACTACTTTCACATTATTTAGAAATAAATTGTTAACAATGTTGCACAAAGTTGCAACATGAATGATATTAATAAAAATAACGGGTAAATGTACTTGTGAATGAGAAATAGAATATGAGGAGCACTGCATGAGTAGCACAACAATGGGTGTTAGACTTGATGAAGAAACCCGCAATAGATTAAAAGAAGCCGCACAGAAATTAGACAGAACATCGCATTGGTTAATTAAACAGGCTATTTTCAATTATCTAGAACAAATTGAAAATGATCAGGTTAATCTTGGTCACTCAGCATTTACAGAGCAAGATATTGATGAAAGCACTGAAATACCCACTGCTCATTATCAACCTTTCTTGGAGTTTGCCGAGCACATTCACCCGCAGTCTGTTTTACGCTCAGCAATTACTTCTGCCTATCGTACACCTGAAACACAAGCTGTACCGATGTTATTGCAACAAGCAACCTTACCTGAAAATGAGGCACAAGCAACGCATAAATTAGCCTATTCCATTGCCGAAAAATTACGTAAACAGAAAAATGGGATTGGACGTTCAGGACTGGTTCAAGGTCTATTACAAGAATTCTCACTTTCTTCACAAGAAGGTGTTGCCCTCATGTGTTTAGCTGAAGCTTTATTGCGTATTCCAGATAAAGCCACGCGTGATGCACTTATCCGCGATAAAATCAGTCATGGGAATTGGCGCTCACACTTAGGACAAAGCCAGTCGATGTTTGTGAATGCTGCAACATGGGGCTTATTATTCACAGGTAAATTAGTTTCTACACATAATGAAGAAAAGCTGTCTAACGCTTTAAATCGCATTCTTACCAAAAGTGGCGAGCCATTAGTCCGTAAAGGTGTTGATATGGCGATGCGTTTAATGGGTGAGCAGTTTGTGACAGGTGAAACTATTTCTCAAGCACTCGCGAATGCGCGCAAACTTGAAGAAAAAGGCTTTAGCTACTCTTATGACATGTTAGGTGAAGCGGCATTAACAGAAAAAGATGCACAAGATTATTTAGTCTCTTATCAACAAGCCATTCACGCCATTGGTAAAGCCTCTAATGGCCGTGGTATTTATGAAGGTCCAGGCATATCCATCAAGCTTTCCGCATTACATCCTCGTTATAGCCGTGCTCAATATGAACGAGTTATGTCAGAGCTTTACCCTCGCCTACTCTCATTAACATTACAAGCAAAGCAATACGATATTGGTATTAATATTGACGCGGAAGAAGCCGACAGACTTGAGATTTCACTCGATCTCCTTGAAAAACTCTGTTTTGAACCTGAATTAGCGGGTTGGAATGGTATTGGCTTTGTTATTCAGGCTTACCAAAAACGTTGTCCATTAGTTATCGATTATGTCATTGATTTGGCACGCCGTAGCCGTCGTCGCTTAATGATCCGATTAGTAAAAGGCGCCTATTGGGATAGCGAAGTAAAACGCGCTCAAATTGATGGTCTTGAAGATTACCCAGTTTATACTCGTAAAGTGTATACTGATGTTTCTTATCTTGCCTGTGCAAAAAAACTACTCGCCTCACCTAATTTTATTTATCCGCAGTTCGCCACGCATAATGCACACACGCTATCAGCAATTTATCATTTAGCGGGTCAAAACTATTACCCTGGACAATATGAGTTCCAGTGTTTACACGGTATGGGTGAACCGCTTTATGCTCAAGTTGTTGGTAAAATAGCAGATGGGAAATTAGGTCGCCCTTGTCGTATTTATGCACCCGTAGGGACTCACGAAACATTACTCGCTTATTTAGTCCGCCGTTTACTTGAAAATGGGGCTAACACATCATTTGTAAATCGAATTGCTGATACCACAATTTCTCTTGATGAATTAGTGGCAGATCCTGTCAAAGAAGTGAATAGAATGGCGCAAGCTGAAGGCCAAATTGGGCTTTCTCATCCTAAAATTCCACTCCCTAATAAACTCTATGGTGATGAACGTAAAAACTCACCTGGTATTGATATGTCAAACGAACATCGTTTGGCATCGCTTTCTAGTGCTTTATTAACATCAGCAACTGAAAATCGACATTGCGAACCGTTATTAGGTGATACGTTTAATTCTTCAGAAAAAACACCAGAACCGCAATCTATATTAAACCCAGCCAATCATGCAGATATTGTAGGGACAGTAAGAGAAGCGACCAAAGCCGAGGCAGATTTTGCCTTAACCCTCGCTCAAGAAAAAGGTGAGATCTGGTTTGCAACACCACCAGCGCAAAGAGCTTCATTCTTGATCCGTGCTGCGGAATTAATGGAACAGCAAATGGGACCGCTAATGGGAATATTAGTGCGTGAAGCGGGGAAAACTTACAGCAATGCCATTGCTGAAGTCCGTGAAGCCATTGATTTTCTTTATTACTACGCCGCACAAGTTGCTCAAGATTTTGATAATAATACACATCGTCCTCTAGGACCTGTGGTTTGTATCAGCCCTTGGAACTTTCCATTAGCCATATTCAGTGGGCAAATTGCAGCAGCTTTAGCCGCAGGTAACACCGTACTTGCCAAACCCGCAGAACAGACACCTTTAATTGCATCAAAAGCCGTTGAGCTTTTCCATCAAGCAGGCATTCCTACTTTTGCACTGCAACTGCTACCAGGGCAAGGTGAAACCATTGGTGCACATTTAGTGGCTGATGAGCGTGTTCGTGGCGTGATGTTTACCGGTTCAACAGATGTTGCTCATATTTTACAAAAGACCTTAGCAGGTCGATTAGACAGCGAAGGTCGTCCAGTCCCTTTAATTGCAGAAACCGGTGGCTTAAATGCCATGATTGTTGATTCATCTGCATTAACAGAACAAGTGGTGACTGATGTTATGGCATCCGCTTACGATAGCGCGGGTCAACGTTGCTCTGCTTTACGCCTGTTATGTATTCAAGAAGAAGTGGCTGATCATACTATTGAGATGCTTAAAGGTGCGATGGCTCAAGCCACAATCGGTGATCCAAGTTTGCTATCCACGGATATTGGTCCTGTTATCGATAAAGAAGCAAAATCAGGCATTGAGCAGCATATCCAATCTATGCGCACAACAGGCTTCGATATTTATCAAGCATCACACAATAGTTTGTCAAAACACATTGAGAATAACAGTACCTTTGTTCAACCGACTTTAATTGAGTTAGATAAAGTGAGTTCATTGAAGAAAGAGATCTTTGGTCCTGTGTTACATGTTGTACGTTATGCAAGCCAAGATTTACCTGCTTTGCTAGAAGAGATTAATGCAACAGGATATGGATTAACAATGGGCGTTCATACGCGTATAGATGAAACAATTGCTTATGTTGCCTCAAATGCCAAGGTAGGTAATTTATACGTAAACCGCAATATGGTTGGTGCCGTTGTGGGTGTTCAACCTTTCGGTGGTGAAGGATTATCGGGTACGGGTCCGAAAGCAGGTGGCCCCGTTTATCTGTATCGCTTATTATCTAAACGCCCTGAAAATGCCGCAACACAAACATTGGCGCGCCAAGATGAAACCCTTCCTCTTGATACTTCTATGCGTAATACGTTATTACAGACTTATCATAAGTATATGGAATGGCTATCAAACAGAGCGGATAAATCACACTATGAAGCGTTAGAGAAATATGCCCTTGCCTCCCAAGCAGGAACATTACGCGTATTACCGGGTCCGACTGGGGAACGAAATACTTATCAATTAGTCCCTTGTGGTCATGTATTGTGTATTTCGGATAACGAACAAGATGCATTCACTCAAATTGCGGCTGTTCTCGCTTCCGGTTGCCATGCCGTTGTTGTGAATAACCTATTCTCACAAAAAACCTATCGTGAATTACCTGATATTGTCAGAAAATCCCTCACAGTAACTGAAAACTGGAATGATGAGTCACTGAAAATAAACGCGGTAATTTACCATGGTGATGGTGATCAATTGCGTGAAACTTGCCAGAAAATTGCGCAACGCAAAGGAGCAATAATTTCTGTTCAAGGATTTTCTCGCGGTGAGACTGGTCTATTGCTAGAGCGTTTATTACATGAAAGAGCATTAAGTATTAATACGGCAGCGGCTGGAGGCAATGCAAGTTTAATGACGATTAGTTAATTTCCTTTCTCTCCTTATCTTTGAGACCACCTTTAAAATTTATTTTCTTAAAGGTGGTTTTTTCTTTCGTTACGCCATTATTTCTAAAGAGATAGCTAAAAGTATTATTTTTTTGAATGCTGTGACTATCCTCACTCTTTTTAATATTATTATTCGCGACGAGTTAGTTTAGTAAATATACTTACGCCCAAGTCAACCTAGAAGTTGATTTAATTATATCTTTATGAATACCTGAAACTTGCGCCCCACTGTGGGCGCTTTTTTTATCTATTAATCAATATGATATTTGTGTGAGTATTCTTATTAAAGGATAAATAAAGAACTTTTTAGAAAGAAGGTAAAGCAGAAAGGTAAATAAACTGTGATGATAAGTGCCAAGAAAAAGGAGTAGGATAGGCTACTCCTTTTAAGGTCTCTCTTGAGCGCAATTAGTGACTGCTACTCATCGATGGTGGCTCTTGGCACCAATCGAGATATTGCTCATACTTACGTAGTGCAATGTTGTAGTTACTAAATGCAGAGGGAGTGAGCTTTTTACTCAAGTCTGACTGAATTTTCTCTGTCGTAAACTCTTGACGAGGAAAATTAGTTGAAGTCAGTAATTCATCGAGCCGACGTAAACGAACCACATACTCACGAACAGTACTGTGGCTCATCTCCGTTTGTTCAAACAAATACTGCTTAAAAGACATAATGTCAAAGTAGTCAGTTTCACTATTACAGTAAATCTCACTACAAAAACGGCATAGCGCAGAGAACTTCTCTTGTAACGTTTCCCACGTTTCATCATCAACTAAATCCGTCATTTCAGAAATGGCTTCTTTATTGATAACTTGGCGATTGAATACGAGAGAGATCCGATCAAGCGCCTTGTGGCAATGTAGACAATGAGTCTGGCTGTGTTTATAGTCTTTAATGTAACGGCTTAGCGGCCGTTTCTTTTGTGTTGAAACAGACATAAGAGATAAAGCCCTGTGTTGTAGTCTTAATAAACAAAAACAAAAATAAGCAAAACTTCTATTTCTCTGGGTTTAAGCGTGCTCGCAGCCTTTTTATGGCTTGGCTGTGTAGCTGGCTCACGCGGGATTCCCCGACATTAAGCACTGCGCCTATTTCTTTCAAATTAAGTTCTTCCTGATAATACAGAGTAAGAACCATTTTTTCCCTTTCGGGAAGCAATTCTATCGCGTCTATGACTCTTTGGCGAATATCACTTTCTAATAACATCTGTAATGGATTGTCATCATGATCTTCGTCTTGAGACGGTTCACAGCTTTCACCGTAAATTTCATGCCATTCGTCATAAGAGAACAATTGGCTGTTATTCGTATCCAATAGGATCTGCCGGTATTCTGCTAACTCAATCTGCAAATGATCAGCAACTTCCTGTTCTAATGGTGGTCGTCCTAGATCCTGCTCTAATTGATGAATAGAATGGGTAACTTCTCTTGCATTGCGACGCACACTGCGTGGCGCCCAATCTCGACTGCGTAGCTCATCCAACATCGAGCCACGGATACGTTGAACAGCATAAGTGGTAAAGGCAGCACCTTGCATTGAGTCATAACGCTCAACAGCGTTTAATAACCCAATTCCACCCGCTTGCAAAAGATCATCCAATTCAACACTCGCAGGTAACTTGACCTGTAATCGTAATGCTTCATGGCGAACCAACGGGACATATCGCTCCCAGAGGCTATTTTTGTCCATCACGCCTTCGGCGGTATACAAATCACTCACAACAAAAGACACCTTTGGATAAAAGACCGGAAACCATTATCTGGCGAAATAAATTTAGCAATCGGCTGAACAGTGAAGCAAAAGCGCCTCTTTTTCACCTATGCCAAATTTTCAGCAAAAATCGGGTTTTCATTGATAATTAATTTGTCATTGCATTACGAGAACTACTTTACCCTAAAAGACGGGCGACTAATCCTTAGAAAAACCGTTAATTAAATTGATAATTTAGCTCATTAAAAGAAATCGACATATTGAATATGCATTCTGTTCATAAAAAAATAACATATAAATCATAGTATTTTATTTTATGGGATTTTAGCGTCTAGCGCGCGAGTTAAAAAATGCATAAATGATTAATTAAAAAAACGATTGTTTTGATGATAAAACACCCACTGCAAAAATTTGCAGCGGGTGTCATTTGCGGGTTATTTGAAATTGAAATTAACGAAGCAGTGATAATACGTTTTGTGGCATTTGATTGGCTTGGGCTAATACCGCAGTACCTGCTTGTTGCAAGATTTGACCACGACTCATATTAGAGACTTCTGTCGCATAATCTGCATCTTCTATACGACTACGTGATGCAGTCAGATTATTAACGGTGTTGCCTAAGTTAGTAATAGTAGAATCTAAACGGTTTTGTACCGCCCCCATGGCACTGCGTAAGCTATCAACTTGAGCAAGTGCATCATCCAATCCTTTTAATGGTGCATCGTTAATTGTTGGTGGGTTTTTAGGTTTAATTTCTGCACCTTTCGTTAAAGTCACTTTACCACCAGGAATAAAGTCTTTTGATGTGGCATCAATAACTTTTGATGTATCTAAAGTTGCTTCAAACGTTTTGACTTCACCTTTGGCATCTTTTATTTCAATTGCCAGTTTAGTTTTATCTTCTTTACCATTTGCATCCACTGCATAATAGACACCCTCTAAAGACTCGCCTGTTGCTAAACTTGCTTTTAACGATGCAGTATCGATATCAATATCTTTAGATACAGGTGTTGTTACCCCATTCGCCACAGAAACAGTTGTTGTAGAACCACCATGCAACATTTCTGGTTTAACAGTGAGATCTAACTTATCAATACCCAGTGTGGTTGCATCCATTTTTTTCAGATTAACACTGATCTGCTCTTTATCATGCGCACCAACTTGTAAATTTAATGCACTATCTTCACTTAAGACTTATACGCCATTAAATTGAGTTTGTTCAGAAATACGATTAATTTCAGCAGTACGTTGATTTACTTCTTCTTGAATAGATTTAATATCGGTAGCTGAATTAGAACCATTTTTTGCTTGTACAGTTAATTCACGAATACGTTGCAGATTATTATTAATTTCATTCAATGCCCCTTCTGTGGTTTGTGCAATGGAAATACCATCATTCGCATTACGTGATGCTTGTGTTAAACCGTTGATGTTTGAAGTGAAACGGTTAGCAATGGCTTGACCTGCAGCATCATCTTTTGCACTATTAATACGCATACCTGAAGATAAACGTTGGATCGCATTACCTAATGCACTTTGTGAACGATTTAAATTATTTTGAGTTACTAGTGATAGGTAGTTGGTATTAATGACTTGTGCCATACAATATTCCTTCGACTTGATTTTAAAATATTTTTAAATGAATAGGTTTGTTATTACGTCACTGTAATAACGTTGCCTAAACACTATCGTCATCAATTTCGAGGGTTTTACGATTTTTAGCGTCGCGAAATTAGCAAAAAAAGCCAGTCAATTAATTTATAAGAAGTAATTGATTACAGAAAAAAGTAAAAGAGGTTGAGAGAAAAAATAAAACTAAAAAAGAGTGGGTTTAAAGATAAAATAACAGGGGAAAAATTCCCCCTAGTTTGACCTTAGCGATTAGATAAAATATTTACTTCATCAATCATTTCGCCATAAGTTTCAATTTTAGAAGTATCTATTTTTTCTTCAAGTTGCCTTAAATCATAAGTACTTTGAAGTCGCAACCAAAATTCAGGCGTGCTACCTAATGCGGCAGCAATACGGATCGCAAGTGACGGTGTTAATGCTGTTTTCCCTGTTAATAAACGTGAAACTGTTGCAGGAGTTACGCCAATATTTAATGCAAAGCGGCGCCCACTGATCCCCATATCGTCTAAATCTCGCGCAATAATTTCGCCGGGATGTGAAACTTTAAATTGTCTCATTAATGATAGTCCTCATAGTTTAGAATATAGGCATCGCCATTAATAAATTGAAAAGTAATACGCCAATTTGCTCTTACTGTAATCGACCAATACCCTTCTCGATCACCTTTTAATTTATGAAGTTTATAGATTTTCCGATTTAACTCGCTAATATCTTTAGCTATATCAATAGCTTGTAGTCTGTCATTAATTCTTTCAGCATCTTGAGCAAGAACACCTGATGTAACACCTTTTTCAAAAAGCTGCTTTAATCCTTTATGCTTAAATGATTTTATCATCTTTAAATCCATGTTACACGAGATGTAACATCATAATATGACGCTTCCGTAATGCAATATAAAATAACTTCTAGCTACTATTTTAGGAAAAACGTTATCTTTAAATAAGTTAGGAGAATAGAGATGAGAAAAAAATAAGGTACAAAAACAAAAAAAGGCCCTCTTACGAGGACCTTTTGGATATAGAAAGGTATCTTTTGTGTCAGAGTACGAATTAACGTAACAGAGACAGAACAGTTTGTGGTACTTGGTTTGCTTGAGCAAGTACTGAAGTACCCGCTTGTTGCAGGATTTGACCACGGCTCATGTTAGAAACTTCTGTTGCGTAGTCAGCATCTAAGATACGGCTACGTGAAGCAGATAAGTTGTTAACAGTGTTGTTCAGGTTGTTGATAGTAGATTCGAAACGGTTTTGAATCGCACCTAATTTAGAACGGCTTTCATCAATTGTGTTGATCGCTTTGTCTAAAGTTGCTAAAGCGTCATCTTTAACGTCTAAAGTTTTAACGTCTTTACCTGCATCAGCAGTAAATTTATTACCTGCAACAGCAGAACCTGCTTTCAGTTCAATATCATCAGTACCAGTAACTTCGAAGTCACTTTTACCTACTAAGTATTTATCAGCGCCTTTAGTTACAACGAATTTATCGTTTACTTTATTACCATCAACAGTATATTCTGCAACAGTAATACCTTTATACTGAGCACCACCAGGGATTGCTAAAGTAGCAGCATCCACAGCAGCACCTTCAGCTGTTACGCCTTTTGTCTCTGTTTTTTCAGCGAACAGTTTGTCGCTTGAAACGCCTAAAGTATCGTTATCAACTTTATCTAAGTTAAATTTGATAACTTCTTTATCGTTAGTACCCACTTGGATAGTCATTTCTGACTTTTCACCGCTCAGTACTTTAACGCCGTTAAACTGAGTTTGTTCAGAGATACGGTTGATTTCAGCTAAACGTTCAGTTACTTCGTTTTGGATTGAAGTGATATCTGAGTTAGAGTTAGTACCGTTTTTCGCTTGAACTGTTAACTCACGGATACGTTGTAAGTTGTTGTTGATTTCGTTCAGCGCGCCTTCAGTCGTTTGAGCGATAGAGATACCATCGTTCGCATTACGTGAAGCTTGAGTTAAACCGTTGATGTTAGAAGTGAAACGGTTAGCAATCGCTTGACCTGCAGCATCGTCTTTAGCGCTGTTGATACGTAGACCAGAAGACAGACGCTCGATTGCACTTCCTAAAGCTCCCTGAGATTTGTTCAGGTTGTTTTGAGTTACCAGAGATAGATAGTTGGTATTAATGACTTGTGCCATAGCTAGATTCCTTTAAAATCAAGTCGATAAAATAAAAGTTTGCCTATTCATTTACGGTGTCAATCACCGGCAACAAGTTTATCGGCACCCCACATACAACCTTTAACTTTTCCTACAAATATTTCTGCAATTTTTTATAGAATTAATATCAAGTCAATGATAAATAACGAAATTAATTTATTATTTTTTTATTCATTTTTTATCAATTTTCGTCTCAAACTATTTTTATTCATCTAAATTCGACTTTGGTCATCAATGGCAATAAAAGGCTTCTATATGGCAGCCTGTTTACGTCATCAAAAATACCAAATAGACGTAAACTTTTCGCCGATTCTACCGATAACGGTTCTTGAGGATTATTTTACGAACACAGAAAGGAGACCGGTATGGCTGGTATTGCTTCACTAGGCGTGGGCTCAGGGATGCCTCTTAGCCAAACATTGGCACAATTAGAGGCGGCGGAAAATAAACGCCTTGAACCCCTAGATAAACAGATGAAAAGCTACGAAGCGCAAATTACCGCTTACGGTAAGATCCGTAGCCAACTTGATAAGTTACAAAAAGCATCAGAAAACTTAAAGAAATTTGACGAAATTGTTGCAACAAAAGTAGATGATGAGTTTGATGCCTTTAAAGTGACGACGGATGGTAAAGCCAGTATTGGTAACTATACCGTCTCAATAGATAAAATTGCTCACGCACAAACACTGAAATCAAAAGCAGTAAGCGATGTAAAAGTACCAATTGGAAAAACATTAGGTGATGGTAATAAACGCACCTTAGTGATTACCCAGCCTGGTGAGAAAGAACCTTTACGTATTGAGCTAACTGATGAACAAACCTCCATGATTGAATTGCGTGATGCAATCAATAAAAAAGAGGGTAATGTTTCAGCGACTATTGTTAAAGCAAAAGATGGTGTTAACCACTTAGTACTGACCTCTCGTAAAGAGGGTACTGATTCACAAATGGAAATCACTGTTGAGGGTGATGATGAGCTAAATAATTTTCTTAGTTATTCATCTAAATCTAACAGTGGCGCAATGCAAGAAATCGTTAAAGCAAACAATGCTAAATTAACGATTAACGGTATTGAAATTGAGCGTCAAACCAATGAAATTAAAGATGCGCCTGAAGGGATCACGTTAAATCTTAAAAAAACGACGTTTGATAATAAAGACAATGCAGATAAGCCTGAAATAGTGACTGTTGCTCGTGATATTGAGCCAATGAAAAAAGCGATCCAAGCTTGGACTGACGCTTATAACGAATTAAACAGTACCTACAAATCTCTTACTAAATACACGCAAGTAGAGAAAGGCGAAGCAGCATCAAAAGATAATGGTGTATTACTGGGTGATACTACCAGTCGTATGATTATGTCTGAGCTAAAAAGCTTTGTGACTAGCTCACAAGGTACCTCAGATATGGATACCCTAAATAAAATGGGTATTAAATTTAAGGTTGATGGCTCTTTAGATATCGATAGCAAAAAACTGGATGAAGCGTTAAAAGAAAAACCCGCTAACGTGAAAGAGTTTTTTATGGGTGATGGTAAAGAGACCGGTTTTGGTACTCAAACCTATAATTACCTAAAGAAAACCCTGCAATCTAATGATGGTACTTTAGATATTGCCACTGATGGCGTAAAAAAACGCAAGAAAACATTAGATAGTCAAATTAAAAATACGGAACGTAATATTGCCGCTACGATGGAACGTTATAAAAACCAGTTCCAACAGTTAGATAAAATGGTCAACTCCATGACTAACTCCAGTGCCTCAATTGGCCGTTTATTAATGTAATTTTTTAAAAGTAGGACATTATGTATCAACAATCAGCCAGTAAAATGTATGCTCAAATCGACGTTGAAAGCGAGATTTTAAATGCCACGCCTTACCAGCTGATCCAGATCCTATTTAATGGGGCGCTTAGCGCCCTTCGCCGTGCTTTAATCTTAATGGAGCAAGGAAATATCGCTGGTAAAGGCGAAAATATTTCTAAAGCGATTAATATTATTGGTAACGGATTAAAACAAGGTTTGGATAAAGAGAAAGGAGGCGAGCTCGCAGAGAATCTGGAGCTCCTTTATGACTATATGGTTAATCAGCTACTCGATGCTAACTTAAAAAATAATCCAGAGAAAATTCATGAAGTCATCAAGCTCTTAACTGAAATTTCTGATGCTTGGCAACAAATCGGCACACAGATTAATTCTTATTAAATTAGAGTGGACAACAATATGGATATTATGGCGGCTTACGAGCATGTTTTAAAATCAAGTGAGCAAATGTTAACGCTTGCCAAAGATCAGCAATGGGACAAGCTGATAGAAATGGAAATGGATTATTTAAAAAGCGTAGAAAGTATCACTAAGATGATAAAACCTGCTGACGGTGAGCTGAGACTACAACAACGCCTCACGGATATGCTAAAGAAAATCTTAGAAAACGAAAATGAGACGCGAAATTTATTACGAGCTCGTTTAGATGAGCTTGGCATATTAATAAGACAGACTGAACAAGAGCAGAGGGTACAAAATAGCTATGGTCAGTTTACAGAACATAGTTATTATCCTGATCTCAATCTTAAATAACTCTCCTCTGCGCCAAAAGCGGTTTTATTAGCTAATGGCGTCTTTACTTAGAAAAAATCACGCTTATTATTCAGCTTAACTTGTTATCGGTAACGTAAAAACCAACGTCTACCACTTTTTATTTTTGTTTTTTATTTTTGATTACATAGACATAGATTGTACAGATTGCACTAACACCATATCAATATGTGGAATGTTATCTTCAAGATACGTTTCCGAATCGATAATAAAACCATGTGATTGATAAAATGAGATTAAATAAGCCTGTGCCATTATTTTGATTGTATCGGTGTTAAATTGACGACATGTCGTTGCAATCGCCTCTTTTATTAACTGATGAGCAATACCACTTCCCCGCTGATTTTGAGCCACAATCACTCGCCCTATTGAGGCTTCTTTAAATGCAATACCTTGTGGCAACAAACGAGCATAAGCCATGAGTTGCTGGCTATCTTCCTCTTTGGCAAACAAATGTAAGGTATTTTGATCTAGCCCATCCAGATCTTGATAAGCACATTGCTGTTCACAAATAAAAACCTGATTTCTTAATGCCAAAATAGCGTAAAGTTCATCAGTGGTGAGTTGTGAAAATGATTTTAAAATCCAATTCATGCACTTTATCCCATGGTTTAAAAGTGATAACAAAACAATCAATGATAATGCAATATCATCGACAAAATTGTGTGTACTATAAATAATGAAATGATAATGTTGATGGTGCGTTTTGCTAGTGAAAAATACAGAAGAATAAATACTCAATGCAGAAAGATAGGCGATAAAACCGTTAATTTCAATACGTTCAGACTCCCCCACGAGCCTTGATGACTTTTATGACTTTTATGACTTTGCTTATCTATTTATAAAGATAATCTCAAAGTCGCTCTAACCCTTTCCATGCTCGGTTTTTTACTTCTGTCACTAAAATGGCAGGATTTAAGGTTATTTTTTCTGCAATTGAAAAAGCCAACTCGATAACTTCTTTGTGATCTTTAGTTTCAGTATGATAATTAAACTCTGCATGAGGCAGAACATATTTACCTTTCAAACCATCAATCTCTTTTTTAAACCCTTCTTTTACCATCTTCTGTGTTAATAACACATAATCTGCATTTTCAGGATCGGATAACTCTACTCTAACAGTAAACTCAGGCATAGAAACCTCCTACAGTCTGTCTATGTCTAATAAAATTCTGTTAGCTCTCGAAAGGAAGTATATTAAATCAACAATCATTTTCCTAGTAAGAAACTGTGATAAATAATGTGATAATGATTGAAAGAGAAATCGCCCACTTCACTGTGGGCGACAAATTAGATCACAATAATATGATAAATAATAATTTATTTAATCACATCGTAGAGTTGCTGATTAGACAAATAATCTGCAGTTAAACCTACTGATGGGCTATATTGTTCACCATGGATTTCAGAGAATGCTTTACCCTCTTTACCTAATGAGACTTTACGTTCATCTTTACCCGTACTTTCATGGATAGAATAGGTTTTACGACGCATTGCTATATATTTATCTGCATCATTAGCAATATCGGTGTGATAGCCCGTAATTTGTGTATCCATTAAGGCTAATTTATTTGCTAAATCACAACCCCAGCGAGTTAAACAAACTTCTGCAAAATGGCGAACCACTAAACCCGGTGCATATAATGCATTTTCACCTTCACTACCATCAATAGAAGCATTACCGACTAATGTAGCGTGGCGTCCTGAAATCGGGAAAATATGCATTTTAGTATCAGCAGCGACGGTTGGGATCACGCAAGTAAATCCTTTAGAGCGCTCATCTCTTGCATAAAATCCGACATATTCTTTGACGTTTTTACCAAGCGTGACTTTTTCAGGTTGGAAATTCAGTGGACCTGGAACAGGGTCAATAGCAAAAATATTCACTGGAATATCTTTTAATTGAGGATCTGCCAACATCGCATTCGCTAACATATGGCATGTAATACCGCCACGACTCCAACCCACTAAGTTAACTTGTGTTGGAATAATGCCATCTTTGCGAAAGATGCGAATAATTTGCTGTTGAAGTTGTTGCTGAGTGACTTGACGGTCGCCATAGTCATATTTACGCCATAAAAAAGAGCCTGTAACTTTGACATCTTCAATAGGAATACCAGCTTTTTTCAGCTGGTTATACTGCTCTTCTGTTAACTTTTCACGTTGCCAATCAAAGTTACCTTTCATTAAGCAAAGTGCGTGATTAACATTTTCTTCCCAACCACTACCAAATAACGACCCCTTGATATCAGAATAGTTAGGGCTTTCAACCCATAAATCATCTTCTTGCAAATTACCACTACCCGGGCCATCAACAATAAACCACTGTGCAAACTCTCTTCCTTGGTTGTTTTGCGCTAGAGTGGAGACTAATTCGCCTTGCCAGAAAGTCGGATTATTATTATCAAATGAGTTAGATCCCGTACCACATAAATAAACGGTTAATACTGTCATAATTAAATTTCCTTTTATTAATAACTAAAAAATCAAAATAATGATTTTTATTTCCTTGTATTGAGCTATTCCTTAGCTCACCAGCACATTAACCATAGGACTTTTTTTATTCAATGGGTAAAAGCAAATTAGTAGAGCCGAGATCACATAATTAAATTTTAATTAAATAAAATAAATAAAAAAGCTCTATCAGATCAATGTAATTAAATTATATAAGTGGATACCTTATTTTTTTATTATTTCTATTAGTAAATCTGTTGATAAATAAAGTGCATTAAATAATCAATTCTGAAATTTAGATAAAAAAAATCCCACATTAATTAATGAACTGGGGTCAATTCATTAAATGTAGGATTTTCTATTAGGTAGAATGTCTTATAAACGATTAAAAGCAACTACTCTCACCGCAGGAATATCAGCTTGTGCTCCTTCAGCAACTTCCTGACATGCTTTTTCTAACGCAATATGGGGTGTGATCCCACTTTCTGTTTCTACAATTTTATGTCCGGCGTAGGTATCACCATTTCTGGAACGCACTTTATACGCAATAAACCAATATTCCATATCATCACCGTTTACGTTATTAATCATGCAATTACCATAGCTGTTTATGACCCGCTTTAATGTGATAATAATCAATAATTTTTAGTTTAATAAAATCGTTTTATAAAAAGAGGAACTTCATCGTAAGAAAATTAAGCGCACTCTTTCATTTCTGATTGTACTAATTTTTTTATTTTTACTGCTTTTTCAAAGTGATCCAATTTATGTGTCATAATCCACCATGTTGCAGCTTCCATTAATAATTCAGGATCATCATTTTTATTGGCAAAAAAAGCATAAAAAGATAATCCCACACCCTCGCCTTTGGCTGAAATTTTGTCATCGCATATTTGAATTATTTTTTGTTGTAGGGATTTTTTCATATTCTCTCTAATATTATTTTTTGCATGGTAATAAATAAGTAAAAACAAATACGCTATCCATGATATTTATTCCATAATTGAATAAGTAACCAAGCTGCGATAATCCAGCAGATAACCGCCGTCGCCAATGCTGTAAATAATTTTACATAGTTGATCATCACATAGAGTGAAATGAGATAAACCAGATAAGGAATAACAGCCCATAGACTAAAAATAATTGTGGTACGTAACGCTTCAATTGAGCGTTCAGAACCAACAATATAGTGTGCGATAAGCGCAAACGTTGGAAATAACGGTACCAACCCCGCAATATAGTAATGACGAGATTTCGATAATACGGCGATTAATACCACTACAAATGCGCCTATCAGCGCTTTAATCAGTAATCCCATGGTGTTTTCATCAAGTTATAAAAACCTTAGTTTTATCATACCTATTCATATTTGTATGTGGGCTGATTTTATTTTTTGTGGTTTAAAATATGATTAAATACCAACCATTAGAAAAAGCCCAATAAAATTATTGAGCTTTAAAGCAGATTAAATGTTCTTTAAACAAACATTAGTCTTTTTGCCAAGAAATATCTTTTTCACTTTCTTGTGTTCCTGTTAATACCAATTCACCTAATTCTGTTGTTTTATAGGTGTTATTTCTATAGTGTTGCGTTTTTTTCCCTGTTTCAGGATCTTTTGTAACCCAATAAACATCACCTTCAAAATCAGTCCCTTGGTAATAAGTTGAGAAACGTTTACGTTCACCATCATGCCACCCCACAACAATGACTGAGTTAGCGCCAGCAGTCAGTGCATTTAAAGGAAATTCAGACAGTAACAAGCCATTCTCACCAATATTAACAGAACAATTTTGCCCGCCAACAAAAGCAGAACAACTGGCATCCATTCCACTAATTTCAGAGTGATCGCCAAAAATTGCGGCAGCTTTAAAGTTACCTTCAGAGACAACATTCGCGTTATTTCCTGTCGCAATACCTATACTGCCTTCCGTAAGATCTTGCACCCAAGTATTATCGCCAGTTGAAATACCTATTGAATTCTCTGCATTACCATAAATAATGGCTTCATCTCCTGTTGTAATAGCAATGGTGTTTTTTACTAAAGGCGTTCCATTTTCATCTGAATCATAACCATGGGAAATCGTCGCTCTTTGCCCAGACGAAAAAGTCACTGATTGACTTGAAGCTTCGACAAAACTTTCTTCACCTGAGGTAATAAAAAGTGAATTTTTTCCGTGCTTGATAGTACCGTTCTCTTCGTCATCTTCACTGCCTTCATTATCATAAATTTTGATATTTTTGCCGGTATGAATAATTTGGGCATTTTCACCAATACAATGAACAAGTTGCTCATCTAACGTTAGAATGGCATTTTTACTTTCACCGCTTAAAACAAGTGCTTTATTTGTTGTTACAGTTGACATAATAATATCCTTATTTACATTTCCATTATTTAACACATCAAAACACTGTTTAAATATACAGTTTATTTGCTAAATAACAATCTCTCTATTCATTTTTAAAAAATAAAATAACGATAATATAATCAAATAGATAAAAACAAATAACACATAATATATCTATGATTAATCAAATAAAGAAAAAATAAAATAGAAAAAATCAAGAAGAAAGACGATAACCGAGCTTTATACAAAACTAATCCAACATAGGTTAAGTCACTTATTTAACAATTGCTTTTATTCTTTTTGGAAAATAAGAAGAGACAAAAGAGCGAGTTGCTTTGATATAGATGTGCAAAAGCGCACATCAATAAAATGATGTGTATATTCTTTTTGTACAAATCGGGGCGCTCATTATCATCAATAGCAAACAATAGTAGAAGTATTCGAATGTTTAATGACATTCGAAAGCTTATATCATCTATTCAATGATCTTGAGCAAGTTGCCCCATTCTGTTTTGATTAGGTGCTTCTTTATCGTTATATAAAAGAAAAGCTACCGTTATCAAATGATAAGGTACTACACCTGCATACTCATGATTTCTTGATACGCGGCGACAAGCTTATTACGGACTTGGACGCCCATTTGTAATGAGATACTGGATTTTTGCATGTCCACCATCACATCATTTAATTCAACACCCGGTGTACCTAAGGTAAACGCTTGAACTTTGTTGGTTGCATTCACTCGAGTTTCATTAATTTTACCCACGGCTTGAACAAGCTGAGTTGCAAATCCTGCTTGTACTGGCTGGGGTTTCGCAATATTGGATGCTTGCAAAGTCTGGATTTGCATTTTATCCAGAACACTTTCAATAGCTGGAATTGACATATAAACCTCTGCGTTAATCATCTAATTCAATTACTGAATCAATGTCATAGTAAGGAAGTGAACCAACACGCTTACCGAGTTATACCCTAACACAGGGGCTTCATTCCAAAGCGAGTAATTAACGCAAAAGTTAAGGGCTAATTACGCCATTAAATGAAACGCAAAAGGCCAATAATGAGACACCTGAGAGTAGGTTTATTTATTTGCGTAAGGGGAGTCTGTTTTGTTACGCCACGCTTTTAGTATTCATCCCGAACTACAAGGCAAGGATTGTCTATGAATGCCGAAAAAACCGACGTTGTGAACCAGAATAAGGGTTTTAACGCCATTATTAACCGGATAAAAGCCGATCCGAAAATTCCGCTCATTATTGCGGGTTCGGCGGCGATTGCCATTTTTGTTGCTGCATTTTTATGGTTACAAAGCCCTGATTATAAAGTGCTTTATAGTAATCTTAGCGATAAAGACGGTGGCGAAATTGTCACACAGTTAACACAGATGAATGTACCTTATCGCTTGTCACAAAATGGCGCGGCGATTATGGTACCTGACAATCAGGTTCATGAATTACGCCTGAAACTCGCGCAAGCGGGACTTCCAAAAGGCGGTGCTGCCGGTTTTGAACTGTTAGATAAAGAAAAGTTCGGGATCAGCCAATTTAGTGAACAGATTAACTATCAACGTGCACTTGAGGGTGAGCTTGCTCGCACTATCGAGACATTAGGTCCTGTACAAAATGCTCGAGTTCATTTAGCACTACCGAAACCATCTCTTTTTGTTCGTGAACAGAAATCCCCTTCTGCATCCGTTACGGTGGGTCTTTTACAGGGTAGAGCACTGGACGAAGGTCAAATTAATGCCATCGTGCATATCGTTGCGAGCAGTGTCGCGGGTATGCCTGACAGCAGTGTGACCATCGTTGACCAAAGTGGCAAATTATTGACACAGCCTGATGCGTTAGGTCGCGATCTTAACTCTATCCAACTGAAATATGTTCAAGAGCTAGAAAGCCGTTATCAGCAACGTATTGAAACGTTATTAGGTCCAATTGTGGGTCGTGGAAACGTTCATGCGCAGGTGACTGCTCAAGTTGATTTCTCTCATACAGAAGAGACAGCAGAAGAGTACAAACCAAACCAACCACCTAATCAAGCCGCTGTGCGTTCAAAGCAGTTGAGCCAAAGTGAGCAAAATGGTGGCATGTTAGCTGGCGGTGTTCCTGGTGCATTATCTAATCAGCCTGTTGCTCCACCACAAGCGCCGATTGAAACGCCAAAAGCGCAAGAAGGTGAGAAAACAGATGACGCTAATGCAACTGGTACGAATCGCACATTAACACGTAATCCAAACAGCAATAGCCGTTTAGATGAAACAACCAACTATGAAGTTGATCGCCGAATTCGCCATATCAAGCGTCCAGTAGGCAATGTCGAGCGTCTTTCTGTCGCTGTTATTGTGAACTACAAAACAGTTGAAGATAAGAAAGAAGCGGCTGAAGGCGAAGAGCCTGTTGTTGAAACTAAACTTGTTCCGCTAACTGATGAGCAAATTCAGCAAATTGAAGGGCTTGTCCGTGAAGCGATGGGCTATTCCCAAGAACGTGGTGACTCTTTAAGTGTCGTGAACTCGCAGTTCAACGATATTGAAGAGAAAGTGATCACCGTTCCTGTATGGGAAAATCCAGAAATTCTTGCGAAAGCATTAGATTTAGGTCGCTGGTTATTACTTGTCATCCTCGCATGGATCTTATGGCGCAAACTGGTGAAACCACAGCTTGAAAAACGCCGTGAAGCTGAAATTGCCGCACAGAAAGCCGTGCTGAAAACTAAGCTACAAGTTAAAGATGATGTTGATGAAGCAGAATTAGATGACGAAGCAAGACGTAAACAAGCACGTAAACGTGTCAGTGCCGAATTGCAGAGCCAACGTATCCGTGAAATGGCAGAGAAAGACCCTCGTGTCGTTGCAATGGTCATTCGTCAATGGATGAGTAAAGAACAATGAGTAATAACTTAACTGGAACCGAAAAAAGCGCCGTTATGTTACTAACACTCGGTGAAGACCGAGCGGCGGAAGTATTTAAACATCTAAGTACACGCGAAGTTCAACAACTGAGTATTGCAATGTCTTCAATGCGCCATATCTCAAATCAGCAATTGATTGATGTTATGGCAAGCTTTGAAGAAGACGCTGTTCAATACGCGGCATTGAACGTCAATGCGAACGACTATTTACGCTCTGTTCTTGTTAAAGCCTTGGGTGAAGAACGCGCAAATAATCTATTAGATGAGATCTCAGAAACTCGCGAAACAACGACGGGTATCGAGACACTTAACTTTATGGAGCCACAAATGGCTGCCGATATTATCCGCGACGAACATCCGCAGATTATCGCAACCATCTTGGTTCACCTCAAACGGGGTCAAGCAGCCGATATTCTGGCACTGTTTGATGAGAAATTACGTAATGATGTGATGTTACGTATCGCAACATTTGGTGGTGTTCAACCGTCAGCATTAGCAGAATTAACAGAAGTTCTGAATAACCTGCTTGATGGTCAAAACCTCAAACGCAGTAAAATGGGTGGTGTTCGTACTGCTGCTGAAATCATCAACTTGATGAAGAGTCAGCAAGAAGAGAATGTCATTACTGCGGTTCGCGATTACGACGGCGAATTGGCACAAAAAATTATCGACGAAATGTTCCTGTTCGAAAACCTTATCGATATCGACAACCGTTCTATCCAGCGCATTCTACAGGAAGTGGAATCCGACTCCTTGGTTGTGGCATTGAAAGGATGCGATCAAGAGCTGCGCGATCACTTCCTCAACAATATGTCGCAACGTGCTGCTGAAATCATGCGTGATGACTTGAGTTCTCGCGGCCCTGTTCGAATGTCTCAAGTGGAAGCAGAGCAGAAAGCTATTCTGCTTGTGGTACGCAAATTAGCAGAGACTGGAGAGGTTGTTCTTCATGGAGGAGACGATACCTATGTCTGATAAACATACTGATACTAACTGGAAGCCTTGGGTTCCCAAAGAACTCACTGATTGGGCATTAACTGTCGAGGAAACGACAGAAGACGAAAAGGAAGTCGAAAAACAGGAAAAAGAAGTCGTTCAGCAACAGAAAGTCCTTGAGCAAATTAATATGCTTGATGACATGAAAGACAAGGCCCAGAAATTGGGCCACGCTGAAGGCTTTGAGGCAGGGAAAAACCAGGGTTATCAGGAAGGCTATCAGGCTGGATTACAATCAGGTATTGAAGAAGGTATTCGCCAAGGCATTGCTCAACAATCACCATTAATTAATGAATGGCAAGGATTGTTAGCGGAGTTTAGGCACTCTTTAAACGGGTTAGACAGTGTTATTGCTTCACGTTTAATGCAAATCGCCCTCACCGCAGCAAAAGAAGTTTTAGGTCAGCCTGCGGTTTGTGATGGATCTGCATTACTGGCACAAATAACCTTAATGTTGCAACAAGAACAAATGTTCTCAAACAACCCACAGTTAAGAGTTAACCCAAAACATATTCCACAAATAGAAAAAGAGCTGGGTGATTCACTTTCTGCTCATGGTTGGAAAGTGGTTGCCGATAACAGTATTCATGTTGGTGGATGCCGTGTGGTGACAAATGATGGCGATCTTGATGCCACGATTGCAACTCGTTGGCATGAACTTTGTCGTCTTGCTGCTCCGGAGGCGTTGTAATGACAGCAAGATTGGGGCGTTGGTTAGAAAAACTCAGTGATGCCGAAGCGCGTTTAAATAAAATCCCGCGTGTACGTCAATATGGTCGTTTAACCAGAGCAACAGGTTTAGTCATGGAAGCTAAGGGGCTTGTTATGCCTCTTGGCTCTACCTGCTTAATAGAACGTACTATTGGTAAAACGGTTGAAGAAGTTGAAAGTGAAGTCGTTGGGTTCAATGGTAGCCAAATGTTGTTAATGCCTTTACAGGAAGTCGAGGGATTAACACCGGGTGCCCGTGTTTACGCACAGGCCACTCCGGGTGGTGAAAATGAAGGTCGCCAGTTACCTCTTGGAGATGCGCTGTTAGGGCGTGTTTTAGATGGTTCTGGTTACCCTTTAGATGGTTTACCACCACCTGATACAGGTTATCGTGCCCCACTGATCACTCCACCAATCAACCCACTACAACGTACCCCTATTACTGATGTATTGGATGTAGGTGTGCGCGCAATCAACTCACTATTAACCGTGGGTCGTGGTCAGCGTATGGGGCTTTTTGCCGGTTCTGGTGTCGGTAAAAGTGTGCTATTAGGCATGATGGCGCGTTTTACTCAAGCTGACGTCATTGTTGTTGGATTAATTGGTGAACGTGGACGTGAAGTTAAAGACTTTATCGAAAACATTCTCGGTACTGACGGTTTAGCGCGCTCCGTGGTTGTCGCTGCACCGGCTGACGTATCACCGCTTCTTCGTATGCAAGGTGCTTCTTATGCAACACGTATTGCAGAAGATTTTCGTGATCGCGGAAAAC
The DNA here is from genome assembly GCF_003144405.1 of Proteus cibi. Taxonomy (GTDB): domain Bacteria; phylum Pseudomonadota; class Gammaproteobacteria; order Enterobacterales; family Enterobacteriaceae; genus Proteus; species Proteus cibi. Next base: position 111,120 of record NZ_PENW01000010.1, read on the forward strand.
ATGTCTTACTGATTATGGATTCACTCACCCGTTACAGTATGGCACAACGTGAAATCGCCCTTGCTGTAGGCGAACCGCCTGCAACCAAAGGCTATCCACCGTCTGTCTTCGCTAAATTGCCTGCACTAGTCGAACGTGCGGGAAATGGCGTTGATGGTGGGGGTTCTATCACGGCTTTCTATACTGTGCTAACAGAAGGTGATGATCAACAAGATCCCATTGCAGACTCTGCGCGTGCGATTTTAGATGGTCACATTGTGCTTTCGCGTTCTCTTGCAGAATCTGGGCACTACCCTGCTATCGATATCGAAGCGTCTATAAGCCGTGCAATGACGTCATTAATTGATAAAACACATTATCGTCGCGTACAAGTGTTTAAACAGCTGTTGTCGAGTTATCAACGTAACCGCGATTTAATTAACGTAGGGGCTTATGCGGCGGGGAGTGATCCTATGCTTGATAAAGCCATTGCACTTTATCCGTCCCTCGCGAAGTTCTTACAACAAGATATCCAAGAGCAATGCAGTTATCAAAGTGCATGTGAGCAACTTAATCAACTGATCACAGTAAACTAATTCTGAACATAATCAGAGAAAGTAAAGAGGGTTCCAATGCGGGAGCAGTCACCTTTAGTGACACTGAGAGAACTGGCACAGACAGCGGCTGAACAAGCCGCTATTCAACTGGCTCAGGTCCGGCAGAGTCATCAACAAATGGAACAGCAACTCAATATGTTGATTGGGTATCAGGATGAATACCGTGTACGTCTAAATGAAACGTTGAATTTGGGGGGGATGTCGTCAGCATCGTGGCAAAACTACCAACAATTTCTCAAAACGCTCGAATTGACTATCGAACAACATAAACAACAACTTCAACATTGGCAGGCGCAGCTCGATCTTGCAACTGAACAATGGCGAGAAAAACAGCAACGACTCAATGCATTTGAGACTTTGGAGCAACGTGCTGAAGATAGCCGTAAGCGACATCTTGATCGTATTGAACAGAAACAAATGGACGAGTACGCACAGCGTAGTACTTTACGGAGAACAACTTGATGGAGATAACGCTTCTGACCATGGATGTCGCTGCAGCCTCTTCGGGAACGACATCCGCTTCAAATAGTCAGCCCGGTGATAATGCCCCGACATTTGCTCAGCTTTTGGGCTCTCAACCCCAAAATGCACAGAGTGATAAAAAGACAGCCAATATCACAAACCATTCAACAAAAGAAAACAAAGCACATTCACACTCTGATGAAGACAAAACAAAAGAAGATGATAGTCATCTTGCGTCTGTCACGACAGAACCCAATGTGATAGAAGAGTCCTCTCTTGAGAAACCTCAATTGGCTCTGACTTTGCCGGATAATGAACAATTTGCGGCGATTGTTGAAAATAAAACCCCTTCTTTATTAATGTCAGCAGAAGAGCTTGCCGCTGAGCTTCCCGTTCAGTTAGCAGGACTCCCTGGATTAAAACGTCTAACCCTACCCTCAGAACAACTGACTCAAGCATTACAACAGCCTCAATCAGTTAAACATGATGCAGGTTTAGCCTCGTTAGCGCGTACTATTTCAAAAGATAGCGATATGTCGGACTTCAACCTTACCGACAAGCTAAACTTATCAAAATCAGATGAAAAGTCTTTGTTAACCCAGCTACGTCCAGAGACAGCAACATTAGCAACAGAAAGTGCACTTGTCGGTGCGAATCAAACAGAAAAGCCGTCTGCGAAAAAAGTCGATAGCATCGCCACGCTTTTAACGCCAACAGCAGAAAAAGTGAATGCATTGCTAAACGGCGATAAGCAAGTTGCAAATGCAAAATTAGCGGACAATGTTGCTCAGCAAATGGTGACAGGTAATCGTGTTGTAGAAAACGATCTGCACAACACCCTTTCTACCTCTTCTTCTTTGGCATCACAAAGTATTACGGGTCATGCTCACTCTTCAACACAACCACAAATGCAATTTTCACCGATGGCAACACAGGTATTAAATGCACAAGTGGGAACACAAGAGTGGCAACAGCAACTGAATCAACAAATTGTGATGTTTAGCCGTAATGGCTTACAAAAGGCAGAACTACGTTTACACCCTGAAGAACTAGGTTCATTGCATATCCGCATGAAAATAGAAGATGGGCAAGCGCAGTTACACCTTGCTTCACAAAACGGACAAGTTCGTTCTGTATTAGAAAATGCCATGAATCAATTGCGTCAAGCACTCTCTGAAAATGGGATCCAGCTCACGCAGAGTCAGGTGTCTAGCGACACATCTGACAGTTGGCAACAACAAAATATGTCAGATTCCTCTCAATTTAGTGGAGATGGTGCCGATAATCATCAAGGAAGCGAGGGTAATTCTCTGCAATTAGCCTCCGAAACGGCACTACAAAAGATAACCCTTACGCCTCAAGAATTAGCATCTGCTCGTGGTGGTGTTGATATTTTTGCCTAATACAAATGTATTGGGAGGACACACTATGTCAATAAACGTAAGAGTTAATGGTTTTTTCCCCATCTGTTTCTGCAATTAAAAAACAGAAATAGCGGGATAATTAAGGTTGATTTAGATGGATATGGAAGTCCACAACAGTGAACACGTATCCACTACAAAACAGGAATTTAACTGTCCATGTCTAATTACAGCAATGAACGTAAAAGCTATAGCTTAATTCTGATCATCGTATTATTGGTGATCGCCATTATTGCAGCGGCATTCGGTGGATATAGTTGGTGGGCATTGAAGCATGCTAAATCAGGTTCAGCGGGCACAAGTCAGCAAAAAGTTATACCAGCACCCGTTTTTATGTCATTAGAACCCTTTACGGTAAATCTAATTGATGACGAAGAACACTTAGACAGAGTGCTCTACATAGGGATCACATTAAGATTGCACAATGAAGACACTCGTAAGCGTCTACATGATTATTTACCTGAGGTTCGTAGCCGCTTGTTATTACTGCTTTCTCGTCAACAAGCTAATAAGCTCGCGACAGACAATGGAAAACTCCAGCTAATGACGGATGTAAAAGAAACGCTGAGACCGACTCTCGTACCGGGAGAATCTGAACAGATCCTCTCCGATGTACTGTTTACCACGTTTATTCTGCGATAATCATTATGAGCGATAATATCCTTTCACAGGCAGAGATTGATGCTCTGCTGAATGATGACACATCAGGTGACGACGCCAAAAAAAGCGCGAACAGGGAACCTGCGATAGCGAAGGATCCGAATGAACCGGATATTCAGCCTTATGACCCCAACACGCAACGTCGTGTGGTTCGAGAACGTTTACAGTCGTTAGAAATTATTAACGAACGCTTTGCTCGTCAATTCCGTATGGGGCTGTTTAACATGCTCCGTCGGAGTCCTGACATTACTGTTGGTGGCGTTAAAATTCACCCTTATCACGACTTTGCTCGTAACTTACCTGTGCCAACAAATCTTAACTTGGTGCATTTAAAGCCTTTACGAGGAACAGCATTATTTACCTTTGAACCTAATCTGGTTTATATCGCGGTAGATAACCTGTTTGGTGGTGATGGTCGTTTTCCAATCCCTGTGGAAGGACGTGAATTTACCAACACAGAGCAGCGGATCATCAACAAAATGTTGAAACTGGCACTTGATGCCTACCGTGATGCTTGGGATTCCATATTCAAAATTCAGGTGGAATATGTTCGTTCTGAAATGCAGGTGAAATTTACCAATATCACCTCATCACCGAACGACATTGTTGTTACGACACCTTTTCAGGTAGAAATTGGTTCAATGGTTGGGGAATTTAGTATTTGTATTCCGTTCGCCATGATTGAGCCATTACGTGAACGACTGATCAATCCACCAATTGAAAATGTTCGTCAAGAAGATGGGGTTTGGTTAGATAGTTTAGTCAACCAAGTTCAGCATTCAGAACTTGAACTGGTTGCAAACTTTACTGACATCCCACTGCGTTTATCAAAAGTGTTAACCCTGAAAGAAGGGGATGTTATCCCGATTGATAAACCAGAAAGATTGATTGCACATGTTGATGGTGTGCCCGTATTAACAAGCCAATACGGTACAGTAAATGGGCAATATGCCCTTCGTGTTGAACACCTAATTAACCCTGTTTTAAACGCTCTGGATGAGGAACAAACCAATGAGTGATGCAAATCGCCCAACTGATAATTCACAATCGGCTGAGGATATGTGGGCTGATGCAATGGAACAGCAAACTGGGAAAAGCCAGGATAATAGTTCCGATCTATTTGAACATCTTTTACCTGAAGACGATGCACTGAACCATCTATCTGACATCAATTTGATTATGGATATTCCAGTCAAATTAACAGTAGAGTTAGGTCGCACCAAAATGACCATTAAAAAATTACTTAGCCTGTCACAAGGTTCTGTCGTTTCACTGGATGGTTTAGCTGGTGAGCCTCTTGATATTCTTATCAATGGCTATTTAATTGCTCAAGGTGAAGTTGTGGTTGTTTCTGATAAATACGGTATTCGTATTACCGATATCATTACACCATCAGAACGTATGCGTCGTCTGAGCCGTTAATCTATGGAACAGCTTCCTTCCTTTTCCAGCCAAGGTGCGGTAAATACTACCGCACCCGCTACAACACAAACTGTTCAAACACCTACACAACCGTTGCCTGTAGGTCAAAGCCTTGCTCAAGTTAGCACGGCGCTTGCAGGCATCATCGTTCTTATTATTGTTGCTATGTGGTTATTTCGCCGCTTTGGCTTTACCCGTGGTTCATTTAAAGGAACAACAGCACAACTTAGCGTCAAAGCAAGTTGTTCATTAGGTGCGAAAGAACGCGTGGTGGTGGTTGAAATAGAACAGGAATGGCTCGTATTAGGGGTAACTGCATCGCAGGTCAATTTGCTGCATAAATTACCCGTCCCTGATAAAGCCTCGCAGGAAGCGACCTCATCACCAACATCGCCCTTGTTTACTCAAATATTACAAAAAACGCTAAAGCGAGATAAAGGCAACTCATAATGCATCAGTGTGTCACTTTTTTTAACGCATTAAAGCGTTGGCGTCTCTTCGCTAGTGTGCTGGTTTTAATCTTGTTACCTAGCAGTGCGTTTGCCCAATTTCCGGGTGTTATTACACAGCCTTTACCGGGTGGTGGTCAAAGTTGGTCATTACCTGTACAAACATTAATCTTCATTACAGCATTGGGGTTTATTCCGGCTGTTTTGCTGATGATGACAAGTTTTACTCGTATTATTATTGTCCTTGGACTATTACGTAATGCTTTAGGTACACCTTCTGCGCCACCAAACCAAGTGGTTCTAGGTTTGGCGTTATTTATGACTTTTTTCATAATGGCACCCGTTTTTGATAAAATTTATCAAGATGCCTATATGCCATTTACTGAAGATCAAATTACCTTCGAGCAAGCCTTAGAGAATGGTTCGAAACCGCTACGTCAGTTTATGATGCAACAAACGCGTGAAACTGACTTGGCGCTATTTGCTCGTCTTGCCGATGCACCTGCGTTTGAAACTCGCGAAAGTGTACCAATGCGTATTTTGGTGCCAGCTTATATTACGAGTGAGCTAAAAACCGCTTTCCAAATCGGTTTTATGATTTTTATTCCTTTTCTTATTATCGACTTAGTGGTTGCCAGTGTGTTGATGGCACTAGGTATGATGATGGTGCCCCCTGCCACAGTTTCATTGCCATTTAAACTCATGCTGTTTGTTTTAGTCGATGGCTGGCAATTAATACTAGGCTCGCTTGCACAAAGCTTTTTTAATTAGCGCTGAGGTAACCCCATGACACCAGAATCCGTCTTAGCACTAGGTACTGAAGCGATGAAAATCGCTTTATCACTAGCAGGCCCTCTTTTATTGTCCGCTCTGATAACGGGTCTTGTGATCAGTATGCTTCAAGCTGCAACGCAGATAAACGAAATGACATTGTCGTTTATTCCCAAAATTCTTGCTGTATTAGCCGCTATTTTAGTTGCGGGTCCTTGGATGTTAAGTTTACTTGTCGATTATATGCATAACTTATTTACTGGCATTCCTGGGATGATTGGTTAATAGCAATGATAACCCTGACCAGTGAAATGCTTAACGGCTACATGAGTGATTTTTTCTGGCCATTTGTGCGTATACTCGCCCTTTTTAGCACTGCACCGCTATTTAGTGAAAAGCAGACACCTAAAAAATTTCGCATTGCGCTCGCCTTTTTAATTACCGCATTAGTTGCACCAGGCTTACCGCAAAGTCATGTGCCTTTATTCTCGCTTATTGCCTTTTGGGTACTGTTACAGCAAATTTTGATTGGCACAATTCTTGGGTTATCAATGCAATTGGCGTTCGCTTCTGTTCGTCATGCGGGTGAAGTGATTGGTTTACAGATGGGGCTTTCATTTGCCACCTTTGTCGATCCATCAGGGGGCCCTAATATGCCTATTCTGGCACGTATTTTTAATATGCTCACAATGCTATTATTTATGGTCTTTGATGGCCATCTATGGCTATTGTCTATATTAGTTGATACGTTCTATGTCGTTCCTATTGGAAATCAGACTTTTAACTCATTAGGTCTTCTCACTTTAGTTCAAAGCGGTGGCACAATCTTTATTAACGGTATGATGTTAGCCATGCCATTAATCACTCTACTTTTAGTCCTCAACCTTTCATTAGGTATTCTCAACCGTATGACACCACAACTTTCTGTCTTTGTGGTGGGTTTCCCTCTTACGCTGACTATCGGTATGTTAGCATTATCCATGATCATGCCTGCACTCCCCGTGTTTACAGAGCGTGTCTTTAGCGATACGTTTAATCGTATTACCTTAATACTACAACAGTTGGTTTCTTAAGATTTCGGATTATTAACGTTTAATTCGTTATTTTTCAGCTCACTCATTAAAATTAATCTGTTTTCACTCTCGCCATCAATGCGTAATGGGAAAAGTAACAGCGCTTGAGTCGTTATCAAGTTCACATGAAGTCGCTGATTTTGATAGTCGTGAAATGGTATTAGATAACGGGATAAAGCAAAGCGGTGTCAAAAACCAATTATTGGGTGTATCTCGTACTTTTGTGGTCTGTAAAGAAAATAGCCACTATGTTGTTGGCTATTATTCTTTAGCAACAGGAAGTGTTAATCATACTGAAGTCATCAACTCTATTCGTCGCAATATGCCAGATCCAATACCTGTCATCATTTTAGCTGGAATTGCCATCGATATTTCTTTCCATGTAAAAGGACTTGGCGCGGATCTATTAAGAGATGCGGTTTTACGCTGTTATCATGTTGCTGAAAATATTGGTGTTAACGCGATTATGGTTCATGCTCTTACAGAAAAGGCAAAACCGTTTTATCTTCATCATGGTTTTAAAGCCGCTTCAACACAAGAAAACACTTTATTTCTGGCATTAAAAAAATGAATTTATCTGTTGTATTCAATAAAAAAATCCCCTGATAAATCAATACCAGGGGAGATATCAAAATGTCGCGAGACAGTACTATAAAAATTAGCGATACATCTTAAACATCGACATATCTTTCATGTCGTTAAAAACTTTATAAGAAGCCTGTAATACAGACTCTTCTTGATAATAATCTGAAATTGCTTGTGTCCAATCTAAGTCACGCAGTTCGCTTAAACGTTTTGCATTTCTTAAAGAAGTATCTGCACCTAAATTATCTAAGTTATCAAGCTCTTGAAGTTGTAAACCTAACTTCGCCTCAACACTAGAAATATTATTTAATGTTGCGCGGTTAACGCTATTTGCCGTATCAATTTTCGCTAATGCAGCATCACGATCCGCTTGTGGTTTACCTGTTAACGGCTCACGTAATGCAGTAATAGCGCCATCTAATGCTTCAAAAATATCAGGAGCTGTACCTTTACTTCCTGAAGATTGTAATGTTTCAATCCCAGTGAAGTTAGTGACCATTTCAATATTGCTATCTACTTTTTGGGTAATTTGTTTATCACCACCTTGATAGGTGATTTTACCCGTTGCATCCGCTACAAAAGGAGGCTTATCAGATTGGAAACCGGCAAAAATATAACGACCTACCCCATCTTTTGTGTTACCAATACCGACTAACTGATCTTTTAAACCTTGTAATTGATCAGCAAGCGATGAACGGTCTTCATCACTTAATGTGGCGTCATTACCCGCAGCAACCAGTGTTTCTTGAATTTTAGTCGTGATATTCACCATTTGACTGGCTAAACTCATTTGCAAAGACATACTGTTTTTTGCAAATCCACGCGCTGTCGCATACTGTTGGTTACGTGATTCAGATTGTTTCACCATCACCGCTTGAGAAGCTGCCATCGGATCATCTGAAGGCTTTTCAACGCGACGACCGCTGGAGATTTTATTTCCTTCAGTCATCCATTTGCTTTGTGAACTGGTGATATTGTCCACGCGCTGACTAAAAATTTGATTTGAACTTAAACGCACAGTGATATTCCTTATTCTGATGAAGGCTTAGAAAACTTGCATAATCGCATCAAACATACTGTTTGCAGTTTGAATAACTTTTGCATTTGCCATGTAATATTCTTGAATACGATACATTTCACCGTACTCTTCATCCAAGTTCACACCAGAAACAGACTGCTGTTGTTCTACAATACTTTTAGTAATAGAAACCTGAGCATCAAAGTCTACTTGCGCGGTATTCACTTTATTACCCACCATACTGATCAGTGAGCCATAACCACCTGCAATCGTTGTTTTACCATCAATAATTTTTGCATCAGGTAACTCAAACAGCTTTTTCATGTTTTCATTATCACTTGGTGCTGTTTCACCATCCGCATTTAACGAACCCGCAGCCGCTATTTTACTTGGATCAGTTACCGCAACTTTCATACCTGCAATCACATTACCCACAGGTTGAACAATAATAGAATCGTCTTTTTGTGGTGTACCATTAACTTTGATACTTATACCTTCAAATTCTAATTCGCCTGTTGCACCAACTTTAGTATCAACTTTACGACCACCCGGCTCTACCGTCACATTCCACTTAGTACCGTCATATTTAACCGTATAATCAGCGGCTTTCACTTCTTTAGTGTCGGTATATTTTACATCAAAGGTTGCATCACCTTTATTCTTACCGTTAGGCATGACATGAGCACCACCAAGGTCGAAGAATTTTTCACCTTTATCGCCATTTAAATCAAAACCTTGCTCATGCTGTTTATTAAATTGATCGCCCAACACTAACGCTAATTGGTTTAATTGATTACGACTTGGATCTAACACTTCTTCACGGCTACGATAAGCACCGCCAAGCTCGCCACCTTTAATGCGTTTTGCATCAACTTCACGAACTTCATCGATACCATTGCTATAACCGATAACAAGGCGTTCGCTATTTTTATTTGATGGAATAGCCGAAACTTCATAAGAGCGAGTCCCTGATACTAATGGCAAACCATTAGCAAATGTGACGTTAACAAAACCACCATCCTGTTGAGTGACTTGAACATCAACCAGTGTATTTAGCTCTTGAATTAAACGATCACGTTGGTCTAATAAATCGTTAGGATCAGCGCCATTAAAACCTTTAGAGCGGCTAATTTCGTTATTTAATTTTGCGATTTGCTTTGTATATTCATTGATATTTTTAGAGGTGTTTGTCACCTGGCTATTAATATCTTTCTCTAAATCGCGCAATGATTGGTCTGCTTTAGCAAACATATTGACCATTGCTTCTGCTTTACCAATAACCGTTGTACGCGCTGGGTTATCTTCCGCATTATTGGTAACGTTAGGTAAGCTTGTAAAAAATTCGTCAATTGCGCTAGAAACGTCATTCCCTTTATCGGCTAATAAGTCATTTATTTGCGAGATATTTTGGGTATAACTATTAAGTGCACTTTGTTTTGACATGGCACGGTTCATTTGACCGGCAAGGAATTCGTTATATTCACGATGAATACGGCTAACATTAACACCATTACCGATATAACCATTACCGGTCATAGTGCCACTGTTTTCATTAAAAACAGTCATTTGACGGTTGTACCATTTTACATTTTGGTTAGCGATATTATTACTCACAGTGCTCATCGCAGCTTGTGCCGCATTAAGTCCGCTCATCGCTGTATTAATTAAACTGTTGGACATTTGTCTATCCTTTTACGTTTAGTCATCACCCGTATGCACGGAGCATAGCTGGCAAGTTAAATGGATGCTCTGGTCTTTATTATCGGTTCTTCCCCTCTAAACTTGAGGGGAAAATGATTAAAATAGGTCGCTTAAATCGTGAGTATAAGTTTTAGCAACTTGCTCACCACTTCCTTTTAATTGACCAATAATTGAAACCAGTTTTTTCGCATAACCCGGATCGGTGGCATAACCTGCTTCTTGAATACGGTAAGCCGCTTGTTCAGGGGTTTGAGCTTGAGGTACTTTGGCGTAACGAGGACTTTCAGTGATTAATCTGAGGTAATCTTGAATCGCTTCAACATAGGAGCCATAAACACGGAAGTTATCACGCATTTTAATCGAGTTACCGTCGATCACTTCAGTTGTCATGATATTCGTGACAGGTCCTTTCCAACTACTTCCTGCTTTAATACCAAACAGGTTATAACTTGGTTTACCATCACCTGTTAAAATTTCACGTTTACCCCAACCTGATTCAAGCGCCGCTTGAGCAACAACTAAAAGATGGTGTACACCGGTACCTTCTGTCGCTTGTTTCGCAGGCCCTAACAGTTTGGATGCAAAAGAAGCACTACTTTCAGATAAGCCCTTAAGCTTACCAATCGTACTTTCAACTGCATTTTGATAAGGCTGCATCGCACGATAAATTTGCCCCAATGCTTGCGTTGGCATGGATTGAAAAATATCACTACCATCTAATGGCATCGGTGTTTTACCAGCCATTTCACTTGGTTCCATCGTGACTTTGGCAGAAAGTTGTTTTTCTATCATGTCAGCAAAGCCCAAGCCTTTTTGTGATAGGTCTTGAGCAATTTGTTGATCATAAAGAGAGGTGTACATCTTGGTACTTTCTGAGTTGAACATGCTTTCTTGAGGAATAGCATCACGCATGCTTTTTAACATCATTTGAACGAAAACACCTTCAAGTTGCTGCGCCACTTGGCGCAGCCCTTGCTGATCAGCATTTTGTCCAACCTGATATTTAAGTTTATTCAATGCATTACTATCATATGCCGGCGCAGATATCGTCGGCATTGAAGAAAGCAGAGATAAATCTTTCATCAGATAATCTCCAATCTCGCACGTAAGCAACCCGCGCTTTCCATTGCTTGCAAAATTGACATTAAATCTGTTGGTGTTGCACCAAGTGCATTTAATGTGCGGATCACTTCGTTTAAGCTTGCGCTGGCATTCACTTTCTGTAATGAGCCACCTTGTTCACTCATATTCACGCTAGTATTACGCGTTACAACCGTGCTTCCCCCCGCAAACGGAGTATTAGGTTGACTAACATTGACTTGGCTATCAACGGTAACGGAAAGGTTGCCTTGAGCAATAGCACAACTTCCTAATGTCACATCACGATTCATCACAACGGAACCAGTTCTTGCATTAATGATCACTTTCGCATCGGCAACAACACGTTTAATTTCAAGATTCTGAACTTCAGCCAAGAAACGGACTTGTTCGCTTTTACCAATAGGAACTCGTAGTTGAACGGTACGGGCATCTAATGGAATAGCCGTTCCCACACCGCGTAATTTATTCACGGTATCGGAGATATGTTGTGCCAACGTGAAGTTTTCTTCATTCAGTTGTAAGTTCAGCAGACCTGTTTGACCAAATTGCGAAGGCAGTTCACGTTCAATAATGGCGCCACTACTAATACGTCCACCCGCTAACTGGTTAACTTTAACGCTATTTCCACCCGCAGATGCACCGGCGCCCCCAACAACAATATTGCCTTGTGCTAAAGCATAAATCTGATTATCAACACCTTTTAATGGTGTCATCAGCAACGTACCACCACGTAAGCTTTTGGCATTACCTAAGGATGAAACAACGACGTCAATTGATTGCCCTGTACGACCAAAAGGTGGCAATTTTGCCGTTACCATTACCGCAGCAACGTTTTTCAATTGCATATTGGTGCCAGGTGGTACTGTGATCCCCAATTGTGAGAGCATGTTATTCAGACTTTGTGTGGTAAACGGGGTTTGCATTGTTTGGTCACCCGTTCCATCTAATCCCACGACCAAACCATAACCAATCAGCGCATTTTCTCTTACCCCTTCAACAGAGGTGAGATCTCTGATCCGTTCGGCATGAGCGGAAAAACCAACACATGTCATCACGATAAAGAAAAGGCTCATCGCTATTTTTTTCATCTGGACCCTACTCATTAAAAAGGTGATACATTTAAGAAGAAGCGTTGTAGCCATCCCATAGACTGTGCTTCATTGATATAACCGTCTCCGATATATTCAATACGCGCATCAGCAACTTGGGTTGAATTTACGGTATTAGCACCACTGATGGTTCTTGGGTTCACAACACCTGAAAAACGGATAAATTCAGTACCTTGATTGATAGCAATTTGCTTTTCACCGATAACGTGCAGGTTGCCATTGGCAAGAAGCTGATCGACGGTAACAGTAATGGTGCCTTTAAAGGTATTGTTTGCATTTGCGCCACCTTTACCGCCAAAGTCACTGTTGCCTTCCATTCCCATATCAGCACGGCTATTACCAAACAATCCTTCCAAAAATCTTGGCGTGATTGACGCAAGGAATCCGGCTTTACCATTACGGCTGGCATTGGCAGATGAGTTTTTGCTTGCACTCACGTTTTCTTGCAATGTAATCGTTAGCGTGTCGCCAATATTTCGAGGACGTCTGTCTTCAAATAGAGGTTGATAGCCAAAATAAACAGGCTGAGCTGACTGAAAAATAGAGCCATTAGGTGCAGGTGCTGTTGGTGCCGTTGGAACCGCCGTGGTGTTACCTTCTACCAACGGTTTTTTAGGTATATGTGCGCATCCCGCCAGTGTCAGTACCAACAGGGCGGTACCTAAACGTTGATGACGACGCCATCTGACACTAAGCTTTCTTGCCCCAGAATTGTCAGTAATGACCTTTGTATCCATCTTCGATACTCTTTTAGTAATACGCCTGACAGGAAACCCTGTCAGGCTAATGAACAAACGAAATTAGAGTTGCGTTAGTTTCTGTAACATCTGATCAGATGTTGAAATCGCTTTACTGTTAATTTCATAAGCACGTTGAGTCTGGATCATATTGACCAGCTCTTCAGCTACGTTAACGTTAGAGGTTTCAACATATCCCTGATACAACAAGCCTGCGCCGTTGATACCTGGGGCATTTTCAGTTGGTGCGCCAGAACTTGCGGTTTCTAAGTACAAGTTTTCACCGACACTTTCTAATCCGCTGTCATTAATAAAGGTTGTTAGCGTCAATTGCCCCACTTGTTGTGGCGCAGGATCACCTTCAATCTCAACACTTACAGTACCATCACGACCAATCATGACCTTCTTCGCCGTTTCAGGCAGAATGATTGCCGGAACAACTTGGAAACCACTGGTTGTCACTAATTGCCCATTTTGATCCATTTGAAAAGAACCATCACGAGTATAAGCATCCGTACCATCAGGCAATTGAACATGGAAAAAACCTTGTCCTTTAATCGCCACATCACGAGTACCGTTTGTTTGAGCCAAGTTACCTTGACTATGTAAACGCTCAGTAGCAACAGGACGAACACCGGTACCAATTTGTAAACCTGACGGTGCATTCGTCTGTTCTGATGTCATTGCACCCGGTTGACGGATCGTTTGATACAGTAAATCTTCGAAAACCGCACGCTGGCGTTTAAAACCATTGGTGCTGACGTTTGCGAGGTTGTTGGAAATCACATCCATGTTTGTCTGTTGTGCATCCAACCCAGTTTTAGCAATCCATAAAGAACGGATCATGGTTTTCCCCTTACACTATTTAACTCAGTGATAGCAATTGGTTAGCGCGTTGCGCGTTATCGTCAGCGCTATGAATAACCTTCATTTGCATTTCGAAACGTCTAGCGTTTGCTATCATATCGACCATGGCTTCTGCTGGATTAACATTACTGCCTTCTAACACACCAGCTAACACCTTCACGCTATCATCTGCAGGTAATTCCTCACCCGCACGCGCGGTTCCCTTAGGAGATAAATGGAATAAACCATCATCGCCACGAACTAAGTCGTTTTGCTCTGGTTTTACCATTTTCAAACGACCAATCTGACCCAACATTTTTGGCGGATCAGTTGGCACATGCGCAGTCACAATACCGTTATTGGCAATACTGACATTTGCTTGAGGAGGTACTTCAATCGCACCGTTATCCCCCATTAACAAACGTCCTTGTACCATCAACATGCCGTCAGCGTTACGTTGGATATTCCCGTTTCGAGTATAGGCTTCAGTACCATCTTCAAGTTGAACCGCTAGATAGCCGTTATCACTTAAAGCAACATCCATTGATCTGCCGGTATAGTTCATCGTTCCTTGACTCTGATCGCTACCTGGCGTTGAGGCGACCGTGAGTGTACGAGTCGGTAAGGTATCGCCATTGACAGGTACGGCTCGCATTGCACTAAGCTGCGCTTTGAATCCCGGCGTTGATGCGTTTGCTAAGTTGTTCGCCACGACCGCTTGATTTTCCATCGAGTGTCTGGCGCCGCCCATCGCGGTATAAATCACATGATCCATAACAGATTATTTCCGGCGTTATTAGCGCAAGCTAACCAGAGTCTGCAGGATCTGATCCTGAGTCTTGATGGTTTGTGCGTTTGATTGATAGTTACGTTGAGCAACGATCATATTGACTAACTCTTGGCTCATATCCACGTTAGACGCTTCTAATGCGTTATTGGTTAATTTGCCGAATACACCCGCGCCTGCAACACCGACGATTGGTGAACCTGAACCGTTAGTTTCAGACCACATGTTGTCGCCTTGTGAACTTAAACCGCCTGGGTTTGCAAAGTTAGCTAATGCGATTTGACCAACGATTTGACTTTGCTGGTTTGAATAAGTCGCCATGATTGAGCCATCTTGCTCAATACGGAAGTTGGTGAATTCACCCGCTTGGTAACCGTTTTGTGCCAGTTTAGATACGCTTGATTCGGCAACTTTTTGCTGAGTACTGCCGGTAAAGTTCATCGCCATATCCATAGGTTGTGAACCTTTATAAGATGCAGCTTTAAAGTTAGCCATCGTTGTAGCAGCTTCATCTAATACGCCGTTATTTTTATAAACAAGCTTACCTAGCTTTTGAGCTGCTTCGCCGGTAGTAGTGTCTTGAGCATGAACTTCCCATTCATTATCTTTGGTTTTAACAAAGAATAAGTTCAGGTTATGTTCATTACCTAAGCTATCGTAGGTGGTAACGTTGGTGCTGAAGTTATAAGAGTCGTTATCTTTAGGATCAAACGCATGGGTCGTTGGGTCAATTGGCTCTTCAGCAGAGTTCAAGTTAACCGTCATATCCATTTTATCTGTTGCGCTAGCGTTCATCATATCGGTAGGAATAACGATAGGTGTTGGTGTTGCCCCTTTTTGTACTACGTTCTTACCATCAACACTTTGTACTGGATAACCTGTTACACGCATACCTTGCATATTCGTCAGGAAACCGTTTTTATCTTTACCGAATTCACCATTACGTGAATAGAAAACGCCACCGTTTTGATCTTCAATACGGAAAAAACCACCGCCAGAAATTGCCACGTCAGTTGGGCGATTAGTGGTAGTGATACTACCGTCTTTAAAGTTTTGGCTAATACCTGATACTTTAACACCTAGACCAGCACCAGAACCGGCGAAAACGTCAGCAAAAGAGACCGTTGCGCCTTTAAAACCGTAGGTTGCGGAGTTAGAAATATTGTTACCGATAGTATCTAAGTTAGCGGCTGCTGCGTTTAAACCACTTACTGCTTGTGAAAAGGACATGCGCCCTCCAAGTTGAATATGTGTTAGTTAAAGAACCTGACGAATTTCATCCAATGAAACGGTATTACCTAAGCCAACATCAAGGCGGGCACCACCATCCACCATGGACACACTATTCACCAGCGCATAATTCAGTGTCTTAACAGGGACCTGAGCATCATTAAGCGTGGCGTTAACGGTAAATTTATAACTGCCTGCTGGAACAGGATTGTCATCTTCATCAGTACAATCCCAAGAGAAGTTATAAACATCCGGTAGCATTTTTTTGTCCATTTTGATTGTACGAACGGTAGCACCACTAGCATTAGTGATGTTTATCGTAAGAGAATCGGTTGGACTGAGTAATTCAAAACCAAAAGGTGTTGAAAAAAGGTGTTCACTGTCAGGCGTATTTGGGTCAGTATCATCTGCTTTATACGTTCCCATTTGCTGACGTGTTTTTTCATTCTGAGTATCAGGTGTTGGAATGGTGTCATCCCCATCACCGGGTTTTTCAGTGTCACCTTTACCGTCGGTTGGCTGAAAGACAACAATTTTGTTCCCAGAGACCATGACGCCACGACCAACTAAAGAAGACGCGCGTAACGCCTGACTTTGATCAATCTGCCCAACAATGTTATTCACTGTCTTATTCAGTGTTTCAATACCTTCAACGGTTGAAATCTGAGCTAACTGAGAGGTTAACTCATTATTTTGCATTGGGTTTGTTGGGTCTTGATTTTTCATCTGAGTGATGAGAAGTGTCAGGAAATTCCCTTTAATATCCTCACTACCACTTTTTTTCGTATGGTATGAAGAAGGTGTATCCCCGATAATGGTATTATCATAAGGTTCATTCATTGAGGAGGAAATACCCACAATTTATTCTCCCTATTGACCTATCATCAGTGTTTTTTGCATCAGTGATTTTGCCGTGTTCATCACTTCGACGTTAGCTTGGTAACTTCTTGATGCAGAGATGGTGTTAATCATTTCACCTACAACATCAACATTCGGCATACGTACATACCCTTTTTCATCAGCGAAAGGATGCCCCGGCTGATATTCCATACGAAAGGGAGCAGGATCATCTACCACTTCAGTGACGCGAACACCGCCAATTTCTTGACCAGCAGGTGCGTTTACCTGAAAAACAACCTGTTTTGCACGATAAGGGTCGCCATCTGGACCCGCAACACTGTCAGCGTTTGCCATATTGCTGGCACTCACGTTTAAACGCTGTGATTGCGCTGAAAGTGCTGAACTTGAAATATCGAAAATACTAAATAAAGACATGCTCTTTACCCTACTGTTGCAATACAGCCATCATGCTTTTAACTTGCGAGTTAATAAATGTCACATCAGCCTGATACTTAAGGCTATTGTCAGCAAAATTACTACGTTCCATATCCATATCCACGGTATTACCGTCCATCGCCGTTTGGTGAGGCACGCGATATAGTAAGTCCGCTTCTAAGCGATAACCGGGTTTGATTGGGATATGGCGCTCTGATGTCATCGCCAATTGCATGCCATAACTACCAGCACGCCCGTTTTCAATGGTTTTCTTCAATTCAGAAGCAAAATCAATATCACGAGCCTGAAAGCCTGGGGTATCTGCGTTAGCGATATTCGCAGCGAGAATTTCTTGGCGTTTATTGCGTATTGAGAGCGCTTCTTGTTGAAAATGAAACGTATTTTCTAATTTATCGAGCATCTTCTATCCTTGGTGGCTAAGCCACTTACCTCAGCTGATAAAACAATTTCAGTTGACAGAATAAACGCTCAAAAAAAAGATGATTGGAGGAATAGGCGTAAATTGGATTGCTATTTATGCGTTTAAGGCGTGCAAAGTCGATGTACACTGTTGTTGCTAAATAATGACAAACGCACAATTAGCATCAACTCTGTAAGGTGATACAAATTATGGTAGTTAGAACTCTTATCGGTCTATTTTCTTTTTTCTTTATGGTGAATGTGAGTATCGCGAAATCACTCCCTGAAGAACTACAAGATTTCTTTGTCGCGCTTCACCAACAAGGCGATAAAGTGACGGTGACAGTTTTAACACCGGAAGATAAATGGCCGGTCTGCCAAACACAAGAAATCCAACGTCATGCTGGCTCTCGTAATTGGGGACGTCTTTCAATCCCCATTCAGTGTGATAAGCAACGTCGTTTTATTCAAATAGATGTTAGCGTGAATGGTAAATATTTAATCGCCAAAAAAGACATTAATCGTGATGACATTATTGAAACTTCTGCCGTTAGTATGGCAACGGGCGAATTAGAAAAATTACCTTACGATGTATTACGTGATCCCGCATTAATTAAGAATGCAATCGCAATGCGACAAATATCCGCAGGAAAGCCTTTAACCTCTACAATGGTTCGTCGTCCTTGGGCTATTTTAGCGGGACAAACAGTCACCGTATTTGCACAAGGCCCCCACTTTCAAATCCGTTATGAAGGTAAAGCAATAAACAATGCTGTTGCCAATGAAACCATTCGAGTCAGAGTGAAATCAGGTCAAATCGTCACCGGTGAAGCACTTGAAAACGGCTCTGTACGCATCCCCCTTTAATAGATAAAAAAGCTGATAAGCAGAATAAGCCCCTATTGAATTGCTTGTTAGCCGTTTCAGTTATGGCAAATCAAAGTAAACTCTCTTTGTGTTACATTTTTTACTCTAAATAATTTAAGTTGTAGCTAGGCGATTATTTAAAGCATCACGAGTAAATACTCTAAATAGTTTAAGTTGTAGCTAGGCGGCAAATGAATGAGTCGCTAGGAGCATACATAAGTATGTGACGAGTGCGAATGAATGTAGCCAACAACGCTACAGCTTAAAGTATGACGAGTAGTGTGACGAGTGCGAATGAATGCAGTAAACAACGCTACAGCTTAAAGTATGACGAGTATAACGAGTAAATTAAAGTTTCTGATTTTATAGCCGATATAAAGAAGCAAGATGATAGGCGAAAACACATAGGTTGTTTTACAATGGCTTCATCTGACTATTAATTGATGCCTAACAAAGGATTTTCCTATGAGTATTGAACGCGCGAATCCACTACTTCCGATTAATGCGATTGCACAACGTAACCCAAGTGAAATCACTCAGGGCTCTCGTAAATCGGGAACAACTGAACAAAAAACTGCAACAGGCGACACTTCTGTAAAGCTGAGTGAAGCGCAGAAAAAACTTGTTCAACCTGGAAATAAAGATATTAACGTTGAGAAAGTTGCTCGCTTAAAAGAAGCAATTGCCAACGGAACATTAACCATGGACAGCGGTAAAATTGCGGACGCTCTTTTCCGTGAAGCTGCTGAAAGCATAACTCAATAATATTTAATGATTATGATGGAAGAACTCCGCCAGACTTTAGATCTTCAATTATCACAGCTTAATACCATTGCGGGTATTTTACGTGCTGAACAGCAGTTATTATGCGCAGGTAATATTGATATCAATGCCCTGCACGAAGTCACTGAACAGAAGAATTTTGTCTTGTCGGCTTTAGGTCATACGGACCAACAGCGCCATACGCTAAGCCAACAAGCCGGTGTAGAAAAACCTTATACAGGGTTACCGTTTTTATCTGATTTATGGACACAGATAATAGACATCACGGCGGAGTTAAGATATCTGAATCAACATAACGGATTACTACTCGAGCAACATATCTCTCGTAATAGTGATGCTATCCGTTTTTTGCAAAAGAACCACAGCCCAACCCTTTATGGTTCTGATGGGCAAGCACAGCGTTCAACACTGGCTGGGCGTAAAATTCAGGTTTAGATTTTCTTGATAATTATCAGAATTCACACGATACGCCATCAATATTGATGGCGTTTTGTTTTGGCTGATAAAACACCCTTCACTTTAAGTCACCAACACATCACACAGCACTATTATCTATCCTCTTTTTGTGCCACACCATTACCGCACCTTTTCATCACACGCTAAGCTACCGATTTATTGATAAACCTACTCTCTCCCTTTGCTGTAAGTAAACAACCTACACCTCTCTCTAGCGTATCGCCTCTTTCCGTTTTATTAGCCTATAAAAAAGGCCACTGAATAAAGTGACCTTAACGTTAGACAATGGTATCTCAGCAAGAATGATTAATGGGGTTGTCCACCAATCATCGATGTCATACGAATACGGCGACCTTCACTGACTTCCATATTCGATAATACAGCTAGCTGTGGCAGGCTACGGCGTAAGAAACGCGACAATAATGAACGTAGCGCATGATTCACTAATAATACCGGAGCGCCACCGGACATCTCTTGATGACGTACAGCATCCGCAGCTTGTTGTTCAATATTCTCAGCTAGTCCGGGTTCTAAACCACCGCCACTTTGCATGGCTTGAACAAGAATACGCTCTAAGCTTGCATCCAACCCAATGACTTGGATTTCATCTTGATCACCAAACCAGTGTTGGGTAATCGCACGGCGAAGTGCAACACGAACAACTGCCGTTAATTCAGCCGGATCTTTCTGCTCTGGCGCATGCTCTGCTAACGCTTCTAATATGGTTCTCATATCACGAATAGGCACCTGTTCAGATAGCAGATTTTGCAATACTTTGTGCAATACCGTGAGTGAAAGCATATCTGGGATCATATTCTCTGTCATTTTAGGGAGCTCTTTACTCACCCTATCAAACAACATTTGTGCTTCTTGACGACCAAATAATTCCGATGCGTATTTCGCTAATGCATGGTTAAAGTGCGTTGCAATAACGGTACTTGCAGCAACAACTGTATAACCTTGAACCTGTGCTTGTTCTCTTAAGCTGTCATCAATCCACACTGCAGGCAAACCAAATGCCGGCTCTTGAGTAATATCACCGTCTAAAGAACCAACGGCATTACCCGGATTGATGGCTAACCAACGACCGGGATGCGCTTCACCGTGACCAATTTCAACCCCTTTCATTAGAATACGATAAGATGCAGGTCTTAATTCCATGTTGTCTCGAATATGAACAACGGGAGGAAGGTATCCCATCTCCTGAGCGAACTTTTTACGAATACCACTAATTCGACCTAACAACTCACCATTTTGGCGGTTATCTACCATTGGTATTAAGCGATACCCTACTTCCATCGCTAATGGATCTTCAAGTTGTACATCTTCCCATGAAGCTTCAACAACACGGTTTTGTTTTTCAACTTCTTCCATCTCTTTTTGCTGTTGCACTTCAGGGTTAGCGTTACGACGTAAGATATACCACCCTAATCCACCTAATGCGGCAGTGAAGAAGAGGAAAACAAAGTTAGGCATTCCTGGTACTAAACCTAACAGACCTAGCACGCCTGCGGTTAACAGTAGAACACGAGGATTGTCAAACAGCTGGGTAACCATCTGTTGCCCAACATCTTCATCTGTTGCCACACGAGTAACGATAACACCCGCAGCAGTTGAGATAATTAATGCAGGAATTTGAGCAACCAGACCATCACCAATGGTTAAAAGGGTATAAGTCGTTGCGGCATCGTTTAATGCCATTCCGTGTTGAGCGACACCGACGATAAGACCGCCCACCACGTTAATCACAAGGATCATTAAGCCGGCGATGGCGTCACCACGAACGAATTTACTCGCACCATCCATTGAACCGTAAAAGTCGGATTCCAATGACACTTCTTTACGGCGTTTTTTGGCTTCGTCTTCGTTGATAATGCCTGCATTCAGGTCAGCATCGATTGCCATCTGTTTGCCCGGCATTCCATCTAACACAAAACGCGCACCCACTTCAGCGATACGTCCCGCACCCTTGGTGATAACCATAAAGTTAATCAAAATAAGGATGATAAAGACCACAATACCGATAGCAAAGTTACCACCAACAAGGAAATGGCCAAACGCCTCAACAACGCGCCCCGCGGCTTCAGGTCCTGTATGTCCTTCCATTAAGATGATACGTGTTGAAGCCACGTTTAATGATAAACGTAACAACGTAGTAAACAGCAAAATAGTAGGGAAAGCAGCAAAGTCCAAAGTACGTCGAGTGAACATTGCGACCAACAGCACCATGATGGAGAGTGCGATGTTAAAGGTAAATAATAGATCCAATAGAAAAGGTGGCAATGGCAATACCATCATTGACAGTATCAACAAGATAAGCACTGGTCCTGCCAGTATCTGCCACTGAGAACTTTTCCAATTTCCCGGCAAGCGGAGTAATGAGGCCAAATTAGCCATGACGATTATCTTCTCCAGCAAAGTCCAGTGCGGGAGGCACTGGCAAGTTCATAGGTTGTTTAGGTTTTAAACCACCTTCGGTTTTCCATCGTTTCAGTTGATAAACCCATGCAAGTACTTCTGCAACTGCAGCATAAAGGGTTGAAGGTATTGCATGGCCTATTTCACTGTGACGATATAACGCCCTAGCAAGCGGTGGCGCTTCTAGAAGCGGAATTCGATTTTCTGCACCAATTTCTTTAATTTTTAACGCGATAGCCCCTGCCCCTTTTGCTAAAACTTTAGGTGCAGTCATTTTGTCGTTATATTGCAGCGCAACAGCATAGTGTGTTGGGTTCGTCACAATAACATCCGCTTTCGGGACATCTGCCATCATGCGACGACGAGACATCGCATGTTGTTGCTGACGAATACGTGCTTTCAGTTGCGGATCACCCTCTTGCTGTTTAAATTCATCTTTAATTTCTTGGCGCGTCATACGTAGCTTTTTCAAATGACTACGAATTTGGAAAATAATGTCGAATGCCACCATCGGTATCAGCATAAAAACCGTAATGTAGACGGCGAAAATCAATAGTTGCATCGCATTCGCCAGCGCACTAAGCGGTGGAAGCGTGATCAGATGGAGAATATCGTTCCAGTTGTGCCATAAAAACACTGTCGCAGCGATCCCCACAAAGGTTGATTTCAATATCGCTTTAAATAGCTCTGCTAACGCATTCATAGAAAAAATACGCTTTAACCCAGAAATAGGGTTCCATTTTTTGGGATCAAACTTAATGGATTTACTACTAAAGTTAATCCCACCTAATAAAGCAGAACCACCAATTGCGACAAGCACTAACCCCAGAAATACTGGAGATAGCGCAAAAACAGCTTGTTTAATCAAGCTACCAAATCGAGGGATCAACAAATTCTCATTACCAATGAGATGATGATTAAACGTAAACCCTTCTGTTAACATGGCATGTAGCCCACGAGTGATAAATCCACCGCTCATCCACAGCAAACTCACGCCCCCCAAGATCATTAATACGGACGATAGCTCTTTAGAACGGACAATTTGTCCATCCTTTTTAGCTTTTTCCCGTTTATGGGGTGTGGGGTCCTCTGTTTTTTCGAGATCGCTATCTTCAGCCACAGTCTGTCCGATTTAGATATTGAGATTAAAAGCATGAATGAAATGACTCTAAGCATGACAAATTCAGAGAAAATTGATGGGCTGAACAATCGCAAATTTACGGGGCTTTTTGGGCTATGGAGTCTTAATAAGGAAGTTGCATCCATGCAACTTATAAAAGAGTGCTTGTTGTTTTTTTACTGAAAAGAAAAGATCCGACTATTTTGGTTAAGTCTTCTTATCACATTTAAAGCATCATGTTGTGAATAATTATAATTATGAATAAGCGAAGTGAAGATATGATAAACTTCATTACGAATATCGGTTGCAAAAATACCTGGATCATCAGATCCCAATATCACATTCAGATCTGCATCACCTTCAATTTCACGTCCTTTAATCTTTAACCAGCGGAATATATGATGTTGTTCTATTGAATCATAATGGCTGATACGTACGTTACTTGTTGGAAGTGTTTCAACAATCACTTTCTTTTTAGCAATTATATGCTGAACACATTGTTGAAGTTTAATCAGTTGTACTCGTGTAAATTCACTTTTTTCCACTTCAATTAAAGTTTCGCCTTCTATTGTACTATTAAGAGAAAACCAGCGAAGAAAAAGATAGGGAAGAACATTTTTCGGAATATCGTTATACATTTTATACTCTTCTTCAACAATACCCACTTTTCCTATCATTTCTAATTGTTTAAATGCGCCTAACTGTTTTTTCTCTAAGAAATCTAAAAACAGGCGAGGATTACAATTTCTATATTGTAAAGAACTTTGTAAGTCATCAATATTAAAAATAAAATCATCACCTATATATTCATTCATCACCGATCTTATTTTTAGAACATAAGACTTTGCTTTAACATTTTTATCATCAACTGCCCCTAAAATATCATTAAAAAAAATGTCTTTTTTTTCTAGAAAGTTCAGTTCTTCTTCATCAAAGATAATATTACGAGGAATATGTTTTTTAGTTAAAAATAATTTTGCTTGTTCTTTAATTTTTCTTTCAATTTCATGAAGATTAAACCCATCTAAATTTTCATTAATACAAAGTTCTCTAATAAAAAGTAAATCATCTAACCTTTCTGCTCTCGTTGTATAAAATTTATCAGGCATATTCTTAATCCAGTACTGAGGCTCAATACCAATCGCAGTTCCATGCCCAATTCTATCACCATTATTTAATTCTAAATATTTAATAGCTTCAAATATTTTTCTAATCCCAGTAACTAAATGAACAAAGTCCTCCCCAACATGAAAGGTGAACTTTTTTACTCCTCTATAACGTGCATAACGATACAGTTCTGAAAAAACTTCAGGGGGAGCTTCTAGTTCATTTGCTGCAACATCAACACCTGTAATTATCTTTTTCAAAGAGACATTATTATCCATTAAATCAAATAATAGTGTCGCTTTTTTTAACACATCATCACGTACATTATTATAATGAAAAATATCTTTTACGATTTCTTGTTGCTCTTTATTCTTTTCTTTTTTTAAATCATTCAGTCTGTTCCATGGCATTTTAATAAAATGTGCAATCAATCGTAATTTAGGTCTTTGATTGATTAATGCTAATTCAGCTAAATGATTTAAATTATGACTTTTTTCTTCTATTCCACTAAACTCAACAAATCCTTTCAATATTGAGGCTAATAAATTCTCATTTTTTTCAGTAGTTGCCTTAGGCGCAAAACGTGCTTCAATTAAGTCAATATCAGAAAGAGGCTGATTGCCTGCTATTAACTCACTATGAGAATTATTTTGTAATGTACTAGTCGAGTGATAAACACTACCATGCAATTGATAAAAACGATGTGAGAACTCTTTTTCATAGTGTTCTCTTACACCATCATCAGCAAACTTTTGAAATTGATCAAAACCATATTGATCATTACGTTGTACGAGTAAACGTTGGTAACAGTTCATACAAATAAGATAGAGTAGATAATAACAATCAAGACTATTATTTTTAGACTCACTTATTTTTTCTTGGATCTTAATATGTAATGCAACTTCTTTATAGTGTTTTTTATGTTGTTCCACTTCATTATAATAATCAACTTCATAAAAGAAATTATTTTCACCTTTAAAAAGATTTTTTTTATCTATAACATCAACTAAATACTCTTCCTTAGCTCTTATTAATTCATCATTTTTATTTAATGCAGATAGAATCAATATTTCGCGTAGTACTCTAGCAACAATTAATAAATGATAATAATCCTCTGGAGAACCTAACGAATTTTGTGTCGCATACAATAACTTCACTCTATCTTTATTGTATTCTTTCCTCATTTCTTCCAAATTTTTCTTAGGATTAATGAGAGCATCCATCCATAATATTTCAAGAAATGTGGTTCCCATTATATGCATATGAGTTTCATTTAAACCCTCACTATGAATATAATCCTCTAACAAAGGGAAATAAGGACTGGTAATCGTCTTATATCCAATACAATTTTCAATGTATTTCGTGATTTTATTATCGGATCCCACATAAAAAGAATCTAATTGGTCTTCATTTAATTGATTTCTAATTTTATAAGCAATAACAGGTAAACCGGATTGATTCGCAATCCAGCTTTGCCATTCTGAAAATTTCTCAGGTAAGATTTTTATGCGTCTAACATCATCACAAAAATAATATCGACTAGCTTGATTTAAAAGGGCGAGTGACCACCCTTTATTTTCTTTTCTACGGTTAACTAAATTTTCCCAATATGCATGAAAATGCTGGTCAGCTAAATTAAAATGCTTTCTATGCCAATTACGGTAAGTAAATTGATGTAGAATTCCCTCAATTATCTTATCGGGATTACTTTTATATTTCCCATCAAAAAATCCGATTAATTGAGTATATAACTCAGGCTCTGAAAGTATAAATTGGTTGATAAACATTATGATGACCTCTTTAATTTGTAACCATAATTGGTATTAAAGAGATTTTTCCTAGTATATTAACATTTTTACTTATTTTTTCATACTCATCTTGATTAATAACTCTTTTTAAATAGTCATCAAAACTTTCCAATAAATCTTCATTAAGAATAATTTTATTCTCAGATTTTAATTTATTTAATTTTCTTTTAAAAGACTCTTCATATTTTTTATCGTCTTGGCTATGTTCAAAGAAAATCTTAATAAGAGGACATTGTGATAAAGAATATGTAAATGGAATTATTTCACTTAACTTTACTTCAATTTTATTTTTTGAATAAACCTCACTCATGGCATCAATTACAACAGAATAATTAGAGTAAAACTCCCTTCTTGATGTAACAATATTATTTGCAGTAACTAATTTAGCTCTTAATAAGTTTAACACTTCTTTATCTACTTTATTTTTTTCCGAATCGATAGGTAGATTTAAATATCTAACCTCTTCAATTAAACAAGAATTAATCACACCATAACAAAACAGACTAAAAGCTTCTCCCAGTAAAAACTTACCACTATTTTTACCTTCATTTAAAGATTCTGATATTCTATTTATTGTATAAAATATCCTAACCCAAACTTTTCCTTGTAATATTGGTGATAGATTTATCTGTGCTATATTTTCAACCCATTGTTTAATTACCTCATCAAATAATTTATGACAATCATTTTCTATTTTTATATTACTTTCATCATTATTACTTGAGCTATCATCTTCTATTGTTTCTTTATTTTCATTTACTGCTTCTGAATGAAGAAAGTGAGGTGCGGTAAAATTCTGTAAAGATGTTAATTTAGAATATATTCTATCTTTATTATCATTAACAAGAAGTAATTCTGAAATTGCAGCTAATAAACAGTAAATAGAGCAATAATCCCTACCTGTAGTTTTTGTTAACAATGAATGTGATGATGATAATATAGAATAATAAGCAACATAAAGTTTGAAATCATCAATTTTAAGTAAAGATAATTTAGATGATAACGTCTCAAGAGTCATTAAATCACCATTAAAATCTATTTCTTTTTCACAATATAAATGAGAAATTAACTTATTTATATTACTATATTTTTTATCTTTTCTCCTAGGTATCCGGATAACACCACCTTTATTCATTTTTCCTTTTGAGTTACTAGAGAAAAACATAGGACTTAAATGTGAAGCAAAACTAAGAATATTATCCCGTTTATTTAAACCAATATAATCAAGATATTCTTTATAGCTATATCCTGATTTTAGATTATCACTGACTAGAGATGCATAAATTGTTGAAGAAGCACCAGATGTTAACATAAAATTAATACTTTTTGCTATTCTATTTTTATTATTATTATCATCTAAATATCGTTGAACAACCGCACTAAATAAAAACATTGCGGCATTATATGTTTCATTATTACTTCCAGGTCTTAAATAAAAACCCGTTTCTAGCTCTTGATGTTTTTCAAGTATTTTAAATAATTCATAAGCTATCATATTAAAATGAGTATTATTACTAATTAAACCATCAATATCAATATTCGCTCTAAAAAGCAAACCTAAAAAACAATCCTTAATAATATTTGGCGTATTTAAAACAAGACTGTGTTTATCATTATATAGATCAAAATATTTTAATATCTGCAATATTGTTCTTAGTGCTTGTTGCTCTATAAATTGAATATATAACCCTAGATTTTCACTTTCTGTATTTAAAAGTTTAGATAATTTATTTTTTATATATTCTTTATATAAGATTTCATCCTTATCTTTAGTTATTAATCTAATCTCATGAGTTTTTACTATCTCATCAAACTGTTTTAAATTAATTCTATTCTCCAATGGGAAAATTTTTGCCAAATATTGCTGTTCAATATTATTACAAAGATTTTTAAATTTTTCAGATTCTTCATCGTTTGTTTTATAATCCTTTATAAATAGCTCTTCATATTTTTTCTTTAAAACAATATGACTATATAATTCTAAATCACCAGAAATAATAACAACAAACTTTGGATGGTTAAAATAATTACGAATTAACTCCAACATTTCATAGGCTTTATTACTATTAGTATCAACATCATCTATTGCAACCAATATTAATTCAAAGCCAAATTGGCTACATATTTCATCAATAAATTCATTTAAATAATCAACTAATTTCAACCCACTTTCGGAACTATTTAATGCTGAATCTAGAAACCACGAAGGATCACTAAAATCGCTATTTTTCTTAGTATTTAATAATTGTAATCCTTTTGACATTTTAAATAGTGCTTTATTTATTTTTTCTATATTTTTTTCTTTATTATTAATATAAGCACTATTAAATAATGAATTTTTTATCGATGTAATAATATCAATTAATATATGTTGATTTGTATCAATAGAAGTGGGATCAAAATAAGCCCCCACTAACGTTTTTATATTTAATTCTTTTTTACCACTAAAAAAATCAGATTCTATATCAGATAATATCGTTTTAAGAAAAGTGGTTTTACCCGCACCTCTTCTTCCACTAATAAAAACCGTATTATTACTTATATTTTTACCATATGATGAATCATCATTTGTTTTATTATTTATTGCTTTATCTTTAAAACCTTTAAGACGATCCCATAATTTTAATTTTGCATCACGTTGTAAAAAAGCTATATTTTCCAACCCATTAGAATAAGCAGGTTGCTCTAAATCAATTTTAATAATATTGTTATCACTCATTATTAAATTCCCATTTATTTAAAATAATAGGTTTAATAATACATTAATATTTTTTTTTGATTTTTTTTAACCAATACTTTGTGACCAATCTCTTTTAAAATAATACTAACTAGTTAATCAAAAAAAGAGTAGTCATAATAACAAAAATTATTATAAGTGATAATAACGTTAACATAATGTTATTATTTAAAATAGCTTGAAATAGTTGATTTAATTTAAAGAAAAAGATAAGAAATAAATAAAAAGGATTATTAGAAATAAAAATAATTCTTTAGATATGCAACAACAATAAATAGCTATATTGTCAAAAGCCGCTTAAAAAAAGCGGCTTACATTTTCTTCGATAGCGTGGGCTATTAAAGCGTTATTACGTGATTTTTTATCCATAAAGTACATCATCCTAAAAGAGCTGAGCATAGAGCGAATGCGTCCTGCATATCTCAACGTCCTTATCGCCCTAAAACTCATTAGAAGGTTAGAAACCTAAACTTTCCAGTAAATCATCAACTTGATCTTGATTTTTGATCACACCAGCGTTGTTTTTATTAACCTGTGGACCATTTAATAAAGAGTCGGTCTCTTTCTTCACATTAGACTTTTCAAGTTGCTCTGGTGGCAGGTTTTCCATTAATACCATCACGAGTTGTTTTTCAATTTCTTGAACAACACTCATCATGCGTTTAATGACCTGACCGGTTAGATCTTGGAAATCCTGTGCCATCATAATTTCCAATAACTGACTGTTAGTAAAAGCCGTACTCTCAGGGATATCCCGCAAATAATTGCGGGTATCGGTTACAAGAGAGCGTACATCTTTCAGCTCTTCTGGCTGTTCAAACCATTGGTCCCAACGTTCAGTAAGCTTAGTCGCATCGGCACTTAACGCATCCTGTTTAGGCTGCGCAGCTTCGACACAGTTCAATGTACGCTCAGCTGCCTGAGCGGTCATTTGAGCAACATAGTCCAGTCGTTCCCTCGCGTCAGGGATGGCTTCTGCTGCTTCAGCTATTGCTTTATCCAATCCTAATTCTCGCAAACTGTCGCGTAACATCCGCGTCAATTGTCCGATCCGGCTGATAATATCAGATGTCATTTCAATATTATCTTTCGGCATAATTGGATTCCCACTCATTGCGACTCCTTAGATGCCCAGTTTTTCAAAAATTTTATTTAGTTTTTCTTCAAGAATTGCTGCTGTAAAAGGTTTAACAACATATCCACTTGCACCCGCTTGCGCAGCTGCAATGATATTTTCTTTTTTAGCTTCAGCGGTTACCATGAGTACTGGTGTTGCTGCAAGTCCCGCGTCACTACGAATATTTTTAAGAAGCTCTAGACCATCCATGTTTGGCATGTTCCAGTCTGTAATCACAAAATCAATTGCCGAATTGCGTAATTTAGCTAACGCGTCAGCACCATCTTCTGCTTCTTCTACATTCGTAAATCCTAATTCCTTTAGCAAATTACGAACTATGCGGCGCATTGTTGAAAAATCATCAACCACTAAAAATTTCAGATCCTTACTTGCCATTGAAAACTCCTTCAAAATATATCGGCAAATTACTGTGTTGCTTTTTAAACTGAACTTAATCAGATACGCAACGATTGTGTGCTGCTGATTTTCATCAGCACAGCTTTACTCATTGCGCTTATGCTTTTTACTTCGTCTACTGCGCCTACTTCAACCGCAGCACGAGGCATGCCAAAGACGACACAACTTGCTTCATCTTGTGCAAAGGTATAACTACCAGCACGACGCATTTCTAATAAACCCGCTGCACCATCACTGCCCATTCCAGTTAAGATCACACCAATGGCATTACGTCCCGCATATTTTGCGACAGACCTAAATAGCACATCGACAGAAGGACGATGACGGTTAACTGCTGGCTCTTTATTAATGTGGATCTGATAGTTAGCACCATTACGACGAAGCTCCATGTGATAATCACCTGGCGCAATATAAGCATGCCCAGGCAATACACGTTCGCCGTCTTCTGCTTCTTTTACACTAATTTGGCATAAACGATTTAATCGTTCTGCAAATGAGTGTGTAAACCCTGCGGGCATATGTTGCGTAATTAATATCGCAGGGCTGGTAATAGGTAATGGTTCTAGAAAATTACGAATAGCCTCTGTGCCACCAGTTGATGCACCTACTGCAATCAACTTTTCACTCGAAATCATCGGTGTAAATGACAATGATTTAGAAGGTGCGGCTTGTACTTCTCGACGATTAATCCGTGCCAGTGCTGCCGCACGAATTTTCTCAGCAATCAGTTCACTATAAGCCATCATACCTTCACGCAAACCAAGCTGTGGTTTAGTCACAAAATCAACCGCGCCCAGTTCTAACGCTTTTAACGTCACTTCTGAGCCTTTCGCTGTTAATGATGAGACCATAACGACAGGCATTGGTCTTAATCGCATCAGTTTTTCCAAGAAATCAATACCATCCATACGTGGCATTTCAACGTCTAACGTTAATAC
Source organism: Proteus cibi (assembly GCF_003144405.1). Taxonomy (GTDB): domain Bacteria; phylum Pseudomonadota; class Gammaproteobacteria; order Enterobacterales; family Enterobacteriaceae; genus Proteus; species Proteus cibi. The sequence continues at coordinate 142,551 of NZ_PENW01000010.1, forward strand.
CTGTGGGTTGTACTTTTTTATTAAGTCACGAGCCACTATAGGATCTGGTGCACAATCAACAACTTCCATATCGCTATGACTGTTGATGATTTCTCGCATGATTTGACGCATTAACGCCGAATCATCAACACAGAGTACCGTTATTTTATTCATAACCTCTCCTTGCTGGTGTCAGCCCGTAAACGGTATGCCCATGCAAGTAGAAATCCTTGCTAAGCTGGCTTACATTCTCAGAATGTCCAACAAACAGCATTCCGTCTGGCTTAAGTAATGAGGTAAAGCGGTTAAGTAAGGTTTGTTGTGTCGCTTTGTCAAAATAAATCATGACATTACGACAAAAAATCGCATCAAAACTGCCTTCTAAATCCCATTGCTTGTCGAGTAAATTCAAATACTGAAAAGAGACCATCTCGCTAATTTGCTGTCTAATTTTCACGTATCCTTCAAAATCGCCGACACCTTTGAGAAAATATTTTTTCAAATATTCATCATTTAATGTTTTAAGCTCTTCCTGTCGGTAAACACCCTTTCGTGCTTTATCCAACACATTAGTATCGATATCACTGGCAATAATTTTGGTTTTATAAGGGTTATTCCCAAAAACATCGCGTAAAGTCATCGCAATTGAATAAGGTTCTTCTCCAGTAGATGCAGCTGCACACCATACTCGGTAGACGCCTCCTGCTCTTTTTCTGGCATGTTTTGCCAAAATAGGAAAATGATGCGCTTCCCTGAAAAATGCGGTGAGGTTGGTTGTCAATGCATTAACAAACTCTTGCCATTCAGGGTTGCGTACATCACTTTTAAGAAACGCAAGATAGTCACCAAAGTTATTCATCCGTAATTCACGTAACCTCCTAGTGAGACGGTTATAAACCATCTCCCTTTTGTTGTTAGTCAGCACAATACCGGCCTTTTGATAAATCAATTGGCATATAGATTGGAACTGATCATCGGACAACATGAACCGTTGGGTAAATATATCCAACGGTTGAGCAGCGATATCTGATAAGACTTCAGTAACATTACGTTTCATTGTTTTTTAATGGGTCTTTTTAAAAAATGATTTTTTATCTGCTTTTTTCAACCCATTACCTTCTAGGGATGAAGAATGATTATCCTCATCCGTGTCAGGCAACTCGAATGCCGATACAGCATCAACAAGGTTATTAGCCTGATCTTCTAATGCTGCGGCAGCAGATGCTGATTGCTCCACCAAAGCAGCGTTTTGCTGTGTCACCTGATCCATCTGACTGACTGCATCAGCGACTTGGTGAATACCTCGACTTTGTTCATCAGAAGCTGAGGCGATTTCTGCCATTAACTCAGTGACTTTATTTACCGATGTGACGAGTTCCTCCATTGTTTGCCCTGCATTATTAACGAGTTGAGAACCTTGAGAGACACGTAAAACAGACTCATCAATCAACAATTTAATTTCTTTTGCAGCATCAGCACTACGTTGAGCAAGGTTACGCACTTCTCCAGCAACAACAGAGAATCCACGTCCTTGTTCACCCGCACGAGCAGCTTCAACCGCCGCGTTAAGTGCTAATATATTGGTTTGGAACGCAATACCATCAATCACACTGATAATAGCCCCTATCTTTTGAGAACTTTGTGTAATCGCATCCATGGTTTCAACAACACTATGCGTGATTTGACCACCACGTATGGCTGTTTCAGAAGCAGATTCTGCGAGTTTGCTCGCTTGTAGGGCGTTATCAGCATTTTGTTTTACCGTTGCTGTTAACTCTTCCATGCTTGCCGCAGTTTCTTCTAACGAAGCAGCTTGTTGTTCAGTTCTTGAGGATAAGTCCGTATTTCCTTTGGAAATTTCTTGAATACCAGAATACATAGCATAGCTGTTATCACGAACGATACGAATTGAACGCGCAAGCTCACCACGCATATCTCGTAGTCGTTTAAACACATCCCCTATTTCATCATCGGTGAAGACAAGAATTTCACGATTTAATTTACCGGTAGCAACATCATTAAAATAACGGCTTAAACTTGCGAAAGGTTTAATGATATTAAAACTTAGCCAGCGATGAGCGGCGATTGATACGACAATAACCATCGCTATTGCACCGATAAACATCAAGATAGCAATAGTATAAGAGCGATGTCCTTGCTCTATAGATTCCGTAATTTCTGTCTGAACATAATTCATATAGGTATTAAATGAATTTTCCATCGCTGTTTGATAACGTTCCGTTGGTTGATCTAAAAAACCTTGGAAGTTATCGTTTTTTAACATGCTATGTAATTCCGTTAATGCACCATATAAAACGTGGTAATCGTTCTTTACTGCTTCAACGATTTCTTTTTCTTCTGTTGGGATAGCCTCTTTGTTTATCTCAGCAAGGAAATTTTGAAAATGAGTATTCGCCGTTTCCAAACGTGAAAGTGCAATTGACTCAATAGATTGAATATAATCCGTTGATTGTTCAGTTTTCACTGCAATAGCTACACGATTAATCGCATTACGTGTTTGTATTAAAGATGCCCAACTTAATCCTAATTCATCTCGCTTAGATGTATCTATATCTACTCTGGTGATCTGTTCGTTATTCAAATGAACGATCCCTAGCGAAATACCACTAGAAATCATCTGCATAACGCAAAACATCATCAGTAATAAATAGAGACTGGTGGATATCTTTAATTTGCGAAACCTAAACATGCCTTCACCTCGTTTAAAGCGGTGGTTAAAAGCCACCGCTTGTCAGCCACTTGTTGTTGTTAGAAAGTTTCCCAGTTAGCGGGATCTTCAACACTGCTGCTCTTTTTCTTTTCTGAGGTTCCTGGTTTTATAAGTGGAGCAGCGGCTTTAACTACAGGGGTTGCATCCGATTCCTTTCTTTCTAGCGTTTTTTCTTCCTGACCCGGTAATTTGAAGATTGAAACTAAGCGGGTTAATGCAACTGCTTGATCTTCAAGACCAGCAGCAGCGGCTGCAGATTGTTCTACTAAAGAGGCGTTTTGCTGAGTGACACGATCCATTTCAGAAACAGCAAGACCAACTTGTGAAATACCTCGGCTTTGCTCATCTGATGCAGATGCGATTTCGCCCATGATGTCAGTAACACGCGTTACTGAATCCACGATACGCGTCATCGTCTCACCCGCACTTTCAACGAGTACAGAGCCCGTTTCAGTACGATTTACAGAATCTTCAATCAGTGTTTTTATTTCTTTAGCAGCTTCTGCACTTCTCTGTGCAAGGTTACGAACTTCACCGGCAACTACCGCAAATCCGCGACCATGCTCACCGGCTCTCGCTGCTTCAACAGCCGCATTCAGTGCCAAAATATTGGTCTGGAATGCAATGCCATCGATAACGGCTGTGATATCGGTGATTTTCTGAGAACTTCCGGCTATGTCGTGCATTGTTTGCACCACATTAGCAACAACTTTTCCGCCTTGACGGGCAATATCTGAGGCGTCATTGGCAAGATTACTGGCTTGGCGAGCATTGTCTGCGTTCTGTTTTACCGTCGCCGTTAACTGTTCCATGCTTGCCGCAGTTTCTTCTAACGAAGCCACTTGCTCTTCTGTACGAGCAGATAAATCATTATTACCAGCAGCAATTTCACTTGTACTGTTATAAATGTTTTCCGTACTTTGATAGACACCACGAACAGTTTGAATAAGTTCTTGTTGCATATGTTTTAAACCATTCGCTAACAAGCTCATTTCATTGCGGCCATTCACTTCGATATTCGGACGTAAATCACCTTCAGAGAAAGTTTTAATACTTAATAGAAGTGAATTTAATGGTCTAATTAAGGCATTACGTAATGCAAACCAGCATAGAATTAATGCCGAGATAACGATAATGGCTAACACAACCATAGTAATGACAGTACGTTGGTGAGAGGCTTCTAGTGCCACATTTAACTCTTCGTTAAATTTCTCATTGCGCATGACATAGGAAAGATATTCTTTATAAAAAGCGTCTTGATAACCCGTCGTTGGTTGCTCAAAAAAGTCTTTTAAGTTTCTATCTTGAAGTAAAATTTCCAGTTGATTTAATGCAGAGAAATATTCGATAAAACGCCCTTTTAGGCTACGAACATCATCTTCTGAGTGAACTTGATAAGCGGTAATATTCTTTTCAAATTCTTTAAATTTCTCGTCTGCACGCGACATATTTTTACGAGCAAGACCCGTCAGATAGTCAACAGACAGAGAATCATCTACATTCAGATTTTTATCTTGTAATAAATAACTGATTGCAGCGCGATTAATGTTATTACGAGCTTGTAGTAAATTAGCCCAGCTTTCATCAAGGCGCTCACGTTGATCCTGTATTGTTAGTGTTTTATCCAAGTCATTTCTTGTCTCAACAATATTTGAGTAAAAAACGCCCCCGGAGATAAATTGCAAAACACCAAACAACAGAAGAATGGATAATAATCCAGTCACTATTTTCATTCGGCTAAACATAGTTTCCCTTTTTATAATAAATGGTAATGAGCAAGTTATCGGCAGACTTAAGAGAAACTTTATAGGTTTCATTTCGTCTTAGTCTCGTTTTTGCCCCATTAGAAAGCGGTGGTAATACTGTTTTTAATTAAAATTATAAGTATAAAAAACTTTAAAGTTATTTCCGTCAGTAGAAAAATATTACAGCTAGGTGATAGCTACTTATAAGTTAATAAATAATAAAAGAGAACTTAACTAAAATTATAAGTTCTTTTTTATCTTTTAATTTTACTTAAAGTTAATTTGATGCTTTAGCACTCGCTAATAAAATAAAAAAGATAGAAATAGCTATTCCGGCAAAATTACCGGAACAGTATTTAGATTATTTTTAAAAAATAAAAACTTATTTAGCTTGAATTGTTGCGCTATCGACTAATTCCATTTCTTCACTGTTGAGTAATTTTTCAATATCAACAAGAATAAGCATTCTTTCATCTAAAGTACCTAAACCTGTTAAATACTCAGTAGACATTGTGACTGCAAACTCTGGCGCAGGGCAGATCTGCTCTGGTTTTAGCGTAAGAACATCAGAAACGCCATCAACAACAATTCCTACAATTCGATTTAATAAGTTAACCACAATAACAACAGTATTGTCATTATAAGTTACACTTTCTTGTGAAAATTTAATACGCAGATCAACTATCGGAACAATAACGCCCCGTAAATTAGTTACACCTTTAATAAAGCTAGGTGAATTAGCAATACGTGTAACTTGATCATATCCGCGAATTTCTTGAACCTTTAAAATATCAATTCCATATTCTTCATCGCCCAGCGTAAAAATTAGAAATCCTTGTCCAACAGTTTCACCGGATAATTTCTCGAAATGTTCCGAAGCCATAATCTTATTTTATCCTCACTATTAAATGACTGCGCCTGCAGTTGTATTCTTTTTCTTATTCGTCATTTGTGTATGACTTAAACGTTGCAATTCTGGTACATCAAGAATTAAAGCAACACTACCGTCGCCCATAATTGTTGCAGCAGATATACCAGGAACTTTTCGGTAATTGCTTTCTATATTTTTAACAACAACTTGATGCTGACCAACCAATTGATCTACCAATAAAGCATAACGACGTCCGGCACTTTGAACAATAACCGCAATTGCTTGGGTAATATCAGTTTGCGCACCTTCAATATTAAAAGTACGATGCAATTCAATCAGTGGTAAATATTCTCCTCTGACCTGCAATAATTTCTCATCGCCAGCCAATGGATAAATATCATCTTCTTCCGGCTGTAAAGAACTGACTACCGTTCCTAATGGTAAAATAAAGACTTCATCATGCACTTTCACAGACATACCATCTAAGATTGCTAATGTCAGTGGAAGTAAAATACGAATACGTGTTCCTTTACCCACTTCAAAACTGATTTGAATTTGCCCCCCCATCTCTTGGATATTTCGTTTTACAACATCCATACCCACACCACGGCCAGAAACATCGGTTACGACTTCCGCAGTAGAGAAACCTGGTGCAAAAATCAGCATAGCAACTTCTTCGTTGCTCATGTTTTCAGAAACGGCAAGCCCAGAGGAAATCGCTTTTTTCAAAATACGTTCGCGGTTTAATCCAGCACCATCATCAGTCACTTCAATACAAATATTACCGCCTTGATGTTCCGCAGACAGGGTTAATTGCCCCGCTTCCGGTTTACCTGCTGCAACACGATCGGCTGGCATTTCAATACCATGATCAAGACTGTTACGAACTAAGTGAGTCAAAGGATCGATAATTTTTTCAATTAAGCTTTTATCCAGTTCTGTTGAGCTACCAATCATATTTAGCTCAACTTTCTTATTCATTTTACCTGCAACATCACGCACAACTCGAGGGAAGCGACTGAAAACATATTCCATCGGCATCATACGAATTGACATAACAGATTCTTGTAAATCACGAGAATTACGCTGTAATTGAGCAATACAACTCAGTAAATCACTGTATATTGCAGGCTCAAGACTGCCACTGTGCTGTGCCAACATTGACTGTGTGATAACCAGTTCACCCACTAAGTTGATTAATTGGTCAACCTTTTCAACGGCAACACGAATACTGCTTGATTCCGTTTTTGGCGTTGCAGCGGCAACAGGTCTTTTCGCTGGTGCTGCCGATGGCGTCACTTTTTCAGCAACAGGTGGTTGTACCGGTGCAGGTTGTTCAACGTGGTTTTCAACATGAGCATCATCAATAGATATTGTACTTTCTTCTGTCACTGTGTTGTTTTCTGGTGCCTTTTCTGCAACAGACACTTTTTTAAACGAGATCTGTTCAGGTTCAATCACAAAACAAAGTACAGCGCTAATATCTTCTTCTGTTGCCGTAGTTTTCAATATTGCTTCAAGACCATGATGTTGTTTTTCAACTTGGCTAACCTCACCAAGATGCTTTAATTCATCAAGCATTAAATCAATATCTGTCTCTTTAAGATCAGACAAAATAATATGATGGTAATAGTGCCCATCAGCCGCCATTGTCGATGCGACTTCGACCATGGTTTCTACGGCGTCACTTTGTGCATTTTCAGCGTCAGATGACAAAACAGGAGTTTCAATCATTGTGGCCTGTGAGTCTGAAGTTTCAGATCCAGCAACAGCCTCAACGTGAGGAGCGGATTGTTCTTCTTTTACATCGAGAGCCAGCTGACGCAACTTCTCACAAATATAGTTAAATGTTTCCTCATCAGGTTCTTGTGAGTTTTTATGTGCATCCAATTGCTGTTGCATAATATCTTTCGCTTCCAGAAACAGGTTAATAATGTCGTCGGTGAGCGCCATCTCATGACGTCTTGCACTGTCGAGCAAGTTTTCAAGCACATGAGTGGTCTGTTGAAGTTTAACGAAGCCAAATGTTGCAGCTCCTCCTTTTATGGAGTGCGCACTACGGAAAATCGCATTCATCTGTTCTTGATCTGGATTTGCCGGATCAAGTAACAGTAAATGCTGTTCCATATCAGCTAACAACTCATCTGCTTCATCAAAAAATGTTTGATAAAACTCAGTAATATCCATCGTTACTCATTCACCTTTACGCGATTACTCACAAATTAGGGTGCAGTTCCCTGCTTTGTCGTAATATTTGTCGATTGTGATGGCAAACTTTCCCCAGAAACTCCTGTTTCAACATTTTCCTTTTTTGATTCGGGAAGCTCAGATGCAGAAGACACAGACGAACCCGTCTGTGTGTTTTCTGCTTTTTCTTGTGGGGTTTCTTGCCCTGAAAGTAGAGGTTCAATTTCTGAAGCCTCGGTTACTGTCGGTGCAACCCGCTCATTTTCTTGTACAATTTTTTGTTCTGCTTGCTTCGTTAAGACCAAAATACTGATCCGTCGGTTAGCAGGTGCAAAACCATCCTCTTTAACTAAATGGACTGTTGATGCCATACCCACAACACGCAACACTTTCCATTCACCTAAGCCAGCGCCAATTAACTCTCGACGAGAGGCATTTGCACGATCTGTCGATAACTCCCAGTTACTATATTTAAAAGCACCACTTGCATAAGGAATGTCATCGGTATGACCCGATAAACTGATTTTGTATGGTGTGTCATTTAAAATAGGTGCAATTGCCGTCAAAATATCCTTCATATAAGGTTCAACGGTGGCACTACCGACTCTAAACATAGGGCGATTTGCTTTATCGATAATTTGAATACGCAAACCTTCATCCATCATGTCGATCAGTAAATGAGGCTTCAGATCTTTTAACCGAGGATCATTTAAAATGACTTGTTCTAAATTATCTTTTAATCGGCGGAATTGTTGCTTTTCATTGAGCTGTTTATCTTCCTGGCCTTTTGGCAAAACATCACCTTCGTTATAGACAGGATCACGCCCTCCTCCAGGAATAGGATTGGTTGCATCCCCACTAAATCGCCCTTTTTCAATAGCGACTTTTAATGGCGTACGAAAATATTCGGCTACACGAGTTAATTCTTGTGGGCTAGAGATTGAAAGTAACCACATCACCAGAAAGAAAGCCATCATCGCGGTCATAAAGTCAGCATAAGCTATCTTCCATGCACCACCGTGAGCGTTATGTTGCTTTCTCCCTCGCTTTTTAACTCGAATGATTTGTGAATTACTCTTCATAATTACTCTTCTTTCATTGCATCAGGATTTGCCTGCATTGGTGTCCGTACCTGACGTACATGTTCTTCCAACTCAATAAAAGAAGGTCTGTCTGCCAGAAAGAGGGTTTTACGTCCAAATTCAACAGCTATCTGTGGCGCATATCCATTCATGCTAGATAACAATGTTGTTTTGATGCACTCCATCATTTTCATTTGCTGACTAGAGCGCTGTCTGAGCCTAGATGCTAATGGTGAAATAAAACCATAAGCTAATAAAATACCTAAGAAAGTACCCACCATTGCGTGTCCAATTAATACGCCCATTTCACCGGCAGGTCTATCCGCAGCACCTAACGCATTAACAACACCCATAACCGCAGCAACGATACCAAACGCAGGGAGTGAATCCCCCATCGCAGATAAGCCTGTTGCCGGTACTTCGCTCTCTTCCTCAAAAGTTGCAATCTCTTCATCCATCAGAGATTCAATTTCATAAGGATTCATATTCCCTGTCACCATCAAACGCATATAGTCAGTAATAAAACTGAGCATATAAGCATCTTTCATAATGCGAGGATATTGGGAAAAAATGTCACTTTGTTGTGGGTTTTCGATATCTCTCTCTAATGCCAACATCCCGTTTTGACGAGCTTTTGACAATAAACGAAACATGAGTGCCATTAAATCCATGTACATCGCTTTATTGTAATTTGTACTACGAAGTAATTTCGGTAGGATCTTCATTGTCGATACAATTGCTCTACCATTATTACCTACAATAAAAGCACCGATACCGGCACCAAAGATGATTATAAATTCGGCTGGCTGGTACAATGCGCCTAAACTACCACCGACGAGAAGATATCCCCCGATGACGGCGCTCATAACCACGATATATCCTAAGAGTACTAACACGCGATATCCCTTTAGCTAATTTCGTTATGGAGAGAATGGCGAACATAGCAGCAAGAGATAGGAGGGGGAGAGGAAACGGTTCAGGTTATAGATAACTCAGCTCTATAACCTGATATTTAACTTTCAATCTCGAATCACATTGCAAACTGTTCAAGACCATCCAACAGTTGTAAGTTAATATCGGCAGGATTGGCGGAAAGTTTACGTTTTTTTATTGCGCGAGAAGGTGGCTGGCAAAGACTACAAACATAATTGCTAGCTGGCTGGTGTGCGTGTGTAATAAATGAACCATTACATTTGGTACAAACGGAAAGTTGCAACATGCCACTTTCAACAAAGCGTACTAATGTCCATGCTCTTGTTAGTGCTAAAATAGGTTCTTGATCTTTAACAGGTGGACATTGTTCTAAGTATAAACGATAAGCTTTAACAACAGCCTCAACGCCAACACAGCCACCATTTTTTAATAAAAAGCGATAAGCGTTATAAAACATTGAGGAATGGATATTTTGTTCCCATGTCATAAACCAATCCGTTGAAAATGGCAGCATTCCTTTTGGAGGGGGGCTCCCTCTTAATTCTTTGTATAATTTAATTAAACGGCCCCGACTTAATTGGGTTTCACTTTCAAGCATTTGCAAGCGGGCACCCAAGGTGATTAATTCCATTGCTAAGCGAATATCTTTCGCTTCTCGAACGATACTTTTCTCACTCATTGTTATGCCCGTTTCTTTGTCGCAGTAGTGTCTTGTTCCGATAACTGACGAAACAAGTTAGAAGAAAGAAGAATGCCAGTATGAATTTGTTGTAAATCATCCACTCTCGATTCTTTAGTGAGTTGTTCTATTGTTTCGCTGTCTTCAAACCGGAAATTACAGATTAGTTGGTTTGTTTCAGCCAACTTAACCAATTGAGGCAATGTAAGCTCTGCCAGTGCATCCGCCATAGAATCACTAATCCCAAGCCGAAACATTGCGGAAGCCTTTTCTTGGTTAATTAACCTTTGCGCCAAAAGCAAATACGATAAATTTATGTCATAAATATGCTTAAGCAATTCAACCGTACTCATCTCTTTACATCCCGTCCGATTATATTGAACAAAGAGGATCTCCCTAATGAAAGATCCCGAGGAAATTAATATAAATGTAATATTAAATTTCCAGGCCCCATTTTATGAACATGACACGTAGTAACACTACCTTGTATTACTTAGTTACGGTCATTTTCAAAAGTAGCGAAAAAAACATTTAAATTAAAAGTAAACTTTAAATGCTCGCCAATATAGCTCGTTAAGAATAATCCTAACGCGACAACTTTACTCCTTAACGATTAAGTTATTCAACGGATAAAGTAGTCTAATTTAAATACTATGTGAGTCACATCACAAAAAGATAATCATTATTATGGAATTAGTTCATTAACTATTCAAGTGATAAAAGTAATAAAACTCGGTGTAAATTAATAAGCTAATCTACCCAAATTAAAATATTAATGATAATTTTTTATTTTATACGATCTATTAAACTTATAAACCTAAAAATACAGCATAAAAATTTGACAAATCCACAATTGGGGATTTTTTTGATCACAGTAACATATATTGATATATTTCCTCCTCATCTTTATCTAAACAAGCTCCCTATATTTAATAAATATTTCTATAGATATTATTTTTTTCATCATTTACGTAAACCCTCATAAATGATCACTTTTTATTTACAATTTGATTAAAAAGCAACCAAATCTAATTATTTATAGTTATCCTAAATTTTTTCATTATTTTACAATGTAAATTATCATTAAAAATCAACAATATAAGTCAATGCATTTATTAAGCAGGACGATAAGTCATATAAAATTAAATTCTTAGTTATGCATCTTCCCCCTTAAATCATTGAATATTTATTTCCACATTATTAAAGTTTCAACTGTAACAATACAATTTAACTAATATTTATTAAGTACTATTTAACACTTAAATTACAGAACTCTTAATAAGTGTTTTATTGCCTGTAAATTATTCACAGAGAAATAATATCCATATATAGGTAAGTTTTTTTTATGAGTCATTGTATGCTTTATGAACAGCTTAAATTTTAAATTGCCATAATTCTAATATAAAAATAAAAGAATAGTTTTTATTTAATTAAATAAAAAACAACTTAACTTTAATTATTAAATCAAAATGGAATATAAAAATAATACAACATTTAACTTAAGTTAAATTAAAAAAAACACGTGTTTTTTTATAAAATAAAGTCACGATTTATTAATATAAAAAATAAAACCATCCCCCTCTTATTTTTCAGTACAAATAGATATATATTAACAAAATAATACGCAATTAATTAAAAATAGAATATCTAATGAAAAAGACAAAGGAAAAAAGGTAGGTTTATAAATCATACGCTTTATATCACACACCTTTTTTTTTATAAAAAAAGACATTTTTTGAAATATAAATTTCAATTTCATAAAAAAAGATCCCAAGATCTTCAATACAAAGTAATTAATTCATAAAATAATAAGACAAAATATAAATTCTGTTTTTCCCGTTATCCACATTATCTCAAGGCAATAAATAGTGACAATGGCAGATGTAGCACCCGAGGTTAACACTTGTATACATCGACTTTTTCAATGTAAAGCCAGAAAAATAAATATGATCGAAATAACATCTTATTGATTATTCTATTAACATTTGTGCGAACTAAAAAATATCAAATGTTACCTTTTGCTCTTAAAGCAGCCTTAACAGCAATTTGTTTTACTCTTACAAATGATGAGCATTGTTTCACTTTCTTTCCTATCATGCGGTTAGACTCTTTTTTTTAACCTAGCTAGCACAAGTCTCAAGACATTACAGAACCAAAAGTGCTGACTTCGTAACAACACCATTACTTAACAAAAGTTGATATTGACGGGCTTAAGAGCGTATACCGATTTCAATATCAGTATATTTTTACTTAACGCACTAAAATATATCTCTAAATATTTTTCTACTCTAACCATTAACTTGGCTCATTTGATTACCCTTTTTATGAGTAATTCTGAGTTTTAAAAGATTTTTCCGCTCTATCAAAACCTAATAAAAATATTGATATATCTAAATAATCAAGACTTATATCTCATTTATTAGATTAATCTTAAAAACCAATAACAGTGCTTAGTATTTTATACCCTAAAAGTATTCTAAATTTTTAGAAAAGGCAGGTTTTGAAAAATAGTGTAACCGTATTTTTCAAAAGTAATAATTGAGATTATTCATGGCGTGAATGCAAATACTTTGTGTATTGCTATCAATTCTATTGAATTGAGTTACATCGTTTTTAGTAAGTAAACATGAAATGATTGTTCGCCCTTTTATACCCGTCACTTTTTAAATGAGCGTTCCTTTTATACTTGGCTTTATCTTTTTTGGTATATCGAAAAAGGTCAATGCCACAATTATCCTTTATATATATTTTCACAGCAAATACTAATGGCAAATCCATTTCGTGCTAAGATAATTCTCCTTCTGTAATAAGTAAGATTTACATCCTTGACAAAGTTATAAATAATATAGTTTTGAAATTATTATTTTACTGAATGGAACGGGTGGTGTGTTTTTTCTACTCTTATTATAAGATTACTTGTTGGTATCATTTTTCCTACATGGTCTTTACAAAAAATCCTACAATTTTTCAAAAGATTTTCATTCATCAATGATTAGTGATTACAAACAACGTACCACAGCAATTCATCAGCTTTACTGTAGCAGTCTAAACTCACCATTTTCCTGAATTCTTCCCCATTTTTTGCAAGTTTAATTTGATTAAATTAAAAACATTACTCAAAAAATCACACTTAAATTAAATTCGATAAAAAATATTGGTAAAACTTTCACCAAATACATTGAAATAATTTGAGAGTATAATTCAGATATTAAAAAAAAATCCAATGTAATCAATGGAAAACATCGATTTTCAACCAAAATTCTATACTGCACTAAGCACCTTAATAACGATTTTTTGTCCTACAATACGCCTAAGTGCCTCATTTAATATGTAAACCATGAGTGGCAATCGCTTACTTTTTTTAGCTGGTTCTAATTATTAAAAACAAAATAAACAGAGATAAATCAAATCAGTCTAAAACGAGCGATTAATAAAGATGAGAAACCACATCAATTATACTCAAACGCTATCCAACATTTTTCATTCACAACTCATTATATACGGGTTAACCACAATACAAATAATTGCACATTAATCAATTTAGGTAAAAATGTTTGCTTTTATTAAAACGAAAATGAATATATTCCAGCCTATTACGTATTTTAATTATTTTTTTGAATGCATTTTCTATTTTTATTCCATAAAGTAATAGTTACAGAAATAATAATTACATAAACAAAATACTTTATTTCTATATGTCAGTAATAATACGTAAGATATGACCAAGATCTCATTACTTACATCATAGAAGTTAGTTTTAGAATTATATTTGTGTTCTAAATAATTTGAGGTTTGAATGGTAAAAATGTGAGATTTACTAAGAACATATCGAAGTATGTGATCAATGCTAATAAACAGAACCGACCACATAACCGTTTGAAATATGACAGTTCTATTACTTACAAATTACAAAGTTATATTCTTTATAACTTTTATCAATATTCATATTCCTTTTTGAAATAATTTTGTAATTTGATATCGACCTAGTCTCTGGATGACAAAAGAAAGCTCCCTAGAATGATAGGGAGCCTCAATAAGAAAGCGATGATCTTTACAAGACCTGTTAAGCGGGATGCTCTGCCGCTATTTTCCAATTAATAGCACTGACACTCTTTTCCAAACTGACTCTGCAAACAATCGCTTCTATCTCTTTTTGCTCGACAGGTGTTGCAAGCAATTCTGCACAAACTTCCAACTGACTAGGCATCAATGTATCAGCACTGCTTAAAGACTGTAATCGAACATGTAATCCATTTATGGCTTGTAAAATGAGTGTTCTAACTAAAACTTCATCTTCTTCATGACAAATAATTCGTATCGAGTAGCGTTGCTCAATATCTATTGCTTGGTGTTGTGGCTGAGCGTTTATCCGCTGAGCGGCTTCTCGTAGTAAAATATTCGCACAAAGAATAAGAAGTGTTGCTATAGTCGCTAATTGATATAAACCTAAGCCACATAACACGCCAATTCCTGCTGAACACCAAAGCGTTGCGGCTGTATTAAGTCCACGTATATTCATTCCTTCGCGCATGATCACTCCAGCACCAAGAAACCCAATCCCCGAAACAACTTGAGCTGCGATCCTGCCAGGACTATCTGGCGAGGTTTCTATTGAACTTAAAATAAAAACAGCCGCACCCGTTGCAACTAAAGCATTTGTTCTTAAACCCGCCATTCTTTGTCGCCATTGGCGTTCAGCACCAATCAAAGCACCAAGGCACATTGCTATCACGAGATTTAAAATATAAGGCGTCATCGTCATGTTTATTTCCTCGACATGATGATTAAAATCGATATGAAAATTTTGCTCTGATAATTCAGAGTGTTGAAATTAATTCATCGCCTTAGGTGGAGGAAATAAAGAGAAAAAAATGTAGCACATGAAGTTACCCTTCTTGTTTTAGTTGCATAAGGGAAATCATTTGGGTATGTGCATAATAAGAATATATAAGAAAGGAATATTGCAATGCACTGCCCACCAAAATGGTAAGCAGTTTTAGTGAAGAAAACAGCTTACCTATTATTTTGAATAAAATTATTCTCGGTTAATGGGTTTATCATTAACCTACAACTTTGTGTATCCAAGGTGCTTTCTCCTAACTAAAATTTAGGCAAAAGTATAAGAAACGGATTTTAAAATGTAAATGAACCGAACCTAAACGTCGGTCACTTTTGCTGTATTGGTCTAACAAATGTACCTTCACCGCCCTCTTTTTCATTAAAGAACCAAATTCCTTTTGGGTATTCAGGGAGTGATATTAAATACATTATACCCTCATTAAATTCTTCAATAAGCAGGATCGTTCCTTCACGATCGTCAACACCATCTGTTTTCACAACAACCTTATCATTAACCTGCATATTTTCTCCTGATAAATATTATCATTCTCTTTTTCTTTATTTTACCCATAAAGAAAAAGCCTGCCACCATAAGGTGACAGGCTTGAAGAAAATTTTTAAAAGGCTTTAAATTACAGTGCTGTTACGTTAGCAGCTGCTGGACCTTTTGCACCGTTTTCAATTGTGAATTCTACGTTCTGACCTTCAGCCAGAGTTTTGAAACCGTTACCTTGAATGGCAGAAAAGTGAACGAATACGTCTTTGCTTCCGTCTGCTGGAGTAATAAAACCAAAGCCTTTAGACTCGTTGAACCACTTAACTTGACCTTTCATTTTGTCAGACATGTGACTTTCCTATATATCAATAAAACGTTGCCTTCTCGGCATCTACTGGCCTGAACTACCTATAACTTATGGGCACACATGAAGAAAACGGTCAAAAAGCGATGCTGTTTAAAACTCATTAACTTAGAATGTCAATCATAAATCAGGTCTGTATTGAGGCCTTACTCATTAACGCATGAGACAAGTTTAATAGCAATAGTTTTATGCGTCTAAAGATTAAAAAAATGCGAATTGCACATTAAAAATACAATTCTTCCTCTATTTTTATCACTGTGCATAAAATTTATTTGATATTTTATCTCTATTATTAACAACAACTAAGAATATTCTTAATGGACTAACAATAACAGTTAATAGATGAATTTAAAAAAACTGTTCTACCCGCTTATCTTGTCCCCATGATAATCTAGTAACAAGAAACAAGTTTGCAACATTCATCTCTTAAGGTGTTTACAATGAATGTATTAAAAGAAATCTTAGAGCGTGATTTAGACCGTATCAATAAAGCAGAAAAAAGAGACGGAAAACCGCATTTTAATAGTCAGTTTTTAAAAAACCATATCTGGTTATGTATTAGCATGGTTCTCTCTTATATATTACTCGCTGCGTTATTAATTTATTCGCCTTACTTCGGTGTTATCTCGCTAGTTCTCTTTACGGTGATGTTCTTAGTGATGGCGGGTATCTTGTTATTTGATATAAAACCTATCTATAAATTTGAAGATATTGGTGTTCTCGATTTACGTGTCTGCTATAACGGTGAATGGTATACCTTTGAAAAACTCTCTGATGACGCCATAAATGAGATCTACCAGCACCCTGCGATATCTCAACAAATAAAAGAAGATATTCGCGAGATTATTAGTAAAAAACAAGAAATTCATTTTTACGATGTGTACTTGATGGCATTTGATCCCGTTCAACAATCAATTTCAGCATCACTATTATCCTCTCAAGCCTAATTGATTCTCCGTGTTACATACAAAAACACGGAGAATAACTTCTATTATTTAGCCACTTTGTCGATAAACCAATCAAATAGATATTTAATCCACTTTTAACGTTGACACTCTGATATATCATCGTTATTATGCGCCTCGTTCTCAAGAGAACTCGCTTCCTCCATAGTTCAGTCGGTAGAACGGCGGACTGTTAATCCGTATGTCACTGGTTCAAGTCCAGTTGGAGGAGCCAAATTTAGAAAAGCCCGCGCTATTACAGTGCGGGCTTTTTGTTTTCTGCACTTTCATCATCTAAATCAGCGACCTAAATCTAATCTGTATTAATATCTTGATTAATAGATAGCTAATTAATGTCTAGCAAGATAAATCCCTAATCTGCTATCCCAATAATTTCTTGTTTTAGATGTTTTTTATACGCTTCAACATCCTGTTCAATTTGCGGTTGTTTCACAACATCGAACATTCCGAAGGTTTTTAATCCTTCCATACCCAAAAATTGGTTCGCTTTATGGAATGGGAAATAGACAGCATCAATACCTTTTCCTTCAAAAAACTGTTCTTGCTCATCAAAAGATCTAAGGGGCGCATTCCAAGTTACAGAGAGAAGATACTTTTTTCCTTGTAATAATCCACCTGAGCCATATTTTTTCGATGGATCTTTTCGTGTACGACCATCATCAACATACATTTTGCCGTATCCAGCACTAAATACATCATCAATATATTTTTTTAAGATCCAAGGACCTTCCATCCACCATGCTGGCATTTGATAAATAATGACATCAGCCCATAAGTATTTTTCAACTTCTTCGTCATTATCATATCCATCATCAATGCGTGTTGATTGCACATTGATCTGATGTGAAGACAACAATTCTGTGGCAATTTGCGTTAAATGGTCGTTGAGTTTCCCTTCAGAACCATCAAACTCTTTGGCAGCATTAATAATAAAAACATTGGTCACTTCAAAACTCCTTTGCATACACACCATTAATAAACTGACTGTAACGCAATTATCTATTACTGCCTTAACTCATTTCTCCATTATTCTTGCCTAATAATCCAAAGATATCCTTTCTGAACCCGATACGTTTAGCCGTTGAATATCTTTTAAGGGTGATAACCCAAATAATCGTTGATATTCACGACTAAACTGTGATGGACTTTCATACCCCACAATAAATGCCGCTTCAGAAACATCACTCATTTCAATCAACATGATCCTTCTCGCCTCATTCAGCCGTAACCATTTTTGATATTGCAATGGTGTCATGCCAATTCGTTTTTTAAAGTGAAAATGAAATGAAGAAGTGCTCATACCCACTAATGTGGTGAGATCTTCAATCCGAATGGTTTTGCGATAATGTTGTTTAATCCAATCAAGTGCATGACTAATTTGCCGACACTGAGGATGTTGCGATGCTAATAGTTGCTGACGTGCACCATCATTTGATCGTAATAAGTAATAAAGGATCTCTTTTTGGATCAAAGGGGCTATAAAAGGGGCATCCTCTGGTGTATCTATTAGTTTTATAAGCCTTGTTACTGCTTGTAAGATTGGTGCGGTTGCTGGAACAATTTGTTGAGCTCGGATCTGGCTATTTTCTTGTAGTAATTCAAACTTATTTTCAGCTAGCAGTTCAGGTAATAGCGTGAGATCTAATTTTAGCAATATTGCTAAAAAAGGCGTTTCTTTTGAAGCTTCACACACTTTAGCAAAGGTGGGGATTTCTGATGATGTTAGAAGCATATTCATAGGACGATAACAATTTGTCTCTAGCCCTATTGTTATCTGCTTTGCACCTTGTGCAGCAATAGCCAAACTTGGTTCATACATCCAACCTTCTGACTCTGTCATAGAAGTATACCGACATAATGCTAAACCAGAAACGGCAGTATCCCATCCCCCTTCTTTATCTTTTGTATGTAGAAGAAGTGTTTTTTTAAATTGTTCAAACTCTAATACCATCGGTACTGATAAATTCGTAGTATCCATCGTCTCTGGATCTTTAACTCGTCTTTGAATTCGTCAGATTGTATTACTAAACAGTATGAAAAACCCTCTTTTAAAAAATACCTTATCGTTTTTCTCAAAATAAGACATATTTCATCCAGTAGAAATATAATTTCGCATATTATTTCTACTGATAACCATTTATTTTTTATACATTTTTGTCAAAAAAGAAACAATCTGATGCACTCTTGAGCAAACAGTTATTTTTTTCATTTTTTTACTTTACAAGGTGAGCGAGGATAGCTATTATTCGCCTCGTTCTCACGAGAACTCGCTTCCTCCATAGTTCAGTCGGTAGAACGGCGGACTGTTAATCCGTATGTCACTGGTTCAAGTCCAGTTGGAGGAGCCAAATTTAGAAAAGCCCGCGCTATCACAGTGCGGGCTTTTTGCTTTCTATTTATCCGTAATTTTTATTCCTCTATTTTCTTATTTATTTCTTTTATATCTTTTGCATATCCATCTTATCTGTATCTGCTATTTCAATGCCGTGTTAGTGCAAAATCATCAATAAAAGAGTGTGTTTTTATAAGATTATTTCAATCAACACTATTCCACTGACTGTTTTTTAAACTCAAAACCACCTTATTTGATTTAAAAACCATAAACTAGTTATTTTTTAACCACTTAAACTATTATTTCACTTTTTTTACTTTACAAAGTTCATCACCCTCGCTATTATTCGTCTCGTTCTCACGAGAACTCGCTTCCTCCATAGTTCAGTCGGTAGAACGGCGGACTGTTAATCCGTATGTCACTGGTTCAAGTCCAGTTGGAGGAGCCAAATTTAGAAAAGCCCGCGCTATCACAGTGCGGGCTTTTTGCTTTACATCTTTTCAAATATCAATACCTTTCTTATTTTTCTATCTATTTTATTTTTCAGATCTCAGCGTTGCCCGTGAAATACGTTATCTCTTTATTTATTATCTTTATCTTCAGTTTTCAGGGTGAAAAAATAATCATTTTAAAATATTCACTGCCTCCTTTTTAGATTATCTGTTTTAGAAACACACAATGTGTTGTTTATCTATGCACTTAAACAAATATCGTCGATTGTCCTTTGACATATCAAATCACCCACTATATGATACACGCCACTTAATGATGTTCCTCCATAGTTCAGTCGGTAGAACGGCGGACTGTTAATCCGTATGTCACTGGTTCGAGTCCAGTTGGAGGAGCCATTTCTTTTTGTGTCACCCTCGTAACCTTTTGATTTTATTCTCTGTTTCACCTTACATCATTCCAAAAATATAATAAAAAAATGCGATTAAATGGTAGCTATTTAATCGTTTTCGTATTAGCATACGTTTCCGGCTTGACTATCTAGTCCAATCCAATCCTTGATCTTTCGATTTTCCTAAGACACACGGAGCCGGTATATGACCACTGCACAACCTATCACCCTCACTATTCGCCGCCCTGATGATTGGCATGTTCACTTTCGTGATGATGACATGCTAAAAACTGTTGTTCCTTATACCAGTCGTTACTTTGGCAGAGCTATTGTCATGCCAAACCTTGTTCCACCGGTTACAACAATTGAAGCTGCTCGCACTTACCGTGATCGCATCAAAGCCGCTATTCCTGCCACAGATAACTTCGAACCGTTAATGACTTGCTATTTAACAGATAGCACACAGCCTTCAGAAGTCGAACAAGGTTTCTTACAAGGTGTTTTTACTGCTTGTAAACTTTATCCTGCAAATGCAACAACTAACTCAAGCCATGGTGTATCTGATATTACAAAGATTTATCCGATCTTAAGTGTGATGGAAAAAATCGGCATGCCATTGCTGATCCATGGCGAAGTCACGGCTTCAAGTATTGATATTTTTGATAGAGAAGCACGTTTCATTGATAGCGTTATGTCTCCTGTACGTAAACAATTTCCTGAGCTAAAGATTGTTTTTGAACACATTACAACTAAAGAAGCCGCTCAGTATGTATTAGAAGGAAATGAATTTCTCGGTGCCACCATTACTCCGCAACATTTAATGTTTAACCGCAATCATATGTTGGTTGGTGGTGTAAAACCTCACCTCTATTGCTTACCTATTCTTAAACGTAACGTTCACCAAGAAGCACTAAGAGAAGCGGTTGCATCAGGAAATTCTCGCTTTTTCTTAGGTACAGATTCTGCCCCTCACTTACAACATCGCAAAGAATCATCTTGTGGTTGTGCTGGGGTATTTAATGCACCAACTGCACTGGCAGCTTACGCAACCGTATTTAAAGAACTCAATGTATTACAACACTTTGAAGCATTCTGTTCTCTAAATGGCCCTCGTTTTTATGGTTTACCCGTTAATGAAGGAACCATCACATTAACTGAAAAAGCGGTTGAAGCTCCAGCACAAATCCTTTGTGGTAATGAAGCACTGATCCCGTTCTTAGCAAATGAAAATATTCATTGGGATATCACTGTCGATTAATCCTCCCCCTTGATATTTATCTAAAATGCACCATATAACATTTGTTCGACTGTTAATGGTGCATTACTCTTTTATCAGAGCCAGCACACATTTTTTTGTAATAACAAAAATTTATCTTTGTAATCACGATAAATCTCGTATACTGAAAAGTAACCACTTTGTGTGGGCGCTTCTCTCTTAGTCAAAACCGGTTGTATGATTAGGAGGTATTATGAGTAGAAAAAATGAAGTTATTCAGACACATCCTGTTGTAGGCTGGGACATCAGTACCGTTGACATCTACGATGCCATGATGTTGCGTTTACATTATCTTCCTGAAAACGAACATCATCCAGAAAACGCAGTTGTAGATAAGACACTTTGGCTCACAACAGATATCGCGAAGCAGTTGATTCATATTCTTCAAGCAGGTATTGATAAAATTGAGTCATCTGAAGATTCTGTTACAGACAACACCAAGCATTAATAAAAAGATCTAGAAAAGATAGCGAACACAAAGCAGGAGTACGTGGTACTCCTGTTCTCATTTTATTTCTCTACAATCCTCTGTTACATGTTATTTATATCCATATAAACCCGACCTTCTGTATATTAATAATTAGTTATATTAATAAATCAACTTCCATTTAATGAAAAAATAATCATAACATTTTTATTCGATATATCTTCAAAAAAAGAGCATATAAGCCGAATTGACATAAAATAAGGTTATCTTTATTTTAATAAATCAAAACAGCTACAAACAAGGAAGTTATTCGTGAAAGTATTAATTATTGACGAATGTTTTTTTACTCGTAATGGTATAAAACATTATTTTTCGAAAAAAAATGTAAGACATGAGATAATTGATATATCATCTATACAAGAAGCCAATAATTATATTAATCACTCAATGCCAGATATTATATTTATTGATCTCACAAAATATTGTCGAGAAATAGCACATTGTCCACATTTGCAACTTTTTTTTATTTCGACAAAAAGCTGTCGGCTTTATCTTTACATTGATGCTAACTACCCAGACAAAGAACGACCTATTGCATTGACAAATAACTGTTTTATTCTCCCTAAAAAGATACTTCCTTGGGTGCTTGAAAAGACATCATTGTTTACTTCTCGGTGCCAAGTTTTC
Organism: Proteus cibi; assembly: GCF_003144405.1. Lineage (GTDB taxonomy): Bacteria > Pseudomonadota > Gammaproteobacteria > Enterobacterales > Enterobacteriaceae > Proteus > Proteus cibi. Next base: position 164,985 of record NZ_PENW01000010.1, read on the forward strand.
TTTCCAACCTATAAACATTCGTTATGCTCTATTTTTAGTTTACAAGAACAAAAAATTATTAATTATTGGATGAATGAAATACCAAATCATCAAATTGCTAAAAAACTGTCCATTAGTAGTAGCACAGTATATTCACACAAAAGGCATATTACCGAAAAGATTAATGTGAAAAATCGAATTGAATTATTTTTCATATATAATATTTTAAAATACATATATGAGAAATAATCCTATTAAATTTCAATCAAATAAGGAATAGAAGAAAAAAGGAGTCCAATTCCCATTATTACTCACTGTAAATGAGGTGGCTAATAGGCGTGTTTGCCACCTTAAATTTATTATAATATTATGTATGTAGGGTACATATGATATTAAAATAATTAAACTAATAGCGCCCTATCTTATACAAGATATAACGTAAAACTGATTTGTAGGGCAATCACTTCACTCTTCTTTAATAGAGAGTGAAGTGATGATTTAAAATATCAATTTGATAATTAAGCGATGCGCTCAATCTTAGCAGGTAAACCTTGACGCACAGATGCACCCGATACCCAATCTAACCACGTATTAGTAATTTGACGTGTAGGATCAGCAAACCCTAAATCATTCAGGTTGATACCGCTGCCAATACCTTTATCCATCGGTAATGGTTGTTCATCTAAGTAATGCTGACGAGAGCCTAACTCTTGATGCCCATATCCATGTTCAATCGCTAGAACGCCAGGCATTACGCCATCAAGTAAGCTAATTTCAGCTTCAACTTGTCCACCAGGTGTCACAATGCGAACTTTATCACCATGATTAACACCCCATTTTTTACCATCTTGAGGATTAATTGCGACTAAATTACTCGGTTTTACCATTCTTAAACGCTGGATCATGCTGGTTGAACTGCTCACCACATGAGACTTAAAGGACATTAATTTTAATGGCCACTGCTCTTCAGGATAGTGTTGATGAATATCACTACCATCCGATAAACGTGGTGGATAATAAGTTGGGCAACCACTATAACGTTCACCTGTTATTGCATGATGATTTTTCGCAACCTCTTCATTCCAAATCTGTAATGGCTTTTTCCACTGTGGTCCAGTTTCATCACCATTCCATGCTTTTTCATAAGGTGCAAAACGACCCCCTCGTGTATAGATATACGCAACTTGAAGGACTTCTTCATTTTTTAACGTTGAGGTTATTGCAGGTAAAATACGGTCTACACCACTCAATAAAATATCTTCATTGGTTGCTGGTGCAACAGGTTTTTCTCCCATAAATGCCATATTGGCTGCAACACGTAAATAATAGTCTTCTGCACTATTGATTGGATAGAAGTTACCCTCCATATCTTCAATCGCTTTTTCACCAAAACCGGGTAAATCTAAAGCTTTTGCCACAGCGATGCAGAATGTTTCCATTGAAATTGGCTGCCCTTCTGCGGTTTTTGCAACACGAGGTTCAATAATCGGCCAGCGCGCTGTACTTGCTTTAGTTTGAACACCAGACCAAGGCGCACTAAATCCCCAGCTTTCAAAGTTATGCGTATCTGGAACAATATAATCCGCCAACGCAGTGGTTTCATTCATAAAAGCATCAATACCAATAATTAAAGGTAAATGCTTAGGATCTTTCAAGCGTTCTTCCATCACTTGGCGAATACCCGCAATCCCATATATAGGGTTGGTCATATTCGTTATCCATGCTTTTAATGAATAAGGATAACCGGCTAATGCGGAGCCTAACTGTTCAGTTAATTGTCCTGCAGCAAACGGATACCAAGGTGCTTTGGCTGGGTATGGAGATTCGCCTTTCTCTACACGCTCACGGTACTCATCAGATTTTTCATAAGCGGCTTTACTGCGTGATAACACCATACCTTTTGGTTTAACTTTACCTTTAAAGCTATCCATTTTGTAACATGGGCCATCGGTTGCACCATTAAACTTACCGCCACCAACAGATACCCCACCTTTAAGGTTTAAGTTACCGATTAGCGCATTAAGCATAATCACGCTCCACGCGGTATAGAAACCATTCCCACCCATCATGCCGCCATGAGAGATCACCGCAGCTTTTCGGCCATAAGCGGTAAATTCTCGACCTAATGCAACAATTGTTGTTTCTGGTACTTTACAGCGCTCACTATATTCTGCCAGTGTCATACGTTTAGCGGCTTCATCAAGTAATTGGAAGCTCGATTTTACGGTAACTTCAGCACCTGTTTTTAATGTAACTTTATGCGTTGCAAACAGTTCAGCACGATCAATTTTTGTTGCTGGTGTTAATTCACCCTCACGTGAGAGAACCAAGTTGACTTCTTCCCCCTCAGCAACATCATTAAAATGTGCAGTGGTCAGCATTTGCCCTGACAGAGGATGTTTTTCATCACAGATCACAAGGTGAGTCGCATTCGTCCAGCTTTTCTCACCCACATTTTTCATTGAAACTTCGCTTGGTACTGACAGATATTCTGCATTATAGCGATTGTTCTCAATGATCCAGCGGATCATCCCCATCACCAAAGCCGCATCCGTTCCTGGTTGAACAGGAACCCAATGCCCATGATCGTTGGCTAATGTCGTTGTTAAAGGTAAAGCCGGTGCAACAACCACATAATTAAACGAATCTCTCATTCGCGCATTAGCTAACTGACGACCTTGACGCTTAAATGGGTTACCTGATTGTGCTGGTGATGTTCCTAAAAATAGCGCAAATTCAACGTAATCCCAATCAGGCTTAACGTGGGCGTTCTTATCTAAATCATTCATTAACGCACCCGAGCCAGCACGGTACGCTAATCCACAATAAGAGCCATGAGCACCAAAGTTTTTACTACCAAATGAGTTTTGAGCAAAGCGACGAATAAACGTATCACGTCCATCATCCCCCGCATTTGTCATCAATAATTGGTTCGCTTTAGGACCTAAAGCGGGTTGCTTTGGATCAATTAACGTCTCTAAATCACGAATGGCACGTAAACCATCAACATGACCTTCACCAAACAGATCGCCACCTTCAACAATTTCTTGGATCAACTGCTCAAAACTGATGCGTTTCCATTTACCTTCACCGCGTTTACCCACGCGTTTCATCGGTTCAAGAATACGTGTTGGGCTATCAAGGCTTTCCATCATAGTGGCACCACGAGCACAAGCCGTAGAGCGATTTTCTAAACCGCTTTCCCCCCCCATTTTTTCAAATGCTTCTTTAATTGGCATGTTATAGCCAAAATGATGATCATGAGAAAGTGGGTGATAAGGATTACCTGCAATACGTAAAACTTTATTATTTGCTCTATCAACACGAGCACGCACACCGCATTGTGTCCAGCAACCAAAACATTGCGTCATACAAACCGATTGATCTGTATTTGCTTGCCATTTTGCGTCTTTGACAACTTTACCTTCAGGTAATAAAGAGTTTCCGTTGATCCTATCAAGTGTCACTTTGCCTGATGTGCCATCAACTAAACCATCTATGGCACGTTTAGCAACATCACGGTAGCTGGCAGCAAATGCGGCAATACCACCGATAACTAACCCACCTTTAAGCCATTGACGTCTTGTAAACTTAGCCATGCTGCACTCTCCTGACAACCCAACGAATACTTTCTCTAAATAAAATGGTTAACGCTATCCACAATCCAAATGTACCAACAATTGCCATCAGTCCATCATTACCTAGCGTAAACTCATAAGGGTTTGTAATTATGTTATATTTTGGAATGTATTGAGCACCCATCAACATTAACCAACGTAATACCCACGCAAGTCCCATTGATACAAATGCCATGATGGTAATAAATGCAACCGAACGTGCTTGTTTTGCCATCAAAAGTCCCATCGCGACAGAGATGCCCCATAGTACGATAACGCCCATGGCACTCCACCAGCCAAGACTTCCCATTGCTAATTGTTCTCTAATTGCTTGACCTGAAATCGTATCGCCAGCAACCCAAAAACCCGTACATACTGCTAATAACATCAGCGAACTCACAAACCACATCGCTAATTCACGCTGATGTACAGGTTCACGACGTGTACCCAATGCGAGTAATGTCGGTAATACTTGCATTGCACTAAAAAACAGTAGTATTGGTAGCCAGTAGGTATACAGCACAGGTCTTGCTTTTAAGATAGAAGCTTCACGACCTGTGTATAACAGCAAGCCAATCGCAGTTAATGAACAAGCTAATGCTATCCAACGCGTTAATTTGTATTCACGTTTCCAGACTAAGCGAACAACCATCGCAGCAAAGTAAAGCATGCTAAATGCTGAGAATAACGGCAGTAATAGCGAGCCCCATGCCATCCATGACCACGGTGTTGGATAAGCATAAAAATGCCACACACGTGCTGTTTGGTGTAAATCTGCCGTTAAAGCAAGTGGTGCCGTAATACCGGCAGTGACTGCAATAAATACAGCAACTGCTTCTAAACGTTGATTACCTGTACGACCTTTCCAGCACTGCCAGCACGCATAAAGCGTTGCACTACAAGCAATACCGATAAAAAAGAAATATTGCACAGCCCAAGGTAACCAAAAATATTCTTGAGGGATCGCGATGACTTCTTGAATTTGAGAAACTTGCGAGATCATGAGTGAACCTCCTGCTGCCATAATGCGGGTTGTCCTTGACCGACTAACGGTTGTACAAATGCATCATCGAGGCCAAGATAGAAAACTTGTGGCAATGTACCGCTTTCTGGTTTTAATACTTTCAGTTCTTTTTCGTGTGTACGCAGCATTTTGCTGATAGTGCTATCAGGATCTTTCATATCACCGATAATACGCGCACCGCCGACACAAGATTCCACACACGCAGGCAGTAATCCAACTTCGAGGCGATGTGCACAGAAAGTGCATTTATCTGCTGTTTGTGTTGAGTGATTAATAAAACGTGCATCATAAGGACATGCTTGAACACAATAAGCACAACCAACACAACGTTCATTATCAACAACAACAATGCCGTCTTTACGTTGAAAAGTCGCTTGAACAGGGCAAACAGGTACACAAGGTGGTTCATCACAATGGTTACACAATCTAGGCAGTAAGACGTTGGTTATCCCCTCTTGCCCCTTGATAGCAACCTGATATTGGTTTACTGTCGTCCTAAATTGTCCTTGAGGAGTCTGATTTTCAATATTACAGCTTACTGTACAGGACTGGCACCCTACACAACGGCGTAAATCAATCAGCATTCCGTAACGTTTATCTTCCGAGCCTTCACGACGCTCAGGTGATAATTTAATGCTGGCTTCAGCTAAAGGAACTATTGAAGCACCCGCAGTAAGGACCCCTAATTGTTGTAAAAATTTTCGTTTTCCAAGATCCATATTTGTCTCCAGCATCACTCAATAACACAATCTCACTATGAGTGAAGGAAATAGAAATTAAAAAGTATGTGTTTTGTTATAAGTGCATTGTAAAAACTACAGAAGACAACACCTATTGTGGTTTACCACATACCAAGTGCGAACTTGATCCAAGACAATATTTAACATTAGATATTTATGACGATAAAACAGACAATTGGGATAAGAAATGCAGTAAGTATTGGGTTATTACTGCTCTTTTTTGTACTTCCTCTACAAGCCACAGCAAAAGAGTGGACAATCGGTGTTTTAGCACTACGTGGTGATGCAACCACGCAAAGACATTGGCATCCACTTGTTGACACATTAAATGAACAGTTTCCGTCAGAAAACTTTGTGTTAATACCGTTAAATCTGGAGGAGATGAAGTTAGCGGTTGCGAAAAAAAGTGTTGATTTCTTACTCACAAATCCGGCGCAATTTGTTCAATTAGATAATGCTTTTCCATTACGTTGGTTGCTCTCCTTACGCTCCGGCTATGAACCTGATAACACAACACGAAATGTCATCGGTAGCCTCATTCTTGTGCGGAATGATAGCCCGATGACGTCTGCTCATGACTTGATCGGAAAACGTGTTGGTGCCATTGCGCCTGATGCCTTTGGTGGCTATCTCTTAGGTTACAAAGCGCTACGAGAAAAAGGTATTGATCCTGATAAAGATTTCACATTACGTTTCACTGGTTTTCCGGCTGATGCATTACTTTATCTCTTACGAGATAAAGATATTAACGCGGCAATCATTCCCGTCTGTTTACTGGAAAATATGGATAGTGAGGGGCTTATTCGTAAAAGTGATTACCGCCCCTTGATTTCCTACCAAACCAATGCCCCTTGTTTAACCAGTACACCGCTCTACCCTAATTGGTCATTTGCAGCGCTAGATACCGTTCCTGATGAGCTCGTTGATAAAGTGACACGTGTTTTACTCACCGATGAGAGTAAACCGATGAAATGGGGTGCTCCTGCTTCACATACACAAGTTGAAAATTTATTAAGGGAAGTCAACCAACATCCACGACAAAGACAGCTTTGGCAAGATGCACAAAGCTGGGCTATTCAACACCGATTTATTATTGGTCTTTCATTGGCGGCTATCCTTTTCCTTATCCTAAACCAAGTCTGGGTCAGCTATTTAGTTAGACGTCGCAGCCGACAATTAGAACAGGCACATAATCGATTAAGACAGCAAAAAGAAGAATTAGAACTGGCTCAACGTTTAAATATCTTGGGAGAGATGGCATCAGGGTTTGCTCATGAACTTAATCAACCACTTTCGGCAATTAAAAGCTATGCACAAGGGAGCGTTATTCGCCTGAAAAAAGAGAATGAATCACACCCTTTGCTACCTGCATTGCAACAAATAGATAAGCAAGCACAACGCGGTGCTGATATCATTAGAAATCTACGTTTATGGGTTGGAAAACAGACACCTAACACCGAGACAATTTTGCTTTCTCACCAAAATATTGCGGAATGTGTTCAACATATTTGGAAACTTTTACGCGTAGAAGATAAATACCCTCAGGTTTCACTGAAAATTGATATTAATGAACAAGATACCTTATGTTTACCTGAAACCTTATTAGAGCAGATTTTATCGAATTTAATTACCAATAGCCTGCAAGCCGGTGCGAAGAACCTGAAAATTAGCACACATAAAGCACCTGATAGATTGCTTGTAGTGATTGAAGATGATGCTGGCGGAATGAGCCATAGCCAGCTAGAACAGCCCTTTTCCCCATTCCACACAACAAAAACGGAAGGACTTGGATTAGGTTTAGTGATCTGCCAGCGATTGTTACTTTCTCAAGGCGCGGATATTCACATTGAAAATCAGCAAAACGAACAAAATAACATCGGATTAAAAATCACACTTATTTTCCCTAACAACAATAAATAACGGAGAAAAAATGCCAACAATTCATCTTGTTGATGATGATCTTGCTGTCACTGATGCTTGTCAGTTTTTATTAGAAAGCTTAGGTTATTCAGCCCATGTTTGGAATGATAGCGAGTTCTTTATCAACAACGTCAATCTCTATCAACAAGGAGTTGTATTGTTAGATATGAGAATGCCAAAACCTGATGGTAGACAAGTCCACCAGTATTTAATTGATAAACACAGTACTCTTTCTGTGATTTTTTTAACGGGTCATGGTGATATCCCGATGGCTGTTGGAGAGATCAAAAAAGGCGCTATTGATTTTTTACAAAAGCCCGTTGATAGCAATGCACTACTATCAGCCCTAGATGTCGCTTTTATTGAAACGAACACCCGGTTTACAGCACATGATATTCGTCGTCGCTATTCATCATTAACCCCCAGAGAAAAAGACATTGCATATTATGTTATTCAAGGTTTAATGAACCGCGAAATCGCTGAAGTTGCTTGTGTTTCAATAAGAACGGTTGAAGTTCATCGAGCAAAAGTGATGGATAAAATGGCGGCTAAAAATATCGCTGAATTAGTGACGGCATTACAAGGCATCGAAATAATTTCACCTAATTTATGACAAAATTTCTTATCTGCGATAAAAAGTGTCACAATATAAGATATTCATTGGAAAAATAGTAAATAGATAGGCTTATGATAAAGTCACCTCCATTTAAAAAATCATTTTTGTTGCCTAAATATTGGCTGACTTGGTTCGGGATTGGATTACTCTATATTCTGGTTCTCCTTCCTTATCCTGTCATTTATTGGCTAGGTACACGCCTAGGTCGTTTTTCGAAAGTTTTTTTAAAAAAACGCGTCCAAATAGCGGAACGTAATCTTGAACTCTGTTTTCCACAGATGCCGAAAAGCGAGCGAGAAGCCTTAGTTAATAAAAATTTTGAATCTGTTGGCATGGGATTATTTGAGACAGGAATGGCTTGGTTTTGGCCTGAATGGCGAGTTAAACGCTGGTTTAAAGTCAGTGGGCTTGAACATATCAAAAAGGTTAAAGACTCAGGACAAGGGATCTTACTTATTGGGATCCATTTTCTGACACTAGAGCTTGGCGCTAGGATTTTTGGTATTTGTAATCCTGGCGTGGGTGTTTATCGCCCTAACGATAATCCCGTTATGGACTGGCTACAAACATGGGGTCGACTACGCTCTAATAAATTTATGCTCGACAGAAAAGATGTCAAAGGCATGATCCGTAGTTTAAAAGCAGGTGAAATTATTTGGTATGCACCTGACCATGATTATGGTCCTCGTAAAAGTGTTTTTGTACCGTTGTTTGCAGTTGATAAAGCGGCAACAACAACAGGCACTTATATTCTGGCAAAAACCAGCAATCCCGCATTAATTCCATTTACCCCAAAACGCTTACCTGAAGGCAAAGGTTATGAGTTAATTATCTCCCCACCTGTTGCTGATTTTCCTATTGATAATGAGGAAAATACAGCTAAAGCGATGAATAAAGTGGTTGAACAAGAGATTTTACGCGCACCAGACCAATATATGTGGTTGCATCGTCGCTTTAAAACTCGCCCAGAAGGTGAGGCTTCTTTATATAACGAAATAAAGAAAGTACACTAATTACAGAGTGGCTGTTTTACGCTCAAACAGCCACTTTGTCATATTGCAATGCACTGAAATAACAATAATAAAACCAATAACAGCACAAGCTGTAAACTCCTGCAAAACACATTATAAGAGCAAGACCTATCGCACTTATTCTGTATCATGGCTATATTCTTATTCATCATAAAATAAGAAAACCGACTCGTTGTTGCCACGTTCAACATCGCTACGGTTATTTTCAGTCTATTTTCTTGGTTTACTCTCTCGTTCTCGGCTAAAGGAGTAACATGGATCTCAAACCCCGAAATAATTCTTGGAAACGTAATCTCTATATTGTCTGGTTTGGCTGTTTTCTAACTGGTGCAGGTTTTAGCTTGATCATGCCTTTTCTTCCACTCTATGTAGAAGAACTTGGTATAACCGATCACGAAGAGCTTAATCTTTGGACGGGGGTTGCCTTTAGTATTACCTTCCTTTTTTCAGCCATCGCAGCACCTTTTTGGGGAAAATTATCAGATAGAAAAGGACGAAAATTAATGCTGTTACGTTCTGCCCTTGGTATGGCGATTGTAATGGTATTAATTGGATTTGCTCAAAATATATGGCAATTATTAGTACTACGAGCTTTGCTTGGTGTATTAGGTGGCTTTGTTCCGAATGCAAATGCGTTAATTGCCACCCAGGTTCCGGTTAAAAAAAGCGGCTGGGCATTAGGTACACTTTCAACAGGTGCTGTGAGTGGCGCATTAATAGGCCCTTTAATTGGCGGTATGCTTGCCGATCTCTATGGTTTACGACCTGTCTTTTTTATTACGTCTGCGGTTTTATTTATTTGCTTTTTAGTCACTCTTTTTTTCGTAAGTGAAAACTTCACGCCTGTTTCTAAAAAAGATGCACTCACCACAAAACAGGTCTTTTCATCACTTAAGAATAAAAGACTCGTTGTATGCCTGTTTTTCACCACAATGATCATCCAAGTAGCAACAGGCTCTGTGACGCCTATTTTGACACTTTATATCCGTGAGTTAACAGGTTCAGTCAGCAACCTTGCTTTTATCAGTGGTGTTGTTGCCTCCGTACCGGGTATTGCCGCACTGATCAGTGCACCTCGTTTCGGTAAATTAGGTGACCGAATTGGCCCTGATAAAGTCCTTCTTTTTACCCTCGGACTCTCTATTTTTATGCTAATTCCAATGGCATTGGTCAGTAACTATTGGGAACTTGGCGCACTACGTTTTTTACTTGGCGCAGTCAATGCGGCCATGTTACCTGCGGTACAAACGCTTATTCTCTATAATATTACCCCTGCTATTGCGGGTCGAATTTTCAGCTATAACCAAGCACTCAGAGATGTTGGAAATGTTACAGGACCGTTAATGGGGGCTTTTGTTGCGGCAAGCTATGGATTTAGAGCTGTTTTTTATTTCACCGCTGCCGTTGTCTTTTTTAATCTTATTTACTCTTGGTTAAGCTTTAGAACACCACAAGGAAAGTAGTCAAAAAATCCACAAATAAGATAAGTTAAGCGTTTTTTTTCTTCCAAAAATTACACTTTTACATTTAAAGGCTCAATTGTTATTTTTTTTATTCTATTTTTTATAATTTATTGTTTATTAAGAACATTCTCATCACCCATTTGTTAAGGCATCTAAAATTTTCTTGTGCTCTTTTTTCAAAAAATTGCAAGGTTAACTATTGCAAAATGAGATTTTTATCGACTTTTGCACCAAAAAATGGTTTATAAAGTATTAAATATACTTTTAGTCGCTAAATTCTGACGAAAGTATGTTAAAAATATATTAATTAAATGCAGTGGATATTGATAACAGAATGAAATAATTTTGTTTCACCATTAGCTAATATTTTGTTCTTTTTACTTGCAAACGACCTGTAGAGGTTTTTTTTGGGAATTTAAGATGCAATCTACTCACTCAAAATCTAGCCGAACTTTCTTTGGCCACCCATATCCATTAAGCTCCCTTTTCTTCACCGAAATGTGGGAACGCTTTTCTTTCTATGGTATTCGCCCATTATTAATTCTATTTATGGCGGCAACCGTTTATGAGGGTGGCATGGAAATCCCCAGAGAGCAGGCATCTGCTATTGTGGGTATTTTCGCAGGCGGTGTGTATTTAACATCGCTACCTGGAGGTTGGCTAGCTGATAACTGGTTAGGTCAGCGCCTAGCAGTATGGTATGGCTCTATCTTTATCGCGTTAGGGCACCTATCCATCGCACTTTCAGCGTTTTGGTCACAAGATCTGTTCTTTATCGGTTTATTACTGATTGTATTGGGTACAGGGCTATTTAAAACCTGTGTCACTGTGATGGTAGGAACCTTATATAAAAGGGATGATACTCGTCGTGATGGCGGATTCTCCTTATTTTATATGGGTATCAATATGGGCTCATTTATTGCACCACTCATCACCGGTTTCTTAGTACGTGATTATGGCTGGCATTGGGGCTTTGGGATTGGTGGAATTGGTATGCTTGTTGCGTTACTGATTTTCCGCTTTTACGCAGTACCGACCATGCGTCGCTTTGATAGTGAAGTCGGTTTAGATTCAAGTTGGGATCGCCCAACCGTTGTTCGTCGTAATGTCGGTCAGTGGATCTTAGCGTTATCTGTCGTTCTTATCGCCATTGTTGGTCTTATTATTTCTGGTGTTATTCCTTTTAACCCAGTTATTGTGGCTAACTTTATGGTCTATGTGATTTCCGGTAGTGTTATCGCCTATTTTATCTATTTATTCCTCTTTGCAGGATTAAGTAGTAGCGACCGTTCTCGCTTATTTGTTTGTTTCCTCTTGCTGGTTTCTGCAGCCCTTTTCTGGTCTGCATTCGAACAAAAACCGACCTCATTTAACTTATTTGCCAATGACTATACTGACTTAAACTTTATGGGTTTTGAGATCCCTGCAGTATGGTTCCAGTCTGTTAATGCCTTGTTTATTATTATTCTTGCGCCTGTATTTAGCTGGTTATGGCCAATGATGGCACGTAAGAATATGAATTTAAGCAGTATGACTAAGTTTGTGATTGGTATTTTATTTGCAGCGGGTGGCTTTACCGTCATGATGTTTGCATCTGAAAGTGTGATTGCAACAGGACAAGGTGTTTCACCGCTTTGGTTAATTGGCAGTATTTTATTGCTAACATTGGGTGAATTATGCTTAAGCCCAATTGGTCTTGCCACAATGACTATTTTAGCGCCTGCTAAAATGCGTGGTCAGGTGATGGGATTATGGTTCTGTGCAAGTGCATTAGGTAATTTGGCAGCAGGTCTAATGGGGGGAAATATCCGTCCAGACAAACTGGATGTAATGCCTGATTTCTTCTCTCATGTTTCTATCGCTCTGGTGATTTGTGCTGTTGTTCTTGCGGCACTGATTATTCCAGTTCGTAAGCTTTTACAAAGTGCAGACAGCAAAGAGAAAGCACAAGCTTAATCTAATAGGTTAATTATTAAAGCCATGTCTATCTCATACTGAGGCATGGCTTTTTGCTTTTATATCTTACAATTCGAACACTATTTTTAAGTATTGCACCCGATATTTAAAACACTTAATCTCATTACCTTCTATTTATTGACAGTTTATCACTAAGGTAATGCGATGACAGTTCTTCCTATTTATTATGTTAATGCTTTTTCCTCTCTGCCTTTTTCAGGAAATCCCGCTGCTGTCGTTTTGTTAGAAGAATGGTTGCCTGATGACACCTTAATTACACTTGCTAGTGAGATTAATTTACCTGAAACCGCGTTTTTAGTTGGCGATCATATTCGTTGGTTTACACCTAAAATTGAAGTTCCTCTTTGTGGACACGCAACATTAGCCACAGCGTTTGTATTAAAAACAATAAAACAGTCTCCTAATAAGTGCTTTAAATTCCAGTCTCTTTCAGGTGAGCTCACTGTTTCTTGTCAAGATCCTCTCTTCACACTGAATTTTCCAGCGATACCTGCGACATTAAATAACGAGATAAAATCAACGCTTGAAGAAAAATTAGCATTACAAATCGATGAAGTTTGGCAAGCACATGATCGTTATGTTTGCTTTTTATCCGATCCAGAAACCGTCATTAACTACCAACCGGATTTCACTCAAATCTCACAGCTACCTTTACCTGGTGTTATTATCACAGCGAAAGGTCATTCTCCTTTTGACTTTATTTCTCGCTTCTTTGCCCCTGTAAAAGGTGTGAATGAAGATCCTGTTACAGGTACATCACATTGTGTATTAGCACCAATTTGGGGGAATAAACTCAATAAAACACAGTTACAAGCAAGACAAGTTTCAAAACGAGGTGGAAATATCGACTGTGAACTAAAAGATAATCGAGTTTTACTAACAGGAGATGCTGCACTCTTTTTAACTGGCAAAATAACCTTTTAATTATAAACGCCATAATCAGTCATTCATCTGCTTTGCTTTCAATTTACTCTATTTTATACTGTGGGGAATTTATCCCTACCGTATAAAAGAAAAAGGCTTTATTGTTATGTCCATCTCTGACTTATCTCCTGAGCTACAAGATAAAATTAAAAATTCAGTCACCCGTGTATCTAAAGTTATATTCCCCACCACAACTAATCACCACTCAACACTCTTTGGTGGCACGGCATTAGCTTGGATGGATGAAGTTTCATTTATTACCGCCACTCGCTTTAGTCGTAAACGTCTAGTGACGGTTTCAACCGAAAAAATAAATTTCAACCACCCTATTCCATCAGGTACGATTATTGAATTAGTGGGAGAAGTTATTCGTGTTGGGCGTACAAGTTTGACAGTAAATGTTTCTATTTTTCTTGAAGATATGTACGCAGAAGGTCGTGAAGAAGTGATCCATGGTCAGTTTAATTTCGTTGCGGTTGATCATGACGGAAAACCAACGCCATTATTCGACAAATAGTATCTTATAGAGAGATTGATTATACTTTTTATCTCTCTTAATGAAAAACTTCATTATTTTATGATGTTCTTTATTATCTTGAATAATAACAAAGCAATAAGAACACTAAATTAAATGGATATTTTTCAATCAATATAAAATATTCAATAAAATCAATATATAATAAGATTACTAACATGTAAGGCAAGAGTTATCCACAGTTAATGTGGATAACTGAATAAATCTAAAAATCAGAGAACACAAATTTTTGTTACTGCAAATTCAATCTGACAAATAGTCAGCTTCCTTCCTACTGTTGCACTTTCAGCAATAACAATATCCGCTAATTGTGAATACTGCCGCCCCACTTCAAGCGCTAACTCAATAGTGGGTTCAATCAGTAATATCACCCCAATCTGTTCAATATCAACTGGAAAGTCTGAAAGTGATCTCACTTGTACTACTTGTTTTATCTTATTTTCAGCAATTTCTTGCGCTTTTTCCGTTGCTGCCTGATTCACTCTTGCTTGTTTTTCAAAAACGCCACCACCAGAATGAAGATAGATCATAATTTACTCATTATAAAAAACAAAGGCTGTTACCTTTATTATTCAAATCCACCACATAAAAGCCAGTTGAATCTATAAAAAGGCAACAACCTATCTCTGCTTTTTATCCTAAGTAATACGATATAAAAAATATTTACCAACCATATGACATACCACCACCGACAACAGCACGATCTTCCGTATTCCATGAAGCAGAAACACGAATAACAGCACTCTCTGTTATTTGATATTGAGCACCCGTTGCAAACGCATTGGCATCACGATAATTCCCGACACCCACACCAAGGCTAAAAGTGTGAGCTGAAACGTAGGGAATATTAGCCATCGCTGCGACAGAGGCAATACCCGCACTTGCTCTTTTGTCTGCTTTGTCTATTTTATTATCCATATTATTGAGTGCGACATCATTATCAATAAAGATATTCTTAATCTTATTATTGGTATATTCATTCGCAATAGAGATAGAATCTTTTTTTGACGAATCAATGTATTCTCTTAAGGATTCATCTCGTTCATTAATAACATTATTGGTGATATTAAGATATTCATTTCCTTTTTGAGTAATATATTTTTCACGCTCTTTAATGATTTTCTCATTATTTTTACCAATAAGTCCTTCTACACCTGAGGCTATTTTACTAATTTCTATATCCGTGTAATTATTGGCATTTCTTTCAAATTTCCTGACTTTACTGTCTGTTGAGCTAATAATTTCATCCCTAGTGTTGGTGATATGTTCCACTGTTTTCTCATGATGTTCATTTACTTTAAAATCCGTATATTCTTTACTACTATTCTCAACTTTTATTATTTCATTATTGGTATAATCTTTAATTCTACTTTCAGATTTATCAACTTTATCGTTGGTGTTTTTTTCAATATCGCCTTTCACTTCATTAACTCGATTATTTATATAATCTTCGGCGCCTGATTTTATTTCAGCATATTGATTATCACTATAGATATAAAATTCATTTTTTGCTTCATTGATATAATTAATCGTATTTTCTTGGTTTTTTTCTATTTTACTATCAGTATATTGATTTGCTTTTTTCTCTGCGCTATTGGCTAATTCATTTGCTTTTATTTCACTTCTTTTTAATACCTCCTCATTTGCTTTAGTAATATCACCTTTTATTATTTTATTGTTATCATTTATTTGATTATTTGTTTCTTTAAGAATGCGATCCTTTTCTTGCTCAATTTTATTATAAATATTCTGATTGTTGTCATTAATACGTTTATCTGCCTCAATAAGAATATTATCTTTTTCTTTTTTTAATTGAGATACATTTACTGCATCGGTATCTTCAGTCCCTGCAGCTACATTAATAATTTGTCGCTGATTTTTATCACTGCCGATTGATAATGTATTATTGCGATTATTGCTACTGTTATCGCCTAATATAATCGCATTACTTGCTGATCCAGAAGATTTACTACCAATAATAACTGAATTATCTGCATTATCAGAAAGGCGACTGCCACTCCCTAAAATAACGCCATTTTCAGCATTATTTATTGCCCCTTTCCCTATACTAATGGAATCTTTATTTTCACTATAAGCTTGAGAACCAATAGAAAGGGAGCCTTCACCTATAGCCATAGCACCACTTCCCAACGACAACGCATTATCACCTATTGCTGTACTTTTGTGACCTATTGCCGTTGCATTTTCACCCTCGGCACCTGCATTAGCACCAATTGCAGTTGATTGGTCTGAATGTGCCCAAGTATTATATCCAAGCGCCGTAGATTCATTACCATCCGCTTTACTATTTCCACCTAATAAGGTCGTATTATTTGCATAAGATAAAGGTGATAATAATAATGAAACAACTAATAACTTCACCTTAAAACCTTTATTTTTAGTCATATCAAAATCGCTCCAAAATTAATAAAGTCATATATAGAATAATATGTATTTTATTTTTTACACATTATATATCTTATGAAATAAACTAATAATAATTTGAAACTCTATTAATTAAAGATAATAACACCACCATATAATTAGCTTTATTATAAATAAAAAATACTTTTTTTAATTTATATTCAAATAATAATCAACAACTAAAGAGAATAGACGGAAAATAAGAAATAAAATGTAAATTAAAAAAAATAAATTTGTTCATTGTTTATAAAAATAAAATATTTTTAATTTTGAGATAATGATCAAATAAAAGACAACTCCATTCTATAAATGTTAATGCTATTTATTAAAAGAAACTCTAAGTAAAAACCCCTAAGCTTATTCATGCTTAGGGGCTTCGTATTATTCCATAAATTGTGCTTCTGCGATTAATAATTTATCAATTGATGATTGGCATAAAAAAGGTCTAAGTGCTTCAAATTTCTTTTCTGACCATTGGTAGATCTTTAAAGATAAAAGTTGCTCAATGATCTTTGGCTCAAAACGATATTTAAGGTGTCGCGCAGGTGTTCCTCCCACAATGCTGTAAGGCTCAACATTTTTGGACACAACACTATTAGCCGCAACAATAGCACCTTCTCCAATAGTTACACCAGGCATTATCATTACACGCATTCCTATCCATGCACCATCATGAATATGAGTATCACCTTTACCAATATAGGCCTCCTCAATTTTATCCATAAAAGGATAAAGTGAGAACCAATCCATACGATGTGTATGATTTCCACCCATTAATATAACCGCCTGTGCGCCAATACAGACATAATCGCCAATATATAATTTATCAATTTCCCACAATGGCTCCCATTGTAGGCTAATTTCATCACCATAAAGATAACGAACTACAGACGCTTCAAAACCATCATCCCAACAATCACTGTAATAACTGTGTTGCCCTTTAATGATAATGTTTTTATTTTTAACTGTTTCGTGTAGATATTCTACACGCGACCAATGTTTATTTTTCATAATCTGACTCGCTATAAATTAATGAGTCATCAAAGAATGCTTAATTCTCTGATGATGTGTCCGCATTCAAAACACATCGTCTTAAGCAATTCTTGGTTGAAGCAATAAAGGTTCTTTTTTCATCTTATTTACGCCCCATTTTTACAACGCAATATACTTCTGTTTGCCGTTTCTCTACAGCATCATAATAATTTTTAAAGAAAAAGCCACGGATACACTTAATAACATCCTATTATTCCCCGTGGCTTAATATCACTATTTAAAAAAGCCTTTGCTACCATGAGGCGCACAACGTAAATATTGAGGCGCTACTTTTATGGTTTGTTTGAGTTTTTCCGCCGCATGCCAAGGCCAACGAGGATCATAAAGAATACCTCGACCTAAAGCGATAAAGTCGGCCTGCTCTGTAAGTAAAATAGCTTCAGCTTGTTCTGGCTCCGTAATTAGGCCAACAGTAATAACAGGCAGTTGCGTTTCATTATAAATTGCTTGAGCAAATGGCACCTGGTAATTAGGTCCCAGTTTAATTTCTTGTTTTTCTGATAATCCACCAGAAGAAACATGAATATAATGGCAACCTAATTCTTCAAGATGCTGTGTTAAAGCAATTGTACTTTCTAAGTCCCAGCCACCTTCAACCCAATCTGTCGCAGAAATTCTAACACCGACACAGACATTCTCTGAAACCGCATTTTTTACGGCAACAAAGATATCCACTAATAACCGACTACGATTATTGAAATCGCCACCGTATTGATCTGTTCTGTGATTTGATAATGGAGATAGGAATTCATGCAATAAATACCCATGAGCACCGTGGATTTCAATAACATCAAATCCTGCTAACTCAGCTCTTCTTGCCGCATTTACAAAAGCTCGTTTTATTTCTTCAATTTCATCAATAGCCATAGCATGAGGCTGATGATGAGTACTAAAAGGAATTTCTGAAGGTGCGACTTTTTGCCATCCATTAGGAGAATCAGGTGCTAATGATGCTCCACCATTCCAAGGTAAATCGGTCGATGCTTTACGTCCTGCATGTGCAATCTGTATACCTATTTTTGCAGGTGAATATTGTTTAATATTCTCAACAAGTTTTTTTAATTCACTACCATGTTGATCAGACCAAATACCTAAATCTTTATAACTAATACGGCCTCTAGGCTCAACCGCGGTTGCTTCAACGATCACTAGT
Organism: Proteus cibi; assembly: GCF_003144405.1. Taxonomy (GTDB): domain Bacteria; phylum Pseudomonadota; class Gammaproteobacteria; order Enterobacterales; family Enterobacteriaceae; genus Proteus; species Proteus cibi. The sequence goes on from NZ_PENW01000010.1 coordinate 183,441, forward strand.
GAAGCGCCAGATAGTGCTAACTGACCATAATGCATAGTGTGCCATGCTGTCGGGTAACCTTCTTGTGCTGAATATTGGCACATAGGCGCAACGATTATACGGTTATCTAACTGATGGGGGCCTAATTTTTTAGGGGAGAATAACAAACTCATTTAAAGCCTCCTGCTATCAATAAGAATTTATGCAAAGAAAAATATCTTCACTTTTCGATATACCATTTAAATATACAAGTTTAAGGCTATCGGATCTTATTCATTTAGGCGATGGTTTACTTCACATTGTGAAAAACAAAAAGATCAGCGTCAATTGCTGATCTCTTATTTAATTAATCATTAGATTTGGCAGGCTTCACTAATAACAGTGAAAAGCGTCTTGCAATCGGTAAGACAAACAAAACCGTAGGAAAAGCAATCATCCAAGAAATCCCCCAAGAAGTTAACCATGGGGAGATAACGTACATTCCCATACCTAATGATTTGACGGTACTAATAAAAGCAACAATACCGGACATAATAAAAGAAAGGAAAAAGGGAACAAGAAAAATCATTGCTCGAGTAGGAAGTTTAGGAATACCTAAAAAGTGATTTTTGTCCTGAAAAGACATAGATAAAGACTCCAATAATACGATTGTACAACAGCACATAACTGCCAATACAACAGGCTAAAAAAAGTTATATGCGTTGATTAACGTAAACGCTTACGAGTCTTTTTGACCAAACTAAGAGCTAGTTTATTAATAAATATTTCTTTGTCAACTAAATTATTCTCATTATCATTTGGAGGATAATAGTTCACATTAAGATGAATGAAGATGAGAAAACACAATATGGCTTTCTCATCTTTTTTTTACCAATCTCGTGTTGCAATTAACTCTTCTATATCAGCATTTTCAAAACCATATTCATCCGCGATAACGCCAAAATCTTCAGCAATACACTCTCTTGCTACTGTTTCGATTTCGCTATCTTCTTCATAAAATGCTTCAGCTAATTCATTAAATTGATCTGTTGTTTCTTGCGTTAGAATATAGAGTTCTGCCAAATTTTTAGGTGAAGTCGCTTCTATTTTTATACAAAGCGCTTTTAATAAATCTTGCCCTTTTTTTACAAGGTGTGAGGGATAATAGTTATCATTGTCCATGTCTTTTAAAAAATAATGCGCAGCGAGTACTTTATTTTTAATCATGAAGAACATCCTTATCTAAGTATTTATCTTAAGGTCGTTAAAGTGCACTTATTATCTTAATTACTGGAAAGTATATTACGTTTATTAATTAAATGTCTCGCTTTTATTTCTATGAATTTATAGAATCCTGACCAGCAAACGGAAAATAGGCAATTAATTAAAATGGCTAAAAAAATACGATTTATATTTCTTTTTTTGACGATTGCACTGCTCTCTTTTTTGATCATTAATAAATATTTTAAAAGCTCACCTTTGGCGACATGGTACTTCTATGGCAATAACGGTGAATATATTACAGGTCATTACTACCCACCAGCAGAAGATGATACAACAGATGCCGTGATTTCCATTCCAGAAAAACCAACTCAAGAAGGTTTAACACTAACACATTGGGATACTTGCAGTATTGAACTGAACATTGATAATAAAACGCTTAATATTTCTTATTTTACTGATGGTCTTATTCAAGCCTCATTATCAACAAAAACCACACCTTATGTTGTATTAACTGAGCTCTATTTTTATCAACCTAATGATATACATTGGTCGATAAACCGACTAGAGGATGGAACATACAAAGGTTGGATTTGGGATAATGTTGAAAATCAGCTTATTTCTGTTCGTTATCAGGAAGATAAAACAACAATTATTGACGGTACAAAATATACACTAATGCCAGAAAGTTATTGGCTATTTCAACGGTGGGCTAATGGCGTTTTAGTGGAAGAGTACACATTAGATGATTTACCAGCAAAAGATAACTATATTCCTGATAGGGATAAACAGAGGCTGATTCAAGCAAAAGCAGAGCTTCAAACCACGGTGAATGAATTAGTGGCGCCATTAAATTTACCATTTAACTTAATGCTGTGGGATAGCTCACTTTGTCAGTAATTGCATCATGTGAAATGCTCCCAGAGGGTTGGGAGCATTTCTGACACAGAATGATTTAATTTATACTAAATAACACCATCTCGTTTCATGTAAATTCCTTTTATTGAAAATCCAATTCCTTTCAAGTGGTTAAATTTTACTGCAGAGTATAGATCAATAGAGTAAATAATTTAAATCTAATAAAGATGTTGCACAACAGGGGTATATTAAAACAATTATCTATTTTCAATAAAAGAATAAGACGTCACTTTAATAGTTATATTATTCAATGAAATTGAAATTTTATATTTAGATTATTTTAAATATAAAACCTTATTTATTGAATATTGATTTTTAATGAAAATCACCTTTAAACTCAAAGCATCTTAAATAAATTATTTAAGTTACCTTAGCATAATAGAGTAAAATATTTATTACCCATATTAGTTTAATTAAACTCATTCTATCTAAAATAAATCTTTAAAATTAACATTAAATGCCTTGATATGATCAAAATGAAATAAATAGCATACTTACCTCAATCTGTTCCTAAAAATTTCGACCATTTATTTTTAGTAAAACATATTAAATAAAAATTTATCTTACATTAAGAGTTGATTAATCAAACCTTGCTTTATATTTTATTATATTGCTCAATTTTTATTTGGCTCTTATACTTTCTTAAGACGATTTTAGGTAGGTATTATCATGAATATTTTATTAGTTGAAGACGATTTACAACTCGGTAAAGCGCTTTGTCGCGGACTTGAAATTGCGGGTTTTCAACCATGCTGGGTCAGATTGCTTGCGGATGCTCGCGTTCAATTAAAACAGCGCCCTTTCGATTTAATGCTCTTAGATTTAGGTCTACCTGATGGTGATGGGCAAGATGAACTGATTGCACTCAGAAAAAGTGGCGAGAAAATCCCGATTATTATTTTAACTGCCCGCACTCAAATTGATAATTTAGTACAAACATTAGATTCAGGTGCCGATGATTTTTTACCAAAGCCCTTTGCTATGCCTGAACTTATTTCTCGAGTAAAAGCAGTGAGTCGCAGAATGGCCGGTTTCTCTTCACAAATATGGTCTATTGGCAATTTACAACTTAATCCAGCAAACCATCAAGTCACTTTAAATGACGAATTGCTTTTATTATCAGGTAAAGAATACCAATTATTATATGAATTAATGCGTAATACTGACAATGTGGTACGTAAATCAGAATTAGAACAGCGTTTATTTGGTTTAGACGATAAAATTGAGAGCAATTCCCTTGAAGTGCATATGCATAATTTACGAAGAAAAATAGGCAAAGAACGCATTATCACCGTTCGTGGCGTAGGCTATTTACTAAAAAAAGAAACTCATTAAATGAAGATCCGCTCCTTCTTTATTTACACCATAGTCCTTCAGATTATCTCCATAGTTATGCTTTGGGGCGTTTGGTTGGCTTGGATACAATTTGATTATCTTGCTGATTTCGAAGATGTGTATAACAAACAGCAAGAAATTATTGCTGAAGGTTTTGCTAATACTTTAGAGATTGTTGCTGACCAACCTGAAGTTCTCAAAGAAGTTGCTCATAATTTACAAGGTATGTATATCGACGCCATGCTCAATGGTGAAGATGATGAACTACAATATCTACCATGGTTTATTGCCTTAGATGCAAATAATACTCTGATTTATACTAATCGTCCTGAGTTACCTATCCCTACCAAAGTACTTTCATTAGCATCAGAAAAAGTATCTGTCGCAGGTGAAAAGTGGATACTCTCTTTTAGCTGGGGAGAAAAACATAAAATAAAAGTGTTTATTGGTGAATCGGTTGAAGACAGAGGTCATGTTATTGGTAACCCTGTTGAAGGAACCTTTGTGCCTTTCCTCTTTATTCTCGCGACTGTTATTTTTGCAATTTTAATTACCGCTTATTTTAGTTTACGCCCTTTAAGACAAGCGGCAGAGCTTATCTCTAATCGTAAGCCACGTAATTTAACACCGATTAATGTAGGTCAGCAATTTAAAGAAATTCGACCTATCTTTAAAGAGCTAAACCAATTAATGGCTAGAATTGACGCGGCTAATATTCGTGAAAAACAATTTATGGCAGATGCCGCCCATGAATTAAGAACACCAATAGCTGCTGTTATCGCACAATTACACCTGCTCACTTTAGTCGATGATCAACAAGAGCGTGAAGAAATTATTGATGATATGAAGCAATCCCTTGATAGAGCAGCCGCTCTTTCTCATCAATTAATTGATTTGGCGCGATTAGAATGTGACGATTTCCCATTAAAAATAGAATCTTTTGATATCTATAACGTCATTGGTAATGCAATAGCACAACGCGTTCCTTATGCGATTACTAAAAATATTGAGTTATCACTTAATGAAGGTCATGCTTTAACGCTTAAAACCGACAAACAGGCTTTACTCTCTATATTTAATAATCTGCTTGATAATGCCATTAAATATTGTCCGAAAGGTAGCCAAGTTGAAGTAACTATAGAGAATCGATACACGGAAGGTATCCATGTTATCGTGCGTGATAATGGCCCTGGAGTCGCAAAAGAACATCTCAATGTTCTATTTTCACGTTTTTATCGCGTTCCTGGTTCTAATGAAACAGGGAGCGGATTAGGTCTATCTATTGCACAAAATCTCGCTAATAAAATTCAAGCATCGCTAATTATTACTGAAGGACTAAATAATAAAGGGATTGGTTTTATTATTGTTCTACCTTTAGAAGCTAAATTATCAGACAGCGATTAATAGATAGAGAACTGAGATTCCAAAATAGAAGGAGGTAATTATGCCTCCTTTATATTTTATCGCGATGAAGCGCTATAGGATGTTATCCCCAAAGATTAATTAACCCGCGTAGACCTGCTGTTACGATTGCGGCACTAAGCACAATCATAATGAAAGGTTTTTTCTGCCAAGTAAGTATGCCTGCGACACCAACCCCCATAATTTTTGAAATATCAGCAAGTTGGTCGCCATCAAAAAATGTCGATGTCATCGCCACCGAAAACAAAATAACAATCGCTGATAATGAGAGAATTCCTTTAACTCTCTCTGATACAGCTGCTTTATTATTAAGTAATATTCCGGAAAGACGCATGGCGTATGTACCAACAGCAAGAATAATAATTCCTGTAATAATAGAAGCCGTGGACATTATATTTTCCTTATCACAAACAATACGCCTAATAGCGATAATAAAACAGGTATCCCCGCAGGGAGGAATAATGTGGTTGCGAGTGCAATAATGCTCCCTATTATTGCTGCATGACGTGTTAGTTTATTTTTTAATGCTGGTAAACTTAATGCAAGAATAATAGCGGGAAACATTGCATCTAGCCCTAACATCTTTATATCTACAATAAATGATCCTAAGTACACACCGAGCATGGTTCCCAGAGGCCAAACAAGTAAAATGCCTAAGCCACAAGCCCAAAACGCTAATTTATTTTGTTCAGCGGTACGTTGAGATAAACCAAAGACAACACTTTCATCATTTAAGATATGAAAACCTAATAAGGATTTAAGCCCTTTTCCTGGTAAATCCTTTACTGCCATACTAAAAGGAATATGTCGTGCATTAACCATTAATCCAGCAAGAGCAGCATATATTGCACTTCCTCCCATCGCCACAACACCAATAAAAAGAAATTCAGAAGCACCGGCTAAAACAAAAATGGATAGCACTAATGGCACCCAAAAATCAAAGCCTTGTGTATGTGCCAAAGCACCATAAGAGATACCAACGATACCATCTGCTAATGAAACAAGCACAATATCTCTAAGTACGTTATTATCAAGACGACTGTTAATTTGCATAGAATGTAGTATTTTTTATCGAACCATTCGTTCATTATGTTGAACGATTTATTTTTTTGCAAGATGATTTTTGAAGGAAGCTATGATGCCATCGCCTTGTGCGCCTATTGAAATTATTTCTCAAGCACTGGCTAGAGAAAGAAAAAAAGCAGGTCTTTCTCTTGCTGAAATAGCAAGACGAGCGGGTGTTGCAAAATCAACATTATCTCAATTAGAAGCAGGACAAGGAAATCCAAGTATTGAAACACTTTGGGCTATTTGTGTTGCGTTAAATATCCCTTTTTCTCAACTTATTTCAGCGCCACAACCTGAAGTTAAGGTGATCCGTAAAGGTGATGGTTTTAAAATTAGTGCAGAAAAAGCGTATTATCATGCTTTTTTACTTTCTTCCTGCCCTGTAGGTGCAAAACGCGATATATACACTGTCATTGCACAGCCGGGCAAAGATAGAGTTTCTGATCCTCACAGCAAGAATGTCACTGAACATATTATTATTATTAGTGGTAGTGCAATGGTGGGAACTTTAGATAATCAGCAAGAATTACAACCCGGTGATTATATTTGCTATCCCGGTGATGTCACTCATGTATTACGAGCTTTAGAGCCTGATACAACTGCTGTTATGATTATTGAGCATCATAATTAACGCAATAAAATGATAAATTTACCGCACTGCTATATTGCAATAAAAATATGAAAGCAGTGCGATAAATTTGATAAAAAACATCTGTCTAGTTAATTATTTTTTAAGTGCTTTATCAAGATAGATCTCTCGTAATCGTTGAGATAAATGCCCAACAACTCCCTGATTTATATCTTCATTATCAATTGAAATAACGGGCCAAATTAAGGTAGTTGCAGAGCTAATAAAAGCTTCTTGTGCTTTTTTTGCTTCATCAAGTGTAAATTGGCGTTCTGTTATTTTAAGCCCTTTTTCTTGTGCTAATTGAATAATCGCTTGGCGTGTAATACCAGGTAAAATATCTTGGCTCAGTGGTCGTGTAATAATTTCATTATCATGATTAACAATAAAAAAGTTACTTGAACTGCCTTCTGTTATATAGCCATCTTTAATTAAAATAGCATCGTCAGCACCCTGCTGATGTGCATGATGTTTTGCTAAACATGCTGCTAATAATGATACTGTTTTAATATCACAACGTTGCCAGCGAATATCTTCAACACTAATTACTGAAATTCCTTTTTTTGCATTAGGATGATTAACTACTGTTGAATGTTGTACAAAAGCAACGATTGTGGAGGGGACAGATAAAGATGGAAAATCAAAAAAACGAGAGGAATCGGCACCTCGTGTTATTTGTAAATAAATGAGCCCTTCATGAAGATTATTCTTTTCGATAAGTTGATGATGGACATCAATTAACAACTCTTTGGTAATGGGAAGTGACAAACCTAATTCTTTGCATGAACGCTGTAAGCGTTGAAAATGTTCATTAAAATCAATGAGCTGACCATCAATAACAGCAGTAACTTCATAAACGGCATCTGCAAATAAAAAACCACGGTCAAAAACAGATATTTTAGCCTGCTCTTTAGGTACAAAGTGACTGTTTAAATACACAATATCAGACATTTTACCTCCGTTATAAATTTTATTAACAATTTATCTTAATCCACTACCTTACTCCTTCAGTTTTCTATTTTAAAGATGCTCCCCCACTCTTACCTTTTTTTAATTATAGTTTTATGTAACTCAGTCATGTTATATAAGCAAAAATTGCTATAATTTAACTTATGTACCAAATATAAGGATAAGAGGTGGCTATGTTAGATATTAATAAAAACAATTTATCTCAGCTAACAGAGAAACTGGTTAAAAAACAATGCACTTTAATGACTATTATTGCTACATTGGGTTTTATTGCAGGTTTTATCTGCATAATTAACCCTCTTTCTTCTGGCATTGTAATCAGTGTATTACTTGGTGTTGTCTTTTTTGCCTGTGCGATATCCAGCATTATTGGTGGTTTTAATGCTCAAGTTTCTTCTGGTTGGTCAATGTTGATTACGCTATTAGCGGGTTTTATTTATCTTCTGCTTGGTTATATTTTTGTCACTGATCCACTAAAAGGTATGCTTAGTCTCGCCTTTTTTATCGGTTTTTTGTTTATATTTGCGGGTATACTGCGCCTAAATATAGGCTTTAAACAGATCAAAGATAATTTTTATGGCTGGTTTAATATCTTGGTTGGATTTTTAGATTTAGTCATTGCCTATTTCTTACTTGCTTTTGGTCCTGAAACTTCAGTGGCACTTGTCATGGCGTTAATTGGTATACAACTTATTTTGAGCTCTATCACCCTGTTATCAATAACCAGTGCGATAAAACGAATGACTCGTTAATTGACTACTCAGTGATAATCACCTTATTGATTTTATATAGACTAAGAGCCACATAAAGTGGCTCTTAAGTAGAAAACAGAATAGATTAATATTAAGCACAAGGTAAACGCAGAGATACCGTATACATATTTTCTCCACACAAGTAGCAATTTCCCGTTTTTTCAAAGACCATCACCTGAATACCGAGTTGCCCTACTTCAATATTAGGTAACGCATCCGCCAAAATACTCTCTAATGCAGGTTCAACAATTTCAACCATATTAATAGGATCATTATTAGGTGTTGTATCGTGCAAGAAATTCCCTAAACGAGGATCATCGGCATAAATTTCTAATGTTGAACGATATACCAACGTTCTTTCACTGCTATTTATCTTAGAATAACCATTAAAGATGATAACCATTTTTTGGATATTCATTTGCGCTACACGGTTTTTAATTTGTAAACATAAAGAAGGAACAAGTCTAATATTGACAGAATTAAAGTAGCGATCGCAAATCTGAGGAATAGTGACACTAATACAAGGTTTTGGCGCAATATTCTTAATTTGCTTGCTGCATTCCCCCGTTAAAGAGTTATCAACAATAATACGCTCACGTCGAGAAAAACAGATATTATCGAAGATATCAACTGTAAAGAAAGAAATATAATGAATACCATTTGTTAATGATTGATTTTCTAATCTCACAGAAACGGCTGATTTATCAGTGCATGGCAACATCTTAAGTTGATCATTAAAATAAAATCCAACTTGTGTGCTTTCACTAATATCACGACCTAAAATTAGGTTTGCGTTAACGCAATAATTTTCACTATGATAGCTGAGAATACCATTTAATGTTGCAGGCACTTTAGGAGAAGGTAATTTCTCCGTTGTCATTTCAACATAATAATCTCGTGATTTAATTGGCTTCGTTGGATCTTCGCTATTTTCAGTTTCAGCATGGAATATAGCAATTTGTTTAGGTTCACTCTTTTTAAATTTGACTTTAAAATTTGCAATACCGTATTTGTTCGTTTTACCAATATTACTTTTCTCGCCATCGGCATTATAAATATCTGGCTCAACAGCTAATGTACTATTCTCTACATCGTAAGTTAATTTGATTTCTTTATTTTGAACATCTTCCCCTTCTTTATCTTGCAGATGCACCACAAAACTTTTAGACACACTTTCCCACTGACTTGGCCATTGCATAGATTCTGAACGTATTGTCAACAAGTCATCAAATTTTTCACAATTAGACGCTGAACAGTCGGTGTTAGGATTGGTTTTAGGTGGAGTAACACGAATTTGTATTGGCGTTGCGTAATAAACCGTATTTTCATCATCTTCATCTTTTAAGATCAATTGTAATGATGCCACACCACTTCGATTACCCGTTAAAGAGATCTCTGTTTTACTGTCATCCACTATCGTAATGTAGACATCTTTGTTATTTGGCAAAATTAAAATACCTTTCGGACTGGTACGCCATTCAGCCAAACGTAGATTAATTCCCGTAACAACCACCTCATATTTGATAACTCGATTCATTTTGACTTCATTATCAGGATCATCAGGAGATGATTTTATCTGATTGAATTTAATTTCCACATTAGGATCAATGACGACTTGAGCATGAGCATCATAAACAGGTGGTGTCGGTGCTATTGCATCTTTCTCACCTTGTAAAATTTTTTGTAAACGTTCTTCTTTTGTCTCGATATTCATTGAGTGATTTCCTTTCTGTTCCGATTCCATGTTTAGCTTAAAGTAAAAAAATCGAGTGAAAATCACAATAGAAAAAAGGCAACTAAGCATTGTTAACAAAGAAAACAAAAAAACTCCTTATAAACAATAAGATAAACGAATACCTTATTGCACTCAGTATGGTCCATTGCGCAAAAAACAACTGCGCAATAAAAAATAATTTAAAATTTAAAATATTTTTGCATAAAGCTATTGACTGTTATGGAAATGTGATTAAAATCAATCTCAGAAAATATTTGTGACATGAATCACATTTTATTAATAGGATACTTAATATGAAATCAATGACTTCTTTTATTACTAACCTGCACCAAGTTGTTGTAAAATTATCATCAACTCGTTTACTGTAATTATTTGATTTAAAATAAAATACAGCATAAAGCCAGAAATAGCGCCCTCATCGCACAAAAGACTATTTCTGGCTTTTATTCACGCTGCTACGCTTATTTACCATTTCATTTCCCCCCTCCTTTTTCGTAACAAAAAATTCACCTCCTTGAACTAAGTTCTCTTTTCTGTACTCTGAATAAACAACCTAGATTAACTATGAGGATATTTTATGCAGCAGCAACTGCTTACATGGATACGTCAATTCAATGAGGAGTATGCCCAAGTCGCTTCTCTCCTACTCGTTTTAGCCATTATTTTTCTTGTCGCAATCATTCTTCATTTTATTTTGCACAAGTTAGTCTTACCTAAAATTTCCAAAGCAATAAATCAGTACGACCAGAAATGGCAGCTTTCTCTAGAAATAAATAAACTATTTAGCCGTTTTGCTTTTTTAATCCAAGGCGTTGTTGTTAATATCCAAGCGCTGGTGTGGATGGGATCAGGTAAAACACAAGAAATTCTCACCACCAGCGCGCAAGCGTGGTGCTTAATTTTTGGCTTATTGATGCTTTTCTCTATTATGGATCTCTGCATGCAGATCATGAGAAATTCATCCTCATTTGGTCGATTACCCTTAAAAGGTATTTTTCAAAGCTTAAAACTCGCCGCCTCTGTGCTGATTGGGATAATGATTATTTCCCTACTTATTGGTAAATCACCCCTTATTTTACTCAGTGGTCTAGGCGCCATGACGGCGGTATTAATGTTGGTGTTTAAAGATCCTATTATGGGATTAGTTGCCGGTATTCAGTTATCAGCAAACAACATGATAAGCCTTGGTGACTGGTTAGAAATGCCTAAATATGGTGCTGATGGCGCCGTCATTGATATTAGTTTAACAACCGTTAAAGTGCGTAATTGGGATAATACGGTAACGACTATTCCAACTTATTCTCTCATTTCAGATTCCTTTAAAAACTGGCAAGCAATGACAAAATCAGGAGGACGTCGTATTAAACGAAGTCTTGCTCTTGATATTAACAGCATCCATTTTTTAGATAAAAAACAACTTGATGATCTAGAAAAAGCTCACTTGTTGGCCCCTTATATAAAAAATAAGGAAAGTGAAATTAATCAATTCAATGCAACCTTAGGCAATGAATGTCAAACACCATTAAATCAACGAGGCATGACCAATATTGGAACTTTCCGTGCGTATGTTGAAGCTTACTTAAAAAATCATCCTCATGTTCATCAGCAAATGACGATTATGGTAAGACAATTAGCACCAACCTCGGATGGGCTTCCCATTGAAATTTACGCCTTTACGAACACCACCGTTTGGGTTCAATACGAGGCAATTCAATCAGATATATTTGATCATATCTTTGCTATTTTGCCTCAATTTGGCTTAAGGGTTCACCAATCTCCAACAGGAAATGATGTCAGAGCACTCAGGTTTCCTGATAAAAATAATCCACAATAAATTAATTTAGTATTAAGTAAAAAAGAAGAATAATTCTTCTTTTTTACTTTTCTTATTAACAAATATTTTTAATCTCTTATTTTGTTATCATGTTAACAATCTTGTTTTTCTCTATTATTAATAAATATCGTTATATTATTTTATATATATCGAACGATTGTTAATACCTATTTATTTGATATTTCATTTACCACTAAAGTGGTATTAATCAGAAATTGTAACCATTTGTTTAATAATTATTTTTTTATATAACGTTATTAACATTTTTTATATTGATATAAATCATTATAGGTAGAGGGGTTATAACTTAACATATATATACAACTTTACTTGTTGTAAAAAATGTTAGGGTAATGTCAATGTCAAAAATTAAAAATAATACTTCTATTACTGAAATGAGTCGGCGTGGATTCATTCAGTCTGCAGCCGTTATTTCTGGCGCAGCTGCTGTTGCAGGAACGGTTTCATTACCATTCGCTGCTAATGCTCAAAATCCCCAGGGTATTCGTCCTGATGAGACTTCTGAAACCATCAAATACAGTGCATGTTTAGTGAACTGTGGTAGCCGTTGTCCATTAAAAGTGCATGTGAAAGATGGCGTTATTCGTCGTATTTCTAATGAAACGATGTATGACGATTCAACATTTGGTCTTCACCAAATTCGCCCATGTCTACGCGGTCGTTCTGTACGCTGGAAAACCTATAACCCCGATCGTTTAAAATACCCAATGAAACGTGTTGGTAAACGTGGTGAAGGTAAATTTGAGCGTATTTCTTGGGATGAAGCCACTTCAATCATCGCGGAAAAATTAAAATATACCATCGAAAAATACGGTAATGAGTCTATTTATTACCAATATGGTACAGGCTCTACAGGTGCAAACTTACACGGCCGTACTGCTTGTAAACGATTATTAAGTACTGTTGGTGGTTTTTTAAGTGACTATGGTACTTATTCATACTCTCAATTAACCGGTATTGTGCCTTATGTTTATGGTGACATGCTGGAATCACTATTAACAGAAATTGAGAATTCAGACTTAGTTGTGATGTTTGGTCATAACCTCGCTGAAACACGTATGTCTGGTGGTGGTCAGTTCTATGAAACGTTAAATGCGTTAGATAAGAGCAAAAGTAAAGTTATCATTATTGACCCTCGTCGTACCGACAGTGTGACAACATTAGGTGCCGAATGGATACCAATTTATCCAGGTACTGATGCTGCGTTAGTCGCTGCATTAGGCTATGTGATGATCCAAGAAGGCATCACCGATGAAGATTTCTTACGCGAATATTGTGTCGGTTGGGATAAACAAACATTACCGGCATCAGCACCTGAAAATGGCTCTTATAAAGATTACATTTTAGGTAATGGCCCTGATGGCATTGCAAAAACACCTGAGTGGGCAAGTAAATTAACCGGTATTTCTGTTGCACGTATTATCCAATTAGCACGTGAAATTGGTGGTGCAAGAGCTGCGTGGATCTCTCAAGGTTGGGGTATTCAACGTACTTCAAATGGTGAGCAAGCATGTCGTGCGATTATGATGCTACCATTAATGTCAGGTCATATTGGTCGCCCTGGTACAAATACAGGCTGTTGGGGGGGTAACGTTGCTTATCCAGTTGCCAGTTTTGCTCTGCCTAACCCAGTTAAGACCTTGATCCCAACATTTATGTGGTCTGAAGCAATTGCTCGTGGTGATCAACTGACCAGCAAAAATGCAGGTGTCAGAAATAAAGATAAACTCGATACGGGTATTAAATTTATGTGGTGTTATTCCAGTAACGTGATTGGTAACCAACACGCTGACTTGAATAAAACGCATGATTTACTGCAAGATGAATCAAAATGTGAGTTTATTTTAGTGTGGGATAACCACATGACCCCCTCTGCAAAATACGCTGATATCTTACTGCCAGATGTGACAACCGTTGAGACAAACGATCTTATCAATAACTCTTACGCAAGTGGTGCTTACCACTATGTTGTCCGTTTACAAAATGCGATTAAACCACTTTGGGAAAACCGCCCTTGCTATGATGTCTTAACCGATATTGCAGAAAAGATGGGTACCAAAGAGCAATTCACTGAAGGACGTACTTATGAAGAGTGGATTGAATATTGCTATAACCAAATGCGTGAGAAAAACCCAGCACTGCCTACATTTGCAGAAACTAATGATGTAGGAATTATCGATCGTAAATTACCTAACCGTAATCAATACGTTGCACTTGAGGCATTCCGTCAAGATCCTATCGCTAATCCATTGAAAACAGCGTCAGGTAAGATTGAAATTTATTCTGAAAAACTGATGCAAGATACTGAAGGCTGGGTTTTACCCGAAGGCGACCGTATCCCTGCAATTCCAGAATATTGTAAGAATGAAGAAGGTGTTGAAAACGTTAAGCTTAAAGAGAAATTCCCTCTGCAAATGACGGGTTTCCACGATAAAGGTCACGTTCACTCAAGTTACTATAACGTTGCTATGTTACGTGAAGCTATCCCTCATCAATTCTGGTTAAACCCAATTGATGCGGCTGAACGCGGATTAAAATCTGGCGATATTGCTGAGATTTATAATGCTCGTGGCCGTTTAAATATTCTCGTCAAAGTAACCGATCGTGTATTACCTGGTGTGATTGCAGTACCGCAAGGTGCATGGCGTTCACTTGATACAACAGGTGTAGATACCGGTGGATGTATTAATACATTAACAAGCTGGCACCCATCGCCGTTTGCTAAAGGAAATCCACAACATACAAACCTTGTTGAAGTGAAACGTGCATAAGGAGTTAACTCATGAAGCAATATGGTTTTTATTTTGACTCCACTAAATGCACTGGCTGTAAAACCTGTCAAGTCAGTTGCAAGGATGAAAAAGATTTAGATTTAGGCCCTAAATTCCGCCGTGTTTATGAATACGGTGGTGGTAGCTGGGCAAAACAAGACGGGATCTGGACACAAAATATCTATAGTTATTATTTATCCATTTCTTGTAACCATTGTTCAAACCCGACTTGCGTTGCCGGTTGTCCAACTGGCGCTATGCATAAACGCGAAGAAGATGGTTTAGTGGTTGTTAACCAAGATATTTGTGTGGGTTGCCGTTATTGCGAATTACGTTGCCCGTATGGTGCACCACAATTCGATGAGAAGAAAAAACTCATGTCTAAGTGTGATGGTTGCTACGAACGTGTAGCACAAGGCATGAAACCGGTTTGTGTTGAGTCTTGTCCTCAACGTGCGCTTGATTTTGATGATATTGAAGTGATCAGAGCAAAACATGGTACTGAATGTGGTATCGCACCAATGCCTGATCCTAGTTTGACCAATCCAAATATCGTGATCAAAGCACACAAAGAAGCGAAACCTTCTGGTGATAAAACCGGCTCAGTTCAAAATGCGGCGGAGGTATAAACCATGCATGAACTTCCTCTAGTCTTTTTTACTGTTTTAGGTTCGTCAGCAGCTGGTCTGTTTCTTATTGCTTATATCAGTAAAAAATTAGGTCAAATTGATGAAAACCAACTACGTAATGCGAATATTTTAGCCCTGATTTTAACATTAGTTGGCTTAGGTATTGGTGGATTACACGTTGGGCAGCCACTGCGTTTTTTCAATATGCTTTTAGGCGTTGGTCGTTCTCCAATGAGTAACGAAGCGTTTTTAAGTGGTGTGTTTACAGGTTTTGCTTTTGCCACTGTCGCACTCACTGTAATGAAAAAATGGAAAGGCTTACGTGAAATTTGTAACCTATTTACCGTTGTTTTTGGTCTAGCATTTGTTTGGTCTATTCCGCAAGTTTATCATATTCCTACAATTGCTAACTGGAATACAGGCTACACCACATTGCAATTCTGGATGACACTGTTAGTAGGTGGTGGTGTCTTAGCAATGGCAACAGGTGCAAGACGTTTAGGTGCATTGTCCTTTATTATCGGTGCCATTATTACTTTTGCTACTCGCTCTGGTTATGTCAGCTTCCTTGGTTTTACAGGTCCAGAACTCAGCGCTGATCAATCTCTCTTTTGGGGATTCCAATTAGCTGTCTTAGCATTAGGCGTGGTTATCGTAGGATTTACTGCAGTAAAAGCGCAAGCATCAAAAATGACGTTAGCAACATGTGCTGCTGCGGTCATCATTGCCGAATTATCCGGTCGTATCGCCTTCTATAATTTATGGCATATTACGATGTAATCTTGATGTTATGGCTGATTAATCCGCCATAGAAAAGAAACAAAATGCATACCCGAAAAAAAGGTATGCATTTTTTTTAGAATGAAGAGCCAGGTTGTTGTAAAAAATTTAATTCTTCTGGTGTGGATGTTCGTCCTAAAATTTCATTACGATGAGGATAGCGACCATATTTATCAATAATTTCTTTGTGTCTTAATTCATATTGATAAGTATTTTCATCATTAAGCTGAGAAAACAAAATAACCGCATCTTGATGAATTTTAGGCGATTCTGAATGCATAAATGGCATGATCATAAACTTACGTTTAACCGGTGTTAATGTCAGATATTCAGGTAACCGGATAGCTTCTTGCGCTAAGATTAATGCTATATTATCTTGGGCAAAGGCTTTTGGCGTATCTCGCCAAATATTACGTGAGAACTGATCAAGAATAATGACCTCAGCTAAGCGCCCTTCTATCGTATCTCTCCATGATGCCAACTCGCCACGACTCGCGCTTAAACATAATTCACCAAATCTATGGTTAATTTCTTTATCAAACTGAGGATCTTTTTTAAACCATTGCTCTGGTGTACATTCTTCAAACCAAAACGTCAAAGTTGATTGATAAGGGATCATAAAAACTACCACGCTAGTTGTTTATTAATCAAAACAGCGTTTATTTTCATCAAAATAAACGTCATTGACGGGTTACTACTTTAATAAGTTACCATTTTAATATCGCAACGGCTATTAACCCCTATCCGAAATGAACATAAAATAAATCCCCTTTCCAATCTTGAAAGGGGATTTTAAATGCTTCCTAGCTAACGCTTAAATCCATTAAGTCGCGCCATCCATAAGCCAATTTATCTACAAGTATGTATAAAATGGCATTGACTCCATTTATTACATTCTGTCGATATCATGATGTAATAGAATTAGCCTGTACATTTTACAAACATCAACGTTATCTCTTCATCACTATCCTGCCTTAAAAATCAGCATTTAAAAATGTTAATTTTTATAGTGGAACCACTAAAAAAGATCTATACCACTCTGTTCTATTTTTTATAGAAATTCATTTTGAGACAATAAAGATTGTTATAAATAATAAATTAAATCAATCTATTACATTTTATTTTTTTGATTTATTGACTTTAACCTTGTTATTATCTTGTGTGATTACCCATTGAAGAAACTAGAGATCAAAAGTGAGATGAATGTTTAAAATTCACACATTAGTCATGACATTTATTGAAAAGTTTGCCCTATTCCTCTGTTTCTTTAACAATTTTGGAGTACAATTGTCGCAGTCTATTTACTGAATGATCTGTTATGTCTGCTATCTCTATTATTGGAATAAGCTACCTTATTGGAGCTGTAATATCGTTTATTATTACTTTCTTTTTAACCAAAGATCCTAGCCTAGCCATGCGACTTTTAAGTGCATTATTAATCGCCTTAACTTGGCCTCTTAGCTTTCCTATGGCACTTATCTTCTCTATTTTTAGCTAATTTTTTCAATTTCAACTTAATAAAAGTAGTTATATTCTATTAAATTAGAATAATAGCTATTTATAGTTTCATTCTTAAATAAATATATTCATGGATTTGCAAAAATAACACTTTTAGCTTAGATTTTATCTAAAAAAGAATATCTAATTGCTCGTTATTTTACTCAGTCGATTACAACCTTATCAAGTAATATCAGCATGTTATAATTAATATTAAACTTATCGAAATAGAGCATCGCTTTAAACGCTAATTTTAGAGTAAATATTTTTATAAATTTACAATCAAACTTAATTTCATTACAGTATCTTATGTAAATTGGTCTGATACGCGTATTATTTACTATCACCAATAATAATTTTTTAATTAGAGCTAGAATATGTTTAGTGAAAATGTCATTACAGATATTATCTATTGGATTGAAGAAAATTTAGAGAAAGATCTAAAACTTGAGAATGTTTCACAAAAATCAGGATATTCCAAATGGCATCTTCAACGCATGTTTAAAGAGCAAACAGGATTGACATTAGCGTCTTATATTCGAGCAAGACGACTTTCTTGTGCTGCTGTTGAATTACGCTTACAAAGAACGCCACTACTTGATATTGCGTTAAAATACCGTTTTGATTCGCAACAAACTTTCTCTAGAGCGTTTAAAAAGCTATTTAATATGACGCCCTATAATTACCGTAGAAAAGAAAATTGGCAAGCTCATGGCTTTACATTGCCATTAAGAAAATTTAGTGGTTTTAATTTAGATATTGAAATCGTTACTATTGATTCTCTCTCTTTAACGGGAATAGATCATACCTATAAAGCCAATGCAATCGATTGGAATTTTAGTACAGAAAAATCACGAGAAGAGTACTGGAAAGTGTTCTTTCAACATGCACTCTACAAACATGAGCGGGTTTATGCTTTACACAATATTTTATCTAAGAAAAATAATGAATTAACGATAAAATATGCAACTATGATGGAAAATAAACCTGAAATACATAATACACAATTTTTGCATAGAGCACATATTGAGAATGCCAAATACCTTAAATTCACAATCCCTGAAAAATTACTCACATTAGAGTATAAAGATATTATCTATAATATATATGGTATTTTACTTAGAAAGTTAAATATACCTAGAAAAAAAGGATCACCGGATATTGAGGAATATATTTTTAAAGAAGAATATCCCGTTTCTAACCTAGCTTACAAACCGATTCCTTTAGTGAAAGATGTGAATTATTATATTCCGATCGAAATTGAGCTAAATGATAAAAATAAGATAAAATAATTTTGTTAAAAACCATCTATTTCTAGATGGTTTTTTCGTCTAATACGCTATAAGAAATTATTTTTACTTAATAAAACAATAAATAATTTCAGGATCGTTTTCATCAAGGTTTTCAATGCAACCACTTTCAATAAAACCTGACTGAATTAACATATTTCGCATTGCATGATTAGATTTATTGGTTGATGTAAATAGCTTATCTCCTTGCGTATTTTCCTGAAAATAAGTAATCAGGCATTTTCCATAACCTTTCTGGCGATACTTCTTATCTATCATCACAAGTTCAATAAATGGGTTATTAAAAAAGTGATGATGAATAACACCATATCCCACCACTTCCGCATTACTCTCAAGAAGGTAAACAGCTTGGCTATCAAGCCAAGCTTTAATTTCATCAATACGTGAGGCGTTCTGTTGAGCATAGGTATCTAACTCAATAAGCGCAGATAGGTGATGGTATGTGGCAGGAGTGATTTTCATGGTTTCTTAGTCTTACTACTATTGAGAAATATTAATAGCTAGAAGAACAAAATTTAATATTAAAGTTAATTAACTAGCAACAAAAACTCTGACTATTCCTGTGTTTCCCTTACCAAAAGCACGATGTATTCGTTTACCATTGTTAGATGTTTTGAACGTACACCAGTTATTATCAGAGTGACCACACCACATTGGAATATTATCAACAGGGGGCATTATAAATGAAGTCCACTGACTACCACCTAGATCAACCCATACTATTTTTCCTCGAATATCTTCATTTATATTAACACCATTATCACTTAGCCAATCACCGTTATATAGCTCCTTCCAACCAGTTACTTTATATTTTGCGAATCGGTTATCACTTTCTGCTTTAGTGTAACTACTCCCAGCAATGGCATAATTCCCTTTTGGCTGATACTTATTATCAGATTCACCTTTTGAATAACTATACCCCGATGTTAAATAATTCCCTTTTGGCTGATATTTTCCATCCGATTCGCCCTTAGAATAACTATAACCCGATGCTAGATAATTTCCTTTCGGTTGATATTTTCCATCAGACTCACCTTTTGAATACGCCCCCACATCACCTGCGGTCGGTTTATTTTGACTATTAAACTCTTTCGCCCATGGTGTAAAACCTCCAGTACCGTACTGGCTACGAGAATAAATACGGCTCGTGTTATAAACATAATAAAGCTGAGTAATACCCGCATTTTTTAAAACAATTAACGTACCCGCCATGGCTTCTGGGTAATTTAAATTTGTAGTCGCATTTGCATTTGCTGGCTGAAAATAGATACCCGCCGTTTTATAGTTATTTAAGTTTTGATTAGCGCCAATTGAAATAGCTTGACCATTAAAAATATCTTGCGAGGTTATCGTCACATCACCACTTAATGGCTTATCATTAACTTTACGCGTGGTAGCAACATAATTACCTTTCGCTTGATATTTATTATCCGCTTCAGATTTTGAGTAACTATAACCTGCTGCTTGGTAATTTCCTTTTCCCTGATATTTACTATCCGATTCTGCTTTAGTATAGCTTTCACCTTTAGTTGCATAATTTCCAGACGGTTGATAACTTCCTTTTGGCTGAAATTTACCCTCTGATTCTGCTTTTGTGTAACTATCCCCTTTATTCGCGTAGTTTCCAGCGGGTGCATAATTTCCTTTGGGTTGATATTTGGTATCTGTTTCCGCTTTAGAATAACTGTGACCTTCAGCCTGATATTTACCTACGGGTTGAAAGCGTTTATCTGCATCACCTTTAGAATAAGCACCAACTTCATTGGCGGTAATATCCGCTTTTAATTCAATCCAGGCATTACCTGCAACTGGCTCGACATTATTATTTTCTATTTTAGACTGCCAAGCTTTATTCTTATGATAAACCACACTACGCATTGGGTAAGGCTTGCCCGCTTCAGACCATTTTGCAAAACCCTGTAATTGCATTTCGCCAATAGATTCGGTGATATCGTGAAATAAGCTATTCATTTTTTCACGTTCAATATCTTTTGCTGCTGGATCAGTCACTTGGTCACGCTCATAATCATAACCATAACCTTGTGTATAAGACACAGAACCATCAGATTGGATTTCTACAGGCACAACGGTTTTATCCCCTTGTGTTGCAAAGGGGGTTTTAAATATTTTAGTCATAGGAATTATTCTCCGAAATTACTCTTCAGAAAGTTTTTACGATATTGACCATAACCAAACGCTTTTTTGGTTATGATGCGATATTTGACACCCACGCCAGAAGGACGCGGCATTAAGTCGAAGTTCTCTAATAAAAGGCGTAAACGTTCATCTGGATTAAAATTAAAAACGTAATACATATACGTCATATCAAAAGGATCAAGCACAAAGACTTTGCTATCTTCACGCCAGAAGAAACGTTTAAGAAATTCATTAATATTAGTTACGGTAGGGCTTTGAGTGAGATTGAAATAACGCATTCTCACCAACATTCTTTTTTGATCTAACGTCAGCGATAGAGTGTAATCAGCATTTCGTCGAAAGTTTGCCTTAAAATTAGTTTTCTTTTTACCAAAACCAAACCCTATTTTATTTTTATCACTCGGTGGAATATCTATCCCTAAAGGCACATCTAAAATACGTGACCATACGGATAAACCAAAGTCGTTAGCTGTATCAATATTAAAGACATCTCGATACCAGTTTTGCCAGAATGAAACTGTAGATTGATGAAAGTAAGCCGCTTTTAAATGCGCTAATGCTTTTAGCTTATCTGCATTTTCATATTGCCAGAGGATCGCTTTGAGTAGATCAGAATGAAAATCAAATTCTTGAATATTCATACGATCACCACTTGTACCGCCCCTTTTGGTAATCGGGCAATCTGATTAAGACCAATAGGAATTAATGCAACATTCCAATTCTTTCCATCTGTTGAAAGCTCAACTTTAGTGACAAATAAATGAGGCTCAACCGCATTAACCGCAGCTGAAATTTCAAAAGGAGAAACGTCTCGCCCAACCACCAGCCCATTATCACCTTCTATTTCACCCTGTACCCATTTCTCTAATGCATTAGGAATAATGGTTTGAGCATCAATATTGGATTTCTTTACCGAAACACGGCAAAACACAGGTATTTCTTTCGGTCGAGAGAACTTAATAGGATATTCCTGACCACTTGCTGGCTCTATTACCTTTATTTCAATATCACCATTAAATGCAGCACCTATTGTTTTTGTTCTTAATAATGATTTCGCAATTTCATGGCTATCTCCACCTTCTACACAGACATAAATGCTATGCGGTAATAATGAAATACCATCAACAATTAATGCGTTATCATTAAAATTTTCACGAAAAGAGAGAGAATTAACACCCTCTAATTCATATAATGAAGAAGTTATCGCGTCTGCAACACTGACTGTATTTTTAGCTAGTGTTTGTTTACGCCGACGCCTTGCCTTTATATCTGACTCAGCATGACGACCAACAACAGCATGGGTTAAGTTATTCACTTTTTCCCATCCTAATACAGAACTTGCTACTTTATTTAATTGCCCAATACCACAAGTAATAGGACCATATTCTTTGGCTCGCATATCACCTTTAATTTTTCCATTATTAGCGATAATTAATGGTGTTAACGTTTCAAAAACAGCCCCCGTTATTGTAATTGCCTGAGAGCCTTTAGGAATAATAGTACCGGGAATACCCGTAAACTCGACATGACTTAAATAGGAATGTGTGGCATTAATACGCTCTCCGCCCATTAACGCCCATATTGCATCGAGAAAAATGCCCCCCGCAATATCTGGGTTTATTTGATTTGCCAGTTCAGCATTATTACGAACAATCGCATCTCTATTTTCAATTTCCATGGTTGCCAATACCCCTTGTGGGGTTTCTGGCGATAAATTAATAGATTGACCAAATACAGTACGAAATTCATCTTCGACGTTATTTCGTAACGTCGATGTATCTGGCACAATCACTCCTTTATTATTAATATAACGATAGTCAGCCATTCAATGTAAATCCTCCATATATCGTGCGTATATCTGCCTGATATTTCAATATTCCCTCTTCTAGAAAAGCATGGAAATAGGTGATAGAGACAACTTCCTCTATTTCAGCAATCCGTTGTCGAAACGCCATTTCAAATAAAGGAAGATCAACTTGTCGGCTAAAGGTTGCTGACCAATAAGGAATACCTTTATCTTTTTTATGTAGCATTTCACCACGCACCGCTTTAATAAAATGCTGACAAAGATTTTTTACGGCTTCATCGTTGTCACAAATTTGGAGATTACCATCAGCACCTATCGCAAAATCATTCTGCTGGTTTATTGAAAATGTCCTCATATTGGACTCCCTGTATTGTCTTTTCCTGCTTGCACCCCACTATGAGTATGTGTTGAGCCGATATCTTTTCCGTTATGGCGCATCAGCCCACCTTGTGAATCGCTATTACCATTTACAGCGTAGTTGCCATTAACAGTAACATTGCCGGTAAATATCGTTTCAGGCGACTTAATTTCATACTTTGGCGTTTCTAATACCACTTTATCGTTATGAAGAGAAAAACAGACTGAGCCATCCATTGATTGAATAACCAAGGCATCAATGTTCTTCCCATCAATTGCCCATCCTTTGATCGTGTCAGGAAAAAACATCGCATCGCTAAACGAATGTAATCGCGTTGTATTGGGTTGATCTTCTAAACCTCCACGTTGAAAAATAAGGCTAATATCGCGATCACTCGCTTTTAACCAGCCAAAATCACCTGGTTTAATGGGGGCTCTAATAAAAAATCCACCGCCACCAAAGCGAAACACGGGAATATTAGCAACAGGAGCTCGAGAGATTTTTTCATCATCGGTAGTCAACATCATGACTAACGGTTTGATCATGGCTCTATTTGTCTGCTCATCATAATTAATTACCGTTGCGGGTAACATATCATCTGTATTCATCATTAAATGGCGAAATGCTGACGAAAAAGCGCCTGCCAATGAACCAACACTGGCAATATCATTATTAGGTTTGCTCATAATTAGGCTCGTTTACACGTTGCGGTATAGGTGAAATCGGCATCATGTGAAGCAACTTTAAACTCAAGCTGCTCAATAATGTAATCACCATTTAGTGAGGTATTTAATTTGCTATCAAGGCGGAGCATTCCACCTAATTCAGAAGTACTATCAATAAGATAGCTCACCGTTAATCCACTCTCTGTGGCTTTGGGAATGCCGATCATGCCCGAATTCATATTCAAAATACGAAATCGATTTTTTAATGCTTTATCGTCATCTTTTACGAATAGCGTATCATCATCAATAAAAGCTTTAACATTTCCTGACTCTTGTAAACGCTCTATTTGATGTAATGCAGAGCCACAATAATACCAATTTGCAATATTCTTATCGGTCGCCTGAAAATCTAATTTCACACCACAATCATTAGCAATGGCTAATGCAATTTCACTTAATTTTTGCATTGCGCCACCACTAGAGGAAATAATTTTTCCAGAACAATGATGACTAGTTTTTGCCGATAACGTTACGGTGACATTCGGAGGAGAATCTATTTCTGCACTGACAATATCGCCAACAAAAAGCGAAAACACACCAGTGTTAATTCGACCAACTTCTAAATAAAGCCGCCGAACTTGTTTATTTTTATTATAAGGGCTGGTTTCCGTCAGTAAATAATCTCTTGTCTCGGCATTAAGCCCTGTAATAGCAACTTTACATTCGTTTTGTAATGGATTTGCATATTTTTTTCCTCCTGCTGATATGCGTAATCCTTCATACCATTGAAGCCTTTCTCCGACCTCAATACCCACCCTTATTCGTCGAAGATCCATCTTCATTACTCCAATACACTAATGATTGTGTTTTTGTAAATTCCTCATACCACGGTAAAGCATCATTTTCTGTGAGAAAAATTAAATTAATCCCTTGGTTTAAATAGCGGTAAGGAATAATCGGTGTATTAGCAACCAGACGAATACCTGTCATCAGCACTTCACCGTCTCGCTCAATATCACAAAACATCGTTTGATTAGCGACTTTTAGCGTAAATATCCAATCAACGCCCGATATTTCAACAGAAAATTGTTGATTAGGAATAGCTTGTAATGGAATTTCTTGCATTTTGTCTATCTCCTATTTTTCGTTTTTTCCTGCTCGTGTTGATTTTTTACTTTTGATATTTCCACGATTGACTGTCGAAGTTTGTTTTGGTTTTTTAGTCGATTTAGGGGATTTTTTATTATATTCAGGCTCTATTGTTTTCCATTCTATAAATTTAAGTTTTAATTCCATTGCATCCACTTTTGCAGGATCTTCATCATGAGTCAGACTTTCTAACAACATAGGTTGATAGGTTCTAACTCTAGTTTGAATGCCCACCAGCGTATGTTCGTCATAAAGCTGTTTTATAATAGAATAGCGATGTGCAATATCGCCCGTTAATAGTAAATCGACACCAATACTAATAGGATTAATAACAACGTGGTCGCTACGATTTTCACCATTTTCAATCGCAAATTTAATGGCTTGATGACTATCAGTAACTGAGACTTTAGTCAGATTAACGCTATCAAATAGCGTTACAAATGACTCTAAATCAAAAATTCTAACTTCAGTTATCATAATTAACTCTTTAATCCACTAGAGTGTTGCTGTGAAATTTCTTTAGCACCTTT
Organism: Proteus cibi; assembly: GCF_003144405.1. Lineage (GTDB taxonomy): Bacteria > Pseudomonadota > Gammaproteobacteria > Enterobacterales > Enterobacteriaceae > Proteus > Proteus cibi. The sequence continues at coordinate 208,955 of NZ_PENW01000010.1, forward strand.
ATCTTTCAATACGTCATCTAAAGCTTTCGCAACACCAGGGCCATCCGTGGCTTGTGTTTCAATTTTGATTTCACCAATTTGAACATTACTTTCATTTTTAATGCTTGATTGGTTACTGATCATTTGGCTGGTCATCGGGTTTAAACTATTTGTCGAAGATAGTGTTAATCCATGATTTAACGCATTCACATCTTGTATTGGATTATAATATCGTACCGCAGGGTTTGACTGTGGCATGGAATAATTGAGACTGCCTTCGTCAGATAATTTTCGTTCTACTTTCTGAACAACAGTGACTTCTTTTTCAGCATCTTCCATTCCCAAAAAGCTTTTTGCTGATTGCCAAATTCCTTTTATGGAATCAATACCTTCATTAACCCAACCTAATATTTTCTCTATATATTCCCACATCCAACTAAATACATTCACCACAGCATCAGAGACAAAAATAAAGACATTAATTATTGATTGTCCCCACTCGATAATACTATTAATGCCCGCATTAAGCGCAATAACAAATTGTTCAAATGCATCAGATATATAATTCCAAGCAGCAATAACATGTTCAGCAATAGCCTTTGAAGCAATCTTTAGAGATTGAACAAAAACTTGCCATGCTTCCCATACAACCATTATGGCGTCTTTCAGCGCGGGGTATTGATCCAAAATACTGCCTATCATTGAATCATTACCATTAATAAAATTCATAATATCGTCATAGACGAGTTTAAATGCCGTCGCTAAAAGGCCAATAACAGCGGCAATGGCTAATATAGGAAGTGCCGTTGCAAGTGTGGCAACTGCCGCAGATACCATCGCGGGTAAATAATAAATAGCAACAGCGCTACCAATAGCTGAAAAAAAACCAATAACAAAATCTTTATTCTCAATACAGAAATTAACTAATTTATCAAACCACGTTATGCCTTTTGCAAGGACGGGGATAATTATCTCCAAAAAGTTATTTTTTAATTGTGCCGCTAATTGATCAAATTTATTCATTACCGCATTAAGTTGAATAGAACTTTCGATACTTTCATCATTAATACCAGAGAATTGTTTTTGCACCCCCATTGTACGCTCTAATTCTTCGCGACCTTTCATCATTAATTCAATGGTTTTTTCATCCACAACACCCAATTTTTCTAGCTCTTTTTGGGCCCCCTCAAAGTTCATTTCTTTGACTTTATCGGCGGTTTGTAAAAGCTGTTCAATAGGATCTTCTGTATCATTAAATGCATTAGCCATTGCCGTTAAATCCGCTTGAGCAGCTTCTTTTGTACCTCCCATTTCAGCCATGGCACCCGAAAAAGCATCGATATCGATAGCTGCGATACCTATTTTTTTACTCAGTTTGTCTAGTGACTCGATTTCTTTGGCACGATCTAATGAAGCAGAGAAAACCTTTTGCAAAGTACCCATAATATCCTTAACACCCGTGGCGTTAAGAATATAATCCTTCATTTTCTCTACGGTTTTTTGATAGCTTTTACCTGTTTCATCAACACTATCGCCTAATCGACGTTGAGCCTTTGCTTCTTTAACTGCAGCCTCAATGCCTTGTGTTTGCATTGTGGTAATAAAAGTATCGTAATCGGCACCTAATTGTTTAATCAGTGCATCGATAGCAATTTTACTTTCTTTATTCTTCTTCTCTGCTTCAGTTAACACTCCCAATTCATTATTCAGTGAGGATAGTTGCTCCTCCATAGCATCATATTCAGCATTGAGACTTGCTAAAATATGCGCTTCAGCTGCACCGTTGTTATTGACCAATCCTCTTTGATAATCTAATACCGACATAGAACTTTTCAGATCATCAATACGTTGTGTTACTGAATTAATTTTGTCTTGCGTTTCACTAATATTAAGATCAATATTTATTGGCTCATTAAGTGATAAACCCAGCATACCCACTAAGATTTCTTGCAAGAATTTATCAAACTCTTGAGTTCCCATTAGTGCGCTTTTAACAATGCTTTGAATTGAATTTTCAACGGCTACAGAAGCACTTATAATTTCATCACTATTAAATGAAATACTTATGTCATGATCTTCCGGTAGTTCACCAAGATTGAGATGAATTTCTTGAACAAAATTATAGAAACCAGTCATCCCCCCAGAAACACCCTGTTCAATATTTTTCATTTCAGCAAGAATTTCATCTGCTGATTTTCTGATATTTGCTAATGCACTATCAGAGACTTCAGCCTCCAACATCAGTACCTGAGAAAATACCTGTAATAGAGACATTATCTCTCCTTTGACGCCGCAAGCGCCTCGTTATAACGATTAGTAATCGCGATCTCCCACAGATCAAAGGCTTCCTCTAGATCTATGGTTGTTTTGAGCTCTGTGAAGGAGGCGAAACCCGCGGAGATGATGACGGCAAAGAAGCCATCAGCGTTTTTATAATCGACGGGAGAGAACCGCTGAACTTGCCTAGAAGGTATTGTAGGAAATTTTGGCTCCCGTCTTTGCCGAAAAAACTGGTATTGTACTTCAGCATTTCAAGCTCAAGACGAATCAAAGCCTCCCCATCAGGCACATGATTATCAATTAAGGTGCTGGTTTTTAGATAAATTTCTTGCCCTTCTTTTTCAACTGCCACATAAGCCATCATTTTTAACATGGCTTCTTTGCTCACTTCATAATCACCAATTTTAGGTGCATTCGATAAAGGATATTTAGCGAGGATCTCTCGCCCAATCGTTGCAGGTAATCGACTAATAATAAAAGTATGTTCTTCACGATCACTATCAATAACCGTGATCTCTTTTGGTTTAATTAACATAAGTGAATTCCATAAAAAAGGCGGCCGAAGCCGCCATTAGATGAATAAGAATAACGCTAATAATTAACGAGCTCTGACACGATCAAAATCTTGGAAAATAAAGGTGTACTGCTTAGACTTGAGACGTCCTGCACTCGCAACTGAATTACCACGGCTACCATTCGTCATTCGACCATTACGAGCCGTAGTCATAGAACCATCACCATAAGAAGCGACTAACGTAATAATATCGCTTGTATGACGACGGCCTCGTCTTGCTGTATTTGCATCAAGTAAAATCGCCAAGTTTTCATCTTCTTCACTACCTGCTAATACATTGATCGTTACTGTTTGAGGTGTAGGTGCTGACCAACTAACTAAATTACCATTAATATCCACTGCGGTTTGTGTGATATCTACTGCTGGTAAATCTAAAGGATCACCATCATCTGCAAATGTGGTAATGGGAATACCCGCAGGAAATGTATTGCTTGCTTGAATAATTAAACTTAAACCTGTTGCTGAAATATCGTTCATTGTTTGTTCCTTAAACTAAATTGTGTGAGCCTTCAACTTTACGAACCCAATCGCCTTTACCGTAAATTAATACATATTTCATGGTGTATTCTGGTAAATTAGAAGGGCCTGTTTCTTCAACGATTTCAGCGTGGTACCAATAACCTTTATTCTGTACATCGTGCCACGCTAAATCATCACCAGCGGCATCTGTAATGGCGATTTTTTGTAATTCAGTCAACGGCTTACTAGCGAGAATAGTGCCATTGTTTAATGCTTTCGTGACAGCACTGGCAATAACCATCATAGCTCTTGCTTCACCATCTTTATTCGCGGGAATACCACGAGTGGAAAGCAATAAGCTTAACCATTGCTGTGCAATATACGCTTTTAACCATTGCTCATTAGTATGAACACTCATATCTAATGGATTAGACGTATTTCCACATAAAAATCCACGTTGATAGAAACTGATTTCGGTACCAGTAACCGCCGTTTCACCGTAATAGTTCACACGTAATTTATCTAATCGATCCGCTGCTATATCGGTCTTAACTTGAGAGGGGAAAGTGATACCAAATTGACGATACATATAGTTCGTGGTCGCGTTTGTGCGATCAAAATCTGTTGCTGCCATGATTGCCATCGGTAAAGCTTGAACAAAAAAGCTATCCTCTGTTTTTAAATTTAATCCCGTTGATGCAGTACCAATTAAGGCTTTACTATAAATTTCGGCTTGTTTATCTGGAACTGACAAATAGAGCTGATATTTGACATTTTCACCCGCAATATACTCTGCTAACTCAACACTTTGCTCTACTGAAAGCTCAGTTAAAAATGTTGCACTACCAAATGAATCGGAAATCGCTTCGGCAGCGATAAATGCTTGCAGTGCCGTTTGTGCGACATTACCTTCAGATGCCTCTCCGTCACTTAACCCCATAGCATCAGCTAAAGGAGAATGTTCCATGATGATTTTTGCTTTTTCTTGTACACCGCCACTCATCAAAAAAGCACCATCAAGTGCATTAAAAGTAACATAGCAATTTGCAAATTGAGGCTCGCTTTCCGCGTTTAATTTAGCTTGGATCAGAGAAGCAACATCAGCGTAGGACTCCGCATCTTTTAGCGAAATATCCGTTATATTTTTTGAAATATCCCCGATAGTGACAGTAAATTCACCCTCTTCAATTAACTTTAATTTATCAAGAGTGGCGGCTGGCGTACCAAATAATGTCGGTGCTCGACCTACGGGTTCAAAAGAAGCAATTTGTAGCGCTTTAGGTTTACTAATAGGTGCGGGACTAACATAACTAAAATATTGACGCGCAAATTTTGCTTCTGGTGATCCCGCACCCAGTAATTCATCTACTTGTCCACTCGCAAATTCAAGTACTTTCCCTGCTGGAATTTTAGGATTTGTTGAGAAAATACGAGCGGTCAATTTGCGCATAGGTGCAGCGGATGCACCAATAACCGCACTCGCAATATCAATATAGCGCGTTTGTTTAATAGACATATTTATCCTTAAATACGAAATAGATTAGAAATAAGTAAATTTGTTGCAGCAGTGTCTAAAGATAACGTACTGGAAAAAGTGACATTAAAATCAAATGAAGGATTATGCTCGTAGCTATTTCCAGCATTTATTATCGGCGCTCGTCTAATTTCCGTCGCTCGCTGTATCCCTATTCCCATTTTTCTCATTGATTCAACAAAAGACAGCGAATTAATAATCATTCGAGTCATTCGAACTAAATCACCTGCTGTTAAATTTGGGTGTTGTTTAATAAAACCTTGAACCTGAAACGTTAATTCGATCAGTTGTTGTTCTTTATGGTTTGCATTATTACCTTGAATATTATAATTCCTTTTTTGCCAACCTTGACCAACCTCCTTTATAGGAAAAAACATAATAATATTATTATCTTGTTTTTTCTCTGGCTGAAAACCAGCAATAACATCAACATGAATATTTGCTGATTTAAATTGTTTTAATAGTTGTTCACGAATGGCAATATTAATATCATTATCTTTCATTTCACTTCCTTAATATAATTCTCCTTTTCTTTTTAAAATTTAATCTCTTTTATTTTATAAATAAATTATTATTACCTATAATTTAATTAAAAGAATTTTAATGAATACACTCTTGGCGAATATAATCTTGTAAACCTAAAATGATCCGTTCTGACTGCGCAATTCGTTCTCGGAGTATCCAATAATTTCGGATAGCGGTGTCAGTAGGTCGGGCGGTGTTTGCATTAACCAGGCTGGTGGTGGAAGTGGCTGAAACTTTGGGGCATTCTGCTTTGATATACACCCGCTCAGGAGCACGCTCACTAATATCACGCAACTGATCAATTTCTTTTTTTGCATGAACAAGTTCCTGTAAATGACGATTATCAAGTTGATTAAGCTGATTTATTCTTAATTGATAATCTTTATTTTCCGCAATTTGCTGAATAAGAGATTGATTAATATTATTATACTCATTTCTCAAGGATTTATTTTTATCAATTAGCCAAAGCAATCCTATACCTAGGCATAAAATCATGATTACCATTATTTTTGATAAATAACTCATAATAACAACCAAGCATCTTCAAAAACTTTTTCAGAATAAGGTTGATAACCAAGTTCAATATTAACGATCGCCACAGCTAAAGGAATAGTGATATTTTTTAACTGTGTATTAATTGGGTTATCAACCTCAACACCAATTTCTTTTGATGCTCGGATAATATAACCTTCTGTATTATTTTCGTTAGGTGGCGCATAACGATTAATTATTTTTTTAATCGTATTTAAACCATATTTTTTTTGGTATGTTTGTAATAATTTGTAGATAGCCCGTATTCCATATTCAGGTGAAATAAATTGGCAAAAATCTTTATCTGTCTGCTGTGTGGATAATCCTTGCCATTTCGAACCGTGTCGGATATTGCCAGGGTTATTATTACGCTCACCTCGTGCTATTTTAGCCATTTTTAACTCCTGCTCTTCCTTTAAGGAGTTTACTCACGGAATCTACTCCGACATAGCCAATAAACACACTGGCTAAATAAGCAAACTCATGATTAATATTAAATAAAATTAAAATATCTTTAATAAACCAAGCAAACATTGCACACATCAGCCCATCTATAGAGGTTTTTTTCCATCCTCCGCCGTTATATAAACCTCGAAGAATAGCCATTCCTCCAGCGAGAGAGGCTGATACTCCTTGCTCTTTCATTGAAGAAAGGGCAATAAATATCTGTTCCCATAGATCTGGATTTTCTTTCATTGTTTCTCATGGCTTACCTCCAAATAGGAGGAACTGTAATAAATGATATACTCATCCACAGCACTTAAATCTAAGCTCTGTTTTAACATGAGTATTTTTATGTTTTATTTATCTAATTAGATAAATGGCGGATATAAAAAAAGACCACATAGTGGTCTTCCATTGAAGATAGAATTTAACAGATATCGTTAATTTATATTCGTTAAGAAAATAAAGATACAAAAAAGCCCCATTTTTGAAATGGGGCTTTTATATTCTGTTGTGAGGTCTTTAGATACAAATCTCTCACTGTGGAGTTATAGTATGCTTATTTTTCCTGAAAGTCAACAATAAGTTTCCACAAAAACAAATAAACAGAGAAAATTATTACTTAACAGTCACTTCTTGAAGAATTTTTTCTGATAAGGATTCTTCTTTAAAGCATTCTTCAACTAAATGTTCAAACAACGGCTTATAGTTACTGTACGCGACCGTTTTAGAAACATTCACCACCGTCTGCACTTGCTCTAATACTTCGCTGAATTTTAAACGAGGATACCCGCGTCCTGAACACTGATTACAAGGTTTGAAAATAGATATCCCCTGCTTTTCACTCTCTTTTTTATCCACCACTTGACCACGACCATGACAACGACATGCTAAACGAATTTCAGCTTTTCCCTTACATGTAGGGCAAACAACTCGAGTTGTCTCTCTCACTTCACGGTAAGAAGTCTTATTTTTTGGTTTAATTTTAAGCTCATTTTTAAGATTTCGCTCAAGCCCTTTAATCGATTTTGAGGTATAGATTTTGGTAGTAAAAACATCAACTTCAATAAATCCATTACTGCAATCAGGGCATACTTTTTTACTTGCAGCACTTCTTGCGTAATCTTGAAAAGCATAATTAGCAATAATATGTAAAACGTTAGCTTTATCGTTTTCGGTTAATTTATCAATCGCTTTATATTGATAAGCTTGCGTTAATGCATATTGGTAAAGGCTTTCTATCGCTTCGCTTGGGTTATTAATACTATGTTTAGCTAAAAATAGCTCTATTCCCATACGCCCTTTTCGGGTAGCGAGACTGATTGATGTCATAACATCGGTGACTGAAAGTGAATCGACCGCTTTAACAGTTCTTACATCGCTTAATACAAGGCTTTTTGGTGAAAAATATTTAGGTAAGTCTGCTAGTCTCATTTAATGCTCCTTTTGATTTCCTATCACTACTTATTGGTCATCCATGTACCACGACAAGGCATGGCATTTATGCATCTAAATCACCCGCATTTTACGGCGTTATCTCAACGTGATTTTTACTTACCACTCTTGCATTGGTTTATTTAGTTAATTTTTTGTGCTTTTTGCACTTTTATTAACTAATGGTTAATGCTATATTTTAACCAAAGTGACGTCAAGTAGCAAAGGAAATTAACTGATGGTTAATAATGATAATAAAACGGAATTCACCAAAAGGCTTCAAGAAGCTTGCTTAGATTCAGGGATTGCAGGACGTGGGGTAGGTAAAAGAATTACAGACGCGCTCGCTGAACAAGGTATAAAAGTCAGTGCTCCAGCGGTATGGAAATGGCTAAACAGTGAATCAATTCCCGATCCAACAAATATCTTAGCATTAAGTCAATGGCTCGATGTTCGAGCAGAATGGTTAGAATATGGGCGAGGAGCGAAAAGAAACGATGGTGTTTCAGTCAATGAAATGACCCCCGTTGATGATTGGGATAATAATACGCCGATAGAACGAGATGAAGTCGAGATCCCTTTCTATACGACTATTGAATTAGCTGCAGGTTTCGGAAGTTGTACCACTGATAATCAAAAGGTGGAATTATTGAGATTTTCTCGTTCTACATTTAATCGCTATGGCGTTCAACCTAGTGATGCCGTTGCTTTTAAAGTTCATGGTGACAGTATGTCCCCCGTTATTCCTGATGGCTCGATCGTAACTATCAGTACAGGACATACAAAAATTGTTGATGGCGGTATTTATGCCATTCAACAAGGCGATCTTTTGAGAGTCAAAATTTTACATCGACTCCCTAATAACACCATTATCATCCGTAGTTATAATACTATTGATTACCCCGATGAGCGTTCTACATTAGAAGAAGTGAAAATTTTGGGGCGAGTATTTAATTGGTCCGTGATGGGTTGGTAAGCATTATAATACACAACAACACCCCAATCCTTTTTATGGGGTGTTGTTTAATCTCTCTATTTCAAGATTAAAATTGTCCCAATAAAAAACCCGCTATCTCTTGCGAGATAACGGGTTCTTATATGGTGCCGGCTACCGGAATCGAACTGGTGACCTACTGATTACAAGTCAGTTGCTCTACCTACTGAGCTAAGCCGGCTAAT
>NZ_PENW01000027.1 GCF_003144405.1 Proteus cibi
ATAGAAGAATAATTCTTATTAAATTTACACTTATAAATCAACGCTTTATTTCTTTTGTTTTATTCTCTCCTCCTCCGCCATCTCATCATCTCCTAGCGTCTCCTGAAGTCTCTTAATCCCAGTAAAACAATCATTCTAGTGAAATCTTATTTCACCTAAATCTACTAACGCATTTCTAAATCGCTACAGTTTTCTTATACAATATTGGTGATTCATCAAGCTAACAAACGTGCCAAGCCAAAAGAAAAGTTATACATGCTGGCGGATGGTAGTGGGCTATCTTTGTTAGATATCGCCCGACTAAAGTTAATTTATTTAGTAGTCAGAACAAGATGATTTCTATTGATGATGCTAATGATAATTGTTAGCATTAACTCTCTATTATGGAGAGTATACTATGAAAAATAAATATCACCTGTTAGCAATATCTTTTTCTGCATTACTTCCTTTTACTGCCTCGGCTACAACATATCCAGTTACAATTACGGATACCGATGGGCAAAAAATAACGATAAAACATGAACCCAAACGTGTTGTATTACAAGATGGTAGAGATATTTTAACGCTAGCGTTGCTTGATAGAAATAATCCATTTGAAAGGGTTGTAGCATGGAATAATAATCTAAAAAAATCGGACCCACAGACAGTTTCTTTATTAGAACAGAAATGGAAATCGAATATAAATGCGATCCCTGATATGGGATTTAATGACAAAGGTGAAGTTAATGCAGAGCAAGTTATTGCACAACAACCTGATATTTTGATCGCTCAGTTAAGAGCAAAACCCGCATTAGAAGGATCGGGTGTTGCCAGTATTTTAAAAGAGGCAAATATTCCTATTATTTATGTTGATACTTTCTTAGAGCCAGTCAAAAATACAAAAGAAAGTATTGAACTTCTTGGTATTATTTTAAATAAAGAGAATGAAGCTAAAGAATATACAGATTTTTATCAACAACACCTAGATAATATTAAAAATAAAACGCAAGAAATTAAAAATAAACCCACTGTATTTGTAGAAGCAAAGGCTGGAGCTAATGGTGACGGATGTTGCTTTACACATAATAATGCGGGTTGGGGTGGTTTGATTCAAGCTGTTGGTGGTGACAATATTGGTAGTCATTTCTTGCCAGGAGCTTCGGGGGTTGTTTCTTTAGAGCAAGTTATTAGCACTAAACCTGATGTATATATTGTAACGGGATCTCGCTGGATTAATAAAAATAATATAGCTGCACCATTTGGTTATGGGGTATCGATCAAAGAGACTCAAGAAGGTTTTAAAAGGTTGAAAAGTCGAATTGGATTTAATCAGATCACGGCAGTAGAAAATCAGCGTTTATATGGTATATATCATAATTTCTATAATCATCCATATAACATTGTTGGCTTAGAGTATTTAGCAACGTTCATTTACCCTGAACAATTTTCAGAATTAAATCCAGAAAACACCTATAAAGAGATAATAGAAAAATATACTACACTACCTAATGCCAAATTCCTTTGGGCAGCAAAAGCAGATAAATAAAAAATTTTAATCAAAGCCCTTTTTTAAGGGCTTTCTATATTCATTTACACTTTGACTGATCAAAGTATCTGACTTAATAAAGTTAAAATAAGACTGATATCTATAATAATGAGTAATACACCCAGAGACGTTCTTGCTAAAAGGCAAGAAAGTGTTGAAGGCGGCGCTTTAGGAAAAAGTGCAGAGAAACACCAATAGGCTAATATAGTGGTCAACAAAATAAAAAAAATCATATAACTAATAAAAAAGATCATTTATTGATGCTCTTTTGGTGTTAATAATAAATAACAGTTCAGTTATCACTTTATTTTTGAATATCTATGGTATTTATTGTTTTATACAATTTTATTAATATTCTTCAATACGCATTAAAGCATCTTCAACATCTTCATCATGATCAATTGTAAAAGCAATAAAATCCTCAGTTTTTGGAATTTTTTTGTAAGTTTCTGTTTGCTTAAACAGAGTTAAAGATTCTGAAAATATTTGAATAATTTTTGTCAAAACGTGAGAGTAAGAGCCATCTTCATAAGAGGTTTGATAAAGTTGTTCTAAGAATGTTTCATCAATAGGATAAATAGTACTAAAGCATTGGTATTCCCAATCACCTGTATTGTACTTTAAGCTTTTTATCTCTTCATTTGAATGGTAACTGTAACTATTAGATTGATTTTGATAGTATTTTAATGTTTTTTGAAAATGTTCTTCAGTGTTAAAGCAAAGATTTATTTCTCCATATGCGGCATTTAAATCGAATGCAAAAGCGTAAAAGATTTCGCCACTTTTTTGCGTTAAAAATTTCTCTGTTTCTGTTATCGCAAAAGAAATAATATCATTTTTAATATTTTTAATTACTTCATCATTTAATATCATAGTTAAATCATCATCCAGTTAGATGCAGCCACAATACGTTTTATTCATACAGGTGAGTTTAGTCCTAATATCAATCATAAAATTGCTCTATATGAAGATAACTAGAATAGTATATTAATATTATAACTTAATGATACAAAATAATGAGTTTCGATTTTTGATCCGTGATAAAAAACACCTAATGATAGCTCAAAAGGTGCTTTCGAATAATTATTGACGAGCCATAACACGTTTATCTTTATAATTAAACCACTTTTCACGTAATTTATCGTAACTAAGATTAAACGCATATGTATAGAAAAGGAAAAAAGCAAAGAAGCCGATTTCTAATAAGAATGCACTCCACAGAGACATATTTAATAACAATGCCAAAATTGGTAACCCAATGATCACAAAACTTAATTCAAAGCCAATGGCATGCATGACTCGTATTTTTGCTGGTCTTGGACCTTTGATTAAAGGCCAATAACGGTCAAAGATCATGTTATAAAATAAATTTAATAGCATAGCTAATGTTGATAAAACAATGGCAACGGTTCCCATTTGAAAAATTGAGCGACCCAAAATCCAAGCACTAAGTGGCGCTGTTATTGCGATGGCTATCACTTCAAATGAAACAGCGTGAAAAACTCGCTCAGTAAATGTTTTTTGATATTGGCTCATATCCCACCTCAAATTAATTATTTAGCAAAAAACAGATGCAATTATTGATGATATTTTGTATATATACAAAATAGGAGCCATCGAAAAAACCGATACCATAATGAATTATTCCATAGAAACTTTGCGTACATTTGTTGAAGCAGCCTCACTAAAATCATTTTCTGCTGCTGCTCGAAAATTAAATAAAAGCCAATCTACTGTTAGTAGTACGATCAGTGGGTTTGAAGATGATATGGGCTTTGAACTATTTGAACGTAAAGGTAGAGAATCAACACTAACTTTTGCTGGGCAAAAGGTATTAAGTTTAGTTGAAGATATATTAGCGGCAGATGAACGATTACAGGCATTAAGAATAGAGCTATCACCAGAAATGGAACCACGGCTTAGTTGTGTTTTTTCAGATATGTATCAACCTCCTCATTCTGAGCAACTTTTAAAAGTTCTAGATAAAGAATTTCCTCATATTGAATTTGAATTTCTTGTCGCTGAAAACGATGATGTTATCAATATGCTACAAAATAATCAGGCACATATTGGTATGATGGAATCAAGAATAGAATATCCAGTTGATATTGCTTTTGCTCGTTTACCTATAAGTGGTAGGTTAGGATTATATGCACATAAAAATCATCCTCTTGCGAAAAAAAATAAAATTAACTATCAGCACTTAACGATGTATCGTCAATTAAGGTTAAGTAGTCGTGCTCAATTTATTATTAATAGTGAAAAGAATTGGTTGGCACCTAACTATTTGTTACTACTTGAAATGGCAGAGCAAGAAATGGGATGGGCAATATTACCCACTTGGTTAGTTGAGCAATTTGGGCATGACTTACTCGTCAGTTTAAATTACGACCAGTTTCCCAAAAAAATTGATATCGATTTAGTTTGGTCAAGAAATAATCCGCCAGGAAAAGCAGGATATTGGATGATAGATAAGCTTTTGAAAACCAATATTTCGTAGTCTATTTAGGGATAAAAAATAAACCACTTCTATTTTAATCAATATAGTAAAAGTGGTTTATATCTTTTTTAACAAGTGAACTTACCAGCCACAAACATTTGTTTCTTCATCCATATCATAACCACGTACAATATTGATAAGATCTTTTACCATTAAACTCGACATATCTGCATCTAATAGATCAGCTAAAAAACTATCTTTATCAACAGAGACACCGTTATTCTTGTTTGTTAATACTAATGTAAGTTCTTGCAGATCAATACTTACCTGACTTTGTAGCTCATTAACCAAAAATGAAACTTCTTTTGTAGCAACTTCTGGAATATATAAAATTTTAGGGTTGAGGAATATTTTTTGAGATTTCTCTTCGCCATTGGTGTTAATCAGTTCTAATAAGTAGCCTTTATTTTCATCTTTCATTCTATTATTTTAACCTTCGGCAAGTATTTTAGGGTCAACATAAAAATCGACGTTAAAAACAGTATCTTCTGTTTTTGCTTCTATTTTGTGCCACGTCTCTGGTGGAAAAACACCAAATTCACCTGCATTAATCACTAGCGTTTCTGTTGGCTCAGGACTAAATTCATCTATATATGCGTAATAAACAATCACTCCTTGCATGACAGATAGTTTAGGGTAAACCCCTTGGCGAGTTCCTTTGTCTAAATGTCTTTCCCAAATAGATTTAGGCGCAGTATCTTTAGTCCAAAGTGGTGTTGAACGTACATGAATATAATGAGTGGGAATAATGATACGTTTCATTTTGCCTCCCTAAAAATGAAGAGATTTATTTTTCTATTTTCATCTTAGTTAAAAAATTATCATTAATAATGTAATAAGCTGTTGTGCTGTTGAATAAAATCTACCTCTTATAATGAAGTATTTCAAATACAACTTTATAAAAAAAAGTGATAATAGAACGGTGGATTAATTAATATCTTGTTTTTTTTGACTAAATTATTTTTTAAAAATTTAAATATTTTTAATTCAAGAGTGTTTTTTAGGCATTTTGTCGGTGTTATTATCAGGTTCTTACTCACCAATATAATTTCTTTGTTCTATAATTAAGCAAGTCTAGGGTATTAATATTTAATTCATTATTTAACATAATTGAGATGTCACTATGGAATTAAAGGATTACTACACCATAATGGGTGTCAAACCCACTGATGATACTAAAACGATTAAAACGGCTTATCGTCGTTTAGCGAAAAAATATCATCCAGATGTCAGTAAAGAACCCAATGCAGAAGAACGATTTAAAGAAATTGCTCAAGCATGGGAAATATTAGGCGATGAACAACGCAGAGCCGAATATGATGAACTTTGGGCTCATCGTAACGATCCTAAATTTAGGCAATTTACACAACAACATTCAAATAAAGATCAAGAAAGTTTTAGCCAAGAAGATTTTGATGATTTTTACGCTTCATTTTTTGGTCAACACTCTCCATTTGAAAGGCATCGAGCTCAACAGGCGCCTAAACAACGTGGACATGATTTAGAAATAGAATTAGCTGTTTTTCTGGAAGAATCACAGGAAGAGCAGAAGCGCACAATAAGTTACCACTTACCTGTTTACAATGTCTTCGGTATTTTGGAAAAAGAAATTCCTAAAACATTGAATGTTAAAATTCCCGCAGGTGTGATTGATGGGCAACGTATACGCTTAAAAGGACAAGGTACTTTGGGTGAAAATGGAGGCGAAAATGGTGATTTATGGTTAACTATTCGCATTGCTCCTCATCCTCTATTTGATGTTAAAGGTCATGATTTAGAAATAGTTGTTCCAGTCGCTCCTTGGGAAGCTGCATTAGGTGCAAAAATTCCTATACCTACAATAAAAGAAAAAATCTTGTTAACTATTCCGGCGGGAAGTCAGGCAGGACAAAAGCTACGTATTAAGGGAAAAGGGTTAGTTAGCAAACAAGTCAGCGGTGATTTATATGCAATTTTAAAAATTGTGATGCCACCTAAACCCGATGAAAAGATACGCGAATTATGGCAACAAATTGCAGATAGTCAGACCGATTATAATCCACGTAAAGACTGGGAGAATAAATAATGGGTCAATTAACAACAACAGTATTTACTGTTACTGAGTTTTGTCATCATACCGGAATATCAAATGATGAGCTCAAAGAGTTTGTCGCTCTTGGTGTGATCGAACCACTAGAAATTGAAACTCAGGAGTGGTTTTTCGATGATAATGCTATTGTGGTGACACATCGAGCCTTAAAACTTCATAAAGAACTCGCATTAGATTGGCATGGTATCGCCATAGCACTGACTTTATTAGATGAAAATGAACAGTTAAAACAAGAAAATAAGCAATTACGTCAGCAGTTAATGCGTTTTATAAATGAATAAAGATCAATAAATAGCCACTAAAACAGTCAGCAACGTTAGTGGCTATTTTTATGCCTAAACTTTAAATAAACATTATTTTTCATCATTACCTTCGACTTCTGTTATTAGAGCATTTGCTTTAGAAATAAGCAAAATGGTGTGGAGATCACACCTATAAGCATAACTATTAAGTTATGATAATTATAATTTAAAAATTATAATTTCTTTTTTCTTAATAAGAGATTCCTTTTTTGTCAGGGGAAAATAATGAAGCCGATCGAAATCAATAAATTAATAGAATGGCG
The DNA here is from genome assembly GCF_003144405.1 of Proteus cibi. GTDB lineage: Bacteria > Pseudomonadota > Gammaproteobacteria > Enterobacterales > Enterobacteriaceae > Proteus > Proteus cibi. The sequence goes on from NZ_PENW01000027.1 coordinate 6,680, forward strand.
TAGAACGTTTCACCAGTTTCCAGAAATTGGCTGGACTGAATTCGTGACGACAGGCACGATAATCAATGTATTGCGAGAGAGGAATATTGAAGTAAAAGCGGGACCTCATATTATTTGTCGAGAAAGCATTTTAGGTCGAGATGAAAAATTAGTTAATGAAGCGATCAAAATAGCTAAAGAAAAAGGGATCAGCCCCGAGTTATTAACTGAAATGGATGGTTTAACAGGCTGTATGGCAATTATTGATACAGAAATTCCTGGTCCTACATTTACCTTTCGTTTTGATATTGATTGTGTTTATGTCCAAGAGTCAAATGAGGATACTCATTTGCCTTATAAGCAAGGGTTTGCTTCATGTCGCTCTGGATTAATGCATGCTTGTGGTCATGATGGGCATACTGCGATAGGACTGGGTTTAGCACATTGGTTAAAACAAAACATCCATGCTTTACGTGGGAAATATAAATTAATCTTCCAACCCGCAGAAGAAGGGGTGAGAGGTGCAAAAGCAATCAGTGACAGTGGAATATTAGATGATACCGATTATTTTATGGGAATGCATATTGGATGTAATTTAAAAAAGGGGGAAATTGCACTCGATCCGTTTGATTTTCTGTGTACAACTAAATTAGATATTTCTTTAAAAGGAAAGGTTGCTAATGCGGTTGATGAACCAGAAAAAGGAAATAATGCATTATCTGGAGCATGCTTTTTAGCTAATGAAATATTAGCAACACCAAGGCATGGTAAAGGAATGACTCGGGTGAATATTGGAACCTTAATTGCTGGAGAAAACCGTAGCTTTATTCCTAGCTCGGCAAAAATGCAATTGGAAGTTCGTGGGCAAGATGCTGCAATAACACAATACTTATTTAATAGTATAAAAAAATATGTTGATGGTGTTGCAACTGCTTATCAACTAGAAACAAAAATAGATATTACAGGGGAAGCGACAAATTTCAGAAACGATCAGGTAATGATAGATATTATGCAGGGTGTCATTAATGCTCATCCAGATTTATTAAATGTCGCATTACCGCTAGGAGGAAGCGAGGATGTTTCATTAATGGTAAGAAGAGTACAAGAGAAAGAGGGGAAAGCGATATTCTTTTTAGTCGGTGCAGATCAACGTGATGGACATCATAAAGAAAAATTTGATATCGATGAAGAAGCACTTTCTATCGGCTTAACACTTTTTACTGAAGGAATCATCTCTATTCTTGATATGCAAAAATAATAAGAAGGTCTATTCTCTTTGCCGATATTGCATAGAATAAGACCTTAATGTTTATTTAATGGGAGTCGAAAATAAAGAAGCTTTTGGCTGATGCTCTTTAATAAATTCAATATAGAGCTGTGTTTCATGCTCGGTCTTTTTTGAGGTAAAAAAACAAATATTACTCGTAATCGCGGGTATAAATTCTCTATAAACAATATCTTCTGTTTCAATAATAGGAAATGAATTAATTAAACTCACTCCCAACCCATTTTTTACAAATGTCATTGCGGTGTCTTGATCAGAAACTTCAGCAATAATATTGGGATTAGATTTTGATTTATGGAGTGCTCGATCAATCACTGTACGTCCAATATTACTTTTAACTAAAGCAATAAAAGATTGTTCATGTAAATCATCAGGTGTAATGACGCTTTTTGTACATAACTCATGTGTTTTAGGGATTGCACAAATAATTTGAGTTTCTCTCATCGGAATTTGAGTTAAATTATAATTGCTATTAATGGTCATATTATCACTAATAACAATATCAGCTTGTTCTTTTGCAATTAATGAAAGTAGCTGCTCGCTTCTAGATATTTCTAAATGGACATTAACTTGATATTTTTTGATAAATAGAGTCGTGATCTGATTGATAAAACCATAGGCTAATGTTGGTGGAACGAGAATTCGTAGACTCCGTTTTTTTTCTTGATGATGAAAATGGCTCAATCGGTTGAAAGATTCTGCGATATTGGTGATTTCTTCATAAAGTAATAAGGCATCAGAGTTTGGTATTAATTTATTATTCTCACGAGTGAATAATTTTTTACCACAACGTTTTTCGATCTGATTTAATGTCTGGCTTACTGCGGGTTGAGAAATGCCTAATTGCTCTGCTGCATTAGTGACACTTCCTTGATCAATCACGGTTTGTATAATTTCAAGGTCACGTAAAGTTGCCCATCCTCCTGACCAAGAAGTTCTTTTTAGATTAATTGCCATTGTGTTTTTTGTTCTAGTCAGTTTATCTTATGTTCGATTATACAGCTAATAAGTTGATTATTAAATAATAATGTTGTAATTGGTGATTTACAGAAGTTGAAATATTTTAATCTTTATATTCTTATTGCTTTTGCTTCTTGTCTGACTATTCAGGCTTTATTCCTCTTTACGAGATGGTTTAATAAAAAAATAAAAAAGAGAGATTGAAAGAATTGGTCATCAATTTTAGGGTGGTAAAACAAAATTAACACAAGCCATTATCAGATTTAATGTATTGTTATCATCTTTAATATCAATGGTTATTTATATAAATAACATCGTCATTCATTACATAAGAACAATATTAATAACAAAATCTATCTGGATTTATTTGTGTGTAAAATATATCCCCCCATAAAACTCATTAATATTAATATGATGTGTATAATTAATGTTTTTATTTATAAATATAATAATCATTGAGATATAAATCACGGAAACCCACACTTTTTCATTGCTAATATTTCGCATCAAATTATCTATCTGGTTTTTTATTTTGATTCTAAAAAGATATTTAATTGTTCTATAACTTATAAATAACAGCAATTGGGGTGTTTTATGTCTTTATTTAAAAAGGGTATTATTGCCTTATCTATTAATATTGCATTAGTTTCTTCTGCTTTAGCCTGTACAACGTTGTTAGCGGGAAGTGAAGCAACAAATGATGGTTCGTTGATTATTGCGCGTAGCGCAGATAGTGATGCATTAAAAGCACAACATTTTGTTATTCATTCCGCTAAAACGAATCAAACAGGTATTTACAGTACCAAAGAACATAACGGTGCCAATAATTTTACGTATCCATTACCTAAAAACTCATTACGTTATACCACTGTACCGAATTGGAAAACGCAACTCCACGGTGCAACAGGATTTAATGAACTCGGTGTAGGTGTCAGTGGTACTGAATCTATTTTTGCTTCACCTAAAGCACTCTCTTTTGATCCCTATGTTGAAGAAACGGGAATTACTGAAGATGATATTCCAGATGTCCTACTTTCAAGAGCAAAAACCGCTCGTGAAGCAGTGGAATTATTAGGGAGCATTATTGAAAAACAAGGTGCTGGTGAAGGATTTGGTGTTGCGGTTGTTGATAAAAATGAGCTTTGGTATTTAGAAACGGGAACAGGACATCATTGGATCGCACAAAAATTACCTAAAGATAAATATTTTGCGACAGGAAACCAAGGCCGATTACAACACTACGATATTAACAATAATGATGTTTTAGGTTCTAAAAATCTAGTGGAATTTGCTGTTGAGAAAGGGCTTTATAACCCTGAAAAAGAGGGAGCGTTTAATTTTTCAAAAGCTTATACACGAGATGATGAACGAGATCGTACTTATAATGATCCGCGAGTATGGGTTATCCAGCAACAATTTAATCCATCATTAAAACAAGCTGTGGATGATGGTCGTAACTTTGCACCTTTATTAACGCCAGAGAAAAAAGTATCTGTTGAAGAAGCTAAAGCGATGTTACGCAATCACTTTGAAGGAACAGAACACGACCCATATACCAATGGATTAAATGGTCAAGAGCCATGGCGCCCAATTAGTGTATTTAGAACTTATGAAGCGCATGTTATGCAAGTTCGCCCTGAACTTCCTCAAGAAATAGGTGAAGTGACCTATGTTGGTTTAGGAATGGCGGATTTAACTGCATTTGTTCCGTATTACAGTGGATTAAAAGCTTATCCACAACATTATGGAATAGGAAGTAATCAAGCAGACAGTGATTCTATTTACTGGAAATATAGAAAGTTACAAACATTAGTAATGACTGATTATCCAAAACTTGCACCAATAGTGAAAAAAGCTTATCAAGAGTGGGAAGCAAAAACCGCATTAGAGCAAAAAGAAATGGAAGCTAAATATCTTACTATGATGAAAACAGATAAAGCTGGTGCAGATAAAATGCTTAATGAATTTAATCTGCGAGTTATGGCTGATGCTGAAAAATTAACTGAAAACTTAATGAATGAACTGTTTACAGTAAGAACAAAAGATATTCAAGACGATATTTTCTTTGCAAATAAGTCTAAAAAAGATTAATCAAAAGCCTGTATTTAAAATACAATCTAAATAAAAGATCCCAGTTCATTTTTTGGGATCTTTTCAATATGGGGTATTAAAGAACAGGGATGTAATAGCTGATTTTTTGTAAATACTGTCCACTTTGCTCAAGTAATTTATCGTAACTCACAGATTCTTTTAGTGTATATTGTTCAATATCAGGACCAGGCCGACGTAATAAATTCATTTTTGGTAATACTTTAGTATATACCGTGTAAATAATATCATCGTAACCTGTCAATGAGTCTAAAATTTCATCTATATGAAAAGTAATTGCTAAATAATTACCACTCGGTAATTCTAATTGTGACATTGCCGATAGATTAGATATCGTTGGTAATTTTTCTTTATCAACAGCGGTGTTATAAATATACATTGTATCTTCTAGTGTGCTCGCAGATGCTCGATGCATGGCATATAGCTCTGTGGGTATTGTATGCACATCTTTTAAAAATTTACGCCAAAATTCCTTTCTAAATTTTTTCTTGTCTGAATTCCACGTTGAAACCGGTTTGTTGTATTGGTGAGACAAGCCCGCTAATTTTAGTGAAGGAAGGGTAACAACTTCATATTTAGCGCTAAGTTCAACAGTTTCTAGTGCAGGGAAAATCAGTTCGCTAATATCCCATCCCGGTTTTTTTCTGTATTCAGAAGGCGTAATATTAAACTGTTTTTTAAACGCGCGACAAAATGTTTGTTGAGAGTCAAATCGATATTTCAAGGAAATATCAAGCAGGCTACAACGCGTTATGCGTAAAGCGTAAGCACCACAAGATAAACGGCGGGCGAGTATGTATTTACCTAAAGATATTCCTGTGTATGCTTTAAATAAGCGCTGAAAATGCCATTTTGTATAGCCTGATTTTTCAGCAACAATATCCAGTGATAAGCGTGAATCAAGATTTTGCTCAATCCAAACAATAATATCTTTAACAACATTCTCTTGAAGCATGAATATTCCTATTCTTTTTCTTTATCGATATTTTTCAATAAGATCGACTTAATTTATTGAACTACAATAAATTTATAGGTTCTAGGATAATAGCATATCGTATAGTGATAATTACACTGAATAAAGTAAAATAGACAGATATTAATGTAAAGTTATGTATTGCAATTTATTTGAATTTAAATTGATTTTTATTAAAAAATTGAATGTTAACTCACTCATCAATGATTGATGAGTTTTTATTAAATTAATCTTAAATTAAAATATTTATATGTTTTTAGTTTTAATAAAATGCGGAGATATCCTATTTTATCTTTAAAAGATAAAGCCTAGTCTAATTTCATTAATAAAACCTTACTTGGTTATTTTAGGAGATGTAAATGAATAAGTTACTTTCTATTTCTGCTGTTGCTTTAGTTTCTTCATTAATAACAGCTCCTGCGTTGGCTGCTAAAACGGATACTTATAACTGTGAAGGCCAAAAAATCAGGGTTTCTTTCCCGACAGAACAGCTAGCTGTTATGTATTACAGTGACGAAATTATTGTTTTAAAAGAAGCTGTTGCAGCTAGTGGAGCCCGTTATGTTGGTGAGAATTTTCAAATCTGGGGTAAAGGAAAAGGTGAATTTAATTTAGCAACGATTTCAGAAGATGATGCCGTTAATGGACGAGTCGCTGAAGATAAAGGGCGCACTTGTAAATTAGTAAAATAACGTAGAATACAGTTATAAATAAAAAGAGGACAATTCTATTGTCCTCTTTTTTTATAAGAAAAAGATTAAGTAAATATAATACTTGAAAGTAAAAATAGTGAGTATAGCCAAAATGATAACATGTTTTTTATCACACAAATAAGATAGTCATAAAAAATAAATCCGTTATAAAAATAGTCTTATTGTGATTTTCGCTGTGGGGAACAATGGTAGAGCTCTTACATATTATGACTAATTAAAGTATACTAATAGAATATAGTATAATCATTAATCATTTCTATTGTTTACAAAAAATAAATTTCGGTTTATTTATCTGTAACGAAACAAAAATTATTGTGAGTTTATATGAAGTCTTACCCTTAGCTAGTTCCAATATTAATTTTTAAAAGCAAAACTTAAAAATAGACATTGCTATCCAAATTGGCAGGCAGTGTGTTATCAAAAATTAATAAAAGACCAATCTAATGAAAATTAAAAACTCAAGAAAATATAACGTATCATTACCAGATAATAGAATTTTAACGTGGTATGAATCAGGTTCAGAGCAAGGTAAGCCAGTATTATTTTGTACCGGAGCCGGTATGAGTGGTTTATTAGGAATAGATGTTGACCTTTTAAATAAGCTTAATATTCGATTGATTACACCCTCTCGACCAGGATTAGGTGATTCCACTTTTGATCCTCAGAAGTCGTTAAAATCTTTTTCTAAAGATATTTTATTTTTATTAGACCATCTTCATATCAAAAATATTAATGTAATGGGGTTTTCACAAGGTGCTGTTTTTGCTATGGCTCTTTGTGTTTATTGTCATGTTGATAAATTACTTATTGTCGCAGGACAAGATCAATTTGATTATCCTGATACACAAAACAAGCTAACAGATGATGTTGTAAATATGCAACATCAAGCTGTTGGATCACCTGATTCGTTAGCGAGTTGGATTAAGCAAAATATAACCGCTAAGTGGTTAATGGATTTTATTCTAAATTACAGTGCTGATGTTGATTTGGCTATTTATAAATCAATTGATTTTCTCCCAGTTTATCAAGAATGTATGGCTGAAGCTTTTAAACAAGGCAATGATGGATACATTCAAGATTTGCTAATGACTATGCAACCTTGGGGATTTTCACCTGAAGAAATAAAGACACCAACAACCTTGTGGTATGGTATGAAAGATACTAGTACAGTTCATTCTCCGGACTTTGGGGATTTATTATTTCAACGTTTTCCTAATGCTGAACGGCATTTATGGCCAGAAGAAGGTGGTTCACTTCTATGGACGAAGACAGAAGAAATTTTATTAGAACTCGCTGATTAAGGTGATGTAGTACATTAATGATAGAGTAGATACCGGTTATCTTAAAAAATAACAGGATCTACTCTTTTATTCATGTTCTTAAATTAAAATAATGGGATAGGTGAAATAGATAATTATTTTTATCTTATAATTATTTTCTAATTTGGTATGCGAAAAGTTTTTTTAAAATAAAAATGAAAATAGTTTGCTATAAGATGAATTATATGACTTAATAGCGCCACTGGTTTGGAAGTACAGACCTATTTATGTTAGTGCAGTTTTAAGTAGTTCACCGTTTAGCGTTATCCCTGATACCTCTTCGTTGCGAATTCCTTCAAATAGTGACCATAAGTAAAAATCCGAAATCAAACCGCAAACAATGCCTTATGGCTAAATAATTAATTAAAGGAAATCTTATGTCTAATACAATGACTGGTACAGTAAAATGGTTTAACGATGATAAAGGTTTTGGCTTTATCACTCCTAAAGACGGTAGCAAAGACGTATTCGTACACTTTTCAGCGATCCAAAGCGATAGCTTCAAATCTCTGAAAGAAGGCCAAGAAGTTTCATTTTCTATCGAAAATGGCGCTAAAGGTCCAGCAGCAGCGAACGTAATCGGTCTGTAATTTATTGATCTGTGGCTACTGTAAATATTGCTCAATGCAATATCGATATAAGTAAGCTCTAAAAAACCTCACTTCGGTGGGGTTTTTTTATATCAATTTATAGAGTTATTTAAATTTAAAGTATATTTAGCCAAGCGTATAAAAAATAGATTTATTAAAGTTATGTAAATATTTAATATACATTAATTTAAATTTTAGAAAATTATTTACTTTAATGGATAATGATTTTTACAGAGAAATAATTTAATAGATAAAAAATTTTTTATAATGGCAAAATAAAAGCATTAAGATATTGTCTTCTCAATCCAAAGAAAGAAAAAAAAACCATTAAAATAAAAAAGATATCAGATAAATCATAAAAAAATAATTTAAGATAAAAATTAAATTAATATTTAATGACTTATTTTAAATAATTGCTGTCTAATTCAACATGGCTTAAATGCTTTTTAGTTCCTAAAGGACAAACTTGTGTACGCTAAAAATGCTTTTTCATTACATCTATTACATCCCAAATATTTCTTAACTTGGTTTGGTGTCTTTATTCTTTTATTATTAGTCCAACTTCCTTATTCTTGGCTACTTTTTTTAGGTAAACATCTTGGGTTGTTATCTCGTTTCTTTGTTAAAAGAAGAGTCTCGATAATAAAGAAAAACTTAGAATTATGCTTCCCTAATAAAGATAAAAATGAAATTAACAAGCTTGTTATGGATAATTTATCGTCACTAGGTGTTGCATTATTTGAAACGGGTATGGCGTGGTTTTGGAGTGATCGCCGATTAAAAAATCTCTTTGAAGTACAAGGGATCTCCAATTTTACTGATGCAAATGATAAAAAGGCTGGAATTTTATTAATTGGTATACACTCTATGTCACTAGAGCTGGGTGGGCGTATTATGGGACTTTGTTTCCCTGTGAATGCGATGTATCGACCACACAATAATAAAGCAATGGAGTTTATCCAAACTAAAGCAAGATGCCGCTCAGATAAGGGAATGATAGATAGACGTAACTTGAAGTTTATGGTCATGGAGTTAAAAAAAGGAAAAGCAATTTGGTTTGCTCCTGACCAAGACTTTGGTTTAAAAGGTACAACATTTTCTCCATTCTTTTCTGTTGAGAAAACATCAACCTCAAAAGGGGTGGCTATATTAGCAAAACTATCTGGGGCGCCTTCTTTAACTGTTACTTTGGTCAGAAATGAAAATCAGAAAGGCAAAAAATACAGTTTGATCATTGGTAAAGAACTGATTAATTATCCTTCTGAAAATATTCAAAATGACACAGATAGAATGAATAAGTTGATTGAGACAGAAATTATGCGAGCTCCAGATCAATATTTATGGGCCCACCGCCGTTTTAAAACTCGACCGACAGGCGAAGCCAGTTTTTATAATTAATTTTTTATATAAAAAAGACCAACACATTATGTGTTGGTCACAGTAAATACTGGAAGCAATGTGAGCAATGTCGTTGTGAAAGACCAAGTAAAATACTCAACTATTCACAAGGTAAAAGATAATCATTATCACTTATGTTGTCAACCCTAAGATTTGTATGGATTTGGAAGATAAAGACAAGAGTACAAAGTAAAGATAAGAAGATACGAAGATAAAAATTTATAAATAAGTGAAAGCTGAGTTAGCAGATATAGATGTAAACTATATCTGCTATAATATATTATAACCATAATAGAAAATACCATTTATATAGTAATGAATTCTAGTTTTTGGAAAATATATACTCGTTATTTAATAATAAATATTATTTCTATTTAATAGAGGTTAATGTTTATTAAAAATATAGATTTTAAAATTGCTATATTAATTGTATACGATATCCATTATTCCTACATTTTCTTTGATCCAATTTATGCTCATTGAACCTTTATTTTCACCTAATTGAGCATTGAAAATTTTATTTGGTTCAATTTTATGTAAAGTTTCTTTCATTTCGGTTCCATTCCAGCAATTTGCTTTAAAAGTATTTTCTACTGAGTCGGTTATACAATTTCCTTCCACAATTGAACCTATAAATGTAATTGTTCCTGAACCGATCACTTTATTGTTATTTGCTACACTTGGAGCTGATAATAAAAGTGCTAAACAAGTTCCGATAATAAAATTCTTTTTCATTCTATATTCCTTTAATAATCTTTATTGGATTAATTTTTTGATTTGTTATTTTTTGTACAATGAATAAATATCTTTTGTACCGAGTTGATGGAAGGAATATTAGAGGAAAAAAATATATCAATCTGTAAAAAATCTTGATGGTTAATGACAACTAGATAAAGATTTATCAATGATTTCATGGCGTTCTAAGTGGCATAATATTAATGTAATTTGATGTGTTATTGTCTAATCTTTTGAAAAATAACAACTTAATCTATTTTTGATTATTTTTGTTAATAAGTTAACTTTTTTTGACATTAGTTAAATTGCTTAATTTTTTAGTGATACATTTTGTCGTTAAAATATAAAACTTATAAAATGAGTAATTTCAGAGTTCAAAAAAACTTGTCAAAGTATTACAAATAAACGGTTATAAAGAATAGAAAATCATCTTTATTTGATGATTTATAAACTAATTATAGTCATAGATTTTTCCGTTCATCGAAAAAAATATCACAGGCATAATATGTTTACGCTATGGGAAAAAATATAAAAGTATGTTTAGTTTGAAAATAATGAGAGTTTAATAATTGAACATCTTAAGAGGGTGATTTAGATAAAAAAATCCCCGCACAAGACGGGGGAAATTAAATATCTATCAGTGATGAAATACTGAAACCAATAGTAAGGGAAAAAGAGATATCAATCTGTAACAAACTTTAAAAAGAAATGATAAGAATACGTGCAAAATTAGAGCTATTTTATAAAGAGATAAACTGGAATTTGAATCTTCTTTATTTAACTGCTTGATTTTATTTTGTTTTAATTTTACTGTTAAATGATATAAGATAAAATTATCTTAGTCTCGCTATAAAGTTTATATACATTTAGTTGAAAAATTTGATAATTTATTTCGTTGATTAGAATAACAATATGCTTATTTATAATGCAATTAGAATTATAAATAGACAATAATAATGTCTAAACTATCGTCTATTTAGAAAATAAGAATAAAAATGTCTATTTATCTGTTAGTTACCATCTTGTTACATCAATTTCATTGTTCTGATATCCCTTTGCAATATAAGAAGAAATATTGTTGCGTATATAAGGATTTTTTTCTTTGGGATACATTTCCCAAGCTTGTTGTAAGTAAGGTAACAATTCACTATCGATGTAATTTGAGCTTGATAATGCCTGAATTGCACCTAAGCTGATCTCTTCATTTTCAGAGATTACGAGTTCATAAAACGCTAATGTTTTATCTTTTAAATTAATATCATGAGAGGCTGCATAAATTGCGCTTCTTACTATTTCTACGCTTGTGTGAGTAAAGAATGGTTGAAAATCTTCAACTAAAACGGCGTTTAATTCTGCCAATAAGTAACCGATAAAACGCAATGTATCTTCGTTATCCGTTGCTTTAAGAATTGGGAAAAAATTATCTTTGAAAAGAGAACATTGATCCCTATATTTAAAGTAAATAATAGGAATAACAATATCTGTTTTTTCATCAAATGGGGCAACTAAAGCTTGCTGAATATAAGGTAGCGCTTGTTCCTTAAAATAGGTGGCTAAAACATTTAATGACACTTTATATAACTCAATATTTTTAGTTTGTAGTTGTTGCTCTAAAAAATATAAACTGCTGTTGGATAATTCAGGTAGCTTAGTTAATGAATTGATAGCACTGATCTTTTTGGTAATATCTTCATTGTTTTGGGCAAAATGAAGTAATGTTTCTTCATTACCGCCCATTCGATGACCAAACCAGCTTGTGTTATAGCCTAAAATTACTTCATCTAGCCAACGCTCGTACCATTGTGTAAATGAAGTTTCATAGGAAAATGTGTAAGGAGTCTCTGAATTAACCCAATCAGACGTATATAAAATATGTCCTTTATATTTACCATTAATCACTAATAAAAGGTCGTATTCACATCCACAAGTACCTAAATAAAGCGTACCTTGATGAACTCTATCGCAAATAATATCAAAGTCTTCATCACTACAATCTTCGGGGACATGACAAAGGGCTTTCCACTCATCAATATCCATTTTAGGCTTTAGTAAACAAGGCAATGCACAATTGTGTATACCATTTCTATCTATAGCGTCATCAAAAGCATATAAGCCATAGTAAGGACCAGCACCACCATAAGAGCCTGTACCACCATTGCCAATTTGAGTTACAAAGGCGATATAATCTTCAGGAAATTCACATCCTGCTTTTGCTTGTAGCTGATTAACTTTCTCTATTGAGAGTGGCGAATTTAGTTGGTATTTATGATTATCAGCACCAAATTCCTTATATGCATGATCAATACTAGCTACTAGTGCTAATTTCTTACGGATACGCTCAATAGGATTACCTGCATATTTTTTATTAAGTTGTTCCCATTGCTGCTTTGATGTTAGTTCTTTATTTTTTCCAAAGATTGTGGAAATAAAACCCATAATTTAAAAATCCCTATTGATGATATGGTTTAATTACAACGTGGTTATTCATGGTCCTTTTTTAGATAGTGATAACCAGATACAACATTATTATCATGCGTTAAATTCACTATAAACTATTTTAGCTTCAACAAGATAATAGTATTTCTAAGGAAAGTATGTTCTACATTTAGGTTTAAATCGAGTATGAGGTAATACAAAGAAAAAAAGACCAACGCTAGGAGAGTTGGTCAATAAATACTAGAAGCAATGTGAGCAATGTCGTTGTGAAAAACCGAGTAAAACACTCAACCATTCACAAGTTAAAAGATAATCATTATCATTTAACTTGTCAACCCTACGAAGATCACGGTTACTATTTATTCACACTCAAAGGTAATAAATTGGCTTACTTTACAGAAATCAATGTTGAAATTTATTTTTAATAACAACAAGATAATTATTTCCTTTTTAATTGTATTTATTTTATTGACTAAATCTTTAAATTGCAGAGAACGTAAATGTATTGTTTTCTTATCTTCACCCTACTCAAAAGAGTGATAATATGAATAATCAAAGGAACTACAGGGAGTTTTGGCAATGGCATATGATTTAACAAAGAGATTAGTCATAGGGCTTTCCTCTAGTGCATTATTTGATTTAGAAGAATCAGATAATATTTTTCGTACTGAGGGGGAGGAAGCTTATCGGAAATATCAACATGAAATGCAAGATGTGTCTTTGAATAAGGGGGTTGCATTCCCTTTTATTAGCAGGCTTTTGAAACTAAATAACATTAGACCTGATGATCCACTCGTTGAAGTTATTTTGTTATCTAGAAATGATCCCGACACTGGATTAAGAGTGATGAATTCTATTGAGCATTATAAGTTAGGGATCACTCGAGCGGTATTTCTTCAAGGAAAATCGCCTCATATTTATATTCCAGCATTTGATATTGAATTATTTTTATCTGCAGATCATGGCGATGTATTACAAGCAATTAAGGCAAATTATCCCGCAGGTCAGATATTAGCTGGTCATATTAATGATGATGACGATGTTGAATTAAGAATTGCGTTCGACTTTGATGGTGTGATTGCTGATGATGAAGCTGAAGTTATTTATAAAACTTCAGGTCAGTTGTCTCAATTTCATAATCATGAAGCTAAAATGGTTGATATACCTCATAATCCAGGACCATTAAAAAAATTCTTACAGCGCATTTCTGATATTCAAAAATTAGAATTAGAAAAAGTAAAACAGGAACCTACCTATATTCCATTACTTAAAATCTCTATTGTTACTGCGCGCAATGCACCCTCTCATAAACGTGTTATTAACACAATGAGAGCATGGGGAATTTCTGTTAATGAAGCCTTTTTTATGGGCGGTGTAGAAAAAGCGAATGTATTGAAAATTTTAAAACCACATATATTCTTTGATGATCAAAAATTACATTTAAAATCTTCATCTGAACTTCCATCTGTACATATTCCATTTGGAATTGCGAATAAAAAATAGATAATAAATAAAATATTTATAATAAATAAGATGTGTGATAATCATATCATACACCTATTTTTTATTTTGTCTAATATTGTCTTTATTTGAGATATTTTATTGTTTTATTTATTCTTCATAAAAACAAGAACAAAATTGGATCTATTTTTATAGAAGTAGTATGGTGTTTAGTGATTTATATATATTATAAATTAATCACATTTTATTTATAATTTATTTAAAGAGGTCATTTAATTAATAAAAAGTAAATGAGGAAAGAAATGGATAATAATCATAGGTTTTTTTCTGATGATGTATGCCCTAAAACCGCATTGTATGGTCAGTTTTATGGTGATAATCAATATGCTGGACGAGATTATGAAAGAAAAATATATAACGGAAATAAGTTTCCAAAAACTAAAAAAGGATTTTATTTTAAAAAATTAATGAACTTTAAATAATGAAATAACAAGCAAATAATATAAAGTCATTTTAACAAAAATATCAGTTGATGGTTGTATAGCAACGATTTTTAATTCGTTAAAAACACTACAAATTTATTATTAAATTTTAAACCCCAGCAGATTGCTAGTTCTAGCATAAAGGCTGGAAGTTTTTTAATATTATTTGATGCTAAGTAATTATCATATTAAATGACTAGCACCGTAATATGCAATCATCAACATTTTTTATATTATTGATGGCTTATCTTTGATTTTATTTATCGAATATATGATGAGTTTCTAAAGGTTTATAATGTGTGGAATAAATATAAAGAAGAAGTGGGTAAATATTATTACTATAACAGGTGAGTTATTTATATAAAAACTCACCTGTTTAATATAGAAAATCATACCATATTAAAATACAACATTAATTTTCCTACATTATTTTGAGGGAATTTATTATAAATGTTCCCAGCATCCTGAATAATTCCAATCTGTAATCGTTCCTTTTTTATTAGCAACAAAATTATTTGTACAAATCGTTGATTGTCCCCATCCATTATTTTGCGTCCATTTCCATGTGTATTGTGTGCCACCATCTGTTCTTTTATGCGTGTTACTTGGACTGCCCCAAGACATCACAAGATCATCTACTGATTTACCAACCCAATACGATCTACGTGCTTTGAACTCTTCTATCTGCTTTAATCTCTCTAACCTTGCTTTACTTGGTGCCTCTTGCTCTTGGTTTTGTAAAGCTTGTTTATGTTTAGCTCCTGGTACTCCAGTAAGAGCATAAGTTAAGTCTGAAATAGCATCACGATCTCTTTGGGTACAACCACTTAGTATGACTAAGGAAGAGAAAGAAATAGCAAAAATTAATTTGTTAATCATAATAATCCTTTATTGTATTAGGAATTCATGCCATATATTTAATAATCATATCTTAAATTTTAAAATAAAACATTTAATAAATTTAAATCAGTCATTGTTTGATAGTTGTTATTTGATGGTCTTATTTTAATTGTGCAGATTTTTATTTTTGAGGATAAGAGTAGACACGTCTTTTTAATATATTATATTTCTTTACCTATTCGTTTATTGCAAAATTTTCTGCTAATAATAATGAATGTTATACCTGTAAATACTATAAAAACAACAAGTAGATAAAATATTGAATTATAACTATCCATAGATAATAAAATAATAAATAAAGATAATAGCGAGAGTAAAAAGAAAATTTTATTGTTTTTAACAATGAGATATATAAATGAGATAGCAAGTGATATTAATAAAAAACTAAAATAAGCAATCAATAAAGCAACAAAATGCCAGCTATTAAAAAAATTAGATGGGATACCTTCTTGATAAAATATCATTATTGATACGATACCCGTTGCGAGAAAACTCATATAAGTAAAGACAACAAGGACAAATAGATCGGTTTCTATAAATAACAAATATCTAAGATGGATAGCCCTTATGATAATCTCAGTAAGAGAAGAAAAAATTAACATACTTAGAAAAAAGACAAAAAACAGGATAAGTGAGAACGAAATATTTTGAGAATCGATGAATATAGTAATACTAAGATATAAGGCGGTTAGTACAGATAAGAGTGGAGATATAAAAGTTAATAACTTTTTATCTTTTTTAGTTTTTACTATCATTAATCACTCCTCATTATAATTAACCTGAAATGGTTTAGTATAGATACAGGGAAAATATAATGGGGATTTTACCAGCGTTTTACCAGTGGTAAATTCTAGACATAAAAAAACCAACCGTAAGTGGTTGGTTTTCTTAATTAAAAATGGTCGGCATGATAGGATTTGAACCTACGACCCCTGACACCCCATGAAACCGATTTTAAGCAACATAACTCATTGATTATAAATATAAATAATGTGTTTTTATGTGATTACATACAGTGCTAAATATACAAAATATGCACTATAAGAATCAATGGGTTAAAGGGAGTTTTACCACTATAATTATATATTCACTTCTTAGACTTGAGCTTAGAGTTTTCGTAGATAGAATATAACTAAACCTGACATATAAATGAGCAGTTGCTTATCTTGAATTCTTTCCTGTTATATATTTAAAAAAATGGGTCTAGTATTATAAAATCATTTCCCCGTTTCATTACATTGGCTGATTTAAGTAAATCAATGTTGAAATTATGTGTTTTTGAATAATTAAGTAATATTTTCAAGTCATTAGATAAATTATAAGGGTCAGATGCAGGATTGTTTCCTTTCCTTATTTCATCTAAAGCGGGTAAAATCCATTCTTCATAAGCACTACACTCGGATTGGGACATTGGAGTTAATAATTCCATTTCGGTGATTGAGTATTCGTTATTTGGATTTGAACTATTAACCAGCCCTAAAGGCTCATCGTGAAAATATATTCTAACTACATTCGTTAGGCCAGAAGTAGCAGAATAAACAAGTTTAGCGAAATGCGAGTAACCTGGATCACCTCCAATACGAACAACAGTCGCACCATTAACTAGAATATCTGTATTAATTCCTGATAAATTATTGGATATTACTTTAAAACCATTTTGTTCATAATGAGTAACTGATTCTTGTCTTGTCATTTTATTTTCCTTACGTACCCAAAAATTGGGGGCATTTTTTATTTATTATACGATATTTAGGTAAATATTTTTAAACTAATTTCATTCATTGCAAAATACATGTTGTATCTAGATGACGGCTTCTGTCGATAAATTAATTAGCTATTTACATTCAATTATTAAAAAATATTTATACATATAAGAAAACTTACTGTTCCTAAATAATCCTCTAAATATAATGCCTCAACGATGAGCTATAGGAGGAACAACGTTCACTTATGGTGTAGTGCTATCTTTCAGATTAGAATTGACTCAATTTTACATTCGTATTCGCTCAAATCTGAACTAATACAACTTATGCAATCTCACAATGTGGCACTTCAACCCATTGTACATGGTTTTCTGTATAAATCTTGGTTGACTCTGCATCACTGTGAGCCATTCGAGCTTGTGGATCAAAACCGCGTTGTTTAAACATAAAGGCTGCCAACGCTCTTATTTCATGAAAGGTTGGTCTTTCATCTAAAGGTAAATGACTGGCAACGCCCACTCGATCACGTAACGTTGAAAATGCACGACTAAGATAATCAGGTGCTACTTGTGTGGGATGATTAACTTCTTTACTCACCTTATTTGGGATACGAGTTGGTAGCCTATGCACAATATAAGGGCTTGCCACATTGTCACGGCTATTATCGATAATATCCTTAAGCGCTTTACCTATGGGGATCGCAATATGAGATGCCTCTTTATGTTGCACTTTTTGTCTATGAATATAAATCATCCCGTATATTCCATTTAAGGGTTCTTCATACCATAAACACCCACAGATGCCTTCTTTGGGAGCTTTGATATTATATTTTATGCGTGATACTTCGAGCCTTGCTTGTGTTGTTTGTAACGCCAGATCCATTGCTGTTCTTAACCAAGGTTCTGCAGATGTTCGAATTTTAAGAAAATCATCATAAGATAATCTTCTACGTTTTTTTCCATCAACTCTTTTCATTTTCTTACGTTCAGCAGGGTTATCGAACATAAGAGATTCATCCATTGCGTAACTAAAAATTTTCTTTAGAAAACTTACCTTACGATTTTGTACATTAGCAGAAGCATCGGCATGATATTCATTAATATAGCCATTTACATGTTCCAGTGAGATTTCATTCGCGGGGATATCTTTAAAAAAGATCTTAATTCTTTCTAAGTCATTAACCCAGTTACTAAGTGTACTGTCTGATGGTTTCTCATCATTAGTGATCCGCAAAAATAACTTATCTAAATGTTCTGAAAGAGGGAGAGCCTCTCCATATTGTCCTCCCGAGTCAATAATTAATGAGTTAACAGAAACAGATTTTTCTGGTCGCATAATATTGTTGTATTCTCTGGCTATTGCGATAGCTTTTGCTTTATCTGCACCAATACATTTGCGAATACCGTTAGTTAGCGTTAAACGATATTGTTTTTTGGATGAATCGTAATACAGAAAGTCAGGTAGATGCCTAAATTCCTTTCTTCTTGGTCTACTGGCCATATCAAGAAGCCCTTATTAACTCATCGACACATGAAGAAATAACGGACTCGATACGAAGTTAGATAGCAATGGAACCAGTTTAACAATATTAAAAACTAATATTACGACATCGAATATTGATATTTATGACTGATGGCATTAAATATGGGATGTTAAGTTTTATTAACATCCCTTGTTTAATATAGTTTACCAAATGGTTTTATTATTCATGGTCGATATTTTGATCGAGTTACTAGATTTTGGTGTATAAACAATGCAATTATCAGGAATATCTTTATTTATAAAGCTCATAGCTCCGATCATCACATTATTGCCAATCTTTATATTATCTCCTATGATACAAGAATTAGCACCTATGGTTACATTATCACCAATATAAATATGCCCTTTTTGAGATGATGATACGATACCTATTGTTGTATTTTGTCTTGCATGAAAATTTTCACCAATAACAGCTTCATAGGCAATTACCAATCCAACATAGTGACTAATAGATAATCCAACACCAATTTTTGCACCTAACCCAATGTCACATCCATATTTAGTTTGTAATCTTCTATTTATAAAGTTTGCTAATTTTAAGTGTTTATTGGAGTGATAAAAATAACTAGCAATACGCCACCAAAAATAGAATCGTCTATCTGGATATTTCCATGCTCTACGGATTGTTTTTGTCCATGAAAATCTTTTAGTATCAGATTTTATAACTTCTTTTTGTAAACAAAGTTTTAAAAATCCTATTTGTGAATGGTTCATATAAATACGCTTATAAAATAAGTTTTTTATATGATAGTTTATCAACAATCGATAATCATTAACTTTTTATAATTGATTTACCATAAAAATACCCCTCCAACTTCTCAAACAAATCCCTCGCCACAGCCTCTGTCATATACGTTCTCATCGGTTCCCGTCTTACATTTTTCATTTCAAATGTATTCTCATCAAACCTTGGATCAGAAAAGATAATATCCATAAACAGATAGCCATACGGGTTATCTGCAGATAAACGAGCTTCTTCTAACTGAGCAATATATTCCGCATTATTTATTTCGAGTTTAATCATGATATCACCTATTTGACTGTGTTTTTATACAGTAATTTATATAAGGTAACGAATAGAATAGCAAGGAGAAAAGGGCGATTTTATGAGCTAAAGAAAGGAGGGTTTTGAGAGGTGATTTGTCGTCGTTTTACCCCAGTTTTACCCCTATTTTACCCCGCACAAATTTTAGGCATAAAAAAACCAACCGTAAGTGGTTGGTTTTCTTAATTAAAAATGGTCGGCATGATAGGATTTGAACCTACGACCCCTGACACCCCATGACAGTGCGCTACCAGGCTGCGCTACATGCCGTTTGTGCCCTGTATATTACTGTTTTTAGCTGCTAAAGCAACCCTTTGCTAATTAAGTGATGTAATTTTATACGCTACTTAATTGTGNCAGTGCGCTACCAGGCTGCGCTACATGCCGTTTGTGCCCTGTATATTACTGTTTTTAGCTGCTAAAGCAACCCTTTGCTAATTAAGTGATGTAATTTTATACGCTACTTAATTGTGTTAGCGTTCAATAAAACGCTTCTGCTCAGCCAGAACTTGCAGTAATAATTTTAAATCCGGTTTTGCAGAGCTGATCTCTTTCCCGGATTTATCAAATAAAGCGTACCGACCATGCTTATCTATCAATAAGGTATTATCTTGTAAAAAGACGACAAATGCCTCTTCATCACCTGTAAAAATCCATGGGTGATTACGAGTACTTGCGAATAAATCTTCACCTTGTGAATAGTTATCAGCTGGACTAATGACATGTAAAACATGTTGCATCAAGGTTGTCATAACATCTTGATGGCTTGTCATGCGATCAATAACCTGTGGTGTCATATTTGGCCAATGTATTATCAAAGGCACTTGTGACTGGCTTAAATTAAAGGTGGTCTTATCTGAAAGCCATTGGTTAATCTGTTTCTTATTACTGTCTTGATGATAGCTAGAAGTGACAACCACAACAGTATTATCTAGCACCTTGGTTTCTTGTAATGTCTTAAATATTGTCTCTAGTTGGTCATCTAATGCGTTGCGTTGAGATGCATTATTGGTGTGACCATCAATTTGTAAGAAAGAGAACCAAGGGGCTACTTGGTTGTTTTTGACCAACCAAGTACTCCAACTATCAATGGTGGCATTGTTATCACCACTGCGTGATGTTGGGAGAGAGAAATCTGATAGAACAGCCTGTTTGAACAGTGGGGTTTGGAAACCATTAGTTGAAAACAAGGCTAATTGGTAGTTCCGATAACTTAACGCATCGAAAAGGGCAGAGTTTTTTCTGTTACTTAATACACTGTCTAAATAAGAAGGTGAAATACCATAAAAGAGACCAAATAATGCAGTGTCATTATTGATGCCTGATGAATAATGCTGTGAAAAATAAAGATTATTTTGCGCAAATTTTTGCAAGCTTGGTAATTCAGGTACTTCTTCGTTACCTAGACCATCAATGACAACCACTAGCAAGTTATAAGAATAAGTATCCTTTGCATAGATTAATGGAGCAAGAGGGTAGGTGATACCTTGTGCTGTGGGATTACCTTCACTAATAACACGTTGCTCATATTCTGATTGATTAATAAAACCATGGCGCTCAAGGAATTTACGTGCCGTCATTGGATAAGATAGCGGTAAATTAGCACGTTGCATGGTGATTGGGCGATAGAAATTCGCATCAGCCCAAATTGACATTGAGTGAGATAATATAAAGCAAGTAATAAAGACACCCGCTAATGGTTTACCCCAACGTTGGCGATTTAAGCTACGTAATTTTTGCCAACTCCATGTTGCAAACAGCATTTCAACAAGAAAGATGATGGGAATGCCAATAAAGATAAGTTGCCATTCACGCGCCATTTCGCCTTCATCTGGATTAATGACGAGATCCCAAACAAGTTGAGTCAAATGGAGTTGAAATTGCTGGTAAACGGCGATATCAAAAATGAGGATAGTTAATCCGGCACTGGCAAGGGCGCAGGAAATAACTCTAAGTAGCCGTTGAGAAACCGCGACAAAGGTGAGAGGGAAAAGGATGAGTATATAGATAGCAAAGACAATAAAACTAAAATGTCCCATCCAACTCACAATAGCGTAAAAACGACCAGCAAATGTTGCAGGCCAATCAGAAATAAACAGGTAACGGCTTCCAAGCAGTAAGCTTAGAATAATATTAAATAGCGCAAACCAGTGACCCCAACTGATCATTTGGGATACTTTTTCACGATAGGACTGAGGTCTCGTTACCATGTCTATAAATAATTTTTCTATGTTTATTAGTGAATATTGCCTTCATCAATTGAAGCACGCAATGCGTGAACAAAAGAATCTGCAATCAGCATTCGTTGAGCAGGGGCAATACTTGTATTAATTAAGTTTGTCACCATGTTCCCCAACACCATCAAAGAAAGATCTGTAGGAGTATGATGTTTTTCAAGAACGCTGACAAGTTCTGCAAGTAATTGCTCAACTTGTTCATCACTATAACGGGATTTTTGTGGCATAAAATCTGAATTCCTACTAAATGAATAAAACGCTATATGTTACCGTATTACTAGGTCTTTTTCCGCTATTAAATTAATTAATTTTCCCTTGATACTGAAAGTAGGGAGTGTTTGAATACGCGCACGAGAAAGAGACGCAATAGAAGAGGACGACCATGAGTCTAGATATTAACCAATTAGTTTTGCATCAACTTATTAAGCGAGATGAGCAGACATTAGAAGTTGTGCTACGGGATTCACTCTTAGAAATTGAACCTGTTGTTCAGGAGATGATTGAAGAGTTGCATCGCGTATACAGTGCAAAAAGTAAAGCTTATGGTCTGTTTAATGAAGAAAGCGAATTAGCAGAAGCGCTACGCTTACAACGTAAAGGCGAAGAAAACTTTTTAGGTTTTTCACGAGCTGCAACGGTGAGACTAAAGGATGAATTAGCAAAATACCCTTTTGCAGAAGGTGGCACCGTTCTATTTTGTCATTATCGCTATTTAGCGGTGGATTACCTTTTAATTGCTGTACTAAGTAGCTGTAACAGTATGTGGGTAAATGACAGCCTTGATGTGTCATCAACACGTTATTTAGATATTCCTCATGCAGACATTATTGCTCGTATCGATTTAACTGAGTGGGAAACGGCACCCGAATCTTTACGTTATTTAACGTTTTTAAAAGGTCGTGTTGGACGCAAAGTCTCTGATTTTTTCATGGACTTTTTAGGTGCTCAAGAAGGCTTAAACGCTAAAGTTCAAAATAAAGGCTTATTACAAGCGGTTGACGATTTTTGTGAAGCTTCAGAAATGGGTAAACAAGAACGTCAAACTTGCCGTGAGCAAGTATACAGTTACTGTAACGAGCAATTACAATCGGGCGAAGAAATTGCCTTAACAGAGCTTGCAGAAGAATTACCATCTTTGGGCGATCAAAACTTTGCTCAATTTACTGAAGAAAAAGGCTATGAATTAGCGGAAACCTTCCCAGCCGATCGCAGTACGTTACGTCAACTGATGAAGTACTCAGGAAGTGGTGGTGGATTAACAGTGAATTTTGATGCGAAATTATTAGGGGAGAGAATATTCTGGGACCCAGCAACAGATACACTCACCATTAAAGGTACACCGCCTAATTTACGTGATCAGCTACAACGAAGAGCATCAGAAAAATAATTAAACAGTAGAAACAAATAACGCCACATTAAGTGGCGTTATATGCTCGGCGTCCCGAAAATAAAGCTCGAAGGGTGGCTTATTAAGCGCGCAGGAAGTCGATATGAGTAATTTTTGGTTTATACTCGTGACGTTGCACTGCTTTAACTTTAACTTTAGTTTCTTTACCATCGATAACCAGGTTTACGAAATCTGAATAGAATTCTGATTTGTGTTCTTGGTTGATAACTTCGTTGTGATCTAAATCGATAGCGATTGGCTCTTCATTTCCGCCATAAACGATAGCAGGAAAACGGTTAGCCACACGCAGGCGGCGGCTCGCACCCTTACCCTGCTCTTTACGTACAGTTGCTTTGATAGTTAACATCTTTTTTCTCTTATAAAAAAGAAAGAAAATACATACTTGTTACAGGCGACCCAGCAACAAGCTCGAGATTTGGTTTATCTAAAAATAGATAAAGCGGGGCGCATTTTAACGAAAAAGTCCTCTAACAGCAAATATAAATCCAGATTAATACAAGGTATCTGCTTTTCGGTAGCGACCTGCATAGTCAAAAATCTTATTTCTTATCTTCCAGAAGCTCTCTTTTTTACCTTTATGTGCCACAATAAAGTCAGGATGACGTAACCAATCAAATTGTTTAATAATGTCGCTGGCATTATGCCAAACAAAAGGAACACCTGGTGCGCGTTGATGTTCACGTAAAAATTTTAATTCAAATACTTTTCGTTGAGCTGGGGTTGTTAATCGAAAACGTTCAGAGACAGAAGTGCCTTCTTCATCGTAATAATTAATTTCTAACCATTCACCTTTAACATCATTTCCTGATTTAAATTGCATTCCACCACAGCGTAGAACTAATGCCCCTTTGAGTTTTAATGCTGCTTTGAGCATATCATCAGGATCAACCAAGATCTCATCACAATGAACACAGCGACGTGCTGCAATATCATTCTCTTCATTGCAGTGAGGGCATAATTTAAAGCGGAAACGAAATTCACATTGTTGTTTTTGCCCTTGTTCATTGAGTTCCCAACCTTGGCAGCGGCGACCATAGTGTTCAATGATATCCCCATCAGCATCTACAATGCCCCAAAAGGTATTGGCAAATTGGCAAAGAGGACAAAAAACTTGTACAGGCTTACTGTTTGGATTGGGTTTTTTAGTACCAACTTCGGGGAGATAGAGATCATGAGGATTTCCCGCATAATCTAAAATCAAGCATTCTGTTTTTCCTGCAAATAATCTTAAACCACGTCCTACAATTTGCTGGTATAAACTCACAGACTCAGTGGGGCGTAAGATTGCAATTAAATCAACATGTGGTGCATCAAAGCCAGTTGTGAGTACGGCAACGTTAACCATATAACGTAATTGTTGCTGTTTAAAACGGGAAATAAGATCATCACGTTCATAAGAGGGGGTATCCGCACTGACTAATGCCGCTTCATCTTGTGGTAAAAGAGAAAGGATCTCTTTTGCATGTTCAACCGTTGCTGCAAATATCATTACACCTCGGCAATTTTGCGCATATTCAATAATTTGCGCCACAATATGAGGTGTAATACGTTTTTGTCTCTTTATTTCACGGTTTAGATCTTCTTCATTAAATATTCCATTTTGACTTGTTCTTACTTGGCTAAAGTCATATTGCAATATAGGCATATCTAGGCGAGTTGGTGGAACTAAAAAATGATTGCTTATCATATAGCGCAAAGGCAATTCATAGATACAATCACGGAAAAAGCAGTTTTCATCGCCTCTGATCATACCGTGATAATGATATTGATAAATCCAACCAGTAGGTAAACGATAAGGTGTTGCAGTTAATCCTAAGATCCGTAATTGTGGATTAATGGATTGTAATTGTTTAATGACTTGCTGATATTGGCTATCTTCAGACAAACTAATGCGATGGCATTCATCAATAATAAGAAGAGAAAAAGTATCACTAAACCGTGACAAATTACGAGCAACAGATTGCACACTACCAAATACAACTTTTCCGCTACTTTCTTTTTGTTGTAGACCCGCAGCAAAAATATCCGCAGATAGACCATAAGCCTCATATTTGCTATGGTTCTGTTCTACTAATTCTTTTACGTGTGCTAGCACCAATACACGTCCGCGCGCTTTTTTAGCGAGTTCTGCAATCACTAAACTTTTTCCTGCGCCAGTAGGTAATACAATTACCGCAGGTGTATTGTGTTGGCGAAAATAAGAGATTGTCGCGTTAACAGCGTCAAGTTGATAAGGTCTGAGTGTAAAAGCCATAACTCTGTATAAGAAATCAAACGGAGCATCAGCGTAACATTTTTTTATGAAAGGCGCGAATCAGGGAGGCGTAAAGGGCGTGATAGTTTATTTATAAATTAATTAGTTGTTTTATTGTTAATATTCATTTTTAATAGATACCTCATATCAGATGGTATTCTTCCATTTTTCAGAGAAATTCATGCGATTAGATAAATTTTTATCCCAGCAATTGGGTATTAGCCGTAGCTTGATCCTTCGTGAATTAAGAGCAGGGCTTGTAACAATTGATGGCGAAATGGTGAAAAGCGGTTCAACCAAAATTGCACCAGAGCAAGAAGTAGCTTATGACGGTAATGTCTTAACTCAAATTTTAGGACCTCGTTACTTTATGTTGAATAAGCCAATTGGCTATGTATGTTCAACAGACGATCCCGTTAATCCAACTATCCTCTATTTTATTGATGAACCTTTGGCACATAAATTACATGCTGCTGGGCGTTTAGATATTGATACAACAGGGCTTGTTTTATTGACAGATAATGGTCAATGGTCGCATCGTATTACGGCACCAAAACATCATTGTGAAAAAACCTATCGTGTTACGTTAGAAGAGCCGATTGGGGAAAGTGTCGCTGAACAATTCCAAAAAGGTGTTCAACTCAACGGCGAAAAAGATCTCACAAAACCTGCTACGTTAGAAATTATTACCCCTACAGAAGTCAAACTCACTATTAGTGAAGGCAAATATCACCAAGTAAAACGTATGTTTGCCGCTGTGGGTAATCATGTAAGTGCATTACATCGTGAGCGTATTGGGGACATCACATTAGATGAGACTTTAGCTGAGGGCGAATATCGTCCATTAACAGAAGAAGAGATCAACAGCATTCACCTGCCTCAATAATTATTATTCATCCTGTCGTTTTTGGGAGTTTATCTGCGTGCAACAGCAACGTTCGTCGTACCTTAGTCTCATTTTAATACTGGGACTTATTTCCATGCTTATGCCATTGGCGATAGATATGTATTTGCCAAGTTTACCTACTATTGCGCAAGATTTTGGTGTGCCTAGTGGTAAAGTGCAAATGACATTAAGTATCTATATTTTTGGCTTTGCTATTGGACAATTAGTCTATGGTCCTATGGCTGATAGCTTAGGGCGTAAGCCTGTCATTTTGGGCGGCGTAATTGTTTTTGCTTTTGCCTCTAGTGCATGTGCATTATCTGAATCAATAGATATGCTAATTGGCATGCGTTTTTTACATGGCTTTGCAGCCGCTGCGGCAAGTGTGGTGATTAACGCACTGATGAGGGATATGTTTTCTAGAGATGACTTCTCTAGAAGTATGTCTTTTGTTGCGCTTGTTATGACTATCGCGCCTTTATTAGCACCATTATTAGGTGCTTGGGTGATGAATTGGTTTTCATGGCATGCTATTTTTTGGAGTATCGCGATAGCTGCTGTGATTGCATCGGCATTAATTGCTTTTTATATTCCAGAAACATTACCAAAAGAGCGTCGCCAACGTTTTAGCCTAAGAGTGACATTTAGCCAATTTATTAGCCTGTTTAGAACACGTCGTGTCCTTTGCTATATTTTGGCTTCAGGTTTTTCTTTTGCTGGCATGTTTTCATTTCTTAGTGCTGGCCCCTTTGTCTACATCGAATTACATGGTATTCCCTTTGATCAATTTGGATTATATTTTGGTTTTAATATTATCTTCTTAATTGTGATGACAAGCATTAATGGGCGATATGTTCGTCGATTTGGTGCGCTGAATATGTTACGCCTAGGATTAACTATTCAATGTTTTATGGGGATCTTTTTATTGCTGGTGGTCGCTTTTAATTTACATTTTTATTACCTTGTCGTGGGAGTTGCAATGTATGTGGGCGGGATCGCGATGATCACATCGAATGCGATGGCCGTAATTCTTGATGATTATCCCCATATGGCAGGGACGGTTTCTTCTCTTGCAGGAACAGTGCGTTTTGGTGTAGGTGCTTTAGTTGGAACGGCTATTGCTATGCTACCAGCAAAATCAGAATGGCCAATGGTAAGTTCTATGGCATTCTGTGTGCTGTTTGCTATGGGTTTTATTTTGCTTGCTCGTCGTTATAAATAAGAACACCACGCTATAAATAATTAGAAATTTATAGCGTGCTCCTCTTTTCCTGCCTCTATTTCCGCTAAAAACACCAGATTTTCCTCTGCTGTATTTCATGAATCGTTTCAAATTAGTGTGATTTTTTGATTTGAATCAATACTTGATGTTGTCACTTTGTTAAATTAAGTAAAATTTATTTTAATAATCATCTATTGTTGTTTTGTTGATATGTAGTATCGTGATAAAAATTGATGGATTGTTTTACTTGAATGCGTAATATTTTATACAATTATTTTATATAGTTGATAAAATGTTAAATAAATGAAAGAATAATTGAAGAGATTAAGCATTGCAGACATGAATATCTGCAAACACTAAGCTAAACGAATGGTTTGATACGTCTCTTCGCTTTTTTTGTAAAGCAATTGTAACATTTATGTTCTATGATTAACAAAGTTCTAATATGCGTGTGAGCAAGTCAGTTCAAACTCGTATTGATGATGTATTAAATTAACGTGTTGATGAAACAGGATTGATTTGTGGATAATGTACAACTTTCGGTAGTTCATAAGCTGCCGCTGAGTTATCGGTGGCTAGCGGGCTTTGCAGGCACAAGAGTAGAAATACTGCCTGAAAATGATGCTGGAAAGCAAAATACGCTGATTGGCTTAAAATTATTAAGTCATGATGGTATGACACTGGATGAAGCAATACAGAATTTGCGTCAGTATCTGAGTAATCTCCATATTGATAGCGTTGTGATTGAATGGGATGGATCGCCTTGCCTTTTCCTTCATAGCGATGATGAATGTGCTGCATTATGTTGCTTAAAAAACGCGGGGGTTGCTATTGCTGAGCCATTCCCAACAGCATATTCTTATTTATAACATCGGCTTAATGTTATAAAACCAAGGTAGTTACTGTGCGATTCAAGCATGGTCAAAGAATACAAAAAAAGCCTCATTATTTAATTAATGAGGCTTTTTTATTGCAATAAGATATAAGGGAATTAATTATCTTAATACATTTTGCGAAAGGTTGTTTTCAACAAGGTACGCGTCATTTTTATCAATAACACGTCTAGCGGCATAAAAACGTTTATTCCAGTAGGTATTAGACATTTCTGATACTGTTACACCGTTGCTGGTGGATGCATGTACAAATTTATCATTACCGATGTAAATTCCAACATGGCGCATAGTACGGCCTGTTTTAAATAGAACAAGATCGCCTGCTTGTAATTTTGATTTATTAACCTGAGTACCAGAGAACTGTTGGTCTGAAGTTGAGCGAGGGAGTTCTACACCGAATTGGTCAAGAAAAGTTCTTTGTACAAAGGCAGAGCAATCGATGCCTTTTTTAGTATCTCCACCTAAACGATAAGCAACACCTTTCCAGTCTGCATATTGGTCAAGTATCTTAGATTTTATATCGAGATTCTTCACCAATGATTCAAATTCATCTTGTGATGCTTGGGAAATTGATGTGCTTGTTGATGTATTAAGTGGGGTGGTGCTTGAATTCGCTAAGCGTGAATTTGCGTTCTGTGAGCTACATGCTGATAGCGTAGCTACAACAATGAACGCCGGTATGAGCTTAAGCATTCTCATATACGGTTTTGTTCTCATTGTGACAGATTTCCCTTACATCCTTACGTGCAGAAGCGCACATGAATTATTCACCAAATAACCAGAGAATATAGTGTAATTTAACTCTGGCAACCCTATTTCGCGAAAAACGTGCTCTAAAGCACGTAAATATCCACATTAAACAATAAATAATGAGGAAACCAGAAAAGTGTACAGAAAGAGGGACTAAATGGCGAGAGAAAAGGAGCTTAATTTACAAAACATTAGATAATAAAGTGCTAATACTTAAAATAGATCTCATTTTGTCATAATAATATCATTTAATTGTCAAAAAAATGACCAAAAGAATAAGTGCAATATTACACTTATTCTTTTTTTATAAGTTAGATGTGTTTTCCCTTTTATTTTTTAAAAGGAAGATATTTTTCTAATTGTCTGACAATAAAATCTGATAATGGCGTAATTAATAACCAACTTGTTGTGATTAAAGTTAAAGAAATAGAACCAACTAATATATCTGATGCCCAGTGTGCACCGGCCATCACTCTTGGTAATGAAAATACGACAGTAATAAGAAGAGCACATAAGAAAGCACGAAACGAGAGATAACGTAATATAAAGCTACAGAAGATAAGTAGCATTAAACCATGATCGCCGGGAAAGCTATCACCTGAGGCATCTTTTGTCGGAATGCCAGTCACAACGCCCACTCTATGCACATCTTGAAAATGAAGTGTCGGGCTTGGTCTTTCAATTGGAATATTTTGCCCAATTTGATTAATCAGCACTGCACTTATTACCATCACTAATCCCACGATGACAAGATGGCGTTTACCCATATAATCTTTTTTACGAAATGTATTGTAATAAAGTGCACCCATCGCCAGCAAAATAACCAAATCAAACTTTCTATTATTGGTATAAGCCACAAAAGAGGCAAAAAAAGTATCAGGTAAAATGTGCTGATTAAAAAAATAAAAAATATGGGTGTCAATTGATAGCCAAAATCCATGTTGTGCTGGAAGATACCACGAGAAAAAAATAATTAGTCCTGCAAGATTAAGTAGAAAAATAGCCAGTGCTTTTTGGTGAAAATAAGAAAGTTTCATAGTAATAAAATGACAAATTTTGCGTGTATTTGGTGATCTAGATCACAATAAGTTTGAGTTTGATTATAGGACTATAACCAAAATAAAAAAATAGATCTTTGCAATTTGCTGTCTATGCAAATGTTATACTTTGGTTTCATTTCTGTTGGATTTTTTCATATCCACTTAACTCAAATTTAGAATATTTTTTCTTGATGCTCGTAATTTGAGTATTATATAATTTTTTTCTATTCTTTAATTAAAGATAAAAGTTAAATAAATAAAGTAACAGGCCGATATTAGTTAAGACTTTAATAACATATTGGCTTGTGGAATCTATACACCCAATAATCATAGGAGATTAGTTTTGAATAAGCTATGTATTGCAGCTACGTGCTTAACTTTATTATTAAGTACATCTACTTTGGCTAAAGAAAATAAAGTCATTGGTTCTGGAACGATAACTTTTGTTGGTGCAATTGTTGAGGGCAATTGTCTAATGGATACAGAGAAAAATACTTTTAAAACAAGCTGTTGGAATGGAACTGAAATGCAGGAATCTCAATATAAGTTAGAAAGGAATAAGCACTTTAGCTCTAAATTGATTAACAACAAAGGTTCTATGGATATTAAATGGATTAATGATAATTTAGCTGTAATGAATATTGTTTATAATTAATTTTCCTAGTTCTAATAATAAAAATAATTGTATTAATTAAATAAAATTTTAATGCTTTTATAGAAAGGTTATTAAAGTTAAAAATATTTCACTTAAGTTTAATCAACGTTGATTTCTTATTTATAAATATCGAACACTTATATTTGATAGACATCAAATATTCCTCTTCTGTCTATATAAATGTCATATTTTATTGCTATGATGAAAATATGTCGGGTAGGTGTGATCCTCATACCTGCTAGCGCAAACAAGAAGTGAGGTCGTTATGAGAAAATATCTGACCGTAGTATGCAGTCTTCTCGTTTCCAGTTCGATATCATTAGCTTGGGCATCTGATCCCATGCAAACAACAGGGCAGATTTATCTGCGGGGTGCGATTGTAGATCCTGCATGTGAGATGAATTTCACATTTGATAAAGCTGAATACCAATGTTACAAACACAACAAAGTGTTTACATCTACTCAATCTATTGTTCCTGCGTCTTTTGATAAATCCCAACAAACTATTATTTTGCCTCAAGATATGGGCAAGGCTGAGATCCGTTGGATGGATGATACCCAAAAGAATGGTGTTATTGATGTTCAATATTTTTAAGGCGTCGGCGGGTAGACAGAGGTAGGAAGCAAAAGATAAACAAGTCAAATAATCGTTTGTCACATTGGGTTTCTTACGATTATCTGACCTATTTAAAGCAACATTAGCTATATGCTAATGAGTAGGCCTTTTGACTGTTGATTAGTCAGCTCGACCCATATAGCGACGTTCAGCAATATGGATACGAACTTTATCGCCAGTAGAAAGGTATTCAGGAACCTGAATAACTAACCCTGTTGGTAAGGTTGCAGGCTTAGTTCGAGCACTTGCAGAAGCGCCTTTAATCCCTGGAACAGTTTCAACAATTTCCATATCAACAGTTTGTGGCAATTCTAATGCTAAAACTTGACCATCCATTGTTAATACTTGCATTCCCGCTAAGCCTTCCTCAGGAATAAACAGTAACTCATCTTCAATTTGATCTTTTTTGAAGGTATACGGTGTGTAATCTTCATTATCCATAAAGATGTATTCATCACCATCAATGTAAGAAAAGCTAACAGCACGACGCGTTAAGCTGATGGTATCAATCATATCATCGCCTTTAAAACGCTCCTCTACTTTCTGGCCTGTACGGATATCAGTAAAACGCATTTTGTACAGTGTACTAGCCCCACGCGCACTGGGTGCTTGGATGTCGATATCTTTTACCAGTAATAACTTGTTATTATAGTTAACAGCCATACCACGTTTAATTTCATTGGCTTTTGCCATATAAAACCTTCCATTAAATAACATTGACGATAATGGCGACAAAATTACTCGCAGTGCAGAAACTTGGCAAGTTATTCGCACATTTTTTTATAAGATTTGATGAAAAAATAAAGCCAGCTCAAATATGGGCTGGCTTTCGATGATGGCTGTTAGAAAAGAAATTAACGGTAGATAGGAAGAAGATTAAAGTTCGCTAAAATATGTGCACTGGCATTGATAACACCAAATAAAATGACGAAACCAATCATAAATAGACCACCAGGCGCTTTAAAGCTTTGACTCTGATTACGTTCACGACTCGCTTTTGCCATTAATGCTGGAATAATAGCCGCCCAAATGGTTGCTGCCAGTCCTGCAAAACCAATGGCATATAAGAAACCATCAGGAAAAATAATTGCCAAAATAGTCGGTGGTATAAAGGTGACTAATGCAGATTTTAATCGACCGCTTCCTGTATTCGAAAACTTAAAGAAGTCTGCTAAGTAATCGAACAATCCTAATGACACGCCTAAGAATGAACTTGCCAATGCCATATAAGAGAACAAGTCTAACAACATTGATACAGAGGCATTAGCCGTTGTTGAACGCATTTGCGCTAATAAGTTACCAATATTCCCACCATCAGCAATCACTTGTTTGAAACCTTCACGAGGAATATTACCTTGTACAACGAACTGCCATAAAATATAAATTGCCAGAGAAATCAATGTACCAATAAGCAAGCTTTTCATGACAGCTTTACCATCTTTACGGTAATACGTCACTAAGCCTGGAATATTGCCGTGATAACCAAATGAGGTCAGTAAATAAGGTAATGCGGCTAAAGCATAAGGCAAGTAACTTGCATTGCTTTCATTGGTATTAAATAGCACTGGCATTTTTACTTCTGTAAATAGACCGCCAATGGCTAGCACAAAGGCAATTACCATACCGCCAATTAAAATGGTGCTTAATCTATCTACGGCGCGTGTTGATAACCAAACAAAGAAAGCAACAATTAACGCAAAGACTAAACCTGCAATAGCTTGAGGTACGCTTATCACATTTGCAAAGTTTTGCACAATAATGGAGCTACCCGCAGAAATATAAGCGTAAGTTAAAATATAAAGCACAAACGCAATAGATAATCCATTAATGGTGCTCCAACCTTTTCCTAATAAGTCTTTGGTAATGGTATGAAAGCTTGAACCTAAAGGATAATGCAGGTTCACTTCTAAAATCATTAACCCAGACATAAATAAACAAAACCAAGTGTAGATCAAAAGAAAAATAGAACCGGTAAACCAGACACCGGAAGTCACAATAGGAATGGAAAACATGCCTGCACCCACAGCGGTGCCAGCAATGATCATTGCACCACCAAGTATGGATGGGCGCTTTGTTATTGATGTGACTTCTGACATAGGATGTCCTTATAAAATTGACTCAATGTACTAGCTTGATGGTGTAAAGAATACACGTTTGCCATAAAGGTGTAAATAGAGGTTATTGTGCTTTATAAAAGAAAAAAGTGAGTAAAAATAATACAGTAGGAAAAGGTAATTATATAAATCAATAGATTAGTGAGAGGATTATTAGAAATGATAAAGAAATACCGCTATAAATAAGTGAAGATTTGCGCAGAAATAGATAATCTGAACATTATTCTGAACAAAAAAGATCCAGAATAATGAAAGTGATAGGGTATTTTTAATTAGCCTTGATAAAACTGCTTACTTTTCCATAATGCAATGGAATTGCGACTAGCTTCGAAGTGTGGCTCAGGTAAATCATCTGGAGAACACCAGCGAAGTTCAGAACATTTATCTGGCTCCATCAATTTAGGCTCGTCACCTTGATATTGTGCGATCATACAAATAGAAACAGTGTGTTTACCTTCTAATTGGTAAGTTTCTAGATTATTGCTAATACCAATCACTTGTGGCTTCGTGATCGCAATACCAATCTCTTCTTCTATTTCTCGAATAGCACATTGCTCAAAAGTTTCACCTTCATCAACATGTCCACCAAAAATTGACCAATAAGGGGCGTGCTTTCCACAACGTTTTCCTAATAACACTTCACCATTTTCATTAGTGATAATGACGCCCACGCCGACTACGACTGACATTTGAGACTCCTTTTTTCTTTTTTATATAGTTAATGTATAAAATAAGTCGTTTTTACGGGCAATATTCTCTATTGAGGATGAATAGAGTGCAAGAAGAACCTCGCTCAATTTCACTGAATAAAAGGTTAATTAATGCTATATATAGCATCCTAAATATTCATAATAAAAAATGATTGGGGAGTGAAGGCATGAGTCGCCGTGTCGCTACGATCACCTTAAACCCTGCTTATGATCTTGTTGGTGCTTGTCCAGCTATTGATGTAGGTGGTGTTAATTTAGTCCGAACTGCTGGGCTTAATCCTGCGGGTAAAGGCAATAATGTCGCGAAAGTTTTACGTGATTTAGGTATCGACATTACTGTTAGTGGGTTTATGGGACGCGAAAATCAAGAAGAGTTTCAGCACTTTTTTAGTGAAAATGGGATGGCGAACCGTTTTTATCTCGTGTCAGGACGAACACGCATTAATGTGAAGCTAACTGAGGGAAAAGGGCAAGTCACGGACTTTAATTTTTCAGGATTTACAGTATCACCGCAAGATTGGCAGCGTTTTGCAACGGACTCGCTTAATTGGCTTGGTCATTTCGATATGGTGGTTGTCAGTGGTAGTTTACCGAATGGTGTTGATCCTGAAGCCTTTACCCAATGGATGATTAAGTTAAGAAGATTATGCCCGTGCATTATTTTTGACAGTAGTCGTGATGCTTTAGTCGCAGGTTTAAAAGCCGCCCCTTGGTTGATAAAACCTAATCATCGTGAATTAGAGGCGTGGGCTGGGCATTCATTAACTGAAATGGCAGATATTATTCAAGTGGCTCATCAACTGCGAGATAAAGGCATTGCACATGTCGTTATTTCACTGGGTGAAAGAGGGGCTTTGTGGGTAAATGCCTCTGGTGCATGGCTTGCAAAACCGCCACATTGTGATGTGATAAGCACCGTGGGTGCAGGCGATTCAATGGTTGCTGGATTAGTATATGGCTTATTAATGAGCCAAACGAGTGAGCATACATTGCGCCTTGCAACCGCTATTTCTGCGTTATCAGTCAGTCAACCTGATGTAGGAATAAAAGACAGAAGCCAGCTTGCTGAAATGATGACTAAGATTGAATTAACTCCCATTAAATAAACTCATTTGCGGTTTATTGTTATAAAACGAAAAACCGCAAATTTCATTACTGTTAGGATTGTTGTGATTTCAACCAAGCAATTTCTTCTGGCCAAATATCAGGATTAATCGTTTCTAAAATCAGCGGAATACCATCAAAACGTTTATCTTGCATAATATAACTAAAAGGCACTTTACCTATATTACCTTCACCTAAACTATGGTGGCGGTCTACACGACTGGCCAATTCGCTTTTTGCATCATTAAGGTGCATCGCTTTTAGGTATTGAAAGCCGACAATCTTTTCAAATTCAGCGAATGTTTTTTCGCAATCTTCAATTGTTCTTAGATCATAACCTGCGGCGAAAGTGTGGCAGGTATCAATACAAACACCTACACGAGATTTATCTTCTACACCATCAATAATGGCGGCGAGATGTTCAAAACGATAGCCTAGGTTTGTTCCTTGTCCTGCTGTATTTTCAATTACGGCAGTGACATTTTTAGTTTTCTCTAAAGTGATGTTAATTGATTGGGCAATTTTTTGTAGACACTTATCAACATCAATCTTATTTAAATGACTTCCTGGATGAAAATTGAGTAACTCAATACCCAGTTGTTCACACCGCTGCATTTCATCTAGAAATGCATCTCTTGATTTTTCGAGAGCATCTTCTTCAGGGTGACCTAAATTAATGAGATAACTGTCATGGGGTAAAATTTGAGAAGGGCTATAGCTATAAATCTCACAGTTCTTTTTAAATTTATCAATAACTTCTGTGGATAATGGTGCGGCTTTCCACTGGCGCTGATTCTTAGTAAAAAGGGCAAACGCCGTCGCTTTTATTTCATGTGCGCGTAATACCGCCTGATCGACGCCACCAGCAGCACTGACATGTGCGCCAACAAATTTCATTTTTTCTCTCCTTAGATTTATTTTACACCATGATAACAAACATACCGCGTATAACATCATATTGAGATGATAAAAGCAAAAAAGCGCAACTAAAAATAGTTGCGCAATCGAAAAAACTTCTCAAGGCGAAATATAAAGGGGGGTTATTTTTTATCGATATTCCTGCTAAGACATCAGCACAGTTTGAATAAAGATATTAATCATCGCACCACCTAGGGTTAACCAGAAAAATAAGAATAAAGCTAGCAATAACGGTTTGACGCCAGCTTGTCGGATAGCACTAATGTGCGTTGTTAAACCTAGTGCTACCATTGCCATTGCTAATAGAATGGTATCGATAGTCACAATGTAACTAACAATAGACGCAGGAATTAAATTCAGAGAGTTAAAGCCCGCCATTAAAATAAAGAATACGGCAAACCAAGGAATAGTAATTGGGTTTTTCTCAGTAGCTTGTGCGCCATTGTTTGCCTTGCTTTTCTTCTTACTTAAATAAGTTGAAAGAATAATTAAGAACGGAGCTAGCATCATTACGCGGATCATTTTACTAATAACTGCCGCATTTTCTGCATCAGGGCTAATTGAGTGTCCTACGGCGACGACTTGAGCTACTTCGTGAATTGTTGAACCGGAGAAAATACCAAAGGTTTCTTCAGTAAAGGGTAGCCAGCCTGCAAACGCATTTAAATGATAGAACCAAGGATAAAGGAAAATACCAATCGTGCCGAAAATCACAACAGTAGAAACGGCAACCGCGACTTGGCTTGCTTGTGCTTTAACTACGGGTTCTGTCGCCATAACGGCTGCTGCACCACAAATACTACTACCTGCACCAATTAAAATCACCGTTTGTTCATCTAAACCAAAATATTTTCGACCAATCCACATTGCAATAAGAAAAGTCGATGCCAGCATAATGGCGTCTATAATTAAACCTGTTGCGCCTACATCTGCAATTTGCTGAAAAGTGAGTCTAAAACCGTATAAAATAATACCTGCACGCAGTAAATAGTGTTTAGCGAATTTGACACCTTCGTCACTATAAGGCTTTGCAACAGGATAAAAAGTATTACCCACAATAATACCGAATAAGATCGCCAGTGTTAATGCGCCTAAACCCATGCTAGAAAACCAAGGAATATCACCAATATAAATAGCAAGCGCAGTTAATACGCCTGTTAGTAATAAACCAGGGAGCCAGCGATAGACGGGAGTAAAACATTTTTTCGCCAATGTAATAGGTTGACTTTGCTCTGACATAGAAAAACCTTGCTTATATGAATTTTGCATAAGCATATAACAAGCAATCTTATTTATTAAACTCATTATTTTTATAATAATAACCAATAAAAGTAATATAGGTGTATTTTCTTAAATGTACTTGGTATGTTACTGGTTTGTGGATAGTATGTTATTACAATGACGGCTCAAAGGTGGAATGGATATGCGAATTACGTTGCGGCAACTGGAAGTCTTTACTGAAGTTCTCAAGAGTGGTTCTACAACGCAGGCATCACAACAGCTTTCTTTATCTCAATCTGCTGTCAGTGCATCTTTAACTGATCTCGAAAGCCAACTAGGTGTACAGCTTTTTGATAGAGTGGGAAAACGACTTGTCACAAATGAACATGGGCGATTACTTTATCCCAGAGCATTATCTTTACTTGAACGAGCAACGGAAGTGGAGCAGTTATTTCAAGCAGGAAATGGGGCTTTACGCATCGCTGCAAGTACAACAATAGGGAATTATATTCTCCCTCAAATGCTGGGGAATTTTCATCGTAATTATCCTGACATTCCACTAGAAATGAGCATTGGTAATACTGAGGAAGTCGTTAAATTAGTGAGCGAATTCCGTGTTGATTTAGGGTTAATTGAAGGCGCTTGCCAAAGTTCTGAACTCATTAGCCAGAAATGGCTTTTAGATGAAATGGTTATTTTTTGCTCGCCCGATCACCCGTTAGCTAAAGCACCAAAAGTGACGTTAACTGATTTACAGTCAGCACCTTGGATTTTACGAGAAAATGGTTCGGGAACCCGAGATGTACTTAACCATATTCTATTTGCCTCTTTACCGGGTTACCGCATTGAAATGGAATTAGGTAACTCAGAAGCAATAAAACATGCTGTGATGTATGAAATGGGGATCAGCTGTTTATCTCGTCGAGTTATTGAAGAGCAGATTAATAATGGCTCATTAAAAGAGATAAAAGTAGAAGGGTTGACCTTACAACGCACTCTATATCTTGTATATCATCGTCAAAAACATGTCTCTGATGCACTGAAAAAACTGCTGACATATTGTCATGCTGAACATTTAATCGGCAATTTTTCATAAATTGCTAATAATTGACGCCCGATCATGAAGGTATCTTATAATCCTAGATCCTTGCTATTCACGAACGACAGATTTGCTACAATCCTCGTTAGAAAAGTGAATATAAAAGTGGAATGTTATGTCAGAACAACAAAATAGTACTGCTGGTTCGGGCGCAGTACGCACTTTGCGCAGAGAGTTAAAAGCGCGACATTTAGCGATGATCGCTATTGGTGGTTCAATTGGTACAGGGCTTTTTGTCGCATCGGGTGCAACTGTTGCTCAAGCAGGGCCGGGTGGGGCATTACTCTCTTATGCTTTAATTGGATTAATGGTCTATTTTCTAATGACCAGCCTTGGGGAATTAGCCGCATTTATGCCTGTTTCCGGCTCATTCTCGACATATGGCTCTAAGTATGTAGAAGAAGGTTTTGGTTTCGCATTAGGCTGGAACTATTGGTATAACTGGGCAGTAACCATTGCCGTTGACCTTGTTGCTGCACAATTGGTGATGCTCTATTGGTTCCCTGATGTTGATGGTTGGATCTGGAGTGCTCTATTCCTTGGCGTGATTTTCTTACTCAACTATATCTCTGTAAAAGGGTTTGGTGAGGCAGAATATTGGTTCTCCTTAATCAAAGTGTCCACAGTCATTATCTTTATTATTGTGGGTATTGCGATGATCACTGGCATTATGAAAGGTGCCGAAAACGCAGGTTGGCATAATTGGGAAATTGGTGATGCACCTTTTGCGGGTGGATTTGCTGCCATGATTGGTGTGGCAATGATTGTGGGTTTCTCATTCCAAGGTACAGAATTAATTGGTATTGCGGCGGGTGAATCCAAAGATCCGGCTAAAAATATTCCAAAAGCGGTGCGTAAAGTTTTCTGGCGTATCTTATTATTTTATATCTTCGCAATTTTAATTATTAGCTTAATTATCCCTTACACTGATCCTAATTTACTGCGTAATGATGTAGGTGATATTAGCGTTAGTCCATTCACGCTAGTCTTTAAAAATGCGGGATTATTATCTGCGGCAGCCATCATGAATGCGGTTATCTTAACGGCGGTACTTTCTGCTGGTAACTCAGGCATGTATGCATCAACGCGGATGCTGTTTACATTAGCAAGAGAAGGCAAAGCACCAAAATGCTTTGGTAAATTGTCTAAAAACGGTGTGCCACGTAATGCGCTTTATGCGACCACAGTTGTAGCTGGTTTATGCTTCTTAAGCTCAATGTACGGAAACCAAACGGTCTACTTGTGGTTATTAAATACCTCGGGAATGACTGGCTTTATTGCATGGTTAGGTATTGCGATTAGTCACTACCGTTTCCGTAAAGGTTATGTTGCACAAGGACGCGATTTAAATGACTTACCTTATCGTTCAGGCTTCTTCCCAATTGGTCCAATTTTTGCCTTTATATTGTGTTTAATCATTACATTAGGTCAAAATTACCAAGCGTTCTTAGAAGATACGATTGATTGGTATGGTGCAATTGCAACCTATATTGGTATCCCATTATTTTTATTAATTTGGTTTACTTATAAGATTGTGAAGAAAACCCGCTTTATTCGTTATAACGAAATGGAATTTCCAACACATATTGCGAATAAAAAATAACCTATAAATCAAATTATTAACACGCCTGTTTTGTGATTTAGATCACTATAAAACGGGCGTTTTTTTATTTTTCAACTAATCAGTTATAGAAAAAAGGCAAAAAAACTAATTATATTACCAATCGTATTGATAATGGTTATTGTTTGCTTTATTGTTAGCGTATAATTTATTTACTGAAAATAAAATAATGGCGCTATTGGTTATAAATAATATGATTAGTATAGTGAGTTTAATAATAATTAGCCTTTTTAGTGCTCAATACATCCAACCAATAACTTATCGAAATATAATGAGTTATACAGTGAATCTCTTTCGTCGTATAACTATTGTGCAATTCACTTCTTTGTTGAATGAATTCTCTCAAATTAATAATTGGCTTTCTGTGCATAAGAAACAATCGATGAGTTGTACGGTATGTTTTTGCCTATCGAAAGTGTTGGCAGGAGCAGAAAAACGTAGAAAAAAAACTGGGTACAACAATTGATATGAGCATTATATCAGAGCGACTCGTCACACAAGAGCATGGTGAAAACACATCAGATAATGTGAAAGTTCATTATCGAAAAATGATGAACAAACGCATGCTATGGTTGGGAATTATCGTTTTAATTATTTGTGGTTCAGTGGTGTTAGATTTCACCATGGGACCTTCAGGTTTATCACTTGATAAATTATTAACAACCCTTTTTCAACCTGAGCTTGTTGATGCGGGTTCTCGAGTGATTGTATGGGATATCCGCTTGCCTTATGCCTTAATGGCGGTGGTTGTAGGGATGTCGCTAGGGTTAGCTGGTGCAGAAATGCAAACTATTCTAAATAACCCATTAGCAAGCCCATTTACACTTGGTCTATCAAATGCCGCTTCATTTGGTGCTGCATTAGCGATTGTTTTAGGTATTGGTATTCCGGGTATTCCTGATCAATGGTTTATTTCGGCGAATGCATTTCTCTTTGCACTATTAT
Organism: Proteus cibi; assembly: GCF_003144405.1. GTDB lineage: Bacteria > Pseudomonadota > Gammaproteobacteria > Enterobacterales > Enterobacteriaceae > Proteus > Proteus cibi. The sequence continues at coordinate 48,003 of NZ_PENW01000027.1, forward strand.
CAGCTTTATTATTAGACGGAATAACTCGTTGGACTCGAGTTCCTACATCTGGGGTGGTGCTTTTTGGTATTGCAATGGTGTTTACCTTTAATGCATTAGTCTCAATGATGCAATTTATTGCAACAGAAGACACTCTTCAAGGTCTGGTTTTCTGGACTATGGGAAGTTTAACGCGTGCAACATGGATAAAACTCGGTGTTATGGCGGGGGCTTTTGCTGTCATTATGGTGATTTCATGGATGAGTTCATGGAAATTAACCGCATTGCGATTAGGCGAAGATAGAGCGATCAGCTTTGGCATTGATGTAAAGCGTTTAAGATTAGGCTCATTACTGCGCATCAGTATTTTAACTGCACTCGCTGTTGCTTTTGTTGGACCCATTGCCTTTATTGGTTTAGTTGCCCCTCATATTGCTCGCATGATGTTTGGTGAAGATCATCGATTCTATCTGCCCGCAAGTGCATTAATTGGTGCTTTAGTTTTATCATTGGCATCTATTGCGTCTAAAAATTTAATACCGGGTGTCATTATTCCGGTGGGTATTGTGACATCGCTGGTGGGCGTGCCATTTTTCCTCAGTATGATTTTACGTCATAGGGGGAATATCTAATGATGGAAGGATTAAAGATCCAAGATTTTAGTGCCGGATATGCTAAACATCTTATCATTAAGGCACTGGATGTTGAGCCCTTGCCAAAAGGAAAAGTCACCGTATTATTGGGGCCAAATGGTAGCGGAAAATCAACATTATTAAGAGCGTTAGCTGGATTAAATAAATCATCAGGTGTTGTCAGTTTAGATGGCAACGATCTTGCATCGATGAATTTTGCACAACGTGCTCAAAATGTAGTCTATTTACCACAAACATTACCTGCTGGTGTTCATTTACATGTTTTAGAATCCATTATTGTGGCGCAACGTGCTTCGGGTGGATTACATAATCAACATAGTGAAGCTCAGGTAATGCACTTATTACGCCAATTAGGTATTGAGCATTTAGCATTACGTTATTTAGATGAATTATCGGGTGGTCAAAAACAATTAGTTGGGCTTGCTCAATCATTAATTAGACAACCTTCTTTATTATTATTGGATGAGCCATTAAGCGCGTTAGATCTTAATTACCAATATCATGTTATGGATTTAATCGCTAAAGAAACACACCGTAGAAATATTATTACGGTTGTCGTTGTCCACGATATTAATATCGCCTTACGACATGGAGAACATGTCTTAATGTTGAAACAAGGACAGTTAATTGCACAAGGTGCGCCAGATAAGGTTATTACGGCGCAAAGCCTTGCTGATGTTTATGGCGTTCAAGGTAGATTGGAATATTGTTCACAAGGAATACCTCAAATTATTATTGATGGTTTAGTGGATAAAATATAGAGAAGTAAAAGAGAAAGAGAGAAGAAGTAAATATAGGGATGCAGTAAATAGGGATATAAAAATAATATTAAAATAACCAAGGGTAATTAAATTTATTACCCTAATTTTGAGCAAATGTCGATATATCCATCTATATAAAATTTAAAGAATATATATTCTTGGAGAATCGGGAATGGTCGTGTTAAATAAAAATAAAATTGCGCTTGGCGTTGTTGCTGCTATTGCATCAAGTTTTGTTATGACTGCAACAGCAGAAAATGTAGAAAAATTGATTGTTACAACCGCGTCTGGTTTTAAACAAACCGTTGAAGATGCCCCTGCATCGGTTTCTGTTGTCACGCGTGAACAATTAGAAACTAAATCTTACCGTGATGTCACAGATGCACTAAAAGATGTACCCGGTGTATTGGTCACAGGCGGTGGAAGTAGTTCGGATATTAGTATTCGTGGTATGGATGCAAAATATACCATGATCTTAGTCGATGGTAAGCGTGTTGCATCGCGTGAAACGCGCCCTAATAGTGATAATGCCGGTATTGAACAAGGTTGGTTACCGCCTTTACCAGCCATTGAACGTATTGAAGTTGTGCGTGGTCCAATGTCTTCTTTATATGGTTCAGATGCAATGGGTGGAGTTATCAATATTATTACCCGTAAAGCGCAAAAAGAGTGGAACTTTAGTTTACGTGCAGACAGTACTATCACAGAGCGTAAAGATTCAGGGAACACTAATCAAGGCAGTTTTTATGCGGCTGGTCCATTAATTGATAATGTGCTGGGCTTGAAAATTCAAGGTCAATATTCACATCGTAGTGAAGACAAAATTGTGAATGGCTATAACCGTCAGATCACCGCAACAGGTGGCGGTACTTTAAGTTGGACACCTGATGAGCAGAACACGATTGATTTTGAGTTTAAAAAAGATAATCAACATCGTGACTCTCGCGTGTGGCATTCTAAATCGGGATTGCCTAGTCGAGGAAAAGCCCCTGAAAGTAGTTTTACTGACTATGAATTGACACATTATGCACTTACCCATGATGGCATTTATGATTTTGGAACTATGAATACGTATGTTCAACGTGATGAAAGCCGTAATCCATCCCGTAAAATGGATTATGACGACACAACAGTGCGTAATCAGACCGTTTTAATGTTCGGTGATCATACCTTAAGTGTTGGTGCCCAATATCGTTATGAAGAGTTAAAAGATGAAGGTAATAAACTTAAAGGTAGCAATAAATTAGACCGTTATAGTTGGGCTCTATTTGCTGAAGATGAGTGGGCGATGACCAACGATTTTGCTTTAACTGGCGGTCTGCGTATGGATAAAGATGAAAACTTTGGTACGCACTGGACACCGCGAGTATATGGTGTATGGCATCTGGCTGATGAGTGGACGCTAAAAGGGGGGGTATCTACTGGCTATCGTTCACCTGATTTACGTCAAGCAACAGCATCATGGGGGCAAGGTACGGGCGGGGGTAGCTATGATGCGGTTATTTATGGTAACCCAAGCTTAAAACCTGAAAAATCTGTTACTGAAGAGATCTCGATTATTTGGGATAATCGTGAAAATCTGACGGCAAGTTTAGGTCTTTTCAATACCGACTTTAAAGATAAGATTATGGAAGAGCGTCGTTGTGATAGCCGTACAAATAAAGACGGTTCTAAAATGACGGATCTACGTGATTGTACATTAGCAGATGGCGTGGGTAATAATGGGAAGCCTTATGACTTTGTTAGTGATAGAACTAACGTAGATAAAGCCAATATGCGTGGTATTGAAGCGACCTTTAACTGGACAATATCACCAGAGTGGAATTTAGCGGCTAACTATACCTTTACGGATACTGAACAAAAAAGTGGTGATTTCAAAGGTAAGCCTTTAAATAAACAGCCACGCCATATGGCTAATGCGACCTTAAACTGGGAAACAACACCAGAAATGGAAACATGGGCGCGTATTAACTTCCGTGGTAAAACCTCTGATTACTTATCACGCACCTCTATGTCACATGGTACGCCTTCTTATGCATTTGTTGATATCGGTACCAGCTACAGCTTAACCAAGCAATTAAATGTGATTGGTGGTGTTTATAATGTGTTAGATCGCCGTATTGACCAAGAACATTTTAATACTACATTAGAAGGTCGTCGTTACAACATTGGTTTGAACTATAACTTCTAATTTCCCCCCTCATATTGTGTCATTAAGACTCCCTTTGTGGAGTCTTTTTTTATCTCTAATTTCCTTTCATTTGTACATAATTAATACTGGAAAGTTTAAATATTGAGGTTTATATTTAGCTCAATAAATAATCTTATTAATCGCTTTATTCTGACTAATAACTTGTTATTTCTACGTATTATTTGCCATTTTTCCTTTGATTTTTTTTCTTACATTTTTGTTGTGTTAAATAGGTCTATAAAAAATAGATATTTTTTATTAAAAAAACGTTTTGATGAAAAGTCGGACTGAGTTTTAACAATTTAATAGCATTAATCTTATTAATGTATTTTAAGTGCCTTATTTTGATTGTTTGATATTGATGCTAAATTTAAAATGTCTTTTAGTTTTTATTTATCAATGAGTTGCGTGGTTGTTTTTTGAGGTGTGATTCTGTTTTTCTAAATATTTACATCTTAGTCTTTGTGATAAAATCACAATTATTGTTAATAAAATGTGGCGTTATATGTTGACTTAGTTTGCGAATTGAAAAGATCGTAAAAAAAGGGGGTTTTTTGATGAAAATGTATTGCTATTTAAGTCTGAGACGTGCAAAATGCGCCCACTAAAAATATGACTGATGCGTTTAAAGTGCATCGGTTTTTTTTTGCATTTTTACTTATTACTACACCAAGAGGTCAGATTCATTTGAGTCTGAATAGATAACATAATTTGATTAGCAGCCAGCCCCTTAGAGAAAGGGTTGTCATGATAGAGGAATGCTAATATGGTACAATTATTCTCTTTCGCAGTCGGGCCTAACGGCACCTGCGGTAATGATGACTACGGAGCACGGCGTCTCCTAAACACATACACATCCTTAAAAACTTCATTCTATTCTGTTTATAGGCAGATGCGAAGTCTTCCCAGTAACTGTCGGTTGAGTTTATTGAATACTCAAACCGAAGTTATGGGAGGGTTCGCGAATGTCAGATAACGTCATCTCCTCTATCGGCACTAACCAAACTGGTGCTAACAATCGAGTTCAATTACGTAAAACCTTGACGCTCATGCAGGTAGTCATGATGGGGCTTGCTTTTTTACAGCCTATGACTATTTTCGATACATTTGGTATCGTTTCTGGCATTACGAATGGTCACGTAGCAACCTCGTATGCGATTGCATTGATTGCCATTTTATTTACAGCGGTAAGCTATGGAAAATTAGTTAAGCGTTTTCCTTCAGCAGGCTCTGCGTATACTTATGCTCAAAAATCCATGAGTCCTTATGTTGGCTTTATGGTGGGATGGTCATCTTTACTTGACTATTTATTTATGCCAATGATCAATATCTTATTGGCTAAAATCTATTTACAAGCAATATTCCCGGGCGTTGAACCGTGGATCTTTGTATTTGGTTTAGTGGCGTTAATGACGTTCTTTAACCTACGGGGTATTAACGTTGTTGCTAACTTAAATACAGCAATTGTTATTGTGCAAGTTGCAGTAATGGTTGTGTTTGTAGGATTACTTATTCACGGTGTGTATAACGGAGAAGGTGCAGGGGAGTTATGGACCTTTAGACCGTTTGCGTCTGTTGATGCTGAAGTTATACCTATGATAACCGGAGCAACAATACTCTGTTTCTCATTCTTAGGTTTTGATGGTATCAGTACATTATCAGAAGAGACACCCAATGCCGGTAAAGTTATCCCTAAAGCGATTTTCTTAACTGCGCTGATTGGTGGGATCATCTTTATTGCCGTATCTTACTTTTTACAATTGTATTTCCCAGATATTTCACGATTTAAAAACCCAGAAGAGTCACAACCTGAAATAATGCTGTATGTTGCTGGGGCTTTATTCCAGTCTATTATTTTAGTGTTCTCATGTGTGACTGTATTAGCATCTGGTATGGCGGCTCACGCAGGTGTTGCTCGTTTACTTTATGTTATGGGTCGCGATGGTGTATTCCCAGAGAAGACATTTGGTTACGTACACCCTAAATGGCGTACACCTGCATTTAACGTGCTATTAGTCGGTTTCTTAGCCTTAGGTGCCGTATTCTTTGATTTAGTGACGGCAACTGCATTAATTAACTTTGGTGCGTTAGTGGCGTTTACTTTCGTGAACTTGTCTGTTATTTCACAATTCTATATTCGTGAGCGCCGTAATAAAGGATTAATGGATCACATTAATTACCTGATATTACCTATTATTGGTGCCGCGACAATGGGTGTCTTGTGGATAAACCTTGAACCAGGTTCTATGGAGTTAGGGCTTGTTTGGGGTGCAATTGGTATCCTTTATATGGTGTGGCTCACCCGTCGTTTCCGTCGCCCAATGCCACAGATGCCAGAAAAGTAAAGCGATAAAAAAAGTCATAAAAAATCAGTGTAAAAATGGCTTCAGTAATGAAGCCATTTTTTTGTCCAGATTAAAGTATCAATATTAATTTCGCAGTATCAACGAGGAAATGAAACAATAATAATAGGATGGTTTATACATTTTCTAATGTTCAGCATTACGTTACAAAATAACTAATCGTATCGCTATAAACAAAATATTAATATAATGTTAATTTATATTTAACATCTATAATCATATTAATCAATTATTACTATTTTATATTTAATTATTTTAATAAGTAAACAAAGAAGAACTGTTTAATAATTTTGATCTCTATCATAGTTATGAGAATAAATAAAAAGTAGCTAGTAAAAAACACTTAATAGTTATTACTTAATGATAATTACGTACGTTTTCTATAAGTTAGAATAAGTTAATATTTAAATTTAAATAACTATATTTTAATAAAAACAAAAACGTATCTTTACTTTATGTTATGTTTCCTAAGCTTATAAATTTATTTTTATTTAGTTGTGTAATAGGTATATATAACTAAATAACTTACTTTTTATTTATAAAGTCATCATTTTTCATCATCATTTTACCCCTATCAACTTACTTACTTCATAAGTATTATTTTATTGTTGTGCTACGCTTTAAATAGGATTAGTAAATATGTTTTATTACTTGTTCTTAATAAGGAAATATAACTAATCTATAAATGAAGTTCATCTAAAAACAAAAGGTGACAATATGTCTTTAATTAAAAAAGTTGCTCCATTTATTGTAATGTCAGGCTTTTTAGTAGCTGGTAATGCAATAGCGCAAACACAGGGTACAACTGTGACATTTGAAGCATTAATTCGTGCCGCAAGTTGTGATGTTTCTTCGACAACTGAAGGTTCCAGAATTGACTGGGGAACCTTTACGAGTGCTGATGTAGCTAGTAAAAACGTGGGCGACAAATTGGGTGAAGACAAAACATTTAATTTAGAACTCACTAACTGTTCCGCTCCATTGGCCGCCGATGGCACCATCAATCTATATGCTCGTGGTAATAAATCAAATTTTGATGCTGAAATGTTTGCTAACCCAACAGCGCGTTCTTTGGCGGTTAAATTATTAGCAACATCGAAGAATGTATTAGTTGTCCCTAACGTAGAAACAGGTTTGAAATTAGGTACTGAGATTGTTCAAGGTGGTAATGCAACAATTCCTATGACTGCTGGACTTTATTTAACTACAGGTAAAGTTGATCGAGATGAATTAAAAGTACCAGTAACATTTACTGTGGCTTATAACTAATTCTACTTAAACTAATTAAGAGACTCTGTTTATAACAGGGTCTCTCTTTCAAAGAGAGTTATGATGATTAATATTACAGATAAAATAGCAAAATTTTTTGTTGTATTACTAATGATAATCTCTCCTCTGGCATATTCTAAGGGTGTCGGATTAGATGCCACTAGGATTATTTATCCTGAGAATGAAAAAAGTGTTGGAATAGTGGTTCGTAACCAAGAGCCTAATATTAACTACTTAGTTCAAGCCTTTATTACATCAAATGAATATCCAATTACTTTTGAAGTAACGCCTCCTATTTTTAGACTTAATAGTGCCTCTAGGCATGAAGTAAAAATCTATGCAAAAAGTAATGAATTAGCTAAAGACAGAGAAAGCGTATTTTATTTCCATGCAAAGATGATCCCAGGACAAGCAGGTAAAACCGATAATTTAGGTATAAGTGTTGGTTTCGATAATGTTATTAAATTATTTTATCGCCCAAATAACTTACCTATGACTTCTGATGAAGCTCAAGCAAAATTAAGTTTTAGTGTAGAGGGAAAACAATTAAAAGTGACCAACAACTCTCCTTATTATATTAACTTTGCTGGTTTTTCAGTTAATAACATCAAACTTGATGTTAGCTTAGCAAACAATAATGCAATGATAGCACCTTATAGCTCAATCAAATATTTTCTACCGACAGGTGTGACGAAAGGAAACATTCACTGGCGTACTATTGATGACTTGGGTGGATATAATGAATTTTCAGCTAAATTTTAGTCACTATTTATGTGGGATTGTTTTATTGGCGCTGACGAGCTCTGGATATAGTGCAGTAAATTCAGACGCCGTGTTAATTGTTAAAGGTAAAGTCACTAGGGGGACTTGTGCCTTTACTTTATCAGATCAAACAGTGAAATTTTCTAAGCCTATTTTAGTGGAGAATGTTGTTGAAATAGGTGAAAAAGATGAAAACAAATTACCATTTACGGTCGAGTATAACTGCCAAGAGTTTTCAGATGAAACACCCGATATGGAAGTCATAATTAAAGCAGGCGCCGGAACTCAAATTACGAATAATAAAATATCACCAGTCACCAATATAACAAATTCAAGTTTTGCACTTTATGACTGTAAAAGTAGCAACTGTTCATTAGTGAATTTTAACGCAGGTGTGAGCTCTGTGTTTATTCAAACTGGTAACGGAACAAAAAATAAAGATTTTCAGGTCGAAGTGGTAAAAAAAGACACTTCAACGGCTAAACCAGGGGCTTTAAAAGCAATATTAGCACTGACATTGGTACAACCTTGAGAAGATAAAAATGAAGATAGTTCTATTAAAAAGAAAGATTTTAAGTTTATTTATCTTGATGTTGTCTTTTATTAGCTTTGATGTGCAAAGCGTTGAATTTGAATTCAAAGTGACTGTTGATAAACAAACTTGCAAATTGTCGGTTACTGGAACCAGTAACAATGAAGTTGATTTTGGTAGCATTCAAGCCTCTAAAATCAAAAATAATTTAGTGGACCCTATCCCAATTAAATTATTACTTACAGATTGTAAAACAGATGATTTCTCTGATACCTACGTAAAAATGGCAGCAAAATCCACATTGAACACAGTCACGTTTAATGACGATATAACGAAAAGCTTTGGTATTCGGGTATCAGAAAGTGAAACGGCAACTCAATCAAATAATGATGCTGATTTTATTAAATCAGGTGACACTGTTTGGACGAATATTGATAAAAATAATTTAGAAAAGAAACTTTATACTTATGTTAAATGTAAAACGGGAACTGCCTGTGAACCAGAAGCGGGTGAATTTTTTTCTACATTAACATTTTCATATTATGTTGATTAATAGCTGAAATGAAAAATTTAATAAGAGATATCATATTAACTTTTACTTTGTTTATGACAAGTTTTGGGGCTTATACACAAGGTGTTAGCTTAGGCAAAACGCGGGTTATTTTTAGTGAAAGCTATAGTGAAAGTGTCACTATCACCAATGATGATAATAAGCCTTACTTAATACAAGCCGGTGTAACGACGGATCTTGATGGTAATTTATCCCCTCATTTTATTGTTACACCGCCTATATTTCGGCTAGAAAATAAAAGCACATCGTCAATGCGAATTTTATTAAAAGATGTTGTTTCTTTACCTAATGATAAAGAATCACTTTTTTACTTGAATACAAAGATTATTCCTTCAACGGAAAAGAATAATCCAGATGATGAGATCTCTAAATTAGTTTTAATTACAAGTTTCGTTATTAAAGTTATTTATCGACCTGATTCTTTAAGTAAACCTACTGATATTGATTACAGAAAAATAAAACTACAAAATCAAGGAAAAAACTGGTCTTTTAATAACCCAACACCTTATTACTTTACATTAACAAAAATAACATTAAATAAAGAGAAATATAGTAAAAGCATCATTATTGCACCTTATTCTCAAACGAGAGTAGATGTTAACAATATTAATAAAGCAAGCTGGTTTTTTATTAATGACTATGGGGAGTTATCGAAAGAATTTCATTATAAGGATGTGGATAAATGATCACTAAAAATAAAATAATTTACTTATTTATATCAATAATGGCTTTGTGTTATAGCCAAGTGATACAGGCTACAGAAAATGCTTTTCAATTTTCATTGCAAAGAATGACATATAATGAAGGCAGTAAGAGTATTTCTCTTGGATTAAGAAATAATGAAAATTCTCCTTATCTTGTGCAAGCAGGAATGAAATGGTTAGATGAATCATCAGGTATTCAACTCATTGATAAAAAAGAAAATACACCTTTTATTATTACTCCTCTATTAGAAAAAATAGAGCCAGCGGAATATTATGATTGGCTTATCAAATTTACAGGCTCTGATACTCTTCCAACAGATAGAGAGTCTGTTTACATTGCTCAGTTTCGTTTAATTCCTTCTACATCTGCTGAAAAAGTCGATGTACAAGTTAATGTTATTCGTGCATTAAACTTTAAAGTTTATTATCGCCCTAAGGCATTGAATGGCATAAAAATAGAAAGTGTTGAGAATAAATTATCATTCTCTATTTCAGAGAATAAATTGATAGCAAAAAATGACTCTCCTATATACCTTGCATTTAACTCAATAAAAGTTAATGAAAAGGAAATAGAGCTTCAAGAACTTTCGAAAAATGTTCCACCTTTTGGTACACAAGAATATTTTTTTTCAGGTGAGCATGTAAATAAAATCAGTTGGCAGATATTAGATGAATATTTATTTCCTTTGGATGAAAAAACAAAAAAATTTAAATGAGTTACAAGAATATTGACAGTTTATCTGCTAAATAATTTAGAGTGTAAAAATGAAAAAACCAATGACAATATTCAGATATAGCTTTTTTACATCACTTATTTTTTTCTCTTTAGGCGCATTCGCTGAAGATTATTTTGATCCTGCATTACTCGATGGACAATTAGGCATTCCTAGTGATATCGATTTAAGCCAATTCTCAAGTAAAGATGCATTGCCAGAAGGGAAGGTTATTTTAACGGTTTATGTGAATAATAGTAACCGAGGCGAAACCTCAATTCATCTTGTAAAAGGTACTGATAATAAAGTTGTCCCTGAAATTACCCCTGCATTATTAAAATCATTAGGTGTCAAAGTTGAAAATGTGCCTAATTTAAATAAATTGGGGAATGATGAAGTTATTACTGATCTGACACAATATATTCCTGACGCATCAGTTAAAGTGAATTTGTCCGAATTAAAACTAGTCACCAGTTTCCCTCAAATAGTGATGTCCACAGATGCGATGGGTTATATCGATCCTGAGGTTATAGATAGTGGCGTTACAGCAATGTTTGTCAATTATATGTTTAGTGGAGGTCATTCATCTAATGACAGTTCCTCTTTCAATGACATTAATAATGGGAAGTTAAAGAACGATAACTTTTTTGCTCAATTTAGAGCGGGTTTTAATTACGATGAATGGCGTTTACGCTCAACAATGACACACACTTACGCTAGAAATTCTGATGACAAAGAAGCAACTAGCGATAACAGTACAAAATTTACCAATACCTATCTTTCGCGGAATCTTTCCTCTATTCGTTCAGAATTTATTGTAGGTGAAACCACATCTGGTAATGAAGTCTTTGATGGGATACCAATGAAAGGGATACGTTTGCTTTCTAATGAGCAAATGCTACCAACCAGCCTGCAAGGGTTTGCGCCAGATATTAATGGTATTGCTCAATCGAATGCTAAAGTAACAGTGAAGCAAAATGGCAATATTATTTACCAAACCTATGTTGCACCAGGAGCTTTTAAACTCACTGACCTTTATGCTAGTGGCTCTGGTGGTAATTTAGATGTCACTATTACAGAAGAGAATGGCGCTGAACGTACCTTTACTGTTGCGTTTTCATCATTACCGGTGATGTTAAGGTCGGGAGGATGGAAATATGAGTTAAGTGCAGGTCGATTTGATGGGGGAACAACGGTCGATTCCAAAAAAGCAGATTTTGTTTTAGCGAGCGGAGTATATGGTTTTCCTCATGATGTCACTCTTTATGGTGGTGTGTTAGGCGCAAAAGATTATTTTTCTATTGTTTCAGGTGTTGGGGTTTCACTCGGCGATTTTGGGGCAATTTCAACAGATATTACGCATGCCCATGCAAAGTTTGATTCAATGGGTTCTCAAGATGGGCAATCATATCGATTCCGTTATTCAAAAAACATGACAACAACAGGAACCTCTGTTGATTTAACTGCATTACGTTTTTCAACCAAACACTATTATGATTTTAACCAATTTAATACGGCAGATTACCAATTAAAAGAAGGAACATCTCCTTGGTTAGGTGAACGAGAAAAGAGTCGTTTTACCACATCACTTTCTCAAACTTTAGGAAATTACGGCAGTATTTATCTGTCAGGTAGTTACTATAATTATTGGGAACAAGATGAAAAAGTCACACAATTAACAACAGGCTATAACGGCTATCTAAAAGGGGTTAGTTTCGGGATCAACTACAGTATTGACCGGATAAAATCAAAAGATAGCTGGCCGGAAAATAGACAAATTAACTTTAACGTTAATATTCCATTTAGTCTCTTTAGCAATAATCCGATGGCGAGTAATTTTAACAGTACTTATATGTTAACTCATGATAATCATGGGCGTACAAACCAACAAGTTGGATTATCCGGAAGCGCTTTTGACAACGCATTATCCTACGGTGTTGCACAATCTTGGGCGAACCAAAATCAACCTAATAATGGTTCTTTATATGCAAACTACTCTGGTAATTATGGCACGAGTTCGCTGAATTATAACTATTCAAGTGATTATTACAGTGTGAATGGCAGTATGAATGGGGGGATACTTCTCCATTCTGGTGGTGTTTTATTAGGTAGAAGTATGGGTAATAGCATGGCGATTATTGAAGCTCAAGGCGCCAAAGGAACTGAGCTAAATTCGGGCAATGGTGCAATCAATCGTCAAGGGTATGCTTTATCTCCATATTTATCTGAATATCGAGAAAATACGGTTGGATTAAACGTCAATACATTACCTGACAACGTTACATTAAGAACAACCTCTCAAAATGTTGTGCCTACGAAAGGGGCTATTGTGAAAGTTGTCTTCAAAACAAAAATTGGTTTTCAAGCCATCCTCAATATTAATCATAGTCAGGGTATTGTGCCATTTGGTGCTATTGCCACATTAATAGATAAAGAAAATCCTAATGAGATTAATACGGGAATTGTTGGTGATAACGGACAGCTTTATATGAGTGGATTACCTTCAGATGGAAAACTGTTAATCAAATGGGGTAATAGAAATCAACAAAGTTGCAATATTTCATATCAAGGATTGGGTGATATTGAGGTGAATAGTAAGCAACCAATAAGAACAATGTCGCTTTCTTGTGAATAAGAAATGCCAATCCTGATTTAATTGATAGGATGCACTAATATGAAAATTCGTACACGGGTAATGACATCACTGGCTTGCGTATTAGCTATACCTATATTTCCTACTTTTGCTGCAACAGAGATGGGGGCAATGACATTAAGTTTAACGGGTGTTATTGATATGAATGTTAATACATCACAGAATCAGTTAGTGACAGGAACATTAACGGGTCAAACTTATTTCTCAGCGACGCCTATTTATTCTCAGAATCAATCAAGTTCATGGAGTAGTAAGTACGCCATTATTTCGTTGAGTCAACAAAACTATCAATGTAATGCTAATTTTGTTTCGATAGTACCCTCTCAATCAAATACTTATGGTTTAAAACTCACGCATTCAAGTAATCCAGCCACATCCGTATATGTCACACCTAAGCTTAATTATTCTGTTGAGCTATACAAATTCGGTGATAAATACCAAAGTGTATATGCAGGTCAATTTTTCCAAGTTAATCCAGGTGTAATAGATAAAGAAACACCAAATTATAAAGTGTGTTACGTTCCAACTGTGAATGCTGTTGTTCCTGGTGGAGGAACCAAAATTGTGAGTATAAAAAGCCCAGGTTCACTTCCTATTTATATCGATAATAATTTAACACCAGGAACATTGACCTACCAAGGCACACCTTTTTTTGTTGGTAGTTTTGGTGGAACCAACTCAGCGGACTATTACCTAAAAGTAAATGTAACAGCAAATATTAAAGTTAAGCGTTCATGTGCGATCACCGGTGTCACTAATCAGCAATTTAATGAAAATATGACACATACTAATGAGATCATTCGTGATTCCACCTTTACCTTATCCTGTGGTGGATTAGGCAATCCTGTCAATATATCTGCTGTGGTGAAAGAGGGAACCGCTGATGCAACAGATCCCAGAAAACTGGTGTTAGCACCCATAAATGGTACGGTTTCGGATAAAAAGCCATGGGTAATGGGGTTGCCTTATTTGCAACAAAGTGCACCGCCTTTAACATGTAATGATACTCAGAATGCTAAATTATTAAGATTTGATAATACGGATTTAGAATTAACAGGCACTAATGTGGGAAAAAATGAGCCAAAAGCATTTGGAATACGTTGGGCACTTTGTAAACCGGATGGCACAAAAGCAGGCGAATATCGTGGAAAAGTCGATGTGAATATTTTTGTGCGTGGATAAAGATAATAGCCCTAGTAAAGAAAAATAAAAGTGGATCATAGGGTTCACTTTTATTTTTTTATGAAAAACATTTTTATTTCTATTTATTTAATTTAAGATCTTATTTTAAATCGAATAAATATTTCAAAAGTAAATTAATTATTTTAAATTTATCTTTCTAAGCTAAATGAATGATCGTGGTTTAATTTTAAATACAATTTATTTTAATTTTTATAGTTTATTAAGGCTTACATTAATAAATTTATTAAGTGATTTTTGTTATTATATAAGGCTGATTTTTTAACCTAGGCTGATTTTTTTAATCTTTATATTGCTGAAATTGCGTTATTTTATTTGTTATTCAATTTCTAATATTTACTTTACATTTTTTAATATCAATAATATTCAAGATTAGATGTATCCTAAATAAATACAATTAAAAACACAGATTCTGTTTATTACATAATATGAAAAAAATTATACTTTTTTTAAAGTTATGGGTGTTTTTTACACTATTTAATATTCCCATATCTTCAGCCGACGCTTCTGAAAAAGCGACGGAAATATTTAATCAACAACAACAGCATAATCAAAGCCAACAAGAAGCGCTTTATCAGCAATTAACACCAGAAATACCGAATATATATTTTGATATTAGCCAATATGAAGAAAAAGAGAATAGAACAAAAGAAAAGCGCTGTTTTACAATCGAACACATTGAGATAACTAATGCAGAGGTTATTCCTCATTGGGTTAACTTGGCTCTTTTTAAGTCTGAATTTATAGGGCAATGCTTGGGGATAAACGGAATAAATACCGTCGTCACTCGCATGCAAAATCGCTTATTAACGCATGGGTGGATCACCACGCGTATTGTGGTGCCTGAACAAGATATTAGTCGTGGAACATTATATTTAACAATAGTCCCAGGTATTATTCGTAATGTTCAGTTTACTGATGACTCAGATAAATACGCCTTACTGTATACCAGTATGCCTGCGCATAAAAAACAATTACTCGATTTGCGAGATATTGAACAAGGGTTAGAAAACCTACAGCGCTTACCCGTTGTTAGTGCTGAAATGGAAATTAAGCCAGGCGAAAATGCGGGTGAAAGCGATATAGTGATAAAACGAAAACAATCACGTTTCTGGCATACTTCATTGTGGGTCAATGATGCAGGATCACCAGCAACAGGGCGTTATCAAGGTGGTTTAATGTTAGCACTAGACAATCCTTTTGCATTGAGTGATTTATTTTATTTGTCAACAGAGCGTGATTTAGACTTCGCTGGGAATAAAAACAATCAAAATATGATGGCGCATTATTCAGTTCCTTTGGGCTATTGGCTGTTTGATATTAATGCCTCTAAATATGATTATTCTCAAACAGTTGCAGGTCATATCAAAGATATCCTTTATTCAGGAGAAAGTGACAGTATTAATGTGGGTGTGTCATATACCCTTTTTCGTAATCAAAGCAGTAAAACGACATTACGTTATGGTGTTCAAGCTAAAGTATTACGTAACTATATTGATAATACTGAAATTGAAATACAGCGCCGAAGAGTCAGCTCTTGGTTAATTAATTTATCGCATCGCCAATATTTCTCTTTTGCGACTTTTGAAGGTAGCGTGAATTATCAACGAGGAACGCGTTGGTTTGGTTCTGTTCCTGCTTATGAAGAAGCCTACCTAGATAATTATTATGCAACAGATAAAGCGGATATTTTGACATGGCGAGCGGATTTAGAAATTCCTATATTAATAGGGCAACAAGCATTTCGTTATCAAGGGCACTATCGCCGACAAATGACCCATGATCCATTAACCGCAATAGATAAACTGTCTATTGGTAACCGTTGGACAATTCGTGGTTTTGATGGTGAACGAACATTAAGTGCCAATGAAGGTTGGTATATACAAAATACGTTAAGTTGGCAATATCCTTCTACAGCGCATTTTGCTTATTTAGGGATTGATTACGGTAAATTAACGGATAATACGGACAATCCTCGATTATTAGGTAAACATCTTGCTGGTGGCGTTATCGGAATAAAAGGCTCACTATTCTCATCAAAAATAAAGTATGACACTTTTATTGGTACACCATTATCAAAACCGGATGGTTTTAAAACGGATCACGTTAATTTAGGATTTAGCATTCACTTTAATTACTAAAATATAGCATTAACTAAAATATTAAATAAAAAATAATAATTAAATGAAATTTATATTGTCTTTTAGGCAAGGATCTTACACATGAATAAATTATGTTATCGCGTTATTTATAATCGTACTCGACAATCAATGGTTGTTGTTTCTGAATTAACTAAATCTTGTGGTGAAAATAATAAGCGCAATACTCTTTTTTCATCATCCATTAAATGTTCGCTAAATAGCGTGGCATTTATTTTATTATTGATGCAAGGCATGGTCAGTTTTTCTGTGCAAGCCAGTCAAATTATTGCAGATCAACATGCGCCAAATAACCAACAAGCAACGGTATTACAAACCAGTAATGGCATAGCACAGGTTAATATTCAGCAACCTAATCAACATGGTGTTTCACGAAACCAATTTACGCAATTTGATGTTGATAATAAAGGTGCGATCCTCAATAACAGCTTACAAGATACACAAACACAATTAGCTGGAATGGTGACGGGAAATCCGTGGCTGGTTAAAGGCGAAGCGAATGTTATTTTAAATGAAATTAATAGCCAAAATCCTAGTCAACTTAATGGTTTTATTGAAGTCGCTGGTAAACGAGCGGAAATTATTATCGCTAATCCAGCGGGTATTAGTTGCCAAGGCTGTGGCTTTATTAATGCCGTAAATACCACTTTAGTTGCAGGTAATGCATTAACACACGACGGCGCAATTTCTGGTTATGAAATAAATAACGGAAAAATAATTATTTCTGGTCGTGGTCTAAATGATAGCCAAAGTGATTACACGCGTATTTTAGCGCGTGCTGTAGAAGTTAACTCACGTATTCAAGCTAATAACTTAGAAATTACGACGGGTAAAAATAAATTAGATAATAATGGCAATGTGATTAACCAAGATAATTCGGTAGCGAAACAAAATGATTATGCCATTGATGTCGCACTGGTTGGGGGTATGTATGCCAACAAAATTAAACTGGTTGGCACAGAACATGGTATTGGTGTGCGCAATGCAGGCGAAATTGGTGCTGAAGCTGGTGGTTTAACACTAAATCAAAACGGTCAGTTAATAAATACCGGGCTAATTCAGTCTAAAGCACAATTACAAATTAATACGGTAAGTGTAAATAACCAAGGTGTGATTGCAGGCGATAAAAACCTAGCGCTAAATACCACAGGTGATCTTGTTAATAGTGGCACACTGCAAGCTAAAAATAATATTCAGTTAAAAGCAACAGAAAACGTTTCTCAAACCGCATCAGGCAAAATAGTCGCTCAAGAGAATATTCAAATTGATGCTAAAGGTTATTTGGCAACACAAAAGAGCCAACTCGGTGCTGGTGTCAATAATAGCGGTAATGCCGTTAATCCTGCCTCGTTAACATTGCACATAGCGGATGATATTGTTTCTGCTGGTCAGCATTTAAGTGGCGATAAAATTAACCTCACGGCTAAAAATGTTGATATTTCAAACAGCAAAACACAAAGTAAAGATCTACACATTACGGCATCAGTAGGGCAAATTAAAACAGAGCTCGCCCAAGTGAATGCCAATACAGTCATGCTTAATGCCAAAACAGAGATTATTAATCGTAAAGGCGAAATTAGTGGCGATAAGCTTCAACTTATTGCCACTAATCTGATTGATAATAGTGAGGGTAAATTAAGCCAATCAGGTAGTCATGATTTAAAACTCAATTCTATTGAACTCAATAACCAAAAAGGAGAGATCAATACCGCCGGAAATCTCTCTTTAAATCATCAAAATCTTAATAATCAACGTGGTGATATTCAAAGTCTTGGTCGCCAATTAATAATTAAAACAAAGACACTGAATAATCAGCAAGGCACAATATCACTGCCTCAACAAGGTGCTATCACGCTACAAACTGAAACGCTATTAGGTAAAGAAGGTTCCCTATTAACAACGGGGCAGCTTTCTCTGCAAGGGCAATATTTAGGTTTAGAAAAAGCCACAACCCAAGCGAAAAAAATAGAAATTAATGCAGTTAATCTTAACCATAATGACGCTAATTTAAAGCAAACAGGTACTGAATTAACATCGATTAACGTAGAAAAAACACTCAGTAACCAACGCGGTAATATTCAGACACAAGGCGCATTAACACTCAATGCTCAAGAGATAGATAATACACAAGGTGAGGTAAGAACCTTAAATCAAAGTCGCCTAGATATAACCGCCAAAGACGCCATTATTAATAATAAAGGTACGTTGATATCAGCGGACACTCTTAAACTTAATGCCAATATATTAACTAACCAGCAAGGCAATATTCATGCTGATAAAGCCATTGCTCTTACCCTGAACAATAAGCTTGATAATAGTGCTGGGAAAATTGTCAATAAAAGCAATAGCGAAATAAAAGCGAGTATATTAAATAACACCAAAGGCGAAATTGGCGCTAATGGGTTAAATATCACTTTAACGGGATATGCAGATAACCAACAAGGTGCAATAGTTTCGCAAGATAGACTACGATTAACGGCAAATAACGTTGATAACAGCCAAGGTATTATTCAATCAGAAAAATCCTTGTGGTTGGCAACTCAAGGCGGCGAGTTAAATAACCAAAATACACATCAATCTGGCGGTATTATTAGCCGAGAGGCGTTGCATCTAGACGTTGGTGATATTAACAATAGCCAAGGGGTTATCAATGCTAAAAACAGTATTGATCTCCAGAGTAAAACGGTTAATAGCCGACAGGGTAAACTAGTTACGCAAGGCGATTTTACTGCTAATACTCAAGGTTGGAATAATACATCAGGGTTAATACAAGCATTTAATATCACCATTAACTCAAATAACCAGCCGTTAATTAACCGTGATACACAAAAAGATCAAGGTATTCAGGCAACACAAAACTTACTACTGAATACGGGATTATTAGATAATAGCCAAGGTGATATTAGCGCGAGTCAATTGCAATTAAGTACAGCCAAAGCCGGTTTTATCAACCAATTAGGTCGATTAACTTTATCTGATAATGCAACGTTAAAAACAGGTGCGATAAATAATCACGCTGGGCTGATTATTACCGGTAAAGATCTCATTATTGATAGCCACCAGCAAAAAATAACGAATAGTGAAACACAAAAAAGTGGCGGAATAGTTAGCCAAGGTGGATTAAATATTCACAGTGGCGATCTTGATAATCAGCAAGGGCAAATTCTAGCCAAGCAGCAAGTTGATTTGCAAACTAACATCGTGACTAACCAATCAGGTCAAATCCTTAGCGAGTTAGCGAATTTAACATTAAAAGGAATATCGCTAAATAATAGCCAAGGGCATCTATTTTCTCCTCAACAATTACAATTAACTTTGCGTGATAACCTGATTAATCGTCAAACAATTGAGGGTAATAAAGGTATCGAAACAAAAGGGACATTAACTATTAATAGTGGTGATATTGATAGCACGCAAGGTCGTCTTGTTTCCGCTGAGCAGTTAACTGTTAAAAGTGGCAATTTAATCAATCAACAAGGCATATTAGGCAGCCTAAATAGCGATTTATCAATTACCAGTAAACAACTGATTAATGATAATGGTTCAATCAGTGCCAATAACATCACCATAAATACCCAAGGTGAGCGTTTAAGTAACCAAAGTACGAAAACCAATAGTCAGATTTTTAGTAAAAATACACTCAATATTACAACGGGTGAATTAGATAATACCAAAGGCAAATTGATTACTAATGCTTCAGTTAATATTTTAACTAATGGCGAATTAAACAATACCCAAGGAGAAATAAGTGCTCTTGAGACGTTAGAAATTAAGACAAAAGAAGCGTTAAATAATACGCAAGGATCACTTGTCTCTAATAAATTAATGACGCTTATAATGGGGAGTGAGTTAAATAATACTAAAGGAAAAATCACTAGCCACGATGCATTATCCATTGAAACACAAGGAAAATTAGATAATACACTTGGTGAAATAATTGCGCGCAATAGTGCGAATATTTTATCTTATGGCGATTTAATTAACTATCAAGGTCGTTTAGGAAGTGAGAAGTCATCACTGATTTTAAATACACATCAAATTGACAACCGTAGTGGAGTTATTTCTGCTCAAGGTTCTCTTAATTTAGATTCAAATAAATATGCTATCGATAACTCGCAAACCTTGAAAAGTGGCGGAATTGTTAGCCAAAAAAATATCACCATTGATAGTGGCGAACTCAACAATCAAGATGGTCAGCTAATTGCAAAATACAATGCAATAATCAATACACATCAGCAACAAATCATCAATAATAACGGTGTTATTTCCGCTGATAGTGGCACAATTTCTATTGATTCAGCCTCAATCAAAAATATTTCTGGGTTAGTTTACTCCCTAAAAGAGATGGTAATTAATACCTACGGAAATGTTATTGATAATAGCAACAGCAAAAATAAGGGGGGTATTTTAACCAAAGCTAATTTAACGCTTAATGCAGGTAATATTAACAATAATAAAGGGAATTTAACGGCTGAGAATGGTAGCAAAATTACCTTCAATCGGTTAAATAACCAACAAGGTAAACTAGCAAGTCTTAAGCAAAACTTAGTATTAGAAGGCCGTGAACTTGATAATGATGAGGGGGTGATCTATTCGTCAGAAAAACTGCAAATAGAATTATCTGATCAATTTAGTAATAACAATACACTAAATGACCTTGGTGTCATCAGCCATAATGATATCGAAATAAAAGCCAAGTCATTGGATAACCAGCAAGGTCGCATTATAGCGAAACAAGAAAATAAGCTGACATTAGGTAACATTAATAATAACCAAGGCACATTAGCAAGCCAAGCTGGAAAACTGGTAATAGAAAGCGCTCAGTTACTTAACCAATCAGGATTGATCACAGCCAAAACAGAATTAAATATTAATACCAACAGACAGCAACTAGATAATACGCAAGGTGTATTAGCCAGCCAAACAGGCAAGTTAATTATCGCCAGCCATGAACTATTAAATCATGCAGGGTTGATCACGGCGAATACAGCATTAAATATTAGCACTGACAAGCAGCGCATTGATAATAGTGATACGGCAACAAGTGGCGGTATTATAAGTAAAGGCGAATTAGAAATTAACGCCGGTAATATTGATAACCTTGAAGGTAAAATCACGTCAACGGCTAAACAGTCACTGTTTGTTGAAGATATCAATAATAAGAAAGGTAAGATTGGTAGCATAGAAGAACGGATATTAATCGAAAGTGGTGCTATTAATAACCAAAATGGTCTTATTACAGCCAAAACGCAATTAGATATCACAACGAAAAATAATCAATTAGATAATAGCAACACGTTGTCTCAAGCAGGGATTATTAGTCATGGGGTATTAAACCTTGTAACAGGTAATTTAAATAATCAATCTGGCTATATCTTTTCTGCTAAATCCTTATTGCTTAATAACTTAGGAATGAGCAACCGTGGTGGCGAAGTTATTAGTCAGGCAAACGGCTTTAAGTTAACGACTCAAACGTTAGATAACCAGCAAGGCACACTCTATTCAGCCAGTAATTTCACTTTAGATACACAAGGCTATGAATTAAACAATAGTCAAACGCTATCGGGTGGCATTATTAGCCAAGGAAAATTAGACCTAAAAAGTGGTGAGCTTAATAATACTCAAGGACGAGTGATTTCTGATGACGACTTAAATATCTCTAGCGCAAAACTGATTAATAACCAAGCACAACTAGGCAGCAAGCAGGGTGGGTTAAATTTAAAATCAGCTGAAATTGATAATAAAAAAGGTGTGATTAGTGCGAGTCAAAATGTCGTTATTAACACGCAGAAACAGAATATTAATAACCAAAATGGGCTAATAAGCGCATTAGCTAACCTGACTATTTATAGTGGGCAATTGGTTAATCAAGCAGGCAAAATAACCACTAATAAGCAAGCAACTATTAATGCAGCCGATCTTGATAATAGACAAGGCAGCATCGCCAGTAATAGCCATCAATTAACCATTAATGCCAATAATATAAATAATGCGAAAGGGCTAATTTATGCCGTTAAAGCGCTCACCATTAATGCAGATGGCAAGCTAACGAATACGGATAACAACGCGATAGCGGGCATCATTACTCAACATAATCTGAACGCCACGGTTAAGCAGCTAGACAACCAGAATGGGTTAATTTCCGTTGCGGGTATGCTGAAACTCATTAGCCCTGAAAAATTAAATAATCAGCAAGGTCTAATAACGGTGGGTCAAAAAGCAGACCTACAAACAGAACAGTTAAATAACTATCAAGGAAAAATCTCTTCTGGCGATTTATTAACAATTAGCCACTCCAATACGCCACTTATTAATCGTGAAGGGACGCTTGTATCTTCTGGTGCGATTTCATTAAACAGTGGTGATATTGATAACCAGCAAGGGAAAATAACCGCACTTAATGCAGTCACCATTAACAGTGGCGAGTTGCAGAATAATCAAGGCACCATATACGCCAAAAAAGAGTTAAATATCCATTCTCAAAAATTGGTTAATACTGATGGATTATTGCAATCAGATAGTCAGCTTAAGTTAAATACCAGACAAAATGATCTGATCAATTTAAATGGTAAAGTTATTGGTACGACAGAAACCCAACTTAACGTTGCAGGGCTTAATAACCAAAAAGGGCATATTCAAGCTACTGACAAACTGGATCTTCAGTTAAATCAAAGTGAGTTAGATAATCAGCAAGGAACACTTTTATCAGCAAATAACTTACTGATTAACGGTAAGAGTATTGATAACCAACAAGGTGTTATTCTTGCGGGTAACAATACTGAAATTACGCTCAGTCAGGGATTAAATAACCAGATAGGACAGATCCAATCTCAAGAACAACTCACTGTAACGGCTCAACAGCTTGATAATCAGCAAACAGACGATGAAAATCTAGGCTTAAAAGCCAATAATATTCATATTGTAGTGAATGATTTGCTTAATCATCAAGGTGTTATCCAAGCCAGTGAACAACTCAAATTAATCCCTGCTGAAAACCTTAATAATCAACATGGCTTGATATCTGCTGCAATGTTGGCTATTGAAGGTAAAAATGAAAATAAATTAGCTATTGATAATAAAAAGGGGCTGTTAGCAGCGACACAACAGCTCCGTTTATGGGCTGAAAAGCTGAGTGGTAATGGCGAAATTATTTCGGCTGGGGATAGTGAAATTCAATTAAAAACTGCTTTTAAGTTAGAACAAGATGCCACAATTAAATCGCAGAACGCTTTAACACTCTCTTCAGATGATGAAATGCATAACGCTGGATTTATTTATGCGGGTGAGCAGATTTCACTTCAAGCGACGAACTTAAATAACAGTGAGTCAGTAATCCCAGTAGAAAGTGATGATTTAGTTACGACTCGTAGCAAAAGAAGTATTGATGATAATGAAAAACGTAATGGCGAAATTAGTGCTAAACAGTTGACATTAACTATTTCAGAAAAATTGCAAAATACAGGATTGATTGATGCTTTTGGCGGCACACTCACATTAGTAGCTCATACAATTTATAACCAAGCAGGTGGACGAATTTATGGTGATAATATCCAGCTAAAAAGTCACCAATTTGATAATTATGCACAGCTTAAAGATATTGCTCCAGTATTAGCCTCTCGAGAAAACCTACAGCTATTCAGTAATACAATAAATAACCGTAATCACGCTCTTATTTACAGTGGTGGTGATATGGCTATTGCGGGTTTTGAAACAGAAAACTTGCCAGAAAGTGTTGCTGCTGATGTATTAAATAATGAAAGCGCATCAATTGAAACGAGTGGAAATTTATTCGCTCATGTTTCAGAAATTAATAATCGTGATCTCTATTTGAAAATAAGTGATCCCGAAAAAGTGTCTGAAATTCCTATGTATCAATTTGGTGTTGATTATAGTAGCGATAAATTTGATTCTGATGATGAGCGAATTTGGTACAACATCAAAACTCGTGAACATTTATTAAATATTAATGGTCACCAATATAAAAATTTTTATGAGTTTAAATATAAGATAATTACAGAAGAGTCAAAATTATTACATCGTGATCCGGCATTAATATTGGCGGGTAAAGATATCACTTTAAAAGGTGATAATTTAAACAATATTGATAGTCATATTATTGCAGGTGGCAAACTGATTATTGATGGTATGCATATTAATAATCAGGAAACCGCAGGTCAGCGTATTGAATACCATGAAGGTACGGTATATAAGCATCGTGAGCCAGGTAAACGTAAAGGGTTTCGTGGTAAAAAAAGAAAGAGCTCATCTGAAAGTAGTCCTTATGGACCCTTTGAAGTGGTTAAATCCTTACCATTAGGATTACTTGAATATAAAGAAAATACCGATCTCACTTCAGATAAACGCCCTGAACTAAGTGAACAGAGTGAAATAAAAGTATTTACGACACGAAGATTTGGTCGGTTAATGGCTCATCATAATCAAGTCGATGTTGATACCGCTGAGTTAATCGCTATTACGCCTGAAAAAACAGATTATGATTTGGGTGATGATCTATCGTTAACAAAATATAAAGAGAGTTTATTAACAGACCAAGGTGATATTGATCTCTTTGATAAAATAACTACCACAAAACTCGATGATGCGATTAATGGTAATCAATCGACAGAAATTGTATTAAAAAGTGGTGATACAATTTCCACATTTAACGCGGAACAAACCGTAATTACGCAGCCTGATAACGTATTACCAGAAGTAAAACGCTCAGAGAAACACCCTGAGCTTCCTATTGGTAAAGTGATTACCGTTCTTCAGTTAGAAAAACCAGCTGAAGAGAAAACCATAGACGTTAAAATTCAGACCGTAGCGCCTATATTAACGCTCCCTGAAAACCGTTTATTTAATGTCAATAAAGGAACCGATAGCCAATATATTGTTGAAACTGACTCTCGCTTTACCAATAAAAGAGAGTGGTTAAGCTCAGATTATATGCAAAATGCATTATCTGTTGATCACAATAATACGCATAAACGTGTTGGCGATGGTTTCTATGAACAACGCATAGTCCGTGATCAAATTATTCAGCTAACCGGTAATCAATATCTTGATGGGCATAATGACAACGAACAGCAATATCACGCTTTAATGGATGCGGGTATTCGCTTTAGTGAAGAGTTTGGCATTAAACCGGGTGTGACATTAACCGCTGAACAGATGGCAATGATCACGACGGATATGGTGTTATTAACCAGTAGAGAGATCACATTACCTAATGGCTCCGTTGAAAAGGTATTAGTACCCCAAGTTTATGCGCGTGTTCTACCGGGTGATTTACAAAATGGTGGTGCATTACTTTCAGGTAGTGAAGTTATTTTAAATAATATTCCTGAGTTAAAAAATGAAGGCACAATTTTAAGTAAAACAGGCTTACAAGCTTCAACCAATAATTTAATTAACCAAGGATTAATTAAAGGGCAAACGGTAGATTTACTTGCGTTGCAAGATATTAAAAATGAAGGCGGACAAATTGCAGGACAAAACCGGATTAATCTGCAAGCAGGTAATGACATTATTAGTACAGCAACCGTATCGGGTAATAGTACCGACCAATGGCTAAACCGTGGTGCAGCTATTTATTTAGAATCACCCGATGGTGAGATGGCATTAAAAGCAACGCGCAATTTAGCGTTAACAGCAACAGATATTTTAGCAAGTGGTGATAACAGCCAATTAGCGTTAACCGCAGGTAAAAATATTGAATTAGGTACTATTCATACGCGTCGCCAAGAGAATATTGATTGGGATAGTAATAACTATCTGCATAAAACCACTGAAGAGGAGATTGGATCTCATCTTTATGCGGGTGATATATCAATAATATCGGGTGAAGATATTCGTCTTACGGCAACGGATATTCAAGCAACAGGCTCGCTAGGATTAAGTGCAGGTAATGATATCTCATTACAGAGTGGTTATTCCTCTATTGACCAAATCGCACACAGTGTGACGAAAGATAAATCGTTTGGCTCTTCTGAAACGCGAACAACGCATGCTGAAATTCATAATAAACAAGCAACGGGAACACAGCTAAAAGGAAATGAAATTTCTATTTCTGCTGGCAATGATTTAATTGCACAGGGCGGTGAGATTATTGCGACACAAGATATCAATCTTGATGCGGGTAATCAATTATCGCTGACTACCGCAGAAGAGCTTGCTTTCCAATCTTATGAAGAAAAAATTAAAAAATCAGGTATTGGTGGTACTGGTGGTATCGGCTTTACTGTAGGTAAATCTGCATTTGAGCAACTTAATAATAGTAATGCTGTGACTCAAAAAGGCAGTGTGATTGGCAGTACGGATGGCAATATTCGCATCACTTCAGGGGATAATCTCACCATTGATGGCAGTGAAATGATAGCCAAAAAAGAGATATCTCTTACAGGGGATTCTGTTGATATTCTGGCTACCGAAAACAGTTATACCGAGCTAAGCAAAACCAAAACTAAGCAGAGCGGTTTTACTGTCGCACTAAGTGGTACTGCAGGAAGTGCAATCAATGGCGCTATTTCAGGTTATAAGGCATCTAAAGAAGCTGATGATAGCCAAATTAGCACACTTCAAGGCATTAAAGCGGGGCTTTCGGGGGCTCAGGCAGCAGGTGCGGTTGCATTAGATAATGCGCAATCTGGCACTGATAATGAAAGCACAACGTTGATTGGTGCCAATGTTGCTTATGGTCAAAGTTCCTCTGAATCGGAACGTATACAGCAACAAGACATCGCCCAAGGCAGTAGCTTAAGCGCAGGTGAAAATCTTTCTATTACAGCAACAGGAAAAGAGCAAGGCGATATCACCATTACCGGCAGTGAGCTACAGGCTGGTGGTGATCTTACCCTAAGTGCTACGCGAGATATCACATTACAATCAGCTAAAAACCAAGAGACGATAGACAGCAAAAACAGCAGCAAAAGCGCCTCTGTTGGTGTAGGCGTTACAGTGGGCTCGGGTGGAGTCGGGGTAAATATTAATGCCAATGGTAGCCGAGCGAAAGGCTTTGAAGAGGGCGATCACACCTATTACACCAATAGCACATTAAATGCAGGACAAACGCTCACATTACAAAGTGGTCAAGATACGACCTTAAAAGGCGCTCAAGCGCAAGGCGATAAAGTCCTTGCTAAGGTGGGGGGGGATTTACATCTTGAAAGCCAGCAAGCGATTGATGACTACAAATCGAAGCAATCGAGTGAAAGTGTCGGTGGTAGTGTCAATGTGATGGGCACACCGGGTGGTTCGGCAAATATTTCGTTTAGTCGCGATAAAATGGACAGCAAATACCGTTCAGTAGAAGAACAAACGGGCTTATTTGCAGGCAATCAAGGGTTTGATATTAGCGTGGGTAAACATACCCAGCTTGATGGTGCAGTAATTAGCAGTACCGCAGAAGCTAAAAATAATCAGCTCGATACAGGTACATTAGGCTTTAGTGATATCCATAACTACGCAGAATATAAAGTTGAGCATCAATCTGGTGGTGTAAGTACTTCAGGTGGCGTTGAAGGCAATATGCTGGCGAATATGGGGCATGCATTAGCCATGGCAGGCAACCACAGTGACAGCGCTGAAAACACCACCCAATCTGCGATATCACAAGGCACATGGACAGTGCATGATAGCGATAATCAACAGCAAGATATTGCGCAATTAAGCCAAGATACCGATAACGCCCACAGTACGTTAAATAAAATTTTCGATAAAGAGAAAGAGCAAAATCGCCAACAGAAACAGCAGTTAGTGGGTGAGATTGGCGCACAGATTATCGATTTGGCAACCACGGTTGATACTATTCGTGGCACCAATATTGCCAAAGACGAGTCAACATTAAATCGCCTTTCAGACACTGCTTATGATGATATCTATCAAGCACTTTCAGAAACTAACGATAACGTTACTGAGCGTGATGTTCAAAATTACCTCTTCCAACAACGCTTACAAGATTATACCAACCAGTCTGACTTTGGCACGGGCGGTAAATATACCCGAGCTATTCAAGCAGTCACGGCATTTACGCAAGGCATTATGGGTAACAATATTGTTACTGCGATTGCTAATGGCTCAGCCCCCTATCTTGCCAATGAAGTAAAAAACCAAATTCAAGGCAATAGTGTTGAAAGTGATATTCAGCGCACCCTTGCTCACGGCTTGGTGAATGTGGGTCTTGCACTGGCAAAAGGCGAAAATGCGGCAGCACAAGCCGCTGGCGCGATGACTGGCGAAACCATGGGTATTTTATCGCACTCACTTTATGGCAAAACCCCCGAAGAACTGACTGAGTTTGAAAAGCAAAATATAAGCGCATGGGCAACGTTAGCTTCAGGCATTGCAGGTGGGTTAATCAGCGATAATAGCGCCGGCGTCGCCAATGCCGCCCAAGCCGGGAAAGTGGTGGTTGAGAATAATTCGCTGACCGGAGATAAAACCCGTGAATCCCTGAAACAAAGTAATGAATGGTGGAAGCAGAAAGTCAGGGATACACTGGGTGAAAATCTGGCATCACAGGTGGCTAATGGTATACTGAACGCAATTGCTGAAACCGGGGATGCCGCGTTATTTGTGGGTGACTCAGCTTTCGATGCTACAGCGGTGGTCGTTACTTGTGGTCTGGGGGACAGTTATTGTCAGCAGGCAATAAGTGACTTAAATAAAAAAGATCAGACTGTCTCAAATGCGGTGAGTGCACTCATCAACGGAGAAAGCTGGAAGGCGGTTAAAGATACGGCTAATAAAGCCGCCGAAGGTGATCAGAAAGCACTGGAAAATCTGGCCGGAATGCTGACAACTATTTTAACGCCGGCGAAAGCGTTGACAACGGTTGAAAAAGGCGCTGTTTTGGCTGAGAAAGGTTCAACTGTTATCAGTGGTAAGCCTAAATGGTTGAAGGATATTCAGGCGGGTAATAAATTTAATGCTGAACAGTCAAAAAACTATCCGTATAATGAACTGTATGTGAATAAACCTGATGGAAGTGGCTATTATCGTGTTGATTCATATAACCCGGCTACAGGTGAAATTGTATCTCGTAAATTTACCCAATTTTCTGAGATCACTGAAACAACTGCAAAAAACTATATTCACGAGGCGGTAAATAAATACCCAGCAGGGGCAACGATATCTAAGGTTCCATCCAGTGGACCATTAGCTGGTAGTCAGCTAAAAGGTGCAAATATTTTGGAGGTTCCTCCTCAAAATAAACCTATACCTCAACCTGTACTGGACGCGGCTAAAAAAGCTAATGTGATGATCCGGGATATAAATGGGAAAATATATAAATGAACCAGAATGTTTTTTATTGTAAGGAATGGTCGATTGGATATAAGGAGCCAATTGATTTATATAGTGAAAATAAAGCTCGAAAAAAACATGAATTTGGTGAGCTCTACACGGTACTCATTGGTTCAGATGTAGAACCCTCATGCTTTATTAATATAACTAAAAATGCAGGGTGGGTTAGTGTTGGTTTTTTAGATCAGGAGTTAAGAGAGTATTTGTTCTATAGTTTTAAAGTGATCAATGATAACAAACTATTTCTCTCTATGGCAGTTCACCGTGAATTTGCTAAGAATGAAGGTGAAGGTGCTGGAATATTGAACGTATCAAGTGGCACAACTTATATTTTTAATGAAGACGGCAATACTATTGTTAGAGAAGAACAGTTTAATCCTTATAAACTGGAAGAAAGTCAGACAATGGTTGATATATCAGGTAATTACGAAAAATTTCCCGAGTTTGGTAAATACGATCTTCTGATACGAAAAGAAAGGTAATATTATCATCACCAAAGGGCGCAAGACATAACACCAATTGTGCGTAGTCGCTGTTTTCAGACTACGCATAATTTCCGAGTGTTATGTTGAATTGCCGGGAGGCTATTTACCCGTGGTGATGATGTGATAACTTTTTTAATTATGCTAATACATATCGACTGTAATTGTATGGTAATACAGAATTTTTATTTAAAAAATAAAAGCCTCCCTTAACCTTGTGTTAATCACACAGGGTTATTTTTTAGCGGTCAGTCTTCCTTTAACTGTCCGGATATCAAACTTAGTTAATCAGTTGTTTCAGTTGGTTTTGTTTAACAGCTATATCCATAAAACGACAGATAATTTCCTGCTCATCCGGCTTAAGTTCATCCACCTGTCTGTAAAGTTCTTTCAACCGTTTATTTTTTATCTCAAAAACAGGTTTTTCCGGTCCTTGTTCACCGTAAACCAACTGGTCTATGGTGACTTCAAGAACCTGTGCCAGTTTGATGATGTACTCAAACTGAGGGCGTGATTTTCCCTGCTCCCAGCGTCCCACCATTCGGGGCTGAACATCCAGCATATTAGCCAGTGCCAGCTGTGTCAGTCGGCGTTGCTTATGGATAGTTGAGAGGTTTTTGCCAAAATCGGTCATAGATAAACAAGGTGGTGGTTGAGAATAATTGGTTGAGCGTGTCTGAAAAGACAGAGCTCGAGATAGCAAAAAAGACACTTAGAAATAGTACAGATCCAATAGAACGAGAGAAAGCGCAGCAGAAATATGATGCACTGCGTGAGAAGGATATCGTTAGTGATCAGAAAGTGATTGATGCATGTAATAACGGTAATGCGGCTAGTAGTGGATGTGCTCAGGCTCGTCTGGATGTGATTACCGCGAAAGGGGAATATGAAAATACGGGTAACTATAATTCCAGAGCTAGCCAACAGTATGCGGATGCCTATAGCAAGATAACAAGTCTGTTGAGTATGACTAGTGTTGATGCGCAGAATCAGAAACAGGTGCAGGATGCGATGGTGAATTATGCCATGGTGCAGCTTAGCGTCGATAAGCCCACAGCAGAGGCTTATATTAAAACCTATGATGGAATGAAAATAATTAGCGCGTCAATGACGCCGTTAATAGGTTCAGTCGCTGCGAGAAAAATAGAAACTCTAGTGAGTCAACAGAGGTTATCCAGTAATTTTTCAATTCACTCGTTACCAGATGCTCATGGTCGAGAGCATATAACTGCGGTTAAAGGCGATGCTGCTATACCTGTAGATAAGATAGAAATATGGCTTAGAGGCAAAGCAAAAGGAGATTTAGAATCGTTATTAGTAAGGCAATCAGTGTTAATAAATGAAAAACGTGATAACCAAAGAGCTTTTGCTAAAGATCCGAATAAACCAAAGGAATTGGGTAAAATCAGTACTCATATAGAAGGAATTGGGCGATCACGAACAATGGGAATGGATCTAGAAAAAATAGGATTTAATGATACAAAAGAAAATAATAAATTTATAATAGATAAATTACTTGATACTGCAAAAATGGTGACACCAGAGAATCGTTGGACATCAATAGTATTAAAAAGTCAAAATGGTAGCAATGAATCTGTTCGTATAAATGCTGTATGGGTAATATTACCAGATGGTTCAAAGCGCTTATCAACAGTGACGACAGGAAGATTTTTAAATGAGAAAAAAAGTTGAAAAAATAAAATTAGGATTAGATAGTTATCTTAAAAATGGGTATTTAGATATTAATTCCTTTGAAAATCCTGATGATGAGGCTGCTAATGCACTTAATGAGTTATCAGTTCTAGATGGAGAGTTATGTGATAAATATTGTAAGGTTATTATAGAGTCATCGAGAATAGGAGATGATTTTTTAAAAGCACGTTGTTTATCACTTTTATTTGATGTGAATAAAGAATATGCATTAGACTATATTAAAAAAAATGTGGAATGGATGTCTCCATCTATATTATCTACAACGATGATTGGATTATCAATTAATAGCAAAGAAAAGTTAAAAATAGAAGGTATAAATGAATTAATTTCTAAGATTATTATTCGCTATAATGATCTTTCTAATGATTCTTTTTGTAAGGAGTTATTAGCTCCTTCTCATAAGTTTTTCCAGGATAGTTTTTTTCAGAAATTGAATTGATGGTTAATAAATATATTTTATATATTTTATAAATTTAATAATAAAAATAAAGTAACACTCTGTCTCAATAATCTGGATAATTAATTGCCTGTGCTTAATGCACAGGCCTACCTACACCTGCTACCCAGCCACAAATTCTACCATTTTCAGCAAGTATGACAGGATCACACCAACCAGTCTGATTTTGGCACGGGCGGTAAATATACCCGAGCTATTCAAGCCGTCACGGCATTTACGCAAGGCATTATGGGTGGCAATATTGTCACCGCGATTGCTAATGGCTCAGCGCCTTATCTTGCCAATGAA
>NZ_PENW01000011.1 GCF_003144405.1 Proteus cibi
AAAGGACTGAGTCCAGTTCAATACCGAACTCAGTCTTTACCTAACTAATTTAAACTGTCCAATAAATTGGGGTCAGTTCAACAGAAGGTGATTTTTTGTTTTTCTCATCTTTACTTAATCAACGACGGCTAATTTCATCAAATATTCCCCCTGTCACAAAATGTATTTTCTGGGCAGATTGCCAATCACCAAAAACATCATTAAGTGTAAAGAGTTCTAGTTTTGGAAAACTGCTTTGGTATTTCTCTGCTATTGCTTTATCTCTGGGGCGATAATAATTTTTTGCCGCGATCTCTTGTCCTTCAGGTGAATAAAGATAGTCTAAGTACGCTGTGGCAATTTCTCGTGTTCCTCGTTTATCAACAACCTTATCAACTACCGATACCGTAGGCTCTGCAAGAATAGATACTGATGGAGTGACTATCTCAAACTTATCTGCCCCTAATTCATTAATCGCTAATAAAGCTTCGTTTTCCCATGCAATCAAGACATCACCAATGCCCCGTTCAACAAAAGTATTAGTCGCGCCTCTTGCACCTGAATCTAATACTTCCACTTGCTGATAGAGTGCTTTAACGAAGGCTTTGGCTTTTTCACTATCTTGATGATTAGCTTTTAATCCATAGCCCCATGCTGCAAGATAGTTCCATCTCGCGCCACCAGAGGTTTTAGGATTTGGCGTGATGATAGAAACACCCGGTTGAATCAATGAGTTCCAATCTTTAATTTGTTTAGGATTTCCTTTTCTGACTAAAAATACGATAGTGGATGTGTAAGGAGCTGAGTTATCAGGCAAACGTGTTAGCCACTGCTTATCTATACGCCCTCTTTCTGCTATTGCATCAATATCATAGGCAAGAGCCAATGTGACAACATCTGCCTCAATACCATTGATAACTGATGTCGCTTGCTTTCCTGAACCACCATGTGATTGACGGATCGTCACTTTATCACCTGTTTTTTGCTCCCAATACTGACTAAATGCTTGGTTATACTGCTGATAAAGCTCTCGCGTGGGATCGTAAGAGACATTCAATAATTGAATATCTTTAGCCCATACGGTATTGGAAAAAAGTAACGTCGCTAAAACAGTTGATAATAAGCCCCATTGTTTAAACATAGCTATCCACCCTTTATCGTTAAGTATTTAACTAGGCTGACAGAAAGTGTTATCACGATGAAATAACAAAAAACCGATGGATATACACAACGGGAATATGACTAGCAATATAGGGCAATATAAGGGGATAAGAAGAAATAAAGGAGGATAGAAATAGCTAAATGAAATATTTTCACTCGAGAAGCTACTCTGACACAAAGAAAATGTATCAGAGCAGTTCACGAATAAGGATAGAACTCAGAAAGGCTCTGGTATTGCGGAAAATCTATTAATACAGTTTTTTCGCTGTCTCATACCAGTCTGCTTTAAAGACACGTTTCATATTCATAACCGCATCAATAATATCATGGTGAACCAGTTTTTCGTTTTGAATACCGACACAACGACCGCCATAGCCTTCTAATAGCAGTTGTACAGAGTAAGCACCCATGCGAGAAGCAAGAATACGGTCGTAAGCAACTGGAGAACCACCACGTTGGATATGACCTAATACCGTTGCACGCGTTTCATGTTTAGTTTCAGCTTCAATAAAACGTGCTAACTCATGCACATCACAAACGTGTTCGGTAATAGCGACGATTGCATGGCGTTTACCACGTTCAATACCCGCTTTGATTTCTGCCAGCAATTCATCACGATTAAAAGGTAATTCAGATTCAGGCAGAACAACAAATTCACAACCCCCTGCGATTGCCGCAGACAGTGTTAAGTCACCACAGTAGCGTCCCATCACTTCCACAATAGAGATACGTTTGTGAGAAGTTGAGGTATCACGTAAGCGGTCAATTGCTTCAACGGCTGTTTCTAATGCAGTGAAATAACCGATCGTGTAATCCGTACCAGCAACATCATTATCGATTGTGCCCGGTAAACCGATACATGGAAAACCTGCTTCCGTTAATTTTTTTGCACCGAGATAAGAACCATCACCACCAATAACGACTAAGGCATCAAGCTCATTTTGTTTCATGTTTTCAATGGCGACAGCACGCACATTGTCTTCACGAAATTCAGGGAAACGAGCAGAACCAAGGAATGTACCACCACGGTTGATCATGTCTGACACGCTAAAACGGTCGAGTTTTTTCATGCGATTTTCATATAGCCCCATATAGCCATCCATAATCCCATAAACCTCTAAACCTTCGCTTAGTGCGGCACGAACAACACCACGGATCGCGGCATTCATACCTGGTGCATCACCACCACTTGTTAAAACCCCAATTCTTTTGATCCTATTGACCATGATTACCTCTGATTCTTATTCGATGTAATTATTGCAAAATTGTTGGAATAACTTTTTATTTCAATACCGGCTTATCTGGTGTAATTTTCCGACATTGCAAATGCTGAATTGATTCAACAATACCATTGTACGCATATTTTTTACCAGTTCATCATTATCGTACATTTTTTTTCATAAACTTGATGCGTATTAAACTAATCAAATAGCCTGTATAAAGATTATACTAGTCTATCTCAAATGTGTTTCACTAATAAGTTAACACTTTTTATACAGACACTTTACTGCCTTTTTGCATTCATCTCAAAAAAACGCTATTTATGCTAAAAAACAGCATCGGCATATTTTGATAAATATTCAGTTTTCGCTAATGTGATGTGCTATCTCGCGCTTACCTCTCTATTTTGTGATGTCTTCCTTCCAAAGAAACAAATGATCTAGGGTACATTTGTGACCAACAACAAAGTTCTCTGGTTGATTTACCGCTTTTCAATCTAGGCTGATACAGTGGATCTCACACTTAATAGGAGGTTTTATGTTTGATTTAACGGGTAAAATCGCTTTGGTTTCAGGTGGCGCAAAAGGCATTGGGAAAGGAATTGTCATTGCCCTAAAAAATAGTGGTGCTAAGGTTATCATTGCGGATATTGATGATGTTGCAGGTAATAAAACAAAACAAGAATTGGATGTTGAGTTTATGCACCTCGATGTCACTCATCAGTCCGCCTGTGAAGACGTGATTGATAATATTGTAAAAGAGTATGGCAAACTCGATATTCTTTGTTCCAATACCGGTATTTTCCCTCAAGCAACCATTAAAGAGATGACAGAAGCCGATTGGGATAAAATGCATACCGTAAACTTAAAAGGCATGTTCTTTTTAGTGAAAGCAGCGCTACGTGTAATGGAGAAACAAAAACAAGGTCGAGTGATCATTACCTCTTCCATTACGGGCGCGATTACTGGCTATCCGGGCTGGAGCCATTACGGTGCAAGTAAAGCAGGACAATTAGGTTTTATGCGGAGTGCAGCACTCGAATATGCACGTCATGGTATTACCATCAATGCGGTGATGCCGGGCAATATCCTCACTGAAGGTTTACAAGCCCAAGGCGAAGCATATTTAAATCAGATGAAGGCTTCTATCCCAACACACACGTTAGGTGAACCTGAAGATATCGGCTACGCCGCTGCATTCTTTGCTTCAAATGAAGCAAAATATATTACAGGCCAGACAATTATCGTCGATGGCGGACAGATTTTACCTGAATCTCCAGAGGCGTTGTTGTAGGTATTATCAACAAGCTTCTAAAATATATTAGAAGCTTGTATGTAACATATTGTGAAATCTTAAAACTAACTATTTACCACATCATCAAATTGTTCGACAAATAAATCAAAATCCATAGTCATTTTTGACCATGATAATGCGTTGATACTAAATAAGTTATAATTTTCTACTATCTTTTCTATGGCATCAACACAATCATTTGGTAATAATAATTTGGGTTCAACCAAATTGTCAGTTTCTGGATCATATATAGGATTATCAAAATTAATAGATAATCCAGTCAAAACAGAATATTGTTCTAGTGTTAATTGCGGTTTCAAACCAATACCACAATAGTTATCTTTTATTGCTTCCATTTGACCATCTATTTTAGGAAAAACAACAGGTACACCATTTGCTAAAGCTTCAATACAAGATAATCCGAATGCTTCTGTTATAGGAGTACTCAAATAGATATTTATATTATGATAAAAATCGGATAACTCACTCTGGTATCCTAAAAAATCAACATATTTATTTAACTTTAGCTTATTAGCTAACTCTTTTAATTTTGATTCATCCTCACCAGAGCCAGCTATAATAAGCTTCGTATTTATTCCCTTATTTAAAAGTTGTTTTAATACCAGTAATGATATACCTATACCTTTTAAACCAACTAATCTAGATGCGGTACCCAATACAATATTTTCTTTATTATATAAAAATTTTGGCTCGCTTTTTATAGGAAGATCTAATTTATTTAATATAACTTTTATATCTTTATTAAGACCATACCTTAATTGCATAACTCGTTTAGATGCATTACTATTTGATATAAATCCATCTACCTTACTAAAAAAAGACATTGTCCTTTCATTTCTCGGGTATCTCCATCCACACCCACAATCATAATAAAATAGCTTTCCACATTTAGGTTTGGTAATTAAGTTTGGAATAAAATCCCAAACAATAATAGCATCAGCATTCTGTTTTTCTATTTTTTTTATAAGTATCTTTTTTCTATAAAATGATGGCCATTTAATTTTAAAAGAATTAAAAATCCTATTCACAAATAAAATATCTTCTTTAACAAATTGCTCCTCTATTCTTTCATCGATATTATTACTAACACACATAACTATATTGTTATGCTTACTCTTATTTAAATATTTAATAAATCTTTTTNATCTTCTTTAACAAATTGCTCCTCTATTCTTTCATCGATATTATTACTAACACACATAACTATATTGTTATGCTTACTCTTATTTAAATATTTAATAAATCTTTTTTCAACACCACCGAAACCTTGTAGATTAATCAAATGTAGTACTTTCATATAATTCCAAACTTATACAAGATAGTAAAAATATCGGATCCCATCCTAACATATCCAAGAAACTTATGAACAAAAAAAAGCCCCTCTCCAGAGGGGCTGCAAAAGACAGGGATGGTGTCTATGGCAAGGAAAAAACTTCGTTGTTGCTACTTACTCTCTAACTAGGTACTACTTTACTACACTCTTACTTCATTACTGATTCTGTTGAACTTGTTGGTCAAAATATGACATTTGCTGTTGGTAATTCTTTTCCAACTGCGCTTTCTGTTCTGGGGTTAACAACTGATACATTTGGTTATGGACTTTTGCCATTTCAACATGACGTTCAATTGCTTGCTTATCCATATCTTGCATCTGTGCTCTTACAGCGGCTTCATCAAATTGAGATGCAGTCACTAATTTATGCATATTCTCATGATGCTGACGGAAATTTCCGTTGTATCTATCTTGATGATGCTGGCGCATTAAATCGCGCATTTGAGTACGTTGTTGCTCAGTTAAGGTGATACCGTTAAACATACGTGACTCGCCATAATTGCGATCCATCATATGTCCTCGTTGTCCGCGGTGACCTCTATAATCACGGTCGCCATGCATTCCATAGCCATAACCGCAGTGATAATTACCATTATACTGTTGCTCAGTAGGCGGATTGGTATTTGCGGTTTCAGCTAATACCATCGTCGGAGCTGCTAAAAACATTGATGCTAGTGCAACTACTGCTACTTTACGCATTGCTTCACTCCTAATTCGGTAAATTAATACCGACCTAATTAATACGACCTCAATGTGTATAATTCATATGTGTAATTCTTTGCTATGTGGATTACTATACCGTTGCGGCTGCAAACTAGCGTCAGAGCGTGTAAAAGAACGTAAAGTCATAGATTCGCGCTATTTATTATCGTATTTTTCTCTTGGAGGAATTGACGAATGCATAAAATCTTATTAGTGGATGACGATCGCGAATTAACATCGCTATTGAAAGAACTACTTGAAATGGAAGGCTTTAATGTTGTAATCGCCTCTGATGGCGAACAAGCACTTAAACTTTTAGATGCTTCTATCGACTTGTTATTACTGGATATCATGATGCCACGTAAAAACGGGATTGAGACACTCAAAGAGTTACGCCAAAATTTCCAGACCCCTGTCATTATGTTAACGGCAAGAGGTAGTGATCTTGACCGAGTGCTTGGCTTAGAGCTAGGTGCTGATGACTATTTACCAAAACCTTTTAATGATAGAGAACTAGTTGCACGTATTAGAGCTATTTTACGTCGTTCAAACTGGAGCGAACAAAAACAGACTGATAGCAATACATCTCCAACATTACAAGTCGATAAGCTACAACTTAATCCTGGTCGACAAGAAGCAAGCTTTGATAACGAACCGTTAGAACTAACTGGAACTGAGTTTACCTTGCTTTATCTTCTCGCTCAGCATTTAGGACAAGTCGTATCTCGTGAACATCTAAGCCAAGAAGTCCTTGGCAAGCGTTTAACACCGTTTGATAGAGCGATTGATATGCATATTTCTAATTTACGCCGTAAATTACCAGAAAGAACAGATGGACAACCTTGGTTTAAAACGTTACGTGGCCGCGGTTATCTAATGGTTTCAATAACTTGATAAATATTCTTTATGATAAATAGTCTGTCAGCGCGCATTTTCGCAATATTCTGGCTGACGCTAGCCTTAGTTCTCGTGCTAGTTATGATGGTTCCAAAGCTGGACTCGCGCCAGCTTACCCCTCTTTTAGAGAGTGAATACCGTCAAGGCGTTATGCTAGAACAACATATCGAAGCGGAATTAGCGCAAGATCCCGCCAACGATCTCCTTTGGTGGCGTCGATTAATTCGTGCCATTGATAAATGGGCACCTCCTGGCCAACGTTTAATTATTGTGACGAGTGAAGGCCGGATCATCGGTGCTCAACGTAATGAGATGCAAGTTGTCAGAAACTTTATTGGTCAATCTGATAACGCCGATCACCCTAAAAAGAAAAAATATGGTCGTTCAGAGATGTTAGGACCCTTTTCGGTAAGGGATGGTGAAGATCATTACCAACTTTATCTCGTGCGCCCTTCAAGTAGCCCTCAATCTGACTTTATCAACTTATTATTTGATAAACCATTATTGTTACTTATATTCACCATGCTTATCAGCACACCCTTATTAGTATGGCTTTCTTGGAGCTTAGCAAAACCCGCAAGACAGCTTAAAAATGCGGCTGACGATGTGGCTAAAGGTAACCTACGCCCTCACCCTGAACTAGAAACGGGTCCTCAAGAGTTTTTAGCAGCAGGCACAAGTTTTAATCAGATGATAGGTGCCCTTGAACGTATGGTAGAGGCTCAACAACGTCTGATCTCTGATATTTCTCACGAACTACGGACACCATTAACACGCTTACAATTAGCCAGCGCATTGTTACGTCGTCGTAGTGGAGAGAGCAAGGAGCTAGAGCGTATTGAAACTGAGACTCAACGCCTTGATGGTATGATTAATGACTTATTGGTTCTTTCCCGTAATCAACATAAAAACGAGTTATTACGCGAGACCGTAAAAGCCAATGAATTGTGGGATGACATTTTAGATAATGCTAAATTTGAGGCGGAACAAAGTAATAAGACGCTACAAGTGACAACACCTCCTGGAGCATGGCCTATTTACTGCAATCCTTATTCACTGGCGAGTGCATTTGAAAATATCGTTCGTAATGCCTTGCGTTACTCCAACTCTCGCATTGAAGTCGCATTCACAGAACAAAACCAAGGGATCACCATTATTGTGGATGATGATGGCCCAGGTGTGAGCCCTGAAGATAGAGAGCATATCTTCCGACCGTTCTATCGCACTGATGAAGCAAGAGATCGTGAATCAGGAGGCACAGGCTTAGGATTAGCGATTGTTGAAACTGCCGTCAGCCAACACAGAGGTCATGTTAAAGCTGATGATAGCCCATTAGGTGGGTTAAGAGTTGAGATTTGGTTGCCAAGAGCGGGTGCAGGTAATAAATCGCCAACGGCTTAATAGAGTAATTAAACTGTTGTATCAAAATATACTGCCATCTATTGAAGAATAGGTGGCATATTCTTTTTGTTAGCATCTAATGATGCAATTCAGAATGATCTGGCTGAATCGACCGCTATTCCGATATTTATATATCTACAATCAATGCTAAAATACCCAGCAATTACTTGACCGTCTGGTTTGAAGAGTCTACTCTCAGTGCGGTTTTTCGCATATTGTTAAAGTATGCTTATATAATAAAACTCTTATGTTACATATAGATAAGGGTTTTTCGAGATGAATTTTGGCGCTCTGGGGGCCGTAAACCCAGTGCGGTAGCTATACTAAATATGAATATATTACATATTACTAGAAATATCCCTATAAAAAGCTTAGATGGTAATCCTATAATTCTTAATATTTTAAAGGAATTAGAAAAGCGAAACATTCATCAAAAAGTGTTATTTCCCGCAGAATACATACCTAAGCTTCCTTTTTTACCCCAAAGATATAAAATTTTTTCTAATCTAAGAAGAACAGCCTATATAGATAGTAATATACAACTTTTATTTTATAATTTTATTAGGCTTCCAAAGTTTTATGAATTCTCTTTATCTAGTCTATATATAAATAAGAATACTTACAATTTTATTAAAAATATAGATATTATCCATGCTCATTATATTTTGCCCGATGGGTTAATAGCTTATAAACTAGCAAGGAAAAAAAATATAAACTATGTTGTTAGTATTAGACAGGGCGATATAGATAGAATAAAGAAAATAAAACATTCAGGATTTTATTTTCAGCTATATAAAAAGGTCTTAGAAAATGCATCTTTTCTTATCGCCATTAACCAAAGTATAAAAGAATATATAAAAAATATTTTTAATATAGATGTGGTTTGTATTCCACATGGCATTAGTAAAGATAAGTTTCCATCAACACTCCCTATAAAGAATAGAAATGAGATAATAATAACAACCTGCGCTCAATTAATAAAAAGAAAAAATATAGATTGGGTAATTGAAGTATTTAACAGATTAAATATACATGAAAAAAAAATGAGGCTTAACATTGTTGGTGATGGCCCATTATATGAAAATCTTTCATCTATAAAAAATGAAAAAATTCACTTCCATGGTTGGAAAAAAAATGATGAAGTTCTAGAAATATTAAGTAATAGCGACATTTTTATATTACCAAGTGATAATGAAACATTTGGAATGGTATATATAGAAGCCGCGATTAATGGGTGTGTTATTATTGGGAAAAAAGGTACAGGAATAGACGGATATTTAGATTCTAACAATGGAGCATTTTTTATTTCATCTCAAGAAGAATTATATTCTGTTCTTAAAGATTTAATTGAAAATCATACATTACTTGCAGACTTAAAAGCTAAAATATATAAAAAAGCCCAAGAATCCTTTTCTTTAGAAGAAATAATAACGAAGTATATTAATATTTATGAAGAAATTAAGTAACTTTACCATTCTGACAATTATATTTTTTATATTTTTATTCTCTTATGAAAGTTTTATATCTATAAAATATTCATATATGGGTTTTTTAAATAAATTTTCTTTATTTGATTTTTTCATCTCATATAGCTTGTTAAATTTTTGTTTTATATACTACATCTTCATAAAAGACGATTTTAATCGATTAATCTGCTTCTTTATTATAATATTTAACACTATTCCAAATAGTGTTTTATACTCCTATCAGCTCTCAACCATTGGCATAATAACATGGTCGTTATTAGCTATCCCAATAACAAATATCATCTTAAATCTTACTATTGGCATTAAATTTAGAAAGATAAAACTAACAGAAAGATCTATTTTATTTCTTTTATTTTCCCTTATGTTGCTTTGTTTAATCCCTGTCATTTTAGCACATGGTATAAAATTGAATTTCAATGTTTTTTTATTTAAAGATATATATGATATAAGAAGAGAGTCTAGACTATCTAATACATCATTCTCTGTATATGGTTACTTTTGGTTAGCTAAAGTAATATGTCCAATAAGTATTATATATGCATTGGAAAAAAAGAATAAATTATTATTTATTATATCAAGTATAGTACTACTATACTTATTTATGACTACCGCGCATAAATCAGTATTTCTTACCCTTTTTGTTATTTTAGGCTTTTATATTGGCGCCAATAACTATAATGAAAAATATTCTCAAATCACAAAAGCAACACTAGTATTATTTTTAGTAATATTGTTTTTAAGAATAATAATTGATTTTGAAGAACCAGAGTCCTTATTAATACGTAGATTATTTTTCATTCCATCACTATTAAATTATTATTTTTTTGATTTTTTCCAATCCTCTTTTACTTATTATTCCAATTCATATTTATCAATAATTATAGATTATCCTTTTGATAAAACAATTCCTCAATTAATTGGGAAAGCCTATTTTAATAGTGAAGAAATGAGTGCCAACAATGGGTATATTAGTGATGGATACGCTAACTTAGGGCACTTAGGCGTCTTTATAAATATATGCCTAGCTAGTATAGTGTTTAAAGTTTTAAAGAACTCTCACTTCCCGCCTAAATACTTTGGTTTGATTTTTATAACAATATATGCCATTCAAGGTAGTGCTTTTTCAACATTTCTATTTACTCATGCTGGAATCTTAATCTTAATCTTAGCACCTATATTATTCAATAAAAGAAATGAAAAATAAAATTTTAAAATTATTATTAGGCCCTGTATTTGGTCATGGGATAACTTTCATTCTAACACCTTTTTTTATGAGTAAATACACACCTAATATTTTTGGCGATTACGCTTTCTTTATTTCTTTAATTGGTTTGTTTTTAGCTATATCATGCCTTCGTTTTGAAGCTATATGTCTTGTTTGCAGAGATAAAGAGTTAAATAATATAATTAATTTATCATTGCTTTCTATAGCTTTCGTCTCTCTAATTATTTTTTTAATTACTTTCTTAGTAAAATATAAATTTTCATTTTACCTATCTATAGCTATATTCTCTCAAGCTATACAAGTTTTTATTTCCAATCTATTGTTAAGAAACAATAAACATTATCAAGCATCAATTATTAGATTTATATTTATCAGCTCCATTCCTATACTACAATTAATATTAGCGATACATGATTATCCTGAAGGTCTTATAGTAGGATATTTTTTATCATCTATTTTACTTTCTATCTTATGCCTTATTTATT
The DNA here is from genome assembly GCF_003144405.1 of Proteus cibi. GTDB lineage: Bacteria > Pseudomonadota > Gammaproteobacteria > Enterobacterales > Enterobacteriaceae > Proteus > Proteus cibi. The sequence goes on from NZ_PENW01000011.1 coordinate 11,206, forward strand.
TAATAGTACTAAAAAGAGGATTAAGAAAAAAAACGAATTTATATAAATATATATTTAAAAAATACAAAAGCTATTACACAACCAATAGCATATCCAGCCTAATAAATAGTTTTTCCAGCCAGATACTACCAATTAGCATACAATTCTTATTCGGTTCTTATGTATTAGGATTGATAAATATCATGCAACGTTTATTTATCAATCCATCCAATTTTATTCTAAGAATAATTATGCAGGTTTACAATAAAGAATTTTCAGAAAAACTAAGAAAGAAAAAATTAAAATTAGCATCATCTTTATTTTATAAAACTAGTATTTATTGTTTTGTTATAAATATTATAATATTTTCATTTATCTACTTTTTTATAACATTTGCACTTACAGCATTCAATAATGAAGCAATGAATAATTGGGTTGAATTAAAAATATACTTACCACCTATATTACTTCTTTGTATAGTACAAGGTGCGGTTATTCCTGTATCACAATCATTGACATATCTAGAAAAACATAAATATCAATTATATTTTGAAACTATAAAACTACTTATTTTTATATCTTTAATAATCCTTTCAAAATATATGAACTATTCTTCAACAGTATATATATACTGCTATTTAATCTACAGTGTAATTTTTTATATTATTTTATATTTTAAAATAGGGGTATATCTTAAAAATGAAAAAACAAAATAATGTTGACATATATTTTAGGACTCCTAGGCAATGGATAAAAAATTTAGCTATTAAGTTAGGTTGTAATTATTCCAAAGAAAAAACAAAGCAAATGTTTGAGAAAAAAGGGCTAAAAGAAAAAATATTAGATTTTTCTAAATCAATACCATGGCTTCCTCCTTTAGAATGGCTAATCCCATATCATTTACTTACTTCAATTCCAAATAATACTCAATTAATTGTAGAAACTGGTTCTAAACTTATACTTACTAAAAAAAATCATATTGTTTATGTAGAATGCGGTATTGGATTATTTTCTTACAACACGAAAAAAATCAATAAAATAAATTTATTTTTCTTCAAAAATTTAATAAAAAAGAAGAATTTTAAAGGGTTCGTTTTTTATTCTGAAGCGTCAAAGGAATCAACTAAACAAATTTTCATTCAAGCTAAAATAGAAAAGTCATTTGAAGATATCAATTTAGGAGTTATATACCCTTATTCATCAACAGAAAATATAATTATTTCTAATAATACATTTATATCAACATCACCACCTATAAAATTATTATTTTGCTCAAGCAGTTTTAAGCTAAAAGGCGGAAGAGAAGTCATTCAAGCTTTTGAGGATTTGAAACATTTAGATCTTGAATTATATTTAGTTACAAATGAAGAAATAATAAATAATCTATCTACTAAAAATTTTAAAAACATCAAGCTCATCCCATTTGGATTATCAACAAACGAGTATTTAGAGTTAATAAATAGTATAGATATAATTATTCACCCGACATATTTTGACACTCATGCCTTATCTTTGCTTGAAGCTATAAAATTAAAAAAACCATCAATAGCAACAAATACATTTGCAATTTCCGAGTATATTATAGATGGTATTACTGGGATTTTAATAGAAAATAGATATCACCCATATAGTGACTCTAAGAATCCCAATTTTTCAGGAAAAGCTCTCGATTATGCAAAAAAAATAGAAAGAATGGATATTAACTCTCACTTAATAGAAGATATCAAAAAAGCTATTGAAATATTGTATTCCAATATAGATTCATTTAATGAAAACTGCCTTAATGAAAGGAAACCAGAATTAAATGATGAATATATACTTGAACAATGGGAAGCTATATTCAAAAAAACACAATAATTTTGATATTATTATACAAAAAATAAGGTATATAAAATGAAAATCACCATCTCCGGTACCGGCTATGTCGGTCTATCTAACGGAATACTTCTTTCCCAAAACAATAAAGTTGTTGCGTTAGATATTAATAAAGAAAAAGTAGAATTACTTAACAAAAAAATCTCGCCAATTACAGACAAAGAAATTGAAGAGTTTTTAGCAACCAAAGAGCTCGACTTTACAGCAACCTTAGATAAAGAATTCGCTTATAAAGATGCCGAATTCGTTATCATTGCTACACCAACCGATTATGATCCTAAAACGAACTATTTCAACACCTCTTCTGTAGAGTCTGTCATTCGTGATGTTTTAGAATATAATCCCAATACTACAATGATTATTAAATCAACTATTCCTGTTGGTTTTACTAAAGAGATGAGAGAGAAATATAATACGAATAATATTATTTTCTCCCCTGAGTTCTTACGTGAAGGTCGTGCACTTTACGATAACTTATACCCTTCTCGTATTGTGATTGGTGAACAATCAGAAAGGGCTCAAAAATTTGCTGACCTTTTACAACAAGGCGCACTGAAAAAAGATATTGATGTTCTATTCACTGATTCCACAGAAGCAGAAGCAATTAAATTATTTGCTAATACTTATTTGGCATTACGTGTTGCTTACTTTAATGAGCTAGATAGCTACGCTCAAGCTTACAACCTAAATGCCAAACAAATTATTGAAGGTGTCTGCTTAGATCCGCGTATTGGTAATCACTATAACAATCCATCATTCGGTTACGGCGGTTACTGCTTACCAAAAGATACTAAACAGCTCTTAGCCAACTACGACTCTGTTCCTAATAATATTATTAGTGCAATCGTGGAAGCAAACCGCACTCGTAAAGATTTTATTGCAGACTCTATTATTGCAAAATCGCCAAAAATCGTCGGTGTGTATCGTTTAATTATGAAATCAGGTTCTGATAATTTCCGCTCTTCTTCTATCCAAGGCATTATGAAACGCATTAAGGCCAAAGGAATTGAAGTAGTGATTTATGAGCCAGAAATGAAAGAAAAAACATTCTTTAACTCAAGATTAATTCGTGATTTAAATGAATTTAAATCAATCTCTGATGTTATTATCACCAATAGAATGTCATCAGCACTAAACGATGTTGAAGAAAAAGTTTATACTCGTGACCTCTTTGGTAACGATTAATTATATATTTATCTTTAAGATTAGGCTGTAGTTCTGATGTTATCCAAAAATACTAATTTTTTAATATCTATCATTATGCCATCCTATAATTCAGGAGAGTATATATGTAAGTCTATAGATTCTGTACTGAGACAAACCTATAAAAATTTTGAATTAATCATTATTGATGATTGTTCTAATGATAATACTATTGAAATAGTATCTTCTTACAAAGATGAGAGGATCAAAGTATTAAAAAATGAAGCTAACCAAGGTGCTGGAATTACTCGTAATAAAGGATTATCACTTGCTAATGGGCGTTTTATTTGCTTTTTAGATAGCGATGATTATTGGCGAGAGAATAAGTTAGAAAAACAGCTTAATTTTATGTTATCTAATAAGATAGATTTTTGTTTTTCTGCTTATGATAGAGTTTCTGAAGATAACACTTTTATCTGTAAAATTGGGGTTCCTGAAAAAGTAAGTTATTCAGACATGCTAAAGGTCTGTTCTATTGGTTGTTTAACAGTAATGTTTGATAAAGAGAAATTTAATGATTTTTCAATGCCATCAATAAGAAAAAGACAAGATTATGCTCTCTGGCTAAAACTACTGAAACAAACACCTTATGCCTACGGGATAAATGAGTCTCTTGGTTATTATAATATAAGAGAAAATTCAATCTCTTCCAATAAACTTAATGCAGCAAAGTATCAATGGCGAATTTATAGAGAAGAAGAAAGATTAAATATCTTTCATTCTATTTATTATTTCTCTCACTATGCTTTCAACGGTTTTTTTAGATCTAAATTTCCATCTTTAGCTAAAAAAATAGGTGTTTTAAAATAACACTCATTTTGAATACCCAGTATTAGGCTTTATATGCTCAATATCGTCTTATTTGAACCCGAAATTCCACCGAATACGGGTAATATTATCCGCCTGTGTGCCAACACAGGCTTTCATCTCCATTTGATCCAACCATTGGGTTTTACTTGGGATGATAAACGTCTACGTCGTGCAGGACTTGATTATCGTGAGTTTGCTGATATTAAACAGCATCATGATTACTACGCTTTTTTAGAAAGTGAAGGTTTAAATCCTGATAATGCACAATCGCCGACAGGTGCGCGTGTATTTGCCTTAACCACAAAAGGCACTCCAGCACATAGCAATGTCAGCTATCAAGATGGTGATTATCTCCTGTTTGGACCTGAAACGCGTGGGTTGCCACCTTATGTTTTAGATAATATGCCAATGCAACAGAAAATCAGAGTCCCAATGCTTGCTGATAGCCGTAGTATGAATCTGTCAAATACGGTTGCCGTTGTGGTTTTTGAAGCATGGCGGCAGTTAGGTTATCCAGGAGCATTATTAAAAGATTAGTCAATTTTTTAATTTTCTTTAAAAAAATAATAAAAAGCGTCTTATCAATCATATGATAATCGCTTTTTTCTATAAGTATAGAATTGTTATAAATTGTCTGAGGCAAAAATACCACATGCATAACGTGACTCTCTCATTTAAATACTCTCATCATATAAGTCAGTATATATATGGTTTTTTACTTCTAAAGAAAAAAAATATTATTAATATATCTAAAATAGATAAAGATGATAATAGTGCAAGTATTCAACATATATTAAGAGCAGATGTTGATGGTAAGAAAATAGTTTATGATGCAAATGATGGTGATCATATAGAAAGAAATTTTTTTTCTATTCCTGATTATGAATGGTGTGATTTATATTTTAAAAGAAGTTATTCTGAAAATCTTGCTAAAAATTTCCCAAAGTGTAGGCCTCTTGGGTTTAACTATGAAATAAAACCTGTATACGGGATAGTTGACAATTTTTTTGGAAATATTAGAAGACTGTTGGGTAAAGAGATTGTAAGACATTATGACCTTGAAACTACGCCAAAAGTATCAAACAATCCCAGAGTTTTATTTTTAACCCGATTATGGGAACCAGAAGTTATATCCGAAGAGTCTAATTCAATAGAAATAGAAAAATACAATGAAATAAAGAAACTCAATAAACTTAGAGTTGATGCTTTAAATATGTTAAGTGATAATTTCAAAAAAATATCCACTATAGGCATTAATGATATTGAGTATTCTAGAAAAATCGCACCTAATTTTATTTTACCTAAAACTCAAACTCATCGTAGACATTTTATCTATATGATGAAAAATCATGAGATATGTATTACATCAACGGGTTTGCATCAATCCACAGGATGGAGATTTGGTGAATTTATTGCATCTTCACGGGCTATAATATCTGAACCGTTAGAATATATTACACCAGGGAATTTTAATAATTATCTTCCATTTAAAAATATAGAAGAATTATACCAATCCGTTGATAGACTTGTGAATGATAAAGAGCTTAGGTATGAAATGATGGAAAAAAATAATCATTATTATAATAATTATTTAAAACCTGACAGGCTAATTTTAAATACTCTACTTTCTATATAACTTGAATGGGTACTATCAATTAATGATACCTTAATTGATATTTACTATTATCTTATTGATATAGCGACACCCCTCCCCCACATCCTTTAATACTAATGCGTGAGCACCAATTATCGCATTATCACCAATCTCTATCTCTCCGCCGATAATCGATGAGTTACAACCAATATAAACATGGTTACCAACTCGAATATCCGCCTCACCATTTTTTTCTTTTACTCCAATAGTCACACCTTGCATTAACGTCACATTCTCACCTAACTGACAGTAATTAGTCAGTACAATCCCAATAGGATGCGGTAATGAAAGACCTTTACCGATACGAGTTCTTAGTGAGATATCGTTGCAATATTTACGGTTATTTTTAGCGCCAATGCGAGCGCCTAACTTTTTAAGAAACCGATTGTTAGAGAAATAAAAGAATTGAGCGATACGCCACCAAAACAGATAACGAGAACGTTGGCAGAAAAAAACTCGGTGAAAAAGTCTTATCCAACTAAAAGGCTTGTTATCACCAATATACTCGGCGTGTAAACAAGCCTTTAGTTCAGAAAATGTCACTTCTGTTAATGCCATTAAATACCATCACCACATTCAAAACCGGGTACTACACCATTAAAGTGTTGATCCATATCGAGTGAAGGCTTATCACTGGTTGGTTTACCCACTATACGCGCGGGAACGCCAGCAACCGTGGTGTGTGCGGGCACTTCATGTAAGACCACTGATCCCGCACCAATTTTGGCACCGCGACCAATCTCAATATTACCGAGTATTTTAGCACCTGCACCAATCATCACGCCTTCACGAACTTTAGGATGGCGATCACCGCACGTTTTACCTGTTCCCCCTAAGGTGACAGATTGTAAAATAGAGACATCATTTTCTACGATAGCGGTTTCACCGATCACAATACCTGTTGCGTGGTCGAGCATAATACCGTGGCCAATACGAGCTGCTGGATGAATATCAACACCAAAGGTGACAGAAATCTGGTTTTGTAGGTAAATAGCTAATGCTTTACGATCTTGCCCCCATAACCAATGGGCTATGCGATACGCTTGTAAGGCATGGAAGCCTTTTAAATAAAGCAGTGGCGTAGAGTATTTATCCACTGCGGGGTCGCGTAAACGCACAGCTGAAATATCATAAGCCGCAGATTCAATCATAGAATTATCGCTACGATAGGCTTCTTCGACAATCTCACGAACAGCGATCGCAGGCATTGTCTGAGTTGCTAGCTTATTCGCCAACATATAACTTAACGCGCTACCTAAATTTTCATGCTTGAGTAATGTCGCATGGAAGAAACTCGCCAAAATTGGCTCGCAATCTGCCAAACATCTTGCTTCATTTTTAATATGATCCCAGACTCTTTTTAATTCTTCTAGCGACATACTCACTCTCATTCTTTTTACATTGAAGCCTAAGTAAAAACTTAGGCTTCTTATGTTTAAAACAGAAACAAATAACCGATTATCTAAAATAGACTTAGAATAGATTGCTGTCTATCTCATCTTTTGTTGCACGGCCTAATAAAGATAATGCCGCTTCTTTGGCATCTTTATGCTGATATAAAATCTGGTAGATCTGTTCAGTGATAGGCATTTCAACACCAACCTGCTCAGCTAATGCTCGAACTTCTTTGGTGTTACGATAACCTTCAACGACCTGCCCGATTTTCTCTTGAGCAGTATCAACATCCAATCCTTGACCTAGCATCATACCAAATCGACGATTACGGGATTGGTTATCGGTACAGGTTAAAACTAAATCCCCCAAACCTGCCATTCCCATAAACGTTGCAGCATCTGCACCTAAAGCCTTACCTAGGCGGCTCATCTCAGCAAGACCACGGGTGATAAGCGCTGTACGCGCATTGGCGCCAAAGCCCATACCATCAGACATACCGGCACCAATCGCAATCACGTTTTTTACCGCGCCACCTAATTGCACACCGATAAAGTCAGGATTTTTATAAACACGGAAGCTTTTGCCACAATGGAAAAGCTGTTGAAGCTCTTCAGAGAACGTATTATCCGTTGATGCGACCGAAATCGCAGTAGGTAAACCCGCCGCAAGCTCTTTAGCAAAAGTAGGACCAGATAAAACTGCGAGCGGGATTTCATTACCTAATACTTCACGCGCTACATCTTGCAACAAGCGACCAGTATGAGCCTCAAGTCCTTTTGTCGCCCAAACAACACGTGCATCCTGACGTAAAAAGGGGTTGATCTGTTGCAATACATCACCAAAAACATGGCTTGGGATCACAACTAGAATATTACGGCTAGCTTCAATGGCTTTTTGCAAAGAAGCTTCCATGTATAAACTATCAGGAAAGGAAACATCGGGCAGAAATGCCTGATTACAGCGTGCTTGTTCCAATGCTGCAACATGCTCAGGATCATGACCCCAAAGCACAACATCATGACCATTGCGCGCTAAGGTAATCGCTAAAGCGGTGCCGTATGAACCGGCACCGATAACTGTCATAGAAGCGTTCATTAAGCTTCTTCAGCCCCTTCATTAGCGGCATCAGTTTGTTGCTGTTGTAAATAGTTCATAAACAACGCATCAAAGTTAACTGGTGCTAAGTTCAGTTGTGGGAAAGTACCACGGCTAACTAAGTTAGTGATACATTCACGAGCATAAGGGAACAGAACGTTAGGGCAGTATGCACCTAAGCAATGTGCTAATTGAGTGCCTTCGATACCTTCAACGGTAAAGATACCTGCTTGTTGAACTTCACACAGGAATGCAGTTTCGTTATCCATTGTTGCAGTTACAGTAACACGCAGAATAACTTCATACACGTTTTCAGCTAGAGTATTAGAAGAAGTATCCAGATCTAATTTAACTTCTGGTTGCCACTCTTTTTGGAAAACTTGTGGGGCATTAGGCGCTTCAAAAGAGATATCTTTTGTATAGATACGTTGAATTTGAAAAGTCATCTCTTGGTTTTGCTGTTCTGACATAATAATCTTACCTTTTTATATCCTTATTAATTGAATAGCAGTAAGTATAGAACTCAATCTGCCCGCGCGTTATTTTTTACCTTTAGCCAGTGGTAAATTCTCACCACTCCAGCCTGAAAGACCATCTTTTAAGATAAAGACTTTTTCAAAACCGAGTTTAATGAGGCTTTCTGCCGGTTTTGCACCTTCAATACCTGATGGTGATACAACAATAACTGGCTGTGATTTATATTTCTCCAGCTCAGCAATATTATTATTTTTGATTTCAGAAGGCGTTAAATTGATAGAATCAATGATGTGTCCTTTACGGAACTCATCACGGCTACGGATATCAACACACACCGCATTCTCTTTGTTTATCAAAGAAATCGCTTCTGTACGGGAAATATTTTTCGTCTTAGAAAAAAGCCCTTTAAAGGTCAATACAATGACCGCCACCAGCAACGCGACCCAGACAAAGCTTAACAGGGTGTGCCGGTTGAAAAATTGCATTACTTCTTGCAGCATAGGATGCAATCACTCTCGTTGGTTAAAAATAGTATCAAAGAGCCAAAGTATACCTTTGTCATGGCGCAATTACAGCCTATTCCTGCTTTTCTCTTTCTATTTTTGCGGAAAGTTTCTCAACAATCATTTTTTTTATTGACGGATTTATGTACCATTAGCGTCGGTTCCGTGAAAAATGATGAATTGAAAAGGCCTTGCCTTTTTACTCTACAGGATCCCTCTTCAGGCAAGCTATTAATAAATCAGCATCCCTAATAGTGGCTACTTACGTATAAAATCACCCATATTACGTAAGATTTATACCTGTCTGAGATACAACAACTATCTGTTATTTATTTAAAAGTATTGAGAACACGAGCATGTCGCAAACAAATCAAGTGCCTAAAATTGGATTCGTTTCATTAGGTTGCCCTAAAAACTTAGTGGACTCTGAACGTATCCTAACCGAACTGCGTACAGAAGGTTATCAAGTTGTTCCTACCTATAATGATGCTGATTTAGTCATCGTCAACACCTGTGGGTTTATTGACAGCGCAGTACAAGAATCGCTAGAAGCGATTGGTGAAGCACTCGATGAAAACGGTAAAGTTATTGTCACTGGCTGTTTAGGTGCAAAAGAGAACCAAATTCGTGAAGTGCACCCTAAAGTCCTCGAAATCACAGGGCCTCATAGTTATGAACAAGTTTTATCTCATATTCATCACTATGTACCAAAACCTGATCACAACCCTTTTCTCAGCCTTGTTCCTGAACAGGGTGTAAAATTAACGCCTCGTCATTATGCGTATTTAAAAATTTCTGAAGGCTGTAATCACCGTTGTACTTTCTGCATCATCCCATCAATGCGAGGCGATTTAGATAGCCGTCCAATCGGTGACGTTTTAAGTGAAGCGAAAAGATTGGTTAATGCGGGCGTAAAAGAGTTACTGGTTATCTCTCAAGATACCTCAGCTTACGGTGTTGATACTAAACATCAAACCGGCTTTTGGGATGGAATGCCTGTCAAAACCAGTATGGTCAGTTTATGTGAACAACTGGCAAAATTAGGGATTTGGGTTCGCTTACATTATGTTTATCCATATCCACATGTTGATGATGTTATTCCTTTAATGGCTGAAGGTAAAATCTTGCCTTATTTGGATATTCCATTACAGCATGCTAGCCCTAAGATTTTAAAATTAATGAAACGCCCAGGTGCCGTTGAGCGTACATTAGAGCGCGTAAAACGCTGGCGCGAAATATGCCCAGAATTAACTTTACGTTCTACCTTTATTGTTGGTTTTCCGGGTGAAACAGATGAAGATTTCCAAATGTTATTGGATTTCCTCACCGAAGCACGTTTAGATCGCGTAGGTTGCTTTAAATACAGCCCTGTAGAGGGTGCAAAAGCAAATGAGCTGGCTGATCAAGTACCTGAAGAAGTGAAAGAAGAGCGTTATCATCGCTTTATGCAATTACAGCAACAAATTTCGACAGAACGCCTGCAAGAGAAAATCGGCAAAGTGTTGCTTGTTATAATTGATGAAGTGGATGAAGAAGGTGCGATTGGTCGTAGTATGGCTGATGCGCCTGAAATTGATGGTGCGGTTTATCTCAATGAGCAATTTGATGTAGAACCGGGGCAAATTGTTCGTGTTCTTATTGAACATGCAGACGAATATGATCTTTGGGGTACTATCGTCGAATAATCTCTCTCGTGGACAGCGTGATATTCTATTGCGCTGTCACACAGAATACCTCTTTTTTCCTCTCTCCGATTATTATTGCTTTATAATCTCTTATTAATTGAATAGATTACCTGTTAGGTATTATCTGAAATTTCGGCTTTATTTCGTGTTAGCTGGTCAGTTGTTTTGTGACATGAAATAATCTTATAAACTGTTATGAAAGGTACGTTGGTCAGATGGCAGAGAAAATGGATCTTCAAAAAAAAACACATCCGTCTTATCGTGTATTTTCTTTACCGTTAATCACGTTGCTTATTAGCACCTCTCTCTTTTCTGCATCCCCTGTTTTTGCTAATTCATTAACAGATAACCGCAATCAGCTAAAAGATCTGCAAACCACGATTGCTGAAAAAGAAAAACAGGTTCAAGAACAACAAAAACAACGTACAGCCCTTCTGAATCAATTAAAAACACAAGAAACCCAAATTTCGAATGCGGGTCGCTCGGTGCATGAAACCCAAAACCGCTTACAAACATTGGGTAAAGAGATCAAAACCATTACCGCAAATATTGCACGCTTACAAAAACAGTATCAGTCACAACAAGAATTATTAGCGCGCCAAATGGATGCAGCATATCGTCAAGGTAAGCACCAAGGTATAGAGCTGCTATTTCGTGGTGAAGAAGGCCAGCGTGAAGAGCGTATTTTAGCGTATTACAGCTATATTAATGATGCCCGCAAAGAAACAATGGCAGAACTTGCTCAAACCTCAAAAGAACTTGAGGCAGAAAAAGCCGCACAACAAGCAAAACAGAATGAGCAAAAACAGGTTCTTACCAAACAACAGCAAGAAAAACAAAAACTTGATAATGCCTTAGCCGCTCGACAAAAAACGCTAACTCAACTTGAATCAACCTTAAAAGCAGATCAGAAAAACTTAGCAACGATGCGAGCTAACGAAGCCCAATTAAGAAATAAAATTGCTCAAGCTGAGCGCGAAGCCAAAGCTCGTGCAGAACGTGAAGCTCGAGAAGCGGCACGGATTGCAGCTAAACAACGAGAAGCCCAACAACGTGGTTCAACCTACAAGCCAACCGCAGAAGAACAGTCGCTGATGTCTCGAACTGGTGGCTTAGGTAAACCCGCTGGGCAAGCAATTTGGCCTATTCGTGGTTCATTACTACATCGCTTTGGTGAATCTATCTCTGGTTCTGGTGAATTACGTTGGAAAGGCATTGTCATACCAGCTGCACAAGGGACCGAAGTAAAAGCCATTGCTGATGGGCGAGTGTTATTAGCTGATTGGCTTCAAGGTTATGGTTTAGTGGTTGTGGTTGAACATGGTAAAGGTGATATGAGCCTTTATGGTTATAACCAAAGTGCTTTAGTGAATGTTGGTCAACAGGTTAAAGCCGGCCAGCCTATTGCTTTAGTGGGCAACAGTGGTGGACAAGAGCGTTCAGCACTCTATTTTGAAATCAGACGTCAAGGAAAAGCAGTGAACCCTGTTCCTTGGCTTGGGAGGTAGGTTTGAAATTACTTGGCACATTACAACGCAAGCGTCCGTTTTTACTTAGTTTAATGTTGCTAAGTCTGGTTGTGAGTACACCTGCCTTTGCAGCCAAATTAGCCATTGTGATTGATGACTTTGGTTATCGAAAAAAAGAAGATAACCAGATCCTACAACTGCCTACTGCAGTTTCTATCGCTATTTTGCCTGATTCTCCTCATGGAAAAGAAATCGCGACAAAAGCACATTCACAAGGGCGTGAAATTCTGATCCATATGCCAATGGCTCCTATTAGCAAACAACCTTTAGAGCGCGATACTCTAAAACCATCCATGGATCAGGCTGAAATTAGTCGCATTATTCAACATGCTATCAGTAATGTGCCTTACGCTGTCGGTATGAATAATCATATGGGGAGTGCGATGACCTCCGATAGGCAAGCAATGGATAGAGTTATCAAAGCGCTTAATCACTCTAATCTCTATTTTTTAGATAGCGTGACTATTGGTAATACACAAGCCGCCATTGCGGCAAAAGCTGCAGGTGTTCCCTCTTTGCGTCGTCATGTTTTTCTCGATAACGTACAAACAGAAGCAGAAACAAGGCAACAACTCGCTCGCGCGATTACTTTAGCGCGCAAAAATGGCTCCGCCATTGCTATCGGCCATCCTCATCCCTCAACGGTTAGAGCATTACAGCAACAGTTACCTTTATTACCTGCTGATATTCAACTGGTTGCACCAAGTACACTTTTAAAGCCACAGACAGAAAAACCAATACAACCCGAACCGCCTAAAGTTGTCCCCCCCACAGAACAACCGAAAGAGCCCAAACCAGCGTCTTGGTTAAAACCCGCACAAGAAGCAATTATTTCGATGAAAAAAAGTACGTTGATTAATACATTATCCCGTGGATTTAGCTCATCAGAAAAAAAGAAAATACCGAATACACCTGTGCCGAACGAAATCGGTGAAGTTGAAAAATAACGCAATAAAAAGAGCCGTTAAAGGCTCTTTTTTAGCTGCATTATCACAGATCACTGCCAATCTAAAATCACTTTACCTGATTGACCTGAACGCATGATATCAAAGCCTTTTTGGAATTCATTAATCGGAAATTGATGGGTAATAATAGGCGAGAGATCAAGACCAGATTGGATAAGTGCTGCCATTTTATACCATGTTTCAAACATCTCACGACCGTAGATACCTTTAATAAACAGTCCCTTAAAGATAACCTGTCCCCAATCAATAGCCATATCAGAAGGAGGAATACCCAACAACGCAATACGACCACCATGATTCATGGTATTAAGCATGGTGCGAAACGCAGGAGGTGCCCCCGACATTTCTAGACCAACATCAAACCCTTCTGTCATGCCCAACTCTTTCATCACATCGATTAAGTTTTCTTTGCTGACATTGACGGCTCGGGTAACACCCATTTTTTTTGCGAGATCAAGGCGATATTCATTAACATCGGTGATCACCACATGACGCGCGCCAACATGCTTACAAATTGCAGCTGCCATGATCCCAATAGGACCCGCGCCGGAAACCAGCACATCTTCACCCACTAAATCAAAAGATAATGCGGTATGTACAGCATTACCAAATGGATCAAAAATAGCCGCTAATTCATCAGGAATATTGTCTGGAATTTTAAATGCATTAAAGGCAGGGATAACCAGATATTCAGCAAAACAGCCTGGACGATTTACACCAACTCCAATGGTATTACGGCATAAATGCGTACGACCACCACGGCAATTACGGCAGTGACCACAAGTAATATGCCCTTCACCTGAGACGCGATCACCAATATTAAAGCCTTTAACTTCCTGCCCTATCGCAACAATTTCACCGATATATTCATGACCAACAACCATAGGAACAGGGATCGTTTTTTGTGACCACTCATCCCAGTTATAAATATGAACATCAGTGCCACAAATTGCTGTTTTGCGAATTTTGATCATCACATCGTTATGACCAAGCTCAGGTACTGGAACATCGGTCATCCAGATACCTTCTTGGGCTTTTAATTTTGACAATGCTTTCATAGAATAACCTTATGCAATCACATTAAGTTCTTTGCCAATTTTGATAAATGCCGCCACTGCGCGCTCAATTTGTTCAGGAGTATGCGCTGCCGACATTTGAGTACGAATACGTGCTTGCCCTTGAGGTACAACAGGATAGAAAAATCCTGTGACATAAATCCCTTCATCAAGTAAGCGTGTTGCAAATTCTTGGGCTAATTTAGCCTCTCCTAACATAACTGGAATAATGGCATGATCTGCGCCCGCCAATGTAAAACCCGCCGCACTCATTTTTTCACGGAAAAGTGAAGCGTTGCGCCATAAGCGGGCACGAATTTCATCACCTGATTTCAGCATATCTAAAACAGCAATAGAGGCTGAAACAATCGCAGGCGCTAACGAGTTAGAGAATAAATAAGGACGAGAACGTTGACGTAACCATTCAACTACTTCTTTACGTGCCGCGGTATAACCACCTGATGCCCCACCTAATGCTTTACCTAAAGTACCCGTGATAATGTCAATTCTCCCCATCACATCACAATATTCATGGGTTCCGCGACCTTGAGCGCCCACAAAACCCACGGCATGCGAATCATCGACCATCACCAATGCACCGAATTCATCCGCTAAATCACAGATAGATTTAAGATCGGCAATCACGCCATCCATTGAAAATACACCGTCAGTGGCGATCATAATGTGGCGAGCATTATCTGCTTTAGCTTTTTCAAGTTGTGTGCGCAGCTCTGCCATATCGTTATTGGCATAGCGATAACGTTTTGCTTTACATAAACGCACACCATCGATAATAGAAGCATGATTTAAAGCATCAGAAATAATCGCATCTTCAGGCCCCATTAATGTTTCAAATAATCCGCCATTCGCATCAAAGCAAGATGAATACAGAATGGCATCTTCCATGCCTAAAAATTCAGCCATTTTATTTTCTAATGTTTTATGTGAATCTTGTGTACCACAAATAAAACGGACTGACGCCATACCAAAACCGTGGCTATCCATACCTGCTTTTGCGGCTTCAATTAATTTTGGATGATTGGCTAAGCCGAGATAGTTATTAGCACAGAAGTTAATAACATGGCTTCCGTCAGCAACGGCGATATCTGCGCTTTGTGAAGAAGTGATGATGCGCTCATTTTTAAACAGACCATCTTGACGAGTTTGTTCGAGTTGTTGATTAATTTGTTGATAGAAAGAGTGGGTAGACATACTTTCTCCTAAGGCAGCAGGGCGAAAAGAGGTAACATACACTTTTGATTATAATGTAGTCGTTATTGTTTCTTATTCTATGCTTTTACTCTATTAAAAACGACAAATGTAAATAAATAATGTTATTTGTGTAATTAAGATCACTAATACACACTGTGTTTTTCGAGAATTTCAGCCTATTGTTCCGTGATGAATACTACCGTTAACGCTGTTCAGTGTTATTATAGAGCGAGAGCTAATTTTTAGATTTTTATATGAAGGGGTAGCCACATGATTATCGTCACGGGCGGTGCAGGTTTTATCGGCAGCAATATTGTTAAAGCATTAAATGATGAAGGTTATACCGATATATTGGTTGTTGATAACCTTAAAGATGGCACCAAGTTCGTGAATTTGGTTGATTTGAATATCACCGATTACATGGATAAAGAAGATTTTATTGCCAGCATTGTTGCTGGTGATGACTTTGGTGATATAGATGCGGTTTTCCATGAAGGTGCTTGCTCTTCTACCACGGAGTGGGATGGCAAATATATGATGGATAACAACTATCAATATTCTAAAGAGCTACTTCATTTCTGTCTTGAGCGCCAAATTCCTTTCTTATATGCCTCTTCTGCTGCCACTTATGGCGGTCGTACAGATAACTTTATTGAAGAGAGAAAATATGAAGCGCCTTTAAATGTTTATGGCTATTCAAAATTCTTATTCGATGAATATGTACGCCAGATTTTACCTGAAGCAGATTCGATGATTTGTGGCTTCCGTTATTTTAATGTTTATGGCCCTCGTGAAGGACATAAAGGTGGTATGGCAAGTGTTGCATTCCATTTAAATAACCAAGTCAATGCAGGTCAAAATCCAAAATTATTTGAAGGTAGCGAAACCTTCCAACGCGATTTTATTTATGTGGGGGATGTGGCTGCGGTTAATTTATGGTTCTGGCGTAATAATGTATCCGGTATTTTTAACTGTGGTACAGGCCGAGCGGAATCATTCCAAGCGGTTGCAGATGCGGTTATTGCTCATCATAAAGATAAAGATCTCTCTATCGAACATATTGAATTCCCAGAAAAATTAAAAGGTCGTTACCAAGCCTTTACGCAAGCTGATCTGACAAATTTACGTAAAGCGGGTTATACCGCACCTTTTAAAACAGTTGCTGAAGGCGTCGAGCTTTATATGCAATGGTTAAATCAAGGTAAGTAATCACTGTTTATGAAAATCTTTGTGGTAGGGCCTTCATGGGTCGGAGACATGATGATGTCTCAAAGTCTTTATCGGACATTAAAAGCATTACATCCTGCGGCAACCATTGATGTGATGGCACCGGCGTGGTGCCGTCCATTATTAGAAAAAATGCCGGAAGTTGATAACGCAATTCCAATGCCGTTAGGTCATGGAGCTTTAGCCATTGGTGAACGCCGTCGTTTAGGAAAACAATTAAGAGAGAATGGTTACACGCACGCTTATGTATTACCTAACTCATTAAAATCGGCATTAGTCCCTTTCTTTGCAGATATTCCCAAGCGCACAGGTTGGCGTGGAGAAATGCGTTATGGTCTATTAAATGATTTGCGACCTTTAGATAAAGATGCATTTCCTTTGATGGTTGAACGCTATGTCGCGTTAGCTTATGACAAGCAAAAAGTAAAAAAAGCGACAGATTTACCTCAACCTCTACTTTGGCCTAAGTTATCTGTCACAGAACGTGATATCTCTACCACATTGACTCAATTTTCATTATCACCCCAACGCCCTACGATTGGTTTTTGCCCCGGCGCTGAATTTGGCCCTGCTAAGCGTTGGCCTCATTATCATTATGCATCTTTAGCACAACAATTAATTGCTGAGCAAGGTTATCAGATTTTCCTTTTTGGCTCTCAAAAAGATAAAGAAGCGGGTGAAGAGATAAAGCAAGCCTTAACGCCAGAAGCCCGTGAAGCCTGTTTTAATCTTGCTGGCGAAACCAGCCTTGAACAAGCAGTGAATCTAATTGCATCTTGTAAAGCCGTTGTCAGTAATGACTCTGGTTTAATGCATGTGGCGGCAGCATTAGAGCGCCCGTTAGTGGCACTTTATGGCCCAAGTAGCCCTGATTTTACGCCACCGTTATCCCATAAAGCGCGTGTGATCCGTTTAATTACGGGTTATCACAAAGTGCGTAAAGGGGATGCAGAACAAGGCTATCACCAAAGTTTGATAGATATTCAGCCAGAGAAGGTTTTTGCTGAGTTAGAAAATTTACTGTCAACGGAGCCTTCAGCGTGAAGCGGGTATTAATCGTTAAAACCTCTTCCATGGGCGATGTGTTACATACATTGCCAGCATTAACTGATGCCATAAATGCATATCCTGATATTCGCTTTGATTGGGTAGTCGAAGAGGGTTTTGCGCAGATCCCAAGCTGGCATCAAGCCGTTGATACGGTTATTCCGGTGGCAATACGTCGTTGGCGTAAAAATTGGTTTAGTGCGCCTATTCGCGCTGAACGGGCGCAATTTCGGCGCGCTATTCAAGCACATCATTATGATGCCGTGATTGATGCGCAAGGGTTACTGAAAAGTGCATTTTTAGTGACTCGCTACGCCAAAGGCACTAAACACGGCTATTCTCGTCAATGTGCCCGAGAACCTTTAGCCAGTTTCTTTTACGATATTCGCCACGATGTCAGTAAAAAAATGCATGCGGTTGAACGTATTCGCCAACTATTTGCCTTAAGCTTAAATTATCCCATTCCACAATCTCAAGGTGATTACGGGATTGCACAGCATTTTCTCTCTCTTCCATCCGCTGATGAGCTCCCTTATTTAGTCTTTTTACACGCAACGACACGTGATGAGAAACATTGGCCTGAATCTCATTGGCGAGAGTTAATTGCCCTACTTGTCGATTCAGGGTTGCGAATTAAGTTGCCTTGGGGCGCAGAGCATGAGCATCAACGCGCTATTCGCCTAGCCAAAGATTTTGACTATGTTGATGTATTGCCAAAGATGTCACTCGCTGATGTTGCTCAAGTGATTGCGGGTGCGGAAAGTGTTGTGTCTGTGGATACCGGATTAAGCCATTTAACCGCTGCATTAGATAAACCGAATATCACCTTATTTGGCCCTACCGATCCCGGTTTAATTGGCGGTTACGGTAAGGCACAAACAGCTATAAAAGCAGAAGGTGGGGATATTGGTGAGATAAAGCCACAGCAAATATTCGACCTTCTTGATATTTAGTTTAATAAGCCTTAAAAGCGATTAGTCTTTTAAGGTTTTATTGACGGCATCAAAAACTTCATCAACTGTAATAAGATCCATTGATGCCGATATTCCCTCATTTGGGCTAGGCTTCTTATTAATAATGGTATGTAAATGAAGATCTTGATAAGGCCCCGTCCATTTAGGATCTGCTGTTGCAAATAAACTCACGGTTGGGCGCTGTAATGTAATTGCTAAATGCAGAGGTCCAGTATCTCCTGTGACTAATACATCCATTATTTTGATCTGACTTAGTAAACTAGGTAATGACGTTTTACCTACTAGGTTTTCAATATTGTTATGATATTGCTCCGGCAACAATACAAAAAATGCTTCTGGTAATTCTAGCTCTCTTAATGAGCCAATTAACTTAATCTGTAAAGATGAGTCTCTATCAATAAGTTTTTGAGCTAACTCTACAAAGTATTTAATAGGCCACCTACGCTCTTGCGTTGATGCCCCCATCTGAAATCCAACAATATGATAGTTCCCTTTATCTAATTGTTCTATTTCACAAGGAATTTCCATTTTTGTATCAGCACTATCTATTCCTAAATAACGAATAATATTAAGTTTACTTTGGATAACATGGCAATTAGGGGGCTGATGCTCAGCAACAATCCATTTTTGAAACCATTCTGGAATAATATGAAAAGTATTACGTAAGATATACTGACAACCTGCCATAACAGCAAATAATACATCGTAAGGAAGATGAGAATGGAGAATAATCGCTAATTCGGGTTTATATTTTTTTGCCTGTAATGCAATAGGGAGTAGATTTCTAATTTTATTATCCCAATAAACCACACTGTCTATTTGGTCATAATTTTCGACGAGTAATTTATTTTTTTCACTTGAAACCAATGTGATATGTGCATCAGGATAGTGGGATCGGATCGCTCTAATTGCGGGAGTATTAAACATAAAATCCCCCAGCGCAGTCGTAGAAAAAATAAGAATACTGTTAAATTGGATATCAGATGAAAACGTATCTGTTTTTTTCATCTTGCCCAAAAGTGGGTTATAAATATTTAGGAAGTTATGTACCCATTTTAATTTCTTTAACTTCATCTTATTTTGCCTGCACCTTACTTTGATAATACTCAGCTAACGTCATTCCCTGCACTTTATCTGATAAGAAACTAAATAAAGTTTCTAAATCGTGATATAGCCCTTCAATATCTTTTTCAGTACGAAATGTCGGGCTCCCCCCCGGCATAAATTCAGACGAGTGCAACATAAACTCTATATGATCATGGCCTTGAGCTAACGATTTTTCTGCTACTTCAATCATTTGCTGCGCATTGCCACCTTTAGGGCGTAACCAATTCACAGAAGGTGCTCGCTGTTTCCCTCTTAATTTATCGTAACCCTGCTTAATTTTATTCATTAACGGTGAGTGTTTATATTGAATACTCATCGGCACTTCTAGCAACGTTGAATTACCAGGTTTAGTGATATTCTCTAGATCCATAAAATAAGCATGACTTGGAAAATCAGTGTAATTAGTGCCTCCTGATTGTGCAGGATCGCCTCTGGTAAATCGCCAATCTACTTTAGGCGTGACAGAACAATCGACTTGATAACCAAATTCAACTAAAAGTTGTGCATAAACCTCATTAAATGCCCAACGACCGGCACGATGACTTAACATTTTAGTTTGTAGTTTATCTTCAAGTAAGTCCGTCATTAATGCGATTTTTTCTCGCATTTGTGCTTTAGGGTATTCAATTAAATAAGGCTGATAGTGTAAATCGTCATTTGTTAAAGACATTATTGGTGGACTATTCCACGCATGTAAGTGCATACCAATTTCACCCGTATTGCGGGCAATGACATCACGAGCAAACTCAATGTAAGCTTCATCCATTACCATTTCATAGTTTGTTAGCCAAACGGGTTTAAAATAAAAGCGCTCACAAAGCTGCTGAAAACGGGGTAAAAAATGCGTATTTTGTGTAGTAATATCACGTTCATTTTCCCAAAGATTATCGCCTTCGGTATCTAATGTGATAATAAATGCTGGTTTAGTCATGCATTCCCCGCCAACTTATGGATTATAGGTTCATAATTGAATGAATTGTTCTATGTTACGCAGTAGAAAACGGCAATTCAATCAATATAAATACAGTATGGTAGATGCATTCTGTGGATTTGTTTACAATTAGAGTATCTCACTAAAGCTAAAGTAATTATGACTAATATAAATCAATCATTTAATAGAATACTGGTTATTAAACTCCAACATCATGGAGATATGTTATTAACGACGCCCGTTATAGGCTCATTAAAATCAGCTTATCCTAATGCAACGATTGATGTTTTATTATACAAAGAAACATTACCTATGCTTGAGCACAACCCATTAATCAATAATATTTTTTATCTTGATCGTAATTGGAAACATCAAGGTAAATTGACTCGATTAAAAAAAGAGTGGGAACTTGGTCGAACATTACAAAAACAGCAGTACGACTTAGTGGTAAACTTAGCCGATCAATGGAAAGCGGCTATTTTTGCTTTACTTACCAAAGCAAAAACACGTTTAGGCTTTGAATTTGAAAAGCGTAAAGGTAGCCAATTTTGGCAAAAATGCCATAACATCATTGTTTCTACAGCAGATCATGGACAACTACACACTGTTGAACAAAACCTAAGTCTTCTTGCTCCACTTAATATTCCTATCATTTCAAATGTTATGATGGCTTATAGCGAAGCAGACAAACAGTGGTTAACTGAGACTATTGAAAAATATCATCTCCCTAAAAACTATATCGTTATACAACCAACATCTCGCTGGTTTTTTAAATGCTGGGATGAAGATAAAATAGCGATTTTAATTACAATGCTTCAGCAAAACCATTATTCCGTTGTTTTAACCTCAGGTCCAGAAGCAAAAGAATTAGAGATGATAGAAACTATTTTGACACAATGCCCTAACAAAGAAATGATAACAGTTTTAGCAGGGCAAACATCTTTATCTCAACTAGCTGTATTAATTGATAATGCAGGACTTTTTATTGGTGTTGATTCTGTTGCAATGCATATGGCAGCCGCATTAAAAACCCCTTTAGTTGCTCTTTTTGGTCCTTCTAAACTTGAACATTGGCATCCTTGGCAAGCGATAGGCGAAACAATATGGGCGGGTGATTATGACGATATTCCACACCCAGATCATATAAAAACAGACACCCAACAACGCTATCTTTCCGCTATTCCTGTTGATGTAGTTTACAACACAGCTATAAGGCATTTATCTTAATGAATCACCCATTACGACTCGCCATTGTTCGACAAAAATATCGCCCTGATGGTGGTGCTGAGCGCTTTATTGCCCGCGCATTAGATGCATTATCAAACGATGATCTTGAACTCAATGTGATCACGCGAGAATGGCAAGGTGAAACTAACCCAGACTGGCATATTCACTTATGTAATCCTCGAAAATTAGGCAGAATTAGCCGGGAATCGGGTTTCGCTAAAGCCGCTAGAGCCTGTTGGCAAGAACATGACTTTGATATTGTTCAAAGTCATGAACGTATTGCAGGTTGTGATATTTTTCGTGCTGGTGATGGTGTACATCGCCGATGGCTATTACAACGCCAAAGAATATTGCCTCATTGGAAAGGTCGCTGGCTATTTTATGATAGATACCATCGCTATGTTATGAATGCAGAAAAGCAGATGTATGCTGATCCTGCATTAAAACAAGTTATCTGCAATTCACAGATGGTAAAAAATGAAATTATTGAGGATTTTGGTGTCTCTGCCGATAAAATAACTGTCATTTATAATGCAATTGACCATAATGTTTTCGTACCTGCAAAAAATTCTCAAAAACAGAAATTAAAGACACAATATGATATTCCACAAGATGTGCCTTGTTTTATTTATGTGGGATCAGGTTTTGAACGCAAAGGATTAGCTGCTGCTATTTCAGCAATAGCGAAGACATCAGCTATATTGTTAGTTGTTGGAAGTGATAAAAATCAGCGAAAATACGAACAAATCGCAACACAATTAGGTTGTAAACAACGTATTTTCTTTTTAGGTATGCAGAAAAAAACGCTCGATTTTTATCAAATGGCGGATGCATTGCTTCTTCCTACTCTTTACGATCCTTTCCCTAATGTGATCCTTGAGGCATTATCGTGCGGTTTACCCGTGATCACTTCGACAACTTGTGGTGGTGCGGAATTTATTCAAAATGGTAAAAATGGATTTGTTTGTGATGCATTAGATATATCAGCATTAACTGATGCAATAGTGCAAATCCCCAAAAATACAGCGTGGACTGAAATGTCACAGGTGGCGAGAGAGACTATCCTCCCTTATACGCCACAACGATTATCAGGCGAGCTTATTTCACTTTATAAACGGATATTAGCCTTGTGAGTCAACAACATATACTTTTTATTATTGATGGATTACCGGGCGGTGGTGCTGAAAATGTCACGCTCAGGCTAGCTAATGGTTTTCATCAAGCAGGATATCAAGTCACATTGCTATCCTTACATAATAAATTAGCGTATGAACTACCTGATTTTATTGATTATATTGTTGATCATGATAACTATCGCGGTATTTTCAGGAAATTGACTGAAATATCGCGTAGAGCAAAATCCCTTGATAATGTACTAATACAACTTTTTGCAAAGAAGGGACATCCTGCGCTTGTTCTTTCTAACTTACATAAAACAGACCGTATTGTTTGCCGTTCCAAACAACTAAAAAGCTGTAATGTTTGGTACTGTATTCATGGTATTTACTCTCAATCTTATCTTGGGAATAAATCTGGATTTTCATATTGGTTGAAAAAAACCAAAATTCAGCGAGTGTATAAGAATAAAAATCTCGTCTGTGTATCCAATGCGGTTAAAGATGATTTAATCAATGCAATTGGTATTCATGCTCGCCAATTAAACACTATCTATAACCCTTTTAATATTGAAGAAATACAACAAAAAGCAACACAACCTAATGTATTTACTCAACAAGATTATATTTTACATGTGGGTCGATTACATGAAGTAAAAAGGCAAGATAGATTAATTGAAGCCTTTGCTAAAGCGGATTTACCTTGCAAACTCATTATTTTAGGTGAAGGCACACCCATTGTTAAACAACGATTAGAAGCTCAAATTAAACAACTTAACTTAATAGAGAAAGTCACACTTGCAGGTTTTATCCCAAACCCTCTCCCTGCAATTAAAGGCGCTAAAGTGGTTGCATTAAGCTCTGATAGTGAAGGACTTCCTACGGTATTAATTGAAGCATTAATCTGTGGTGTACCTATCGTCAGTACTCGATGCCCTGGTGGGGTCAGCGAAATTATGACAGACCAACTTTCTGATTACCTTTCTACAATGGATAGTAGCTCTCTCGCAGAAAAGCTTCGCCTTGCATATTATTCACCACCTCAAATATTGCCATCATCCTATGCAAAATTTGAACTAAACCATATTTTAAAGCAGTATATCGCTTTAATTCCTTAATCCGCGCTTACTTGTTTTACACACTTTCTCCCACACAGTGTGATACTATAAGCGTTCGTCTAGATAAGTGAATTTGATAGCATGTTGTTGCGTTTATATCAGGTACTTCTTTACCTTATTCAACCTCTGATTTGGTTACGTCTTTTATTACGTAGCCGTAAAGCACCCGCCTACCGTAAACGGTGGGGAGAACGCTATGGCTTTTGCAAAGGCAAAGTCGTGCCTCAAGGGATATTATTGCATTCCGTATCTGTCGGTGAAACACTTGCCGCAGTACCACTTGTTCGCGCCCTACGTCATCACTATCCTGATTTACCCATTACTGTCACTACCATGACACCAACAGGCTCAGAACGGGTTCGTTCTGCATTTGGTGATGATGTCTATCATGTCTATCTTCCTTATGATTTACCTTGTTCAGTTAATCGTTTTCTTAACACGGTTGACCCGAAATTGGTGATCATTATGGAAACCGAGCTCTGGCCTAACCTAATTTCAAAACTGCATCAACGAAAAATTCCGTTGATTATCGCCAATGCCCGTTTATCTGAGCGCTCTGCCGCTGGTTATCAGAAATTAGGCAGTTTCGTTAAAACGATGCTCCAAAAAATCACCTTAATTGCCGCGCAAAATCAGGAAGATGGCGAGCGTTTTATCGAACTGGGTTTAAAACGTTCGCATTTACATGTCACGGGTAGCCTAAAATTTGATATCTCTGTCACCCCAGAATTAGCCGCCAGAGCTGTTGCTTTACGCCGTCAATGGGCTGCTCATCGCCCAGTTTGGATTGCGACAAGCACTCATGAAGGTGAAGAAACTATTATTTTAGAGACACATAAAAAGCTACTGACACAATTTCCTCAACTTTTATTGATCTTAGTGCCCCGCCACCCAGAACGTTTCCCTAAAGCCGAACAATTAACACGTGAAGCAGGGTTAAAATATACTTTACGCAGCACAGATGCTGTGCCAGATGCACAAACTCAAGTGGTTATTGGTGATACAATGGGCGAGCTGATGTTGCTCTATGGTATTGCCGATTTAGCCTTTGTTGGCGGCAGTTTAGTAGAGCGTGGTGGTCATAACCCTTTAGAAGCTGCTGCTCACGCTATCCCTGTTATTATGGGACCTCATACTTTTAATTTTAAAAATATCTGTGCCAAGCTTGATCAAGCTGAAGGATTAATTACGGTTACAGACAGTGAATCGATGGCGACGGCGATTGCCTCATTGCTTAATGATGAAGATTATCGCCGTTATTACGGTCGCCATGCCGTGGAAGTGCTTCATGAAAACCAAGGGGCATTACTGCGTTTACTGACTTTACTTTCACCTTATCTTCCTCCTCGGAGTCACTAATGAGCCAAAGTCAGCGCCTTTCTGTGGTGATGATCAGTAAAAATGTTGCTGATGTCATTGGTGAATGTTTGGATTCCGTACAATGGGCTGATGAAATCATTGTGCTAGATTCAGGTAGCCAAGATAACACCTGCCATATTGCCAAAGAAAAAGGGGCAAAAGTCTTTATCAACAGTGAATGGCCGGGGTTTGGTAAACAGCGCCAACTAGCGCAACAATATGCCACTGGCGATTATGTTTTTATGATCGATAGTGATGAACGTGTCACACCTGAACTCAAAACCAGTATTCTCGCAGTATTGCAACAACCTGAAGAAAATGTGGTTTATAACTGTGCCCGCCGTAACTTATTTATGGGGCGCTTTATGAAACACAGTGGCTGGTATCCTGATAAAGTGACCCGTTTATATGCTCGTGAACGTTATCAATATAACGACAATTTAGTGCATGAATCATTAGAAACCCAAAGTGCAACAGTGAAAACCTTACAAGGTGATCTCTTACATCTTACCTGCCGTGATTTAATAGAATTTCAGCAAAAACAGCTAAAATATGCCTCCGAATGGGCAAAAGAGCGTTATCAACAAGGTAAAAAGGCTAATTTCGGCTCCATTTTAAGTCATACGTTAGGTGCCTTTTTTAAAACTTGGTTGTTAAGAGCGGGTTTTTTAGACGGGAAACAGGGGTTGATATTGGCATTTGTTAACGCACAGTATACCTTTAATAAATACGCCTCTTTATGGGAACTCAGCCAAAAGACCATCAATCATGAAAAATAAAGCTATCTACCCCGGAACCTTTGATCCTATCACTTATGGTCATATTGATATTTTAACGCGTGCGGCAGGTATGTTTGATACGGTTTTATTAGCGATTGCTGATAGCGCCCGTAAACACCCTATGTTCACCTTAGAAGAACGGGTTAATTTAGCTAGAGAGGTAACGAGTCATTTACCTAATGTTGAAGTCGTTGGATTTAGTGAACTGATGGCTAACTTTGCTAAGCAACAACAAGCCACCATTTTAATTCGCGGTGTCCGCAGCGTTTCTGACTTTGAATATGAATGGCAACTTGCCAATATGAACCGTCATTTTGCACCCGATCTTGATAGCGTGTTTTTGCTACCCTCTCAAAATCTTTCATTTGTCTCTTCATCTTTAATTAAAGATGTGGCACGCCATGACGGTGATGTCTCTACGTTTTTACCTAACGTTGTCACCACCGCCATGCTAAAAAAACTCGGTAAAATTTAGCGCTCATTTTCACCATGTTGGCAATGTCGGCAGAAAAATGTGCTACGTTGCCCTTGCTTAATACTTTCAATTGTATGTCCACAAATCAAGCAAGGTTTGTCTTTACGACCATAAACAAAGAGCTCTTGCGCAAAATAACCGGGTTTACCATCTGATTGCAGAAAATCTTTAAGTGTTGTACCACCTTGCTCAATGGAGCGAGTTAATACTCGCTTAATCGCCGTTACGAGTACCCTACACTCTTCTTGCGTTAAGCTATTGGCTTTTCTATCTGGCATAATGGCTGATGAAAACAGTGCTTCATTAGCATAAATATTACCCACACCAACCACTAATTTATTATCCATTAACCACGGCTTTATGGCTGTTTTTTTATTTTTGGATTGTTGATAGAGATATTCAGCATTAAATTCATCCGAAAGCGGCTCTGGCCCTAAGTGAGCTAATACAGAGCTTGTGGCTAAATCTTCGCACCATAGCCAAGCACCAAAGCGTCGTGGGTCGGTATAACGCAGTACCTTGCCATCACGAAAAACTAAATCGATATGATCATGTTTTTCTTCAGGTTGTTCCTCTAATAATATGCGCACACTTCCTGACATTCCTAAATGGATAATGATCCATCCTGTATTAAGCTCGACTAACAAATATTTAGCACGCCGTTTTACGCTTAAAATAGGCTCATCCAGTAAGGTTTTTATTTTTTCTGAAACAGGCCAGCGTAATTTACTGTTGCGTACAATGGCGTAGTGCAACACATTACCCACAAGGTGAGGTTCAATACCTCGGCGACTGGTTTCGACTTCCGGTAATTCTGGCACAGGTGACTCCATGATTATCAGATAAGAGATACAGCGATAACATCATTTTTATTGTATGATCAGCTTCCCTAAAAGTATAAAGGACGATAGCAGATTATTATGATGGTGTTTAAAGACTATAGTAAAAAATCCCTGTGGAATTTATCCATTATTGGGCTTTACATTATATTGATCTACTTACCGGATATCACCCGTTATAAAAATATTGTGATGGGATTGATTGGTGCAACAGCACTGTGGTATCTGGTACGTGATTTTAAAACTATCTGTAAAATCTTTAAAAATAATCTGGCTTTCTCGCTACTGTTTTTATTGCTGACTATTGGTTATTCCATCCTAATCTCAGTTGATCCAAGCATCAGCATTAAAGAGGTGAATAAACCCATTTTAAATGGCTTACTGCTTTTTGCTGTTACCTTTCCGATTGTATTATATAAAGAAAAACCAACTGATATTGCTAAGATGGTAATGGTGGCTTTTGCGATTGGGTTGCTGGTAATTATGGCAAAAGAGTTAGTGCAGTATTATTTAGAGTATCAGAAAGGTATTTGGCCTTTTGAGTCTAAAAGTCATAAATTTCACAGAGAAATATCTTATGCCTTACTCTTTTTCTATCCTATCATTCTTGTCTTTTTAGTATTAAATAAACATTTTTTTATAAAGCAAAGTTTACTATATTTTGGGGGAGTAGCATATTTGCTACTTATGCTAGGTACTTTGGCTAGAAGTGCTTGGATATCTCTATTAGTTGTTTCATTCTTAATCTTATTGATCAATCGCCAGTGGCTACTTGCAACTATAGGCACTTTTATCAGTATTATCTTACTTTTTGTAATTATACAATTAACGCCGGAAACTCCCTTAGATAAAAGAAATCCATCTAGGCTACAATATAAATTAACGCAATTTGATAGTGGTGATCGTTTTATCAATGGCACATACCATTCAGCAATTAATCTTATTCTAGAGAACCCCAATAAAGGTTATGGCTACGGTAATCAACTTTACCATAATGTCTATAATGAGCGCGTTAAAGATTATCCAAAATGGAAATTTAAAAAATCCATTGGTCCCCATAACATCTTTTTAGCTTTTTGGTTTGCAGGTGGTATTTTAGGGCTATTGGGTATTCTCTATCTTTGTTCTTCCATTATTGCGCAAGGTATTCAGCTAATAAGAAAAAATTCAGGGATTATTCGCCAAGCCGCTTTAGTATTACTGATGTCATTTTTAGGTGTCTATGTGTTGCGGGGATTATTTGAAAATGCCTATATCAATCAAGTGGGTATTTTGGTTGGATTAATGTTGGCGTTGCGCCACGCTTTACTCAATAATCAATCAGCAACATCGCCAGATAAACAGCCATAGATCACCGAATTAACGCCTCGATTGCTTTTAGAATAACTTCAGCCCGTTTATCCCAGTTGTAATAATTTTCAACCAGAGAACGGGCATGAGTGGTTTTTTCTTTAGCTCGTTGCGGGTTTTCTCTTAGCTGTATTATCTGTTTTGCAAAACTCTGCGCATCGCCACTATCTGCAAAACTTACCGCTTTTTCATCTACAACATCACGAATTGAAGGAAAATCTGAAATTACCACAGGTTTTTCCATCGCCATATATTCAAATAACTTAAGTGGTGAAGTGTAACGACTTCCAATACTCGTTAACGTAAGTGGAAGTACACAAATATCATGTTGACCAATTGCTTCAAAACGTTTTTTGGGATCAATAAATCCCAAGAAATTCACTTTATCTTTTACATCCATTTCTTGAGCTAATAAAGTTAATCCTTCAATCTGTTCTGGTGTCCCTCCAGCGATATTAAGCCTTGCATTATCAAGATATTTCATTGCTCGCATCATGGTTGGAATCCCCTTCCATTTATGCAAGCTCCCTAAATATAACACCTCAGTAACGCTTTTCTCAGAAACTAATGGTTTGACTTGATAGTCAGCCACAGCATGTAAATCAACGCCATCAGGAACCACTGTTATTGGCGTAGTAACTTGATATTGCGAAACAATATCATCTCTTAGTAATGAAGTAAGAACAAAAATCCCCGTCGCTCGGCTATAAACCAACTTCTCCATCTTTAATAGCTTATGGTATTTGGCACGATTCTTTTTTTTCTCAAATGAATGAGACTCTGCAAAAGATTGTGCAAATATTTCATGGCTTTCAAAGAAGAGGGGAGTTTCTGGATAATTTTCACAGAGATAACACGCTAGTTTTAAATTACGGGTAAACAACGCATCAACGTTATTTTGCTTTACCCAGCGAGTAATCTGTAATGAAAAAAGTTTTTGTGAATTAAATGGGAAATACCATTTACGGCGAATATCTCTTAAAGAAACTAAATTCGCATTAGTATGAATTGAACGACCTAATATATCACTATCTCGATATTGCCCTTTAGGTGTGACTAAAGTGACATGTGCACCCGCTCTGGCAAATGCATCCACGTTTTGTAAAATTTGTAATGAAGCCACACGTAAGTCAGGCACTGGGTAAGGGTCAAGATAGGCAATTTTCATAATTATAACGCCAATGCCTGTAATAAACGTTGCGCCGAATGTTGCCAGGTATAACGCGTCTCTATACGGATACGTGCACTCTCGCCCATTGCTTTGCCTCTATCAGGTAATTGACGAAGATGATTAATTGCCATCACAATTTCATCTGCATTGCCAGGGGCGACCAATAACCCCGCAGTACCCTCATTGCCGACAACTTCAGGAATACCTCCGATATGGCTCGCAATAACGGGTTTGGCACACGCCATGGCTTCTGCAATCGTAATACCGAAGGCTTCATCTCCAGTAC
The DNA here is from genome assembly GCF_003144405.1 of Proteus cibi. Lineage (GTDB taxonomy): Bacteria > Pseudomonadota > Gammaproteobacteria > Enterobacterales > Enterobacteriaceae > Proteus > Proteus cibi. Next base: position 41,648 of record NZ_PENW01000011.1, read on the forward strand.
TTGGGAAAATGCCTGCATCACTGGCTGCATAAAATTCAGGTAATTGATTATGCTCAACAGGTTGATGAAAAATGACTTGTTCAGCAATACCTTTCGCCACCGCTTTACTCTTCAATCGTTCTAGATCATCTCCAGCACCGATAATCAAGAGCTTAATATCTTCACCTTTTAGTTTTTCAATGGCGTCAATCGCCACACTTAAACCTTTCCAACCGACTAATCGACCTGCAAATGAGAGTAAAAATGTAGACTGACTTATTCCTAGTTGCTCACGTAACGAGGTACTCATCGGCTGAAATTTTTCAATATCCACACCATTATAAATTACGCTCGGGAATTGCTTAAAATGGTGTTGGATTTGCCAAGCATTAAAATGGCTACATGCAACCCATGCTGAGATTTTCTTACCTAATCTACGATCACCTTTAAAAAAGCTGGTGCCGCCACTCATATAACAAAAGCGAGTTGAGGATGATTTAGGCATCATAGAAGGCCAAAAAAAGTCAAACGGTTTGGTTAAAATCACCCAATCAAAATGTTGGTTGATAACATCTTTTTTAGCGTGTCGTGCAAAAGTGTAACGCTCAACAATACGGCGAAAACGTCCACCGAGATCGATAACTTTATCCCGCGGTGTATAAGGGTAAGTGTGTACTTGTATTTGGCGTCCTGCCAGATTGTGCCGAATATCGCCATTGCCACCATAAAGATGAACTTCATGCCCAGCATCATGCAATTGTTTAGCCAGTTCCCAAACGGCTGTTTGGATCCCGCCATAAGACATGGTGATTGTGACATCAATTATACCGATCTTCATGGATTACTTTTTCACCTTCATTCCATTCATGATTTTACGCACAGCATTCCACACTTCTTCGACTGATATTTCAGCCATATCGTCTTCACGGCGGGCATTATCCAATGATGTTGGATGTTGGATAACCTGACAACAAGAATGTTGTAGAGGGGCTAAATAGCATCCAGGATGATAGCTATGATATAGCGCCACCATTGGGATATCTAAAGCACCCGCTAAATGTGTAGGTCCCGTATCAACACCAACATAAAGCGATAAATTTGCCATAATTGCCGCATTTTGTCGCATTGAAACACGTCCCGCCAAGGCTAAACAATGCTCTTCACCGATTTTTTTAGCTAAATCAATGGATAATTGTTCGCTTTCCTTACTACCTAATAGCAAAAAGTACGTACTCGCGTCATGGGTAATAATCTGTTTTGCTAATTGCAGAAAATTTCCCACAGGCCAATCTCGATAGGCTTTAGCCGGAAAACTCTGTAATTGAAAACCAATAATATTCTTATTAATTAATGAATTATCTTTTAAAAACTGTTGTGCAAAAGTCGTTTCTTCCTCATTGATAAAGTAACGTAATTGCCAACAACTCGGATAAATCCCTAATGCATTAATTAATAAGGCACGTTCTTCTTGTGCCACCATTGGCGACTTAGGACGCGCAACCCAAGTCACATTGCCTTGCTGCTGAGAAATATCAGCAAAAGCAACGGTATGATGAGATTGGCGACGAGCATAATTCACCAGTTCACTATCATTGCCATATACTAACGCTAAATCATAAGGCTTATGGGGTAACCAACCTGTCCAAATCGCCCTTTTTTTAGAAAAAGGTCTAATGCTATCAATATCAGGGTTATGCTCAAGAATGCATGCGCTACGTTTATGTGCAAGTACATGAATATGAGCATTGGGCCAATGCTGTTTTAAGGCATGAATAACGGGGGTGATAAGTAATGTATCACCAAAACGCGCTACCGCTATAACCAATATATTTTTTGGATCCATATGCTTTTTATTTGGCTTAAATGATACATTTACTTCTCAGACTATACACTAAAAAGTATTACAAATATTCATCAATAAGATGAATATACCAAGTTGATAATAGAGATAATCGTTTCACGACTTTATTATCAACATTAATCATACTGATTTATTTTTACCGTTGATTGCCTGAATAAAGATCCTTTCCATCTTATCTAACATATTATCTAAACCAAATCGTGAAATGGCATGTTCAAGCGCAGCTTTACCCATCTGTTCACGCAACTCATCTGAGATCATTAATTTAGCTAAATGACGGGTTAATAATTCTTGTACTTGCGGTACTAATGTAAAACCGGTTTTACCATCAATAACGGCTTCGCTAATCGCACCAACCGTCGTCGATACGACAGGTAAACCACATGCCATCGCTTGCATAATCCCTTGAGGTACACCTTCATTCCCAAAAGACGGTAATGCAAAAAGATCCATTGTATTTAAACAATCGGGTACATCATTACGATTGCCAAGGAAAAAGATACTTTGTTCTAGCCCCGCCTCTTTCACCATCGGCTCTAAATTTTTACGCTGAGGTCCATCACCAACAAAAATTAATTGCCAATCAGGAAACTGTTGATGCAATGATTTCCAAGCTTCTACCAAATATTTATGCCCTTTCCACACTCGCATGGTCGCCACAATACCTAATGTCGGTTTATTCGGTATGCCAATTTTTTCTCTAGCTTGTTGTTTATCTTGTGGAAAAAAACGTTGCAAATCGATCCCTGTAGGCACCGATGTCATTTTTTCTAATGGGAATTTGTTATGCTGATGGAGCGTCTGGCGTAATTTCTCCCCCGTTGTCACAACATGGGCACTGGATGAAAGATACAGCCATCGTGTTGGTAATGAGCGTGAAACATCCGTAGAAACATGACGAGTTCGAACCACCACTGGTGAATGGCGTAATGTGGCACAAGAAGAGGCAACTAGCCATGCATCCGTTGAACTATGAGTGTTGATAACATCAAATTGATGACGATGTAATTTCAGCCATTGGCGAAGTGCTTTTAATGATGAAATACGTTTTTTTTCAATGGGTAATGTGAAAACCTCAATACCATAATCAGGCGCAGCTTTAGCAATTTTAGAGGTAGGACAGCACACTAATGCAACTCGGTGTCCTCTGCGGATCATGCCTTGAGATTCCGTCAGTATACGAATTTCCTGACCACCCCATCCACAAGATGATTCTGTATGTAATATTGATAGTGCTGACTTACTCATCCGCAATCCATTCACCTGATGATTTAAAAGAACCATAGTATAACTAAAGAGCAAGCGAAGATCACAATAGCTTTACTTTGCTATACTTAGCAGGCTCCAGATAACAAAAAACCCGACACTAAGGTCGGGTTTTTTAAGAAAACTAAAATTATTTAATTTTAGCTTCTTTATAAAGCACATGTTGACGAACAACTGGATCGAATTTTTTCATTTCCAGTTTTTCTGGCATAGTGCGTTTGTTCTTCGTAGTGGTATAGAAGTGACCTGTACCAGCAGAAGAAACGAGTTTAATTTTCTCGCGAATACCTTTAGCCATTTTTCAGCTCCTTAGAACTTCTCACCACGGGCACGCAAATCTGCTAATACAGATTCGATGCCTTTCTTATCAATCACACGCATACCTTTAGCAGATACACGCAGAGTTACGAAACGTTTCTCAGACTCAACCCAGAAACGGTGAGAGTGCAGGTTTGGCAGAAAACGGCGTTTAGTCGCGTTTAATGCGTGAGAGCGGTTGTTTCCACTCACAGGACGCTTGCCGGTAACTTGGCAGACTCGGGACATGTCTATTCTCCAAAAATCTAATCAGCTCGAGCTTTAATATCAGGTTTGACCGCCTCGTCAGGCTTTGGAGCCCATCTCAGCAACTTTTAACGATTGAAAAACTGTGTAAACACCTCAGAAAAAACTTGCTGAGATAGGCTCTTCTCGCCAAACCCAAGATCCTCAAAGGTGGCGTAGTATACGCCCAATGGCCTCAACGCTCAAGACCCGTACAAATAAAGATTGACAATAATTACAAAAATATTTGCTACAACCAACCTCGTTCTGCGAAAGAAACACAATCATCATGCCCTATCACAAGGTGATCGAGTACATTTACACCCACTAATTGGCAAGCAGTAAAAATTTTTTCTGTTATTTCTTTATCTGCGAGACTTGGTTCGCAAATACCAGAAGGGTGATTATGAGCAAGAATGATAGATGTTGCATTCTTTTTTATTGATTGACGGACAATTTCTCTCGGATGAACTTCTACTCGGTTAATTGTTCCTTTAAACATCTCTTCAAAAGCAATCAATTGATTTTGATTATCAAGAAAAAGGACCACAAACACCTCACGGTCTCGCCAATGAAGTAATTTTTGTAAGTAATGCTTTGTATCTTCAGAAGAAGAAAGTACATTTTTATACATAAATTGTGTTGTCGAAAAGCGTTGTGCCATTTCATTGATAGCTTGCAACTGAGTAAACTTTCCCATACCAACGCCTTTAAAACGCCCTAATGTTTCATAATCAGCATTAATAACGTGATAAAGAGAACCACACTCTTTAAGTAAAAAAGCCGACAATTCTAATACAGACTTTTCATAAGTGCCGGTGCGTAAAAAGAGCGCCAATAACTCAATATCAGTGAGTGATTCCACGCCATACAGTAATAATTTCTCTCTAGGTAAAAGTTCACTAACCGATTGATTTTCCATCCGTGGACTCCTTAATAAGCAAAGGCTGTGGTATTAATGATCTATTTTATTTATTCACATAAACATTAGTATTTAGGTGAAGCATTAGTCATCATAAAATGCCAATCATAAAACAACTGTTGTTTTATACAGCTAAATTACTATAAACTGCTCATCTTGTATAAAAAAGACACACATCAAATTTCTGCGAGATAAATCGCAAAAATTTAATCTATAAAACATGAAGTTACATAGAATTCCGAATTCACGATTACCTTGTGGTAAAATTACGGACAATTATTTATGTACTTAGGCATTTCATCATGACTACACTTCACGACAAAAAGATTATTCTTGGCATCAGTGGTGGTATTGCGGCCTATAAAGCACCCGAACTTGTACGCCGTTTACGTGAAAAAGGCGCAATTGTACGAGTTGTAATGACACCCGCGGCTCATGCATTTGTGACGCCTTTGTCACTACAAGCTGTTTCGGGTTTTCCTGTTGCTGATGATTTACTTGATCCTGCTGCAGAAGCCGCTATGGGGCATATTGAGTTAGGCAAATGGGCTGATTTAATCTTACTTGCACCCTCGACTGCCGATCTTATTGCACGTTTACGAGTGGGTATGGCAAATGATTTACTTACCACACTCTGTTTAGCGAGTAGCGCACCTATCGCTATTGCGCCAGCAATGAATCAGCAAATGTACAGAGCCACAATTACACAAGAAAATTTATCCGCTTTAGAGCAACGTGGCTGTTTCATTTGGGGACCTGATTCTGGTAGTCAAGCTTGTGGTGATGTAGGACCTGGACGAATGTTAGATCCTCTGGCACTCGTCTCATTAGCTGAAAAACAACTTGCTTTACAACCACAAGATTTTGCAGGTAAAAAAATCACGATAACCGCAGGGCCTACTCGCGAAGCCTTAGATCCCGTGCGTTTTATCAGTAATCATAGCTCAGGGAAAATGGGATTTGCGATTGCACATGCAGCCGCATTACGTGGTGCTGATGTCACGCTTATCGCAGGGCCTGTCACATTACCGACACCGGCTTGTGTTAAACGTATTGACGTTGAAAGCGCACAAGAAATGTACGAACAAGTGATGTTAATTGCACCTTCACAAGATATTTTTATTGGTTGCGCTGCGGTTGCAGATTACCGCGCTAAACTTATCGCGGCTGAAAAAATAAAAAAACAAGGTGATGAAGTCACCATCACTATGGTAAAAAACCCCGACATTGTCGCGAGTGTCGGAAAAATGGTTGAACACCGTCCTTTTGTTGTTGGATTTGCAGCCGAAACCCAGAATGTGGAAGAATATGCCCGCAAAAAACGAGAACAAAAGCAGCTCGATTTAATCTGTGCCAATGATGTTTCAGTAGAAAATCAAGGCTTTAACAGTGATAACAATGCATTACACCTTATTTGGGCTAATGGAGAAACGCGCTTACCACACAGTAGTAAAGCACAACTTAGCCATCGCCTACTTGACGAGATAGCCAAACATTATGATGAAAAAAATTGATGTTAAAATCCTTGATGCACGTATTGGTCAAGAATATCCACTTCCTGCTTATGCCACAACAGGCTCTGCTGGTTTAGATTTACGTGCTTGCCTTGATGCACCATTGGTTCTTGAACCAGGGCAAACCGAATTATTACCTACAGGTCTTGCTGTACATATTGCCGATGAAGGATTAGCAGCAATGGTGCTTCCTCGTTCAGGTTTAGGTCATAAACACGGTGTTGTATTGGGTAACTTAGTCGGGCTGATTGATTCTGACTACCAAGGTCAACTGATGGTGTCAGTTTGGAACCGCGGTCAAACAGCGTTCACCATCGAACCGGGTGAGCGTATTGCTCAAATGATTATCGTACCTGTAGTTCAAGCTGAATTTAATATTGTTGAAGATTTTACCGCAACGGAACGTGGTAGCGGTGGCTTTGGTCACTCTGGCCGCCAATAATAAAGACGTCTTGCATTAATTATATCAATGACGATATCACTCCCTTTGCACTAACAACCTTAGTGCAAAGGTTTACTGATTTGTTTTGCTTTTAGCAGGGGCCTTATCAGTCATGGCAGAAGAAAAAGAAACCAAAAAGAAAAGAAATAGACGGGATGAAATCTTACAGTCACTTGCCCAAATGTTGGAATCAAGTGATGGTAGTCAGCGCATCACAACGGCAAAGCTTGCCGCCACTGTAGGTGTATCTGAAGCTGCGCTCTATCGACATTTTCCAAGTAAAACTAAAATGTTTGATAGCTTAATTGAGTTTATCGAAGATAGCTTAGTCTCCCGTATTAATTTGATTTTAAAAGACGAAAAAGACGCTGTTGCAAGAATTCGCTTAATTCTTATCTTGATCCTCGGTTTTGCTGAGAAAAACCCAGGACTCTCTCGAATTTTGACTGGTCATGCATTGATGTTTGAACAAGACAGATTGCAAGGGCGAATAAACCAACTTTATGAGCGCATTGAGGTTCAACTACGACAGGTCATTAAAGAGCGTAAAATTCGTGAAGGTAGTGCTTTCTTGCATGATGAAGCGTTACTTGCTTCACAACTACTCGCGTTTTGTGAAGGTATGCTAGCACGCTTTGTTCGTACAGAGTTTCGCTATCAACCCACTCAAGAATTTGAAGCTCGCTGGCCATTAATTTTGGCACAGTTACAATGAAATGATGGACTCGTGATTTAACTCAACAATTTGAAATTTACAGATATGCCGTTTTTTTCTTATTTGTGTTAACATGCGTCCTCTGGTACAGAGTTACCTAAATGTATTTATCAGGAATGGCACTCGTGCAGTTCCTATTTTGTGGCATTAGCGACTCGCTTTGCCCCTGCTGTAAAAGTCCTTTTTATATTTCAATATCTGTGATATTTGTCACAGAAGATTCATTGTACTACTCACCCCGCCCATAATTGGGCGAGGGCTTTTTTTTATTTATAATCGACCAACTCGTTTATCGCGTATTAACTTTATTAATTCACACCATAGCGCTCACGATAAGCTTTAACTGCAGGTAAATGCTCAGACAGAGTCTCACTCTCACTAAGGTAGCTAATTAAATCATCCAAAGTAATAATCGAATACACTTGGCATTGATAATCACGTTTTAACTCTTGTATTGCAGAAAGTTCTTCTCGCCCTTTCTCTTGTCTATCCAGACTTAATAACACCGCAGACAGCGTTGCATCATGCTGTTTGATGATTTCCATTGACTCACGAATTGCAGTACCTGCTGTAATCACATCATCAACAATCACTACATTACCTTTCAATGGGCTTCCTACTAATGTTCCTCCTTCACCATGATCTTTAGCCTCTTTGCGATTAAAACAGTAAGGGATATCGATATCATGATGTTCAACCAATGCGACTGCCGTTGTAGTTGCAATCGGGATCCCTTTATAAGCGGGTCCAAACAGCACATCACAAGACACATTATTATCTAATAATGTTTGCGCATAGAATTGCCCCAACAAAGCCAAATCACGCCCTGTATTAAATAAACCGGCATTAAAAAAGTAAGGACTCACCCTTCCTGATTTCAGCGTGAACTCACCAAATTTCAGGACATTTTTTGCTAATGCTAGTTCGATAAAGCGGCGTTGGTAGGCTTTCATTTTTTTCTCCTCTCTACGTTACTTGATGACAAATTTTAGGCATAAAAAAGGCGACTTCTCAGTCGCCTTTAAAAATAGAATTTATTGCTTAAGCGCCTCTTTTTGCGCTTCAAATATTTTCTCTAATCCCCCCTTTGCAAGGGCGAGTAAAGCAAGTAATTCTTCATGGCTAAATGGTGCACCTTCTGCCGTGCCTTGAACTTCAATCATTCGACCATCGTCAATCATCACCACATTCATATCTGTTTCTGCGGCAGAATCTTCAACATATTCAAGATCGCATAATGGTTCACCATCAACAATCCCCACAGATACAGCAGCGACCATTGATTTAAGAGGACTCTTTTTCAGTTTACCTTCTTCAACCATTTTATTTAAAGCATCAACTAATGCGACACAAGCACCAGTAATAGAGGCAGTCCGTGTACCACCATCCGCTTGAATAACATCACAATCGACAGTGATGGTAAATTCACCTAATGCTTTTAAATCAACAGCAGCACGTAATGAGCGTGCAATTAAGCGCTGAATTTCCATAGTACGACCCGTTTGTTTACCACGAGCCGCTTCACGTGCATTTCGACTATTTGTTGCGCGAGGAAGCATGCCGTATTCTGCGGTCACCCATCCTTGCCCTTGTCCTTTAAGAAAACGTGGTACACCGTCTTCTACAGTGGCATTACACAAGACTTTAGTATCACCAAATTCAACTAATACAGAACCTTCAGCATGTTTTGTATAGTGGCGAGTAATGGTAATAGGACGTACTTGGTTTGCTTGTCTGTCTGCTGGACGCATGGTGTTATCTCCGCTTTCTCTGACATATTGGGGGCGCATTATACGACCTAAAATGGCTTATGCCTATCCTTGTATTGATGCATAGGGTTATAATCGTATCATCTTTTACACTATTGAGACCCTATTATGATCCGTAGCATGACCGCTTTTGCTCGCAGAGACATTAAAAAAGACTGGGGTAGCGCTGCATGGGAACTGCGTTCCGTAAACCAACGTTACCTTGAAACTTATATTCGTTTACCTGAGCAATTACGTAGTTTAGAACCTGTTATTCGTGAACGTCTACGTAATCGCTTAACACGCGGTAAAATTGAATGTAACTTACGGTTTGATCTTAATGCTCGCTTTCAAGGCGAACTTAACCTGGATGAAAATCTCGCAAAACAACTCATTGTTTCTGCCAACTGGGTAAAAAGCCACAGCCACGAAGGCACTATTAGCCCATTTGATATTTTACGTTGGCCCGGTGTTATTTCAGCACAAGAGCAAGATTTAGATGCCATTGGTACTGAGCTTTTAGCGGAATTAGATTTGGCAATTGATGCTTTTATTGCGAGCCGTGAAACCGAGGGGCAAGCACTTAAAGCGCTAATTGAGCAGCGTTTAGATGCAGTTAGCGAAGAAGTTATTAAAGTAAGAGCACAAATGCCAGAAATTTTACAATGGCAACGTGAACGCTTAACCAGCAAATTAGAAGAAGCGCAAGTTCAAATTGATAATAATCGTTTAGAACAAGAGTTAGTGATGTTAGCGCAACGCTTAGATGTCGCTGAAGAGCTGGATAGATTAGAAGCTCACGTTAAAGAAACACGCAAAATCCTCGTTAAAAAAGAAGCGGTAGGTCGCCGTCTTGATTTTATGATGCAAGAATTTAACCGTGAATCGAATACATTAGCGTCAAAATCAATTAATACAGAAGTCACCAATTCAGCCATTGAATTAAAAGTTTTAATTGAACAAATGCGCGAGCAGATCCAAAATATTGAGTAAGATTTCTTAGCTGTTTACAGCCCATCATTAAGCCAGTAGATACCTTGTATTTGCTGGCTTTTTTGTTATAAAAATTTTCTAATTTTAGTTAGCTTCATTTTTATAAATGAAAATTTATACACCTAAAATGTACAATTCAAATGTACATTAAATAATGTGAGAAAATATTATGCATACTTATCCCTCGACTCAAGCTCGGGCTCATATTTCTGAAGTTTTAGACACCGCTATTCATGGTGAGCCTGTAGAAATAACCCGCAGAGATGATACATCTGCCGTAGTTATTAGTAAGGTTGAATTTGAAGCATACCAAAGCGCAAAACTGGATACTGAATTCAATATAATAATGCAACATCATGGGCATACAATAAAGGCATTAACAAACCGATGAGTTGGGTAAATGCAAAAGAAGTCATTGCTTTTTAATCACTCACCTAACGCCTTTCTAATAAATCCTCTATTTTCATTAAGCATTTTTGTCGCTTGTGGGGCATCTATATTTGCTAAGATCATCAAAATCGCCGTTTTACAGTGACGCTGACATTGTGACAATGCCGCTTCAGCGACAGATCTTTCACACTCAGTGGCTTGCATAACGATACGAATTTGACGCTCAACAAGCTTAGCGTTAGTGGCTTCAACATCCACCATTAAATTACCAAAAACTTTACCCATTTTGATCATCGCACCTGTCGTGATCATATTAAGAATAAGTTTTTGCGCCGTGCCTGCTTTCATGCGTGATGAACCGGTAATAACTTCAGCCCCCACAATAGGTGTAATAGCGATATCGGCAATTTTAGCGATAGCACTTTCAGGATTACAACTAATCGCCCCTGTTGTTGCACCTAATGATTTAGCGTAATTCAATGCACCAATCACATAAGGTGTTCTGCCACTTGCTGCAATACCCACCAGCACATCTTTCTGATTAAATTTAAGCTGACGTAGATCTTGCTCACCAAGTTCTTGGTCATCTTCGGCATTTTCGACCGCTTGTAAAATGGCTTTATGCCCCCCGGCAATTAACCCCACCACCATGTCATGAGGTGTGCCATAAGTTGGAGGGCATTCACTGGCATCTAAAATCCCTAATCGTCCCGAGGTGCCTGCTCCGCAATAAATAAGACGACCACCTTGAGAAAAAGCAATTGCAACTTTATCAACTAATTGAGCAATGTCAGGTAACGTTTTCTCGACAGCTAATGGCACTTTTTTATCTTCATTATTAATAACTTTTAGCATGTCTAATGTTGAAAGCGTGTCTATATTTTTACTGTTATGATTTCTACTTTCAGTAACAAGATTGCTAAGGTCAATCGCCATTATTACTCTCCCTAGATTGTTATTTATTTGGTTAAGCCGAAGAAATAAACTGCTTTTATACCATTATTATTGGTAAGATTTTCAAAATCATTACAAACGGTACTCTACATGACATTTATTAAATCCATTTCGACCTTTATCAGTCTACTGACACTTTTTTTCTCCTTTTCTTTGCATGCTAATTTTGAAGAACAAGACAAAAGAAAATTTGAAGATACTCGCAAAGAAGCACTAAACCATAATGCACAGGCTCAATATCAATTAGCTGAAATGTATTTAATGGGAACCGGTGTTGAAAAAAACTTATTTAACGCACAATTGTGGGCAAATGAGTCTATAAAAAACGACTATGCCGATGCCTATGCATTACTTGCTGATCTCTATTTATTCAGTACTGATCCTTATTTTAAAAACCATTATGTTGAAGCGAGAAAATTAGCAACCATTGCAGCGGATAAAGGAAGTATAAGAGGAAAAATAAGCCTAGCAACCGCGCTGATATCACCTTTATCTGGTGAAACAGATTACAAAAAAGCCATTGTATTACTAGAAGAAGCAGCAACAACTCATCAAACCGAATTTGTCTATGCCCCAATTTGGTTAGGTGTTCTTTATAGCGGGGTGGGTACTGTGCCTGTAGATACGGAAAAAGCGAATATGTGGTTTGCGAAAGCGAACGAAATGACTTTTGAAGGATTTGCTCAAGCAATGGCTTCTTTTATGTTCTCTGGTCAATATCATATTATTGAACCGAATAAGCAAAAAGCTGACGAATTAATGAAACAGGCTTGTGAAGAAGCAAAAAAAGTTGGCAATGAGTTTTATTGCCAACAAGCGTTTAATTAACCCAAATTAAATCGAATAAATAACCCTAACTCAGAAAAGAGAAGGCAAATCTTGCCCTCTCTTTTATACCCTATCTGTCCTACCTAACGTTCTTTTATAGCGCCATACGGTATTCAATCACACCCGGTTTTTCGGCAACCCAGTTATATAAGCGCTGACCTCGTAAATTGGTTTCCTGCGTATGCCAATACAAACGAGCACAATCACGCTGTTTAGCCTGTTGATTTACAAACTCAATAAGTTGCTTACCTACATGGCGACCGCGGGTATCTGGTGAAACAAATAAATCTTCTAAATAACAAAAATCGCGTTCAGCCCATGTTGAACGATGAAAAAGATAATGAACAAAACCCAATACCTTTTCACTTTCCATCGCGACAGCACAATAAACAGGCTCTTTCTCATCAAAAAAACGCGCCCAGGTTTTTAATGTTATCTCTTCTGATAATTCAACTTTATAAAATGCTTGATAATTTAACCAATGCGGCAACCATTGAGCATAATGCTCTTGTTCAACAAACTGAATTGAAACAGTTATTGGTGTTGTGCTCATCTTTTCACTTCCTTCTACTTTTATAAATGCGATAACACGGTATCACCTGCCTTTAATCGTGGTCATGGTACGTTTAATTTTGGCTCTCAATAAGGTACACTTTTTGTGTTTTTATAGGGTCCACTTTATGAAACAGAAAAAAACAGCTTATTTTCCTAACCTTGTTTTAGAAGAAGGGCCTATTGGTTCTCAGGTTTATCACGCGATGAGAAAGGCTATTTTAGATGGGCGCTTAACATCAGGCAGTCGTCTACCCTCTAGCCGTACTTTAGCTGAAATGATGTCGATTTCCCGTAATTCTGTTATTGCAGGATTTGAACGTTTAATTGATGAAGGCTATTTATTGACTCGACGCGGTGCAGGAACTTTCGTGGCAAACACAATCCCTGATGCTATTATTTCAGATAAGTGGATCAAAACAACTCACGCGACTTCTTCACCATCCATTGAAACGCTAAATCCCAATATGCAAAAAGCACAAGCGTTTTGGCAACAGTCGCAACCAAATATCAATAGTAATCCGATATTTCATGTTGGTGTTGGGTGTGTAGATCTTTTCCCACATGAGCTTTGGGGAAGATTATTAGGACGAGTTTGGCGACAATCAAAAAAAGCACTTGCCACATTTAATTCACCAACAGGCTATACACCATTAAAAGAGATGATATGCCAATATATGCAATCAACTCGAGGTCTTTATTGCCAACCTGAACAAATCATTATTGTAAATGGAACACAGCAAGCGATTAACCTCACCACCAGAGTATTATTAACAGAAGGTGATACCGTTTGGTTAGATGATCCTGGTTATGACAGCGCACGAGGGATCTTCACGTCTTATGGTATAAAATCATACCCAATAAATTCAGATATCGATGGAATGGATATTGCCCAAGGGATCGAGCAATGCCCAGAAACAAAACTTGTTTTTACTACCCCTTCACATCAATTTCCTTTAGGTAATACGCTTTCACTTTCACGCCGTCTTGCGTTATTAGAGTGGGCGTCATCCAATAATGTGTGGATCTTCGAAGATGACTACAATAGCGAGTTTCGTTATCACTCTAAACCCATTCAATCTCTACAAGGTTTAGATAAATACCAGCGCGTTATTTATGCCGGTACGTTCTCAAAAATGATGTATCCCGGGTTTCGTTTAGGCTTTTTAGTGGTTCCTTTACCTTTAGTTGATACATTTAAAGTCGCTAAATACTACACCGATTCACATTCTGGCTTTTTAGAGCAAGCAACATTAGCGCTATTTATTTCTCAAGGGCATTATGCACGTCATGTTAGGCGTATACGAAAAGCCTGCTATGAACGCTATCAAGTGTTAACTAATGCGATAAAAACCCATCTATCTCATGTTTTTTGTGTTGAACCGACAGACTCTGGCATCCATATTGTCTGCTGGCTTCAGGCTGGCTATACAGAAGAATATATCGTGAAAAAGTCACGCGAAATCGGATTAGCCATACAGCCTTTATCACGTTACTGTATTCAACCTTATCCGAAACAAGGCATATTATTAGGATATGCTGCTCATGATCCTATTGAAATTGAAAAGTGTATTGTTTTGCTTGCTCAAACATTGTCTAAATAAATAACATCTATTCTTAATTATCATTGACAATATAAATGTCGAGCAAGCATTACATTTACCCTATTTTATTTTTTGGCGTACAATAATAAACCCAAGCAGGGGGAACATTCCGTATAACTAATTTTTTTTCTAAATGAAAATAACGAGATAACGTTTTTTCATATCGAGTTGTATATTGGAATAAGACAAAACAACCTTGGGTTTTTAATAACTCGTTATGCACTCGTTTTAAAACTCTTAAACCTGTTTTTTTAGGAATAGATAAAAAAGGTAGCCCTGAAATAATCATATTATAATGACTATTTAATTTCTCTGCTGATGCGGTATAAACCTTCAATCGATTATCGTTAATTTTATCTAACTCTGTCGCAAAACTGGGTTCTATTTCAAAAACATCTAATGATGAGTTTACCGACATTCTTTTTAAGATTTGTTGCGTAATAACACCTGTGCCAGCACCTAACTCCGCAACCTGAAGATCCTGCTGCCAATTAAGTTTATCTAACATTTCATAACATAACCAACGAGATGAAGGCGCGATAGTACCCATCGTGGTTGGTGAGATCACAAACCGTTTTAAATATGAGTAGTATGTGGATAATGGAATGAATGTGGATATATCCATCTTCGCCTCCCAGTGCCTTTTAATTAAGGTAAAATAAAATTTAGATTAAATGAAGAACATTCATCATTATTTTTATTTATGAAAATACATCATCTAGTGAATAATGACTTTCAGTATAAAGCTTGGAGTCATCTCTAAGTAAATACGTTTTTCTTATATATTACACTATTTTACATTTTTCTATTTTTACTCTATTTTCTTAAACAAGAATATATTTTTATTTATCCTAAAAAAGAAAATAAGATATAGCAGAATATTCTTACACTTTTATGTTTTCTATTTTTCTTTTTTAACAACTCATTGATATTTGTTCGTTCTGTGGCTTTCTTTTGTTAACTCTACGAAGACTATAAGAAACACTTCTAATTCTTTGGTAAATAATCAATAAATTAACTTGCACCTATCTCTATATTTTGTCAGGTTAGTGTGAGGTCTCTCACTATTCCTACAGATAAAGACAGGGTAATTACAATGAAAAATGTTGGTTTTGTGGGCTGGCGTGGTATGGTCGGCTCCGTTTTAATGCAAAGAATGGTTGAAGAACGCGATTTTGATGGGATAAACCCTGTTTTCTTCACCACATCTCAATTAGGTGAAGCAGCACCCGCTTATGGTCATCACCGTAGCACTCTGCAAGATGCTTATGACATTGATACCTTAGCATCACTCGATATTATTATTAGTTGCCAAGGTGGTGACTACACTAATGAAATCTATCCGAAACTTCGCCAAGCAGGTTGGCAAGGTTATTGGATTGATGCCGCATCAGCACTGCGTATGAATGATGATGCTGTTATTATTCTCGATCCTGTTAATGGACAGCATATTCAAGACAGCTTAAATAAAGGTATTAAAGCCTTTGTTGGCGGTAACTGCACCGTTAGTTTAATGCTGATGTCATTAGGTGGACTGTTTACTCACAATTTAGTGGAATGGGCAAGCGTATCGACTTATCAAGCCGCTTCTGGGGCGGGTGCTCGCCATATGAGAGAGTTACTGTCACAGATGGGCTCTTTACATAATCAAGTGGTTAAAGAGCTAGAAAACCCAGCATCTGCAATCTTAGATATTGAACGTAAAGTCACTCACTTTACACGCAGTGGAGCGATGCCGACTGAACAATTTGGTGTTCCTCTTGCTGGTAGCTTGATCCCTTGGATTGATAAACAATTAGAAAACGGTCAAAGCCGTGAAGAGTGGAAAGGACAAGCTGAAACTAACAAGATCCTAAATACAGGTTCAAATATCATTCCTGTCGATGGTCTTTGCGTTCGTATTGGTGCGTTACGTTGCCATAGCCAAGCATTCACCTTAAAACTGAAGAAAGACTTACCCGTTACTGAAATTGAGCAGTTACTCGCAAGCCATAATGACTGGGTAAAAGTCATTCCTAATGATCGTGAATTAACGATGCGTGAATTAACACCTGCCGCAGTCACGGGTACATTGAGCACACCAGTAGGTCGTATTCGTAAACTGAATATGGGTCCTGAATTTATTTCAGCCTTTACAGTGGGTGACCAACTGTTATGGGGTGCAGCAGAGCCTTTACGCCGTATGCTGAATATTCTGCGTTAATCTTTATTATTTATGAATATCGACCATTTTTAGAAAATAGAAATGGTTGGTATTCTTATTCTCAATAGCTATTAGCGCCATTTCTTATTTCACTTTCCTTTTTTTCTCATAAAACTATTTTTTAATTTTTCATATTTTATTTATTTTTAATTTTATGGCTCTGTATAGAATACGTTTTCTACAATACTTTCAAAAATAACGCTAAAGAATTCAAGCAGATTATTCAGCATAATCCACCTGTTTTTATTCAAAACAGAGTTTAAAAATAAATAAAGCATTTTTTAACAACTGAAAAATAATGGCGACAAAAATCTAAATATAATAATTTCTAATATATTATTCCTTTTCTCTTTCTTTCATTAAAATTGCGGTAACTACTTATTATTTAAAAATAAATTTACTTTGCGCTGTCATTTATTTAAGGTGATTTTTATTACTTTTATAAAAAGATGCATTATAAATATGACAACACAAACACAACCCAATAAAAAAGGTTTTTTAAACCGAGTCGAACGCATTGGTAATATCATGCCTGATGTTACTATGTTGTTCGTTTACGCCTTAGTGATCTGCTGGATATTTTCATTTTTCCTCTCTTTTGTGCATTTTGATTATTTCCATCCAGTTACTAAAGAGAAAATCGCCGTTATTAATATGTTTCAATATGAAGAGATCATATTATTTGTGACAAGTGCGGTAAAAAATTTCATTAGCTTTCCTCCACTTGGAATAACAATTGTTGCAACATTAGGGATCGGTATTGCAGAAAGTAGCGGGTTTATTAAAACAGCTTTAAAAAAAATGCTTTCGTTTATTTCCCCTAAAATGCTGACACCAACGGTAGTGTTTGTTGGTATTGTTGCGCACCTCGCTTCCGACTCAGCTTACGTTATTCTTATGCCAGTCTCTGCGATGATGTTCTATGCCAGTGGTCGTCACCCTTTAGCGGGTATCGCCGCCTCATTTGCAGGATTAGCCGGTGGATTTACAGCAAGTTATACACCATCAATTATTGATCCAATAATGCAAAGCTTTACTCAAGAAGCAGCGCAAATTATGGCGCCGGGATATAGCGTTAACGTTTTATGTAACTACTTTTTTAGCGTAGGCGGAACGTTTGGCGTTATTTTAACTTGTTGGTATATCACTGAAAAAATTGTAGAACCTTGGTTAAATAAAAACTGCCCGGTCTCTTCTGGCATTGATACCAAAGATGCAGAGTTAGGTGAAATCACCCCAATAGAAAAACGCGCATTCCGTTTTGCCGGTTGGGCTGTGGTGCTGATGGGAATGGGTTTATTTGCACTGTTATTCCCAGAAACCTCACCATTACGTTCACCAGAAGGCAGTCTAACCAGCCCTAAAGCCCCAATTATGCAAATTGTGGTGCCTTTACTGTTTATCTTCTTCTCGGTACCCGGTTTAATCTATGGCTATATGACCAAATCTTTTGCTTCCACAAAAGATATTGTCAAAGCAATGGAAAATATTACGAAATCGCTGATCCCCTTTATTGTTTTTGCCTTTTTTGCAGCTCAGTTCCTTTACTCTTTCCAACACTCGAATTTAGGAACTTTATTGGCGTTATCGGGTGCAGAGTTACTGCGTACGCTTAATATGCCTTCTGGTATGACGGTATTAGGTGTCATTTTGCTGACGGCGATTTTAAATATCATGATCACCTCAGCAACATCGAAATGGGCTGTTATTGCACCGGTATTAGTGCCAATGTTAATGGCCGTCGGAATTTCACCTGAATTAACGCAAGCTGCGTTCCGTGTCAGTGATTCCGCAATGAATGTGAGTACACCAATGTTCCCATTCTATCCCCTGATTTTAATGTATTGCCAAAAATACTATAAAGGGGCGGGTATCGGTACACTGTGCTCAATGATGATCCCTTTCACTATTGGCTTGCTTATTGTATTAACGACTACACTGTTTATCTTCTGGGGACTTGATATTCCTCTTGGCTTTGACAGTGGATATACATGGCAACCGGCATCATAACTCAGGCTTATAAAAACAACTGTATTAGGAACAACATTATAATGAACACCCTAGGTCAAAAGTTAGAACAGCGTTTCTTCCGTTATCTGGCAATTGAAAGCCAAAGTGATGCATCAGCTTCTGTAGTACCCAGCACCCAAGGACAACTTGAGTTAGCAAAATTGCTGGCTAAAGAGCTGGAAACTTACGGACTCAAAGATATCTATATCGATTCTCATGCTATTTTATATGCGATGAGACCAGGTACTAAACCTAATGCCAAAAAAGTGGGGTTTGTTGCTCACCTTGATACCGTTGATGTGGGCATTTCACCTGACATTCACCCTCAAACACTGCGTTATGAAGGGAAAGATCTCTGCTTAAACAAAGAAAAAAATGTCTGGTTTAAAGCTCAAGAACATCCTGAAGCTGAACCTTACATTGGCGAAGAGATTATCTTCAGTGATGGTACAAGCGTATTAGGTGCTGATAATAAAGCGGCGATCACCGTTATTATGGAGTTAATGGATAAACTTCAACATGCTGATTTTGATTGTGGTGATATCTATGTTGCGTTTGTACCGGATGAAGAAATCGGATTACGCGGTTCTAAATTAATGGATTTATCTCGCTTCAACGTTGATTTTGCTTACACCATTGATTGCTGTGCATTAGGAGAGGTCGTATATGAAACCTTTAATGCAGCATCGATTAACGTGTCTGTAAAAGGTATTACTGCACACCCAATGTCCGCGAAAAACGTATTGTTAAATCCAATCCGTGTCGCGCATGATTTTATTGGCTGCTTTGATCGCTTTGATACCCCAGAACACACAGAACATCGTGAAGGTTATTTCTATGTCACGGATTTAATCGCCAACCCCGATAATGCAGTGATTAAAATGGCTATTCGTGATTTTGATAAGAAGAGCTATGAAGCCCGTAAACAATATATTGCACAGTCTGTTGAGTTAATGCGTACTCGACATCCTCGTGCACAAATCGACTATGAGATTGTCGATGTGTATAGCAATATCAGTGATTCGATTGGGGAAGATCGCACGGCTATCGAACTTATTTTTGAAGCATTAAAACGATTAGATATTCAACCTAATGTGATCCCAATGCGAGGAGGTACAGACGGCTCTGCACTTTCAGCAAGAGGCTTACTCACACCAAACTATTTTACGGGTGCGTTGAATTTCCACTCTCGCTTTGAGTTCTTACCTGTTAGCTCATTTGAGAAAAGCTATTTAGTAACAGAAATGCTGTGCCGTTTGATCGGACAACGCGGATAAGCGTGATTGTTGTAACCAATAAAAAAGCGGAGTCGTTTTCACGACTCCGCTTTTTTTATCTAATTCAGTATAAAACTAGATATCAATATTTGCCGCTTTCAGCGCATTTTCTTCGATAAAGGCACGGCGAGGTTCAACCGCATCGCCCATTAGCGTAGTAAATAGCTCATCGGTTGCGATCGCATCTTTGACAGTGACTTGCATCATACGACGTGTATCTGGGTTCATGGTCGTTTCCCATAACTGCTCTGGGTTCATTTCACCAAGACCTTTATAACGCTGTACAGCAAGGCCACGACGTGATTCTTTTGTTAACCACTCAAGTGCTTCTTCAAAGCTTGAAATTGGCTGACGACGCTCTCCACGCTCAATAAACGCACCTTCTTCAATTAGGTTACCAATAATGTCACCTAAATGCGTAATGCGCTGATATTCGCTACTATGGATAAAGTCATAATCTAGTTTGTAATCTGTATCCACACCATAAGTACGAATACGCAATACAGGTTCGAATAGGCGATTTTCATCGTTTTGAACAATAGTGTAGCTATAAGTACTGCCTTGATCTTCCGCTTCGTTTAAACGGTTAACCAAACCACTCATCCATTCTTCAACCTGAGCTTTATCAGATAACGCATTTTCTGTCAGCGTTGAGTGATATACCAAGCTGTTTAACATGCTAAGTGGGTAGATACGCTCCATACGACGAATGATCTTGTGCGCTGCATGGTAATCAACAACCAGTTTTTCAAGTTGTTCACCGTGCATTGCGGGTGCGTGTTCACTCACATAAAGTGCGGCACCATCAAGCGCGATCGACATCAGATATTCATCCATTGCGTCGTCATCTTTGATGTATTGCTCTTGTTTCCCTTTTTTCACTTTGTAAAGTGGTGGCTGAGCAATAAAGATATGACCACGTTCAATAATTTCTGGCATTTGACGATAGAAGAATGTCAGTAATAGAGTACGAATGTGAGAACCATCGACGTCCGCATCCGTCATGATGATAATGCTATGATAACGCAGTTTATCTGGGTTATATTCATCACGACCAATACCACAACCTAACGCAGTGATTAACGTTGCAACTTCTTGAGAAGCTAACATTTTATCAAAACGCGCTTTCTCAACGTTGAGGATTTTACCTTTTAACGGAAGAATAGCCTGTGTTTTACGGTTACGCCCTTGTTTTGCAGAGCCGCCCGCAGAGTCCCCTTCCACTAAGTACAGTTCAGAGAAAGCAGGATCACGCTCAGAACAGTCCGCTAATTTACCGGGTAAACCACCTAAATCTAATGCGCCTTTACGACGAGTCATCTCACGAGCTTTACGCGCGGCTTCACGAGCACGAGCAGCATCAATAATTTTACCAACAACAATTTTCGCATCGTTTGGATTTTCTAACAGATATTCCACCAGCTTCTCATTCATCAGCGTTTCTACCGCGGTTTTCACTTCTGAAGAGACCAGTTTATCTTTTGTTTGTGATGAGAATTTAGGATCAGGGACTTTAACAGAAATAACCGCAATCAAACCTTCACGAGCATCATCACCCGTTGCACTGATTTTCGATTTCTTATTAAACCCTTCTTTATCCATATAGTTGTTTAACGTACGCGTCATTGCTGTACGGAAACCCACTAAGTGTGTACCACCATCACGTTGTGGAATATTGTTGGTAAAGCAATACACGTTTTCTTGGAAACCGTCATTCCATGACATCGCCACTTCAACACCAATGCCATCTTTTTCTGTTGAAAAATAGAATGGATTTGGATGAATAGGCGTCTTATTACGGCTTAAGTATTCAACAAATGCCTTAATACCGCCTTCATAGTGGAAATGATCTTCACGGTTATCACGTTTATCAATTAAACGGATAGAAACACCCGAGTTTAGGAATGACAACTCACGAAGACGTTTTGCTAAAATGTCATACTGGAATTCAGTTTCGCCTTTAAAAGTTTCAAGGCTTGGCCAGAAGCGTACAAATGTCCCTGATTTTTCAGTATCGCCAATCACTTTTAAGCGATCATCAGGCACACCATGACGATAAATTTGTTGATGGATATTTCCATCACGATGGATTGTCAGTTCAAGTTTTTCAGACAACGCATTAACAACAGAAACCCCTACACCATGAAGTCCACCAGAGACTTTATAGGAGTTATCATCGAATTTACCCCCCGCATGCAGAACGGTCATAATAACCTCTGCCGCTGAGACACCCTCTTCTGGGTGAATGCCGGTTGGAATTCCACGACCATCATCTCGAACAGAGACGGAGTTATCTGAATGGATAGTGACAATTATCTCATCACAGAAACCCGCGAGGGCTTCGTCGATTGCGTTGTCGACCACCTCGAAGACCATGTGATGCAGACCGGTTCCATCATCTGTATCCCCGATATACATCCCCGGGCGCTTACGCACCGCATCCAGCCCTTTTAATACTTTGATACTTGAGGAGTCATATGTATTCGACATCAACGTTTCTCGCTTTATTCCTATGGTTTAACCTCTATTTTGCCACGTTCTACGCTAAATAGCCTGCTATTTACATCTAGCATATCTTTCACTTGCCCTTGTGTTATCGCACTGACAAACACTTGAGCTTGCGTAGACTTTAGACGCTCGGCTAACAACTGACGCCGACTTGCATCTAATTCGGAAGCAAAATCATCGAGCAGATACAGGCATCTTTGCCCATTCTTACGAGTGAAATATTCACCTTGTGCCAGCCTCAAAGCACACATCAACAACTTGAGCTGGCCTCGTGACAACATATCTTCTACTGGCGTGCCATTTGCTCTAATACGTAAATCCGCTTTATGAGCACCAAGTGAGGTATATGCTAACATTTTATCACGTTCAAATTGACGTGCTAACAACTCACCGTAATCTGTTTCTTTATCCCATCCCCGTTGGAAGCTGACTTTCAACGAAAACTCAGGCAAAAACAGACGACACGTTTCTTCAATATCTTTAGCGATATCTTCGGCATATTGAGCTCGCCATTCACTTATCTGTTCTGTTAATAAGATAAGTTCTTTATCCCAAGGCATCAGTTGTCGATAAGACGTTGCTTGCCTCAGTGCCGCATTTCGTTGTTTTAATACACGCTTTAAATCTGACCATGCAGCAAAAAATCGAGGTTCATTATGAAAACAACCCCAATCAATAAAAGCACGACGATATTTAGGTCCACCATTCAGTAAGGTAAAACCTTCAGGTGTTATTAATTGCATGGGTAATAATTTTGCTAACTCTGCAATTTTATGACCATCGCTACCATCAATACGAACAGTACTATTGCCTTCGCGATCTTTACTTAATCCAATCGCATAGCCACGGCTCTCTTCATTTAGCCCACTTAAGCGTCCATGAAGAATAAATTCATTTTCATCATGCTGGATCACACGATTAGCTTGAGAACTACGAAATGCACGTCCATGACCTAACGTGTAAATCGCTTCAAGTATACTTGTTTTACCACTCCCGTTAGGCCCAACAAGGAAATTAAAGCCATCCGCTAATGGCAGATCCGCCTGTTCAATATTTCTAAAATGACGGATCAATAAACGGGATAAAATCATGTTAGTGACTATTATAAACGCATTGGCATAACAACATAAGCAGCCGCAGAACTTGCCATATTCTCGACTTGAACACTTGAAACAGCATCTGTTAGCAGAAGCTTAACTTCTTCACATTTCAAGGTATTAAGTACATCAAGGAGGTAACTGACATTAAAGCCAATCTCCATTTCTTCGCCTTGATATTGAACATCAACAATCTCTTCTGCTTCTTCTTGTTCAGGGTTGTTTGCTGTAATTTTCAATTGACCGTTGGTAAGGTTTATACGCACACCACGGAATTTTTCATTGGATAAGATTGCCGCCCGAGAAAATGCCTGTTTAAGAATATCACAACCCGCAATCACTGTTTTTGTCGGATTTTTCGGTAATACACGACGATAGTCAGGGAAACGACCATCAACCAGCTTCGAGGTGAAAATAAAGTCACCCACATGGGCACGTATATTGTTACTACCGATTTGCAGTTGCAGTGAACTTTCACCTGCGCCATCAAGTAAACGCATCAATTCAATAACACCTTTGCGAGGCACAATAACAGAATGTCCCGGTAAAGATTGTCCAATATCCATGGAACATACCGCGAGACGGTGTCCATCTGTTGCAACGGTGCGTAACTCTGTATTTTCAGTTTCAAACAACATTCCGTTGAGATAATAACGCACATCTTGATGCGCCATTGAAAATTGAGTGGACTCAATCAGACGTTTTAATGTTGCTTGAGGTAAAGTGAATTCGACTTCACTTTGCCAGTCATCTAAATTAGGAAAATCAGATGCAGGTAATGTTGATAAGGAGAAACGGCTACGACCTGAACGCACTAATAGGCGATCACCATCAAGCTCAACACTGATTTCAGCCCCTTCTGGCAACCCACGCCAAATATCAAAAAACTTACGCGCAGGAACAGTTGTGGCGCCAATTTCATGAGATTGGCTAAGATTAACTCTTGCCACCATCTCCATTTCAAGGTCAGTCCCCGTTAACGATAAGGTATTTTCAGTTACCTTAAGCAATAGGTTACCTAAAATAGGTAATGTTGGACGACCACCTAAAGGGCCACTTACTTGTTGTAGCGGCTTAAGAAGCTGTTCACGTTCAATGATAAATTTCATAGCGCTAGGATGATAATGTTCTGATTAAGTTAGAAAAATCTTCTTTGATGTCATGACTTTCTTCACGCAATTGCTCTATCTTTCGGCATGCATGAAGTACCGTTGTATGATCACGACCCCCAAAGGCATCCCCGATTTCAGGCAAGCTGTGGTTTGTTAATTCCTTCGCCAGCGCCATTGCCATTTGCCTCGGACGGGCAACCGATCGAGATCGCCGCTTTGACAGTAAATCAGCGACTTTAATTTTATAATACTCAGCAACCGTTTTTTGAATATTATCAATAGTGACTAATTTTTCCTGCAAGGCGAGCAGATCACGTAATGCTTCACGTACAAAGTCAATCGTAATTGCACGACCCGTAAAGTTTGCGTTAGCAATCACTCGGTTTAATGCACCTTCAAGCTCACGGACGTTAGAACGAAGTCTTTTAGCAATAAAAAAGGCCACTTCGTCAGGTAACTGTATTTGGTTTTCATCCGCTTTTTTCATCAAAATCGCGACTCGGGTTTCAAGTTCAGGTGGCTCAATAGCCACCGTTAATCCCCAACCAAAGCGTGATTTTAATCTGTCTTCAACACCATTTATCTCTTTAGGATAACGGTCTGACGTTAAAATAATTTGCTGATTACCCTCTAACAATGCGTTAAAGGTATGAAAAAATTCTTCTTGTGAACGCTCTTTATTGGCAAAAAATTGAATATCATCAATTAATAGTGCATCCACAGAACGGTAATAGCGTTTAAAGTCTTCTATCGCATTATTTTGTAATGCTTTTACCATATCTTGTACGAAACGTTCAGAATGCATATAAACCACTTTTGCATTCGCTTTGCGTTCCATAATGCTGTTACCCACTGCATGTAACAAGTGCGTTTTACCTAGCCCTGTTCCACCATATAAAAAGAGTGGGTTATAAGCGCCACCTGGGTTATCAGCAACTTGCCTTGCCGCCGCTCTTGCTAACTGGTTTGATTTACCTTCAACGAAATTATCAAACTTATGTTTGGGATTAACGTTAGAACGATAATTAAGTTCAGGCAGTTGAGATGCAGGTTGATTATCCCAACTTGGGCGAACAGGCTGACTATGTGTTGGAACTGTATTTACCGTTGGATGTACAACAGCTTTAGGAATACTTTCCGTAGTACGCGCTGATGCGGGTTTATTTCCCACTTCAAAACGTAAAGAAGGGACTTCAGAGCCACAAAAATCCACTAATAATGCATTGATATTATTAATGTATTTTTCTCTCACCCAATCTAAAACAAAACGATTAGGTGCATACAGCGCCAGCGTATTATCGCTTAGTTCTGCCTGCAAGGGACGTATCCACATACTAAATTCAGTGGCAGGTAACTCATCCTGCAATCGGGCAAGACAATGCTGCCAAAGCGAAAGTGACACGGCGGACTCCCCTAAAAAAACAAGACTAAAAAATAAACAGGAAAAATGCAGTTAAACACTGTGTGCCTAAATACAAAGTGCACAACACCGTTCCTCTTCAATTCTTAATAAGGAACAACTCTTGGTGACAACGATTTTTTTACATCGTGACTCACGATCGCAGACTGGCTATTCTGATCGTGACGGGGGATCATATCGCAAAATGAAACGAAGATCCTCTTTCTTTTGCACAGTTTTTATGGTTTTTATCCACAGGCTTGCTGATTTACGATAATTCACCAAATGAAATATGCAAAGGCGTTCTAGTGTACTTGAGTCGTCCTATAAATAGCAATTGGGGATAACTTTCTCTTTGCATAAATATCCCGTTCTTATAGTAAGCGATCAAATATCTCTCATTTGATCCACCAAAGATCCTTGCGCTTTCACCATGAGTCCGTATAATCTTGCACCCTGCGTGCTTGTACCAACAAAGTCACTTATTAAGTCCTTTTTTAGGTCACGAATAAGCGTACTCGTTGCGCATAAGTCAGGATTGATTATCGGGTTTGCTAAAAAAGACGACAAAAATCGGTACTTAAAGCGTCATCTTCATTGACGCATTTGAGTGATTTTATTACAATCCCGCATCTTTCCATCATTGATGCTGCGATTGAAGTACTGGTTTGTTTATTTATTGCACGCCTGTCTGTCAACGCATTTGCTGAATCAGTAATTATATTAAGTAGGTAGAAATCGCCATGAAACGCACTTTTCAACCGTCTGTACTGAAGCGCAACCGTAACCACGGCTTCCGCGCTCGTATGGCCACTAAAAATGGTCGTCAGGTTCTGGCTCGCCGTCGTGCGAAAGGCCGCGCTCGTCTGACCGTTTCTTCGAAATAATAAAAGCTAACCATTCCGTGGTTAAGCTCGCTTTTCCAAGGGAGTTACGTTTGTTAACTCCCAAGCATTTCAATTTTGTTTTCCAGCAACCACAACGTGCGAGTTCACCAGAAGTTACTATTTTGGGTCGCCAGAATGAGCTGGGGCATCCCCGCATCGGTCTAACAATCGCAAAGAAAAACGTTAAACGTGCTCATGAGCGCAATCGTATTAAACGATTAGCCCGTGAATACTTTCGTTTACATCAGCATGAATTACCGCCGATGGATTTTGTGCTATTAGTAAGAAAAGGGGTTGCTGAACTTGATAACCATCAATTGACGGAAGTGTTGGGTAAATTATGGCGTCGTCATTGTCGCTTGGCTCAAAAATCCTGATCTTGCTGATTAGGGGCTATCAACTGGGGATTAGTCCTCTGTTGGGGCCTCGTTGTCGTTTTAATCCTACGTGCTCTAATTACGGAATTGAGGCATTGCGCAGGTTTGGAATGATAAAAGGTAGTTGGTTAACAGTGAAACGCATATTAAAATGCCACCCTTTACACGAAGGTGGTGATGATCCTGTCCCACCTAGAAAAAACGACGATAACAGAGAAAATTAACGATGGATTCGCAACGCAATCTTCTATTCATCGCTTTGCTGTTCGTTTCTTTCCTGATCTGGCAGCAGTGGGAGGGTGATAAAGTTTCACAAAACACCACCACTACCGCTCAGGTCTCGCAACAAGCGGACGTGCCAAGCAGTGATAGTCTTGCTGTAACTGGTAACAGCAATGAGCAGGCAAAATTGATTACCGTAAAAACTGACGTACTTGATCTTCGTATCAATACTCAGGGCGGTACTATCGATGAGGCTGATTTGTTAGCCTATCCCGCCGAGCTTAATTCGACTACACCTTTCCGTTTACTGGAAACTACACCACAATTCCTGTATCAGGCTCAAAGTGGCTTAATCGGCCCAGATGGTCCAGATCAGAAATCACGCCCAGTTTATAGTGCTGATAAAAACGAATTCGTACTTGGTGAAAACCAAGATGAATTGCGCGTGCCGATGACTTTCGTAAATGAAGAAGGCGTAAAATTCGTCAAAACCTTCATTCTGAAGAAAGGTCAGTACGATATCGGTATTGATTACAAAATTGAGAATACAACAGATAAAACGTTGACCATGAACTTCTACGGTCAGTTAAAACAATCTGTTAAATTGCCAGAAAGCCGTGATACAGGTAGCAGCAACTTTGCGCTACACACTTATCGTGGTGCGGCATACTCATCAGATGAAACCAACTATAAAAAATATAGCTTTGGTGATATCGAAGATAAAAACTTATCTATAACCACCAATAATGGTTGGGTTGCAATGTTACAACAGTACTTTGCAACAGCATGGGTTCCTTCTAAAGAGAGTCAGAACAATAGCTTCTACTCAATCACTTTAGAAAATAAATCTATTGCTCTGATAGGTTATAAATCAGCACCGGTGACAATTGCACCCAATAGCAGTGCTGATATCAGCTCAACATTATGGGTTGGTCCTGAAATTCAGTCAGAAATGTCAGCCATTGCGCCACATTTAGACCTATCTGTAGACTACGGTTGGTTATGGTTTATCTCTCAGCCACTGTTTAAACTGCTGAAATTCCTTCACAGCTTTATCGGTAACTGGGGCTTCTCCATCATCATGATCACCTTTATCGTTCGTGGTATCATGTATCCGCTGACTAAAGCGCAATACACTTCCATGGCGAAAATGCGTTTACTGCAACCAAAACTGGCGGCACTGCGTGAACGTATTGGTGATGACAAACAACGTATGAGCCAAGAAATGATGGCGTTATACAAACAAGAGAAAGTGAATCCTCTGGGTGGTTGTTTACCACTGATTATCCAGATGCCAATCTTCCTTGCATTGTATTATATGCTGATGGGCTCTGTTGAATTACGTCATGCGCCATTCATGTTATGGATCCAAGACTTGTCTGCGCAAGATCCGTACTACATCCTGCCATTATTAATGGGTGTGACAATGTTCATCATTCAGAAACTGTCTCCGACAGCAGTGACTGATCCGATGCAACAAAAAATCATGACCTTTATGCCGGTTGTATTTACCGTATTCTTCCTGTGGTTCCCATCAGGTCTGGTTCTGTACTATATCGTCAGTAACTTAGTGACCATTATCCAGCAGCAGTTAATTTACCGCGGTCTGGAAAAACGTGGCTTACACAGTAGAGACAAAAAATAAGGTCACATGAGGAAAAACCTCTTCCTTGGTTACATTCAAAGGAAAGTGACATAAAATAGCGAAGGCGGTCATTGTAGACCGCCTTCTGTTTTTTATATTGATATGATTATTCTGATTAAGCGAGTACACCATGCATAGCACTGATACTATCGTCGCTCAGGCCACACCTCCTGGAAGAGGCGGTGTTGGTATCCTACGCGTTTCAGGTCCCAAAGCGGCACTTGTGGCACAAACTGTTTTAGGCAAATTGCCTAAACCTCGTTATGCCGATTACCTGCCATTTCGCAATGATGACAACTCAGTACTTGATCAGGGTATCGCCCTTTTCTTCCCAAATCCAAACTCATTTACAGGCGAAGATGTTCTAGAATTACAAGGTCATGGTGGTCCCGTTATTCTGGATTTATTACTAAAACGTATTTTACAAATTCCCGGTGTGCGCATTGCAAACCCAGGGGAATTTTCTGAACGTGCATTTTTAAATGACAAACTCGATTTAGCACAAGCAGAAGCGATTGCCGATTTAATAGATGCCAGCTCAGAACAAGCCGCACGTTCAGCGATTAATTCATTACAAGGTGCATTTTCCTCTCACATTAACGAAATGGTAGAGTCATTAACTCACTTACGTATCTATGTTGAAGCCGCCATTGATTTTCCAGATGAAGAGATTGATTTTCTTTCTGACGGGATCATCGAAGGAAAACTCAATGCTGTTATTGCTGAATTAGATGATGTTCGTGCTCAAGCTCGCCAAGGTAGCCTGTTACGTGAAGGAATGAAAGTCGTTATCGCTGGTCGTCCTAATGCAGGTAAATCAAGCCTATTAAATGCATTAGCAGGCAGAGAAGCAGCCATTGTCACGGATATTGCGGGTACAACACGCGATGTATTACGTGAACATATTCATATTGATGGTATGCCTTTACATATTATCGATACAGCCGGTTTACGTGAAGCCAGTGATGAAGTGGAACGCATTGGTATTGAACGCGCTTGGAAAGAGATTGAGCAAGCAGATAGAGTGCTATTTATGGTTGATAGCACCACGACTGATGCAACAACACCTGAAGATATCTGGCCTGAATTTATGGCACGTTTGCCAAATACCTTGCCTGTTACTGTTATTCGTAACAAATCAGATTTAACAGGGGAAAATGTCGAGATCACGGCACAAGGTAACTACCCGATGATCCGCTTATCCGCACGCGATGGAATGGGTATTGAATTGCTACGCGATCACCTAAAAGAAGCGATGGGTTTTAATAGTAATACCGAAGGGGGTTTTTTAGCCCGCCGTCGCCACCTACAAGCTTTAAATACCGCAGCAGAACATTTACAGCAAGGTCATGAGCAACTGGTTTATGCAAAATCAGGTGAGTTATTAGCAGAAGAGCTAAGACTGGCTCAGCAAGCATTAAGTGAGATCACCGGTGAATTTACCTCTGATGACTTATTAGGGCGTATTTTCTCTAGTTTCTGTATTGGGAAGTAATCACTAACATTTACCTGCTATAACGTGTGAACATGCCTTTAACGGTTATAGCAGGTAAATAATAAGCTGTCGATATTGCACTTGGTAACGTATTTTTCAAGAATGAGAAAATTAAAAATCATTCACTTATTTTCTTTTTACCTTTTATATTCATATTATTTATTAGTAATCTCGATGAAAAAATCGAAAAATTTATTTATTTACTAATTAACTAATTATTTCAATAACGCAAACGTTTACTTTCTCTTTTTATTTTCTCTAATAAAAAGAGATTTTAAATATCGCATAAAGACGCATATTAATTGCGCTTTTTAATGATCTAAATATAGTAAATCAACTCATGGCAATGCTAAACTTCGTTTTTAGTTAACTGGGTAAATATCCCCCTTTTATTAAGAGTCTATCGTGAGAACGCTTTACTTTACTGCACTGACAACAGGCATTCTTTCTGCCATTTGGGCATTTGTTGCTAATCAATTTGACTTATTAAGCTGGGCTGGCTTTTTAGGTTGTACCGCCTATTTTGCTTATCCTAAAGAGGGTATTAAAGGATTAGCCGTTACGATGGCTACCATTATGAGTGGCGTAATTTGGGCATTGGCGATTATTTATGGTAGCCAAGTCTTTAATGATATATCTCTTTTTGGGTATGCAGTAACAGGTGTTATTGCCTTTGTGATGTGTATTCAAGCTAAAAGTGCATTACTTGCTTATATCCCCGGCACCTTTATTGGGGCATGTACAATATTTGCAGCACAAGGGGATTTAGCTCAAACCATCCCTTCATTAATCGTTGGCGTTTTATTTGGTTATTCGATGAAAATGAGTGGGCTTTGGGTTGCCAATAAATGGCCGAAAACAGCGTAATTTATTTATGCTAACGCAAATCTAAAAGCGGTGTTTAGTCATGCTAAAGCCGCTTTTTTATCGCCTCAAAAGACATTATCTAAAATCAATCTAAGGTATATCCATAAGCACTAATATTGATATTTTTAATTAGAAGATAATTTATATTTAAAAAATCATATATTGGTCATTTAAAATGATAAAAATAAAAAATTTTGTTATTAAAATTATAGTTAACTAACAATATTTAATATTGTGGTTATTTTAAATTTCCGTCAAAAATTAAAGGGAGAAAAACACATTTAAAAGGAAATTAAATATGAATACAACACAATCAACAAACTACAATATTATCGTGATGTCAGATCCTCAGCCTTGGAGGCTAGACTTAGATAATAATGATCCTAATGATGATCAATCTCGTTGGGAATCAACGATAAAAAAAGTAAGGGATAGCATTCAATTATTACACCGTGAGAAATCTTTTTCTTTTGGCATTATTAATGGTGATTTAACGGAATTTGGTCGCCGTTATCAACGTGAAAGTTTTCGCTCTTTTTTTGGTCCTTCCCCCTTAGGATTTATTACTTATGTTGGTCTTGGTAATCACGATTATCAAAATAACGTGGGTGATTGCTCAGAACCCAGTAATTCTGATTTAAGTATGAATGCTTGTGCGCGAGGCATGGTATTTGATATGCATTATCGTATTGAAGAATATCGTGGTTACTCAACTTCAGGTAATTTTAGATACGACAGTAGCGAATATTCAGGCAGTAAAGCGTATTCGTGGGAATATGGCGATATTCATTTTGTCCAATTACAAAATTATCCCACTTATCATGTCGTACTCGATCACTGGGCAGCATCAACCATTAATGTGACAAACTCTATTGATTGGTTAGAAAAAGATTTAGTCCAAGCACGAAATCGCAATAAAACCATTATTTTAAACTTTCATGATGGTAACCAACATTTTCCTGAAAACTCTTCACAAGACGAACTCTCATTATTTAAATATATGCTTGAGCACTATGGTGTGAAAGCGGTGTTCGTCGGCCATACGCATTATGTTGGGCAAGATAACCGTTATGGTGGTAGTGAAATATTTGGAGATGTTCCCGTTTATAACAGTGGCGCTTTATTTAAAGGGGATTACTTATCTGTTGGAATTAATGGCTCACAACTCTCTATTGCGGTTTATAACGGACTATCAGGACAACCTCAATTAATCGAACAATGGAACTGATTTAGACAAGGAGCTTTGTTATGCATTTAAACCCATTAAAAGTCGCCATTAGCCCTTCATCACTACCTGCAACACAGCCATTAACCTGTATCGACTACCAAGAACTCCAAGAGGGTATGTTGGATATGATTAACCGCAATAGTAATGTATTGCCAACTATTGTAGATAAATTTAATGAGCAAGATCCGCTAAATGCTCCCCTTATTGTGGGGCAAACCGTCATCGGACATGTTATTGGTTTAATTCCTGTTGTCGGTGGTGCATTATCAAAAATCACCTCAGCACTCTTTGGTCTGATGAATAAAAATATGAAAGATAGTTCGCTCGCTAATCAAATTATCGAACATGTCTCTCGTATTATTGACGCTAAAATCGCTGATAATAACGTTAAGATAATCAAACTCACCACAGAAGGAATCGCGGATGTTTATCAGCTATTTTCTGATTCACTGACTCGTTATCTTGATCCTGCAATGCGTTATTCAGCACAACAAAAACAAGATTTACGGGAACAAGTACTCAGCCGTTTTGATGATGTGATTACTACCATTGTTTCTCAACAACCCTTAGTATTAAATTTAGCGCAATCAGCAGGCTTACCTTTTTATTGTCATTGTTGCGCCCTTTTTGTTGCGGCACACTACGATATTCTCACCAATAAAGACAAACTCGAGTTAAGTGATAATTACTTTAAAAGTAATCTAAAAACATTAAGAGAAAGTATAGATAAATTTAATGGTGCTATTCACACTACAATTTATCAGCAAACCTCTGATGTATTTAAAGATGATTACAATAAAAGTAATACCTTTTTATCCGGTGTTTATACCTCAGGATTATCTTTTTATCAGGCTTGGATAAAAAAGAGTTTTGAAATCGAATTCAACACCCCTTTTTCTCATTGGAATAGCTTAGAGTTATATGGAAACGATTATAGCCATGATCCTAAAATCAGCTATTACAAAGCTTATTTTGATATAGGCAAAGATATATTACATCGAACATCAATGTTACAGAGTATCGAAACCTATTCCCATATTGATGCCGTTATTCGTATTAAACACAACTATTTAAGTATTGAAAAAGTAGCAGATAGTTTTCAATATGAAGGCTGTTATGGTGTAACGGGTGATGGTCGAGATGTATTAAAAACAGACACCTTTTTTACACCAGATAGCAGCAAAGCCTATTTATCGCCCTCTCAAATTTTACCTTCTGTACGTTATATTTCTGACACGCCTTGGGGCGCATTACACTATATGGTGCTAGATGATGTAAACAATAATAGCTTTACCATTGGTCAAGGCGGCAGAGAGAACAAATCTTATCTCAATATTCCTGGTTACTGTTTTAATGGCGTAAATCTTTATTTAAGCCGACATAATGGCAAGCAATGCCATGATGATTCTGGCGCTTGGCTAACCGAATCGGCCCCGATATTTCGTTTTTATGACGGTTATGCCTCCCTTACACTAGAAACAGAAAACCAGCGATTGATACCCCAAAAAAGCTATGAACTGGATTTAAATCATGGGCTTGATACGCAATTGAGTAAAGCCCAATTTGGTTATAGTGATATACTGGTAGGTAAAAATTGTATTTTGTTAAATCAAGAAGCCTATTTTTGCTTACCTTCTGAAGAAACGATTGGAAAAACAGATAATCCACAAAAAATGGAAGTGTTACTACAGTGCGCTATTGAAAGTGAACAATCACTTTCAATTTCAGTGCGAACAGGTAATGCCATAAATGGTGCATTAGTCGCTTCAAATACATTTTCGCTTGGTCTACATCAGGACAATATCGTTTATAAAATAACACCGCTACTTAATCATCCAGTAACAAATAACAAAGCCTATTTTCGTACTTATCAACTTGAATTAGACTATTTATTCACACAGGAAAACGAATCCAATCTTTATTTTTATTTGCACTTTTCTAAACCTAATACTGTATTAGCGGATATTACCATACTGGTTTAGCCATCAATTTTAATAAAAACATCTAAGTCTAAATCACGCTTAGGTGTTTTCGTTATCTCATTAATTTAATTGAAAATCTAATGAGATAATAAGGGGATTCAATACACTTTCAGGTTTAGGGCCGATAGGTTTTACGCGTTTAACCGCAGCAACAGCCGCATTATCAAGAGAAGAGATACCCGAAGTATTTTCTATCTCAACCTTTGAAACCGCACCTTCTGATGTTAGTGAAAAGCTCACCACCACCTGACCTTCATGCTGCATACGACGTGCTTGTGATGGATAACGTTTATGGCGTTCGATTTCTCTACGTAATGCGCTTATATAGTGATTATCAGACTCACCTTGCCCTATTCCTTTCTCACTTAATGCATGGCTTCTTCCTGCTAACGAACTTGCCGTATGCTGCGTTAAGCTTTCCGCCGATGCTTCGGATGCCGTTTTTGTTATTTGGCTTTCTAAATCAGTTTGTTTTATCGGCTCTACCTTTTCTTGTACTGCCTGTTTTTTTACTGATGTTATTGGTTTAGGTTTTATAGCTATAGGCTTTTCTTTGGGTTTTTCAGGTATTTTCTTGGGAGCATCAACAAATTCCCCTTTTTCGGCACTGGGTAACACAATCGGCGTTTCTTGAGGTACCGTTTCCACTAAAGGCTCCGGCACGACCGTCGATTGTTGGGGAGGTGAAAATACCACTTGGTAAACGGATAGTGTATTTTCTTGTTGCTGATGAATATGGTGTGCACTTTCTGTCATAGAAAGTGAACGCAACATCCAACTTAATATGGCGATATAAACTAACGATATACCCATTAACCAATAATAAATATTAAGCGGATGCCTGACAGAAAGTGCCAACATAAATAAAAGCTCCTTACTCTCTTTTAATTAAAATTGTGCAGTCACACCTAATCGGAACGTTCTTCCGGGTGCAGGCATACCTGATCGCGTTAATGGATCAATGTAATATTCGTTTAATAAATTACTGCCGGTTATTTCAAACGATAAATTAGGGCTATATTGATAATTAATATAGGCATCAACAGTAAAGACTTTTGCCCAACGCATCGGGTTATTATTTCTGCCATACATTTCTCTTGGTAACTTTTCTTTTAGCCATTTTTCATCTTTATTTTCCACTTCTGATGAATAGAGCCAACGACTGCCAATTTCTAATTTATTCTCTAGCCAACGAGTCCCTAAATGTAAATTAATCGAATATTTAGGCTGAATAGAAGTGCGTAAAAAACCACCTGGATATCCCCCCGTCATACATTCTTTAATACCTAAGAAACCAAAAGGATCATAGTGACTAAAGGCATTTTTATCGCATACCTTATTTTTATGGCTATAAACTAAAGCTGTATCCATAAAAATAAAACCGTTATCAAAACGTGCTTGAACTTCCAACCCTTCTAATTTTTGCTTTTCAAATTGCCTAATTTGCCAATTCGCATCTCTATCAAACACATTTTCAATATTGGTATAAAAATAATTTATTTTAACGTCAGCATGGCGCTCGATATTAAGCCAATCGGTCAAATCAAACACAACACCAAACTCTGTACTCTTCGCTCGTTCTGGTTTTAATTTAAAGCCGTAATAGCGGGCTTTAGAGCCTGATAACCCACTGGTGTCTTCAAATAAATTGGGTAAACGCAGTTGCTCGGAATAACGTCCATAAAAGCGCAATATCTCGTTAGCATACACCGTCGCAGATATGAGTGGTGAAAATGCCCCATGCTGATAACTGGGTTCTTGTGCGAAATTATCTTTATCATCAGAAAAATAAATAGGGATTGGATTTGTTACCCCCATTTCATATTTATTTACTAAATTGCCTGTAATTGGATCGGGTACTTTTTCATTGATATTAAGATAACCGTTTAAAAAAATATTATTGCTTTTAGTTAATTCGCCATTTTTATCATAAAGTAATGCGGTATACTCCGTGATCATAGGGCGCTTTTGGGGAGATTTTATGTTTAAATTTCCTTGTTCATCACGAAGAAAATCATCTTGTATCATATGAACTTGAGTTTTATTAACTTCATGATGATTAATAATCTTTTCTTTTATTTCAGGCGATAATTTTTCATATTCAGGATAAACAAATTTAGAGAGTAAAAACTCACGCACTTTTTTATCTATTTCTGGATGACGTCGATAATTTTTAAGCTCTTCAGGTAAGCTTTCTACATCCACCTGATGGTAAGCTCTATATAATAAATATTCCTCCGCAGTTAATGTTCGTCGATAAGGAAGAATAAAACCTCTTATTGAAGGGGATTTTTCATAACCTTTTACGTTATTCCGTCGCTTATTATTTAAAAAAGTATCTGTTAAATGATAATAATGGTATTTCCCCCCCGCAGTAATGGCTAACCAAGAAAGCGGTTTCCAATCTGTGGAAAGGGCTAAGTTGACTTCATGACGTTGCCCTGCTCGCCCTGAGGTAACAAAATCAAAACCTGTCGGTAATTCCAATTC
Source organism: Proteus cibi (assembly GCF_003144405.1). Classification (GTDB taxonomy): domain Bacteria; phylum Pseudomonadota; class Gammaproteobacteria; order Enterobacterales; family Enterobacteriaceae; genus Proteus; species Proteus cibi. The sequence continues at coordinate 78,758 of NZ_PENW01000011.1, forward strand.
ATCACTATCTAATTTTTCAAATTGATAGTTACTAGAAAATGAAATAGAAAATTGGGGTGATAATTTAAATATCGAAGATAAATCAATACCATAACGGTTATTTTCTTGATAAAGAGAAGATGTATCAATAAAACGGATATCTGTCTTTAAATCCAAGTTAGATGAAAACATATCACTATAATCAATATTCTTGGGTACTCTTGGTTCACCTCCCCGAGTATTGGTATGTCCAGAGGTTACATTACCCCATAGCCGTAACAATAAATCGGTTTGTTTATCTTCTGGTTTATATTGATAAGTTAATATTCCCGCCTGTTGATTAATCGTTGCTAATGGCCATTGAGTCACTAAGTTTTTTTCGTAACGAGCCCACTCTAATCGTAATGGCATAATATCGCCAAACAATAAGTCTGTGTATCGGTAATTAATGGAAAAACGGTGTGCTGATTCAGGAAATAATGTCCCTTTAATTAAAAAAGAACGATTACGGCTGGATGTATTCGGTACTTCATTACCAGGGCGATAAATATGGGCAATAAATGGAACATAAGGTGTCAATCTTACTTTATAATCATTTGAATGAATGGATTTCATATTATCTGTTTCTAGATAGGCTTTTGTGTTTCTTTTTCCTGCTAAGTAATTTCCTTTTTCTCGTAATGCATAGGCAAATAATAAATTAAACTTTTCTTTTTCAAACCCAACACCTAGGCGAAATGAATGATCATGAAAACGCCAATCTTTATTTTTTTGCGGTGTTATTTCTAAAGCGGGATCACTGATTTTTGTTCCTTTATGATGAAATTGAGGATATTTTCGATAATCTTCTAGCATATTTAAATAAACTTCTTTATACCGTGTAGAGTTATTACTCATATCTCCTTTAAAATTAATCCCAAAAGAGTCACCCATAGGCACAATATCGCGAATATCTAGGGTTTTAATCGCAATACCGCCACCAATACCTGTTTTCATATCTGGGGTTAATGAAGGACCTTTTTCAATATAGATACTACTAATCAGATTAGAATCAATATAGTTACGATTAGAGGCACCACTATACCCACGATAAACGGTAATCGCTTGCTCGGTCCCATCCACAGTAATAGGAATTCGCCCTTGTCCTTGAATACCGCGAATATTAGGATCAAGTGCCCCACCATTACGCGCTTCACCACTATAAACCCCAATGGCGCTTTTTAATAAATCAGCCGGAGAAACACCTTGATAACGCTCTAATAGCGCTTTACCTAAATAAACATTAGAGACATCTTTCTCATAAACTTGTGAATAACCTTGTGTCTCTTTTTCTTTATTATCAGAAATCTGAATATGACCAAGATCGGTTTTATCTTCTTTGGCGTGCAGATAAAAGCAAGGAGAAAATAGCGATAGAGAAACGAAGATTGAAACAACTTTTCGCTTTTTAAAAAGCATGATATGCATTGTTTGACCTATTCAATTAATAAAGGAAGTAATTTATTTAATTAAAATTGTTTTTCTAATTTAAATAATACTTCATGTTGCTGATATTGATATAACCAATCCACATTGCTTAATCTTCGGGTATAACGTAACTCTATTGCGGGATAAAACCCTAAAATAAAGGGTGATTTATTTTTAATATTGGTTGTAAAAATAAAGCTATTGTCTTTTCTTCTCTTTTTTAATAAAGGATTATAGTTATTAAATTGTTTAAATTGATACTGTAAAAAAAGAGACATATGCCAATTTACTGACAATGGATAATAAACGCCATTTTTTATACCATACAGCTGATAATTTAATAAAGTGTTTTTTTTACGACCTAATTGATAATTTAATTGATTAACTAAATTCACTCTATTATTTAAATAATAGTTATGATTAGTGCTATAACTCAGTCGCTGAGTATTTAAATTCTTTAACGTTTCTTGATATTTCTTTATTTTATAATCCAAACTTAAATTAATAGTTTGCTTTTTATTAATCAAATAAGAAAATTGTGTTTCACTTCCCCAGGCTTGATATTCATATTGAGTTGGTGTTTTTTTTATTTCGTAATAAGGTGTGATTGACCATTGATATTGAGGTTTTTGGTAGCGATAGCCCAGTTGGGTATATAACGCAAGAAAATTAGCACTACGGTAAGAGTGATAATCGATATATCGTGCATAAGTATAAGAAGAAAAAGTATGGTGAGAATAAAGAATAAAAGGCTGATAAAAAGAAAAATAATGAGCAAGTCCTGTTGATATAATGGGTTTAGCACCTCTTAGCGTCATTTTTCTTTGAGTAGATTGAGAGACAATTTTTTCAGCTAAATCAGGTGCGTGATTAATATTATCATCATAAAAGAAACTAAGTTGATAGAAACGTTGGCCTTGAAAATAAGAGGCTAATTTAGCTCTATAAAACGCAATAGATTGGATAATATCTTTAGGTAAATCAACCACATTGCTCAATTGATTAAGTTGTCGTTGTGCTTTTTTATATTCTCGTAAATGAAAATAAAGCTGAATTAACCCTGTTTGCGCTGGGATAAAATCGACTTTTTGTTTAAGTTGCTGCTGATAATAAAATTCGGCGTTTAAAAAATCGCCTTTTATTTGAGCTAAAAGCGCTTTAGCGTAATCAATTAATAGTGTTTCATGTAAAGGTAATTGTTGATAGTTCAGTAATAGTTCTTCAGCCTTTTTCCACTGCTGTTGCTGTAAAGCGCGATAAAGTTGTTGCCCTATTTGTGCAACTTGGTGTTGAGGTGAAAAATAGGAGAATAAAATCGCATTATTTTCGTTGGCGTTTATTTTTAATGGAACAAGTAACACACTAATGATAATAAATAATTTTATTCGTTTTTGATAATAACGCATGGTATATCCTTATAATAAAAATCGACCTATTCCTTAAGGTCGGTTTATTTTTGATAAAAAAAAACAGATAACCCTATACCTGATTATCTGTTGCTAACATTTAGCTTAATGACCACTAATACCACTTTTAAAGAATTAACCGATTGTATTACCAAACAAATTTATAATATTATTTTTGAAAAAATTAAGAAGCATCCGTGCTTGCTATTATTTCTTCACTTTCACTACTCTCTTTCGTACCACCAAAACCGATATCTTTTGTGTGATCCGAACTAAATACCACAATACCCGCTAACGCTTCGGCACTTTCGCCAAAAAAGGCACCTTCAACAATCCCCGATGTTGTACCTTCTTTTGCATCTGCAGAAAACGTCACTTGGTTATTGGCGGTATAAAGATTTCCACCTTCTAACTCAACCGTACGTTGACTATTCGTCAATGAACCTTCAATTTTCTTTTGTGAAAAATCAACATCAAACGTACCTGAAAGTAGATTACTACCGCTGTATTGGCTAATACCGGTTACCGTATAAGTCGCGCTATCTGTTGGTAATGTGGTTGTCACATCTTTACCCACATAATAGGTTTGGTGTGTTGCATCCGTTGCTGATGTTGTTTTTGCCCAGTCACCAAAATAGACATTGGCATCCGTAATTTTAGCGAAGTGAAAAATCCCCATATCTCTATGAGTATTATTAGGTTGAATAGTATGAATACCATTACTATCAGCAACACCTCTCGCTAAAGAAGCAAAACCAATTTTTTTCCCACCTCCTATGTTACTAATACCCACACCAGGTTCGCCAGCCACTGTTTTATGAGGACCATATTGTATTTCATCAGTCGGACCTACACTCATGGTAGTTAATGACCCGCTTTGATTAGAATGAATTTCAGCTTGTACAGCATGAGTCCCCATTAATATAAATAATGCGCAGACTAATTTATTACGTTTTTTCATAATAACTTCCATATTATTAGTTTAAGGGTGTGGCTACTTATTATAAATAACAAGTAGCCACTTACAGAGATATTAATATTTTATCTTTACAGCTTCACTTACGAATATAAAGCTTGCTGTTTCTGGCGTAGGTAATATTAAATAAATCTCTTTCCTTGTAAATAACACATTTTAATTACAGAGATTTTAATTAACCTTATTTATATTATGAGAATTAAATTAATTAAATGATTTAACTTAATTTTTTATTTAAACACATAAAAATCCAATAAATATTTTATGTTTATTTTTGTGAGCAAACTCGCAATTATTTATCTTTATTTCTTTTAAAACTAATTGATATATATTAGATGTTTCAACTTATTATAAGTTATATATCTTTAATGTAATCATGGCTAAAATTAAAAAAGCTTTTTATTTATTATATTTTATTTATTTCCTCAGAAATTATTTTTATAAAAATATCACGATCTTTATTCTGAATATTATTATTCCAAATAACACCTATTTCCCATTGTGTATACAAACCAGACAGTGGCAATAGAGTGACTTTTTGCTTGTCACAAATAAGTTCTGCATTTTTAGGCACTAATGCCATTCCTAATCCAGCAGCAACTAGCGCTAACTGCGTTTGAATATCTTGCGATTGCTGTAATACACGAGGTTTGATTTGATGATGTTTTAAAAAATCATAGATTTGTTGATGCAATTTTTTCCCTTTTTCAGGCACCAACTGAATCAACCCAAGTGTATTAAAGTAGTGTAATGGATCATCATCCGCTTCTAACACCATAATAGTTTGTGTGGGGATGGCTAACATCAGCCGCTCTTTGACTAATGAAATACCTTTTAGTGGCTCTGTAACCGGTAAACGTGAAAACGCGAGATCAAGCTCACCTAGAAGTAATTTATCTTCCATAGTGTTAGAGGGCATATCATCGATATGAACGGTAATATCAGGATGAGCCCGATTAAACTTTGCCAATAATGGTGTAATAAAATGTAATGAGGACAAACCAAACCCCGCATAAAGTGTTATTTTTTGGGGTTCACTTAATTGACGTGCTTGTTTTTCTAGAACACGAGCTTCTCTTAAAACTGATTGAGATTGACTCAGTAAATACTGTCCTTCAGGCGTTAATTTTGCACCATGACGCCCGCGCTGAAAAAGAGTGATGCCTAACTGAAATTCCAGTGTTTTTATCTGTTTAGTGAGTGCTGGTTGGCTAATACAAAGCCTTGATGACGCTTCACCATAATGTTCTGTTTCAGCTAAAACAACAAAAGCATTCAATAAACGGGTATCCATGATTAATCATTAATCCTATCTTATTTTTCCTTTTATAATTCTAACATAGAATAAATAAATAAAATTAATAACCAATATCAATATATTGATAAGCAAAGAAAATAGATTAAATTGAGATTATTCTTTAGTTAATACAAAAACAGCCCATAAAATAAAAGCTGTTTTTTTATTGAATTACTCTTTACCAAATCGAACCAATATAGGATTTTGTTCATTCCCTAACTTTGTCGTTAATATCGAATAAAGTTCTGGTCTGCGCCCCGTTAACCAGCGTCTTCCTGTTGAGTTTTCTAATAATGAAAGGTCAAGATCCGCAATCACCATATCATCATTAATCGCTTTACTCTCTTTTACTACACGCCCATAAGGGTCAATGATCATTGCATTCCCTGTACGGATCTCTTCTTCATCACGACCTACCCCATTGCTAAATAAGACAAACATGCCGTTATCATGAGCTCTTGCAGGTAACCAACGCATTAACCAACCTTTTCCATGCTCACCTTGAAATGCCTCTTGTAATGATTGTGGATCTTGATGTCGATTTTCCCAAAGCGTCATGGGAATAGGCTTCATACTCTGTGGGCTACGTGAATTTGTTCCCCCCGTTTGATGAGGAGCAAGTAAAATATCCGCACCTAATAATGCATTAGCGCGCGCATTTTCTACCAAGTTATTATCCCAGCAAATTAATACTCCCATTTTAACGCCCCAAGGCGTTGCAAATACAGTGTATTGCTCACCACTTTTGATGATCGGGTGTTCGAAGGCGTGTAATTTACGATGCTTATGCAAAGAGCCATCAGGCATACAAACAACCCATGTATTATAGAGAGTATCGTCTGCAGCTCGCTCAATCAGCCCGACACCTATCGCCATTTGATGCGCTATCGCTTTTTGTTTTATTAACGCTAAAGATCCACTGTCACCACAGTTAGAGACGCGTTCACTTAATGCATAGATTGCATGTTCTGGTAATTTAGGAACGTGCCAATATCCTGTAATGCACATTTCAGGAAACACTAATACATTTACTTTTTCACTGATTGCATTATCTATAAACTGATGAATTTTTGCTAAATTATAGGCTTTGTCGTTTGCTTTATGCTGAAACTGCACTGTAGCAACGCGTAATATTTTAGAGGTGTTCATACGTTTTTACCTGTTAGACCTTATTTCTTTTTCAATATAAAAACGTATTTATTGTTTAAAAGATAATCACTTATTCTCTACTTTCGATAACTTTTTGGAATGAAATAAAATAACAGCAAGAAATAACAGGGTTCTATACCTCTGTTTCACGGAATAAATACCTTATTTTTTGGCATCATAATGGCAATAAAGGAGTATTTATGTTTGCTAAGTCCCTATTTATAATTCTTTCATTATTAGGATTATCGGTTTCCTGTTTGGCAGGAGATGGCTTAGTGGATAGAACATGGACACCCCCAGGATTAGAGACACAAAGTTATCGACAAGCATTAAGGCAACCGACCGCAACCTCTCGATATACTCTGTTTAATATCACACCAGATATGCCTGTTCCGGGTGGTGAAAGCCATTCTGATCCTCAAGGTATTCGTTATATTGCAATGAAGTATGGCCCTTATGGTCAGCCTGAACATTATAAAACCTACCAAATTATGTTTTCTCACTATTCAAATAGTAGTACGAAAAAAATTCGCTATTTAGGTGAGTTATATACTGTTGTGGGTGATATCTATTTAATTGATCCTTTTGCAACCGCCAATGAATGGCAACGTGGTCGTAGCCAAATTGTTGAAGAGTACTACGAGATATTAGATGCTCATGGAAATAGAACAGGCAAAGGATTACGTTTTAATAATTGGGATAAACCAATTCATATAACTAAATGGTTATCAAATTAATATACTCTTAATCAATATTCTATTTTGTTAATTCTCTCTTAATGTCGTCATTTTTTCTTTTATTAAAATAGGTACTATGAATATTAACTCCCATTAATACTTTCTAGGTTTATATAAATAAAAAATATAAGAATATCAATAACGGACATTATTCTCTTAATTTCTATTTAATTATTTCTCTCCATAGAAGTTTAATTCAAAGAAAAATGCGTTTTTATTTTACTTATCTATTTCAAATAATCATTAGCTTATGAAAATCATAGAATATTATTTCAAACAGTTTAGAACTATCGCATTACCTGATCATGTATATTTAAAAAATAAGTTTATTCGTAACTTAGGTTATCAACCAAACTTTAAAATACCCACATCACTTAATGAAAAAATCAATGCGCGTATGCTATTCGATAGAAATCCAATTTATACGCGCTTAGCAGATAAAATCAAAGTAAGAGACTATGTGATAGAAAAGATTGGTCCACACTATCTAGTTCCGATCATTAATACCTATTCTCATCCTGATGAAATCGATATCACTCAACTTCCTGCACGCTTTGTACTTAAATGTAATCACGATAGTGGTAGTACCATTATATGCCTTGATAAAGCGACTTTTGATTTTGAAAAAGCAAAGAAAAAACTTCAATTTCATTTAAAACGTAATCTCTATCCCGTCACTCGTGAATGGCATTATAAAAATATCAAAGCTCAAATCCTCTGTGAAGAATATATTGATTTATTTGATACAAAAAATCCAATGATACCAACAACTTGTCGTCTTCACTGTTTTAATGGTCAGCCTCATTATGCTGAAATTGATATTTCTGATACCAAAGGGAATGAGTATATCAATGTATATGATACAAATTGGCAGTTACAACCTATCACCTTAGAAGATCCCAACACACCTGAATGCGTTGAAAAACCCACTCAATTTGAAAATATGTTGCAATTAGCCGCTAAAATGGCAAATGGCTTTAATTATTGCCGAGTTGATTTTTTAATGTCTGAAAATAGACTCATCTTTAGCGAAATGACCTTTACCCCAAACGCAGGGCGTATTCCCATCAAACCTAAAGAGTGGGATTACAAATTAGGAGCATTGTGGTCATAATCCGCTTGCTACGTTTACTAATAAGTTAATTAACTATGAAGAATATCGTCATTGCTAGTTTTCAGTCTCGTACTGATTTACTCGAAAAAGCAGAAAAGATGATCGCTGATCATTGGCCCGATTTTATGATGGGAACCTCTGTTAATGAAAACTATTGGGATCGCTTATACACATCGCCTTTTTCTCATTATCAATTTCTCGCCGTATTAAAAGAAAATGATCAAGAAGAAGTCGTTGGTGTAATAAACGCTGTTGCTTTACCTTGGCAACATAACAGTTTTGACGCACTACCTGATAATGGCTGGGATTGTGTATTTGAATTAGGTATGCAAGCAGATGAAAAACAGCTCCCATGCCAACTTATTTCTGCCTTGTCAGTCACCGTTGATAGTCGCTATCGTGGTCAAGGTATTCCTCAACGTTTAATTAACGCCCTAAAAACTTACGCTAAAGATCAAGGTTATCTTGGTGTTGTCGTTCCTGTTCGACCAACATTAAAACACCTTTATCCTCTGCACTCTTTTGAAGAGTATTGTCAGTGGAAAAATGATAACAATGAACCTTTCGATCCTTGGATACGTACACATTGGCGTTTAGGTGCAACGATGATCAAAATAGCCCCACAATCTATGAAAATCGAAGCCCCGAAAGAAACATGGGAGCAATGGACTTCATTACGATTTCCAATGAGTGGTGATTATGCCATTCCTATGGGGCTTGCACCGGTGAGTATTGATATTCAACACCAATCTGGAACTTATCTTGAACCCAACCTTTGGATGTTCCACGATATTAATTAGTCTGTCAGTCGTTGTGGATGAGTAAACACCGTTGCTCTTCCGCGACGACAAAAACCCACCAGCGTCACATTATATTTATTAGCGACGTCAACCGCTAAAGAGGTTGCCGCAGAAACAGCAAATAATATTTCTGCACCACACATCGCGGCTTTTTGTACCATTTCATAACTGGCACGACTAGAGACTAATACGGCACCTTCATTCCACTTTTCTTGTGCTTTCATACCTAAAAGCTTATCAAGCGCAACATGACGACCAACGTCTTCACATCCCCCTTGCATTTCACCTTCTGGCGACAACCAAACAGCAGCATGTGTACACCCTGTTAGCTCACCGATTTCTTGAACCGTGGTCATCTGCTCTAACGCTTTATCAAGATTTGAAAGTGAAAAAGTTTGTGTAAAAGGTAACGGTGTTATAGGTCGAAAAATCTCTTCGAGTTGTTCAGTTCCACAAATACCACAGCCAGTACGCCCCGTCATATTACGGCGGCGTTCTTTTAATCCCATAAAACGACGGCTTGATAATTCAACTTGAACTTCAATGCCTCCGTTACAACTTTCCACAATTTCGATACTGCGTATTTCATTAGAAGACTCTATAATGCCTTCGGATAAAGAAAATCCGACAGCAAACAACTCTAAATTTTTAGGGCTTGCCATCATAACAACATGAGAAATTCCGTTGTACACTAATGCAACAGGAACTTCGAGTGCAATATAATCGTCTTCTTGTCTGTTAAGGGATCCTTTGTGTTGCACAATTGTTTGATCTACGCCAATGATTACACGTTTAGTTAACAATTTTGTCGATTTTGTTTCATCCATAAGATGAATTCCTAAATTTATTAATACATAATAACAATACGGGTAAAACGATTTTACACTACCTATCAGGCAATGAACCTGATCCTATTAAGGATAATAGGAATAAAAAAACAATCAGCTCCATTTTCGTGAAGAAAATCAGAGTCAGTAAAAGCAATGTATGATGAGGAGAGACCCCATGCAGGTCAGCAGAAGACAGTTCTTTAAGATCTGTGCTGGCGGTATGGCAGGTACTACAGCGGCGGCGCTCGGTTTTGCACCAGCAGTTGCGCTAGCTGGCTCACGTCAGTATAAATTACTGAGAGCCCGCGAAACCCGCAATACCTGTACGTACTGTTCTGTCGGTTGTGGACTATTAATGTATAGTCTGGGCGATGGCGCGAAAAACGCAAAAGAAACAATATTCCATATTGAAGGTGACTCAGACCATCCAGTAAACCGCGGTGCATTATGCCCTAAAGGTGCTGGTCTTGTGGATTTCATCCACAGTGAAGGTCGCTTAAAACACCCAGAATACCGTGCACCCGGCTCGGATAAATGGGTAAAACTCTCATGGGAAGAAACGTTTGATCGTATTGCGCGCTTAATCAAAAAAGACCGCGATGCCAACTTCCAGAAATTCAATAAAGAAGGTGTAGAAGTCAACCGTTGGTTAACAACAGGTATGCTTTGCGCCTCTGCAGCAAGCAATGAAACTGGGTTTTTAACTCAGAAATTCTCAAGAGCTCTTGGGATGCTGGCTGTCGATAACCAAGCGCGTGTCTGACACGGACCAACGGTAGCAAGTCTTGCTCCAACATTTGGTCGCGGTGCGATGACCAACCACTGGGTTGATATGAAAAATGCCAACCTTATCGTCGTTATGGGCGGTAATGCGGCAGAAGCACATCCTGTGGGATTCCGCTGGGCGATGGAAGCTAAAATCCATAATAACGCCAAGCTCATTGTTATTGATCCTCGCTTCACCCGTACTGCGGCTGTTGCGGATTTCTATACGCCTATCCGTTCTGGTACTGATATTACGTTCTTATCGGGCGTTATCTTATATCTGCTCGAAAATAAGAAATATCAAAAAGAATACGTTGAGGCTTATACCAATGCGAGTTTGATTGTCCGTGAAGACTATCATTTTGATGATGGTTTATTCAGCGGATATGATGCAGAAAAACGTAAATACGATAAAACCACTTGGAACTACGAGATGGATGAAAATGGTTTCGCAAAACGCGACACCACATTACAGCATCCTCGTTGTGTCTGGAATCTGTTAAAACAACACGTTAGCCGTTACACGCCTGATGTGGTTACTCAGATTTGTGGTACACCAAAAGATGATTTCTTAAAAGTCTGTGAATATATTGCTGAAACAGCAGCGAAAGATAAAACCGCCTCTTTCCTGTATGCATTAGGCTGGACTCAACATACCGTTGGTGCTCAAAACATTCGTACCATGGCAATGATCCAATTACTGTTAGGTAATATGGGTATGGCTGGTGGTGGTGTTAACGCACTACGTGGTCACTCCAATATTCAAGGCTTAACTGACCTCGGTCTACTCTCTCAAAGCTTACCAGGCTATATGACGCTGCCTTCTGAAAAGCAGACTTCATTAGAAACCTACTTAGCCGCGAATACGCCAAAAGCGACAGTACCGGGACAAGTTAACTACTGGGGCAATTATCCTAAATTCTTCGTCAGTATGATGAAGACATTCTATGGTGATAATGCTCAACGTGATAATGATTGGGGCTTCTCACTGTTACCTAAGTGGGACAAACCTTACGACGTTCTACAATACTTCGACATGATGGATAAAGGTGAAGTCAACGGCTATATCTGCCAAGGCTTTAACCCAGTTGCCTCATTCCCGAATAAGAACAAAGTTATTCGTTCATTATCAAAACTGAAATTCCTTATCACAATGGATCCGCTAAACACTGAAACTTCATGTTTCTGGCAGAACCACGGTGAAGAGAACGACGTTAAAACAGCCGATATCCAGACAGAAGTTTTCCGTCTGCCAACAACCTGTTTCGCAGAAGAAGACGGTTCTATCGTTAACTCTGGTCGCTGGTTACAGTGGCACTGGAAAGGGGGTGATGCCCCAGGTATTGCTATCCCTGATGCTGAAATTTTATCTGGTATTTTCCATCGTTTACGCCAACTCTACAAAGAAGAAGGCGGTGCGATGCCAGAGCAGGTGTTGAATATGACTTGGGATTATTTTGATCCTGATAATCCAACATCCGCAGAAGTTGCACAAGAAAGTAATGGTAGAGCATTAGTCGACTTAAAAGACGCTGATGGCAATATCATTCTGAAAAAAGGTCAACTGCTTAGCTCGTTTGCTCAATTACGTGATGATGGTACAACGGCGAGTGGCTGTTGGATCTTCGCAGGTAGCTGGACAGAGAAAGGCAACCAAATGGCTAACCGTGATAACTCCGATCCATCAGGATTAGGTAATACATTAGGTTGGGCATGGGCATGGCCTCTTAACCGTCGCATTATTTATAACCGCGCATCGGCAGACCCACAAGGTCAACCATGGGATCCTAAACGTAAATTAATCGAATGGGATGGCAGCAAATGGACGGGTATTGATGTACCTGACTATAGCAACGCTGCACCGGGTTCTGATGTCGGTCCATTTATTATGCAGCCGGAAGGTATGGGACGTCTGTTTGCTATCGATAAGATGGCGGAAGGTCCATTCCCTGAACACTATGAACCAATTGAAACACCATTGGGGACTAACCCACTGCATCCAAATGTGGTTTCAAACCCAGCCGCGCGTATCTTTAAAGATGACTGGAAAGATATGGGTAAAGCAGAAGATTTCCCATATGTCGGTACAACTTATCGTCTGACAGAACATTTCCACTTCTGGACTAAACACGCGCGCTTAAATGCGATTATTCAGCCACAACAATTTATTGAAATTGGTGAGCGTTTAGCCGCAGAAAAAGGCATTGTTCAAGGCGATACCGTTAAAGTCAGCTCAAAACGTGGTTATATCAAAGCGAAAGCGGTGGTCACTAAACGTATTAAAACCCTTGATGTTGATGGGCGCAAAGTGGATACCATTGGTATTCCTATTCACTGGGGCTTTGAAGGTGTTGCAGTGAAAGGCTTTATTGCGAATACGTTAACGCCATTCGTTGGTGATGCGAATACACAAACGCCTGAGTTTAAAGCGTTCCTTGTTAATGTGGAAAAGGTGTAAGGAGATAAATTATGTCACTGCAATCCCAAGACATTATTCGTCGCTCTGCTACCAATTCCCTCACTCCCGCGCCTCAGGTGCGGGATTACAAGGAAGAAGTGGCAAAACTTATCGACGTAACAACCTGTATCGGCTGTAAAGCCTGTCAGGTTGCTTGTTCTGAATGGAACGATATTCGCGATAAAATTGGCACTAACGTCGGTGTTTACGATAACCCAACTGACCTAACAGCAAAATCATGGACAGTGATGCGTTTCTCTGAAGTTGAAGAGAACGGCAAACTGGAATGGTTAATTCGTAAAGATGGTTGTATGCACTGTGCTGATCCTGGCTGTTTAAAAGCCTGTCCAGCAGAAGGCGCCATCATTCAATACGCTAATGGTATTGTTGATTTCCAATCAGAACACTGTATTGGTTGTGGTTATTGTATTGCAGGTTGTCCTTTTAATGTGCCTCGCATTAATGAAGAAGATAACCGTGCTTACAAATGTACGTTATGTGTTGATCGTGTAGAAGTCGGTCAAGAGCCTGCATGTGTGAAAACTTGCCCAACAGGTGCGATTCATTTTGGTTCAAAAGAAGCGATGATCAATCTTGCTGGTGAGCGTGTTGCTGAACTGCAAACTCGTGGCTATGACAACGCGGGTCTTTACGATCCACAAGGTGTGGGTGGTACACACGTAATGTATGTTCTCCATCATGCTGACAAACCAAATCTGTACCACGGTTTACCAGAAAATCCAGAAATTAGCTCTACCGTTAAATTCTGGAAAGGTATCTGGAAACCATTGGCTGCTGTTGGTTTTGCCGCAACCTTCGCGGGCGCTATTTTCCACTATTTAGGTGTCGGTCCAAACCGTACAACTGAAGAAGATGAAGAAGAAGCACTCAAAGAGATGGAAGCATCTTCTAAAACACAGACCTCTGTGAATAAGGAGGAGCAGAAATGATGAAGAAGAAAGGTGATAAAATTCTTCGCCATACCGCATCAGAGCGTATAAACCACTGGGTTGTTGTGATTGTCTTTCTGTTCACAGCAATCAGCGGATTGGGTTTCTTCTTCCCATCTCTGAACTGGTTCATGAATATTTTAGGAACACCAGAATTGTCGCGTCTGTTACACCCATTTGTGGGTAGTGCTATGGCAATTCTCTTTATCTTTATGTTCTTCAGATACTTGAAGTATAACTTTATCGATAAAGATGACTTAGTCTGGGCTAAAAACATTCATAAAGTGCTACAAAATGAAGAAGCTGGCGATATCGGTCACTACAATTTAGGTCAGAAAGGCATTTACTGGATGTTAAGTATCAGCCTTATCTTACTTACTGTCAGTGGCATTATTATTTGGCGTCCTTATTTCGCTGAGTATTTCTCGATCCCAGTTATTAGAATTGCCTTATTAGTTCACTCATTATCAGCAATCTTACTGATAATCACCGTATTTGTTCACGCTTATGCGGCATTCTGGGTAAAAGGTTCAATTCGTAGCATGATTGAAGGCTGGGTAACTCGTGGTTGGGCTAAAAAGCACCATCCTCGTTGGTATCGTGAAATTCTCGAAGAAGAGAAAAAAGAAGCCGAAAAGCAGTCACAGAAATAATGGTCTAAAGTGTATTTCTGAACAAACGGAGGCTTGATTAGCCTCCGTTTTTTATTCAATTTACGCCCGCTTTTAAGGCGCAAAAGAACAATAACACACTATTATTACCCACTGTCATGGCTTCATGTTTGCTTTTGATTTATTCTGAAGCCAAACCCTGTGGGTAGTCACTATAAAACTTATGATAATAGGAAGATAGAACGTTATGAGTATTCGCATCGTTCCTAAAGAGCAACTAGGTAAAGAACAATCAGAAAAAGGGATTAGTTTTATTCCACCCGTATTATTCCCTAATTTGAAAAACCTTTATCAACGTCGTGCAGAACGTTTTCAAACACTAGCAAAAGATAATCCTTTCGCAGACTACCTTGAATTTGCAGCAGAAATTGTCAAGGCTCAAGAAAAAGCACTGCATGACAATCCACTCAGCCTTGATCTTGCCCCACTTCTGACACAGCAAGCCGGTGTAGCACCTTTAGATAGAAAAACATTCAAACGCAGTAAACATTGGCATGCTTTATTAGCCTCAATTATTGCTGAATTACGCCCAGTTGTGCCTGAAAGCGCCACTATTACTTTAGAAAATCTCGCTAAAGCGTCTGAAACTGAATTAGAAGAGATGGCAACGGCACTACTCAATGATGAATATTCAAAAGTTTCAGCAGATAAATCTGTCTTTATTTGGGCAGCATTGTCTCTTTACTGGGCACAATTAGCGGCGAATATTCCAGGTAAAGCTAAAACAGAATACGGTGAAAATCGTCAATTCTGCCCAGTTTGTAACAGTATGCCTGTGGCAAGCATGGTACAAATCGGCACAACACAAGGTTTACGCTATTTACACTGTAATTTATGTGAAACACAGTGGCATGTTGTACGCATTAAATGCACCAACTGTGAATTAACCGGTAAATTAAATTACTGGTCTTTAGACAGCGAAAATGCCCCAGTAAAAGCAGAAAGCTGTGGTGATTGTGGAAGCTATCTGAAAATTTTATATCAAGAAAAAGATGCCAATGTGGATGCTGTTGCTGACGATTTAGCGTCTATTGTTCTTGATGCAAAAATGGAAGAAGAAGGCTTTGCTCGTAGTAGCATTAATCCATTCCTGTTCCCAAATGAATAACAATTAGGTATTAGAATGACAAATGATATGCGCTCACTTTATAGTCAACTACCGTCTATTGATAAGTTACTGCACCAAGCAGACATTCAAGCCTTAGTGGCTTCTTATGGTCAGACATTTATTGCAGAGCATTTACGAAAGTTACAAGAAGAAGCGCGTATCATTATTCGTCAAGAAAACGAGTTACCACAATGGCATAACCATTGGACAGATGAATTAAAAAATCGAATTACATTGCAACGAAAATCCTCGATTAAACCGGTTTTCAATTTAACAGGTACTGTTTTACACACGAATCTAGGGCGTGCATTAATGGCAGAATCCGCCATTGAAGCGGTTAGCCAAGTTATGCGCTCAGCGGCAACCTTAGAGTATTCTCTTGATGGTGCATCAAGAGGACACCGTGATCGCGCTATCGCTGATTTGTTATGTGAATTAACGGGAGCAGAGGATGCCTGTATCGTTAATAATAACGCTGCGGCTGTTTTATTGATGCTGGCAACCGTTGCTCCTAATAAAGAGGTTGTTGTTTCTCGTGGGGAATTAGTTGAGATTGGTGGCGCTTTTCGTATCCCTGATGTAATGACACAAGCAGGTTGTACACTAAAAGAAGTGGGAACAACAAACCGTACTCACCTTAAAGATTATCGTAACGCTATTAATGAGAATACCGGGTTGCTAATGAAAGTTCATACTAGCAACTATTGCATTCAAGGGTTTACAGCCGAAGTCCATGGCGACGAACTGGCTGCACTCGGTAAAGAGATGAACTTACCCACCGCTATCGATTTAGGCAGCGGCTCAATGACTGATTTAGCCGCCTTAGGTTTACCTTCAGAGCCAATGCCTCAAGATTATCTGCAACAAGGTATCGACCTCGTTACTTTCTCAGGTGATAAATTATTAGGTGGTCCACAAGCGGGGATCATCTTAGGTAAAAAAGTGTGGATTGAGGCGATTCAACGCCATCCTTTAAAGCGTGCATTACGTGTTGATAAAATGACATTAGCTGCTTTAGGCGCCACATTACGTCTTTATCAGCAACCTGAAAAAATGGCGGTTGAAATTCCAACATTACGTTTGTTAACTCGGACACAAACAGAAATTAATGATATGGCGCAACGGTTATTACCTCATTTTCAGGCATATTATGGGGATAACTACCATATCACGATATCCTCATGTGCTTCTCAAATAGGCAGTGGTTCGTTACCTATTGAAAGTTTACCGAGTGCAGCACTTACCTTTGAAGCCAAAGATGGAAAAGGTAGCCAGTTAGATGCGTTAGCTGCGCATTGGCGTAATTTAGAAAAACCGATTATTGGTCGAATTACTGATGGTCGCCTGTGGCTTGATCTGCGCTGTCTCGAGGATGAAAATGCATTAATACAGGCACTTTTACTATGATTTTTGCGACAGCAGGTCACGTAGACCACGGAAAAACCACTCTTATACAGGCCATTACTGGGGTAGATACCACCCATTTACCTGAAGAGAAAAAACGAGGCATGACCATTGATTTGGGTTATGCCTATTGGCGTCAAGACGATGGAACTTCTATTGGCTTTGTCGATGTTCCTGGTCATGAGAAATTCCTTTCAAATATGCTCTCAGGTGTCGGAGGGATCTCTCATGCGCTATTAATTGTGGCTTGTGACGATGGCGTAATGGCACAAACCATCGAACATATTTCTATTTTACGTCTTGCTGGCTGTCCTCAAGTTACCGTTATTCTCACCAAAGCCGATCGTGTTACTCCAGAACGAATTGAAGAAGTGCGTTCACAAACAACGGATGTGTTAGCCCATTTAGGCTGGAAAGAGCCTGACTTTTTTGTTACCTCAGCCCCCACAGGAAAAGGTATTTCAGAGCTTCGCCACTATCTTGTTGATCTGCATCAGCGAGAGCAACAACATCCTCAATGGCATAAACGTTTTCGTTTGGCGATAGACCGTGTTTTTAGCATTAAAGGAGCAGGATTAGTTGTCACAGGGACTGCGCTTGCGGGACAAATTTCTGTTGGCGATACCTTTTGGCTTACTGGGGCAGATAAACCCGTAAGAATAAGAGCCTTACATGCACAAAATCAGCCTGTAGAAAGTGCGGGGGCAGGTCATCGTATTGCAATTAATATCACAGGTGATGTCAGTAAAGAAAACGTCTCTCGTGGTGATTGGTTGCTTTCTCAAGCACCTAACTATCAATCTCATAAAATATTAGTCAGTTTAATTGCGGATGAACCTTTAAAGCATTGGCAGCCTGTACACATTCACCACGGTACACGTCATATTACGGGTCGTGTTGCCCTTTTAAATGATGCTAATGACACACCACAGTTAGCGGAGCTTATTCTTGATGAACCCCTTTGGCTGGTGGATAACGACAGACTTATCTTGCGTGATATCAGTGCGCAACGTACCTTAGCCGCAGCGAAAGTCTTATCTTTGCACTCGCCACGTAGAGGTAAACGACAAGCTGAATTTTTAACTTGGTTACACCAACTTAATAGTGCAGACAGTGTCAGTGCCAATTTAGCATTATGTTTACCAAAAGGTGAGCTCTCTCTAAGTCAGTTTTCTTGGGCTCAACAATTAACGGAAAGTGCACTGGCTCAGTTATTAGAAACTTTTGACTTAATTAACGTTGCTGGCGTTATTCTTTCTAAAGAAAATGCGGATAACGCAAAACAGAAATTACTCGATACACTTGAGGAATATCACCAACAACATAACGATCAAATGGGTGTGGGTCGTTCTCGTTTAAAACGAATGGCACTACCTACTTATCATGATGAATTGGTCTATTACTTAATTGATCAATTACGTAAAGAAGGTGCTATTAACCAAAGTCGTGGTTGGCTTCATCTGCCAACTCATGGTCTTGCTTTTTCTCCAGAACAAGATGCGCTATGGCAAAATGCTAAAGTCTATTTTGAGCAATCTGAACCTTGGTGGGTACGTGATCTCGCCAATGAAATGAAAAATGATGAGAAAGTGATCCGCTCATTATTACGTAAAGCGGCACAATTAGGTTTAATTATTCCGATCATTGCCGACCGCTACTATACACACCAATCAATGGAAAAATTTGCATCTATCATTGTGAAATATAATGAGAGCAATGGCAGTGTCACTGCCGCAGACTTCCGTGATGAGTTATCTGTTGGGCGTAAGTTAGCAGTACAAATCTTAGAGTATTTTGACCGTACGGGCTTTACTCGTCGTAAAAAAGATCTTCATATTTTACGAGATAAAGGGTTATTCTAAAAACAGATGTTAACTTAGGCTAAATAACTTTATTTAGCCTATTTAAGGTTATCACCTACAATATTTGTAAAATATCCCCTTTATTCTTTATCGCTATACTCGGAAGAGATATGAAAAAAATATTAGGAAGTGCTTATCTTGCACTTATTCTTATTGCCTCATTTTTTATTGTTTTTGAGAAAGCAACGTTTATTTATACTGCACTTCTTTCAGTCGGTGCTTATTTTATTCTTTTTTCTCTTTGCTTTATTTTATCTGCTCGTGTTTTATTTTCGGCTATTACCACTGGCACACTCTTCCTGATAACTAAGTTTATTAACCAACTTAAAGTCCATTACTACAAAGAAACATTAATGTTTTCTGACTTTGACTTGGCTTTTGATAGCTCTAATTTAGGGACATTAAGTCATTATTGGGAAGCCGGTATTGCATTGATTGCGATGCTAATATGGCTTCTTTTCAATATGTCTATCGCTTGGCATTTTTCCAAAAAATCGCGCCCCAGCGTGCGTATAAGTAGCTTACTCTTAATGGTCATTGGGTTTACCACAATCCATTTCACCGTAGAAAAATGGCAAGCGGAATGGGAAGGTACTCTTCCGGGAGGACGAGGTACAGTGACTAATTTAATTATGTCTGGCTACCAAACGGCTTATCACCCTCCTTATTTCAATGAAAATGCGGATTACTTCCTTGAACAAGCGGATAAAACCGTATTGCCAGAAACACAGACTGACATAAAACCTGATATTGTCGTTTTATTACAAGAATCAACGGTTAATCCTCATATTTATCAATTTGATACAGATGTTGCACTGCCTGATTTATTTATGTTCCAAAAAGATGAAGGGGTCAGTGCGCAAAGTCCTTTACGTGTACAAACCTTTGGCGGTGGTACTTGGCTTTCTGAGTTTTCTATATTAACAGGATTAAATACGGATGATTTTGGTGCGCGTAAAAACTCCGTATTCTATTTTGTTGTCGATAATCTTAATGAGAGTTTATTCCGCCAACTAAAAGCTGAAGGTTATTACACTGTTTTACTCACGCCATTTAATCGCAGTGCTTACCATGCAGGTTACGCTTATGAAAAAATGGGAATTGATGAAATCATTCAACCTCAAGAGCTTGGCTACCCAGGAACATTAGAGGAAAATCTCTGGAAGATATCGACGGTCGATATGCTGGGTTATGTTGAAGAGATACTGAAAAAGCGCACTGATAAGCCGCTGTTTATATTCTCATTAACCATGTATGAGCATGGTCCTTATGATGAATCACACCGAGATATGTATCAAATTACAGGTCATACAGAAAGCAGTAATGCACCAGGTAAATTTAGCCACTATATGGAAAAGATCATCACCAGTGATCCGGCTATTAAAGATTTCTCTCATTTCGTTGCACAAAGAGAAAAACCGACGATGTTCCTCTATTTTGGTGATCATCAACCCAATATTGAGCTAAAAAATTATCAGTCACCTTTTAATAACCCTGCGTATATTACTCAGTTCACTTTAAGAGATAATTTATCGCAAGGTACACCAATAACAACGTGGGAGTTAACTGATATTAGCTTCTTAGGTGGCATGATCTTAGAACGTGCTCGTTTGCCATTATCTCCTTTCTACAAAGCAAACATTCAAATGCGCCATTTATGTGAAGGTAAATTGAATGACTGTGAAGACGAAAAATTAGTTAACAGTTATAAAAATTATATCTATGACAAACTGAAAGTCGCTGGTAGTACAGATAATTAAATTTTTATTACTTGCATAAAAGATGATCGGGATGATAAATCCCAAAAGATAGGTAGTATCAAAAAAGAGGCTAAAGATTTAGTCTCTTTTTTAATTTCAAGACATAAACGTACAATTACTTGCGTGTTGCCACAATCACACTTGATGCTTTCACTAGTGCTAAAATGTCACTACCTTTTGCCAGTTTCATTTCTTGTAGACTTTCATTTGTAATAACAGCAGTAAGCTCTAAGCCTTTAGCGGTTTCTAAGTGAACAGTGGCGTTCACCGCACCTTGTACAATTTGAGTCACTTTACCTGCAAATTGGTTACGTGCAGAGAAATTTAAACCACTATCAGGCAGTGCTAATACAACCCATGGTGCTTTAATAATGGCGATTGCTTCGCCCTCTTTTTTGATCTTTAAACTGTCACAACTCTCTTTAGTAATAATTGTGGCAAGTTTTTCACCATGTGCTAAAGATAAAATGACTTCGCTATTAACGGCACCTTCAATAATATCAACAACTTTACCGACTAACTGATTGCGTGCTGAAACTTTCATTTATCCACCTCTACTATTGATGAAAATTTATATTAATAACACTATTAAGTTATTGGGATAACTTTAGCATAAGTATCATTAAATAAATTACTCTTAGATCATAGATTAAAATTTAACTATTATTAAAAAATATAGCGTTATAAAGAAATAGAGATAACAAATTAAAATTCACTCATTAAAATAATTAATTCAGTAAGTTATATTTTCAACACTATCGATATAAATAAAATAGATAACTTAATGCCTCTCTATATTAAGAGGAATTTAAGCTATCTATCATTCAATATACTTATTGTCTATTCTGAGCAAATGCCGCTAATAAATGTAAAGCCGAAGAGTAATAATCTGTATCTTTACTTAAATCGACATCTTCAATAGGCGTATTCATTGTTAAATCTCTCACTGCCATCATACCAGGAGTAAGGTTATATTCAGCGCGTTCTTGTGCATCAATACTTACCCAAGCAGGGGTTTTATAACGATCAAATTGCTGCCAATACTGCACAAAAGGTTGTAATGCTAATTCATCATGTGCCCAAGCTAAATAAAGCGGAATGCGTATTGCATCAAAGCTAAATCGTGCTGGCCATTTCTCACTGGGCTCTATCTTTCCATCAGGAAACAAACTTACCCAATCTGAGGGTAATTGATATTCACCAAATCGCATATTTCTAAGTAAAGACTGACTATCATTAATTAACTCTTTCCAACGAATATCTTTACTCGTGCGGTAAAAATCTTTCCATGCAGGAAAAATAAAATAAGATGGGTTAATAATAATTTCTTCTGACGTTTTAAAGCCATTAATACCGGGTAAAAGTACAGTATAGTTTTTTGCCTTAACTAACGTATGTTCCAAAATAGCGTGTTGAATAGAATCTGAAGCTGAAAGATAACTTTCATCATTCCATTTTTCACCCGCTTTTAATAATGCCCATGCAATTAAGATATCACCATCTGTTGCATTATTAGGATCAGGGGTGTGTTCACTGTTTTCAGGCTCATAACGCCATTTAAATAAACCTAAATCACCACGATAAAGAGAGGCCGCTGTCCAACGCCATAACTGATTAAATGTTTCATGATCATCACTCATCACCGCCATTAACATGCCATAACCTTGACCTTCAGAGTGTGAAATATTTTTGTTAGCGCTGTCTATAACTCGCCCGTCTTCCTTAATATAGCGCTCTTTAAACTGTTGCCATCCTATTTGAGTATCTGCTGCCTGTATTGAAGGCGAAACCATAAGCAACAAACCTAAAATAAAAAATGTAGAAAATAGATAATTACAACGAGATAAGTGCCTAAAAGACATTGCCTTTCTCTCCTGCTATTGCCGACCGTTATCTTATTTCGGTCGGCATATTGCATATTATTTCAATATAAACTCAAAAGATAGCAACTATCTTTTGTGCTTCACTGACTTCATCTTCTTCTATGACTTCTGTTTTGGGTAACAATGTTTTTTCACAAAAGTCCTGCATCCAAGAAGTAAATTCTTCTTTTAACGCAGAATTATGTAGACCATATTCAACAAAGGCTTTCATATACCCTAGCTTATTACCACAGTCATGTGATTTACCTACTAAGGTATATGCTTCAGCAACTTCTTTTTTCAATAATAAATCAATCGCATCTGTTAATTGAATTTCTCCACCAACACCAGCAGGTAGACCATCTAATAATTCCCAGATAGCTTCAGAAAAAACATAACGACCAACAACAGAAAGATTAGAAGGTGCATCTTCAGGATTTGGTTTTTCTACGATACGACGAATAGGTGCCCAATTACCTTGAGGACAGAAAACACCTTCACAATCTACAACACCATATTGTTGCACTTGGCTCATTGGCACAGGTTCAACCATAATTTGGCTACGTTCTGTTTTTTCAAAACGTTTTATCATTGCTGATAAATTATCATGTTTAGGATCGCAATAATGCGCATTTAATAAAACATCCGGCAATAAAACAATAAATGGATTATTGCCAATAACTGGACGCGCACAGCAAATTGCATGGCCTAAACCTAAAGCATGACCTTGGCGAATTTGGACAATCTTGACATTGTCAGGACAAATTGAACGCACTTCTTCTAATAATTTATTTTTAATACGCTGTTCCAGCATATTTTCTAATTCAAAGCTGGTATCAAAATGGTCAGCAATTGAATTTTTGGAAGAGTGAGTAACTAAAATAATTTCCTCAACACCAGCCTGAGCACACTCTTCAACAATATATTGAATTAAAGGGCGATCAACAATAGGCAGCATTTCTTTAGGAATTGATTTCGTTGCAGGTAACATACGAGTACCTAATCCAGCAACAGGGATAACCGCTTTCATCATAATAAAATCCTCTAATAAATATTTATCTAAAACTAATATTTAGTATTATTTTAAATTTACTCTTATATTTCATCAGGAATGCTAGATATATTTTAAAAACAGTTACCTCCCTCTTCGTTAAAAAGAGATAATGTTATTTTTATATATCTTTATTTAAAAAAACTTTATTTAAATACTTCTATTTAAAACCCAGAATAAAACCCATATTTATTACCACCCATTTCTTTTATAGAATAAAGTGTTTTATCTGCAGATTTTAATAATTCAGATAATGTTTTTCCGTCTTTAGGATATTCAGCAATACCTAAACTAATTGAAGGGGTTAACATAAAATCCGAATTAATATTGATGGGCTTTTCCATTGATTTCCAAAGTGATTCTATTATTTCTAACAAAATGATAGAACAAGAACGTAATCCTTTAGGGAAAAGCACAGCAAACTCATCACCACCAAGTCGTCCACAATAAACTTCATTATTTTCTAATTGCGACAACCGTTTTGATATTTCACACAATACTGTATCGCCTGCATGATGCCCAAATTTATCGTTAATAGATTTGAATTTATCGCAATCTATAATACCAAGGCAAAATGAAGAAGGTTGTGAAATATTTAATCGTTCATTTTCAATTTTTTCAACGATACTTAATCGATTAGATATTCCAGTTAATGAATCAATATAACTTTTATTAAATAATTCATTTCTTAGCTCTACTTTATCAGTAATATCCAAGCTAATAAATACATAATGAGAAATTAAATTATCTTCATCAAACACAGGAATAATACTAATATCTTCCCATATAGCTTGTTGTGTATCGTTATTTCTTTTGGCTTCTAATCGATATACTCCCTTATTATCATTATTACCATTCACACAACAATTGATTTGATTTTCATCAATCAAATTAAATAAGCTGTATTTTTTACCTTTTATATTTTCAAAGTGAACATTATTAAATTCACAATATTTTTCATTTGCATAAATAATGATGCCATTAATGTCTGTTACTAACATCATAAAGACATTATTAGTAAATTGCTTTATTAATAAGCATTTAGAATTATCATCATTAAATATCATTTCATTCATTTTTGACCTCCTATGCTCATCAATAAAGCATATATATTATTATTCGGCTGATGAGTTATGTGCATAGCGGAAAATAAAGACATCTTTTGCGTCAGTAGATTGGCGATGTACTTGCATTTTGGCATTACCACCTTGATTCGTTAACCAGCCTTCATACAACCCTTCTAAAACACCCGCACTTGCAACACGCCACTGAGCATCATCTTGGCTTTGCGTAAAATGAGGCCATGCACAATGAACCAGTAAAAGTTCACTCATTGCAGGAGATATCGTGACAAAACCCCATTTAAATAGCGTTAATACACGATTAATATGTGATTCAAGTAATTGAATATTTTCGCTTTCAGGTAAAGGATAACGTAATGCAATATCTTTACCGATATTCCTTAATTTATTTCCCGCAGTAGAAATATCATTGTCATTTAAAATTTGAAAAAATAATAATTGAGTTAGATCTTGCCAGCCACTTTCAAAAGGTAATTGTAAGATATCACTGTCATGCTTATTCATTATTTGTCTCCTTAATTATTTAGACAGGAAGTCTGGGGTATATTTTAAGTGTAACCACATATTATCTTCAGCATAATCACCCGATGTATCATGCGATAAGCTGACACCTAACTCGGTTTCTTTGTTTAAATAATATTTCGCGTCTAAACCTAATCTGTAAGTGAAATTTGTTTCGTCTTGTTCTTCGTACTGAGATTTAATACGAGGATCGCTCGCATTCTTTTTATTTAATGCGTTTTGCATATAACCATGTGTTGGGAAATAATCACTGCCTTTTTGTTTGTAACTTTGTATCCCTATTGCACCATTTAATGAGACTTCACCTTTTTCAAAACGACGGGTATAAGCAACAGGCAATGAAACAGACACATAATCTTGTGGACTAAAGTAACCACCGTGTCCTAATGAGAAGTAGTTTTGGTTATTTCTAAAGTTCATATAATCAACATGTACACCAGCTTTTACTTCTTGTTGATCATCTTTATAGAACTTAGCATACGAACCAATCCACGCTTTCACTTCATCATTACTCGCAACACTTTTACCTTCGTAGTTATAGAAACCACCACCAGCATAAGCCCCAATTTTTCCATCATCCCAAGCATATTGAACTTTAGCGCCGTTACGCGTTACACGCCCCCAACTTTCGCCTGTCATTGGATCAGTACGCCCCATATAAGAAAGTAGACTATCTTTTATGGCTCTGCGCTCTGCAGTCAGTGTTAATTGCCCATTTTGACTAATTTGAGGTGAATATGTGATGCCACCAACAACCGTTGCGGTATCTTTACCTAATGGCGTTGAACCCACATCAAAGCTGACATCCTTGTCTGATAAACGCAGTCCTAATTCAACACCAGAAGCACGTTGACTGCCTGCTTCATCGGCATTAATTTTGTTTTTCTCATCATGGTTATCGCTATTTTTAGCAAAACGTTCAGCATGTTGAAGCTGACCTGTACCAAAACGGTTTGCTCTTTCTCCTGAAACCGAACCACTTGTCATCGAAATGGGGTTAACACTAAATTCCCAACGAAATTCCTCACCAGGTACACTTGAAATACTGATTGGTGCTGAAATTTCAGTGACGTTAGATAATCCTTTATCACCATTACGATGACGTATAGCCACACCACCTTGTACCCAAGGTGAGACTTTCTCTTCTAGTTCACGAATAGAACGTTGAACCGATGCCATCTCTTTGCGTTCATAGAGAGAACTCGCAATAGCAGGATTGTCACTTTCTCCTAATGCACTTAATTGACCCGCTGAGGTTTTTAATGTGTTATCACTGTTTTGCCATTGCGCACTACGCAGTAATGTTAATGCTTTTCGATTCTCACCATTTAATTGCGCAATTTGTGCAGCCTGTAATAAATAAGCGGGTTGTGAAGATGAAGGTATTTGTTGCAATAACTGTTGTGCTTTTCTTCCATCTTTTTGTGCTAATGCCACTTCGATTTGAGCTTGGATTAATTTGCTATCTTTTCCTTGCTCTTTCTCTAAATAAGAAAGAATTTTGTTTGATTGTTCAGGCATTGATTGGGCTAAATAAACTCGACTTAATGCCATTAATAAATCAGGTTCATTTGGCGATGTTTTTAAAGCAACCACTAACGTGTCGTAAGCCGCTTTAATTTCACCTTTTTCACGTAAGCTATCTGCTTGCGCAACCTTAGTGGCAACTTCTAAGCGCTTTTTCTCAACAATCGGCGTTTCTTGTTGTAACGCGGGATCATTAATCAAGCTAGATGCCTGTGTATAACGACCTAACTCATTGAGAACATTGATATGACCAGCGTAATTACCTATCGAGCCTTTAGTGCCTTTTGCAATATCACTTTCGACTAATTGCAATGCCTCATCGTTTAATCCACTGTTAACTAGTTTTTCTGCTAATTCCCCCACATCATTTGGATAATCAGCAACTTGATTAATTAATGGTCGTAAAATATTCCGCATTGCAACAAGGTTTCCTGCCTGACGATAATGGTCAGCTTGCGCAAGTTGGCGATGAAAGCGAGCACGCTGCAATAGCTCTTTCTCAGCTTCGGTTTGTTGATTATGGCGACTGAGTAAGTTAAAAACTTTATCCCACTCTTTTTGCTCAACATAAAACAGGGATGCCACATAATCAGAATCTCTCGTTCTACGGTTTTGTAGCTGTAAAATGATGTTTTTTGCACCAGCACTGTCACCATCAGCAGCCATTAGGCGTGCTAAATCAAGGTAAACCCAGTTATTTTGTGGGTTTTTACGCTGCGCTTGCAAAAGCCATTGTCTTGCTTGAACACGATTACCATTTTCTAACGCTTTTTGTGCTTCACGACGTAATTTCTCAGAAGGATCTGTATTCGCGGTAAGTTTTTGACGCAAAGAAGCAGATTGTTGAGCCAGTAATTGTTCTGCTTTCGTATTCTGCCCTTCCTGAACTAATAAATAGTAATAAGCAGAAATCACTTTTTCATTATGGCTGTTTTGCTGATAAAGCCCTGATAACAATTGGTGAGCAGCAGGTAAATTACCTTGTTTTCGTAATAAGTCAGCTTGTAATAAGTTAGCAGACAATCCTTTTTCACCTGAAGCCCCCGTTAATGGTGTTAATTGATCAAGAGCTTGTTGGATATTTCCTTGTTTAGCACGTTGTTGTGCACTACGTAATTGCGCATAAAAACCCGCATCTTCCGCTTGTTGCTTCCATTTACTGCCTTGTTCACCACCTGATTGCGCAGCTTGGTTTAATAAACGCTGACCTGTCGTTAAATCACCTGAACGTAATGCGATATAACCTAAACCGGCTAAAGCTTGCGCATCATTGTTATCTGCCGCTAAAGCTTGTTTGAAATAACCTTCAGCTTCTTTCAATTTACCTTTATTTAATGCGGTATAGCCTGCTTGGCGTGCATTACCTTGAATAGCACCTTGGAAATGCTCTGCAACCGCTTTATCATTCGGGTTTGCTTGCAAATAGGTTTTATATAGAACGTCATCATCAGGACGAACATTCAGCCATAACAGCGCTTGGCGCATACCTTTTTTGGCTGACTCATCACCCGAGATATTACCTAAAATAGTTATACCTTCACGGCGAGTCTCTTCGTTATACGTTAGCGTTAATCCTAATGCTTTTTGCGTTTCTTTATTGTCAGGCATTGCTGCAGCACGTTGCTTTAATCCCGTAATAGCTTGAGGCAACATTGCAGGTACACCCGCCATGGTTTGATAATATTCTAACGCCAGTGTTTCTGGTGGCTCACTGCTAACAAATAAACGTTGATACGCTTTTATCGCTTCTTCATGTTGTCCTTTCTTGGCTAATTCTCTGGCATATCCTAATTGTTGTTCACTAAATTGTGATGATCGGATGTTTTTTAATCCTTCAATTCGTGGATCTTGCGGTGCAATTTGCGCAAGTTTTTCTCGCCAATACGTTGCTTGTTTTTCATTACCTTGTTGTGCCGTAAAAAATGCCATTAAATACAGCGCATCCTGATTATTACTTTCCATAATTAGGACTTTTTGCAGTGCTTCTACAGCACGTTCATCGTGTGCTCTACCGTGCCAATAATTTGCTTGTTCAATAAGCGAACTGACAATATTTGGATCAGTTGCTGTTGTATTTGCCTCAACTGCCGTTGCTTGTACTTGACTTGAAGCCCCGAGAATGCAACCGGCATAGATGACTTTAACGATGGTATTAAGTGCATGATTTTTCATCTTATATCCCCCTTATTTGTCTGAACGATGCTGTGATATCTGATGTAAACGACGAGTTGAACGACGTTGTAACCAGTAATAAGTCACGAAGCCCGTCAGTGCACAAAAACCAACAGCTAAAAGACCCAGCAAATATACGTGTCTAGAGCTATACCAAAGGAATTGTTGTAAGAAAGGTAAGTCACCTTGTGAGAAGTGTTCACCTAAATGGAAACTTTTTACGGTGTCTTTACCACTAATAAGCGTGATATCGCCTTTAATAGCCGCATTTATTTGAGCTAAATTTAAGTCATTGATAATGGTTTTTATCGAATCATTACCTTTAGCTGTAACCAATACGACAACCCTATCGCTTGCCCAAGGTGAGATAAAACTCATCATGCCACGCCAATCTTTCACTGAAGATAAGTAACTTGCAGCATCACCACTTTGAGATAAATAATCGCCAGCAATCCAACCTTTTGCTTTATCAATCAGTGATTGAGGTTTGATTTCAACGTTTTTATTTAAAAATGAGAACGTTTGTTGTGAAAAACGAGCAGGTAGAAATCCCTCACTACTTAATGAGCCAATCGCTAACACATCGTGTTGAGAGAGGTTATTTTTCTCAAGCTCTTTAGCACCTAAGAAAACCGAAGCATGAGAAACCGGTGTACCTGTGGCATAACCTGATCTCGCCATTAAGTTCACTAAGGTATAAAGCTCTTCTATTGTTGGATTTTCAGGTAATAACAGTGTGGTTTGTGAAAAATCCGCCAGACGACTAAATGGGAATGATGCCCCTGAAAAATAAGCCAAGTTCGGCATTCTTGAGTAGTGCCAAGTATTTTTAAATTGCAGCGTTGATTGCGGATCGATTCGGCTAATCAAACTACTGCCATCCGTTAAAATACACGGTGAATCATCCGGTTCACGTAAATCAAAATAAAACTGTAATTGATTCTGACTATAAATTTGGCGAGGGTTTAAATAGAGTGTGCTGTTTTGCTCTTCACTCTCCATTCCTAGCCATTGTCTTAGCATACCTAAAGGTTCTGAACGCGCCGGATACAACGCACCTAAGAATTGGTTATTCAAAGAGGCAATTAATGAAGAACGACGACTATTTAGTTTATCCGAATGAGGAAATACATATTTCAAATCTAAAGGTAGCGCATCACCATCCCACCAAAAGAGATCAGGAGAGACACGAAACGAAAACTGATTTGGTGCATGGTTAATACCTTGGCGTGAGAACTCATCACTGCCATTGGCAATTTGATTTAACGTAACTGGTTTATTGGTATTTAACCAACGAGGTGCATCGTAATCCTGACTCATAGCAAGCGTTTGAAACGGCACCACTAAGTGATCGTCTTGTGGCAATTTACCGTTGTTTAATGCCCATACCGCTTGGCGAAGAGATTTCTCATTATCACCGCTGATCAGTAATAATTTGAAAACAGGATCTACTGGGTTATCAACAATAGTTAATTGCCCGCTATTTCCTGATGGTAATGTAATACCCGCAATAGTTTGTCCTGAATAGCCAACTAAAACACCATCACTTTCAGGTAACTGATTCATTAAAACCGGCAAATCAACTTGTTTAATATCATGGCTAAAACTACCAAACCATGACGCTGCAATGGCGGCGGTTGTTACCTCAGCATGATCCGGTTTATCTGACAATATGATAGGTAACGAGGTCGCTGTCATTCTGTCAGGATCAAAGAACGGTAGGGGCAATCGTTCCAGACTATACCCGCCATTAATCCAGCGACCTCGATAATCTAATGATGAATCTGGTGAAATAACCAGACTTAATCCTTCAGCCAGCGGAGGAATACATTGGTTTTCATCCAAAGCATCACGATTCGCTAAACGAAAGCTGAGGTTATTCACATTCGTCAACATCATTTCAGGAATTTCTAAAACATATTCATGCTCTTGCCCACCTTCTTCCAAAGGTAGAAATCCCATAGGTTGACCATTTAGCATTAAGTGAAGTGTTTGATCAGATTGAATTAATCCTTGAGACGCTTTCACTTTCATCGTTAATGTAGCGTTATCAATAAATAAATCGTTCGCCATATTAAACGTCACACCAGAAAGTAATTTTCTTCCTGATAACACGATAGGTGATGGGCTTCCCATCTGCGCCAATGTTAATTGTTCTTCAATATTACGCGCTTCAGACAATACGCTATCTTCACGTTGGATCAGGGTATTCGCATTTTGTTGCACTGGCGAATGTGTATAAGAAGAAGTCGGGTCAGGTAAAAACTCCCCTCCTAGCGCTAACATTCCGGTATCTGCTTGAGAAAGATTAATACTTGCGATCGCTATCGCCGTTAGGCTCAGCATTAATGTCAGTTTCTTTTTCATGCTTAGTCATCCCCGTTAATAGATTGCACAGAGAGTGAAGCTTTTGTTCTTGTTGCTGGCGCTTTCACTTTTTGGCGACGACCAAAGAACAATTCAAAAATACAACGTGTAATACCTGCCAATTCTTTAAATGGTTTATCTTTATAATCCGCTTGATGGATCCATGCATCAGCACGACCAAAGATAATACGCACCAATTTACGACGAAGATTTAAATCAATAGGTAAGAATTCAAGACGAAGTTGATTGCTTTCTAAACTCACCATCTCAACAGGAACAGTAACTTCATCTCGTTGTACATTCAGAGTGATTGATGTGACATTACGTTGGCGAAGTTCAGACATCTTATTCACAGCAATGCGAACACCTCCCATTGAAATATCTTCAGTGGTCGTTGTTAACTCAGCACCATCATCAAAATGTAACGTAATCGGTAGAGATGCATTGATTCGAGTATGTTTACGAATTTGTCGAGTCTCTTTACCCACCGCGATAGAAGCAAGAATGATAAATAAACTGTAAGTCGCCCAAGTAAGGTTTAAAACAATAACCAGAGGGTCAATACCTTGGAAGTCATTTAATAGGTAACGAATAACAACCCATGAAATCCCAGTGATCAGAAGAAGTGCAGTGATAATTAATGGACGTACAGTGAGGTAATCCATATAGCTTTTATCAAGCAAATCGCCTTTATCTGTTACGTTAAATTTACCTAATTTTGGTGAAACTAAGCTCAGTAAGGTAGGTAGTACCAAGCTAAATGCCATGACGGTTTCATAAATTTCCCCCCAAAAAGAGTAACGGTATTTACCGATATTTTTCGAGTTGACATAAACCGACATGATCAAGTGTGGTAATGCATAGGCAAATATCATGCTTGCAGATGAAGCGATAATATTAAGGTTAAATAACATAAACAGTAACGGAGCTGTCAAGAAGATGATACGAGGCAAACCATACTGAAAGTGAAGCATCGCGTTGAGATAACATAAACGCTGAGGGAATGTTAAACCACGCCCCAACATGGGATTATCCACGCGGAATATTTGTGTCATCCCTCTAGCCCAACGAATACGTTGGTTAACGTGTAATGCTAAACGTTCTGTTGCAAGACCCGCAGCTAAAGGAATATCAATAAACGCAGAGTTCCAACCTAAACGTTGTAATTTAAGTGCCGTGTGTGCGTCTTCGGTTACCGTTTCAACAGCAATCCCCCCGATTTCTTCAAGAGCACTACGACGCATAACAGCACATGAACCACAGAAGAATGTCGCATTCCAATTATCATTACCACGTTGAACTGGGCCATAGAAAAGTGCGCCTTCATGTGGTGCATCTTTAGCCGCACTTAAGTTACGTTCAAATGGGTCTGACGAGTAAAAATAGTGTGGAGTTTGGATCAACGCTAATTTTGGATCTTCCAGAAAGCTTCCTACTGTTGCTTGTAAGAAAATACGTGTTGAGATGTGGTCACAGTCAAAAACACAGATTAACTCACCGTCTGTTAATCCCATCGCGTGATTTAAGTTACCCGCTTTAGCGTGATCATGAACTTCACGTTCAATGTAAGTTACACCAACATCACCCGCGAATTGTTTAAATTCTTCACGACTACCATCATCCAATATATAAACTTTCATTTTATCTTGTGGATAATCGATAGCTTGTGCAGCTAGGACGGTATCACGTACAACATCTAAGCTTTCGTTATAGGTTGGAATATAAATATCAACAGTAGGCCATTGAGACACATCTTTAGGTAAAGGTGCTATTTTTCTATTTAATGGCCATGACGTTTGGAAATATCCTAGGACTAATATTATCCAAGAATAAATCTCAGCCATAAATAAACCACTACCTAAAACAGCTTCAATCGTTGTATTAAAATTTAAAGTATTTGTTGCACGCCAGTAGAGATAACGTGTTGACATCAACAATGAAATAAAAACCATTGTTAATAATCGTTTCTTTGATTTTTTAAAACCGATAACAAATAACAGCAATATATTGATAATACCAAATATATATTGTTGTTCGGCGCTCATTGGCATAACAATGAGTGAAAACATTGTTATCAATAGAAAAGCCGTAATTAATGTTTTAAATATTTTATTCATAAACCCATACCTTTGTCATCGCCATAGATCTTTTCTTAAGACAAAGGCACCCTATCGACATTAATAAATATCGAAAAGAAACAAACCCATCTTAAAAAATAAAATAACAATGGCTAAAGATTGACACCAGTCAATATTATTTATTTACACAAAGAGTTTTGCTTATTTAGATTAAACAGAGGCAATAAATGAAAATATATCTTTTAGTGATATTTTTTCATGAGCATGAACTCTATCAGTTTCTTTGCTATCAAATATTTTATTATCTGCTAACAAATTTTGCTTACTCTTAATTAAATTGTCTTTCTTTGCTTTAACAACTAAAGCATCCTGGTGATAAGAAGGAATAGACGATGCAGTAACAGGCTGTTTTGGTTCGTTTTTCACTACAAGTGAAGTTTCAGAAAACGTATTATTACTTAACTTACTAATTTTAGTATTATTTTCTTTATTTATAACTACTGGTTCTATTTTATTATTAAAATCTTGTGTTGCCGAGGAAGTAAACTCTTGAAAAGCAAAGGCATCTTCCTGAAATTTATCTTTTAGGTTACTAATATCATCATACATAGTGTGGCCCCTTTAATAACAGTACTCTAAACCTTGTTCAATAACTTGATGCTCATCCAAAATAAGGAAGAGAGAACCTTATAGATAATTTTCACAATAAGTTAAAAATATATCTTTATAAATTCATATTTAAACTCTCATTAAATCATCAATTAATGAACATCAACTATGTAGGGTAAAATAATCTTATAAACACTGTTCTATTTAATTACAAATAAACATCATCCGATTAGGAGTAATGATTATTTAAATTAAATTGTATAATTATTTTAATGAAAAAGACAACATCAAAAAAAGTGTAAAAAGTAAAACCTCACTCATTTTCACTTTATAAAAATGGGTACTTTTACTTAGTTTCATATTTATTATTACTATCAAAAATAGCGTCTTTTTTACCTAAAAAAACAGGTTTAAAACCCAGATAATAACTACAGTTAATTAATAACAATTTGTATAAATTTTATAAAAATAAAATTCTAAAATAATTATTTATTGATATTATTTCTTCTAAAAAACAAAGAGCCTATCAAGATCAATTTTAATACCCCTTCTATTTTTCATTCTAAAAAAGATTAAAAAAATAATAATTAAAAATAGAAATTATTATTTATTCATATTGATCATCATCAAAACAGACTCTTTTTTTACACCTAAAAAGTGAATTTATTGTTTTTTATCATATTACGACCACCTTATTTTATTAAAGAAAAATAAAATACATCAGCATTGGTTAAGTTTTAGAAAAAAACATTAAAATAAAAGACAAAAATAGATTATCAATCTATGATTAGCTTTATTATTTACTTATAGTAAATACCGCTAAGAATAACCTATATTCTAGAATAATTAACTTAAGTGATATTTTATCTATAAAATGATATTGTTAATTTAGCTTAACAAACGCACAAGCGTGACTTAGTTCAAATAATAAATGTAATAATGAAAATCGACAAACAAAAAGATATAACCAATTGATTTAATTAAATTATAAATAAAATTTTAGTTATAAATACCAATATTTAGTATAAATACTCATAATTGCGATTTTTTATATTAAGAATACTTAATTAACTATATCTTTATACTAATTAAATAGTGTCGTTTTAGGATTATCTTTTTATGTAACCATATAAATAAAGAGGCTCTTTAGCGTATTTTTTTAAGAGTAATCCTAGCAATCTAAGTTCTATTTTTTTTATCATTTAGCAAAAACTAATCAAATTAAGACTCGTTTATTAAGCATAATTTTAAAATAGCGGAATCGCTTCACCTACTCACAGAATAGCAAAAAGGCACTCTATCCTTCTTTACTTCTATGCTATCTTTATTAGGTGAATTAGGAGTATTCAACTTAACGGGAAAAAAGATGGATTTAGAACAATTAAAAAAAGAATTTCGTGCCGGTAAGAAAATAAAGTACATCTACTTTTGGGGACACAAAAGTAAAGGTAACGACATCGCAAAAAGTTGCTTTAGCCAATGGTATCCAGCACCTTTTATCTTGGATGATGTGCGTTATGCCAGTGCTGAACACTATATGATGGCTGAAAAAGCGAAGCTATTTAATGATATAGAAGTTAGAAAGCGCATTATTACTGCATCTAATCCAGGCTCAGCAAAAGCATTAGGCAGAGAAGTAAAAGGATTTGATCAAGGTATTTGGGAACAACACCGTATGGATATTGTTATTCGTGCCAATATCGCTAAGTTTTCCCAAAATGAAGAACTCGGTAAATTTCTAATTTCAACAGGCAATCGTGTGCTTGTTGAGGCAAGCCCCGTTGATAAGATATGGGGGGTTGGTTTAAGTGAGCAAGACAATGAGATTAACAACCCGCTTCTTTGGAATGGATTAAATTTATTAGGCTTTGCTCTAATGAAAGTACGTAGTGTTTTAATTGAAGGTAGTAATCAATAGATAAAGAAAACTCAACTGTCACCAATCACTGTTCTTCTTTAACCTAGTGTATATAAGCAGTAGAGATAGCTTAAGTATTGACTGAAATAGAAATGGCCACGTAACGACAACCTTGTCGTTGCTATAAATAATATTTACAGAATAATTAAGAGACTGATATGTATTATGGTTTTGATATGGGCGGCACAAAAATTGAGCTTGCCGTTTTTGATAAAGAACTGACTCAAGTATGGCAAAAACGTGTTCCTACCCCTAAAAATGACTATCAAGCATTATTGAATGTTTTTAAAGAACTCACTTTAGAAGCTGATAACGAACTAGGTTGTAAGGGAAAAGTGGGTGTTGGTGTTCCTGGTATTGTGAATGCAAAAGAAGGAACAGTATTTACCACTAACGTTCCAGCCGCCAAATACAAGCCTATGGTTCACGATCTCGCGCATATACTCAATAGACCCGTTAAAGTTGAAAATGATGCCAACTGCTTTGCCTTATCGGAAGCTTGGGACCCAGAATTTCGTCATCACCCTTCTGTATTAGGTCTTATATTAGGAACTGGCGTGGGGGGCGGTTTTGTTATTGATGGTAAAGTATTGTCTGGCAAGAATGGAATTGCTGGTGAAATCGGTCATATGAATCTGAATGTAGATGCAGATAACGTGATCGGAGAAACAATGCCAAAAATTATTTGTGGTTGTGGTAAAAAAGCATGTTTTGAAACCTATTTATCAGGTCGAGGTTTTGAACGTATGTATAAAGCGTTCAATAATGCCCCACAAAGAGCTGTTGATATTGTTGAGCAATATTATGCCGGTGATAAAAAGACTCAAGAGCATGTTGATCGCTATATGAAAGTACTTGCGATTTACCTTAGCAATATTCTTACTGTACTTGACCCTCATTTAATTGTTATTGGTGGTGGATTATCACAATTTAACGCACTGTATGAGCTATTACCGGAATACCTCTCACACTGTGTGTACGGAAATGCACAAATCCCATTAATAGAAAAAGCACGTCATGGTGATGCAGGTGGTGCTCGTGGAGCTGCTTGCCTTAATTTATTAGACTGATAAATAGAAAAGAGCCTTTCTTTTTTTATTAAAGGCTCTTCTGTTTATAGCGTATGATCAATGTCATCACATTATTAAGGCTACCGTTATGGATAAGGTTTGGTTTAAAAAAAGACTCACCTTTCTTGGTGGGTTAACTATCATATTAGTTTTACTTCAACTTATTAACTCACTATTCACCATATCTCTTCTGCAATGGGGGATTATTCCAAGAACGGGTGAAGGCTTAATCGGTATTTTTATTGCGCCTTTCATTCATGGATCTTGGTCTCATCTATTTAGTAATCTACTCCCGCTTCTTATTCTTAGCTTTTTATCCATGACACAATCTCTACGAGAATATGTGTTATCCAGTATATTTATTATTATCGTAAGTGGATTATTAGTTTGGATTTTTGGACGAAGTGCTATTCATGTTGGTGCAAGTGGGTGGATTTTTGGATTATGGTCTTTACTTATTGCTCACGCTTTTACTCGACATAAAATTATCGATATTATAATTGCACTTTTTGTTCTGTTTTATTATGGATCAATGGCTTATGGATTAATTCCCGGCCAATTAGGTGTATCAACAGAATCACATATTGCAGGGGTTGTTGCAGGGTTACTTTATGCATGGTGTGCAAGAAAATTAATACGCCGTAAAAGCCAAGTAGTAGAAGTGGCTAAATAGCCACTTCTTTATAAAGCAGTTACTTGTGACCAATTGGCAGTATTGTTCTACCATACATCTCATTTAATACTTCAGCCATTGCAAGATAAAAAGCACTGGCACCACAAATAATGCCTTCAAAGCCTGCAATTTTTAAAATCAGTGCATTACCGGTGATATTTCCTATCGCCAGCAAAGCAAATAAAATAGTCAGACTTAAAAAGACAAACTGAAGTGCTTTATTGGCTTTTAAGGTACCAATAAACATGAAGAAGGTAAAAATTCCCCATAGCGCTAAAAACACGCCCAAAAAGAGAGGTGTTGTTGGCTCGCTTAAGCCCATTACGGGTAATAACCAAATCCCTACCAAGGTTACCCAAAAAAAGCCATAAGAGGTAAATGCAGTGGCCCCAAAAGTATTGCCTTTTTTGAACTCAAAAATTCCAGCAATAACTTGAGCGATCCCACCATAAAAAATTCCCATACTCATAATAACTGAGACTACAGGGAAAAAACCGGCATTATGTATGTTCAACAAAATCGTTGTCATACCAAAACCCATTAAACCTAATGGACCCGGATTGGCAATGCGTTCGTTAGTCATAAAACCTAAAACCTCTAAAAATAATAGGGGAAAATTAAAAAAAATTTGAAAGCGCTGGATAATAAGAGGTAATACATCTAAAAACAATGATCCCAAAGGGTATATTTTTGAATAACCGCCAACACCGATCCCAAGGGGAAATAACTAGTGGATTTAACTTAAAGAAAAGAAGTATTTAGTGATAGATGCTTATATCAACAAAAAGAACAAATCAAAATAAAGGTCTATAATTTAAAGGTTAATATCAATCAGTTGATATATTAATACCTGAATTTACCTTAAAATGCAGTTTTATACATTGAAGTGAAATAAAATCTAACACATTAATTAGTTGAATTATTAACCTATAAGCGAGCTTGATATGAAAAAAATTCTTGTATTATTAATTGGTAGTACGTTGGCTTTTGCATCTCAAGCCAATACAACCTCTCATAATAATGGTGGTTTTATTTCTCCTCAAGGCACTATCCAATCAAGTGCTGATCAAGGGGGATTTAAAGGCCCTTCCATTAGCGAAACCACTGTTGCAAAAGCAAAAGATCTTTCTGATGATACTTGGGTTATCTTAACAGGTAAAATTACCCAAAAAATTGGTGATGAGTTGTACGTTTTTGAAGACAGCACTGGCGGTATTAATGTGGATATCGACAACAAAAGATGGCGTGGACAAACAGTTACACCAGATAATACCGTCAGAATTGAAGGTAAAGTTGATAAAGAATGGACAAGTACTGAGATCGATGTAAAACAAATTACTATTATCAAATAATTACTATCAAATAATTTGTCTTTAAATTAAATATAATCTGATTATTAGAAAAGCTAATATATTGAAATGTATTAGCTTTTTTCTTTTCATTTTTTTATATTTTAGTTTAATCAATAAAATTGGATCATTTATACAAATTTCTCCGCTTTAACCTCAGGTTAAGTTTAGGTTTATAGTTATTACACGTTAAAGCACAAAGACTCTTCGCAAGCAGTGATTTAACTCATGAGATACCCTCATAGTCGTTTACATCCTAACTACTCTACGTTTACCCTGTTTTCTCCATTTTAAGCCTGCTATGCAGGCTTTTTTCTTCTTATATCGTGTCATGTTCTCGAAAAATATCAAAAAAGGATAAATAGTGTATTCTTTATATCTTTGTTTTCTATAAATATTTTTTTACAAAACTCTACGCGTTTATACCTTAATTAAATTGACCTTCCAGTAGGGGGAAAGATTATTGTTTCGTCTATCAACTTAATAAAAGGAATGAACAATGAATAAATTATTACTACCTTCTATCATTGCAATCTCTGCTTTTACAAGTACAGCTTATGCTTCTAATCATAATGTTGTTGAGGTTTATAAAACCGAGAGTTGTGGATGCTGTACTTTATGGGCTGATGGTGTGAAAGATGCGGGCTTTAACGTCAAAGTCAATATTGTCTCAGAAACGCAATTAATGGAAAAATATCAACAAGCGGGTGTACCCAATAATTTATTAAGCTGTCACTTTGCGACTTATCAAGGCAAAGATTTAGTAGGACATATCCCGGTTGATAGCCTAAAAAATATCGACTTAATTGATAAGTCTAAATCCGGTATTGCTGTTGCAGGGATGCCAGCAGGTAGTTTAGGTATGTATGCAGGTGACTACAAAGAACCTTACCAAGTTATCGCCTTTGATAAGTCAGGTAACCAATCCCTATTTAAATCTTACAATTAGTTCTTTTCTTACTTATTTTTGTTCTTACTGTAATGTTGTTTTAATCGCGATATATCTCTCCGAGAGTGCTATTTTCCTCTGCCTGTTATCGATTTGCGGGCAGAGTTTTATTTTTTTATTGTAAATAATGTAGGCACAATAGGATTAATAGGAGAAGGCTTTAAAAAAATCATACAAATTAATCCGAAAACAACAAACCACATAATAATTTGAAAACCATCAATAAAAGAAGCAACATGAGATCCTCTTATTACCAAAGAGTTAACATGCTGAATATTTTCTAGAAAATCCCCAAATAATTTCTGCTCTCCTGTTTGAATATAACCTCTCAATGAATGGTGATGTGTATCATAAGATATTCGCAAATAGGTATTCATTAAAGCCCCTGCCAGAGCAGGCATTAATACTCTGGCTATCGAGATATAAGCACCGAGATGTAACGCTTCGCTAGGTTTAATATTGGTGACAAATGAAGCAATCAAACCAATTAATAAAATACACTCTCCAATAGCCTGTACTATCATTAATAACCAGAAATCATCCGCCCGCCATTGATACGTTATTTGATGCCCAATCAAGCAAGCAATCCCAATAATTGCGATCCCTATCATCATCACTAATCTAGGCTCTAATCGACGAACAATCATAATGGCAAAAGGGCTAAAAAGGAGATAAATAATAAAAGCTATATTAGTCACTTCACCTATTTGTTGTGCTTTTAAACCAGCTACAATGCTCAAAAATGAAGGTACAAACAGCGAGTTTGGCAACATTAAAAACCCATACAAACAAGCAATAACAAAACAAATTCTTAAATTATGATTGGCAAACCAATTTAAATAACCAAAGCTTTTACGATAAATTGATGCCCTAATAATAAAAATGAGTATTAAAATACTACTACCAAGTAAGCAAGAAATAATGAGCCCTGAATCCCACCATCCTAGTAATTCACCTTGTACAATACCAACATAAAGCAAAATTAATCCTAAGCATTTTAATGTCATTCCTCCCCAATCACTTTGTGCTAATAATGCTTTGTTGATAGGAGATATAGGCATTCCTTTCCAAGCAAAAAATATAATAGCCAGAGAAAATAGCATTGAAATCCAATAAAGCCAGCGCCAATTTAGAGTTTCGATCACAGAGCCTGAGATCCCCACACCAGCATCCATCCCAATAGAAACACGTAAACTATAAGCTGCCATAACGATTAGCCAAACGCTGGGATTTAAGCTTCTTAATGCCAAAGAAATCGTCATAGGCAAATAAACACCTAAACAAAAACCAATAAAAAAATGCAATATTAATAAAAAAGGTAGCCCAATAAATTCCCCAAAAGAAGCAATTAAAATACAGCAGAAAAAAAGCAATAAACTTGAGCCAATAAGTATTTTTTCAGCACCATAGATAACCATAAACCAAGGTACTAATGTCATACTCATTAACTGAGCTGCATTAATCACGACGTTTAACCAAGAACCTTGTAAAATATCTAAACCAAAAATCCCACGTATATCTGCTAAAGAAATCGAGAACATACGAAGAAAAAGCGTAGATAAAATAGCGCCTAAAAAAACAGAAAATACAATATATAAAGGTCGACTTTCTTGTACGCCAGATAAACATTTAAGCATCATCGTCAATCGCCTCTATAGATAAACTTTCTGTGTCTATTGTTACTTGCACGGACATACCGGCACGCAATTTAGTTAATAACTTATTGTTATTATCGAAAGTGATATAAACAGGAATACGTTGTACGACTTTAGTAAAATTACCACTGCCATTATCTGCTGGTATCAGGGCTGATTCACCACTACTTTGAGCGCCAATATAACGAACTTTCCCTGTGAATATTTCATGAGGAAAAGCATCTATCTTTATGGTAACAAGCTGATCTGGAAGCACTCTTTTTATCTGTGTTTCTTTTAAATTAGCAATAATATAGATACGATCCAGAGGTGTTAATGTCACAATTTCTGTACCTGATGTGACCAAACTTCCAATATTGACCTTTATCTTATTTAACTGTGCATCAAAAGGGGCTTTGATCGTTGTATAAGTCAGCTCAGTTTCAGTCTGTTGATAATGAGTTTGAGCTATATTTTTTTCTGTTAAACGAATGTGTTCTTGTGCTTTTAATAATACTAACGATTGCTGAGCTTGTTCCCATTCATGTTTAGATGCATTTTGTAATTTAATTAGGCGTTGTAAATCAGATTGCGCATCAAGGTAGTTTTGTTGAGTAATCGCACCACTCTTAATTAAATCTTTTCGTAATAAAGGATTTCGCTTTGCTTGTGCAACATCAATCATCATAGCTTCATAACGATTACGTAATGTTCCTATATTAAGCTCAACGGCTTTTATCTCTTCTTTTAAATTATTGAATTGTAATTGTGCTTTTTCTAATTCCGCATTAGCCACTGCTTTATTAAGTAATTGTTCATTATTATTAATACTGGCAATCACCTCATTTTTTTTAACTATTTGATAATCTTCTTTTTTTATTTCAGAAATAAATCCTGTTACACGAGACTTTAAAATTGTGGGATCTGTTTTAACGTAAGCATTATCAGTCGTTTGATAACGCGCATCACTCCACCATTTATCCCAATCTAATGTCGCTATCACAATAAAAACAATAACAAAAATGACAGCAACCCAAGGTGTATAACTCATTATAAATTGCATTGTTTTTTCTTTTTTTGATGCTTTATTTTCCATGTCTCCCCCCTAAATAGTACTTTTTACTTAATTAAAATCACTATCTAACATTGTTAGTCTTGAAAAATATGTTAAACTAACATTGTTAGATAGAAAAGAGGAAATGAGAATTATTTATGAAAATCCCTAAAATTGATCGGTTAAAAATTCTAGATACTGCTATTTCACTACTAGAATCAGAAGGTATTGAAGGTTTAACCATGCGCAAACTTGCGGATGCTTTACAAATAAAAGCAGCCTCTCTTTATTGGCATTTCGATAATAAACAAACATTAATTGAAGGTATCGCCGACAGAATAGTGAGTGATGTCGCAGTCAATTTTGAATTGACACATCATTGGCAAGAAGACAGTA
This sequence comes from Proteus cibi, assembly GCF_003144405.1. Lineage (GTDB taxonomy): Bacteria > Pseudomonadota > Gammaproteobacteria > Enterobacterales > Enterobacteriaceae > Proteus > Proteus cibi. The sequence goes on from NZ_PENW01000011.1 coordinate 121,804, forward strand.
AGCAACTAGCTTATGATTTAAGAAATGCATTTTTACGCCATAGAGATGGCGCTAGAGTCTTTGCAGGTACTTATGTGATATCTGAAAATGTCTTACGTATTAATAATACTTTTATTAGTGCCATTATGCAGTCTGGTGCATCTGCTGAATTAGCGAGCAAAATGACCATGACTTTGCTCTATTTTATTTTAGGTTGCTGTATAGAACAACAATCGGTCATGCTGATAGAAAAAGAAGAAATCACTAATAAAAGAGAAGCATTTAAACAGTTAGTTCAAGATAATTTTCCACAAACTTGGCAAGCAAGAGATGTTCTTTTTGCTGATGATTTTACCCATCGTTTTGATTTTGGATTAGAACAACTTATTTTAGGATTTCAGCATCAAATCAATGAATCTTGATAAAAAATAACCACTTATAATATGTGATCATTAAAACACCTAATATTGCTGTACGCTTAATTTAAGGATCAAGCCCCTTATTTGGCAAATAAAGTCCAAGATATCTAAATACCATAAATCTAATAAACATAATAAAAAAACCCAGTATATTGTTTAAAATATTACTGGGTTTGAATAAAAATAATAAAATTTTATTTGTTATTTGACGTTTTTTTATTCAACCGTAACGGATTTTGCTAAGTTACGAGGTTGGTCTACGTCAGTGCCTTTAATTAACGCGACATGATAAGACAACAACTGTAATGGTACGGTATAGAAAATCGGTGCGATAAGTTCTTCAACATGAGGTAAAGAAATTAACTTCATCGTTTCGTTTTCTTCAAAACCAGCATCTTGATCAGCAAATACATACAGTAAACCACCTCGCGCCCGAACTTCTTCAATATTAGATTTTAATTTCTCTAATAACTCATTGTTCGGAGCAATGATGATAACCGGCATATCTGCATCAATTAAGGCTAATGGACCATGTTTTAATTCACCAGCAGCATAAGCTTCAGCATGAATATAAGAGATCTCTTTTAGCTTTAATGCGCCTTCTACCGCAATCGGGTATTGGTCGCCACGACCTAAGAATAAAGCATGGCTTTTTTCTGAGAAATCTTCAGCTAACGCTTCAATCACTTTATCTTTCGATAACATGCTTTCAATACGGCTTGGTAAAGCGTGTAATGCTGTTGAAACGTCGTGCTCTAATGCTGCGACACCTTTAATACGTCCCATATATGCCACCAGCATTAATAGAACGGTTAACTGTGTTGTAAATGCTTTGGTTGATGCAACGCCGATTTCAGCACCCGCTTTAGTCATCAAGACAAATTCAGATTCACGTACCAAAGAAGAGCCAGCCACGTTACAAATTGCCAGTGATGATAGATAACCTAACTCTTTAGATAAACGCAGAGCCGCTAATGTATCCGCCGTTTCACCTGATTGAGATAAAGTAATAAGTAAACTATTACGACGAGTCGCGGGTTTGCGATAACGATATTCTGATGCAATTTCAACATCGCAAGGAATACCCGCTAAAGATTCAAACCAGTAACGAGAAACCATCCCTGCATTATAAGATGTACCACAAGCAACGATTTGGATATGTTCTACTTGAGATAAGATCTCTTCAGCTTTAGGACCTAATTCACTAAGATTGATACCTTCCGCTTGTAAACGACCTTCAAGCGTATTTTTAATTGCAAGAGGTTGTTCGTAGATCTCTTTTTGCATGTAGTGACGATATACACCTTTATCACCTGCATCGTATTGAACGTTAGATTCAATCGTATCGCGAACAACTTCCTCACCATTCACATCAAAAATATGAACATGACGACGTGTAATTTCAACAATATCGCCTTCTTCAAGGTAGATAAAACGACGAGTAACAGGTAATAATGCTAACTGGTCTGAAGCAAGGAAATTTTCACCTACACCAAGACCAACCACCAGCGGACTACCTGAACGAGCAGCAACAAGAAGTTCAGGTGTACGGCTGTCCATAATTACAGTGCCATAAGCACCACGTAATTGAGGAATAACACGTTGTACAACTTCACGTAATGTACCACCTTGACGCTGTTCCCAGTTAACAAGGTGAGCAATGACTTCGGTATCCGTTTGAGACGCAAACTGATATCCTTTTTTAATTAATTCTGCTTTCAGTTCTTGGTAGTTTTCGATAATGCCATTATGTACCACAGCAATCGTACCCGATACATGAGGATGCGCATTATCTTCACAAGGTTCACCATGTGTTGCCCAACGTGTATGAGCAATACCTGTACCACCAATCACTTGTATTTTTTCTGCCTCTTCTGCCAGCATTTGTACTTTGCCAGCTTCACGCAGACGTGTCATTTTACAGTCATTATCCACAACCGCTAAACCCGCAGAATCATAACCGCGGTATTCTAAACGACGTAAGCCTTCAATTAAGATTTCAGCGATATCGCGTTGTGCAACTGCACCTACTATTCCACACATTGTGTTATTCCTAAAACTGTGCGTTTATTCGCACTTGGATGTCTTATACCTGATTGGTTTGTTCCCCAAGCCATTGTAGAAAGCGGGGATGTTTTTGTTTTTAGAATAATAGCGTACAAGAAAAGGGCGCTAATTAAATATACGCCCTTTTCTTAAAATTATTGTTTTTTCTTCACTGGACGTTTCCATCCACTGATATGAGTTTGCTTAACACGACTTATGACTAATTCGTTTTCACCCACATTTTTAGTCACTGTTGTTCCGGCACCAATTGTTGCACCTTTAGCTACAGTAACTGGTGCAACTAACTGTGTATCAGAGCCAATAAAGACATCATCACCAATAATAGTTTGGAATTTATTGGCACCATCGTAGTTACAAGTAATAGTACCAGCACCGATATTTACGTTAGCGCCAACTTCAGTATCACCAAGATAAGTTAAATGACCCGCTTTTGAGCCCACACCTAAACTTGCTTTTTTCATCTCAACAAAGTTACCCACGTGAGCTTTATCTGCTAATTGTGCGCCAGGACGAAGGCGAGCAAAAGGACCAACCGTACACTCTTGGGCTAGATTAGCATCCTCGATCACCGTATAGGGGCTAATCATTGAATTATCACCAATCACACAGTTTTTCAGCACACAACCTGTACCAATTTCGACGTTATTACCTAAAGTAACATCACCTTCAATGATAACGTTGGTATCAATTACGACATCTTTACCGTGAGTTAATGTGCCACGTAAATCAAAACGTGCAGGATCAAGCAACATAACGCCTTCTAATAATAAGCGTTCAGCCTGTTCTGTTTGATAAATACGTTCTAATGCAGCCAATTGTAAACGGTTATTCACACCTTCCATTTCACTATGATGACGAGGGTGAGCCGTTTCAATTTTACGACCTTCTTTATACGCTAACGCGATAATGTCAGTAATGTAATACTCTTTTTGTGCATTATTGTTATCAAGTTTACCTAACCAACGTTTTAAATCAGCACCATTAGCAACCAAAATACCCGTGTTGATTTCAGTGATTTTCAGTTGTTCTTCAGAAGCGTCTTTTTGTTCAATAATGCCAGTCACTTCGCCATTTTCACGGACAATACGACCATAACCCGTTGGGTTATCTAAAATGACCGTTAATAAACCAATACCACCTTCTGGTTTCACGTCAATTAAACGTTCTAACGTTTCTTTAGTGATTAAAGGAACATCACCATAAAGCATCAGGATATCTTCATCATCAGCAAAGAAAGGCGCAGCTTGCTGCATTGCGTGACCCGTTCCTAGTTGCTCTGCTTGTAGTACCCAATTAACAGGTTGTGAACCTAATTTTTCTTTCATGAGTTCACCACCATGTCCATAGACAAGGTGTGTTTGTTGAGCACCTAATGACTTGGCGGTATCAATCACATGTTGAACCATGGATTTACCCGCAAGTTTATGAAGAACTTTAGGTAACTGTGAATACATGCGGGTGCCTTTTCCCGCAGCAAGAATAACAACGCTTTTAGCTGAATTAGACATAATTAACCTGATAACTCCCGTAAAGAATGGCAAGTAAACCCGTTTATGCCAAATAATACTACATATTTCGTTACACAAAATATTTCATGACGCAAAAAAGCCAGTTAGCAAAGAACCAACTGGCTTTTTTATTCATAGACTGCCTATTTACATCAACGTCGAGTCAATTCGATTACACGTAGTTTTGCAATCGCTTTGGCTAATTCTGCTGATGCTTGAGCATAATCAACGTCACCATGAGAGGATTGAATGTGTTCTTCAGCTTTACGCTTAGATTCCAACGCTTTCGCTTCATCCAAATCACGACCACGGATAGCTGTATCTGCTAGTACAATGACGCCAGTCGGCTGAACTTCGAGAATACCACCTGAAAGGTAAATAACCTCTTCTTCGCCTGATGTTTTTACGACACGTACCATGCCCGGTTTTATGGCAGTTAATAACGGGGTATGCTGCGGATAAATACCGAGCTCACCTTCGCTACCAGTTACCTGAATTCGTTTGACTTCGCCGTCATATAACTGCTTTTCAGCGCTGACAACTTTCAGGTGGAACGATGTATCGGCCATATCAACCTCCCGTCAGCCGTATTAAAGCTTCTTAGCTTTTTCTACTGCTTCTTCGATAGTACCAACCATGTAGAACGCCTGCTCTGGCAGGTGGTCATAATCACCGTTCAGAATTCCTTTAAAGCCACGGATAGTGTCTTTCAGGGAAACGAACTTACCTGGTGATCCGGTAAATACTTCAGCAACGAAGAATGGCTGAGATAGGAAGCGCTGGATCTTACGCGCACGCGCAACAACCAGTTTATCTTCTTCTGACAGTTCATCCATACCTAAGATAGCGATGATGTCTTTCAGTTCCTGATAACGTTGCAGGATAGACTGAACACCACGAGCCACATCATAGTGCTCTTGGCCAACTACCAGCGGGTCTAACTGACGACTGGTTGAATCCAGTGGGTCAACCGCAGGGTAGATACCTAATGAAGCAATTTGACGGCTCAGTACAACTGTCGCATCTAAGTGAGCAAACGTTGTTGCTGGTGATGGGTCAGTTAAGTCATCCGCTGGTACGTATACTGCTTGAACAGAGGTGATAGAACCTGTTTTGGTTGAAGTGATACGTTCTTGCAGAACACCCATCTCTTCAGCCAATGTTGGTTGGTAACCTACCGCTGATGGCATACGACCTAACAGTGCTGATACTTCTGTACCGGCTAAGGTGTAACGATAGATGTTATCTACGAATAACAGTACGTCACGGCCTTCGTCACGGAATTTCTCAGCCATAGTCAGACCCGTCAGTGCTACACGCAGACGGTTTCCTGGTGGCTCATTCATCTGACCATAAACTAACGATACTTTGTCAAGAACGTTAGAATCTGTCATTTCATGATAGAAGTCGTTACCCTCACGAGTACGCTCACCTACACCAGCAAATACAGAGTAACCTGAGTGCTCGATCGCGATGTTACGGATCAATTCCATCATGTTAACTGTTTTACCAACACCCGCACCACCGAACAGACCGACTTTACCACCTTTAGCAAACGGACAGATTAAGTCCATTACTTTGATACCGGTTTCAAGCAGTTCTTGTGAGTTTGATAACTCTTCGTAGGTTGGCGCTTCACGGTGGATAGACCAACGTTCTTCAGTTGCAATATCACCTTTCATATCGATTGGTGTACCCAGAACGTTCATGATACGTCCCAGTGTTGCTTTACCTACAGGTACTTCAATTGGGTGGCCTAAGTTTTCAACTTTTAAGCCACGGCTTAAACCGTCTGATGTACCCATTGCGATACAACGAACGATACCACCGCCTAACTGTTGCTGAACTTCCAGCACCAGTTTTTCTTTACCATTCATAACCTCAAGAGCGTCGTATACTTTAGGGACGCTATCCTGAGGGAATTCGGCGTCCACTACGGCGCCGATTACCTGGACAATCTTTCCAGTAGCCATCTTGAATCCTCTACGTAATTCGTAAACCTAGCTGTTATACCGCGGCTGCACCAGACACAATTTCTGTAAGTTCCTGAGTAATGCTTGCTTGGCGTGCTTTGTTGTACACCAATTGCAGTTCTTTAATCAGGTTACCACCGTTATCTGTAGCGGCTTTCATCGCGACCATTCGGGCGGCCTGCTCACTCGCTAAGTTCTCTACGACGCTCTGGTAAACTTGCGATTCGATATAACGACGCAGTAAAGTATCCAGTAACGCCTTAGGATCAGGTTCGTACAGATAATCCCAAGATTTTTCTTTCAGCTCTTCATCATCACCTGGTGGCAATGGTAAAACCTGAAGAATTTTAGGCTCTTGAGCCATGGTATTGATGAACTTATTTGCCACCACATACAGTTTATCTAAACGACCTTCGTCATAAGCCTGCAACATGATATTGACTGGACCGATAAGGTCAGACAGTTTTGGATCATCGCCCATGCCGGTTACTTGACCTACAACATTCCCGCCTACAGAGCCAAAGAATGAAGCGGCTTTAGAACCGATTAGAGCTAAATCTACCTGTACACCTTTTTCAGACCACTCTTTCATGTCTGCCAGCAGTTTTTTGAACAAGTTAATGTTCAAACCACCACACAAACCACGGTCGGTCGAAACAACCAGGTACCCGACACGTTTAACTTCACGCTCTTCGAGGTATGGATGTTTGTATTCCAGATTCCCTAACGCAAGGTGACCAATCACACTGCGCATGGTTTCTGCATAAGGACGGCTGGCTGCCATGCGTTCCTGCGTTTTACGCATTTTCGACGCGGCGACCATCTCCATCGCTTTAGTGATCTTCTGTGTGTTTTGCACACTGGCGATCTTCGAACGTATCTCTTTTGCGCCGGCCATTTCTGCTTCTCCTCATGAACCAGACGGCCTAATGTTTAACTATTAGGCCGAATAGTTATTACCAGGACTGAGTCGCTTTGAAGTTTTCTAGCACGCCTTTCAGCTTCGCTTCGATCTCTTCGTTATAAGTACCAGTCTGGTTGATTTCTTTCAATAAATCAGCATGTTCACGAGAGGCATAAGCTAATAAAGCCGCTTCAAATGGCACAACTTTTGAAATTTCAACATCTTCCAGATAACCACGTTCTGCGGCAAACAGTGATAAAGACTGTTGTGCGACAGACATTGGTTCGTACTGTTTCTGTTTCAGCAATTCAGTCACTTTCTGACCGTGGTTCAATTGTTTACGGGTAGCATCGTCCAGATCGGAAGCGAACTGTGAGAATGCTGCCAGCTCACGATACTGCGCAAGTGCAGTACGGATACCACCAGAAAGTTTCTTCATGATCTTAGTCTGAGCTGCACCACCAACACGAGATACGGAGATCCCTGGGTTAACAGCTGGACGGATACCTGCGTTAAACAGGTTAGATTCTAAGAAGATCTGACCATCGGTAATAGAGATTACGTTCGTAGGAACGAATGCAGAAACGTCCCCTGCTTGCGTTTCGATAATAGGTAACGCAGTCAGAGAGCCGGTTTTACCTTTAACTTCACCATTAGTGAAAGCTTCTACGTACTCAGCATTAACACGAGCAGCACGCTCTAGTAAACGGGAGTGCAGATAGAAAACGTCACCAGGGTATGCTTCACGTCCAGGTGGACGACGAAGTAACAGTGAAATTTGACGGTATGCGACAGCCTGTTTAGACAGGTCATCATAAATAATCAGGGCATCTTCACCACGGTCACGGAAGTATTCACCCATTGCGCAACCAGAATAAGGAGCTAGGTATTGCAACGCTGCTGATTCTGATGCAGAAGCAACAACAACAATGGTGTTTTCTAACGCGCCATGTTCTTCTAATTTACGAACAACGTTCGAAATAGTAGAGGCTTTCTGACCAATAGCGACATAGATACATTTAATGCCAGAGTCGCGTTGGTTGATGATCGCATCGACAGCCAGCGCAGTTTTACCTGTTTGACGGTCACCGATGATCAATTCACGCTGACCACGACCAATTGGGATCATGGCATCGACGGATTTGTAACCTGTTTGTACAGGCTGATCAACTGATTGACGGTCGATAACACCAGGCGCAATCATCTCAACAGGTGAGAATCCATCATGCTCTACTGCACCTTTACCATCAATCGGCTCACCCAGTGTGTTTACCACACGGCCAAGCAGACCACGCCCAACAGGTACTTCCAGAATACGACCTGTACATTTAACTTTCATGCCTTCTGCTAAGTCAGCATAAGGACCCATCACAACCGCACCAACAGAGTCGCGCTCTAAGTTCAGTGCGATAGCGAAACGGTTACCCGGCAGTGCGATCATCTCACCCTGCATAACTTCGGCTAAACCGTGGATACGAATGATACCGTCACTAACGGATACAATCGTACCTTCATTGTGAGCTTCACTCACTACATTGAACTGAGCAATGCGCTGCTTGATCAGTTCGCTGATTTCAGTGGAATTCAGTTGCATATGCTCCAGTCCCCTTAAGACTGCAAGACGTCAGTTAATCGCTCTAAACGGCCACGAATACTGCCATCGATGACGAGGTCACCGGCGCGTATAATCATGCCTGCGATAACAGACTTATCAATTTTGCAATTCAGCTTCACTTTGCGTGATAGACGTTTTTCCATCGCTGCAGAAATGTTAGCTAGCTGCTGTTTAGTTAGCTCAATGGCAGAAGTTACTTCAACGTCAACCGTTGACTCGAGTACTGCGCGCAATTGAATAAATTGGCTCAATACTTCAGGCAACGTTGATAAACGGCCATTATCAGCCATAACACGAATTAAATTCTGAGCATGACCATCTAATTGTTCACCACAAAGATCAACAAAGATGTCAGCCAGTTTTTCTGATGCTAAAGAACCAGAAAGTAATTCGGTTACCTGCTCATTGCGTGCTACTTCAGCGGTGAACGCCAGCATAACCTGCCATTTATCGACAGCCTGGTTTTCCACAGCAAAGTCAAAAGCTGCTTTGGCGTAGGGGCGAGCTACCGTTGCTATTTCAGACATGCCCCTCCCTCCTTACAGTTCAGCGACCAGTTTATCAACGATGTCGCTATTAGCAGCTTCATCCACGGAACGTTCAATAATTTTCTCGGCACCTGCGATAGCCAGCATTGCGACTTGTTTACGAAGTTCTTCACGAGCACGTTTACGCTCTGCATCCAATTCGGATTGAGCTTGTGCAACGATCTTACTACGTTCTTGCTCTGCTTCTGCTTTAGCATCTTCAATCATTTGAGTGCGTTGTTTATTCGCTGATTCAATGATTGCTTGAGCTTCTGCTTTTGCTTTCGCTAGCTGATCGCCTGCATCGGCTTTCGCTAAATCTAAGTCCTTTTTAGCTCGTTCTGCGGATGATAAACCGTCAGCAATTTCTTTTTGACGTTTTTCAATGGCCGCCATAATTGGTGGCCATACGAATTTCATACAGAACAAAACAAACAGGACAAATGCGACGGCCTGGCCGAGGATTGTTGCATTTAAATTCACAGCACAATACCTCTTTCTTGGTTATTAACTAACTTGATGCTTTTACTGCTCATTGCCATCATTAGGCAACAGCAAACATCACGTAAAGGCCCAGACCCACAGCAATCATTGGGATGGCGTCAACCAGACCCATAACGATAAAGAACTGTGTACGCAGAAGAGGGATCAGATCAGGCTGACGAGCAGCACCTTCTAAAAATTTGCCTCCGAGGATTCCGATACCGATTGCAGCACCGATTGCAGCTAAACCCATCATAATAGCGGCAGCCATGTACAGCAGATCCATACTCAGGTTTTCCATGACAGTCTCCAGTTTGTTTCAGTTATTTCTTCAAAGAGTTAATAATTAATGTTCTTCAGATGCCATCGACAGATAGACAATCGTTAGAACCATGAAAATAAATGCTTGTAACGTAATAATCAGTATGTGGAATATTGCCCAAGGAAGGCTTAATAACCACTGTGACCACCACGGTAACAGACCAGCAATAAGAATAAAGATCAGTTCACCTGCATACATGTTACCAAACAGTCGAAGACCGAGGGAAACAGGTTTTGATAGCAGGCTTACCCCTTCCAAGATTAAGTTGATCGGAATAAAAATTGGGTGATTAAAAGGCTGTAAAGTCAGCTCTTTTGTAAACCCTTTTATGCCTTTCATCTTAATGCTATAGAAAAGGATCAGGATAAATACACCAATTGCCATCGATAGAGTAATACTCACGTCCGCAGTCGGAACGATGCGTAACGCTGGTAACCCTAAGATGTGTTCACCGATATAAGGGATGAAGTCGATTGGTAATAAATCCAGGGCATTCATTAACAGCACCCAAACGAACACAGTCAATGCCAAAGGTGCAATGACCTTGCTCTTTCCGTGATACATATCACGGACGCTGCTATCAACGAAACCAATGATCATTTCTACTGCAGTCTGGAATTTTCCCGGTACGCCACTGGTTGCTCTTACTGCTACTTTTCTAAACAGCCATAGGAATAGTGCTCCCATCAGTACTGAAAAGAAAAGTGAGTCAATATTTAACACCCAGAATGATGGCGCATTTTCAGCATGGGGATTGACCAACTCGAAAGTACGCAGGTCCAACTGAAGGTTATTCAGGTGGTGACCTATGTAGTCTCTAGTGGTTAATGCTTCTCCTGATGCAGACATGATGCCAATTACCCTTTTGTTGTTAAAAACGCTAACCGTTAATGACGGCTGGTGCAACGACCTGCATAACAAGCACCGCTAAGTAGGTCATGACCAGTGGTGCAAATGCCGCTTTAAACACTCCTAAAGCAACAATCAGCAAGGCTATTGATAATATAACCTTCAACCCTTCACTGAAAGCAAAAAGCCAGTTTATGCGAACTGGAGCTTTTTCTTCGTTGACTTTTTGTAAGCGCATTAACAAAAGAAAAGCAATATTGGGTAACCAACATGCCAACCCGCCTAAAAAAGCCGAAAAACTCCAGTCTGTACTCTTTAAGTAGAAACCCGCACTGAGAATAACAAAAGTCATAAACTGCAAAAATAACAGTTTCAGTGCAACTTTCCCGCTGTAGAGGGAGACAGACATGACGTTTGTATTCTCCAGACTAGCTATCGTAAAAGGTATTACTGAATGATGTATCAAACTGTCTTTGCTATAAAGTGTCAAGTGACAAAAACGAGCAAATTATACGGGGCGTGGCAATGAATTCAATCAATAAGTAGCGAAAAAGTGAAGATTAATTTAAATTTCTTACCAAGGTTCCATTTATGAAAAATGATTAAGAACAAAAAGAGTAAAAATAATAGTGCTGAATAAAATAAATAGCGTGATATACATCACAAATATAAAAGTATAAATAAAGCTTATTTCATAAATTATATAATGAGGTTAACAAATAAACGCTCTTTTATGAACAATTTAGTGGCAATTGAAAAATAATTAACCGAATTTCAATTAAATAAATTCAATATTTTTATAATGCATAGAATTATTAATTTATTTTGGAAATAAAAAGAGAAAAACTAAGGTTACAAAGAGAATTAAAGTAAAAGATAATAATTTGTTAATTTATTGTTTTATTAAAGTGAAATTGAGTGTTTCTCATAAATCCCCATAAAACAAATGGCGATAACATTGTAAATATTATCGCCAGAGCACAAAAAATGAAAAAAGGAGCCAAGAGACACACGATACTTGATTAAATAATCACCAAATGTCTTTGCTCATTCAATTCGGGTATGGATAAACTAATCACTTTTTCAGGCATTTTTAATCCATTATCAACAAGTTCATCTAACTCTTCTTGATGAATTTGTCCTTTCAGCGCATAAAAACGGCCATGTTCTTTAGTCACTAAATGAGAGCACCAAGAGAGCATATCGCTCATTGAGGCAAATGCTCGGCTGATCACACCATCAAAAGGCTTCTCAGTTTGGTATTCTTCAACACGGTATTGGACTGGCTCAATATTATTAAGCCCCAATTCGTGCTGAACTTGTTTCATAAAGCGAACGCGTTTACCTAAACTATCCAATAAAACAAAGTGGTGATCGGGGCGCATTATCGCCAGTGGAATACCGGGCAATCCAGGCCCAGTCCCCACATCAATAAATCTTTCACCATCAAGATATTGGCTCACAACAATACTATCCAAAATATGACGAATAAGCATTTGCTGTGGATCTCTCACTGATGTGAGGTTGTAAGCTTTATTCCATTTATCAAGCATCGCAACATAACCCGTGAGTTTTTCAGCTTGAATATCGGTAAGCTCAATATTGGCTTGCTTAGCCAGCTTTTTTAGCCGATTAAGTAAGTCACTCATGATGCACTCCTGCGTAATAGACCTTGTTTTTTCAGCCAAACTAATAAAATGGAAATAGCAGCAGGTGTAACACCGGAGATCCGCGATGCTTGTCCGATCGATGTTGGTTTGTGATCGTTAAGTTTCGCAATAACTTCGTTAGATAATCCACTAACTTGCTTATAGTCCAGATCAATCGGTAACGCAGCATTTTCATTGCGCAGTTGTTTTTCGATCTCTTCTTTTTGGCGACTAATATAGCCTTCGTATTTAACTTGGATCTCAACTTGTTCAGCCGCTTGTGGTTTTGAATCATCAATACCTGGCGCAAAACGAGAGATATTTTTCAGTATATCGTAAGTCATTTCTGGGCGACGTAATAAGTCTTCGCCATTAGCTTCTTTGGATAATGGTGTATTCAGCAATCCATTGATTTCAGAAAGATTATCAGCCTGAGGATGAACCCAAATATTTCTTAAACGTTGACGTTCTTTTTCAACAAGCTCAACTTTTTCACTAAATTGTGCCCAGCGGGTATCATCAACCATACCTAATTCACGACCAATTTCGGTTAGACGCAAATCAGCATTATCTTCACGTAACATCAAGCGGTATTCAGCACGAGAAGTAAACATACGGTATGGTTCTTTTGTACCAAGTGTACAAAGATCGTCAACTAATACACCAATATATGCTTGATCACGGCGTGGGAACCAACCCTCTTGATCGAAGGCATAACGTGCCGCATTAAGACCTGCAAGCATACCTTGAGCCGCAGCTTCTTCATAACCAGTGGTACCGTTAATTTGCCCAGCAAAGAAGAGTCCATTGATAAATTTACTTTCTAGTGTTTGTTTTAGATCTCTAGGATCGAAGAAATCGTATTCAATGGCATAACCAGGTCTAATGATCTTCGCATTTTCCATACCTTTCATGGAATTTACAATTTGCATTTGAACATCAAAAGGTAAGCTTGTTGAGATACCATTTGGGTAAATTTCGTTACTGGTTAAACCTTCAGGCTCTAAAAAGATCTGGTGTGAATTACGATCAGCAAATCTCATCACCTTATCTTCAATAGATGGGCAATAACGAGGGCCTATTCCCTCGATGACACCCGCATACATTGGGCTACGATCAAGGTTATTACGAATAACATCGTGCGTTTTTTCGTTTGTGTATGTGATATGGCAAGGCATCTGTTCAGGATGCTGATCCACATTACCTAAAAACGAGAAAACAGGCATTGGAGTATCACCCAACTGAACAGCTAATTGGCTAAAATCAATTGTTCTTGCATCAATACGAGGTGGTGTACCCGTTTTTAAGCGACCTACACGCAGAGGTAATTCTCGTAGTCTGTGTGATAACGAAACTGATGGTGGATCACCAGCACGACCACCACTGTAATTTTCTAAACCGATATGGATTTTTCCATCAAGGAAAGTCCCTACCGTTAGAACAACAGATTTAGCACGGAATTTTAAGCCCATGCGAGTAACAGCACCTGTTACTTGGTCGTTTTCAACAATGAGATCTTCAACAGGTTGTTGGAAGATCATTAAATTAGGTTGATTTTCAAGTGTAGTGCGAACAGCTTGGCGATAAAGAACACGGTCAGCTTGTGCTCTTGTTGCTCTTACAGCTGGACCCTTGCTTGCGTTAAGGGTTCTGAATTGGATCCCTGCATGGTCAATAGCGGTTGCCATTAATCCACCCATGGCATCGATCTCTTTTACCAGATGCCCTTTACCAATCCCACCAATAGCTGGGTTACAAGACATTTGGCCCAAAGTATCAATATTGTGGGTCAGTAATAGGGTTTGACGCCCCATACGAGCAGCAGCCATAGCGGCTTCTGTACCGGCGTGACCACCACCGATGACAATGACGTCAAAGTGTTCTGGATAAAACATGTGTGAACCTTAAATGTTACGAATGCTGAATGTGTTGCATTGGGAAAACGAATTCTACTCAACTTTTTGACAGATACAAGCGAGCAGATCCGCAGGTAATTATTTAAAGATCTTTTTATTTAAAGATCTCTTTATTAGATCTTTTATTAGGGAAGCGATCCTCTGTGGATAAGTGGATTTTCTATTTAAAGATCATAAAAGTGTAAAGGATCATATACTGTGAATGATCCGTGATCTATCTGCTGATAAGCTGGGATCAAAATGACGACTTATACACAGGTCATTTCTTGATATAGCTTTATACAATGGATAACTACGGGTTAATCCCTGCTTTTAAGCAGAGTTATCCACATTCGTTTGCTGTTTTTTTGTGCAAATTAAAGTAAATTTTTCCAAGATGCCATCCATTCTTCTGCTGGATCTTCCGGAATGTCATACTTTTGAATATCAATTTCGAGACGATCGCCAAGGCGAGTTGCCCCTTTTTCCACCAATTTTTGATCTAATGTTCTGATCGCGCCACAGAAAGTGTCATATTCACTACTTCCAATGCCGATCGCACCAAAGGTGACCTTACTAAGATCAACGGAGTCAGCTGATATTTCGTTAGCAAAAGGTTGTAGGTTGTCAGGAAGATCACCTGCACCGTGTGTTGATGTGACCACCAGCCAGATCCCTTCATTAGGAAGATCATTAAGAGAAGGTCCATGGTGCAGATCTGTCTCAAATCCTTCATCAGATAAGATCTCTGCAAGGTGTTCTGCGACATATTCAGCACTACCCATGGTACTGCCACTAATAAGAGTGACTTTTTTCATTAATGATCTCCTTATGTTTAAGACGCGCTATTGTACGCTGTGAATCACTTGGGATCTACCTGTGGATAATGTGGTTATAAAAAAAAATAACAATTTATCCTTATGGCTTGATCGTCCTTATTATCGGGTTTTGCAGTGAGATCAGGGTTTCTGTTGACTGAATTTCATCAATTGTTTGGATTTTGTTGATAAGTACGTCTTGTAAGGCTTCTATACTTTTACACATTACTTTCGTAAAAATACTGTATTGCCCTGTTGTATAGTACACCTCAACCACTTCATCTAACTTATCAAGTTTATCTAATGCTGTGTGGTAGTCTTTTGCACTCTTAAGAATAATGCCAATAAAGCAACAGACATCAAAGCCGAGTTGCTTTTCACTAATATCAACTCGAGTTCCTGTAATAATTCCAGCCTGCTTCATTTTTTCTACTCGAACATGAATTGTGCCAGGGCTCACTTCGAATTTTTTGGCTAATTCAGCGTAAGGTGTTCTCGCATTCGCCATTAATGCGTGAAGTATGTCACGATCGAGATTATCGATCTGATAAATATTGTCCATAAAACTCCTCCGTTTTTAACGATAATTCATTTTTATAGCGTTATTTTTAACGAATTAAAACAAGCAAGGCTATTTTTAATGAAGTATATTGAATTTGGTACCCGTTTTGTTGCTTAATCTATATCAGCGAAACACGACATCACCACTAGGGATACAAAAATGGAAAAATCATTCATTCAGACTCAACAGCAAATTAGCTTTGTTAAATCTTATTTTTCACGACTGCTGGAAAAAGAATTAGGACTGATTGAAGTTCAAGGACCGATCTTAAGTCGCCTTGGTGATGGAACTCAAGATAACTTATCTGGTCATGAGAAGGCTGTACAAGTTAAAGTCAAATCTTTACCAGATTCTACTTTTGAGGTTGTCCATTCATTAGCTAAATGGAAACGTAAAACATTAGGTCGTTTTGGATTTAGTTCTGGTCAAGGTCTTTATACACATATGAAAGCTTTGCGACCAGACGAAGATCGCTTAACTCCGATCCACTCTGTTTATGTTGATCAGTGGGATTGGGAAAAAGTGATGGAAGATAAAGAACGTACTGTTCCTTATCTTAAGCAGACAGTGGGTAAAATTTATCAGGCAATAAAAGAAACTGAAAAAGCCGTCAGCGAAGAATTTGGTCTGGTACCGTTCCTGCCAGATCAAATTCAATTTATCCACACTGAAGAGTTACTGCGTCGTTATCCTGACCTTGATGCTAAAGGTCGTGAAAAAGCGATTGCCAAAGAATATGGTGCTGTTTTCTTAATAGGTATTGGTGGCAAATTATCAAGTGGTGAAGCTCATGATGTAAGAGCGCCAGACTATGATGACTGGACAACACCAAACGAAGATGGGTTTGAAGGTTTAAACGGTGACATTCTTGTCTGGAACCCTGTTCTACAAGATGCGTTTGAATTGTCATCAATGGGTATCCGTGTCGATCCTGAAACATTAATGCGTCAGTTGACATTAACAGATGATACTAAGCGTCTTGAGCTAGATTGGCACAAAGCATTAATGCATGGTGATATGCCACAAACTATCGGTGGCGGAATTGGCCAATCTCGTTTAGTGATGCTATTGCTACAAAAAGAGCATATTGGACAAGTACAGTGCGGTGTATGGGAAAAAGATACCCGTTTAGCTTTCGCCGATATGCTGTAATTATTGGCGCCAGCGTCGAAGTAAACGACTTTTTAATCCAGTATCAAAACGCCATATATGGTCAAAGATTTTCATAATACTGGGTTTACCGTAATTGGATAGGGTAACCGCATGGAAGCGATTGTGCTGTTGCTGTTGGCTTTTTTTGATTTTGTTGATTAGGTTTTCGGGTAACCTTTGGGCGACAAAGTCAGAAATAACAACAGCATCAGCATCTTTCCATGCTGGGCTATTTAGTTTTTCTGCGACATTATCTAAACAAGCACTTAAGTCTGTGCCCCCTCTAAATGACTGATTCAAAAACTTGATAAGATCTTGTAGGCCATTAGATGATGACAATTGATAATGTACAGTTTCAGTAGAAAATAACATCACATGACATGAACGATTATCAGCTAGCGCTATTTTCATCAATGCTAATCCAAACGCTTTAGCACACTGTTCGTTAAATCCCCCCATCGAACCTGAAGTATCAATACATACAATAAAAGGTCCTCTTGGTCTTTCTTCATCATGATGATGAGTTACTGGTCGCAATACAGTACGCTCTTGCCAATTATCTCCTTGTAATCGATAAGTATTTAGCTGTTTTTCCACCAGCTTTCGATAAAACTCATATTCGATTTCATTAATACCTAACAAGGCGAGTTCTGTAGGAAGTAAGCGTAAGATATCATCACTGAGTCCTATACCATTGACTTGCTCTGGTGTTGTATCTGGTGCTTTCTCAACAATAGTTACAGGTTCAAAAATAACACTCTCTTCAGGCAGTGATTTTGCTGTTTTGCTACGACCTAGCAAACTTGCGAGTTTATGCAATTCAGGTTGTTGATCGAGAAAGTCGCTATAACGTTGAATAATTTTCTCATCGAAAGGGGGTTTTGTTAAAACACCTTTACTCATATCCCATAAACGGCCAGCAGCACGATCATTTTCTGAGAATGTATTACTTAAGCTTCCACTTAACGCTAAACGTTCCTGAAGCTCAGCAAGGAGTTGCTCTTGTTCTTGGTCAAATAAGGCTTTGTGTAATGCTGTGACTTGGAAAATTAAACTGATACGCCAATGCTGAATAAACAAAGCTTGTTGAGCAGGTGAAAAAGGCTTATTGGTTTTAATCAGTTGTGATGCTTCTTCAATAAAAGAGGAGTCTAGCTTGTTTAATTCCGCCAATATTTGCTCTACTTGCTGATTAAATATAGCGTTACCTAATGACTGCGTTTGTTGATAAAGAGCGAATTCATCAGCAATCATTGTCGGTACTAATGTTTCTTTTACTCTTTGTTGTAAGCTCTTTTTCCATTGGTGGATATCTTTAAGTAAGGCTTTTTTGAGTCTTGGATGCTTTTCAAAAAATATGGCTAATTGAGGCGATGCAAGTATCGCAATAATAACTTCCTCAATAAGCTGTCCTTCATTTATGGCTAAAAGCATATCTAATGTTGAAAGTGTCAGCATAATATCATTACTTTATTTGGCTTTTTAATTGCGATAATTTCTCATTAAGCTGAACAAAACTTTGTTCGATGGAAATAAGCCAATCATTATCAATAAATAAATTGGGTTGATGATGATTAAATTTTTCCTGCTCACCATAAATTTCTTGGGTTAGATCTTTTAACTTATCTTGCCATTCTTGGTTATCTTCAATAGTTGTCGCAGGTATAGTCTCTTTTTGCTGATAAAGAGATGTTGTTCGACGACTTACATCCAATATTTCTAATACGCCATCTTGGCGTATTTGTGCGTTAATTGATTGTGGAAAACCAATACCATTTAAACGTGCTAATAACTCATCCCCTTTAGCCAAAAAGTTTTCTAATGCTTTTTGCTCGATAGTAATAAAGTTAACCTGAATACTATGGATATGCAGTGGGATGTGTAAAAACAAGGTAAACTTATCAGCCTGCATTTTATCTGATAGGCAAAAATGTGTATTTCGTCCAAACATTCCACTTTGTTTTTCAAAACGGAAAGCCTGTTGATCTTGCTTACTTCTTGTTGATTGCATCCACTCAGCCCATAAACTTTCTGTTTTTCTAATCAACTCTAGCTGGTGGTAGGCTTGCTCTGTTAAAAGGTTTTGTAATAACTTATCTAATAATGCAAATGATGCTTGGTCATGCCATAGGCAATCTTTTAATAAAATAAGATCTAATGGTGAAATAACACTACGACCATTAAAAAAGGCACTGGCCTGTAAAAGACGTACCGCTTTTTTCCAACGCCTATCTGAAACATAAGGTGCCGCATCACTTTTATCTAAAGACTCACGAAGTTGATAAATTAAATCAAATAAGTGGTCATCTAAAGTGACTTTTTCTAATTCTGATTGCCAACGTGAGAACTCTTCTGCGGTAATTTGGATATGTTCTGGAATATGAAAAGAACCAACTTCTTTATTAATAAGTAATGCGCGAAAGTTTTTCTTATCCTGTACTTTTGTTAACCAAATACGAATAAGCATTCGGTCATATAGAGCTTCAAGACTACTGTCTGAATCAGGTAGCTCATTAGAGGCTGATACTAATAAACGCATTGGAATAGCAACTTCAGCTTCTCCATTTCTAAATTTACGTTCATTAATTGCTGTTAGTAACGTATTAAGAATAGCGGGTCCTGCTTTCCATATTTCATCAAGAAAGACAACTTCAGCATCAGGTAAATATCCCTCAACCAAACGCTGATATTTACCTTCATCTTTTAAGGCTTGAATAGATAAAGGACCAAAAATTTCTTCGGGTGTTGAAAAACGCGTCATGAGGTATTCAAAAGCTTTAGCTTCTTTAAAGGCTTCTTTCATTCTTCTGGCTATTAAGCTTTTAGCAATACCAGGAGGACCAAGTAAGAAAACACTTTCACCACTCAGTGCTGCAAGTAGACAAAGACGGATAGCTGACTGTCGCTCATAAAGCCCAGTTTCAAGGTATTGGCTAAGTTGTGAAATCCGCTCTGCAAGTTGCATAAACACTCCTAATAATGGGTACTTATTTTTGTCATCGCTCTGAAAATATCAGAAAAGAATTGCTGACATATAGTCAAACATTCTATTAGCACACAATTTGTTTATAACAAAAATCGATTCAGCTTCCTACTGCTTATTTTTGGTTCTTTTTTGTTTTACTAGCGAAACGTTTCGATGGTGATCACGTTTTTTCATTAATGTTGCTGAGATGATCGGTTTAAAATATTGAATGTCATTTATGAAATACATCTAGAATTTATTACTGAGAGTAAGGAAAAATCATGGAAGCGAAGAAACTTGTGATTTTAGGTAGTGTTAATGCAGATCATATTCTTAATGTTGCCCATTTTCCGCTTCCTGGTGAAACCATTTCAGGTAACCACTTTCAAATGGTCTTTGGCGGTAAAGGCGCAAATCAGGCAGTTGCTGCTGGACGTTGTGGTGCTCATATTTCGTTTCTTGCTTGTTTAGGGAATGACGATATTGGTAAGAAAGCCAAAGCTCAGTTAATGACTGATAACGTTGATACTAATAGCATTGAGTTAATTGATGATGTAGCAACAGGTGTTGCGCTGATTTTCGTTAATCAACAGGGTGAGAATGTCATTGGTATTCATGCTGGCGCTAATGGGCGATTAGATACCAATTATGTTCAGCGCTATGGAAATATTATAAAAGAAGCTGATGCGCTGTTAATGCAATTAGAATCGCCACTTGATTCTGTATTGAAAGCGGCTGAAATCGCAAAACAAGAAAATGTGCAAGTAATACTAAACCCTGCACCAGCTCAAGCATTACCTGATGAGCTGTTATCACTTGTCGATATTATTACGCCAAACGAAACAGAGACTGAATATCTAACTGGAATTAAAGTGGTAGATGATGAAAGTGCTCAGCAAGCAGCGAATATTTTACACCATAAAGGTATTAAAACGGTTCTTATTACATTAGGAAGTCGTGGAGTCTGGGTGAGTGAAAGAAATAGTAAAGGTTGTATTGTTCCTGCGTTTAAAGTGAAAGCTGTTGATACTATCGCGGCTGGCGATACATTTAATGGCGCGCTAATCACCGCTTTATTAGAAGGGCAATCTATGATGCCAGCGATTAAGTTTGCTCATGCAGCGGCAGCCATTGCTGTTACTCGAGCAGGCGCTCAACCATCAGTACCATGGCGTCATGAGGTGGATACTTTTTTAGCTTCATCTTTGTAATGTCTTTTCTATTTTATAAATAAAGAAAAAGAGAGCTATGCTCTCTTTTTTAGTTTGAATAAAATTATCAGGCTTTTTTCTTTTTATTCGTTAGATTATCGCCATCATGTTTATCAAGGAGTAAAAATACAAAAGAAGAAAGCAATGTAATGATACCCACAGTAATAAAAGTATAATGGAAGTTATCAACGGTAGTGCCCACATTCTCTGTATCAAAATAGCCTAAAATAGATGCACTCACTGCAATACCAAAACTAATTGCCAATTGTTGGGTAACAGCCAAAACACTATTTCCTGAGCTAGCATTGTTGTCTGTTAAATCAGCCAATGAAATTGTATTCATTGATGTAAATTGTATAGACATGACCACACCTAATAAAAAGAGTGGAATGACAAGATAGTAAATAGACATATCTGGTGATTGAAGTGAAAACTGAGCGATCATCAAACCAATAATTATAGTGATAGAAAAGAGTGTTCGGCGATAGCTAAATTTCACTAAGATCTTAGTAACAAATGATTTTGCTAAAATAGAACCTAATGCCATTGGTGCCATCATCATACCGGAAATAATTGCAGGGTAGCCAAAACCGACTTGCAACATAAGTGGCATTAAGAAAGGAATACACCCAGTTCCTAATCTTGTTGCAATATTTCCCGCAATACCTACAGAGAAAGTTCGTGTTTTAAATATATTGAGAGGAATTAGCGGTTGCTGGTGGCGTCTTGCATGGTTGACGTATAACCCCAGCAAAGAAAATCCACCTAAAATAATAGCAATAGGAATATATCGAGAGATATTTTTATCACCAAACAGATCAAGGCTGACAGAAAGCATGACTAAGCCAAAACCAAAGAAAATAAATCCAAGTAAATCAAATTTACGTTTTGGCATAGTGAAATTAGGCATATGTTTTATGGCATAAAAAATACCTAATAGACCAATAGGAATATTAATAATAAATATCCAATGCCAAGAGGCATAAGTAACCAATACCCCTCCTAAAAGAGGTCCTGCTATAGGACCTACTAATCCAGGCATTGTGACGAAATTCAGAATGGGTAGTAATTCGCTACGCGGATAAGCTCTTAGTAAAGCAAGGCGTGCAACTGGCATCATCATTGCGCCACCTATACCTTGTATAATCCGTGAAATAACAAGAAAAGTAAGGTTGGGAGAAAGTGCACATAATAAAGAACCACCTGAAAATAAAGAAACCGCAATAATAAAAATTTTACGCGTTCCAAATCTATCGGCTAACCATCCACTGACGGGGATTAATAATGCAACAGTCAAGGTATAGCTGATAACAGCTGATTGCATGGCGAGAGGTGAATGATTAAGGCTTTTTGCTATGTCTGGTAATGCCGTATTAAGAATAGTTGCATCGAGAGCCTGCATAAAAAAAGCCATTGCAGCAATCCAAGGCAACCCAGACATATTTTTGGCGGATTTCAACATGAAGCATATACCGTCTTTATTCTATATTTTGATTATCGCTTCATTATAAACAGAAAACCTACAAAATTTGTATTAAAACTATTCAATCACTTGTTAATAAAATTAAACAGAGATCACGTGCTTTATTTCCATCCTTATCAATAATTGCTTGAACAATTTGATTATGTGTTTCCGGTTGAACAGTTTCATTACCCACAATAAGATCGAAATACTTCTTATAAGCAGAAAGAAATAATGAACCGAATGAGGCAAAGAATGGATTGCCACTTGCTTGATAAATGAGATAGTGAAATTGAGTATCGATATCTAACCAATGTTGCCTATCAAAATTCTCATCAAGCAACTGCATTTCTCTACCAAATAAAGCAAGAGATTGTTTTTGGCTTTCGGTTGCATTAAATGCGGCTAAATAACATGCTTGAGGTTCTATGGCTAAACGAACGTGATGGAAATAATGGCTGACCTTATTAAATTCACCACTGTCTATCCACCAATTAAGAAGATCATTATCTAATAGATTCCAATTTTGCATTGGAGTAACACGAGTACCTATTCTTGGACGAGGTAAAAGCATTCCTTTAGCTGCAAGCATTTTTATTGCTTCTCGAATAACAGTCCGGCTGACAGAGAGTAATTCTGCTAATTCTATTTCTCCTGGTAACAAAGATTCCGGTTCATAGTGACCAGAAAGAATTTGTTTACCTAATTTTTCAGCAACTATATAAGAAAGATTTTTTTGAGAAGCTGAACGCTGTTCGCTAAATTGCATAATAAAGGTTACCTATACCATAATTTATCTTCTATCTTACGTGAGTCAGCTTGAGAAAGCTGTTCGGATTTCACGCTATCAGCATAAAATTAGAGCGTTTTTCTTTATTTTGTTGAAAAAAAAAGCGAACAGAAAAAAAATTGAAATAAACACTTGCGCTAATCCGAGATCTCCCTATAATGCGCATCCACTGACCGGCGATGAGC
>NZ_PENW01000014.1 GCF_003144405.1 Proteus cibi
TTCGGGTTGTGAGGTTAAGCGAATAAGCGTACACGGTGGATGCCTAGGCAATCAGAGGCGATGAAGGACGTGCTAATCTGCGATAAGCGTCGGTAAGGTGATATGAACCGTTATACCCGACGATTTCCGAATGGGGAAACCCAATATCCAATGGATATTATCATGACGTGAATACATAGCGTCATGAAGCGAACCGGGAGAACTGAAACATCTCAGTACCCCGAGGAAAAGAAATCAACCGAGATTCCCCTAGTAGCGGCGAGCGAACGGGGAACAGCCCAGAGTCTTAATCAATAGCAGCATCAGGAGAACGGTCTGGAAAGTCCGGCAGTAAAGGGTGATAGCCCCGTATCCGAAGATGCTGTTATTGTGAACTCGACGAGTAGGGCGGGACACGTGTTATCCTGTCTGAATATGGGGGGACCATCCTCCAAGGCTAAATACTCCTGATTGACCGATAGTGAACCAGTACCGTGAGGGAAAGGCGAAAAGAACCCCGGCGAGGGGAGTGAAAAAGAACCTGAAACCGTGTACGTACAAGCAGTAGGAGCCTCTTTATGGGGTGACTGCGTACCTTTTGTATAATGGGTCAGCGACTTATATTCTGTAGCAAGGTTAACCGTATAGGGGAGCCGTAGGNCCATCACTCAAGTGCCTCGCACTGAGTGATTAAGCAAACCACTCGAAAACAGCGCAGCGTTTACCTACAAAATGGGTTGATTTTTTCAAGCCGTCGCGCAGTGTACATTGAAGTACACGAGCAACGGAAGTTAAAAAATCGAGACAGTTTGGCAGTAAAAGCAAGCGGGACATTTGAGGATGGGGTGACTGCGTACCTTTTGTATAATGGGTCAGCGACTTATATTCTGTAGCAAGGTTAACCGTATAGGGGAGCCGTAGGGAAACCGAGTCTTAACTGGGCGAATGAGTTGCAGGGTATAGACCCGAAACCCGGTGATCTATCCATGGGCAGGTTGAAGGTTGGGTAACACTAACTGGAGGACCGAACCGACTAATGTTGAAAAATNGGAAACCGAGTCTTAACTGGGCGAATGAGTTGCAGGGTATAGACCCGAAACCCGGTGATCTATCCATGGGCAGGTTGAAGGTTGGGTAACACTAACTGGAGGACCGAACCGACTAATGTTGAAAAATTAGCGGATGACTTGTGGATGGGGGTGAAAGGCCAATCAAACCGGGAGATAGCTGGTTCTCCCCGAAAGCTATTTAGGTAGCGCCTCGTGAACTCATCTTCGGGGGTAGAGCACTGTTTCGACTAGGGGGTCATCCCGACTTACCAACTCGATGCAAACTGCGAATACCGAAGAATGTTATCACGGGAGACACACGGCGGGTGCTAACGTCCGTCGTGAAGAGGGAAACAACCCAGACCGCCAGCTAAGGTCCCAAAGTCATGGTTAAGTGGGAAACGAAGTGGGAAGGCTCAGACAGCCAGGATGTTGGCTTAGAAGCAGCCATCATTTAAAGAAAGCGTAATAGCTCACTGGTCGAGTCGGCCCGCGCGGAAGATGTAACGGGGCTAAACCATGCACCGAAGCTGCGGCAGCGACACTAAGTGTTGTTGGGTAGGGGAGCGTTCTGTAAGCCTACGAAGGTGTACTGTGAGGTATGCTGGAGGTATCAGAAGTGCGAATGCTGACATAAGTAACGATAATGCGGGTGAAAAACCCGCACGCCGGAAGACCAAGGGTTCCTGTCCAACGTTAATCGGGGCAGGGTGAGTCGACCCCTAAGGCGAGGCTGAAAAGCGTAGTCGATGGGAAACGGGTTAATATTCCCGTACTGGTGGTAACTGCGATGGGGGAACGGAGAAGGCTAGGTTGTCCGGGCGACGGTCGTCCCGGTTCAAGCATGTAGGCAGAGTGATTAGGCAAATCCGGTCACTTAATGCTGAGGTGTGATGACGAGCCACTAAGGTGGTGAAGCAATTGATGCCCTGCTTCCAGGAAAAGCCTCTAAGCTTCAGGTTACCAACAATCGTACCCCAAACCGACACAGGTGGTCAGGTAGAGAATACTCAGGCGCTTGAGAGAACTCGGGTGAAGGAACTAGGCAAAATGGTGCCGTAACTTCGGGAGAAGGCACGCTGGCGGTAAGTGAAGTCCCTCGCGGACGGAGCCGAAGCCAGTCGAAGATACCAGCTGGCTGCAACTGTTTATTAAAAACACAGCACTGTGCAAACACGAAAGTGGACGTATACGGTGTGACGCCTGCCCGGTGCTGGAAGGTTAATTGATGGGGTTATCCTTAGGGAGAAGCTCTTGATCGAAGCCCCAGTAAACGGCGGCCGTAACTATAACGGTCCTAAGGTAGCGAAATTCCTTGTCGGGTAAGTTCCGACCTGCACGAATGGCGTAATGATGGCCAGGCTGTCTCCACCCGAGACTCAGTGAAATTGAACTCGCTGTGAAGATGCAGTGTACCCGCGGCAAGACGGAAAGACCCCGTGAACCTTTACTATAGCTTGACACTGAACATTGAGCCTTGATGTGTAGGATAGGTGGGAGACTATGAAATGTGGACGCCAGTCTGCATGGAGTCAACCTTGAAATACCACCCTTTAACGTTTGATGTTCTAACCTAGGTCCATAATCTGGATCGGGGACCGTGTCTGGTGGGTAGTTTGACTGGGGCGGTCTCCTCCTAAAGAGTAACGGAGGAGCACGAAGGTTGGCTAAGCATGGTCGGACATCATGCGGTTAGTGCAAAGGCATAAGCCAGCTTGACTGTGAGAGTGACGGCTCGAGCAGGTACGAAAGTAGGTCTTAGTGATCCGGTGGTTCTGAATGGAAGGGCCATCGCTCAACGGATAAAAGGTACTCCGGGGATAACAGGCTGATACCGCCCAAGAGTTCATATCGACGGCGGTGTTTGGCACCTCGATGTCGGCTCATCACATCCTGGGGCTGAAGTAGGTCCCAAGGGTATGGCTGTTCGCCATTTAAAGTGGTACGCGAGCTGGGTTTAGAACGTCGTGAGACAGTTCGGTCCCTATCTGCCGTGGGCGTTGGAAGATTGAGAGGGGTTGCTCCTAGTACGAGAGGACCGGAGTGAACGCACCACTGGTGTTCGGGTTGTCATGCCAATGGCATTGCCCGGTAGCTAAGTGCGGAAGAGATAACCGCTGAAAGCATCTAAGCGGGAAACTTGCCTCGAGATGAGTCTTCCCTGTCACCTAGAGTGACCTAAAGGAACGTTTAAGACTAAGACGTTGATAGGCTGGGTGTGTAAGCGTAGCGATACGTTGAGCTAACCAGTACTAATGAACCGTGAGGCTTAACCTGACAACACCGAAGGTGTTTTGTCTGAGAGACAAAGATAGATGAAGTA
>NZ_PENW01000020.1 GCF_003144405.1 Proteus cibi
CCCATGTGAGAGTAGGGAACTGCCAGGCATTAAATAAGACGAGAAAGCCAACCCAATGGGTTGGCTTTTTTGCGTTTGGGGGTTTTATATAGATTATATATTAATCGTTAATTAACTGAACTTAATTAGATGTTCTTGATATAGGGATATTATATTACCCAATAAAAGAGCCAATCTTCATGCCGTTAAACATTTTTATGGCTCTTCATTAATAATAGTTTCAGCTTTATTTATTTTCTATCTATCACTAACACTACTCAATTTAATACCTAGAGTAAGATTATCCTGCCCTTTTTTCTGGTTATCTTTGATGGATATTATTAGAAGCAGATAGTGCAAATATAAAAATACACTCTTTATTACGGAGTCTATTTTTTTACTTAGTGAGAATGTTATTTATTGGGGTTCTTGCTCTTCTGAACGCAATAAATCATAGTTTAAGAGATTTTTATTGCCATCAATAACCGTGATTGGTGATTTAGGCTGATAGCACTCATGTAATGGTGAGTGACATTTTTGGGGAGAATTGTGCTCAATCCCAAGCCAACTACTTAGTAGCCAATAGTTATTTACCGTTGAATAAGGCTTATTCAACACTTCATTATCGATAACAGGTTTAATAGACGATGGGCTATACCAAATAAACAAAGGTATGTCATAAGCTTCTTTTCGTGGTGTATTTACACCATGATGATAACGAACCTCTCTATTTTTATCGAGACGCTGTAAAGCGTGATCGGCAAAGTAGAGAATAGAGGCTGGTTTATCTTTGACTCTCTCAATAATGTCATTAATTAATTTATCTGTATAAGCAATAGAGCTGTCATAGCAGTTATCATCATCTTCTTGTGTGAATTTTTTTAAATACTGACTTGGAAATCGATTACAGGCCGGCTCATGGCTACCATATGTATGTAGGATAATTAATTTTTTCTGTGCAGATTGTTCATTAAGAGCCTTATCTAAATAAGGAAGTAATTCTTCATCATAACCAATAAAATCATTCCACTTTTTATTTTGAGCCATATTAGCAATGACAGAAATAACACTTGTTTTTTGATTGCCTTCACCTTGGTTACTTAGCCAATATGTTTTAAATCCGGCATGATTGGCGAGAGAAACAATATTATCAGCGTAATGATTTTTATCTTGTAACTGTTCCAATCCTATATTTGAGAGTGAAATCGGAACAGAAAGAATAGTTACTGGTGCTGGAGAATACACTTGATTGAAAAGGATAAGGTTACTCTTTTCTTTCATTAGATTAGGTGTTGTATCGTGCTGATAGCCATAAATACCTAGATGATCTCTGCGAACGGATTCTCCAAGGATAAGGATATAAACTTCTGTATTATCACTATTTTTATTATATTTAAATTCAACTTTTTGAGTGGCAATTCTTCTTATTTTGCGATTTTCATGGAAAGTTCGGACAAGTGCTGCTGCATTATAGAAAGGCGTATTAAGAAGGGTATATTCAGCAAGCAATTGACCATTGTTATCGTTTCTTAATGCTAAATTTTTATAAATTGGAATGATGGCTATTAATATAACAAAAGCCATCATACTGTATTTTGTCGTTTTTAGATCCGATACTCTCGCTGTTCTATGGATAGAAAAAGAGTAAATGGCAAAAGCACATATATAAAATAAGACATAGTACTTATTATAAGAGAGCATACCGACAGTTTCGCTGCCGTTAGTATTAATAAAAGTTTCAGCAATGGATGATGAAAAAGCAATATCGTGTTCACGATAGAAAAATAGAGAAATAGAAAGGTTTAAAGACCATAACGCACTAATCGTAAAGGTTATTATTTTTCCCAAGACAGAACGATAAATGCCACTACATATCAGCATAAGTAGCCAACCAATAAGAACAATATAGATCTTTTGTTCTATATGCAGCGTTGAACCACCTAATACAGCGGGTGCCATCGATAAGAAAAATAAAAGTGCGTAATGAGTTAACCGAGACATAATCTATTTAAAAACTGCCACCTCTTTTTATGTAGAATAAAAAGTTAACCATTTACCTTTTAACAATACAAGCCTTGTTTGGCTGAAGTGTGTCTGAAATTGATATTATCATGTTTCTTTCTCATTATTTTTAGAACTTTAGCTTTATTAATAAGCTATGTAGCAAATAAATTCTATTTGTAATTGATTGATTTTAATTTAATTTATTTTTCTTTTTATAACAGTAGAATAACCAATAATAAGTTATTTAAATAATCGTATAGATATGTCGTTAAAGATTAAAAATATTCTAAAAAAGTAAACAATATAAATAGGATCAAGATTTTTATGATAATTAATAGAAATCATTGGAAATGAATAACCCCAAAATTGGAATTCACTTTGGGGTTATTTTTATTTAGAAAGATAGCATTATTTCAGGCTGTTAGTGTTGTTTGCCTTGCTCAATACCCAAGCCAATTTGAGAACGAATAAACTGTGCTTGGAATTTTGCTTTTTCTTGTTCACCTAAAGATGATTTATCTGTAATAGAGAAAAACCATGAGACAATAAAAGCAATGATTATTGAGAATAATGCCGGATATTCATAAGGGTAGATTGGTTTTTCATGACCTAAAATGCTTACCCAAATTGTTGGTCCTAAGATCATCAACGTGACAGCAACGAGTAAGCCAGACCATCCTCCCGCCACGGCTCCTCGTGTTGTAAGTCCTTTCCAATACATCGATAACAATATGATTGGGAAATTACAGCTTGCCGCAATTGAGAATGCTAGCCCGACCATAAAGGCAATATTTTGTTTTTCAAATAAAATACCTAAACCGATAGCGACGATACCCAAGATAACGACAGTAATTTTGGATACTTTTAGCTCTTGTCTTTCATCGGCGTGCCCATTTTTAATTACATTGGCGTAGAGATCATGCGATACAGCAGATGCACCTGCTAAAGTTAGTCCTGCAACAACGGCTAAAATAGTGGCGAAGGCAACAGCTGAAATGAAACCTAAGAAGAAATTACCGCCAACGGCATCCGCTAAGTGAACCGCCGCCATATTGGTTCCGCCAATTAAAGCGCCAGCGGCATCTTTGAACATAGGATTAGGGCTAACGAGTAAGATAGCGCCGAAACCAATGATAAAAGTAAGAATATAGAAATAACCGATAAAACCTGTTGCATAGAAAACACTCTTACGGGCTTCTTTTGCATCGCTAACAGTAAAGAAGCGCATGATAATATGAGGAAGTCCCGCCGTACCAAACATTAAAGCAAGACCTAAAGAGAGCGCAGATATAGGATCAGAAACCAACCCACCAGGGCTCATGATAGAGAACCCTTTTGAGTGAACACTAACAGCTTCTTTAAATAAGGTATTGAAATTAAAATCGGCAGCTTTCATAACCATAACAGCCATAAAGCTTGCACCTGCAAGTAACAAAATAGCTTTAATGATCTGAACCCAAGTGGTAGCTAACATGCCTCCAAATAAAACATATAGCACCATTAGAATACCGACGAGTACAACAGCAATATGGTAGTTTAAGCCGAAAAGAAGTTCGATTAATTTTCCGGCACCGACCATTTGTGCAATCAGATAAAGAGCAACCACAACCAGTGATCCAATAGCGGAGAGTGTTCTCACAGGTTTAGGGCTTAAGCGATAGGAGACAACATCCGCAAAGGTATAGCGCCCTAAATTACGTAAACGTTCAGCTATGATAAAAAGAATGATAGGCCAACCAATTAGAAATCCAATTGAATAGATAAGTCCATCATAACCTGAGGTATAAACCAGCGCGGAGATCCCTAAAAATGATGCCGCAGACATAAAGTCACCTGCGATTGCCATCCCGTTTTGAAAGCCTGTGATTTTTCCTCCGGCTGTGTAGTAATCAGCACGAGAGCGAGTACGTTTAGAAGCCCAATAAGTAATGTAAAGTGTTAACCCTACAAATATTAGGAACATGATGATGGCCTGAATATTCATAGGTTGTTTCTCACCTCCTTCTGTTATTGCAGTAGCATAAGCCACTGTTGAAGAAAGAAAAAATAAGCTTATTGCATAGAGTAACTTTCTCATTTTTCTACCTCTTCAATAACTTCAGCGGTAAGTTTGTCAAATTCAGTATTCGCTTTGATTACGTAAATACCTGTTAATAGAAATGAGGCAATAATTAAGCCAATACCAATAGGAATACCTCGTGTAATGTAGCTTCCTTCGTACAGTGGTGTACCTAACCATTGTGGATAGAAAGCAATAAGTAAGATAAATGAGACATACATAACGAGCGTAATGATTGAAAGTGTCCATGAAAAACGACTACGTTTATTAACCAGTTCTTTAAAGCGAGGGTTGTTTTCTATCTCTTGATAAATATTGGCATTCATCAGAGTTCTCCTCTATATAATTGTTTGGTTTATCACTAGATTTAGAGGTTTAAATCCCCCGCATTTCATGATTTTTAGGTAAGGGCACCTAGCAAAGGCATTTTTATGCCTTTGCTTTGCCGTATTACGTTTTTTAAATGACAGCTATTGTGTTGTGAGTTAAGCCGTGAGTGATAGAGACTGTTTTTCTTCTAACAGTTTCTCTACAACACCCGGATCAGCGAGTGTTGAGGTATCCCCGAGGTTAGTTGTGTCGCCAGAGGCAATTTTACGCAAGATACGGCGCATAATTTTCCCTGATCGTGTTTTGGGTAAGGAATCTGTCCAATGGAGGATATCGGGTGTGGCTATTGGTCCTATTTCTTTACGTACCCAGTTGCGAACTTCAGTATAAAGTTCAGGTGTTGGCTCTTCACCGTGATTTAAAGTGACATAAGCATAAATGGCTTGTCCTTTAATATTGTGAGGGATGCCAACTACTGCAGCTTCTGCAATCTTAGGGTGTGCAACAAGAGCGGACTCAATCTCTGCTGTTCCTAAGCGGTGACCTGAAATATTCAAAACATCATCAACACGTCCTGTTATCCAGTAGTCACCATCTTCATCTCTACGCGCTCCGTCACCAGAGAAATACATCCCTTTAAACGTTGAGAAGTAAGTTTGTTCAAAACGATCGTGATCGCCAAAAAGTGTTCTTGCTTGACCTGGCCAAGAATCAGTAATCACTAAATTACCTTCACAAGCCCCTTGCTGTACTTCTCCCATATTATCGACAATGGCAGGTTGAACGCCGAAGAAAGGGCGTGTTGCTGAGCCTGGTTTTAGATCCATAGCACCCGGTAATGGGGTTATCATGAAACCACCGGTTTCTGTTTGCCACCATGTATCAACGATAGGACATTGGCTACGTCCCATTTTCTGATAGAACCATTCCCAGGCTTCTGGATTAATAGGTTCACCAACGGAGCCTAGAATACGCAGAGAGGTACGTTGAGTCCCTTCAATTGCTTTATCACCTTCTGCCATTAATGCACGGATTGCAGTCGGTGCTGTATATAAAATATTGATTTGGTGCTTATCAACAACTTGAGCCATACGGTTAACAGATGGGTAATTAGGGACTCCTTCAAACATAACTGTAGTCGCACCATTTGAAAGAGGACCATACAGTAAGTAGCTATGACCTGTTACCCAACCTACGTCAGCGGTACACCAATAAATATCGCCTTCATGATAATCAAAGGTGTATTTAAAGGTCATTGAAGCATAAACGAGATAACCCCCTGTTGTGTGCAGTACACCTTTGGGTTTACCTGTTGAACCTGAGGTATACAGAATAAAGAGAGGATCTTCTGCATCCATCACTTCAACATCACATTCTGTACTAACACCTTGGATGATCTCATCCCACCAAACATCACGTCCTTCAATCCATTGTTCAGTATGTCCTGTTCGACGAAATACCACTACATGATTAATAGGAGGAATATCAGCGTGATTTAAAGCATCATCAACATTTTTCTTTAAAGGAATCGCGCGACCCGCACGTAATCCTTCATCAGCTGTAATGACGAGTTTAGCTTTTGAATCAATGATCCGGCCTGCAACCGCTTCAGGAGAGAAACCACCAAAAATAACAGAATGGATAGCACCAATACGAGTACAAGCGAGCATAGCGACGGCTGCTTCTGGCACCATCGGCATATAAATAGCCACAACATCGCCTTTTTTAATACCCAAATTTTTTAATACGTTAGCGAATTGGCAAACATCTTGGTGGAGTTGTCGGTAAGTGATTTTTTTTGACTCATTAGGTGAGTCGCCTTCCCAAATAATGGCGACTTGATCACCTCGTTGTTTAAGGTGGCGATCAAGACAGTTTTGACTGATATTTAGCTGACCATCTTCAAACCAGCGAATGCGTACATGGCCTGGGTCAAAAGAAGTATTCTTTACCACAGTATATGGTTTTATCCAGTCAATAATTTTTCCTTTATCTGCCCAAAAGGCCTCAGGGTTTTTGATGGATAATTCATAATCTTTTTGGTATTGCTCTTTATTTATCAGGGCGTGTTCTGCAACGCTTGCAGGAATATGATGTTGGTTTATTTTTGTCATAATAGTTCTCCTCACTGTTGTTAATACTATGTCAAAAAGTCGTTAACAAAAGAGGGTAAATAAAGATTGTTTCTTTTTTGCGCAGAAGATCACGAATTAATGGAAATGCTTTTCATGGAATGTTCAAATAGTGCGAAAGCGAGTGGTGAATGATTAATCTACTATTCTCTTATTTAATAGAATTATCATTTAATAGAAAGCTTTAAAATTAAAATAATATACTGTGAAAATTAATTTAACCATGCTGGATAAAAAAACCACAAAAACAATATGGATATGATAATGATTTTCATTAACGTTTTTTTCACTATAATGAAATGAAAAGATAAATCACATGGTGTGATCCAAGATAAAACAGCACTGGAGATTAATATGAGCTATACATTACCTGCACTGCCTTATGCTTATGATGCATTAGAACCTCACTTTGATGAGCGTACAATGGAAATTCACCATACTAAGCATCATCAAACTTATGTGAATAACACCAATACAGCATTGGAAAAATTACCTGAGCTTGCGGGCTTAGAGATTGATGAGTTAATTAAAAATCTTCATAAAGTGCCTGCTGATCAACGTACCTTTTTACGTAATAATGCGGGTGGTCACTCTAACCACTCATTATTCTGGAAAGGCTTGAAGTTAGGTACTCAATTACAAGGTTCACTAAAAGATGCGATTGAGCGCGATTTTGGTAGCGTTGATGCCTTTAAAGAGCTATTTGAAAAAGCGGCTGCTAGCCGTTTCGGTTCAGGTTGGGCTTGGTTGGTATTAAAAGACGATGGCAAACTTGCGGTTGTTTCTACTGCAAATCAAGATAGCCCATTAATGGGTGAAGAGTTAGCTGGCGCATCTGGTTACCCAATTGTAGGGTTAGATGTGTGGGAACATGCTTACTACTTGAAATATCAAAATCGCCGTCCTGATTATATTAAAGCGTTCTGGTCGGTGGTTAACTGGGACGAAGCGCAAAAACGTTTTCAGAGTAAAGCATGATTGAGTAGATTACTG
This sequence comes from Proteus cibi, assembly GCF_003144405.1. GTDB lineage: Bacteria > Pseudomonadota > Gammaproteobacteria > Enterobacterales > Enterobacteriaceae > Proteus > Proteus cibi. The sequence goes on from NZ_PENW01000020.1 coordinate 7,498, forward strand.
TCTTTCTTTTTTATATTTTCAATGCCGACATTTGTCGGCATTGTTTCTTTTGAACACTCTCTTTACTATGGGTTATTCTTTTCTGTTTAGGTAGTGAGCTATGCGTTATTTTCCTAGTGTTTTTATCGGTCATATCACAACAACATCTAATGGATTTACCAGTGCGATCACCAAAAGGCTGGTGGATGGTCATATCAAATTGACATCACTGGGATTAGAAGGTGATGAGCAAGCAGAAAAGCATTTTCATGGTGGTCCTGATCGCGCACTTTGTCATTACCCTAAAGAACATTATCTTTACTGGGCTGAGCAATTCCCTCAATTGGCTGATTTTTTTCACGCCCCTGCATTTGGTGAAAATATCTCAACAACAGGCATGACAGAAGAAAATGTTTTTATTGGTGATATTTACCAATGGGGAACAGCATTAATTCAAGTTACTCAACCTCGCTCACCTTGCTACAAACTTAATACAGTGACGGAAGTCAGTCATTTTTCGCAAATAATGCAAGATAGTGGTTATTGTGGTTGGTTATATCGCGTTGTGAGCACAGGAGAAACCGGTAGTCATCATCCTCTTGTTTTGGTTTCAAGAAACAGTGATATCTCTATTAAAGAAGCGATTTCTATTGCTTTTCATATGCCTTTTGATGAAGAGCTTTATCATCGTCTATTAAGTGCCGCAGGATTATCAGCAAGTTGGAGTAAGACCATGCAGTTAAGACTGAAAAATCAAACCATTGAGAGTTTTGATCGACGGTTATTTAAAGAATAAATAGTTAATTTGCTCTTTATTAAAAAAAACACCTTCCTAAAAATAGGCGAGGTGTTTTTTTATGCATTAACGAAAAATTACGGATGTGCAATAAATCCGATAGCGTCATAAACCTTGTCTAACGTTGCTTGAGCGCGAGCTTTGGCTTTATCAGCACCTTCTTTCATGATTTTATTAAGTAAGGCTTCATCATTACGGAATGTGTTAAAACGTTCTTGAATGTTGGTTAGCATTTCAGATACCGCATCAGCGACAGCACCTTTTAGATGACCGTACATTTTGCCTTCAAATTCAGCTTCTAATTCAGGAATAGTTTTTCCTGTTACACCCGCTAAAATATCCAGTAAGTTAGAGACACCGGCTTTATTTTCAAGATCGTAAATAACACGAGGTGGCTCTTCTGAGTCTGTCATTGCACGTTTGATCTTTTTCGCTGCCGCTTTTGGATCTTCAAGCAATGCGATAACGTTATTGCGGTTATCATCAGATTTAGACATTTTTTTAGTCGGATCTTGTAATGCCATCACACGAGCACCGCCTTTGGGAATAAAAGGATCGGGCACGGTGAATATATCGCCATAAATAGCGTTAAAGCGCTGAGCAATATCACGACTTAATTCAAGATGTTGTTTTTGGTCGATGCCAACAGGGACTTGGTTTGTTTGATAGATAAGAATATCTGCCGCCATTAATACAGGATAGTCGAATAGCCCTGCATTGATATTTTCGGCGTGACGCGCTGATTTATCTTTAAATTGCGTCATTCGACTCAATTCACCAAAATAGGTATAGCAGTTAAGTGCCCAGCTTAATTGTGCATGTTGTGGAACATGTGACTGAACAAAAATAGTGCTTTTTTCGGGATCAATACCGCAAGCAAGATAAAGAGCCAGCGTATCTAAGGTTCTTTTTCTAAGTTCTTTTGGATCTTGACGTACTGTAATGGCGTGTTGGTCAACGATACAGTAAATGCAATCATAATCATCTTGCATTTGTACCCATTGACGCAGTGCACCCATATAGTTTCCGATAGTTAATTCACCAGAAGGTTGTGCACCACTGAATACAATTGGCTTTTGTGCCGTTTTTTCTACTGAAGTCGTCATTTTAATTCTGTTCCACAGTTGTCATTGGCGTGATATCGAGGATAGAGAGCAAATCAGCAAAATTATCGAGAGTAAAATCAGGTTTGCTGTCTGCAATAGATACGCCGTAGTTATAGCCGTAGGTTAAACCTACGCAAGGGCACTCAGCCACTTGTGCTGCAATAATATCGTTGCGAGAATCCCCAACAAAAAGGAGTTCTTCCTTTTTAACACCAAATGTGCCCATTGTTAAATATAATGGTGCCGGATGTGGTTTTTTTTCTTTCACATCATCGCCACCTAACACTAAGGAAAAGTATTTTTCAATTTCCAGTTGTTGTAGTAATGGTGCAATAAATGGTGTTGGTTTGTTGGTAACGATACCCAGAGGAATATTGTGTGAAGCTAATGCTTCAAGGGTTTCTTTGACGTGAGGGAATAAATCACTGCCTGTTTTGACTGAGGTTGCATAATGTTCATCAAAAAGATCACGCATCTCTTTTAATAAGGTATCAGTCACATCCTCGACGCCAGCATTGTGCAAAGCGCGTGTCAGTAGCATATCCACACCGTTCCCAACCCAAATAGTGACATTATGTTTGCCAGCAGGAGGGAAACCTTTTGCTTTTAATGCGTAGTCTGTTGCTTCTGTAAGACCAACAGCGCTGTCGGTGAGGGTGCCATCAAGATCAAAGGCGATAGCACGGATACCTTTGAGTTTTTTATCTGTCATTACGATACCTTTTCTAATTCATGGCGCATATTGTCGATAACATGCTTATAGTCTGGCTGATTGAAAATAGCGGAGCCCGCAACAAACATATCAGCGCCAGCTTGCGCAATTTCTGCAATATTATCGACTTTAACACCACCATCAATTTCTAAACGAATGTCATAACCACCATCATCAATCATCTTACGAACTTGGCGTAATTTATCGAGCGTATTAGGAATAAATGATTGACCACCAAAGCCTGGGTTAACAGACATCAGCAGGATAAGATCTAATTTATCCATAACATAGTCGAGATAGTTTAATGGGGTTGCTGGATTAAGCACCAAGCCTGCTTTGCAACCACAATCTTTAATTAATTGAATAGTGCGATCGACGTGGTCACTGGCTTCAGCGTGAAATGAGATATATGTTGCGCCCGCATTGGCAAAATCAGGAATGATACGATCAACGGGTTTTACCATTAGATGAACATCAATAGGGGCTGTAATACCGTAGTTGCGGAGAGCCTTACAAATTGGTGCACCAAATGTCAGATTAGGGACATAGTGGTTATCCATAACATCAAAGTGGACAACATCTGCGCCAGCAGCGAGTACTTTTTCAGTATCTTCACCAAGGCGAGCAAAATCAGCGGATAAAATAGAAGGGGCAATCAGAAAGTCTTTCATCGCATTCTCCTGACAACACTCCCATTGTCGGGAGGTGTTAACGATTATTTATATAAGGCAAGTAATTCGTTCACTTTGCTACGACCCAGCGTGTTGCTACTGATTGTTCTTCTGACTTTCACACTGTGTAGCTCTTTTGCGTTTACATACCACTCTTTTGTTAACGCAGTCTCATGATTTGATATTAACACGGGTATCTGTCTCTCGTAAGCCAGCATTGAGGCAAGTTGAGCCAGATGTTCCTGCTCTTGAAAACTAAAGCTATTTGTATGGTATGACGTGAAATTTGCAGTCGGTGATAATGGTGCATAAGGAGGATCGCAATAAACAACAGCGCCTTTTTCTGCATTGGTCATAGTTGATGAGTAACTTTGGCAAACAAATTCGGCTTTTTGTGCTTTTTCAGAAAACCAAACTAGCTCAGCTTCAGGAAAATAGGGTTTTTTATAACGACCAAAAGGGACATTGTACTCTCCTTTTGAATTATAACGACACAACCCATTGTAACAATGACGGTTAAGATAGAGAAATAACACACTACGCTGATAAGCGTCCGTTGAACGATTAAATTCTTGTCGTAGTTGATAAAACTCTTCTGCGATATTCATTTGAGGGGTAAATAATAAGCGGGCATCCTTCATAAATTTTTCAGGATGCTGCTTTACCGTATTATAGAGATGAATTAGATCACTATTTATATCGGCAAGAATATATGAATCGTATTCTGTATTTAAAAAAACAGAACCGGCACCCATAAAAGGTTCAATTAAACAATTACCCTCAGGCAGATGACGTTTAATGTCATCTACCAAAGGATATTTACCACCAGCCCATTTTAGGAATGCGCGTTTTTTTTTCATGCCGTCCAAATTTCTCAATCGTTTCAGAGTCGCCGATTGTACTCTGTTTCAGACAGCATATCAGCGGTGAACTTCGTCTTAATTATTTTTTTAGATCCTGATGAACATGTTTCATCGGTCTAACCCAAGGTTGTTTTGCTTGTACTGGCGCTGGTAAAGAAGAAACGGCCTGTTTGGCTTCGCTTATATTACGATAATTTCCATAGATGAGTACATACCATGGATTACCATTACGCTGTGTTTTGTAAATAGCGTAGTTTCCATTGAGGTTCTTTTTAGCGAAAGCCTCTAAGGTATCTTGGCGACTTGCACCACTTAATTGCAACGTATAGTTAGTAGCAGGGATAGTGCTTAAGTTACCCGCTGATAATGAGCCTGAAACAACAGGTTTAGTCGTTGCAGGTTTTGGTTGCGTTGTTGCTGGTGGTGTTACTGGTTTTGTCGGCGGTGTTTTTACTTCTGCCGGTTTTTGTACGGGTTGTACAGGTTTGGTGACCGGTGGCTGTGTAACAGGCTGCGCAGGATTTGGTTGTTGTGCATTTAATTGCTGATTAGTCGCTTGATTAATGCCTGCTTGTTGTTGATTTAAAGAATCAACGATATCTCCAGGGATCTCAACACGTTGACCTTGAGAATCAATCATTGGAGGTAAATTTTGTGAAGGTGGTGTCACGGGTTGTATATCTTGCCCAGAAATAGATTGAGGTGTCGATGACTGACCATTGTCTGAAGGCGTAACGGATGATGATTGCTGAGATAGGTCGATATTTCTTTCTGTATTGGTGGCAGGCGTAGGTTCAGTGGTTTCTGGTGATTTTAATGCTGAACTTATTGCAATAATGAGCAGAATAAGGACTAAAACACCGACACCAATCATCATCTGTTGACGGGATACAGAGAATCGTGCGTTTTTTAATGGATTGCTACGAGGTCGGTTGACTCGACGTTCTGGTCTATCCGATGTATCTGGTTTGAGTGAATTATTACCCTTGGTTTCATTATCAGGTTTGAACTCGTCCATTATGCCCTCCGTCAGAGCGTCAAAAAGCGTAAAATATTCTATTCAGCCTTAGCCATTACCTCATAGTATAAGGATGAAACGCTTTTTCTGAAACGTTGCATTTGACAATATTAACCAGAATTTTCCTTAAATGAATATTCTGGTTTGTTTATTGTCAGGTAATGGGGAGCTTAATTTGCATTAATGCAAGATGTTATCGCTTTGCGGACTTGTTCGCGAGTAATATCGGCACGCAATTCGGATTGACCGATACCTTTTGGTAAAACAAGGTGTAATTTGCCACCAGATACTTTTTTATCTCTCATCATATGAGGTAAATAGTCATCTGGTATCATTTCAATAGGACCATTGACAGGAAGATTGGCTTTCTTAAGCAATTGAATAACACGTTGAGTCTCTTCTTCAGTGAATTGACCAAGCGCTTGAGATGTTCTTGCCGCCATTACCATACCTGCGGCAACGGCTTCACCATGTAACCAAACACCATACCCCATATGAGCTTCAATCGCGTGTCCATAGGTATGACCAAGGTTGAGTAGCGCGCGTAAACCACGTGTTTCTTTTTCATCAGCGGCAACGACGTCAGCTTTTAATTCACAGCAACGGCGGATACAAAATGCCATGGCTTTAGGATCAAGAGCCAAGAGTTTATCAATATTATTTTCAAGCCAGATAAAAAAGTCTTTATCTAAAATGATGCCATATTTAATAACTTCAGCTAAACCTGATGAAAGTTCACGAGATGGTAATGTGGCAAGACAATCGAGATCGATAACAACAGAAGCGGGTTGATAAAACGCACCAATCATATTTTTGCCGAGAGGATGATTAACCGCGGTTTTTCCACCCACAGAAGAATCGACTTGTGACAATAATGTGGTAGGTACTTGGATAAAGCGAACGCCACGTTGATAGCTTGCTGCGGCGAAACCAGTTAAATCACCAATAACACCGCCGCCTAATGCAATCAGTGTGGTATCTCGATTGTGGTTTTTTTCTAATAATGCAGTAAAGACATCATTCATGATTTCAAGCGATTTATATTGTTCGCCATCAGGCAAAATTACGCTATCAACCAAAACACCCTGTTTTTTTAAGGTGTTCGTTACCTTTTCTAAATAGAGTGGAGCAAGTGTCACGTTTGTGACTATCATAACTTGCTGCCCTGCTTTTAAAGGTGAAAAGGTATCTTCTTGATGAAAAAGGCCAGAAGCAATGGTAATGGGATAGCTTCTTTCACCTAATGTGACAGTGATTTTTTCCATAACAGTGGCCTTCTTCTTATTGTCTTTACTTAACCTTATAAATAGCTGAATTTATTAGTTTTGTTCTAATAATTCAATTATTTGATTGGCTACAATTTTTGCACTCTGATCATCAGTATGAATAGTGATGTCAGCAATCTCTTCATAAAGAGGGTTACGTTCTTCAGCTAATGTCTCTAAGACATCGCGCACAGGTTCAACACCTTGCAATAAAGGACGTTTTTTATCACGTTGGGTACGCGCGAGTTGTTTTTCAATGTTGGTTTCTAAATAAACAACCACACCTCGTGCAGATAGTCTGTTACGGGTTTCTCGCGATTTCACCGAACCACCACCTGTTGCAAGTACAATGCCTTGTTTTTCAGTAAGTTCGTTGATTATTTTCTCTTCTCGTTGACGGAAGCCTTCTTCGCCTTCAACATCAAATACCCAACCTACATCCGCACCTGTACGCCGCTCAATTTCCTGATCGGAATCATAAAACTCCATACTAAGTTGTTGAGCTAACTGACGACCAATAGTGCTTTTGCCGGCACCCATAGGCCCAACCAGAAAGATATTACGTTTCTCTGCCATGTTTTTGGTATTACTAAGATATTCGTTAATGATAACCCGCCCCGCCAAATTCATTCAGCGACGGGACCTAAACTGAAATTTATGAGTGTTTATCTAATTCACACCTGATAACATTTGTTATCTACTCTCATAATAAGACTGAGTTCTTTCAGTAGATCGCTATAAAATAACCACATGCTGTCATAAGCGACAACATAGGATAAAAATCCCTTTGCCCACAGTACATAACAAAAACTACTAAAAAAGTAATTATCTTTGTTGGCAACGCGGAGATTCTAACACAATTTAGTCGGAAAACCGCATCTGATAATATTGTCTTTTTCGTCATCAATCGATCAATATTACATATAAAAAGCCCTACCTCCAAGAGTAGAGGAAGTGCATAAAATGTATCCGTATTTTTATTGTGATGTTTCAGGCTCACTCAAATTAGCTAACCCTTGTAAGCTAAATCGTCCTCATCGTCAAATCTATAAATACAGATTATAAGAAAAAACAATGAATAACTCTCAGTTTAATCCTAGTAAAAAACATATAGCGCTTTGTATTTTATAACAAAAGTATTTATCACATAAAAAATTAGATTAATTTGGGTGTAATAAAAATAACCAATTCATGGCGACTGTGTTGATCTCTTTTATGACTAAAAAGTACGCCTAATAATGGAATAGAGGATAAGAAAGGGATCTTTGCCGTGTGTTCTTGCTGTTTTTGCTGAAATATACCTCCTAACATAATGGTTTCTCCATCTCGAATAGTCACTTCTGTGCTGATCTCTTGTTTATCAATAGACAGATGTTCACTCCCGCCTTGAACAAGTGCAATGCCTGGCGTGTTTTGACTAATTTTAAGTATTAACCTTATCTTTTTATCTCTTTGGATTATGGGGGTGACTTCCATACCCAAGACGGCCTCTTTAAATTGAACTCGTGTAATTTCATTATCTCGACTGACATAGGGGATCTCCGTTCCTTGTTTGATGGATGCTGTTTTTTCATGAACGGTTGTTAGTCGTGGACTTGCAATAATAGATAACTGTTTCTCTTGCTCTAGTGCGCTTAATTCAAGCTCTAATAGGCGCCCATTAATCCTGGCAATATTAAATGCAATATAGTGAAGAGGATTTTTGGTATTTTGATGGAGTGATAATGCAGAAAGTGAAGGGGATGATAACGCCGAATTAAGCGAGGGAGTTGTTGAAGTCACATTAGGTATTGTAGATACTGCTTCGGTTTGTGTTTTTAATGCTTGTAATCCCCATTGAGTGCCTAATTCATTTAAAGCATCCTGACTGCTACTCACAATATGTGCTGTGATATGAACTTGTTGTTGTGGGGTATCCCGTAATTTTAGCCAATCTCCAATTTCAGACAGTGTTTTACTATTATCAACGATCGAAAGACTGTTTGCTTCTCGATCAATAATAACGCGCCCCTGCTGACTCAATAATGGAATAGTATGATTACTGAGTTGTTCACCTAGTCTCTCAGCATCAGCATAATTTAAAGGATAAAGCTGGTGATGTAATTCTTCAGATTGCTCCGTAGTGGGTGTTTGCGCTTCAATAAAGGTCGATGATATCTTTTCATCATCCCTATTTTCAGGAAAGAAAGGATCTCGAGTGTGAGCCCAAATGACGGTTGTCATACAGAATATGGCAATTAACATTCCTATCTTCATGATATATCACCCGGTATTGCACTAGGATAACTTAGCGCTGTAAGGCTCATTTGTACTGAAATTAGATGCCTTTCTATTGGAACAACATTTAGCGAAATAAGCGCTAAACTTGTTTGATTAAGGCATTCCAAGAGTGTTAAAAACTGTGGATAAGACAAATGAAAAGTGAGTTTATATAAAGAGTTAGGCGCGTTCTCCCAAACTTCAGGTATAAAATGGTAAGTCATCAGTAAGCGTTGTAATTGCTCACTAACCTGTGAGTTATCGAATGGGATGTCATAATCTATTTGTTGTGTGATTAGTGAATTCATCGATGGCATTGTGCTTAATGTACTTTGAAGATGATTAATACGTTTTAGTCTTTGTGTTATTTCTACGTGTTGTTGGGCTATCTCTTGCTGATAGCCTGTGTAGATAAATAGGTAATAAAATAGAAAGGTAATAAAAGGTATAATTAAGCTTAGTAAAGTTAGTTTCCACTTCGGTAGAAACGCAATAAGTAACAACCATTGTGTATTTATTTTCATTGGTTTTCCTCTTCTTCGTTCCATCGTGCTTGTTCTTCTGATTTTCCATTTAAATGTACTTCTGTGTAAGACGGATCAGTTTTGCTTTGTTCTAAATAACTCAACGTTAAAGAGGCTAAAACAGGATGACTTTTAAGGTTGGTAATAAAAGAAAGTGATTGCGTATTGGGGAGAGTGAGATGCAGTGAGCGTTGATTACCTGCTTCATCATAATGGCTAATCCAACCTGTTGAGGGAAGATGCGTTTCGATGGTTCGAAAGAAGCGAATGTAATGTAAATAGCGTAGCCAGTTTTGATAATAGAGTGAATAGTGTTGATAACGTAAAAGTGTCTGTTTTTTCTGTTTTTGATATATATCGAGCTGTTTTAGTAATAAATCTTCTTGTTGTTGAGTGTGACGTTGTTGGTCTGTTATGAGAGATCGTTTTTGTGCCAAATGGTAGGTGTAATAGCTACAAATAACGAAAATAATCGTGACCAATGATAACGTTTGAGAAAGCCATAACAATGCTTTTTGTCTAAATAACTTGTGGCGCCAAGGTAGGTAGTTTACTTGATACATAACACCTCTTCAGGGCGTAATGCCAAACCCAATGCAACAAGTGGAATGAGAGCTTTATCTGATATTGTTTTAAATAAGTCGTGAGAAAAATTGGGAAAAATAGGCATCAACTGACGAAAATATTCTTCATTATCCCCCGTTAAGTAGCACTGTTTTAATGACCAATGATATTTTTCGATTAACTGGTAAATACAAGCTTGTTGCTCTTGTTGGTTTTCATAGAGGAGCGTGCCGTAATGGGGCATATTGTCATCAGATGATACCCAAAATAGCGTTTTATTTTTACAGTACAAAAGCGGAGCCTGAGGTGAAATGTCAAGGTAAGTGGCTAAGTAGCGTAATGCACATGCAGGGATATCAATCGCAGTTATTGTTAAGTTTATTCGAGAAAATAAGTCAATATACTTTTCTAAAATCGTTTTATGACACAGATGAATAGCGAGTTTCCCCTTATTTTGCCGATAGTCAAAATTAACAGGGATTTTGGTATTTTGTGTGTAAGATGTGGCTCGTAGTTGCGCTAATCGATAACATGCTGCTGATGTAAGGGAAACTGCATGAGGCAGTGGAATAGTTTGATAGCTTTCATAAATATCTGGTAGAGAAAGCGTAACATTATTAATAGAGGGTAATTTTTTACGCCAATCTATTAGGATTTTTCTTAAATATGTGTCATTTAAATCATCATTAAGAGGTAAAGGGAATTGCCAAAATGCACTGATCTTCCATTGTTTATTCTGCTGAAATACCAAAACTGCATTGATATGACGAGTGTTAATTTCAATACCAATCTGGTAATTGTGTGTTTCCATAAGTGATATCCATATCTATTGATGAGTAATTGCCTATTTTCAAAGAGGCGTTACCTTTATACTACGCACTGTTTGTTTATAAACCGCCCAATTCACACTACATGGGAAATTTAAGGTGAAGTTCTTAAAATATTTTTTCATCTTCGTTTTTGCTTGCATAATTTTGGGAGCAGCCTCGATATATGGTATGTACAAGTATGTTGAGCCTCAGTTACCCGATGTCGCGACATTAAAAGATGTTCGTTTACAAACCCCTATGCAGGTATTTAGTGCCGACGGAGAATTGATCGCGCAATACGGCGAAAAACGTCGTTTACCGCTAACATTGGAGGAGATGCCTCCTCAACTTATTAATGCCTTTATCGCAACAGAAGATACGCGTTTTCGTGAACACCACGGTATTGACCCTATTGGGATCTCGCGTGCTGTTGTCGTAGCATTAACATCAGGACAAGCTTCTCAAGGCGCTAGTACCATTACGCAACAATTAGCTCGAAATTTCTTTTTAACACCAGAAAAGAAATTAATGCGAAAAATAAAAGAAGCCTTTTTGGCGATCCGCATTGAAAAAGAGCTCACTAAAGATGAAATTTTAGCGCTGTATCTAAATAAAATTTATCTCGGTAACCGTGCTTATGGTGTGGGTGCTGCTGCTTATGTTTACTTTGGTAAAAGTGTTCATGAGCTTAGCTTAAATGAAATGGCTGTCATTGCTGGTTTACCGAAAGCGCCATCTACACTTAACCCACTCTATTCTTATGATCGTGCCTTAAAACGTCGTAATGTCGTTTTACAGCGTATGTATGAAGAGAACTATATCACTCGTGCACAATATGAAAGTGCAAGAGCCGAGCCTATTGTGGCTAAATACCATGCTCCGCAAATTGATTTCTCTGCACCTTATCTTACCGAGATGGTGAGAATGGAAATGTATGAGCGCTATGGAGAAAATGCTTATACCGATGGTTATAAGATTTACACTACGATTGTTCGTAAAGATCAATTAGCAGCAGAAAAAGCCTTGCGTGATAATGTTATCGACTACGACATGCGTCATGGTTACCGAGGTGCTCAAGAAGTTCTGTGGCGTGAAGGGGAAACACCATGGGATAACGAAGCTATCAATAAGAAATTAAAAGAGATCCAAACGTATGGTCCCTTAATTCCGGCTGTTGTGTTATCTGCTGATGCGAAAGAAGCCAAAGTTATCTTAAAAACAGGCGACAACATTACCCTAGATTTAAAAGCGGTGCGTTGGGCTCGTAAATTTATTTCTGACACCTCTCAAGGTGCTACACCAACAAAAGTTGATGCTGTTGTGCATGTTGGTGAGCAAATTTGGGTACGTCAAAATAACGAAAACAGTTGGGTGCTCGCGCAACTTCCGGGTGTTAATGCGGCATTTGTTGCATTAGATCCGATCAACGGAGGGATTATTGCGCTTGTTGGTGGTTTTGATTTTGAGATCAGTAAATTTAACCGAGTTTCTCAATCTTTACGCCAAGTTGGTTCAAACATTAAACCTTTCTTATATGCGGCTGCATTAGATAAAGGATTGACGTTGTCAACATTGCTTAATGATTTACCTATTAGCCGTTGGGATGCTGGTGCAGGCACAGATTGGCGCCCTAAAAACTCACCGCCAACTTATGCAGGTCCTATTCGTTTACGTCAAGGTTTAGGGCAGTCTAAAAACGTGGTGATGGTGCGTGCAATGCGCGCAATGGGGGTGGATTATGCTGCTGATTATCTATTACGTTTTGGTTTCCCTAATCAAAATATCGATAGAACAGAATCTTTAGCATTAGGATCACCATCATTTACACCAATGCAAATGGTACGAGGGTTTGCTGTTATGGCAAACGGCGGATATCTCATCGAGCCTTACTATATCCAACGTATTGAAAATGCGGATGGCGAAGAGCTGTTTACTGCCAACCCCAAAGTAGCTTGCCCAGATTGTACTGATATCCCGGTTATTTATGGCGATACCATGCGTTCTATTGCATTATCTGATGATTATATGGAAAACGTTGCTCAATCTAATAAATCTCAGCCAGTAGCCGCTACGCCTGAAATTGAATTAGAACAAGCACCATTAGCTGAAACTGTAAAAGAAAGCCCTTATGCGCCACATGTTATCAGCACACCACTGGCTTTCTTAATGCATGATGCATTAAGAACAAACCTTGTTGGTGAACCGGGATGGTCTGGTACAGGTTGGCGTGCTGTTCGTGATCTTAAACGCCAAGATATTGGTGGTAAGACAGGAACAACTAACAGTTCTAAAGATGCGTGGTTCTCTGGATATGGTGCCAACATTGTTGCCACAGCTTGGATTGGCTTTGATGACAGTAGTCGCAATTTAGGTCGAACGGCTGCGAGTGGTGGTGAAGCGGGGGCGAAAACAGCACAACCTATTTGGAACGACTTTATGAAAGTGGCTCTAGATGGTGTACCTGTTAATATGATGCCTGTACCACAAGGTGTTGTCGCTGTTCAAATTGATAGAAGAACAGGAAAATTGGCGGGTGATGGTCCTTCAATGAAAGAATATTTTATTGAAGGAACTGAACCGACAGAAAGAGCAAAAAATGAAGTAGGAACACAGATTTTTGAGGATAATGGCGAATCTAACGAGTTATTCTAATTAATCGAAAATAAAAACCGGATGTTGAAGTCCGGTTTTTTATTATCTATTTATTTTGTAATAGATAGCGGTGGGCTAAGAAGAGAGCACTGACACTACGAGCTTCTGTAAAATCAGGATGATCGAGTAAGTCCATCATTTTTGCGATAGGCCAGCGTATTTGGATCAGTGGTTCCGGTTCATCACCCTCGAGTTGTTCTGGATAAAGATCATGCGCAATGACTATGTTCATTTTGCTAGAAAAGTAAGATGGCGCCATAGAAAGCTTGGCGAGTTCTATTAATGAGTGGGCACCATAGCCAATTTCTTCTTTTAGTTCACGGTTTGCGGCTTGTAGGGCATTTTCACCAGGATCAATTGCGCCTTTGGGAAAACCAAAATCGTAATTTTCGATACCTACAGCGTATTCACGAATAAGAATAAGATTGTCATCAATAATAGGCACAATCATAACGGCTTCACGATTAGCGGGTTTCATTCGCTCATAAGTGCGCTTTTCTCCGTTACTAAACTCCAGATTAACGGATTGGATCTGAAATAATTGAGAACGGGCTATGTTATCAATGTTTAATATATTGGGTTTTTTTAGTGCTTTCATAACAGCCCCTGGCAGAATAGAGATTAACCTGAATTTAACACATTAATGACAAAATAAATCTAACAATTAGATTTAGCTTTTAAAGGAAAATTGAGTACACTCCGCTATCAAACCTAGTTATTTATTGATTTTTTGAGAATATTATTATTTATTGATTCGCTATTTTACCTGAAGATAGCATTGTTAGCGGATATAAACTTGAAAATAGATATAAATTATAACGCGACTATAAAAATATAATCTATTGTATTTAAATAAAAAATAGAACAAAAGAATAGGAATTGCCTTATGTTAGGCAGGGTTTTAAATTTGTTATTGTTACTACGCAGCATCAGTATAGGCATGGGGAAAAAATGAGATTATCAGTCATTATATTGGCTATCTTAATGATAAGCCTATTTATAATGGCCGCCTTTCTATTCTTTAAAAGAAGGCGGCTTGATGGCTCACATCATCTCCCATCTCTCGCTAAACCTACTTACCGCAAGCTCACTTCTGATGACTATGGGCTTATTAGTGATTATTTATCTTATTTTGGTACCTCTGATTTTTCTTCTGGCTATTCATTACAAAACGTTCCCGATATGCCAATTAAAGGTGAAGTTGTTACTACACTAAGAAATATCGTTAATCGCTTTGCAGGTTCTAGTGAAGGATTAAATCATTGGCGTTACTATATTGATGCTGTAGAAATTCATATCCCCCCGCTACTTGTCCCTTACCTTCAGCAAGAAAACGTTCTCGATGTTGTGTGTACCCCTTCGATCCCCATCGTTGTGGGTGTGAATGGCCATTTCTTAAAAGATGAAAAAATTCATTTTTCTGCTTTAAGTTTAAAGCAGCTTTCTGAGCCTATATTGGCAAATGGTTCATCAACAATTCAAAAGAATGAGGGTGATGCGGCTCACTTATTACAAATCCGAGAAGAAACAAACGAAGAATATCGATTACATAATTCCTCTGGTTTTTGGGATGGCTCTTTTATTTGTATAGGGCTTACGTTGTGCCTAACAGCCTTAATGATGCCTCAAGTTTTTCTTCCTTGGATCCTCGCGACCGGTGGTGTTTTTCTTGCTGTTGGTGTTTTTCTGATCCACAACCCATTAATTAAACCTCGTAAACAAGAAATTCACTGTTTTAAGGGGCGTTTAAAGCGCTGGGGACTTTTTGGTAACTTTGATCATGGGCAGGTGAAAAATGTTTCTTTAGGGGGCATTGATCTTGTTTACCCACCTCATTGGGAGCCTTATATTCAAAGCGATATTGATAAGGTGACTTATTTAGAAATGTATCCAAGTCATCATGTTGTAAAGCAGGGAAACTACCTTTCATTACATGATGAAGAAAAAAACTATCCCTATAAACGCTATATTAAAAACATTATTTTCGTTTTCTGGAGCCTATTTATTATCGGCATGTTGTATCTTTATCAACCTCTTTCTCTTTCAATGAAACTGAGTTTTTCATGGTTTAAAGATACAGAACCGCATTTAGTTACCAATTTTACTGAGTTGGAAACAACCGATTTGCATGTCGGGGATATTATTCAAGCGAAAGGGGTTGGGATGTGCTACATGCCACCTAATTTATCAAGTAAGAATAATAAAACGATTTTTGCCCCGTTTGATTGCTCGGGAATTTACTGGAATAACAGTAATCCAATGCCAATGCCTGAATCTAGTACGATAGAAAAAGCTGCAGCTTTATTGCATATGGTTGAAGAGCAATTACACCCTGTTTCTAATAACCGAGTTAACCCAAGTTTAGGTCAAGCGATTACTAAATCTGGGATGAATTTGTTAGATAATTTTGATGGCATTGTGTTGAAAACACAGGATTTATGTCCACGAGAAAATGAATGTATTCGCCTTAAAATGGCGCTAGTTAACTTAAGTAACGTCAATGATTGGACTGCATTAGTTCAACGCGCTGAAAGTGGTAAATTAACCGGAACGAATGTTTTATTGCGTGCAGTGAGTGCTGAGGCCTTGGAAAAGCTTATCGACACCACCACATCTTCTTTTATCTACCGAGAAATAGATAAAGCCGCAATACTGTTAAACAGCCCTCCACCGGGTGGTGTGCTGTTAATCAGTGATGAAAGAAAACAGCTTGTTGATTACGCTTCAAGTTCAAATTCAGTGTTTGAACCCACTCCGTTAGAACAGTGGCGAGAACTACAACGTTTATCCGATATTTTATTGCATACACCGTTTGATACAGGTGGTGTAATAACGGGCATGATTGTTGATGCGAATGGTACGTTACAGATATTTTTACATAGCCTGCCAGATTCGATGACAATGTTATATTACATCGGGAATACGTTATTATTGTTTATCGCTATTGGGTTCTTAATATTGAATCTATTTCTTATCATCCGGCGTCGGCGACAAAACAACCAACGCATGAATAAAATCAGTCTCTACTATGAGCACTGTTTTTATCGCCCTCCTCAGTAAGTCCCTTGTTGTGGAAGGCTATGTGTTTACACTATCGCCTTCATAAAGAAGTTGAAGTTAAGGAGAAAGGGATGAGTCAACCATCGCAAGAAAGTGGCGTCCGTTTAGATAAATGGCTTTGGGCGGCACGTTTCTATAAAACGCGTGCTATCGCTCGCACAATGATTGAAGGTGGCAAAGTTCATTACAATGGTGTGAGAGGTAAGCCGAGTAAAATCGTTGAAGTGGGCGCTGAAATACGCCTACGACAAGGTAATGATGAACGGACGGTAACCCTTCTGGTGGTGAGTTCACAGCGACAAGGTGCTACCCAAGCCCAAGCGATGTATTGTGAAACACCAGAGAGTCTTGCTAAAAGAGAAAAAATTGCTCTAGCAAGAAAAATGAATGCGTTAACAATGCCTCATCCTGAACGTCGTCCCGATAAAAAGGAAAGACGTACCTTACTTCGCTTCAAACAGACAAATTTACAAGAATCGGATTAACCGATTCCCTGAAATGAGAGAAAATCATGTCTAAAAAAGACTCTTTATCACGTTTTTTATTCGAAAAAAACGCGGTACGTGGCGAATTGGTCAATGTGACTGAAACCTATCAATCAATGCTCGAAAATCACCATTATCCTGAGCCAGTTCAACACCTTCTGGGTGATTTACTGGTGGCAACGAGTTTGTTAACAGCTACGCTCAAATTTGAAGGTGATATTACGGTTCAAATACAAGGTGATGGTCCTGTACGATTGGCAGTGATCAATGGAAATAACAATCAACAAATGCGTGGTGTTGCACGTATTGGAGATGATGTTAAAGCAGGTAGTACCTTAAAAGAGATGATCGGGAATGGTTTTATGGTCATCACGGTAACACCTGAAAAAGGTGAACGTTATCAAGGTATTGTTGCTCTTGATGGTGAAACTATTGAAGCTTGTATTGATAATTACTTTAAGCAATCAGAACAGCTACCTACACGCGTATTTATTCGTAGTGGTATGCAAGCAGGCAAGCCAGCTGCCGCGGGTATGTTATTACAAGTATTGCCTGCATCAGAAGCGTTCACAGCAGAACATACTGCTGAACATTTTGAATTGCTCACACAGTTAACACACACAATCAAAGCAGAAGAGCTATTTACGCTCGATACTAAAGAGATCTTACATCGCTTATATCATGAAGAAGATGTTACGCTTTATGATCCTCAAGTTGTTGAATTCCATTGCACTTGTTCACGTGAACGTTGTGAAAATACATTAGTAACATTGTCTGAAGAAGATGTGAACCACCTGTTGCAAGAACAGGGAAATATTGATATGGAATGCGAGTATTGTGGAACACATTACATCTTCACAGAGAGTGATATTAATAATATCAATAAGTTAGATAGCTCTGAATTGCACTGATTCGATTTAGCAAGAGGGTTTTATCAAGAGGACGCTATTTTGCGTCCTTTTTTATTCAACAATTTTTCTTTAGTTTTGTGCATTAGCTCTCGTTCTTAACATAAAAAAATTATAAATTTTCAAAATATTGATAACAATCGCTGTTAATTACTCGTAACACCTTAATATTATTCGTAGAAAGGTCTATTTATCAGGAGCGAAACTATGAGCGTTAAAGGTCTTACCCCTAAGGATCTCCAGCAGTACGGTATTAAGGACACGAGTGAAATCATTTATAACCCAAGCTATGAGCTGTTATTTAATGAAGAAACCAAGCCAGGATTAACAGGTTACGAGCGAGGTACACAAACCTCGTTAGGCGCTATTGCCGTTGATACAGGTATATTTACTGGACGTTCTCCGAAAGATAAATACATTGTTCGTGATGATGTCACTCGTGACACCGTATGGTGGGCTGATCAGGGGAAAGGTAAGAATGATAATAAGCCTCTTTCACAAGACGTGTGGAATGACTTAAAATCATTAGTAACCAATCAGTTATCAGGCAAACGTTTGTTTGTTGTCGATGCCTTTTGTGGTGCGAATGCGGATACTCGTTTAAAAGTGCGTTTTATCACAGAAGTTGCTTGGCAAGCGCATTTTGTTAAAAATATGTTTATTCGTCCTGAACAAGAAGAGCTGGAGAATTTTACACCAGACTTCATTGTGATGAACGGAGCGAAATGTACAAATCCAAATTGGAAGGCGCAAGGTCTGAATTCAGAAAACTTCGTCGCTTTCAATTTAACTGAACGCATTCAGTTAATTGGTGGTACTTGGTACGGTGGCGAGATGAAGAAAGGTATGTTCTCTATGATGAACTACTTCCTTCCTCTTAAAGGTATCGCTTCTATGCACTGTTCCGCAAACGTTGGCGAAAGTGGTGATGTTGCTATTTTCTTTGGTCTATCAGGCACGGGTAAAACAACCCTATCAACCGATCCTAAGCGTAAGCTAATTGGTGATGATGAACATGGTTGGGATGATGACGGTGTGTTTAACTTTGAAGGTGGCTGTTATGCGAAAACCATCCACTTATCAAAAGAAGCTGAGCCCGATATCTATGGTGCAATTAAACGTGATGCACTATTAGAGAATGTGGTTGTTTTAGCGGATGGTTCTGTTGATTTTGACGATGGTTCGAAAACAGAAAATACCCGCGTTTCTTACCCTATTTATCATATCGATAATATCGTTAAACCAGTGTCCAAAGCAGGTCACGCTAAGAAAGTTATTTTCTTAACTGCGGATGCTTTTGGCGTGTTACCTCCTGTTTCACGTTTAACACCAGAACAGACGCAATATCACTTTTTATCAGGTTTTACCGCTAAATTAGCGGGAACTGAACGTGGTGTGACCGAGCCAACGCCAACATTCTCAGCCTGTTTTGGGGCGGCATTTTTATCACTACACCCGACACAATACGCTGAAGTTTTAGTCAAACGTATGCAAGCGTCAGGTGCAAAGGCCTATCTAGTCAATACCGGTTGGAATGGTACAGGTAAGCGTATTTCGATTAAAGATACACGCGCTATTATTGATGCCATCTTAAATGGTGATATTGATAAAGCACCAACGAAAACATTACCGGTGTTTGATTTAGAGATCCCAACCGCACTACCTGGCGTTAACAGCGAAATCTTAGATCCTCGTGATACTTATGCTGATAAAACGCAATGGGATACCAAAGCAGACGATCTTGCCGATCGATTTGTGAAAAACTTTGATAAATATACAGATACCCCGGCAGGTCAAGCATTGACTAAAGTTGGTCCAAAACGTTAATTTTTATTAGCATGAATAAAAACACCAAACTCATAGGATATGATTTTGGTGTTTTTTTATTTGAGAACGTTGAGATAAAAAAATCCCTGAAATGCGAGAAGATTTCAGGGAATAGAAAATAAAGTGAAATTGTTTATTAGAGAAAAAGTGACTTTAGGGTGGTAACCCAACTATGCTGTTACAGGAGGTAAATCAAACAGTAAAATTTCACTATCTTCATCACCAACGAAACGGATCATATCTTCATTAGCAATTGCCACACCATCACTGGTGGTCGCAATAATGTCATTAATCGTTATTTTACCTTTCACAACTTGTAGCCAAACATGACGACCTGTTTCGGCTTGATATTGTGCTTCTTCACCTTTTTTAAGGTTCCAGCGCCATAACGTCATATCTTGGAAGACTTTTAAAGAGCCATCACGGGCATCTGGCGATAAAATAAGCTGTTTGCTTACTGTTGTATCAAAACGACGTTGATCGTAACGTGGTGTGATACCAACGGTGTTTGGCATTATCCAAATTTGGTAAAAATGCAGTCCTTTATCACTATTTGGATTATATTCTGAGTGAGTAATACCTGTACCAGCACTCATTATTTGAAACTCACCTGCCGGCACATTCTCTTTATTACCCATGCTGTCTTTATGCTCGATATTACCTTCAAGTACATAGGTTAAAATTTCCATGTCTTTATGTGGGTGCGTTCCAAAACCTTCACCGGGTATTACGCGATCTTCATTAATAACACGTAGTGCAGAAAATCCCATAAAATCACGATCGTAATAATTTGCGAAAGAGAAGGTATGCCAGCTATCTAGCCAACCATGATTAGCGTGTCCTCTTTCATTTGCTTTGCGTAGATAAATCATAATGTGTTTCCTTCTCTGAAGTTGTTGAACACAGTTTACTCAATAGCGCAAAGTAAAAAAGCGGAGGAATTTAACTTGAGAATTCAAATAATTTGAATAAGAGAAAACAAAAATATCGAATAAATTCTAGAAAAGAAAAAGCCAGCACCCGGCTGGCTAAAGTAAAACACTGGAAGCAATGTGAGCAATGTCGTTCTTTCATATGACCCTGAAGGTGGTGCATCTGAAAGTGTATTAATGATAATAGTTCTCAGTATCATTTGTAAAGTCTTTTTTTTAAACAAATTAGAAAAAAGAGCCAAAAAAATTTTAACTTACTGATAAACGAGTTATTTTATTTTAAATATTTTTTAAAACAGTAATATAACCAAATAGTTAACAATATTCTTTATGGGGTCATTTATAGGAGAAAGAAGAGAAAATGTGGCATAAAACCAGAGAAAAGTAAGGGGTATAAGGCATTTTGAGTCGCTACCGAGAAATACCAGAAGAAAAAGCCATCACGGATTGATGATGGCTGGTTTTTATTATGTATAACTTATAAGTTTATAGAATTATAAAACTGATATTTATAACTTTAATATTTACACATTTATTTATTATTACTCAACAAAAGTCGATTTTGGTGTTGAAATAAGACTCTGTGCACAGGCATAAGCTGAGCTCCATGCCCACTGGAAATTATATCCACCTAACCAACCCGTCACATCAACCACTTCTCCAATAAAATAGAGTCCTTTGACTTTTGTGGCTTCCATTGTTTTAGAGGAAAGGGCACGAGTATCTACGCCGCCCAGTGTGACTTCTGCAGTACGATATCCCTCAGTACCATTGGGCTGAACTTGCCATTCTTGTAGTAACGTTGCAATTTGCGTAATACGTTCATTACTCAGTTGAGCCAGAGAAACATCAGGCAACTGTTTATTTTCTATCATTATTTCAATAAAACGCTTTGGTAATAAACGAGAAAGCGTATTTTTTAATAATTGATTCGGATGCTCTTGACGTTTTTCTTGTAGAAGACTTTCAAGATCAATATTTGGAAGTAAGTTAATACTTACATACTCTCCAGCTTGCCAATAACTTGAAATTTGTAAAATTGCGGGACCGGAAAGACCACGGTGTGTAAACAGAATATTTTCTTTAAAGCTTGTTCCATTTTTTGCCGTCACAATAGCAGGTACCGCTACGCCGGAGAGTTGGCTTAATTGCTCAAGTTGGGGTTTATGCAGAGTAAAAGGTACTAAACCTGCGCGAGTGGGTAAAACAGAAAGCCCAAATTGTTCTGCAACTTTATAGCCAAAAGGAGTAGCGCCTAAGCCGGGCATAGAAAGCCCGCCACTGGCAATGACCACCGAAGGTGTTGTGATAGTTTTTCCATCAACAAAAATAGTAAAACCCGCATCAGTTTTCTCGATTTGCGTGACTTCACTACGTAAGCGAACACTTACTTTCCCTTTTTGACACTCAGTGAGTAATAAATCAACAATTTGCTGTGCTGAATCATCACAAAATAGCTGACCTAATGTTTTTTCATGGTAGGCGATGTTATGTTTTTGCACTAATTCAATAAAATCCCATTGTGTATAGCGAGCAAGTGCTGACTTACAGAAATGAGGGTTCTCTGATAAATACGCTGAAGGTTCGATATACATATTAGTGAAATTACAACGTCCCCCCCCTGACATGAGAATTTTACGGCCTGCTTTTTTGCCATTATCGAGGACTAAAACAGATAATCCTGCTTGTCCTGCTAAAGACGCACAAAAAAGCCCCGCGGCACCTGCACCTATAATTACTGTATCGTATGATCCCACAATGATGTCTCGTTCTTGGTTTTCTCTGACTACTTAATCAATGATTTTCGCGTAAGATCAGAGTGTTTTTGTAAAATTATATGGAGAAATCTGCATTTTTCACCTAAATTCTTATTAGCAAGGAAAAAAATTGTCAGAAATTTACTTTTTTTTTATTTTTATTAATTAAATGATATATAAGGAATTATCTTAAAAAGGCTCTGATTTTCTTGGTTATCAAATCAAAAAAAGGTTAAATTTCGCTTCCACCGTTCGCATTTGTCGCTGATAATGCGCCGCGTTCATGTCCAACTAACTGGCTTAACGTCTATGCTACATTTGTTTACTGACCTAGAATTTCATACAGGTTTAATGTTGGTTTTAGCACTGCTATTTGTGCTATTTTATGAAGCTATTAACGGCTTCCATGATACCGCAAATGCGGTAGCAACTGTTATCTATACTCGTGCTATGCGTGCGCAATTTGCGGTCGTGATGGCGGGTGTATTTAACTTCCTTGGAGTTTTGCTCGGTGGATTGAGCGTAGCTTATGCTATTGTTCACTTGTTACCGACAGATCTTCTGCTGAATGTGAGCTCAGCTCATGGCCTTGCCATGGTTTTCTCGTTGCTGTTAGCCGCCATTATCTGGAACTTAGGTACATGGTATTTCGGTATTCCAGCATCAAGTTCACATACGCTGATAGGGGCTATCATTGGTATTGGTTTAACAAATGCTATCGTGACAGATTCGTCTATCGTTGACGCATTAAACATACCAAAAATGATCAGTATCTTCCTATCACTTATTCTTTCACCAATTATCGGCTTGGTTATTGCAGGCGCGATGATTTTCTTACTGCGCCGTTACTGGAGTGGTACGAAAAAACGTCGTCGTATTCACCTGACACCGGCTGAACGTGAGAAGCAAGATGGTAAGCGTAAGCCGCCATTTTGGACCCGTACTGCATTGATTTTATCCGCAGTTGGGGTGAGTTTCTCTCATGGTGCAAATGATGGGCAGAAAGGTATCGGTCTTATCATGTTAGTCTTAATTGGCGTGGCGCCTGCGGGCTTTGTCGTCAATATGAGTGCGAGCGGATACGATATCACCAAAACTCATGATGCCGTTGTACACTTACAACAATATTATGAGAAACATCAGCCAGCGCTACAGCATGCTATTGATAATACACCAGTAGTACCAGCACAAGCTGATGCTAGCGATACCGATTTCCATTGTAATAGCGCAAGAACGCCAATTGTTCTGAACCAAACAGAACAGATGCTTGCAAATATTAGCTCGTATGATGAGCTAACAGCAGACCAGCGTGCTCAAATGCGTCGATTACTTATGTGTATCGCTGATACCGCAACAGAAGTGGCTAAATTACCAGAAACTAGCGCCCAAGATGCACGGTTCTTAAAAACATTGAGTCGTGACCTGCTAAACACAGTGGAATATGCTCCGATTTGGATCATTATCGCAGTGGCATTAGCGCTCTCTATCGGGACAATGGTAGGTTGGAAACGCGTTGCAGTAACCATTGGTGAGAAAATTGGTAAAAAAGGTATGACTTACGCTCAAGGGGTTTCTGCTCAGGTAACCGCAGCAGTGTCCATCGGTGTCGCAAGTTATACGGGTATGCCTGTATCAACAACACAAGTTTTGTCATCTGCAGTTGCAGGTACGATGATTGTTGATGGTGGTGGTGTTCAAACGAAGACAGTGAAAAACATTGCACTGGCTTGGATCTTAACATTACCCGTTAGCATAGGTTTATCTGGTTTACTTTATTGGATATCACTTACTTTTATTGTGAATAGCTGATAATAGTCAATTACCTAAGTTTGTTTATAAACGGTGACTTTTAGTCACCGTTTTTTTGTTTTTGTCGCTACCAGAAAAGCATAGCAATTAAACTTGCGACAGCCAAAATACAAAAACGGCTAACAAGATAAAATTGCCGATAAATTCGCTCGCAACGCATAATAACCTCAGGATTATGATGACTGAGGTATTGGCGTTGGTTGATATAGCGGATAAGTCGTAACTGTTTTGAGAATTGCCCGTGCATAGTAAAAAACCCATTGCCATCCACCGATTGGTAGAGCAAAGGATCAGATTGGCGCAGTATTGTGAGTAATACCCGAATAGATGAAAAATAACGCATCATATTAATCAGGCAAAGAATACATAGCGCCCAAAAGACAACAATGACATTAAACATAATCCCCTCCCTAGAATAGTAGATTCTGAGATGAGAAAACCTTTACGAGTAAAGGTTACTTTTTTCTCTAATTTAAGTTTAGGTGAAATTAAGCAATAAACAAAAGTGACTTTTCAAGTTGTTTCTTTTTTCCAAAAAAAAGATAAAAAATAACTCTAAAAGGGTGTTTTTGTTGTTTTTTATACTCAATTCTCATTATTATGATGATATTGTCGGTGAATGACATCGTGCTAATCTAAAATGGTGTATATTGTTATTTATCGATAGATGCTTTCTTGAGGAATTTGACATAAGTTGTGATCAAGACAACATCTAACTTTCATCTTAAAACGTTATATTTAATACATAGGATTTAGGCTTAACCGCCTTTCCAACCGATTAATCAGCTTATGGAAGGAGTTCACGATGGCTTATAAGCATATTCTAGTGGCAGTTGATTTATCCCCTGAGAGTAACGTCTTAGTACAGAAAGCTGTATCTATGGCAAAACCCTATAATGCCAAAGTTTCCTTAATTCACGTTGATGTTAACTACTCTGATCTTTATACCGGTCTAATTGATGTCAACCTCGGTGATATGCAACAACGTATTACCGATGAAACCCGTAACGCGTTAAAAGACCTTTCTGATAAATCAGGTTATGAAATTCAGGAAACCCTGAGTGGTAGTGGTGATTTAGGTCAAGTTCTGGTTGATGCGATTAAGAAATACGATATGGATTTAGTCGTTTGTGGTCATCACCAAGACTTCTGGAGCAAATTGATGTCATCAGCACGCCAACTCATTAATACAGTGCATGTTGATATGCTGATTGTTCCTCTGAAAGATGATGAATAATTACCTGCTTGTTTAAGCAAAAAAAATGCCTGCTTATGCAGGTATTTTTTTGCCTAAAATTCCTATTTTTCCTGCTGTTAAACTGAGTCAACCTTTTTTTTTTGTCTAATTGTGAAAAAAATGTCTTGAAATGTGAATGTATTTTAATGATATATTCAAGAAGCAAAACAATATCGACCTCACAAAACCCAAAAATATTCCGAATAAATGAGGTTATGCCAACATCACATTACACAAAAAAGGAATAGCTGAATGAATATATCTGGCTCATTATCTTCGTTTTTAGAAGNGACCTCACAAAACCCAAAAATATTCCGAATAAATGAGGTTATGCCAACATCACATTACACAAAAAAGGAATAGCTGAATGAATATATCTGGCTCATTATCTTCGTTTTTAGAAGGGGTAGAAAAATATAACGCTCATCAGCCTGAGTATCATCAGGCGGTTCGTGAAGTTTTTACCACTTTGTGGCCTTTTTTAGAGAAAAATCCACAATATCGTGAACAATCATTACTTGAGCGCTTAGTTGAGCCTGAACGTATTATTCAGTTTCGCGTCTGTTGGTTAGATGATAAGGGGCAAGTGCAAGTTAACCGTGCATGGCGTATTCAATTTAACTCCGCCATTGGGCCTTACAAAGGTGGTATGCGTTTTCATCCATCAGTCAATCTTTCCATCCTAAAATTCTTAGGTTTTGAGCAAACATTTAAAAATGCATTAACCACATTGCCGATGGGAGGAGCCAAAGGCGGTTCTGATTTTAATCCTAAAGGCAAAAGTCATGGTGAAGTGATGCGTTTTTGTCAGGCTCTAATGACTGAACTTTATCGCCATTTAGGCGCCAATACCGATGTTCCTGCGGGTGACATTGGTGTGGGTGCGCGAGAAGTTGGCTTTATGGCGGGTATGATGAAAAAGCTGTCTAATAGCAATGAATGTGTATTTACAGGTAAAGGTCTTTCATTCGGTGGTAGTTTAATCCGCCCAGAAGCCACAGGGTACGGTTTAGTCTACTTTACTAATGCGATGCTTAAACGTCATGGTATGTCTCTTGAGGGGATGCGTGTGGCGGTTTCTGGCGCAGGTAACGTTGCACAGTTCACTATCGAAAAATGTTTAGAGTTAGGTGCTAAGGTAATCACTGCATCAGATTCAGGTGGCACGGTGGTTGATGAAGCGGGATTTACGACTGAAAAACTCGCTCGACTTACTGAAATTAAAAATAATTACGGCCGTGTTGAAGAGTACGCAAAAGAGTTTGGTTTAACGTATCTTGAAGGGCAACAACCTTGGGCTGTTTCTGTTGATATTGCCTTGCCTTGTGCAACACAAAATGAATTAGATTTAGATGCAGCTAAAGTACTTATCAAAAATGGTGTGAAAGCCGTTGCTGAAGGTGCAAATATGCCAACAACGATTGCAGCAACAGATGCCTTTATCGAAGCCGGTGTCCTTTTTGCACCAGGTAAAGCCGCTAATGCGGGTGGGGTTGCAACCTCGGGTTTAGAGATGGCACAGAATGCGGCACGTTTAAGCTGGAAAGCAGAGAAAGTGGATGCTCGCTTACATCACATCATGTTAGATATTCACCATGCTTGTGTGAATTACGGTGGTGAAGGTAAGCAGACTAATTATATTCAAGGCGCGAACATTGCTGGCTTTGTTAAAGTGGCTGATGCAATGCTGGCACAAGGCGTACTGTAATTTTATCTATTCTGAACGGGTGTTGAACACCCGTCAGATTTCAACTTTATTTATTTTTTCCTAATGTGTAAGTGGTTACACACAAGGATAAATATCAAAGCGGTGATTTTTAGTTGTTACATTGGCATGTGCAGTCTGATTATTTAATGGCTCCGCATAATCGGGTCTTTTTACAACGACACGTTTTTTCGCCAAAGTCATGGCGGGTTCTAATAGCGCATCTGCATCTTCATCAGCACCCACTAAAGACTGAAATACTCGCATCTCTTTTTTCACTAATGCACTTTTTGCCTTATGTGGATACATCGGATCAAGATAGACAACATCAGGAGGAGGTGTGATCTCAGTAAGTGCTTGAACCGAAGAGGCATGAATTAACGTCATTCTCTCTTGCATCCATTCACCAATATCTGCATCAAGATAAGCACGTTTTAGGCCATCTTCAAGTAATGCAGCAACAACAGGGTGGCGCTCTACCATTCTGACTTTGCACCCAATAGATGCTAATACAAAGGCATCTCGACCTAGTCCTGCTGTCGCATCAACAACATCCGGCAGATAGTCTTTTTTGATCCCGACAGCTTTTGCTACCGCCTCACCTCGACCTCCGCCAAATTTGCGACGATGTGCCATTGTGCCTTCTACGAAATCCACATAGATGCCACCTAATTTAGGTTCATCTTGTTTGCGTAATTCAAGGTGGGTTGGCGTTAATACTAAAGCCATGATTTGCGTTTCGTCGTGAATTAATCCCCAACGTTGTGCTAAATCAGATAAGGCGCTGTTATCAGCGCCTTCTTCACAAAGTAAACAGATATTCACATATCATCCTTTAATGCCGTAGCCTTTGAGCATAGCATCAAGTTTCGGTTCACGACCACGGAAGCGCTTGAATAGCTCCATTGGTTCTTCTGAACCACCCCGAGTTAAAATATTATCAAGGAATGATTGACCCGTTTCGCGGTTAAAAATGCCTTCTTTAGAGAAGCGAGAGAAGGCATCAGCTGCCAGTACATCAGCCCATAAATAGCTGTAATAGCCGGCTGCATATCCACCTGCGAAGATATGGCTAAAGGCATGAGGGAAACGCGCCCACGGTGTAGAAGGAACCACGGAAACTTTCTCTTTTACACTGTTTAAGATATCCATAATACGTGCGCCTTTAGATGGATCATATTCAGCGTGTAAACGGAAATCGAACAGACCAAATTCCAGTTGACGTAACACAAACATCGCTGACTGATAATTTTTTGCTTTAAGCATATTATCAAGCATTGCCTGTGGTAATGGTTCGCCAGTTTCGTAATGACCAGAAATAAAGGCTAATGCTTCTGGCTCCCAACACCAGTTTTCCATAAATTGGCTTGGTAATTCAACCGCATCCCAAGGCACACCATTAATGCCAGCAACATCAGCAGTATCGATTTGCGTTAACATGTGATGTAAGCCATGACCAAACTCATGGAACAGTGTGGTGACCTCATTATGAGTAAAGAGTGCTGGTTTATCGCCTACCGGCTTATTGAAGTTACAGGTGAGATAAGCAACGGGGTTTTGTAGCTTGCCATCAGCATGACGCATTCTTCCTATGCAATCATCCATCCAAGCGCCACCACGTTTGTGTTCGCGAGCATATAAATCGAGATAGAAACTACCACGTAAAGTGTCATTTTCATCATAAAGCTCAAAGAAACGGACATCATCATGCCAAGTGTCGATGTCGTTACGTTCTTTGGCTTTTAGACCATAGATACGATGAACAACTTCAAATAAACCACTTAAAGCACGTTGTTCAGGAAAGTAAGGACGTAATTGCTCATCATCGATTGAGAACAGATGTTGTTTCTGTTTTTCGCTGTAGTAAGCCAGATCCCAAGACTCTAATTTATCAACACCATAGTGCTCTTTTGCAAATTGAGTTAACTCCATCAACTCTTCTTTACCTTGTGGGTGAGCGCGTTGTGCTAAGTCAGTTAAAAAGCCCAGGACTTGCTCTGGAGACTCCGCCATTTTAGTGGCAAGTGATTTTTCAGCGTAATTTTTAAAACCAAGCAGTTGGGCGAGTTCGTGACGTAATGCGAGGATCTCCGCCATTATTTCACTGTTATCCCACTGACCTGCATTTGGACCTTGATCTGATGCACGCGTGCTATAAGCGATGCTCATCTCTTTTCTAAGTTCGCGATTGTCTGCATAGGTCATAACAGGAAGATAGCTTGGCATATCAAGTGTTAACAGATAGCCGTCTTGCCCTTTGGCTTGCGCGATAGCTTTTGCAGCATCAATCGCACTTTGTGGCATACCAGATAGATCGTCTACATCAGTAATTAATTTAGACCAGCCCATTGTGGCATCTAATACGTTATTTCCATATTTAGCGCTTAACTCAGACATACGTGCGCTAATTTCACCAAAACGCTGTTGTTTCTCTTTAGGTAAACCAATACCTGATAATTCAAAGTCACGTAATGCGTTTTCAATCGCTTTTTTCTGTGGTTGAGTTAGCGCATTAAAATCAGCACTTTCTTTAATTGATTTATAAGCCTGATATAAGCCTTCGTGTTGTCCCATCCATGTGCTGAATTCAGACAGCAAGGGTAAACTCTGCTCATACGCTTCACGTAGTTCAGCGCTGTTTTTGACAGAATTTAAATGGCTAACGGGGGACCAAACTCGAGAAAGTTTATTGCCTGCTTCTGCTAATGGTTGGTAGAGATTATCCCAGTTAAACTGAGCATTATCAGCCAGTAATTTTTCGACGGTTTGGCGATATGTGGTTAAAACTTCTTTCAGTGCCGGTACTACATGTTCTGGTTTGATAAAGGAAAATGCAGGCAATTCCGTTGTGTTAAGTAATGGATTTGACATAAAAACATCCTGTATTTGGGTTTGCAGTGACGTGAAACACACCACTGAGTTTATTCGTTATAGATAGTAAGATGAGGATGAAACGGTATAAGTTCAATAGTATCGCGGTCATTATCTGAAGTTTTACTCAAAAACGGGATTATTTTCTTTGAAAGAGCTTTTATTGATTTGATGCACTTGGGATTAAAAATAATTCAGCGTATACTCACTCCGTTATTTTCTTTTGACCCATTTAAAAATGGAAGATCATCGTCCCCGGTGGGGCGGCTGGACTTCAAATCCAGATGGGGCCGCCAGCGGTCCTTGGCAGGTTCGACTCCTGTGATCTTCCGCCACTCAAGTTCAATTAACTTTCTCATAAAACCGCTTTTTACGCCTTTATCATATTGTTTTTTAGAAAAATAGTATGCTTGTTATCTATTTACAGATGTCCTTATCTTTTTATTAAACATGATAGATTGTTATTCATTGTTTATTCATTGTTTATTCATAGCGCACAGAGCGGAGGTAATTTGATGAGTGATAATCTTCCTGAAGCACCACAGGGCGAATTTGTTTTGTTCCACAGTGAAGATGGACAGACTCGCGCCGAATGCCGTTTTGAGTCGGATACGCTATGGTTATCTCAATCCTCGATTTGTGAACTTTATGGTAAAGCTAAAGCCACGATTAGTGAGCATATCAGCAATATTTTTACTGAAAGCGAGTTAGTCGAAGATTCAGTTGTTCGGTTTTACCGAACAACTGCGAATGATGGTAAACAGTACAATGTGAAATACTTCAATCTCTCTATGATCCTAGCCATTGGCTATCGCGTCCGCTCTGTTCGTGGTACTCAATTCCGCCAGTGGGCAACGCAAACTTTAGAGCAATATCTGATCAAAGGGTTTGTGATGGACGATGAGCGGCTGAAGAGTCCGCCTATCGGTCAGTCAGTCGTGCCGGATTACTTTGATGAGATGCTCGAACGCATCCGTGATATTCGCGCCAGTGAGCGGCGGGTGTATTTACGAGTGAAAGAGATTTTCACTATGGCAGCGGATTACGAGCCTTCCAATAAAGAAACCAATCGTTTCTTCCAAACCATCTAAAATAAATTGCATTTTGCTTGTACCGGTATGACTGCCGCTGAGCTTATAGCTAGTGGTAGCCAGCCAGATATGGGTTTAACCAGCTATAAATTCGGCGAAGTGCGTAAAACCGATGTAACAATCGCGAAGAATTATCTACATGAAAATGAGCTCAAAGAATTAAACCGTATCGTCAATATGTGGCTGGACTTTGCCGAAGACCAAGCGCTGCGCCACAAGCAAGTATTTTTACAGGATTGGGATACTAAGCTGGATCAGTTTTTAAGTTTCAACGACCGTGAAGTATTACAAGGCGCTGAAAGATTTGCTGAAAAGAGGTAGGTAAAAAAGGAGTTATTCTATTCTTTTTTATATTAACTCCAATTGTCAGGATCAGCTCTGTGCCAGAAGTGGAGATAGTAAATATTGAAGGCTAATTATTTACTGATGGTTCATAACAATGAAAAGTATATTAAGAACCAGCCAGTATTAGTGGGTCATTATAGGTTTTAGGTGGATTAATTTTCTAACTAAAAATCAGTCTTAGAAAAACCGGTCATACCATCCAGCCCCATTTCACGACCTAATGCCGTCATTGGATGGACAATGATCAGTCCTCGCACTGCTTTCTTCAGTTTGCCAATATCAGCTTGTTCTTTCTTAGTGATGATGCGTTTGAATGGCATATCCACCAACTTCTGCGCTTCTTTGCTTAGTTTTTTGTTACGCACTTCTTTCAGATGAACGATTTCAGTTTCCAGTGCCGCTTTTTCTTTCTCAAACTCTGCGTATTTTTCTGCTTCTTCTGTCAGCGAGATATTTGCCATCTTGTGACGAATAAGGTCTAAACGGTCGCTAAGAAGTTTAATTTGTGTTTTTTCGATTTCTTTCATTATTAATAACCGTGAATAAATTT
Source organism: Proteus cibi (assembly GCF_003144405.1). GTDB lineage: Bacteria > Pseudomonadota > Gammaproteobacteria > Enterobacterales > Enterobacteriaceae > Proteus > Proteus cibi. The sequence continues at coordinate 39,293 of NZ_PENW01000020.1, forward strand.
CTTGCCGGCAAGTATACACCATTCTGTGTAAGAGAGTGAAAAGGGGGTATTAGTTGGTCGCTATTTACTATTTATTGATGATCTTATGGTATCGAGAAAGGTTTTATGCCTCTAGTTATGATGTATTGCATGTAGAACATTACGTATTCACTCACTTTATCTGGTTAAGTGAGTCGGAGTTGAGCCAACAAAGAGAGTCTTATGTAAGAATTTAAAAGTACGCTTCCAATAACATTGCGAGCCCATATTTGATAATGTTCAAATAAATATTTAATTGTGGTACACCTTTTAACGCATTTTTTACTGATATATTACTCTTTATAATCAATTGTATATCACTCATCAATATTCATTCGATATACTTCTTTATGCATTGATTTTCGTAAAAAATTATGTGCTTCTTTTTTAACTCTCCTTTTTCCTTGAAAACTTTGAAAGGCTTCCTGAGCTATGCTTTACATAACACCATTCAATTCCATTAATTTTAGGAAGGAGGTAGTCCTATGGCTAAATACGATTGTTATGTTATCAGTGTCACTACAGAGATCCCTATAATTTATTATTTTTTTACTATTAACTCTTTCATATGTTGTAAACTGATATCATTACTATTCATTTTTAGCTCATTAGCAATATTAATTGCTATATGATACTCCTCCGATGTTATGGGGATGTCATATTCACTGATATGGTCACAAATAGTTTCAAATGCTAGGCCTCTTTCATCATATTCTATGTAATTAATTGCATCTTGTAATAACTCAGTATCTAAGCGATCAAAAAAGAGTGTTCCAAAGTTTTTAATTTGGATATCTAATTTAGTCATGATGTATCATTCTCACTTAATTGGTTTATATGCTTTAGGTACTGGATTTGGATCAGGAAACGCAGTTACTACTTTACCTGTTGAAGGTAAGTAAACAACCCTGATCCTAACTCCATCTCGTTCTTCGTAAGCAACCCATCTAGCTGGTTTACCCTTACTAGTAAAGGTTCCTCCAGTTTGCGCGTACCATTGAGTTGTTGGTGATGTGGTTATATCACCAAATTCATGTATTATTTTTTCTGATGGCCAATTAGATGGAAACGTTGCCTTTCCTGGGTTGCCAGGGAATATATGTCCACCACTTTTAAGGTTATCACCATATAATATGTGCTGCTTCGCTTCAGGAGAAAGTATATCTACATAATTTTTAGGTTCAATTTTGCCAACTGTGTTTTTATAAGGCAATGAGTTCCCATTAAACTTACCATTAGGATGCTCAACATCTATCACTTTGCCCGTATTTTTAAAGCGATATTGACCTATTCCTGCATCCCAACTTGGAATTTCCTTACCGCTTTTTGCAAATGCTAAATAAACTTTCGCTGCCACAAATTGAAGTGTTTTCGCTTCTGTTGTTGTTGGTGTGTTGCTTAATATTTCAGCAGCTTTTTCAGGTGTCATTTCCTGCTGTGTTAAAAATACATCAAGCGGAATACCTGTCAAATTACCCCACGCGATTAAAATGCCAAGTGCTGGATCTTGCCCCTCTGGGTGTGTTCCTTTTACTGCTTTCGTTAAGGCTGCATTGATTTCATCTATACTGTTATCATTTTGTGCCATTGAAATCGCTAATGATGATACGGATTGCCCGTAACTTGCCATTCCCGTTGGCAGATCTTGAGGTTTGAAAAAGTTATTCTCAACTAGTCCTTATACCTATCTGGTAGGTACTCTTTATGCTCCATGCCTTTTAAAAGGACTAATAGAGAATCCCTTTTCCATGATAATTCTTCTTTATCCATACATATTGTATTCTGATTTATTTGCTCATCAGTACAGTTTTCCAGCATGAAATTTATACAATCTAGATAAATGGTTATTTCACTCTCCGAAAGTCGGAGATCAAATAACGTTACTGCATTAGCGACATACTCTTGTTTTAATAAGTCCATAAACTATCTCTTTATATAGTTAGAGAATTTATCTTGAAATTCTTAAAGTTTATCGTTATTTGGGCGCTCCAAGCGACCATCCTTAATGCGATTTAGGGTATTTTTTCTATCATTTTCCATAGAAGTAACAACTTCTCCATTTGGTTCAAGGATATGAACCCGTCCTTTTGACCCTAAAATAACCCAGCGGCTATCATCTTGAACAAGGATATCAGATGGCCTTGAGTTCTCTATATCATTAACAACCTGTCCGACTGGCCTTCCTTCACTGTTTCTAATCTCAGCTTGATCGCTTCGGGTGATCTTATTATCAGCCGTTAAAATATAATCCCGCCAATCCTTATCAAGGATCTGATTACCACCCGTATCATTTTTTATGTCTATATCACTGATCCCATCATCATGACCTGGTGGTTTGGTCGCTGATCGGTCGGCTCGATAATTGGCGTAATTAGTTTACCATCATCTTTATCCTGCTCAGGAATTGGGGTTCCTGGTAAAGGCGGTAGCGGTGTTGGGATGGGATAACCTGGTAACTGTGATGAGATATCTGGAGATTGAACACTTGTCGCATATTTACCAGATAAATAATCTAAATAACGATTTGTGATCTCATCATTTCCCATCATATTTAATGTAATGAGGTGGTCTAAATCATCCGATGAGATATTATTCGCTATTTCTTTTGCAACAATAGCCGTAATTCCTGCTTTTACACCGTACTCTAACACTTTCTTAGCAACGAACCCTCGGCACGGTGCAGTAAGAGCACAACCTTCTAAGGCGACTTTAGTCAAGAAGTTATTCTCAACCGCATTTTTCCCTGTTTGTGCGGCGGTAACAGCACCTTCTATAATGCCCCCTGCAAGTCCTGCGGCGAGTTGGCTTAATGCGCTGACTTTTTGTTTTTCAGTTTCAGTCAGTTCTTCTGGGGTTTTGCTATAAAGTGAGTGCGATAAAATACTCATGGTTTCGCCGGTCATCGCGCCAGCGGCTTGTGCTGCCGCATTTTCACCTTTTGCCAGTGCAAGACCCGCATTCACCAAACCGTGGGCAAAGGTGCGCTGAATATCACTTTCAATGCTATTGCCTTAAATTTGATTTTTCACTTCATTGGCAAGATAGGGCGCTGAACCATTGGCAATCGCGGTAACAATATTGCCACCCATAATGCCTTGCGTAAATGCCGTGACTGCTTGAATAGCTCGGGTATATTTACCGCCCGTGCCAAAATCGGACTGGTTGGTATAATCCTGTAAACGTTGTTAGAAGAGGTAATTTTGAACATCACGCTCAGTAACGTTATCTTTAGTTTCTGAAAGGGCTTGGTAGATATCATCATAAGCAGTGTCTGAAAGGCGATTTAGTGTTGACTCGTCTTTGGCAATATTGGTGCCACGAATGGTATCAACCGTGGTTGCCAAATCGATAATCTGTGCGCCAATTTCACCCACTAACTGCTGTTTCTGTTGGCGGTTTTGCTCTTTCTCTTTATCGAAGATTTTATTTAACGTGCTGTGGGCGTTATCAGCATCTTGGCTTAATTGCGCGATATCTTGCTGCTGATTATCGCTATCACGCACTGTCCATGTGCCTTGTGATGCCAATGACTATTTGCTATGACGGATAGGCGAAGAGATAGTAAAATCAGAATATATTCAGTGGAGTGGTTTGCCGAACAGAAATAAACCCAGCACCTGAAGTTAAGCGGCAAATGACTGATGGGAACTAAGATAAAAAAGGGTTAAATAAATCAATACAGTAGGTGCTTAAGCACCCACTAATACACTATTAAAGCTTTATAGATCTTTATATCTATCAGGAAGATATTCTGGATTTCCGACCATTTTGATTAATCTAATAAGTTCTTCTTGGTAAAATGATAATTCTTCTCCATTTTCACAACCTGTGATTTTGAGTATTTCTGCATCAGAGCAATTGGCTAATACATAATCAATGCATCCTTCGTAAACCATTAACTCCCCCTCTGAAGCTCTCACATCATATAGAGTTACACTTGCAATACACTCTTTCTGTAATAAATCCATACCATCACCATTTGATATAATCAGAGAATTTTTCTTTAAAGTCATCTAGTTGCTCATTAGAAGGTCGCTGCCACTCACCTTTTTTGACTCTGTTATCTGTATTCGCTTTCGGATTATAAAAAGAAGTAACAACTTCTCCATCTGGCTCAATTATATGAACTTTTCCTCCTGAGCCTTTAACAATCCAACGACCATCTTCTTGAACTACAATATCTGAAGGCCTAGATTTTTGAACATCATTAATGACTGAGCCTACTGGACGGCCCTCTTTATTTCTGATCCCTGCATGTTCACCTTGAGTAATTTTGTCTAAGTATGCTAAATCATCTAAATTAGGTGCTTCTGGTATAGGTATTCCTGCCAGATTACCTATCGGTTTAGGTATCTGGTCACCACCAGTATCCGTCCAAAGCTGGTCCGGTATTTGGTTACCACCCGTATTATTCTGCTCTTGGTCTGGTATCTGATTGCCACCAGTATCAATCCTATCTTGATCTGGCATTTGGTTGCCACCAGTATGTGATGGTATACCAAGCCTGTCACCCCGAGGTTCAGATCCAAATATTAACCTTGCGAGCCCTTTGTTATGGATTATTTGTTCATCAATATAAGCAATCTGTTCCGGTATAAGGTTCCTCATGGCTTCTATATCACCATTTCTGGCGGCAGCTCCAGCATCCATGGCTTCTTGAATTTGCGCTGATGTTAAACCAAAATTTACCCCTAATTGCATAAGACTATTTCTACAAGTCGCATTTTTCATACACGACTCATAACCCTTTTCTAAACCTTTAATGATTGGCTTAGCACCTATCGCATTATTCTCAACCGCATTTTTCCCTGTCTGTGCGGAGGTAACGGCACCTTCTATATAAAGGTGTCTGTTTAAAAGTTGTCTTTGTTTGATATAGGCGCTATCTGTTTGCTACAGATACAGTGTGATTTTTAGTTAAATGGCGTTGATGTAAAAACACTGACAGCTAAAGAAGAAGTGGTCAAACGAGTTGGGATTTGAGGTAGGAACTCACTACACCCTCACTCGCCAAGCCGGACAGTTGATTATCCGGTTGGCTGAAGAGTGAATAATATTTTTAATGAAGAAGCCCCCACTTGAGGGCTTTAAACCATACCTATAACACTTTAATTTCTTTATCAACTAATCGCCCAAAATCATCAGTTTGTTTAATTACTGATAGTGTCTTATTTAGTAAGTCTTGAATATTAGACGGAAGCTTTTCTGGTATTAAACTTTCTATATCTTCAAGTTCACAACCTAAATTGATTATATTTATAAGTTCATCTGTTGCATTTATCTCTTTTAATAAATTAACTAAAGATGGTTTAAAAATGTAACCTTCTGCCTCATCGACCGAAATTAGTTTTTTTTCTAATGCTGTTAAGACACCTAGCGCCAAAAAACTTATAAATTTATTTGCGTATTTCTCATCAATGTTATAACAAAATTTCATCACTATTAACTCCAATTTGGTTTAACTTTCACATTGAAAACTCTACCACTTTGACTTTGAAAGTAATGAACTGATACTCTATTTCCAGACGCATCGAATCCATTTTTATATACTTTCTGCCATTTTCCCGATTCTACTTTTCTAAGTTCATTCAGCAGCTCTCGATTGTTTATTGTATGTTTTGTTGTCCCGTTTTGAGTCGCCCTGAAACCTTGTGGGTACTGAGGGGCATCCTTAATAGAGGTGTATGTTTGATTTAGCTGACCTGAATTATTATTTTGATTGGTGTTTTGGGATGAATTAGGTTTATTCTCATTATCTGGTTCAAAACCATTCGGAGTACCAGTAGTACTACCACCGCTAGACATACCAAGCGCTTCTTTTTCTTCTTTAGTAAGCTCTTTCCCTTTATTCGGATTGGATGTATTTTTGTTACCTGATGTATTGTTTTCAGATAATATAACTTTATCACCCCATGTTTGGGTACCAAACATCAGATCACCCAGACCACCACTGGTAAGAATTTGGCTATCTAACCACAGTATTTGATCTACCGATAAATTAGCGATTTTCGATGGGTCTCGGCTGATCCCGGCATTAGTCGCTTCCTCAATTTGTTCTTTGGTCAAAACAAATGCGGTTGATAATCCTAAAGTGCCAGTCACGGCATTGCGACAGCCTGGGTTTTGAGCACAAAGTTTTATTGCGTTTTTCCCTGATTCTTTCGCTATCGTACCGCTCAGTGAGTTATTCTCAACCGCATTTTTTCCTGTCTGTGCGGCGGTAACAGCACCTTCTATATTACCGGTTGATATTCCTCCGGCAAGCCCGGCGGCGAGTTGGCTTAATGCGCTGACTTGCTGTTTTTCGTTTTCAGTGAGTTCGCTGATTGCTTTATTAGGGTAGAGGTTTGAGGCGATAACTCTAGCGGCTAATTCACCGCCGCCAGCGCCTAATCCGCCGGCAACCGCAGATTGATTATTGAGCTCGGCGGTCACTGCGCCTAAAATCGTATGCGCTAATGCATTCGCGGCGATATTGACTTCACCATCGACTGTAGTCCGTTCCTTGATTTCAGTGGCGAGATAAGGTGATGCCCCACTGGCTAATGCACCAGCAAGATTATTGCCAGATAATGCGGTTAATGCCCCCGTCACCGCTTGGGCAGCTTTTTGTAAATCACTGCCTGTACCAAAGCGTTCCATCGCGTGGTTGTACTCTTTGGTTTCACGCAGCTCATTCACACTCAAGTTTGGATGTTTCGCTTGTGCTTGTTTTAAGCCCACGATATCCCCTTGGGTGCGAATAATATCCATCGCCTGATTGCCGATTTCGCCAATTAGCTGGGCTTGTTTTAAGCGATTTTGCTCTTTCTCTTTATCAAAGATCGGGTTGATACTGCCGTCATTGGCATGTTCAGTATCGCGGCTTAATTGGGTGATATCTTGGGTTTGATTGTCGGTATCACGAATAAGCCATTTACCTTCAGAAACCGCGGTTTTGGTTGTGCCTTGCGCATTATCTTGGTTATTCGCGTTCGATAGTAATCCCCCGACCATGTTATTCAGCAGATCTTTACCTACAGGTTCACCGGTACTCATTGAGACACCACTGTGTGAGGCTTCAAACTCGGCTTTATTGTGGATATCGTTCCAGCCTAACGTGCCCGTTTCAAGGCTGTTTTTGTCTTTATCGGCAGTTGATGCAATCACTGCGCCATCAAGCTGAGTATGCTCTTTTACCTTAACATCAAAGCCCTCTTTGCCAGCAAACAGCCCAGTTTGCTCTTTAACGCTGTCGTAATTGCTGTGTAGCTTGTCTTTACTCGCACTAAAATTAAGGGTTGGATTACCAGAGCCGAGAGTATAACCGCCGCCAAGGCTAATATTTTGCTGCTTGGCATCATAACGGTCGCGATCTTGCTGACTTTCTAGGGTGAGATTACGCCCCACATTAGCCGTGATCTGTTCACCGCTGACTTGTGCCCCTTTAAGCGTTGTATCGCGCTCGCTGGTAAGATTCACTTGCTTACCGGCATTTAAGGTGGTTTCTGTGTGAGTGACGCCATTGCTATTCTCGCGACCTTTACCAGCATTTACGCTAGCTGAAAGATTAACACCAGCACCGCCTTCACCTACACCTAAGCCAACCCCTACACTGCCGCCTTTGCTGCTATTTCTGCTTTGAGTGCTTTCACTATTTTGCGCTGATGAGAGATGGATATCTTGTGCCGCATTTAAGGTGATTTCGTTACCTGCTTTAAGTTGGCTTCCTTCAATGGCAATATCACCGCTGGTTTTCTCTTTATTTTTACCTGTGGCGGTAATCGAGAGGTTTTGCCCTGCATTGAGTGTACTGCCTTGAGAAACGACACTTTCAGTGTGTGTCTCGCTTTTTGAAGATTGGCTACCATAAGAGACGTTCACACCAATGGTATTTGTCGCGCCTTTTTCAGCACCGTCATCACCGGCTTTCACACCTGTTTCTGCATTTTTCGCGGCGGCGGCTTGTGAAGTTAAGCTGTCTTGTTGATAAGCAAGTCCTGCTTGCACACCAGAGAGTGCGGCTTTAGTCCCTTGTAGTGCACTTAAGCGACCATCGCTCTCTTTTCTCGCTTGTTGTGCGGTACTCACCGCCGTATTGAGTGCACTGCCTACGGTGCCTGATAACGCTACACTTAAGCCACTTTGTTTCGACTCAAAGGTCTCTTCACGGGTACGTTTATCAAAACCGGGGTCGATTTGAACGCTATCACCCGTCAAATTGATCTCTTTATTGGCGACAATATCAGCACCACCAATATGTAATTTATCATTGGCGGTAATATTGACACTGCCTTGGGTACTGCCAATGGCGCTGGCGCTTTGGCTTTGTGTGGTACCTTGTTCATCGACTTGATGACGAGAAGATTGCTGACCGATGGTGAAACCAATACCGCCATTGCTAAAGACACCCCTGCGCTTTTTCTCTTCCAGTAAGTAATGCGAATCCGTTTCTGTTGCTGCAACAATATCCACATTATTGCCCGCTTTTAGCGTGACATCATTTTCTGCCACAACGGAAGAGCCGCTAACTTGAATATCCTTACCTGCATTGATATTGACTTGTTCACCACTGATAACGCTACCTTGTTCGCGTGTAACGTGGTTATGTTGGACAATGTGGGTACTGCTTGAGCTTAAAAAGCCTTTGCTATTTGAATGTTGTTCTAGAAACTCACTCTGTGTCTCTGTTGCGCTATTAAGGGTGATATTTTGTTTAGCTGTTAAATCAATTGCCCCCTTTTCACTGTGCAGTGTACTGCCTGTAACATTGATATCATGCTTATGTGCGACAATATCGACACCTTGTTGCCCACTAAACGTGCTACCAGTAACACTATTTTGCGAGGTTTCAACCACACGGTCACTACGTTTACTGCCACTGTTAACTTGCTCGTTATCTTGATCTTTAAGATGCTGATTTGCTGCATGAATATCAATATTCTGCGAGTTAATACTGATTTTGCCCTCTTGACTATCAACTTGAGCACCTTGTGCTGAGAGTGTATTACCTGCATTTAGTATCACCCCCTTATCGCCACTTAAGGTGCTTAATAGCAGACGTTCTTCTTCGCGAGTATTGCTAACAGAAGAGGTACTACTATTGGCGTCAAGATGCGTTTTGGTGATGGTGCTATCGGCAATAATATTGAGACTATCGCCAGCATTGACGGTAAGTTGTTCACTTGCTTTGGCTTGGCTACCTTGCAAGGTGATATCTTTTCCTGCGGTTAAATTGAGATCACCACCAGCATTAAGTTCGCTGCCTTGAGCGCGTTGCCATTCACCACTTATTTGGGCGAGACGGTGTTCTCCTGCTGGTTCTATTCCGTCACTGGTGCGATTACCCATTGCGCCGGAAATCACACTGATTTCCCCTGAATGCGTACTTCTTGCGGTGGTGATGGCTAAATTATCACGGGCATTGAGATTGATATCGTTTAATGCATCCAGTTTTGCGCCTTGTAGCTGAATATCATTGCCTTTTAACGAAATATTGCTGCCACTTAATGACGCTTGGCGTAAGGCGTCTTGTAAATGGGTACTCAGTGTAATGCTATCAGATTGAATATTAATGTTTTCTGCATGAATATCGCCACCTTGATGTGCAAATTGTTTGGCATCAATGTCGATGCCTTTATTTGCCAGTAGTTGCCCAGCATTATTCACGCTATTGGTAGAAAGATGTAAATTATTACCACTGACAATGGCACCACTGCTGAGTAAGTTTAAGGTTTTATTTGCTAAGTATACTTTTGGCACTAACACCGTTTGTGAGCCTTGTGCGGTATCCACCGTTTCACTGACTAACCAAACGATATCTTGTTGTAATGCCGCAATTTGTTCAGGCGTTAATGACACTCCGGGGCGTAAATTAAAATCACTGGCGACGTTAGCACCATTGTTCATTAAGAATTGATACTGCGTCATCGCATCCCCTTCATAAAGAGAAGGGCGCCCAGTTAATTTTAAAACCTGTTCACGAACAAGGCGTTGTTCGTAGGCTCCATCACCTAATCGTTTATGCACTTGAGAAGGTGAATAATCCACACGAGAGAGCAGATAATCACTACTAATAAATTTACTGCGGCGAGTAAAACGCTCATCAGTAACAATTAAGAATGGGCTATCTGGCGATAAATGTTGTCGAAAGAGTCCGTTATTGGGGATCTCGGTGGCGATATTGCCTAAATGTTGTTTTTCAGTCAGTGCAATTTCAGCAGGTAAAAGAGGGCGTTCGAGTAGTGAGGTTGCATCAGAATGAGTTAACGTTGTTTTATCGCTGACAATAAAATCAGTATTCACTTCCTGTTTATGTGCCCCCTCGATCTGAAAGGCGAGGGGATTACGTGCAAATTCAGCACGTTGCGCATCTACTGCTTTTAATGCGGCTTCAATGTCATTAATTTGTGCCACATTAACCGTGGTGTTGGTAATGGAAGTGCCTTTGATGGTGACATTACCATTGCCTGAAATAACGCTATCAATGGGGGTTAATGCGGTGGTTTCATCATGATCAAATGAAGGGTACCAATGATTTCCACTAATATCATAATGATCAACAATTTTTTCTTGGCGATGTTCATTAACGGAATAGATAAAAAATAAAAAAAGAACAGTCCCAATTTTAAATAACGTTGTTTATTCATTGTTTGAATAACTTCCTAATAATGCTAATTGTTAGCCAATGGTTTTATATATCAAGCAGTAATGAAATGGTGATGTTATTTATCGCTAATCTATATAAGAAGTAATGTCATAAATATTTAAAATAATAACTTAATGAGATTTGCCTTGGTTTTAATTTAGCTAAGTGAGTATGAAGAAATCAAGGTAATTTTGTATTGATTTAAAATTTTGAGATTAATTATATTGCTAATGAGTTTAAATTTATCTCATTGTTTTTTTTATAAGTTAATAAATTATTTAAATAGTTTTCTTTTATGGTGTTCATAATTAATTGCACTTATTATTTATTATTAATTTATTTAAGAAGTTATATAGAAATATTGAGATGTGTTTCAATTAATATAAAGAAAATAAAGGTCTTTTTGATGTAGGGTGATTGGTTTTTTATTTAATAAATTGATTGTTTTTTCTAATGAAAAAACTCTTTAATAGTATTGGTTATCTGGTTATTTAAATGAGTTTAATTTGCTAATTATTTTTTGTAATTAAAAGAACATTAAAAACTTTATTATGATAATTTAAATATGAATAAAAAGTTGAGAGATAGAGTATAGAAAGGCTTACTGAAATAAATCAGTAAAAAGAGGAGCCTTACTATTTTTATTATATTCACTAAATCACAGTGTTGTTTTTATATTCTTTGCAGATGTTACTAATACTATTTTTTCTTATTTAGCATCGATTTTAAATCAGCAAAAGGATTATAAGTGGCTGCACCGACATCATCTTGTGCATCTTCGCCGGCGACAACGGTTGTGCCGTATTGGTCTGCTTCGGTGTATTTAGAGTGTTCATGATCATGGCAAAATAGACACAATAACTCCCAGTTACTGCCGTCTTCTGGATTATTGGTATGGTCGTGATCAATATGATGAACGGTTAGTTCACGTAAGTTCGAGTAGACAAACTCGCGCGCACAACGTCCACATACCCATGGGTAGATTTTCAGTGCTTTTTCACGGTAACCACTTTCTAAACGTGCATAGTTTTTTGGGATCAGAGCCATTGTTAGTCTTACCTGTTATAAAAGAAGATTTGGCGATAGTTTTTCCAATATACTCTAAATACACGGATAGGTTCAAATCTCACAATGCCTATTTTTTCTAATAAACGACCAATCTTACAATCTGATGCACTCTTGGAAATTACAGGTATAATTTCAAAAATGATTGAGCAAATTTAGGCATAAAAATGGCAAAACTTACCTTACAAGAGCAAATGTTAAAAGCAGGGCTTGTGACCAGTAAAAAAATGGCAAAAGTCCAAAGAACGGCAAAAAAATCACGTGTTCAAGCGCGAGAAGCCAGAGAAGCCGTAGAAGAAAATAAAAAAGCCCAACTTGAGCGCGATAAACTGCTTAGTGAGCAACAAAAACAAGCCACTTTATCTAAAGAATATAAAGCGCAAGTTAAGCAACTGATTGAGATGAATAGAATTACACCAGTAAAAGGCGATATTGATTTTAACTTCACTGACAATAATGTGATTAAAAATATCGTGGTGGATAAACTGACGCAATCGCAATTAATTAGCGGACGTCTCGCTATTGCGCGACTAGATAGTGTCGGTAAAACGGAATACGCGATTATTCCTGCCAGTGTTGCGGATAAAATTACACAAAGAGATGTGGACTGTATCTTGTTAAATAATGCACTTAGCGAAACAGAACAAGATGAAGACGATCCTTATGCTGATTTTAAAATCCCAGATGATTTGATGTGGTAATTAGCAACGTAGCTTATTCGCTCAAAGGCATAGTCTGTATAAGCATTGTGCTTTATACTGCATCTGGAAATTTTTGTAGATAAACGATTAAGTAGGCGATAATGGCAATGAACGGAATAATCACAAAGTGGTTTGAAGATAAAGGTTTTGGATTTATTAAAGATGAAAACGGTGATAACCGTTATTTTCATGTGATTAAAGTTGCCAACCCTGCTTTGATAAAGACAGATGCAAATGTCACGTTTGAACCCACCTCAAATACCAAAGGCCTATCTGCTTACGCGGTGAAGGTGATCCCAGATAGTAAATATGTTTATATTGCCGGTGAGCGAGTTAAACTGGCATCCATTAAATCATTTCGAATTTATAGTGAAGAGGTGTCCGCAGATACGCATATCAATAAAGAAAACACCGTACTTTCTGTCGGTACTTTAATGAATAGTATCAGACCTAAATCAGCGGATAACACCAATAATATGCGTACGTTGAGAAAGCTTGCGATCACAACAATGCACGGAACAGAAATCGTTTTTACTGAAGATGAGCTTGATATCGACGAAACAGTACAAGCACTTAAATTGTAAATATCGATATTTAAAACGGGCTCTCGCAGTGCGCTTTTATTGGCGCTTGGCTAATGGGATGAACAAAATGAAGTTCACTTGCATGAAGCATCAGTCGCGAAGCCCGTTCAGTTCTTTCCCTTTCTTTAATTAAACCGCCGTCGCATCCACCATATAAATCACAACCTAAAATAGGATGCCCGATAAACTGGCTGTGAATGCGAAGTTGATGAGTTCTCCCTGTTTCAGGCGTAAATTGTACGCGTGTTAAAGGCAATAATGTTCCATCTTCTAATGTATGGTAAAAACGCTCAATAACGTGATAACGAGAGCGCGCAGGTTTGCCATTAATAGGACAAATCGACATGCGCGGAAACAGAGCCGGATTTTTTGCTATTGGCGCATCGATTATTCCTTCATTCTCATCTACATGTCCACACAGTAGTGCGTTGTATATTTTGGTGACAGTGCGTTGGCTAAATTGCTGACACAAAAGAGCATTGATGGCTTTATTGCGTGCCACAACCATCAATCCAGATGTGCCAAAATCAAGGCGATGAACAAGAGTGCATCCTGGAAATTGCTTCACTAATCGATAATGTACTGAGTCGATATTTTGTGGATTTTTTCCTGATAAGCTCAATAGTCCTGCCGGCTTATTGATAAGTACTAAGTGCTCGTCTTGATAAAGGATCTCGATTTCATCATGGCAAGGAGGGGCAATAAAAGTATCGATAATCGTAGACATCAGCTTATCCGCAAAAAAGAAGGAAGTGGATGATAGCGAATTTTAGGCTAACAGGCGAATGTAGAGATATACTCTTACTCATTTGAAAGTGACGAGTATAAACGTTAATCCTTGGGGACAACTTATGAACAATGACATTCATTTTAAATATTATGACATGGTCGAAGAGTATGCGATGGAATCGATAGAGCCTGTTGCTGAGGCAGAAGAAGATGCGCTTGCTCTCTACTTTCAGTTATTACTTACACGATTAATGAATAACGAAGAAATTAGCGAAAACGCACAGCAGGAGATGGCAAAAGAAGCCGGTATTGATAAAAAACGTATTGATGATATCGCTATGTTTCTTAATCGCTGGGGTAACGAATAACATGTATTGAGCTCATTAAAAAGTGGGCTCAATATTATCCTAATTCACAAAATGTCACTCTGATCCTACATAACTGTATGATTTAACGTATACTCGTTATGTACTTTATTTCACATAAACTCGCAGAAAGAACAGAACTGCTTTTTTGATGTTTGCTGTTTTCATAAGATGTTTTAGATTAATTTATTGGGTGAGATATGCTGGATTTTTTAAAGAATTATGACAATTTAACGATCAGCGAAAAGAAAGTATTAAAATATCTCACCGATAATATTGCGGATATTCCGTATTTAAATATTAATGATTTAGTTGCTAAAACCTTTGTATCAAAAACGGTTATCATTAATTTATCGCAAAAATTAGGGTTTAGTGGATTTAAAGAGCTTAAATTCCAAATTAATAATTATCTTTTGACGAGAAATAAAGTCGAAAAGACGAATGCTGCGTCTTATAAAAAACAGTTAGAAAAAAATATTCATAAAACATTTACCTTAATTAATGAAGAACAAATTCAGGAGTGTGCAAAAACCTTACGCCATTCTAGGAATATTTTTATTGTTGCAAGAGGCACAAGCAAAGCCGTAGGGTATTATCTTGAACACCTATTGTTTGCATTAGGTCTACATTGCTTTTTTATTAATGATTACAACTTATCTGATTCGTTTACGCGTCTTGTTAATGAAGACGACACGGTGATCTTTATCTCCCTTTCTGGGGGGACCAAGAAAATCATTGAAACAGCAAAAATTGTGCAGTTAAAAGATGCCAATATCATTAGCATGACAGCATTTAATACCAATGAATTAACCAGTTATGCAACTCATGCTCTATTTTGTTTTGCTGATAATCATGACACAAAAAAAGATGATACCAAATCCCGTATTGGCTTTTTTATGCTGGTGGATTTACTGATTAATGAGCTAGAGAATCTACTTTAAAAAGAGATAACAGAGCCTATATGATTTATTAAATACTCTTTTTTTAATTATTAAATCGTGAATAGTATTAATATATCCCGTTAGATTAATCATCATTTATTCTAAAATAGCCTTTCTTTTCAATCTTACTTCCACGTTCTAAAATAAATATTATTTAATAGAATAAATCATTTATTCATTGTTATTGATTAATTCGATAATTAATAAAAAGACTTAAGTCATAAATTGTGACCTGAGATAATATTTAAAACCAGCGCGTCATTCATTTCCTATAATCCCTAAGATAGAGTACCTCGGTAATTCTTTTATATTCGAGAAGTCATAAGGAAAAAAATATGGCCAGGAAAAAGTTCAGCGAATCTATTCAGCGCTTTGGTAGAACCCTACTTCTACCTATCGGCGTATTGGCACCTATTGGTATGATCTTAGGGATCAGTGGTGCTTTAGTTCAGTCTTATATGATTGCACGCTTTCCTTTTTTAGGGAATGAAACAGTCAATGCTTTATTAGTGAGTATCCGTTCTATTGCTGGCGTTGTGTTTGACAATATTCCACTCTTATTTGCAATGGGTGTGGCGTATGGTATGAGCCATAAAGATAAAGGGATAGCGGTCTTTGCCTCTGTTGTCGGCTATTTAACCTTGATAAGCACTATCAATATCTGGCTGGTATTGACAGGAAAACTTGCTGATCCTGCGATTATGACACAGGTGGGGCAAATCAAGGTACTTGGTATACAAACCATGAATATCAGTGCCGCGGGGGGGATTATTACAGGATTAATTGCCGCATGGGCAACGGATAAATTCTATAACCTTGAATTACCAACAGCATTTGCCTTCTTCTCAGGAAAAAAATCTGTCGCCATTATTATGGTCGGATTGATGATTGGCGTAGGTGCATTATTGCCATTTATTTGGGAAGTCTTAGTGATGGGCTTAACTAAGCTCTCGGCTGTCTTCTTAAGTCCTGTGGGACCGTTCTTTACCGCAGGTGGTGAGCGTCTATTTATCCCATTTGGTTTACACCACGTCTGGAACGTACTGTTTAGATTTACCGAAGCAGGAGGTTCTTATGTGATTGATGGACAAACCTATGTGGGCGTTGTTCCAGCAATGACAGAAGTGTTATTTAACCAAGGACCAAGCAGTGAATATTGGGCAATGATGCCAAGCCTGACACGTTTTATGGCTCAGCAGCAGATGCTGGTTACACTGTTCCTGTTCCCTGCGATTGCATTAGCGATTTATAGAACGTCGAAAAAAGAGAACCGTGCTGAAGTTAAATCGATGCTGGTGACGATGGTCTTAACCGCGATGTTAGGTAACGTCACAGAACCTCTTGAATTTACCTTCGTCTTTATCGCACCGTTACTTTATTTAATTTACGCGATTATCGTCGGGATTGGTGCCGTTCTGCTCTCTTTTGCGGGTGTTGCGATCGGTTATATCCGAGGCACCGTCTTTGACTTCACGATCTTTGGTTTACTGTACGAACACACTAACTGGATCTTCTTAGTGCTGATTGGTAGTGGACTGGCTGTTGTGACCTACTTCATTTTCTACTGGGCTATCGTCAAATTTGATATCAAAACACCAGGTAGAGAAGAATCCAGCAATATGAAAAATACGCTAATCAAAGAAAAACGTTATGGCGAAATTGCAGAAATTTTAATCCAAGCGTTAGGTGGCAAACAAAATATTCGTAATGTTGATAACTGTATTACACGATTACGTATTGATATTAATGAAGTTAATCAAATAGACAAAGAATTAATGTTGGAGTCTGGATGTACAGCATTCTTCTTTCCGGCAGCGAACCATGTCCATGTCGTTTATGGCCCTAAAGTCGAATTTGTTCGCAATGCTGTTGATGAAGCAATGAAGAAATAAAAGGATACATGATGAGAGCGTTATACGATTCTAAAAGTAAAACAATCGACGATCGCGGTATAAAAAATCTGCTGTCCAATGAAGCGAAATATTCAACTTGGTTGATGTTTGAAGCCATGTTAGCGCAAGCACAAGCTGAATACGGTTTTATTCCACAGTCTGCCGCAGATGAAATTAAAGAAAAGGCGATTATTGAGAATATCGATTTCGAAGAGATGAACCGTATTTATCAAAAAATCGGTCATGGCTTTGTGCCTTTCTTAAAAGTATTGGTGAATGCATGCTCTGAAGAGAGTGGTAAATATGTGCACTACGGCATTACCACGCAAAATATACAGCAAAGTTCACAGCTGTATATGATGAAAACCGTACATAACAAATTTATGTTGTTGTTAAGTGAGATCATCGAAAACTTATCAAATCTCGCTGAAAGAACCAAACATATGGTCATGGCTGGCAGAACACATGGTCGTCATGCTATTCCGATTACTTACGGCTATAAAGTGTCGGTTTGGATCAGTGATTTTATTGATTGCTACCAACGAATGAAAGAGTGTGAAAAGCGCGTATTCACTATCATGATGGGCGGTGCAGTAGGTGCTTTTAACTCAATGCCTGAAGTGGGGATGAAAGTACAAAAACGCGTTGCTGAATTAGTGGGTATGCAAGCGATGGAAGTGCCATCACGTAACCTAAGTACGCATAAATTAGAGTATATGATGAACTTGGCACTGATGGCTAATATCTGCCATAAAATTGGTGAAGAAGTTTATAGTACCACGTTAGAAGAAATTGCTGAGGTTTCTGAAGGATTTACCAAAGGCACGGTGGGTAGTAGCACGATGCCTCATAAAATTAATCCAAAATTAGCGAAAGGAATTATCGCTAATTCACAGAAACTGTACTCATTACCTAATGTGGGGATGTACTCTGCGGTAAGACCTTATGAAGGTGACAGCAGTTCTTATATGCTATTCGATGGCTTAATTGAAGAAGCATTAGAATTAACCACAGAAATTCTATTAAGAACGGAAGAGCTTTCAAGAACCCTCGTTCCTCATGAAGAGAGAATGCTACATAACGTGATGAGAAATAAGGGGTTAGATAATACCGAATACGTTATGATGAAAATGGCAGAAAAATTAGGGAAAGATAAAGCGCATTCACTGTTATATGAAGAAGCCATTAAAACGGCGGCAGACGGTGAAGATTTTTACACTAACCTGATGAAGAATAAAACCATTACTGCGGCCTTTAATGCAGATGAAATTAAGGCAATGCTTGATCCTCGTTCTTATATCGGTTTATCCGTTGAACTTGCTGAAAAAGAAGCAAAACGTGGGTTAGTGATTTCTCAAGAAATTAAACAGAGCTATAAATAAAGTCATCAAGTTTCTATAAGTATCCGTTAATAAAAGAGTCACTCAAATGAGTGACTCTTTTTTGTGGATAATTAACCAATCAATCCATGCACTAAAATAATACCGATACAAATAGGACCAATATAACGCCATACCAATAATAAGCTTTGACGTTTTAATCCCGTGATATTTTCAGGAATAAAGGCATTTGCTCTACGTGACCAACCAAAGATCAAACACATTGCAATACCAAACAGTGGCATCAAAATATTAGAAGTCAGGTAATCCAATAAATCGAAGACGGTTTTGCCTCCCAGCGTCACATCACTCATCGGTCCAAAAGATAATGAAACGGGAATACCCATCAACATAATCGATGCGGTTACGACTAACCCGGCACGACGGCGCGTCCACTGAAAACGCATCTGCACATAAGCGACGATATGTTCAAGTAATGAAATTGCAGAGGTTAACGCAGCCATTAATAATAAGACAAAGAACGTCACTGCTAAAATATTACCACCGGGCAAGTTGGCAAAATAAACCGGCATGGTCATAAAGGTTAAACCAGGGCCTGCATTAGGCTCTAAGCCTGCGGCAGATAATGCAGGGAAAATCATTAATCCAGCAAGTACACACACCATACAAGACAGAATGACGACCCACATACTGGCGTTAGCGATGCCTTTATTATCAGCTAAATAAGCACTGTAAGTGATATGAATACCCAAACCGATAGACAGTGAGAAGAAAGCTAACCCTAACGCATCTAATACGCCTTGCGGTGTTAACTTACTGAAATCAGGGTATAAAAATAATTTTAAACCTTCGGAAGAACCGGGTAAGCTGATGCCGACAATAATCAATAAAATCATAATGATAAACAACATTGGCATCATGATTTTAACGGCTTTTTCTAATCCGCGTTGTACACCGGCTAAAACCACAAAACAGGTTAATCCAGCAAAAGTAAGGTGTGCCAAAATAGGCCATAAAGGATCACTAATAAAGCGAGTAAAAATACCTGTTAATTCAGCGCTATCGGTAATATTCAACTGACCTGTTGCTGCCATAACGGTATAGCCAATTGTCCAACCACCGACAACACTATAGAAACTATAAATACACCAGGAACTGAATACACCAATAACGCCAATGATGACCCAATTGCGTCCCATCATTTTTTTAAATGCGTTAACGGCTTCAGCGTGTGTGCTACTTCCTAAAATATTCTCAGCCAGCAATACCGCAAGCCCGATCACAAAACTAAATAACAAGAAGACAATTAGAAATGCACCGCCACCATTATTGGCTGCGACATAAGAAAACTTCCAGATTGCGCCAATACCTATTGCAGAGCCTGCGGCTGCTAAGATATGACCAATTCGTGATGTCCATTGTTGGCTCATTTTGCCCCCTGAGTTATTGAATGTGTGATAGAGGCTATTGCCATACAGTGGCTTATTGGTAAGGCGTTGTAACTCATCATCCTAATGGTGACACTAAACATCATAGAACTCCCCTAAAAAATCAGTTCCACCAGTAGGTTACAAACAAAAAAGCCACCTTACTGGTGGCTTTTGCAAAAGATGAATAAGCGCGGCCACCTAACGAAGTAGTAGTAGGTTTAGGCCTAAAAGTCGGTTGTTAGTGTTTATGTTCATCTTTTTGCTCTTTATTGAAATGGATATCATCGCAATGCAGTATGAAATCTTGTGTTTCAAAATGCGTATTTATTATTTATACCATAAATGCAAACTAAAGAAATAAATTTTATTGGAATTGGGTGTTGGTTTTTATTTCAAAATGTTTTTCTGGTGCTAATGATAAAAGAAGTAATAGGTTATGGTATGGATCTTATTTGTGTAAGATAGTGTCGGCAAAAATGTCGAAACGATAATTAAGTGTCATTTTGCTTTTATATCTCATTGATAATTATTAAATTATTAATTGGCATAATTCCTGCTTAGTTGAAAGTTCTTTATGAC
Organism: Proteus cibi; assembly: GCF_003144405.1. Classification (GTDB taxonomy): domain Bacteria; phylum Pseudomonadota; class Gammaproteobacteria; order Enterobacterales; family Enterobacteriaceae; genus Proteus; species Proteus cibi. The sequence continues at coordinate 59,564 of NZ_PENW01000020.1, forward strand.
TCTTTTACTCCCTAGTTAGGGGAAAGGATATCAAATGAACAAAATCAACTCCGTCTGTCCTTATTGTGGCGCTGGCTGCAAAATCAATCTCTGTGTCGAAAATGGTCGCATAATCAAAGCCGAAGGTGCCAATGGTGTCACCAATCAAGGAGAACTTTGCTTAAAAGGGCTCTATGGTTGGGATTTTCTTAATGACAACAAATTGCTGACAGCCAGAATTCATGAGCCGATGATCCGCCGACAAAAAGGGGCTGATTTTGAAATTGTGAGTTGGAATGAAGCTATTCAATTTACGGCAAAAAAATTACTGGAAATAAAAGAAAAATACGGTGCGAAATCCATCATGTGTACAGGCTCTTCTCGTGGCACAGGGAATGAAACTAACTTTGTGATGCAGAAATTTGTGCGCGCCGTATTAGGTAATAATAATGTCGATTGTTGTGCGCGTGTTTGTCATGGCCCTTCTGTTGCAGGTTTGCAAGAAACATTAGGCAATGGCGCCATGAGCAACTCAATTGCTGATATTGAAGATTCAGATTGCTTATTAGTTTTTGGTTATAACTGTGCAGATTCTCATCCTATTGTGGCGCGTCGAGTGGTTAAAGCGAAACAAAAGGGCGCCAAAATTATTGTTTGTGATCCTCGTAAAATCGAAACAGCCAAAATTGCTAACCAATATTTACCGTTAAAAAACGGCACTAATATGGCGTTAGTCAATGCCTTCGCATACACGCTAATTGATGAAGATCTGTATGATAAAAACTATGTGAACCAATACACAGAAGGCTTTGAAGAATATAAAAAACAACTCGCAGAATATAGCCCTGAAGCTGTGCAAGATATTGTTGGCATTCCTGCTATTGAAATTCGTAAAGCAATGCGTACTTATGCTGGCGCTAAAACCGCAACGATTATGTGGGGCATGGGTGTAACACAATTTGGTCAAGCGGTTGATGTGGTAAAAGGGTTATCAGGTCTTGCTTTATTAACGGGTAATTTAGGTAAACCGCATGTTGGTGTTGCTCCTGTGCGTGGACAGAATAACGTGCAAGGTGCCTGTGATATGGGGGTTTTACCGAATATGTTTCCGGGATATCAGTATGTAACTGACGAAGAAACACGTAAAAAATTTGCACAAGCATGGAATATTCCTGTTGAACAACTTGATCCAGAAGTTGGGTATCGCATTACTGAAGTGCCTCATTTAGCCATTGAAGGCAAAGTAAAAGCCTATTACATCATGGGTGAAGATCCCCTCCAAACCGAAGCTGATTTAGGGTTAGTGAGAAAAGGTTTTGAAGCGCTCGATTTTGTGGTGGTTCAAGATATCTTTATGACCAAAACCGCAGAGCAAGCCGATGTGATTTTACCTTCAACCAGTTGGGGCGAACATGCGGGCATCTTTACCTGCGCTGATAGAGGTTTCCAACGTTTTGAAAAAGCGGTTGAGCCTAAAGGTAATGTCAAACGTGATTGGGAAATTATCAGTTTACTCGCCACAGAAATGGGCTACCCGATGTCTTATGAAAATAACGAAGAGATCTGGAATGAAGTGAGAGCATTATGCCCACTATTTTTTGGTGTCACTTATGAAAAACTGGCAGGTTTAGCACATATCCAATGGCCTTGTACCGATATTGAAGATAAGGGTACACCTTATTTATATTCAGGTAACCAATTCACCACACCATCAGGCAAAGGGCAGTTGTTTGCGACACCGTGGCGCGCACCCGCTGAATTACCTGATGCGGATTATCCAATGATTCTATCGACAGTGCGTGAAGTCGGGCATTACTCTTGTCGCTCGATGACGGGTAACTGTAAAGCATTGGCATCACTTGCGGATGAACCGGGTTATGTTCAAGTTCACCCAGAGATTGCTAAAGAGGCGGGTATTCGTGATCAGGAAATTGTCTGGGTTGAATCTCGTCGCGGTAAGGTGATGTCACGCTGTAATGTGAATGAGACAATTAACAAGCAAGCGATTTATATGACCTATCAATGGTGGATTGGTGCGTGTAATGAACTGACTCAGGATAATCTTGATCCTGTTTCAAAAACACCTGAAACCAAATATTGTGCGGCTAAAGTGATTAAAATAGATGACCAAAAATGGGCTGAAAGCCAAGTTTCTCAACATTATCACACCATGAGAAGCCGTTTAATTAACTTAGTGGAACAAGCAAAAACAGCAACACATTAAGTTGAGCGTAGATTAAAAATAGAAATGGAGGCAATTAAGCCTCCATTTTTTTCTCACATCTATTTTATAGAAATAAAAGTAGTTTATTATTTTTTGTTTAATTGGCTTTCTGCTTCTTTTTTCTCTTCTTCTAAAATCTCACGATACCAACGCGGGTGATGTTTTTTCGCCCAACCACGCGTTACCCAGCCTTCAATCATGCTACGAATTGAACCTTTTACCCAAAACGCGGCATAAGCATGAACAATCACAGTAATGATCAGTAAGATGGCGGACAGTGAGTGAGCCAGTAAAGCAATGCGAATAACAGGAATAGAGAAATAATCGGCAAAATAAGGTCGCCAAATAATTATCCCACTAATGGTCAGAACAATAAGGCTGAGACTTAATGTCCAATAAATTCCTTTTTGGCCTAAGTTGTAATGCCCAATATCGCCTGCTTCTTCATTTTGTAGCACTTTATGGATGTTTTTTGCCCACACTAAATCATCTTTATCAACAGAGTTATACTTGAAGTATCTAAAAAACATAAAGATAAAGAAAAATACCATCGCAACACCCGTAAATGGATGCAGTAAACGCGAAAGTTGTGGGGTGCCTAAAATATTCATAAACCAGTTTAGAGATGGGAAGAAAAAGCCCAATCCACTAAAGGTGGTAAAGACAAAGAAAATCGCCACAACCCAGTGATTGATTCGCTCTGAGGCAGTATGACGAAGGATTTTATCGCTTTTCTTCTTCATTATTTCTGCTCCTCTTTATTCACTGAATGTTGTGATGCTTCCATCTCTTTTTGTGCCTCTTCTTCATCTTCTTCGGTGGTGTGGTTAGGGCCAATACCTAAATAATGGAACATGGCACCCGCAAAGGTAGCAGCAAAACCCACTGCGGCTAACGGTTTCCAAATACCTTTCCAGAATTTCACTGTTGAGCTAATTTCTGGGTTTTCTGGTAAGCCATGATACAAGTTAGGTCTATCCGCATGATGGAGGACATACATGACGTGCGTACCGCCAACACCTTGAGGATCGTATAAACCCGCTTTGTCATAACCCCGTGTATTGAGTTCAGCAACACGTTCATTTGCAAGATGCGTCATTGCTTCTTTAGAGCCAAAGTGAATGGCACCCGTAGGGCAAGTTTTCACGCAGGCGGGCTCTTGACCGACTTCAACGCGATCAACACACAATGTGCATTTGGAAGCGCGATTATCTTCTTCATTAATACGAGGGACATCGAAAGGGCAACCGGCAATACAGTAGCCACAACCAATACAGTGCTCTGATTGGAAATCGACAATACCGTTAGCGTATTGCACAATGGCTCCTTCTGCTGGGCATGCTTTTAAACAGCCCGGATCAGCACAGTGCATACAACCATCTTTACGAATTAACCATTCCAGCTTGCCATTTTCTTCTACTTCAGAAAAACGCATCACTGTCCACGACTTAGCCGTTAAATCCATTGGGTTATCGTAAACACCGACGTTAAGACCGACTTTATCGCGAATATCGTTCCATTCAGAACAGGCAACCTGACAGGCTTTACAGCCAATACAGGTAGTAACGTCGATAAGTTTTGCCACTTCTTCTTTAAAATCACGTACCTGTGGTGCGGGCGTGAGGGAATTAGTGGCAGAACGACGAATAATATCTTGAGATTGCAATGACATCAGTTTCCCCTTATGCCTTTTCGATATTGACTAAAAACGCCTTATATTCAGGTGTGAATGAATTTGCATCACCCACTGATGGTGTTAATGTATTGGCAAGGAAACCTTTGCGAGTCGCGCCCTCAAAGCCCCAGTGACACGGAATACCGATAGTATCGACTACTTTGCCATTAATCGTCAGCGGTCTAATACGTTTAGTGACAACGGCTTTAGCCTTGATATAGCCACGTTTGGCACTGACTTTGACTTCATCACCTGCCACAATGCCTTTTCGTAACGCTAGTTGTTCGCCAATTTCGATAAACTGATCAGGCTGTGCAATGGCATTGATTAATGAATGTTTTGTCCAATGACGGAATAACTCAGTAATTGAATAGGTTGTCGCCACAAAAGGGAATTCATCGGCTTTGCCTAAATGTTCTGCATCATAACTGTATAAACGTGCGACTGGGTTACGAGAGACGTTCGGGTGTAGAATATTCTCTTCTGTTGGTGATTCAAATGGCTCGTAGAATTCAGGGAAAGGGCCATCTGCCATTTTATCAACAGCAAATAAGCGTCCCATACCTTCGGGTTGCATAATAAAAGGACCTACACCGCTATTAGGTGCTGCATTGCTATAATCTGGTACGTCAGGACCAACCCATTGATTGCCATTCCATTTGATCAATTGGCGTTTTTCATCCCACGGTTGACCTTGTGGATCAACCGATGCGCGGTTATATAACACACGGCGGTTTTGAGGCCATGCAAATGCCCAACCCGGTGTACAGCCTAATCCTGAAGGATCGGCGTTATCGCGGTTCGCCATTTGGTTGCCTTTTTCAGTCCAGCAACCAGAATAGACCCAACAGAAACTGGCGGTTGAACCGTCGGATTTAAGCTGGTGGAAACCGTCAAGTTGTTGTCCTTTTTTAAACAACAATTTGCCTGAATCATCGTAAATATCACGCATTGCTTGACCATTAGCTTCTTTCGCCACTTCTTCAGGCTGAGGATCGTAAGGGTCAACGTAATTCCAAGAGAGATTCATCACAGGCTCTGGGCAAACACCGCCTTCTTCGCGATAAAGTTCACGCAGGCGCATTAATAAATGCCCTAAAATTTTACCATCATGCCATGCTTGTGCAGGTGGTTTAGCACCAGCCCAGTGCCATTGAAGCCAGCGACCTGAGTTTGCAATCGAGCCATTTTCTTCAGCAAAACACGATGAAGGTAAACGGAAAATTTCTGTTTGAATATCTGTTGGTGAGACATTATTCATCTCGCCGTGGTTTTGCCAAAAATTGGAAGATTCGGTCACTAACGGATCGATAACAACCATATATTTCAGTTTGGCTAATGCGGCACTGCATTTATTTTTATCCGCAAACGCGGCTAATGGATTAAAACCTTGAACGATATAGCCATTCATTTTGCCATCGATCATCAACTGGGTTTGCGCCATGATATCGTAGCTTTTATCCCATTTTGGTAACCAGTGATAACCCCACTCATTACTTTCTGTCGCGCTATCTCCCCAAAAGCTTTTTAATAAGCTAATAAAGAAATCAGGGGTTCTTTTCCAATAGTTAACTTGGTCTGCAACAACGGTTTTGGGTGTCACTTGGGATAAATAATTCTCTAATGAAGTCTGTTTTTCATTAGGAAGCGGCATATAACCTGGTAGGTTTAATGATAATAAACCCAGATCGCTATAACCTTGGATATTAGAGTGTCCACGTAATGCGTTGACACCACCGCCCGGCATACCTACGTTACCTAGTAATAACTGGATCATACCTGCTGCACGAATAGTTTGCGCACCACCCGTATGGTGAGTCCAACCTAAGGCATAAAGAATGGTAGAGGTTCTGTCTTTTACGCTGGTAGACGCAAGCGCTTCACAGATATAGGCAAAGTCTTCTGATGGCGTACCGCAAAGAGTAGTAACGATTTTAGGGGTATAGCGCGAGACATGATGTTTTAAAAGATTCCACACACAACGAGGATGTTGCAGAGAATCATCTCTTAATGCCAAGCCATTTTCATCGAGTTCATAATGCCATGAGGTTTTATCATAGCTTTGATTTTCTTTATCAAAGCCACTGAAAAGACCGTCATCAAAGCTGTAATCTTCACGCACAATGAGAGGCGCATTTGTATAGGCTTTCACATACTCATGCTGAATTTTATTGTGTTCGATAAGGTAATTAATCACCCCTAATAAGAACGCAGTATCAGAGCCAGCACGAATAGGGGAATAGAGATCAGCAACCGCGGCACTACGGTTAAAACGGGGATCGACAACGATAACCTTCGCATTATTCTTAATTTTAGCTTCGATAACCCATTTAAAACCCACAGGATGTGCTTCAGCAGGGTTACCACCCATGATCAGCACAACGTTAGCATTTTTAATATCAACCCAGTTATTGGTCATTGCACCACGACCAAAGGTTGGTGCTAATGCGGCGACGGTTGGCGCATGGCAAAGTCTTGCCTGACAATCGATAGCAATCATGCCTAATGAGCGAGAAAATTTATTATCTAAAATGCCTGTTTCATTACTGGCGGCAGAAGAACAAAGCATCCCAGTTGTTAGCCAACGGTTAACTTCTTGCCCTTTTTCATTATGGGTGACAAAGTTTTCATCACGGTCTTTTTTCATTAAACGGGCGATTTTATCAATCGCTTCATTCCATGAAATACGTTCCCATTTATCTGAACCAGGTCTACGATATTCAGGATATTTCAGGCGATTTTCACTGTGGATATAATCGACAAGCCCAGCCCCTTTCGGGCATAAAGAGCCACGACTTACAGGATGATCAGGGTCACCTTCAATGTGATAAATACTTTTATCCACATTTTTCGCGCCATCCCCAAGGCTATACATCAAAATACCGCAACCCACAGAGCAATAAGTACAGTTATTACGGGTTTCAACGGAACGTAATAATTTATATTGGCGAGAGCTTGCCGCAACTTCTGGCGAAAAACCAAGTAATGCAGCAGAAGTGCCAGCCATACCGCCAGCACAGATCTTAAAGAACGACCTCCGACTGATTTGCATCAGAGTCTCCTTGTTAATTGATAAATAACATCCGTACCGGGCATTTAAAAAACGTCCAGTAAAGGATAAGAATTCATTTTTCAATCATTCAAGACAGACCTGAGTATCGTTTTGTGAACTCAATGTGATGAACTACTACTTAAAATGACGTTGGTGATTATAACGAGGAAAAAAAATAAATCCATACTAACAATGCGGATACAAATTATATTAAAAAATAACAATTTAGTTTGATTTCCATCATGTTAAATAACCAATTTTTCAATTAGCACACAAGGTGAAAATGGGGATTAAATCGATTAAAAGGGCTCTTGAAATAAAACTCCATTTTTATCTCTTTTATAAAAAAATTTACTGTAAAAGAAGTGACATTATATTCTGCATAAAATCTCAATAATAAATTATTATGACTACTTTTATTCTAATGTCAGATTTTTATTCCTAAATTTGATTTAAAGAAAGTTATAAAAATATAAGGCTAAAAAATAGACATTTTGATCGTCTTCACAATTCAGAAAAGATTGATTTGAAGTTTAACTCCGAAAATAATTATATATTGGAGTGATCTTCAATATACAAAAAATACCCTCCTTGATGACAAAAATAAGAGCTAATAAGTATGAACAGAATAAAGAAAATATCTTACGCCTGTCTCTCTGTAATGCTAGTGTCAGCAATATTCACCTCTACTAGCTTTGCAGAAAAACTTCCTAACTTACCTGTCACATTTAAAAGTGGGGCAGGAACAATCAACAAAAATGTTATTTATATTGGTTTAGGCACAGCAGGAAAATCTTGGTATAAGCTTGATCTTAATAATCAAACAAAACAATGGGAAAAAATAGCAGACTTTCCTGGTACACAAAGAGATCAGGCCATTGCACTAGCATTAAATAACGATATTTATGTATTTGGTGGTGCGGGAAAAGAAAATAAAGAGAGTGAAACTATTAGTGCGCTCACAGAAGTTTATCGTTATTTACCTAAAGAAAATAAATGGGAAAAAGTGAATACGCGAGCGCCTTACGGATTAGTTGGGCATGCTGGTATCAATATTAACAACCATGAAGCTATTATTCTTGGTGGTGTTAATCAACAAATTTTTGATGGTTACTTTGTTGATTTAAACCGTACCAAAGAGAATGGATCTGAAAATAAAAAAGTCATCAGTGATTATTTTAATAAACCTGCGGAAGGTTACTTCTTTAATCGAAATATAATGGAATATAACGCTGAAAATAATCAATGGCGATTATTAGGTGTTATGCCATTTAATGGAACGGCGGGTTCGGCATTAGCTTATGATGGTAATAAAATCATCTTAATAAATGGTGAAATAAAACCGGGATTACGAACCAGTGAAGTGCAAACAGCGATATTTAAAAACAACCAATTACAATGGAACACGGTAGCACAAAAGCTACCAAATCCTACACCTGATCAGCAACAAGACGGCTTAGCAGGTGCATTTGCGGGTTACAGCATGCACACCTTGCTGGTTGCTGGAGGGGCAAATTTTCCGGGTTCTCAGGCAAACTATGCACAGCAACATTATTTTGCGCATCAAGGACTAGAAAAAACGTGGCATAAAGAAATTTATGGCTTTATTAATAATCAATGGAAAGTCATTGGCGAATTACCGCTTCCTCTTGGCTATGGTGTCACTATCTCACATGATAATTCACTTTATTTAATTGGAGGTGAAACAAATAAAGGTGAAGCTGTTAATTCAGTTATTACTTTAACGATGAAAGATAAACAATTAATTATTGAATAATCTCTCCCTACATATAAATTAAAATAACCCATTAAGACTCCTGATTTATTCAGGGAGTCTTACCTATTTAGGTAAATATTATGGCAAATAAAAAGAAAAAGCTTTTATTGGCATGCTGTACTTTATTAATGTCATCTCAATTATATGCGACTACATTAGACTTCCGTCATGAATATGCAGATTCGACACGAATTAATAAAGATAGAATTGCATTTATTCATTCTTTTTCAAATGGCATTGGTTTTTATATTGATGCGAGTGTCAAATCAGGTGGTGTTGATGGTGAAAAAGATAAATTATTTAGTGATGTTGTTAATAATGCCATTGAAATGGGATTAAGCTACAACCATAAATTAAATAATAATGTCACATTACAGCCCGGTCTTATTTTCGAAACAGTGACCGATACTTCTATATATAAACCTTATTTAAAAGCACAATATAATTTTGATAGTGGTTTATATATTGCAGGGCGTTATCGTTTTGATTATGCCCGTAAAACAAAACAAGGTGTTGATGACGAAAAGACAAATCGTTTTGATGGTTTTATTGGCTATAAATATAACAAATTTAAAGTGGAATATGATTACACGCAAATGTATAGCGATGCCATAAAATACGATAATAAAAAACGTAATTATGAGCATAACGTCGCTTTCTCTTATCAAATCAACAGCACATTCACGCCTTATATTGAAATTGGCAACATGGCAGTAAGCCCACTGAGTGATGCTCGTCAGACGCGTTATCGTGTTGGGTTGCAGTTCCATTTCTGATTTTACTTAATGAAAACAAAGTAAAAAAACAGGAAGAGTGGTGGAAACATCATTCTTCCTTTTTATTTTGTTTATTTATCAGTTGGTTATATGGATGTGGTCATTGTTTGATCTTCTTCACAAATTGTTGTTTTTTTGATTGAGAAATTAAACTCCGTAAAATATTATAATTTGGAGTTGCATTTCAAAAGAAGAGAACAGTGAGTTCAAAATGGCGCTAATTGAAAAAATGACTAAGGATATTCAGCAAAAGGGCGGATTAATCGTGTCTTGCCAGCCAGTTGATAATAGTCCAATGGATAAGCCCGAAATTGTCGCTGCTATGGCTCAAGCCGCAGTAAATGCAGGTGCAATCGCAGTACGTATTGAGGGAATTGATAATTTAAAAGCAACGCGTCCTCTTATTGATGTGCCGATTATTGGCATTGTGAAGCGTGATTTGCCTGATAGCCCTGTAAGGATCACACCGTGGCTCAGTGATATTGAAGAATTAGCCACCGCAGGTGCAGATATTATTGCTTTTGATGGTACTGATCGTGTGCGTCCTGTACCCGTGAAAACGTTATTAGCTCATATTCATCGTTTAGGAAAATTGGCGATGGCGGATTGCGCCACCTTTGACGAAGGCATGTATTGCCAAGAGTTGGGCACCGAATTTATTGGCTCAACGATGTCGGGTTATACCGGTGGCGAAATACCAAAGCTGCCTGATTTACAGCTGGTCACTGCATTGGCTGAAAAAGGATGCCGAGTGATTGCTGAAGGGCGTTATAACACACCGATGATGGCAGCAAGAGGTATGCACGCGGGTGCTTGGGCTGTCACTGTGGGCTCTGCATTAACACGTCTTGAGCATGTCTGTGATTGGTTCACTCAAGCATTAAAGTGGCAGCAGGAGTTAGATAAATGAATACATTAGCCATTGATATTGGAGGAACAAAAATTTCGGCAGCATTAATTAGCCGAGATAACCAATTGACACAACATACGCAGATCACTACACCCGCAAGTGCATCACCAACACAACTTTATGAAGCACTCGTTGCTATTACGACACCACTAAAAAACCATGCTGATAGTGTTGCCGTTGCATCAACAGGCATTATTTGTAATGGCATTTTAACGGCTCTGAATCCAGATAATTTAGGCGGATTAAAGGATTTTCCTTTAAAAGAAACGTTATCTGCGATCACGGGGTTGCCATGTTGGTTACTGAATGATGCTCAAGCCGCAACATGGGCTGAATATGATTATCGTCGAGAAACTATTTCTGATATGGCGTTTATCACTGTATCGACAGGTGTTGGCGGTGGCGTAATTCAACAAGGACAACTTTTTACAGGAAAACGAGGTATTGCTGGCCATTTAGGTCATACCTTAGCAGATCCTCATGGTCCACGTTGTGGCTGTGGTCGCTATGGTTGCGTTGAAGCCATCGCTTCAGGTCGTGCGATTGCCGCACAGGCAACTGGAGAGCTTGCAGGAAAAGATGCTAAAGCGATTTTTGCTGCCTTTCATCAGGGAAATTCACAAGCAAAATCAATTATTAAGCACTCAGCAAACACAATTGCAAATTTGGTGACAGATATTAAAGCAACAACCGATGCCGATTGTGTCGTTCTTGGCGGTAGTGTTGGGTTAGCGAAAGGGTATATAGAACTCGTTCAAGCAGCCATGACACAACAGCCATTAGCATTACAAGTGCCGATATTATCGGCTCACTACCATCATGATGCCGGGCTCTGGGGCGCTGTCCTGTGGGCTAGAGAGCAATAAAAAACTGTCGTAAAACTTACCTTTTACCCTACATATGGCAGGACTAAAAAATGCAATTACATGATTTTGGTTTCATTAATTATGCAGTGCTGTTTGGTTATTTAGCAGCAATGCTACTCGTTGGTGTTTATTTCTCTAAACGTCAAAAAACTGCGGATGATTATTTCCGTGGCGGTGGTCGCGTTCCAGGTTGGGCTGCGGGTGTTTCCGTCTTTGCAACCACATTAAGCTCAATTACGTTTATGTCTATTCCTGCAAAGGCTTATACCTCAGACTGGACTTTCATTATTGGGCAATATTTAGCTATCGCTATTTTGCCATTAGTCTTTTATTTCTATATTCCGTTTTTTAGAAAATTAAAAATCACCTCGGCTTATGAATATTTAGAAGCGCGTTTTGATATACGCAGCCGTTTATTTGCCAGCCTTTCATTTATGTTATTCCATATTGGTCGAGTGGCAATTATTACTTATTTAACTGTACTTGCTTTGCGTCCTTTTATGGGTATCGATCCCGTTGTATTAATTGTGCTGATTAGCTTGCTATGTATTGTTTATACTTGGATGGGTGGCATTGAAGGCGTTATTTGGACTGACGTTATTCAAGGGTTATTACTATCAGGTGGCGCAGTGCTTATCTTTATTATGATCTGCTTTAAAGTTGATGGCGGAATTAGTGAAATTTTCACAGCAACATCACAGGCAGATAAATTCTTCCCTGCGACACAATTACGTTGGAGTTGGACTGATAGCACCATTCCTGTTTTGATGATCGGATTTTTATTCGCGAATATTCAGCAATTTACTGCAAGTCAGGATGTCGTACAGCGTTATATTGTGACGGATTCCATTGAAGAAACTAAGCGTACACTGATAACAAACGCTAAATTAGTTGCCATTATTCCTATTTTCTTCTTCGCTATCGGCTCGGCTTTGTTTGTGTATTACAAACAGAATCCTAGCTTCTTACCTGAAGGCTTTAATACAGGTGGTATTCTACCCCTATTTATTGTGACCGAAATGCCTGTCGGTATTGCTGGATTAATTATCGCTGCTATTTTTGCTGCGGCTCAATCGAGTATTTCGAGTAGCTTAAACAGTATCTCAAGCTGTTTTAACTCTGATATTTACACACGTTTAAGTAAGTCTGAACGCCGTGCTGAACAAAAAATGAAAGTCGCGAGATTAGTGATTATCGTAGCGGGTGTATTCAGCAGCCTTGCAGCCATTTGGCTAGTTTTATCTGATGAGTCTGAAATTTGGGATGCTTTTAACAGCCTGATTGGTTTAATGGGCGGCCCAATGACAGGTCTGTTTATGCTGGGTATTTTTGTTAAACGTGCCAATGCAGGCAGTGCCGTGGTGGGTATTATCGTCAGTATTATTGCGGTATTAGCGGCTCGTTATGGCAGTGATCTGAACTTCTTCTTTTACGGCGTGATCGGTGCAATGTCTGTGGTAATAGCAGGAACAATCACAGCGCCTCTTTTCGCCTCAGCAAAACAAATTTCATTAGATGACAATGAAACATCAAGGAATTAATAGGGGATAACCTATGTTATTTGGACACATATCAGATTTGGCTTTGATGCCAGAAATGAATTCAGCACTACGTAACGCGATGGAAAAAGCACTCGCACTTGATCCTGTATCTCTCGCACCGGGTAGTTATAAAATTGACGGTGAAACGTTGTTTATGAATGTGATGACGTTTGACACGCAGCCTCGTGAGCAAAAACGTGCAGAGTTACATCAGCGTTATATTGATATTCAGATATTACTATCTGGTGAAGAGATCATCGATTTTGGCCTACAAGGCTCAGCTCAAGATGCGACACCTTATAATGAAGCTGATGATTATCAACTAACCGATACAATAATAGGTCAACAGACCTTAACGCTTACACCAAGCATGTTTGCTGTTTTTATGCCTTATGAACCTCATAAACCGGGAATTTCGGCTGAAAAGGGTGCAAATACACTGAAGAAAGTGGTCGTTAAGTTGGATGTCGCCGCATTGACTGACTAACAATTACTGTTTTTATTAAGCGCTTTATTTCTGATGTATCAGTAAGTTGTATTCTGATGACATAAGGAATAAAGCGTTTTTTATTATCACATTATTGTATGAGCAAGGCTTTTTTTAACCTGTTGGAATTGGTACTCTTGTTAGCAGAATTTTTTTCCGTGTATCTTCTGCAACCAAGGATAATCTCCATGACAGAACAGGCAACGACCCGATTAAAGCCGGGTAAAATACTTGATACGCTAGGCGCAATGAAAAATAGTCTAACGCGAGTATCACAGCGTATTGCAGACTATATCCTGTTCCATCCTACAGAAGTTACTCAACTTTCTATTGCCCAACTTTCACAAGCGACAAAAGCGGGTGAAGCGACAGTTGTGCGTTTTTGCCGCACATTGGGTTATAAAGGGTTTCAAGATTTTAAAATGGATTTGGCGATTGAAATGGCGACCTCTGATAATGAAGAGTCACCTATTCTTGATGCAGAAGTCACTCATCAAGACGATATCCATACCATTGGTTTAAAACTTCAAGCAACGATTAATAACGTACTATCAGAGACATTGAATCTGCTCGATATGAAGCAAGTTCAAGGCGCTGTAGATGCTTTATTGTCAGCAAATTATATTTTTATCTGTGGTGTTGGTTCTTCAGGTATAACGGCGGAAGATCTAAAAAATAAATTAATGCGAATTGGTTATCGTGTTGATGCAGTGACAAATAACCATTTTATGTATATGCAAGCCTCGTTATTAAAACCGGGTGATGTTGCTATCGGTATTAGCCACTCAGGTAACTCACCAGAAACGGTTCATTCCCTTAAACTGGCAAAAGAAGCGGGAGCCCATACCATTGCACTGACTCATAATTTGGGTTCACAGATTATGGAACATGCGGACTACCATTTGATTAATGGTAATCGACAAGGGAAGCTGCAAGGCGACTCTATTGGTACAAAAACAGCACAACTCTTTGTGTTGGATCTCCTCTATACCTTGTTAGTTCAAGTTCAACCAGAAATGGTCAAGGAGCAAAAACTACGAACACTGAATGCGTTAAAACAGACTCATTCCGCGTAAGCTCATTTCTGCAATGTGTGATTTTTTGCGAAAATTGGCGAAAGATCACACTTTCATTTTTCTCTTCCTTTAACGCTCATTTCGTTATTGCGTTCTGAAGTGTAGCTCTCTAATATAGAGTCAAACTCCATAAATTAAACAATAAAGAAATTAACCTCCAAAGGAAGTGATCATGAACAAACTCTCTGGACTGATTGCCGCGCCTCATACCCCATTTGCGACTGACGGTAGCGTTAATTATCCTGTCATTGATGAGATAGCAAAACACCTTATAGCAAGCGGTGTGACGGGTGCTTATGTATTAGGAACAACGGGTGAAGGTATTCATTGCTCTGTTGAAGAACGCAAGAAGGTAGCCGAACGCTGGGTTGATGCCAGTCAGGGTAAACTAGACCTTATTATTCACACGGGTGCATTAAGCATTGCGGATACACTAGAACTTGCTCGCCATGCTGAGACATTAGATATCAAAGCAACATCAGTGATTGGTCCTTGTTTCTTTAAGCCAGGCAATGTTGATGATTTGGTTGAATATTGCCGTTTAGCCGCCGCCAGTGCGCCATCAAAAGGTTTTTATTATTATCATTCCACGATGTCAGGCTTAAGCATTGATATGGAAAAATTCTTACAAGCTGCGGGTAAAGCTATTCCAAATCTATCAGGTATGAAATTTAACTCTCCTGATATGTATGAATTCCAGCGTTGCTTACGTGTAGATGGTGGAAAATATGACATCCCATTTGGTGTTGATGAATTTATTCCTGCTGGATTAGCCTGCGGTGCATTAAGCGCAGTCGGCAGTACTTATAACTATGCAGCTCCTTTATACCTTGAAATCATTGAAAAATTCAAAGCGGGTGATCATGAAGGTGTGACCGCTTGCATGGATAAAGTGATTGCGATTATTCGTGTGTTAGTCGAGTACGGTGGCGTTGCGGCAGGAAAAGTGGCAATGCAACTACATGGTATTGATGTGGGCTCTCCTCGTCGCCCATTACGCCCAATGACCGCAGAGCAAACAGCAGATGCTCTCGCGAAGTTTAAAGCTGCTAATTTTCTGTAATTGATTTGATTTTGATTGAGTATTTATAGATAGCCCATTTTTAACATCTCCCCCATTGATGTGACAGTGGCTTTTAGATGAAAGCCACTTTTTATTATTCACTCTGCAACTTGATTTTAAATTTCACTCCAACCAAAGTAATAGCAATAATTATATTCTTTACTTAGGTGTATTTATGGCATGCGAATTCCTGACACAAGCAACACTCAAAAAATTGTCAACGGGCGAAACTTGGCAACGACAAATCAATGATGAACGTATTTTTGATGTCAGCTTAAATGCGGGGCAATTAATGATTTGTCAGCCTGAAATTGAGGAAAGCTTTATTCCCTTTAGTCAGAAACTAAGTGCTTATTGTGAACAGCTTGCTGTTAAGTTTCCGTTTATTGAATTTGCTCAGCCACAAGAATTTCATTCCACATTATTAACGATTTTTAATCAACAAAATTAACAGTTTAAACTGCAACGACCTGTATTATTGGCATGGTGTCATGAGATTGCTCAAATCTTTAATCAAACAAAATGCATTGAAATTTTATTTAATAACGTTGTGTTAACGTCTAATGGTAGTGTGATATTAACGGGGATTTCAAAGGAGTTAGAACAATTTAGACAAAAGGTTTACCAGCAGATCCCCATTGATAACACTCTTCATAAAAATATTATTCATATTACGCTAGGGCGATTATGTGAGAATGCGTCATCAGCAGAAATGAAGACGCTTTATGATGAGTTAGCACAGAGCCGATCATCATTAATGTTTTATGATATTAATGCCTCTATCGTTATTCGACATCCAAAATTTGTGGTGAGTAAAGGTTCGCTTTCATCCGAGGTGAAATTGGGGTTAACGATGGAATTTAATCAGTTATGGCCATTTAGATGTTATTAATAGGCAATATTAAATAGTCTTTTTCTTTTTGTGACTAAAGCGATATGGCTAATTGGTATATAATCCGGCAATTCTTTTTATTTGGATAATGTACTTGAATTATGAATGTAAAATATCGTGCTGATATAGATGGTTTAAGAGCTGTTGCCGTTATTTTGGTTATCCTTTTCCACTTGGATAATCGCTTAATTCCTTCAGGGTTTATTGGCGTCGATATTTTCTTTGTGATCTCTGGTTTTTTGATCTCGCTGATAATTAAAACGTCATTATCACAAGGTCATTTTTCATTTTGCGATTTTTATCATCGTCGGTTATGGCGATTACAACCTCTTTACCTTGTTGTTCTAATTGCGGTTTTAGTGATATCCGGACTGTTTTATCTCCCTAGTGATTATCTTGATATTACAAATAGTGAAAAATACGCCTCAGCCTTTCTCTCTAATAAATATTTTGCGAGAGCAACAACCAGCTATGCAGCACAAGATGCACTCTTTTTACCGTTATTGCATACATGGTCTCTGGCGATAGAGTGGCAATGGTATCTTTTCTTGCCTTTTGCACTTTATTTGCTACATAAAATCAATGTAAAAGAAAGAGTTGAACATTTTTATCCGGTGGTGTTAGTCACCGCTATTTCATTTATTTTGGTATTTTATTACCAGAAAGACCAACCGAAAAATTATTACTATTTTAGTACGCGGATCTTTGAATTTATGTTGGGTGCATGTGTTGCCTACTTCCCAACAAAGATAAAACCTAATCGAAGAATAAATGATGTTATTAGCTTAATTGCGTTAGGTGTGATTGTTTGGGTGGCATTTCAAAACGATATTATTGCAGGTTATCCTAACCTTAATACGTTGTATGTTTGCCTTGGTGCCGCACTTATTATTTATACTGGACAGCATGAAAGTATTATTAAAAAAATACTTTCATTAAAGCCAATCGTGATCGTTGGATTATTATCTTACTCACTCTATTTATGGCATTGGCCATTATTTGCAGTTGCGCGTTATGTTGGTGTGTTTAATACAGAACTACAAAAAGGATCACTATTAGCATTAACCTTATTGCTTTCAATGACCTCTTATTTACTTATTGAAAAACCGCTTAGAAGAAAGCGCTTAGCCTTTAAATATTCCATTACACTTTTATTAATTATTCCTATTTTATGTGCTTTTGGGTTAAATGCACTTAATGAAAAATATCAAGGTATTGGAGCAAGGCTTGGGCAAAACTACGTTAATTTAGAAGCTAAATTGAATCAGTTTGATTATCCTAATCGAACGAAATGTATGAATTTTGAAGCGTCTGATCCAGATAAAATGTGCCATATTGGTGAAGTGGGAAGTCAGAGAAAAGCATTTTTATTGGGTGATTCTCATGCGAATCATTATTGGGGCTTTATGGATATATTAGGTAAAGACGCCAAGTTAGATGTATATGCACAAGCAACGTCATCGTGTATTACACTTCCTAATATTTATCTTTATGACTGGTCTAATCATAAAAATACAGTTTATCAACGTTGTTACGATCAAACAGCGAAATATTATCAACTTATCAAGAATAACCACTTTGATTATGTCATATTCGGGCAAGTTTGGAATAATTACGCGTCAAATCATGTCATTAATAAATTAGGTGATATTAGAACCGTCGAAGCGTCTCGTAAACGTGTTGAAAAAGCGATGCGTGAAGCACTTGATATTATTATTGCCACAGGTGCTAAACCTGTTTTTATTAAAACAGTTAATTCAATGCCAAGTGGTTTTATGACCTGTTTTTATGAAAATGCAAAATTAAGAAAAGATTTTGCGGATAATCACTGTAACCCCAAAAACTATAAAGGTGAGGGGAATACATGGATGAATCAATTATTTGCTAAATTAAAAAAAGACTATCCCACTTTAATTATCATCGATCCTAAAGATGTGCAGTGTGATAAAAACATCTGCTTAACCGATATAGACGGTGTCCCAGTTTATCGTGATGTAGGGCATATTACAGATTATGCTTCAACAATCTTTGGCATGATGTATCTAGAACGCTTTGGTAATCCATTAGTGATAGACAATCCTTAACATGACCCTTAATCGGCCATCAAAATAATAAAAAGTGCGCAGTTATCTAAAATAAAGCGCACCTTTTATTTTTAAATATATTAATGATCTAGAGAAACAGAATGAACATGTTCAAGCTGTTTTAATGAACAATAAAATTCAGGTAAAGTAATTTTTTGTCTCACTAACAGTTTCAAATTCACTTCAACGCGTTCTTTTTTAATATCGCGAATAGTCAGATTTTCAATCACATCTTTATGGCTTTTTAAATACTCAATTAACAGAGGAACACCGCTTTCATGAGTAAATAACATACGCACTTTTATCTTACCTAAACGTTGGTTTTTCATCTGAAAGAGCACCACTTGCGGGCTAAGTTGAATAGCCATAAAAAAGAGAACAGTGACAATCATGGCATGCCAATAAAAACCTGAGCCACAAGCAATACCAACACCCGCGGACGCCCATACGATCGCCGCTGTTGTCAGACCTGAAATGGCATCATCACGCCGATGCAATATAACACCCGCGCCAAGAAAGCCAACACCACTGATAATTTGTGCCGCTAATCTCATGGGATCACTACGAATATTATCGGAGATATTGGCGTAATATTCCGCGGATTGAATAGAAACGATAGTTAATAAACAACTGGCAACAGCAATAATGACACACGTTTTAAAACCGACAGGTTTTCCCTTTGATTCACGCTCTAAGCCAATAAGGCCGCCTAAAATAAAGGCGGCCAGTAATTTAGCGATACTTGAAAGTGATAAAGGGCCAATGCTGTCAACAAACTGTATTAATGCGTCCATGGTTTGCTCCTAACGTTGGCTTGTTCCTTTATTTTAAAACTACGGTGTTGCAATACTTTCTTGTGCTTTCTTATCTTCGTTATTTTTCTTTTTACTCACATCATCTTTAAAGAAGAAGATAAAGAATATCGTCACAACGGCGGCAACAATCGCTGGGTATATCCAGAATGTTGACCATTGCGGTAAAGCGGCATCGCCTGTTTCTGTTACGGTTGAATTAAAGATTTGACCACAAATAGTGGAAGCAAATAATAAGCCGAAACCATTAGAGACAATAAAGCGTAGACCTTGTGCTTGAGCACGAATTTCTGGTTTGGCTTTGCGGTCAACATAGATATCACCAGCAGTAAAGAAGAAGTCCCAACATAATCCCTGCAACATTAATCCGATAACGATAAAATAAAACTCTGTATTTACCGCTGCATAAGAGAAGAATATTGAGCGAATGATCCAGCTAACAGCACCTAAAAGTAAGGTGATTTTGAAGCCAAACTTCATTAAGAAGAATGACAAGACAAACATAAACAGCACTTCACAGGCAATACCTATTTGCATAATAGACGCTGCATTATTAAAACCTAATGCTTTAATAAATACCGGAATATAAGCGGAATAAGCTGTTTTAGGGATCATTAAAATAAAGATACTAAACATTAAGATAGCGAAGTAGCGATCTTTAAATAATGAAAGTGCATCTAAACATAAAATATCACGTGCAGAGAATGGCTTACCTTTCGCTTTAGGTGGTGTATTAGGTAATGTAAAGCAGTAGAAACCCAATAAAACACCTACAGCCGAAGCGATATACCAAGTCATCGTACTACCAGAGTAACCCATTTCTCCTAATATAAATCCGATAGCCATAAAACCGAACGTACCGAATACACGAATAATAGGGAAATATTTCACGCCGTTAATATGAGAGAAACTAATACTGTTTGAAAGCGCAGTCGTTGGATAAAACAATAATCCAATAATGAAAATTAAGAATAAAGTCATACCACTATTTTGTGCTTCAATAAATTGAGGAACACAAATAATGACTGCGGCATTAATTAAATGAAGAATGCCCATGACTTTTTGTGAAGCAAAGAAACGGTCAGCGACCATACCAATAAATAATGGGGAGATAATGGTTGCGACACCTAATAAAGCGTAAGCATTACCAATAATGCTTGCCATACCATAGCTGCTTAATACTAGCCCCATGGTCATATTCCATGCACCTTGCATGAAATATTGCACAAACATCATAATCAGTAAGCGAGAGGTTATTTTCATATCCATCATCGTTCTCCTCTTAATGTGTTTCTAACGTTAACCCGTCGTAAGCAACGCGGATATTGTGAGGAGCACAAACAGCTTCTAATTCGTGATGAAGCAATTTACCGCTATGTGAAATATGTGAAACGGCAATTTGTGTATCTTGATGTAAACAACCTTGCTGTTGCAGTTTTTCTTTCGCTGCAAATACGGTTTCTAGGCTCATATGATTATCAGTACGATCTTTACCATTGAGTCCATAAGTACATTCAAAAACAACGATATCAAGAGGTTTGTTTTCTAACCATTTCCAGGTTAATTCAGGGAACCAACCAGAATCATGACCATAGAAAATCACCTTGCCATCTTTCTCGATATGATAAACATAGCAAAGTTCCCATTTCGCATGATTAGCAAGTAATGGCGTAATTTTATAACCGTTTCTTTCGACAGTAACAAAAGGAATTAAGCAGTGAAACGCAAAACGCTCTTTGCTGTAACCGGGTAAAACTTCGATACAACCATTAATAGCGCGATCATTACCCAAAATATGAAGAGGATGATTTATCTCAAAACCATAACCTTCCATTCGGCTAAACAGATCGCCAACATTGAAATGATCAGGATGCGTGTGAGTGAATAGAAGGCTTTCAAAATGAGTGGCATCCATTCCATCACGCATTAACTGGTAACTAAATGTCGGTGATACATCGATTAACATAATGTCATCGACAATGGCAGAGGAGTGAGTTCTGATCTCTTTCCCACCAACTTCTCTTGCTTTCAGGCAGTGTTCACAACGGCAGAAGGGATTGGGTATGCCTTCTGAGGCAGCCGTCCCTAAAAAATGAAGTTTCATAAGAAATCCCCTTATCCTATTGTTTTATTATGATTTTATTAATTATCTGGTGTTGGCTATCTAGAAAGTATAGATAAATTTGAACGTTCCAATAATAAAATGATGAAGATCGTTTGCCAATAAATGAAGATCAGATCAGTGATCTTATTCAAATTAAATTTGCTATATGGTTGATTAATATGATTATAATTTTTAATTGAGATTGATAATTATTTATTTGTGATAATTGACAAATGCTTGTTTTATAAACAAATTTAAAATGGAACGTTCAAATCAATTAGCAGTAGTCGCGATAAATAATTCAGGTATGCTAGTGAAAGCAGAAATTGAGATGGAAAAAGGCCAATGGCAACGATTAAAGATATTGCAAAACTAGCAGGTGTCTCTCATGGAACGGTTTCTAACGTATTGAATAAACGTGGAAATGTGAGCGTTGAGAAAATTGAAGCTGTGTATCAAGCCGCCAAACAAATGGGCTATCAATTAAATACACAGGCTCAACTGTTAAGAACCAGTAAAAGCCATAAAATTGCGATACTTTTACCTCAACTCGTTTCTGAAAAATATGCAGTTTTCTTTAATTCGTTAAGGCAGTCTATTGCTCATTTTCCTGAGGTCACTTACGATCTTTTTTTAACGGACGATCTCGAAACAACAGAATTAGAGGCATTACAGAAAATTGCTGCGGGGGGTTATAAACAAGTGATCACCGTTAGCTGTCTCAAAGATGCGAATATCTATTTTGACACGTTAAAATTAGCCCCTGCCCAAGTTGCGTTTGTTTATCGCCAACCACTCAATGCACAACGTTTTTTTACACTCGATTTTGCTCAAGCCGTCGACGCTATTTGCCAGCAGATTGCAAAAACGCCAGGAAAATTAGTGGGCATTTTTATGGGGAGTAGCGATTATCTAAATAATCAACACTTTGCCAATGAATTACAAAATCGACTTTTACAGAATGCGCCCAATAAAAAAAATGTGGTGCTTTGTGCATCAGATGAAGAGAGTTATAAAATTGCGTTTGATTTCTTTTCTTTGGAGCAAATCCCAGACATATTTATTGCTCAAGATATAGAGAAAGCATGTTATTTAACGCAAGCGAGTTATTTCGGTAGTCATAATGATTGTCCTCCTATTTTTGCATTAAGCGATAATATTCCCCCTGTATTAAAAGGGTTGTATTACTTTCCAATGAATTACGCTCAACTTGGATTAGAAGTCGTAGATGCATTAATGCAAGTAGAAGATGAAAGTGAAATAACTGAAATTAATGTGACTTGTGTGCGTAATCAAAGTGACCATCTTTATACTTTAACGCCAGCAGTTATGAGTGAGGATAAAGCAGATATAAGTCTTAACTTACTGATTTTACCTAGTCCTTCAACCAGTGCATTAAAAAAGCTGTTGCCTCATTTTTATCGTCAAACCGGGATTAAAGTTAATTTAGCGATACATCCTTACGATGAAGTTTATCAGATTTTAAGCCAGTTACATTTGCATCCTTATTATGATTTATTGCGTATTGATATGGCCTGTTTCCCTTGGTTTGCCGAAAGAATATTACAGCCATTAGATAAGATCGGTAATGGACTAACGGACTTATTAAATAATTTTTCACTGCCTACTCAGCAGAAATTCAGTTTAGTGAATAATGTTGCTTATGCGATGCCTTTTGATGCCAGTGCGCAACTGCTGTTTTATCGAAAAGACTTGTTTGAAGATCCTATTTTAAAAAGAATGTATTACGAGAAAACAGGTAATGAGCTAACTGTACCAACCACATTTGAAGAATATGATAATGTGACGCAGTTTTTTACTGAACAACATGAAGAAGGGCAATTAAGTCGACCAATGGGCGCTTCAACAACATTGGGCAGTGCGGGGTTGATTGCAACAGAGTATCTATTACGTTATTACGCCAAAGGTGGGTGTTTAATAGGAAACGATAATATTCCTAGATTAAAAATGCCTTTAGCGGGTGAAATATTAGAAGAATATTTAAAACAGTTGTCGATCACTGAGAATATTCATAATAAGTGGTGGAGTGAGTCGGTTAGGCAATTTGAGCAAGGGCATCTTGCAATGCTGATCGCTTATATGAATTTATTTAACGATGTCGCTCATAGTAATATTTTACCTAAAATAGGTTTTGCACCTGTACCCGGAAGTATTCCACAACTAGGTGGTGGCGTATTAGGGGTTTCACGTTATAGCCAAAAATCACAATATGCAGAGCAATTTTATCGTTGGCTTTATTCCCCAATAGTTATGGATCACCTTATTTTATTAGGTGGAAACAGTAATCATCAAAATTTCAATCATAATCAAGAAATTAGTCATCGTTATCCATGGATGACATTGGCTTATCAAGAAATTAATAAGGGAATACGAGAATCTTCGGTACCTAATGGTAAGTTATTTAATTTACGCCAAGCCGAAATTATTATCGGACAAGGCATTACTAATGTTGTTAATAATATTATGACGATAGACGAGACTATCGAATATATAAATCAGCGCTTGTTAATCGATACACAAGGTGAGCGGTAGGTTTTACGGGTCACTATAAAAATAGCAGGGGATGATGAGATCCCCTGTGGTGCATGCTTCAGGCGGTGGTGTGACGTTTTTGGTAATAAACTTAATTACTGCAACAATTTCTCCTGCATTATCATATTCTTTTTCCACCACAGCAAAAGTCGAGGTTATATTGACGGAATATGGCACTGGCGCCAGACATAGACAGGGCTAGTTGACCGAGAGGTTTGTCGCGTAAATTCATATTGATATCTCGTCTGTTATTTAAATTAAGCGGACAGCGCTCTTAATAGCGTAAAAGCTTCTTTGATTTGTGCTTCTGTTACCACAAAGGCGCGTAATACGTCGTTTTCATCAAAGCCTTTAGCGATAACACCCAATTGTGTTGTATTAATATTCCACGTTAAGTCATTACGCGCAGTTTCACCGGCAAGATGGAGAGGCATTAACGGTGTTTTCACCCGAATAATCATTGGCGGTAAATTAAGTGGCACATGGTTTTCACCTATAAGTGATTTTGCTAAATGCATCGCACTTAATTGTATTGGCTGTAAAAATGGCAATAAGTTACCGTTGATTTGTGCACAATCGCCTAAGGCATAAATATCGTGATGACTGCTTTGCAGATATTCATTCACAATAATCCCACGATCAGTATGTAAACCTGCAAGATGAGCAAGCTCTATATTCGGTGTGAGCCCTGTTGCGGCAATCACACAATCAACCGTTAATTGATGGTGTTGATTAAATATGGCTAAAATACC
The DNA here is from genome assembly GCF_003144405.1 of Proteus cibi. GTDB lineage: Bacteria > Pseudomonadota > Gammaproteobacteria > Enterobacterales > Enterobacteriaceae > Proteus > Proteus cibi. Next base: position 84,187 of record NZ_PENW01000020.1, read on the forward strand.
ATTGTCTGTTTGTGTTAATGACTGTAACGGTGACTTAAGCATTAAACGAACACCAATCTCAGCGAGGCTCGATTGTAAGCGACCACTAAGATCGGCGGGGATCAGGGAGGATAATAATTGCCCTGAAATATCGGCAAGGATCACCTCTTTACCTGCGCGACTAAAATCCATGGCTAATTCAGTGCCAATTAATCCAGCACCTAAGATTAATATACGTTTAGCGTGATGAAGTTGTGCTTCATAAGTCCGGTACTCTTGTTGGCTATTTAGCGTAAACATCAACTCATGACCCGAAATCGCTGGGAAATAAGTTTTGGCTCCTGTCGCTAATACCAATTTATCGTAATACCATTGCTCACCTTGGATGCTCTGAATACGTTTTTCATCCGTATTAATATCAATAATTTGCGTGTAAGGAAAAATCGCTAATTGATACTGCTGTGCAAACTCTTGAGCTGTTTGTTTGGTTAAATCATCCGCACATTGAGCTTGACTAATAACATGGCTTAAATCCGGTTTGTTATATTCATCAATGCTGTCTGAAGCAATGAGGGTAATGGGAATATCGGCATTAAATTTGCGAATGTTTTTGACTAATTGGCGCGCCGCAAAGCCTGCACCAATAATTACAACCCCATGATTGAGAAGGTTTGTACTCATTTTGCCTCCGTTGCAAGCGCATCAAAGACATCTTTTCCTAATGAGCATTCAGGACATAAGAAGCTATCAGGGACGTCGCACCATGGCGTATTAGGTTGAACGTTTTGCATTGGTTCACCTATTGCCGGATCGTAAATCCATTGGCACACACTGCATTGCATACGTGGACCTAAATCGACCGCTTCAACATTTATGGCAACTTCAGAGTGTGATGAGGTTGTACAATGAGATTGAGTGGCAGGCAGTGGTGCTAAAGCCCATTGGCGTGCAATTTCACGACCATATTCACGACAAATCTCTTGTGCTTGCATATCTGGACGCCATTTCGTTTTTAGCGCCAGTGCGGTTTCAAATCCAGCATCCATCAAGCGAGTTTGAATGCGATCTACTGCACCACCATTCCAACCATAACTGCCAAAAGCAGCGGCTTTTTTATTACGAAAACGTAAGCCCGTCATCTCTTCTAACATCGCAGCAATTTTGGGCATCATTACATTATTCATTGTCGATGAACCAACAAGCACGCCTTTAGAACGAAATGCACTGGTAATGATGTCATTTTTATCACTTTTGGCGACGTTGTAGCTTTTTACAAACACGTTAGGATCAAGTTCATTGATACCTTGCGCAATGGCATCAGCCATCATGCGGGTATTGTTAGACATAGTGTCATAGAAAATAGTAATACGATCTTCTTGATAATCAGCTGCCCATTTTAGATATAATTCAACAATTTGGGTTGGATTGTCACGCCATACTACGCCGTGAGAAGTGGCAATCATATCGACAGGCAAATTGAAGCCCAAAATTTCATTAATTTTCGGTGTTACCAGACGACTAAAAGGCGTCAAGATATTGGCGTAATAGCGTTGGCATTGCTCAAATAATTCCGTTTGGTCAACTTCATCGTTAAATAAACGTTCATCACAATAGTGCTGACCAAAGGCATCATTACTAAATAAAATCGCATCACCTGTTAAATAAGTCATCATGCTGTCAGGCCAATGTAGCATTGGCGTTTCAACAAAAATGAGTTGCTTACCATTGCCAATATCTAGACTATCGCCTGTTTTAACAATATTAAAATTCCATTCAGGATGATGGTGATGACCATTGATTGAATCAATGGCGTTTGCTGTGCAGTAAATTGGAGTATTAGGAATAAAAGACATTAGCTCAGTGAGTGCGCCAGCGTGATCTTCTTCTGCGTGGTTAATAATAATGTAGTCGATATCTGCTAAATTAATTTGTGTGCGTAGGTTCTGTACAAATTCGCGGCTAAATTTATGATCAACAGTATCAATAAGCACATTCTTTTCTTCACAAATTAAATAGCTGTTATAGCTGCTACCTAATAATGTTTTGTATTCAGTGCCATGAAAATCCCGAACTTCCCAGTCACGTTGCCCAACCCAATTAACATTATTTTTAACATGAATAGCCATTTTGTATTGTTCCTTCTCATTAATCTTTTCATAGGGATATGTATTGATATAATCAAGAAGCGTGCCAGTTTTTAACTTTTTGTTTTATAACATTTTTTGTTTTGTTGGCTATTTGTATATTGTCAATATGACTATCTTTATCATGTCAAAATGACCATAATAACAGTCATAATGACTATGAGGTGTTTTTATGGGTTTTTCCGTTGATGTGCTGGCTAAAATTGCCATTGAATTACAAAAAGATGTCGGTCATCAAGATAGGTTTCAGCGGTTGGTGACGACACTACGACAAGTGCTAAATTGCGATGCCGCAGCACTACTTCGTTATGAGCCTCACCAATTTATTCCATTAGCCATAGATGGTCTGGTACCTGATGTTTTAGGGCGTCGTTTTTTGCTTGAGGGGCATCCTCGCCTTGAAACGATAGCGCGCGCAGGTGATGTGGTTCGTTTCCCAGCGGATAGTGATTTACCCGATCCTTATGATGGGCTTATTCCAGAGAGAGAACATTTAAAAGTGCATGCTTGCGTCGGATTACCATTATTTGCTGGGCAAGATTTAATCGGTACGTTAACGCTTGATGGTATGGACCCTTATCAGTTTGATACCTTTAGTGATGAAGAATTACGTTTAATTGCAGCATTAACGGCTGGGGCATTAAATAATGCGTTATTGATTGAGCAACTCGAAAATCAAAATATGTTATTGACGCCAACCAATACGTTTAAGCCGACAGTAAAAACAGAAATTATTGGTTTATCGCCTTCGATGATGCAACTGAAAAAAGAGATAGACATTGTTGCACCCGCAGAGATGAATATTTTAGTGAGTGGTGAAACCGGAACCGGTAAAGAGCTGGTGGTAAAAGCCATTCATGAAATGTCTCATCGTGCAGATAATCCATTAGTCTATTTAAATTGCGCTGCACTTCCTGAGAGCGTAGCGGAAAGTGAATTATTTGGGCATGTGAAAGGCGCTTTTACCGGCGCAATTAGTCATCGTAGTGGTAAATTTGAAATGGCAGATAATGGTACTTTATTTCTTGATGAAATAGGGGAGTTATCATTATCACTCCAAGCGAAACTGCTACGTGTTTTACAATATGGCGATATTCAACGGATTGGTGATGATCGTAATTTGCGTGTTAATGTGCGTGTATTAGCAGCAACCAATCGTGACTTATGGGAAGAAGTCTTGGCAGGGAATTTCCGAGCCGATCTTTTCCATCGATTAAGTATTTTTCCTTTACATGTTCCGCCATTACGAGAAAGAGACGAAGATATTTTGCTATTAGTGGGTTATTTTTGTGAGCAATATCGTCAACGTTTTAATCTGACTCAAGTCATTATTAGTCCTGAATTACGTCTTTATTTATTGCACTATTCTTGGCCGGGTAATGTGCGTGAATTAGAACATACTATTCATCGAGCAATTATTTTAGCAAGAGCGGGAAATAGAACTGATAGTCTTATTTTACAAGTCAGCCATTTTGCTTTGGGGGCTGAAAACTCAGTTCATTCGGATTCTCAAATGTTACCTTCTGAAGAAAAAAATTTAAAAGAAGCAACGGATGAATTTCAGCGAGACTTAATCAAACAAGCATTACTACGTAATAATCAAAATTGGGCGGCAACTGCGCGAGAATTATCACTTGATCCGGCTAACTTACGTCGTTTAACAAAACGTTTAGGATTAAAATTATCCTAATTTTAAAAAGGAATGTCTTAAATGAAAAAAGGTAATTTGGGTGCGTGGTCCAAATTACCTTACATAATTATGTTAGGATGATAAGTTGTTAATAAATTTCTATTTTCTGAATGCGTTCACCGTGATGGTTACCAGTTCTGTTAACGTGCTATAAAATTGACTATATCCACTCATTTTTAATTTATTTAAATAGTGAGGTAGCCATGTGGTCAAATGAAGGGATAATAATTCATTAACCGCGTCTTCTCTTTTTTCTGATGCCAATACTGCCGCTTGAAATAACATCAAACCGATATGATCAACAGGCTCAGGAAAAGGTGTGTTTACTTTTAAACGTTCTCGTTTTAAAAATTCGCTCAGTGCAAGGGTAGAATCCCCTTGTAATAAACCTTCAGGATCTAAATAGACCGACCCCCAAGGAGGAGCGGGTAACGCATTAGGACCAACAAAAAGATTTTGCCATTGGATTTTTAATTGCTCTGTCTCGATAGAAACGGAATCAATTAAACGTTCACACAGACGGCTTTCAATTTTACAAGGCCACTGCGCTGCAAAATCCCCAGTTTTAAAAAAGTTGAGTGCAGTTTTATTGGTATCATCATCAGGTGGGAATAAATAACAAATTCCCAATAAATTAAATGCAGCCGCATAATAAGAGAGTCTGCTCATAATTTTTGATACTTCCTTAAACAAACCCCAATGAATGAGGTTTGTTTTTTTATTATTTAAACGATTTGCTCAATGACAACTAGTGAATTGAGTAGAAAACATAGCGCAACATAAAGTCAGCGATAATTGCGATCACACAGCCAAGTGCAAAGATTGACTCAGTTGATTTATCTTGGTTTTTGGGTGTTAGGAATTTCACTAAACTATAGCCACAAGTCAATACTGCAAAGGTGGCTAAGATCCAGCATGTCGTCCGTAACGAACCCATGGAGTAATAGACTTGAATAGGTGATAACGGAAATGTCACCGATTTTTGGCTATAGAGCGTGCTAGTCAAATATTGCTCATAAAAAGGTTGATACAGTAGTCGACCGATTAAGCTAAATGCCATTATTCCCCATAATTGCCATTTCCAGCGCATTGGGAAAGAGGCTTGTGGTATTTCAATACCTAACTTACTGCCTATGCGTTGTAATACTTTGATCAGCAAAAAGAAAATAGCAGCACCGAGTGTTAACATTGCCCCGAAGAACATCACGTAAGTGTTTGGGTCCATCCATGTCAAAATGGAGGTATGGCGATAAATCGATGCCATGCAGTAAATATCAAATAGCCCAATCAGAATACTGGTACTTAATAACAGCATTGAGAGTTTGCGAGTGCGCCAGAGCCATAAAAAGGTTAAGCCTAGACAACCAACAAAAATAGCTGTGACGGCGACTTCACGACTTAGCCAAGCAGAAAAAATATTTCTAATCGCATTAGGGGCATTTAATGGCACACCTAAGTGAGTGATTGAGGCAATAGAGCCTAAACCTGCTAATCCACAAATAATAAATAAGGCCAATAGCATAAAGCGATAGTAGCTTTCTGTATTGAGATAATGAGAAAGGCGACGAGCAAAAAGCCCTGTTGTTAGTGCAAGACCAATGGTCGCATTCATCATAAATGTGAAAATTAATAATGACCATTCATTCATTTTCTTTCTCCCTTATTATTAATTCCGTCATTATTGGCACCCTGATGTGGGTTAATAACAAGGTTGGGATGCGTTATTTCAGGGGAAGGTAAACCCGTGACATAATCTAAATCACCATAGCGTTCACGAAGTTCATCAATAGGGCCAAATTGGATTGCCCCTAGCGGACAAGTGGCGACACAAACGGGTTGTTCACCTTTTTGTTGTAAATCGATGCAAAAATCGCATTTTGACATCTGTTTGGTTTCAGGGTTCATCTGTGGCGCCCCATAAGGGCAAGACCACGCACAAGCACCACAACCGACACATTTATCTGTATCTACCATGACAATGCCGTCACCTTCACGCTTATGCATTGCTGTTGTTGGACAGTTTTTAACGCAAATCGGATCGTCACAATGATTACAAGAGATGGATAATGTGTAAGCAAAGACATTATTGATCAGTGCGCCTTTAGGATTACGGGTATAACCACCGCCCGTGATTTCATAGACACGACGAAATTTGCGTCCAACATCAAGATTGTTTTTATCTTTGCAAGCCACCTGACACGCTTTACAACCTGAACAGCGAGCGCTGTCGATATAAAATCCTAACTGTTTGTTGCTCACAGCGGGATAAACGATAAATTTACTCATGCTTTTGCTACCTCGACCAATAATGTTTGGTGAGCATTGCCGTGTGCCATTGCGGTGCTACGGGATGATGTTAATACGTTGGCACATCCACCTTGATCTATACCTTTTGCATCAGGTTGCCACCAAGCACCTGCTTGCAAGGCGACGACACCAGGCATAATTCGTTGTGTTAATTTGACGGGAACCACCGTGATCCCACGATCGTTATACACTTTGACTTTCTCACCCTCTTTGATATTTCTGTCTTGTGCATCAAGTGGGTTGATCCATAACTCTTGGCGCTGAACCTCTTGTAACCAAGGGTTAGCAAATTGTGTCGAGTTAGCGCGGTTACGACCTTTCCATGTGATAAGTTGTAATGGGAATTTATCCGTTAACGTATCTTCAGGACCCTCAATGGCAGGTACATAATGAGAGAGTGCAGGAATATCGACATTATTCATGTCATATAAGCGTTTAGAGAAAATCTCAATTTTACCTGATGGCGTTGGGAATGGATTATTCTCGATATCTTGGATATTTTTCTCAAACGCTACATTTTGAGTATGCGGACGATGTTTTAATAGATGACGACGTTTCACCAATAGCTCTTTAAAGGTTGGAATACCGTCTTCAGGACGTTTAACACTCGCGTCATCGACTAAATATTCAATCCAATCGCGGTCAGTCTCTTTACCTTCACTAAATTGTTCACCTACCCCTAATTTATCGGCAACTTCACGTAACCAATCGTAGTCAGTGCGACGCTCAAATTCAGGCTCAATCACTTTTTCAGAAAGAATAATGTAGTCGCCATAACTCCATGTACCACCGATGTTCCAGCGTTCTAAGAAGCTGGTTTCTGGCAGTAAAATATCGGCGTATTTTGCACTTGGTGTCAGATAGAGATCGCTACAAACAATAAATTCAACTTTCGATTCATCTTCAAGGACTTTCGCAGCATGAAGAATATCGGTATTTTGGTTTGTCATGTAGTTACCGGCCATTGAGAAAATCATCTTGATCTCAGTATCCAGTTTCTCTGCATTCAGTAACCCATTTTGTGGTGTAACTAAATTTTTATCTTCACATGCTTGTACCCAGTTGGTGATATTGATTTTCGCTTTTACTGGGTTGGTTAATAAGCTTGGTCCTGCGATGGTTTTACGAAGTTCGGCGTTTAATGCCATCCCATAACCAGCAGCCCAACCACCACGAACACCCACATTACCAGTGATAGTCGCAAGTAATGTTGCACCACGCGCCGTCCGTTCACCACAAATATGGCGCTGAGGCCCCCAGCCTTGCATTAATGCCGCCGGTTTTGTCGATGCGTATTCACGAGCTAATTGTTTAATCGTATCTGCGGGTACTTTAGTGATGGTTTCAGCCCATTCAGGTGTTTTCTTAATGCCATCTTTTTTACCCATTAAATAGGCGACTAAAGACTCATTTTCACCCACGCCTTCAGGCATTTGGTGTTCATCAAAGCCGATCGTGTATTTATCGATAAAAGCTTGATCGTGCAGATTTTCACTGACGATGACATACATCATCGCATCCATCATGGCGTTATCTGTAGTTGGTAATAAAGGTATCCACTGATCTGCTAATGAAGACGCTGTATCAGAATAACGAGGATCAACGACAATAAATTTAGTGCCGTTTTTCTTCATTTTTTGGAAGAAGTGGTTTGAATGACCAAAAATAGTTTCGTTAGGGTTATGACCCCATAAAATCACTAGAGGGGTATTTTCTAACGTGTCGAGTGTACTACCACTGGCGGCGGTGCCATAAGTGTAAGGGGTAACCGCCATGGTGTTACCATTACTGACAGAGTGATAGTTTTCGAGAAATCCACCCGTGATGTTAAATAGACGGCGTAGCATATTAGCGCCAGAGAAAATCCCCCCCGTAACACCCGTACTTAAGCTAACAAAACGCGATGCAGGGCCGTATTGATCATTAATACGTTGCATATTTTGTGCAATAAGCGTGGTTGCTTCTTCCCAACTAATGCGCTCAAATTTGCCTTCACCTCGTTTACCTACACGTTTCATTGGGTATTTTAAGCGGTCTGGGTGATAGACAAATTTACGATAGCCACGACCACGAACACAGGCTCGCATGATTGGCATATCTTCATCTAAATCAGCATCTGGGCGTGTGCTGATACGGGTGACTTTGCCATCTTTTACATGGGCACGAATATCACATTTACCCCCACAGTCAAAGCTACTACAAGTTGAAACAACACGCTCACCATCATCGTTTATTCTTGATTTTACTGGGATGTTGCTATCTGTTGTCGCAGCAAAAGTGTTTGATGCGAGAAAAGGAAGGGTGACTAATGCTGAGCTCGCTTGAATAAAGTGACGGCGGCTAACATCGCTGAGAATACTCTTTGTATCACTATCGTGATCGGACTGATTGCTCATAATGAACTCTACCTTAAACATAATAGGCGGATCCCGATATACCCGATACTTGATATAAAGAATGTGCGTGATTTTTCTAGGCTATGAATAAAGGGAATGTCTGGTATCCGCTGCATTATTATTGAATGCATAGATAATTGCAGAGCGCTCGAAATCACCTCTGCGAGAGGGATAGTAGTTGATTAATCTTTTGCCAACATTCTAAAACCAGACAATGACATTTGAATTTCAGCCTATTTATGAAGGGTGTTAAAAGTGCGTTTTTTGTTTGTTAATAAGGTTTGTTAAATAGATATCAAGAAGGTTTAAATTTCACATAAGTCACATTCGTTATTTATATGAATATATAGCGATTTTAGTTATATAGGTCATTATTTGCCAGTGTGTCGAGCATGGGATAACTGCTATATTAAAAGGACGAAAATAAAAAGAGAGTGACCTAAATTGTGAGAAATGTACCTTTAAAAAGCGTTGATTCACTTGACCGAGATGTTATTGCGCTGGGTACAGACTATTTGCCCAATACATTGTTAGAAACGCATCAACATCGTCGAGCGCAATTTTTATATCCTGCAACAGGGCTTATTGAAGTCAGCACTGACGATGGTGAATGGGTTATTCCACCTTCTTGCGGTGTCTGGATCCCACCGCAAACGGGTCACGAAACACGTATGTTAGATGTGAGTACTCGAAGCTTGTATATCGAGCCTTCAGCTGCTCCTCGTCATAGCAAACAATGTGAAGTAGTCAATGTTTCTCCTCTTCTTCGTCAACTCTTGCTTGAAGCTGTAGATGTGCCCGCAGAATATGATAAAAAAGGGCGAGATGGTCTTTTAATGCAGTTAATCTTATGTGAATTAGCGAAAGCAAAACCGTTACCGTTTTTTGCGCCTATTCCACAAGACAGTAAATTAGCGAAATTATGCCGTGATTTTATTCGTGATCCTAAAATAGATTCTTTACCCCAACAGTGGGCAGATAAGTTACATAAAAGTGAGCGCTCTTTTAGTCGTTTTTTCCGTCAACAAACAGGGATGTCATTTTCACAATGGCGACAACAAGTCTGTTTATTGAATTCATTAACACAGATCTTATCAGGACGCGGTATTACCGAAATTGCCTTTGAGTTGGGTTATAACAGTGCCGGTTCATTCTCAACCATGTTTAAAAAACAGATGGGGCAATCGCCATCGCACTTCAGTATGGATGCACTGGATATTGATAGATTTTAGTTTATAAAGATATTCGTTAGTCATTAAAAACGCGCCATTTCGGCGCGTTTATTTTGCATAATATCTTTGTTAATTTAAGCTGGTTTTCCTCACTGCATTACGTAAACAATAAGGCAAAAAGAGTAAACTGAGAGCGGTAATAATTGCAGTTGCAGTTAACACGACAAAAAAGGCATTTTCAAAGGCGATATTCGCTTGAGATATCACAAGAGAAGCCACGTCAATTGGCAATCTTTCTGCCACAATAAGAGCCTCATCTAAACTGTCATATACCGCATCATCAACGGTTAATGAATTAGGTAACATCAGTTTTAAGGTGTATACCGTACTCATCAAACTGCCCATAAATGTCACGCCAATCACACTACCTAGCTCATAAGCGACATCTTCGATTGATGCCGCCATTCCAGCTTGCCTATCGGCTACACTCAACATAATTGACGTCGATGCTGTGGTAAAAATAATACCTAAACCAAAGCCAATTAAGAATAAGCTACCTATTAACACCATGGGTGAGGTTGTTTGATAAACGGCAATTAACCACAGATTTCCCACTAAAGTAAGTATAAATCCAGCAATAATTAAGCGAACTTCACCTAAACGTACCAAAAAATAACCTGCCAATGGAGAAGCCAGTACAGAGCCAATAGGAATAGGTAAAATGACCAGCGCTGCATTAAGAGGGGTAAAACCGGCAACAAGCTGTAAACGTTGACTAAGCAATAATTCAATGCCCACTATGATCACCATAGAAAGTACAGCCATTAAAATACCAATACTAAAAAAGCGGTTTTTAAATAGCCTAAAGTCAATCATTGGGTGAGTTTGTTTACGTTGTCGTAGAGTAAATAGAGTGAGAAAGACAACGGCAATAATGGTGGCAATCGTCGCTTCACTCCACTGTGTATAAGGTTTTCCTATCTCTTTTAAGGCATAAATGGCACTGATCAACCCCACTAAAATAAGTACGGAGCTTAAATAATCAATTTTATGATCACCATGTCCCGAAAACTTAGGGATAAGCCAAATAGAAAATGGTAGTACAAAAAGAACAATGGGAACGTTAATTAAAAAGACCGAACCCCACCAAAAGTTATTTAATAAAATACCACCAATTAAAGGTCCTAGAGCTGCACCGCCAGAAGCAACTGCAGACCAAATACCAATTGCAACCGCACGCTCTTGTGGATCGCTAAAAACTTGGCGCACTATTGATAGCGTTGCTGGCATACTCATTGCAGCGCCTACGGCTAAAAAGCCTCGAGAAGCAATTAACGCGGTAGCTGAAGGTGAAAATGCGGCACACAATGAAGCAAGCGCAAATAGTGGTAATCCACCAATAAATAATGTCTTATGACCTATTCTATCTGTAAGCATACCTGCGGCAGGTAATAATCCAGCAACAATTAATGGATAAGCATTCATTATCCAAAGTTTTTCTGAAGCACTTGCATTTAAATCATGAGTTAAACGTGGCAATGCGGTATAAAGCACTGTTACATCTACAACAATGAGAAATAGCATGCTAGATACCAGAAGTAATACTATCCAACGTTTATAATCTTTTATCATAGAAATCTCAGTTATTTTTATGTGTATTATTTTTTACTAGCGGCTACAATATAAATCCATACGACCGTATTGAAAAGAGGTTTTTTTATGGGACGTCAAAGAACCATTGATAGAGAAAAACTGTTAGAAGCGATCTTCGACATTGTCATGGCGCAAGGAGCAGCAGCATTAACGATTGATACTGTTGCCAAAAAAATGGGGATCTCAAAAGGAGGGGTTCAATACTGTTTTAGTAGTAAAGAGGCAATGATTGATGCCATGTTTGAACACTGGGAAGGCAGTTATGAAACGCAATTTAAAAAAATCGTTGAAAATGATAACTCACCTGAAAATCGTGTCGTTGCGCATATTCACGCCACACATCATCATGACAAAGTCTCTTTTGCCAAAGGTGCCAGTTTGATGGCAGCATTGCTACAAACGCCTGAATATCTACAAAGTACAAAAGAGTGGTATCAGCAACGATTAACGGGTGTAGATACGACAACAGAAGCCGGAAAACGTGCACGATTGGCATTTTTAGCGACAGAAGGTACCTTTTTACTGCGTTATTTTGGATTAATGGATATTGATGATAATGAATGGCAATCTATCTTTGAAGATATTGATTCGGAGTTACTTCAGCAAGGGAAAGGGCAATAAAAAAGCATATTGTTAATGAGAAGAACAACATGCTTTTTATTGAAGATATTGCGCTAAATGGAATGAGTAATACCTTGTCATCAGTAATACATAGCGATGAGCTTATTATCGAGCTCTTTAACGTCAACAGGAGTATCAAAAATATCTTCGATAATATCCGCTTTCATGATCTCTTTAGGTGAACCATGATAATACAGTTGTCCGTTACGCATGGCTAAAATATAGTCAGAATAAACAGAGGCAAAATTGATATCATGAATAACGATAATAATGGTTTTTCCTAATTGATCTGCCGCTTTTCGCAGAAGTTTCATCATGATCACTGCATGTTTCATATCAAGATTATTCAGTGGTTCATCAAGCATGACATATTCTGTGTCTTGGCATAGCACCATCGCAACATAGGTACGTTGGCGTTGCCCACCCGATAATTCATCTAGATAACGATGACGAAATTCAGTCAAATTTAGAAAGGCTAATGATTCATCAATGACTTTTTTATCATCGAGCGTTAAACGTCCTTTGCTGTAAGGATAGCGCCCAAAACTGACTAATTCTTCTACGGTTAAACGACTAACAAACTGGTTTTCTTGACGCAGTATGGAGAGGTTTTTGGCAAGAACATCGCTATCAGTTGCGGCAACATCCATACCATTAACGCTCACCATGCCACTTTCAGGAAGTAATAAACGCCCAATAACTGAAAGTAGTGTGGATTTACCCGCGCCATTAGGGCCTATGATCGAAGTAATACCACCACGTTGAATGGTTGTTGTAATATTATCGAGAACCGTTGTGTCTTGATAATGTTTTGATATTTTGCTGATTTCAATCATATTAAAGTCTTCTTAACACCAAATAGATAAAGAACATCCCACCGACAAACTCAATCACAACAGAAAGTGTTCCTGTCATTTTTAAGCCATATTCTAAAACCAGTTGCCCAGCGATTAAGGCGATAGTCCCCAGTAGGAAGGCTACGGGCATCAAAAAACGGTGCTGGCTACTGCCACTGATATGATAAGCAAGGTTAGCCACAATTAACCCTAAGAAGGTTAGCGGTCCGACTAAAGCGGTAGAAACGGCAACTAAAACAGAAATCAGTAATAGAATATAAGTGGTCTGTTTGCGGTAATTAATACCGAGGTTAATGGCATTGGCTTGTCCTAATGCCATGACATCAAAGCTATAACGCATACGCCAAAGTAAAACACCAACAACCACAATAATGGCTAAGGAACAAAAGATAAGATCAGGAGTGGCACGAGTGAAAGTCGCAAACATGCGACCTTGTAAGATGGAAAACTCATTAGGGTCCATCAAGCGTTGTAATAGCGTAGCTGAACTACGAAATAGCGTTCCTAAAATAATCCCAATCATCAGGACTAAATTAATGTTAAAGCGCACTGAGCTAAATAACCAACGATAAAGCACAACTGAAAACAAGACCAGCAATGTCGATTCTAAGAAGAACTTTGATAGGTTTAGCATCCACGAGGCTGGCATATCGCCTTCAAAAAAGACAAACACGGTTTGCAGCAACACAAACAGGGCTTCTAACCCCATGAGTGAAGGTGTCAAAATACGGTTATTCGCGATAGTTTGAAACAATATTGTGGAAACACCGGCGGCAAAAGCCACAACAATCATCGTAAGAATAATGTAAGCGCGGTGAGTCAGAATATACGAGATATTACCGTTTAGGTTTATCGTCATAAATAGCACAATAGATAATAACGATGCCCCTAATAATAACCAGATACGAGACATGGGTGAGAGGCGCGTTTTCTTATGTTCGACAGCGCCAGTACATTTGCTAATTATGGATGAATTAACTTTTTGCATAACGTTGCTGCTTTAGTAGTAAGAAAAGAAAAATAATGGCACCCACAGCGCCTAAAATAACACTGGCAGGAATTTCAAATGGGTAGCGAATAAGGCGACCAATCACATCACACAGTAAAACAATCGCCCCACCACTTAAGCAAACCCAAGGGATGGTTTTGCGGATGTTATCCCCCATCACTAAGCTCACCAGATTGGGCACAATCAAACCAAGGAAAGGCAATGCACCAACAACAGAAACCACAACGCCACTGATCAGCGCGATAATCGATAATCCTATTATCATCACTTTGCGGTAATTTAGTCCTACGTTAATGGAAAATTCACGTCCCATTCCGGCAACAGTAAAACTATCAGCGACCCAACATGCTATTAAAGCAAGCGCCCCCACAAGCCATAACAGCTCATAACGGCCTTGTAATACACTTGAGAAATCGCCACTTGTCCATGCATCTAATGATTGCAGTAAATCGAAATATACGGCTAAGAAGATGGTGAGCGCGCCAATAACCGCACTGAGCATAATGCCGACTAAAGGAACTATCAGGGTTGTTTTTAAGGTGATCCTTTGCAGAAGCAACATAAACAACAAGGTCCCCATAAGGGCAAAAACAGTTGCGACCATCATTTTGGTAAAGATACTCGCTGCTGGAAAGAGCAGCATGACGACTAATAATCCAAGACTTGCAGATTGTGTTGTTCCAGCAAGAGAGGGTTCAACGAAGCGGTTTTGAGTGAGCAGTTGCATGATTAAACCTGCAACACTAATGGCACCGCCGGCAAGTAATAATGATAGGGTTCTTGGAACACGGCTGATAAAGAAGATATCGCGCATATCGGGATCAGAAAAAAGCGAAGCAGGAGTAATATCTCCTGCGCCGACAAATAGACTGATCATTGAGAGGATAGCGATAACACCTATCCCCAATGATAAATGGAACGTTTTCATTCAGTTACTTTATTTTTTTTGATCTAATGCCTGATTAATTGTATCCATTAAGCGAGAGTAGGTTTGGATCCCGCCAGAGATATAAATGGAACTTGCATCAAGATAGATAACTTGGTCTTTATTCCAAGCATTTACTTTTCTAACCAGAGCATTATCAAGAACTTGTTGAGCAGGTTGTGAATCTTCACGACCAATAGCGGCATCTCGGTCAATGACAAACATCCAGTCTGGATTTAGTTTTAACAGTAATTCAGAGTTAACGATGTTGCCGTGTGAGCCTGGGCTATCAAAAACATAAGCCGGTTCAAAACCTAATACATCATAGATAAAGCCAAAGCGAGAGCTTGGACCATAAGCTGAGATTTTACCGCCACTGACTAAAACGACCATGGCTTTACCTGCGTCTGGGGTTTTGGCTTTTACGGTATCAATTTTGCTATTGAAATCAGCCAGTAGTTTTTTAGCTTGTTCTTCTTTGCCAAAAATTTGACCTAATGTTGTGGTGCGTTCAGCAAGGCTTTCAACGAAACGCTTAGGATCGATATCCATCGAAATTGCAGGTGCAATTTCATTTAATTTTGAATACGCATCACGAGCACGGCTACCACTTAAAATTAAATCAGGTGCGGTTGTGCTGAGCTTTTCATAGTTTGGCTCAAATAATGCGCCTTCATTGATATAGTCGTTCGGATTGGTGTATTTCTCTAAGAATTTTGGTAAATGAACATTCGTTTGTGGAAGACCAACAATAGAAACGCCTAGTGCATCAATAATATCGAGCGTTTCCATATTCATCACAACCACTTTTTGTGGATGTGCAGGAATTTCAGTTGTCCCTTGGAAATGTTCAATCGTGAGAGTTTGTTTCTCTGCTGATTGCGCTGTTGATGTGTCTTGAGCGTTATCACAACCTGCGATAACAAGTGAAGAAAGCAGTAAAAACAGTGGGCTTAATGACTTTTTAAACATTCTTTTTCCCATATTGTTGCAACACGAAATAATACGGATCTTCACAGCAATGGCCTAAATCTCGATCCACAAAGAAGACGATAATACCATCAAAAACATAAAGAGTAATGATACTAATTCACATTCTCATAATAATAAAGGATTAACTTGACTAAAATGGCGAAATTTTACGAAGGGTCATAGATATTGATAAGGAAGACAAATTTCGTGACGTGAAAGAACTCTTCAGATTATTTGCTCAATTTGTGAAGAGTGTCAAAAGAGTAGGTCAAGGAGAGACAATTCTGAAGCGATAAGAAATATCGTTAACTAGTATCATTGCGTATACTTCATTCAAGCAGAAACAATCCTTATTTTAATCTTACTTCGGTTTCTGTACTGACACAGTAATGAATGCACAAGAGAAAGCCTTGTTATCTCTAGGGTAAATCGTTGCCAACTCAAGAGGGTTTTATGCAAAAGAAATATATTTACTTATTTTGTTCTGCTGGCATGTCAACATCTCTTCTCGTGACCAAAATGCGAGCACAAGCAGAAAAATATCAAGTGCCTGTGGTTATTGAAGCATTTCCTGAAACTTTAGCGGCACAAAAAGGACAGGATGCGGATCTGATTTTACTGGGTCCACAAATTAGCTGGATGTTGCCTGATATCCAAAAATTACTCCCTAATAAACCAGTCGAAGTGATCGATTCTTTGTTATACGGAAAAGTAGATGGCTTAGGTGTGTTAAAAGCCGCTGTCGCCTCTATTAAAAAAGCATCTGCAACAACAAATTAATTCTATTTTTTATTTTTTTATTATTTTTATTCCAGTCAAAGAGTGAATTTTTCAGCAAGCCGAGCAATTAGCGGCATTTTAAGGGTATTTTTCTATGAGTAAGTTTATTGGTTCACTTGAAAAGGTACTCCTTCCTTTTGCGGTTAAAATTGGAAAGCAACCTCACGTTAATGCGATTAAAAATGGCTTTATTCGTTTAATGCCGTTAACCCTTGCAGGGGCAATGTTTGTACTTATCAATAACGTCTTTCTTAGTTTTGGTGATGGCTCCTTCTTTTATTCTTTAGGTATCCGCCTTGATGCATCAACAATAGAAACGCTCAATGGTTTTAAAGCCATAGGGGGGAATGTCTATAATGGTACATTGGGTATTATGTCGTTGATGGCGCCGTTCTTTATCGGAATGGCATTAGCAGAAGAACGTAAAGTTGACCCGATTGCGGCAGGTTTACTTTCTATTGCGGCCTTTATGACAGTCACACCTTATAATGCAGGTGGTGCCTATGCAGTAGGCGCTAATTGGTTAGGTGGTGCCAATATTATTTCTGGTATCATTATTGGTCTTGTTGTGGCTGAAATGTTTACCTTTATTGTGCGTCGCAATTGGGTTATCCGTTTGCCAGATAGCGTACCAGCCTCTGTTTCACGTTCATTCTCTGCATTAATTCCCGGCTTTATTATCTTATCCGTGATGGGGATAGTTTCTTGGGGATTAGCAACGTATGAAACGAACTTCCATCAAATTATTTTAGATTCTATCTCGACACCATTAGCATCCATGGGCTCTGTAGTGGGTTGGGCTTACGTTATCTTCACGTCTCTACTGTGGTTCTTTGGTATTCATGGTTCGCTCGCACTGGCTGCGCTCGATAGTGGTATTATGACGCCTTGGGCATTAGAGAACGTCTCAATTTATACTGAATATGGCTCAGTGGAAGCGGCGCTCGCCGCAGGTAAAACGTTCCACCTCTGGGCAAAACCAATGTTAGATTCCTTTATCTTCTTAGGGGGTACAGGGGCAACACTGGGGCTTATTCTGGCCATCTTTATCGCATCGCGTCGCGCCGATCATCGCCAAGTGGCAAAACTGGCATTACCAGCAGGTTTATTCCAAATTAACGAACCGATTATTTTTGGTCTGCCTGTGATTATGAATCCAGTGATGTTTATCCCCTTTATTCTTATTCAACCTATCCTTGCCGCTATTACTGTGACTGCTTATTACTTAGGGATAATCCCACCAGTGACAAATATTGCACCGTGGACAATGCCTACTGGGCTAGGTGCCTTCTTTAATACCAACGGTAGTATTGCGGCGCTGTTATTAGCACTGTTTAACTTGGGGGTTGCTACACTGATTTATCTTCCTTTCGTGATTATTTCAAATAAAGCTCAAACTGAAATTGAAAAAGAAGAAAGTGAAGAAGATATTGCCAATGCATTGAAATTTTAAGTCATAGAAAACACAAGTGCAGAGGCGGCTCTGCACTTGTCAGTGTCAAAGAGGAAATAAGATGTTAGATATTGAAAATGCTGTTGATAGCAGTGCAACTGATGATGAATTTGAAGAGATCATCATGGGACTTATCATTAACTCAGGACAAGCTCGTAGTGTGGCTTATGGCGCATTAAAGAAAGCCAAAGAAGGTGATTTTGAAGGCGCTAGAAAATTAATGGAACAATCTCGCGAAGCATTAAATGAAGCACATAAAATACAGACACGTTTAATTGGTGATGACCAAGGTGTTGGAAAAACGAAAGTCAGCTTGGTCTTAGTTCACGCGCAAGATCATTTAATGACATCGATGTTAGCCAGAGAGTTAGTGACAGAATTAATCGAGTTACATGAGAAGATAAAATAAGATGAATATCGTGGTGGAGTCATTGAGAGCACAAAGCGAAATACGCATGGTCTATGAAGATCAGCTATTTAATGGCAAAAACTTTCATGTCTTTATTTATAATAAAACAGAAAGTGTCAGTGGTCTGCATCAACATGATTATTATGAATTCACCATTGTTTTAACAGGGCGTTATTATCAAGAGATTAATGGTAAAAAGGTTTTATTAGAGCGAGGAGATTTTGTTTTTATCCCTATAGGCTCTCATCATCAAAGTTTTTATGATTTTGGTGCAACACGCATTTTAAATGTGGGAATTAGTAAAGCCTTTTTTGATAAACATTACCTCTCGTTATTGCCTTCTTATTTTATCGCATCTCAAGTGTATGAATTAAAAAATGAGTTTCTGTCCTATATTGAATCCGTTATTGGCTCATTGAATTTCCGCCATACCGAATTTAATGAATTTATTGAAATTGTCACCTTTAATGTGGTGAATAGATTACGACACCATCGAGAAAATAGAACACAAGATGATATTCCCTTATGGCTGAGAGACACGGTAAGCGAGATGCATGACAAACAAAAGTTTGGTGAAAATGCACTGGCTAATATGGTGATGTTATCAGGGAAATCTCAAGAATATTTAACCCGAGCAACTCGGCGTTATTACGATAAAACACCAATGCAAATTATTCATGATATTCGAATTAATTTTGCAAAAAAACAATTGGAAATTACAAACTATTCGATAACAGATATTGCTTTTGATGCAGGTTACAGTAGCCCAAGTTTATTTATTAAGACATTTAAAAAAATAACCTCGCTCACCCCAAATAGTTATCGGAAAAATTTATACAGTATTAAAGAAACAAACTAATTCATTATTAAGCGAAAGAAATTAATCAACAATAAAGATTAATTTTATTGAAAATAGAGAGAAAGAAGAAAATAACCTTATTTCCTTCATGGCTCTTTACGCCTTAATTTCGCCATTAATACACAAATAACAGCACTATTACGCTGTATGGGAGTGTTTTATGAGTCATAAATTAAAAGTCGTTACCATTGGTGGTGGAAGCAGTTATACGCCTGAATTATTAGAAGGTTTTATTAAACGTTATCATGAACTGCCGATCACTGAATTATGGTTGGTGGATGTCGAAGAAGGAAAAGAGAAGCTCGATATTATTTTTGCGCTTTGCCAGCGCATGGTAAAAAAAGCGGGTATTCCTTTAACCATTTATAAAACCCTTAATCGTCGTGAAGCATTACAAGAAGCTGATTTTGTCACAACACAATTGCGTGTTGGTCAATTGAAAGCAAGGGAACTTGATGAATCTATTCCTTTAAGTCACGGCTATTTAGGACAGGAAACCAATGGTGCAGGGGGGCTATTTAAAGGCTTACGTACTATTCCTGTTATTTTCGATATTATTAAGGATGTTGAAGAAATTTGCCCTAATGCGTGGATCATCAACTTTACGAATCCAGCCGGCATGGTAACAGAAGCCGTTTACCGTCATACCAAGTTTAAGAAGTTTATTGGCGTTTGTAATATTCCAATTGGTATGAAAATGTTTATTACAGATGTGTTGAAGTTAACGGATAAAGATGAACTCTCTATTGATTTATTTGGCTTAAATCACATGGTGTTTATTAAAGACGTTATCGTAAATGGTCAATCCCGTTTTCCTGAATTATTGGACGGTGTGGCTTCAGGCACATTAACTGCGGGCTCTGTGAAAAATATTTTTGATCTACCCTTTAGTGAAGGGTTGATCCGCTCTCTTAATATGCTGCCGTGCTCTTATTTACTGTATTACTTCAAGCAAAAAGAGATGTTAGCGATTGAAATGGGGGAATACTATAAAGGTGGCGCTCGCGCTAAAGTAGTACAAAAAGTCGAAAAACAACTATTTGAATTATATAAAGATCCAGATTTAAATATCAAACCGAAAGAGTTGGAATTACGTGGAGGAGCTTATTACTCTGATGCTGCCTGTGAAGTGATTAATGCTATTTATAATGATAAACAAACTGAGCATTATGTGAATATTCCTCATCATGGTCATATCGATAATATTCCCGCTGATTGGTCAATTGAGGTGACCGCTATTTTAGGGCGTGATGGTGCAAAACCACATCCACGTATTACACACTTTGATGAGAAAGTGATGGGATTAATTCATACCATTAAAGGCTTTGAAATAGCTGCTAGCAAAGCGGCTATGAGTGGTGAATTAAATGATGCTTTATTAGCAATGAACTTAACACCGTTAGTACTTTCAGATAAAGATGCAGAAGTCCTTACGCGTGAAATGTTATTAGCGCATAAAGCACATCTACCTAATTTTGCTAAAGCAATTGCTGAGTTAGAAAAAGCCTCTCATTAATTGTCAGCGAATAAAAATAAGTAATAAGGAGACAGAATGGCTGGTTTATTAATTGTGAATGCGGATGATTTCGGGTTGAGTAAAGGGCAAAACTACGGTATTGCAGAGTGTTTTCGTTATGGCGTAGTTAGCTCAACAACAGCACTTGTCAATGCTGAAGGAATTAAACACGCAGCACAATTACGTCATGAGTTGCCTGGGTTAGGTGTTGGGCTTCATTTTACGCTGACGATGGGTAAACCGCTGTCTCCTTTGCCTTCTTTAACGCGTGAAGGTGTACTAGGGAAATGGGTATGGCAAATGGCAGATGAGGGCAATTTGCCACTTGATGAAATTCGTGTTGAGCTTAAAGCACAATATCAGCGTTTTATTGAGATTTTTGGTTGTGAGCCAGACCATATTGATAGTCACCATCATGTGCATATGTTTAAACAAATTTTTCCTATTGTGGCGGAGTTTGCTAAAGAAAAATCGCTACCAGTGCGTGTTGATAGACTGCTAGCGCATAAAGAAGGGATTAATACCCAAGGTGTGATAAGCAGTGATGGTTTTGATAGTCAATTTTATGGAGATGAAATCACTCAAGCATTGTTTTTAAAGGTACTTGATGAGTCGAAAGCGCGCCATGAACATTCTATTGAAGTGATGACACATCCTGCTTTTGTGGATAATCCATTGCGTGCAAGTGGTTATTGTTTTCAGCGTTTAACGGAGCTTGAAGTATTAACAGATAGCGCATTAAAACATGAGATATTGGAAAGAGATTATCAGCTAGGCACGTATCAAGATTTAATGTAGAGGGTTTTGAGACAATCGGAGTCTGTGTTATTCCCTGGTGTGAGTCTTTTATTGCGTTATTTTGCCTCTGTTTTAATCAAACAGAGGCTTTTTATTTTTAAGTGTTTTCATTAAGTAATAATGTCAGTGCATCTGAAACATAACAATAAGATTGTGGTGCAGTGAAGCCCGTTTCTTTAAGTTTTGCGAGTGAGATCGGTTTTTGGTATTCAACTATATTTTTTAACCAAATCATCATTCCTTTTTTGCCATCAGTAAGGTAGTTTTCTAATTCTTCGTTTGATATGGCAATTTTATCTAAATAATATTGTTTTATCTCATCTTTACTTACTCGTTCTATTTTATCGATATAAGCATGACCAGTGATCGCTTTTTTAGGGGAA
Organism: Proteus cibi; assembly: GCF_003144405.1. Classification (GTDB taxonomy): domain Bacteria; phylum Pseudomonadota; class Gammaproteobacteria; order Enterobacterales; family Enterobacteriaceae; genus Proteus; species Proteus cibi. The sequence continues at coordinate 106,110 of NZ_PENW01000020.1, forward strand.
GAGCTATAAATATACATTTTATTGTTTTGTATAAAACTCAATCCAATCGATTTACGAAGCTCAATGATTTTATTTCCATCATAGATTTTCTGAACATATTTAGGTTTGATACTGATAATAATTTTTTTCATCTTGATCAGGAATGATTATAAATGACACAAAGTTTAGCTTTTTGGGTTGAAAACTCAAGTGAAGATGCACCTAGCAGTGTGGCGCTAGAATTGCATTTTAATTATTGGCATCTTCCTAATGATAAAATAAATTATTTAGATATTGGTGTATTAATTAGTGGGAAAAATAAGTAATTTGATTCAATCAATGTTTACTTGCCTTTTAGGTATAATATAAAAAGTTATATTTCAACTTTAGGTGATAACGTTGTTGAAAGTGAAGAATTAATTTCAACTGTTTTTAATAATGATGTAAGCAAGATAAAACCAATAAGAGAATGCAGTGCTAAGTATATTGTTTTTTCAGAACAAAAAGATAGTGAGGGTATCGTTTTTTTTACTAATTTATCCTATGGAACATCAGAGAATAGAGTTTTAATTGAAGAACATTGTGAAGGAGATAAAGTAGGAACAATCATAAAATTTTCTAATAAAATATTTAATTGCTCAGAAGAATATAAAGAAAAAAACTAGTATTTAAGATTTAGATATGTTTTAGAAAAAGAAGATATAGATAATATTTCGAGAGAGTATAAATCAAAAGATTCACTAATCACGTATTATTTTGAAAAAAGTGAAGTAGTGGATTTTAGAGTTAATGAATCACGTAATTTACCGAAAACAATTAGAGAAAAAGTAGCAATATGTAGAAATGTTCATAAAGTCCATTTTTTTCTTATTAGAAATGAATCATCAGAATTTAAAATAGGGCATACAACTTATGATCGCTGTCGAATATTAGAAGATAAGCTGTGGGATACCTATCTCTGTGATAATAAAGATACACAAGTAAAAACAAAAATGTTGATCTATCATTGGAAAACGAAATCAGATAAAAAAATAGAGTATTTTTCTGCTTTTGCTAGATTTTCGACAAGAAAAGTAGGGCTGAAGGAAATTATATACGTTATACTATTTATTATTATCTTAGGGGTGTTTTCTAGTTTAATCGCGACAAGTCTCATCAATATCATTGACGTATTATATCGATGTATTAAAGTATGGAGACTTGGATAAATGCTATTTAAAACTGGTTTTATATAAATAAGGAGAATGATATGAGAAATATAAATTATTCTTCTTTTTTTTCATGCAATAATCAAGTGTTTGGGGTACAGATCAATCACTTTTTAAGTAACATCTCTGCGTTATATCCTAATTTTAATGATTGGCTTTAATATAAATTTTATCAACCATCTTATGAAAGTCAGCGGAAAATTATTATTGCTCATAATGGTACTATGCTCTTAGGTGTAGCCTTACTGAAAAAAAGTCATGATGAAAATAAGATTTGTACCCTTTACACCTCACCATTTCATCAAGGGCAAGGGATAGGTAGCCAATTGGTCGATTTATCATTGCAATACTTTGATTCACCAGATGTACTTATTACGGTTGCACAAGAAAAGTTGATAGAATTAGCGCCAATATTAAAATCAAAAGGTTTTGTTTGTACTGCGTCAATTAAAGGAATGTATAGACCAGAGAGTACAGAATTGTTTTTTAATTTAAGATAAAAATTGGAAATTAAAAATACTTCTTTTCTTCTAATGTCATTAGAAAATAAGCACATATTATAAAATAATATGTGCTTCAATTTAATTAAAAACGATAACCAATATTAGCTACGAAACCATCTAAAACAATGCGGTTATCGGTATCTTTAAATTTAAAACGGCTATTTTCATATCCGAGAGAAATAGACACCATTTCTGCTGGATTAATGATTAAACCTGCACCCCAACTAAATGCATTTTTCTTTAATTTTTTTAATTCTGAACTTTCAGATTTAAATTGAATTTGGCTCATACCTGCGGTGCCATAAACACTAATAAAATCATTTAAACGTACTGTTGGACCCGCCATAACAGAGTAATAACGCGCATTTACATCTTTAAAGAAAGTATTAACTGGCTTATTTAAATCATATTCATTTTGGGCATAAGTTGCTGTTGCTAAAATACCAAATTGTGAATTAATTTCTTGACGAATAGAAAAAACACCACCGTGCATTGGGTTTTGCCCCGCCATTTTGACTTGTGCATAACCTGCTGAAAGCGTGGTTTTCTCTAATTTAAAATCGTTTTGAGCATAAACAGAAGAAGTCGTCAATAAACCAGTTATAAATAAAGTTGATAGTAATTTTGTTTTCATTAGTTATATCCCATAATTTAAATAATAAGAATGTGTTATTAAGCGAGGGGATTATAATAATGAGTCTATTTTTAATGGAATAAAAAATAACACGTTAGCTTAAATACGGTTGTTTTATTAAAAAGGTCTATTGATTGTTATTGATGTTATATGAATAATAATATTTTGGTAATATAAATGATTATGTAAAAAATAGAAAATAAGAATGAAAATAAAAAAGAAGGCTCTCTAAATAATAATAGAGAGCCTTTTTAGGTTTATTTAAGGCCTAAATCGCTTTGTAAGCTAATAACCTGATTTTGTAAGTTTTCTAATTCAAGTTGTTTTTCCATCACTGATTTTGATGGATTGTTTTGTGCCGCTTTCATCTGTTTGTCAATGTCATTGATCTGTTTTTGAATATCATTTTGCCCTTTCGTTTTTTGGCGAATTTGATTTAACAGATTGGTCATTGATTGATTCAATGCGCGTTGGTTTGCTTGTTGGGTTTTGAGGCTCGCATTAGTTTGTTGCTTTTCTTTTTCAATCGCAGCTAAAACAGCTTTAAATTCTTTATTTAATGCTTGTTCGTTACCTAGAATCGCTTTTTTTTGCTCAATACGGTTATCGTAAGTCCCTGAGTAATTACAATTAAATTTTGTGATAATGCTGACATCACCGGCTGTCGGATCACAATCCGCTGGATTAGTCACACATCCACTTAGAAGTAAGGTCATTCCTACAAGGGAAAGTGGTAAAAATTTCATCATCGTCCTTTTTAATTTTAACTAAGTCTTATTGCAGTGCGTTGAGTATAAAGACTATCAAGCTCTTCTTGTAAAGAGGCAACTTGTTGCTTCATCCCATTGATTTGTTTATCGAGCTGTGCTGTTTTTAAGCCATCTTGACGACTTTGAGCTGCAATATCACGCCATTCAGCTTCACGTTTTTTCATATCTGCTAAGCGCGAGCGAAGTGCTGCAATATTGGCATCAATACCTTTGAGTTGTTTCTCTGCCGCTTCTTTATTTAAACGTTGCTGTTTCATATCTTGCTGAATTTTTGCAATCGCTTTTTTATCATCAGCAATAACCGCTTTCGCTGTATTAGAGGCACTTTGTAAGCGCTGATTTTCATTTTGAATATCAGCAATCATAGAATTGAGCATCTCTTCTTTTGTCGCGTAATTTTGGCGTTTGTTGTCTAAATAGGCATTTGCACCAATACCAACACCGCAACCTGCGACCGCAGCAATGAGCATACATGCCCCTTTATTGCTGGAATTTGAAACTAAGCAGCCTAATGCACCAATCGCCGCACCACCCGCACAAGCCGTAATACCTGATTTGCTGAAAAACTCCATGTCACTGTTGTTTTTTAATCGAGGATCTGTACCGTTATTGCTTTGGCATCCTGATAAGGCAAGTAATGCACTAATGCTAAGTACCGCCATGAGTTGTTTGTTCATACCACACCTATCTCAAAGTCTCTGTTATTGTTTTTTGCACGCTTCAAGCCATTCATTCCGTGAAACTTTACCGTTAGCCCAATATCCTTGGAGTCCTTGCATATACGTTGAAAGATACGTATTTAAATTTGATTTTCCTCTTGCCTCCATCAATTGACGTACAACGTCAATCTGAGGTTTTACTAAAGAAGCATCATACGTTGTTGCCATATCCACTAATGTGTCTGCGTAATAACTCACGACAAAGTCGAGGGTTTTCTTATGTTCGTTGACTTGCTCTTGACGTCGTTCACATGTGGCATCTTTGGTGCCTGCGGGACAATTTTTTTCATGTAGTGCGATTAATCGATCATAGAACTCGCCATCATCTTTTAATTTGGTACATAAAAAAGCACCTAATTGCAGTGAAGTACGGATAGCTTGATCTCGTTGTTCATCACGCAGTTGTGCATTTGCTCGTAATGTATTTTTCAATTCAGCTAATTGTTTTTTCAATGCTTCATCTTGGACTTGGGTTGATAGCGTATTCAGGCTATTAATGGAATTATCGCTATGGGTTTTTGATTTATTAGCGGGTTTCTCATTACCTAATTGTTGCCACTCTTTTTCTATCTCTTTGATTTTGTCGCGTGATGTTAATGCTGGGGCAACAATCGCTAAACGGAAGCCTGTGTATTTGTTTTTATTTGCACCGGTGTTGGTGTAATAAGGCTCTTCTTGACGCCATGAACTGCGCATATCGCTTTCTGGGGTGAGATAACTACCACCACGCACAATAAAGCCACCCGCTTGTCCATGTAAGCGATCGAGTTTATTGAGTCTAAAAGGTTCAAACATCATTTCAGCGACATTACCCAACATGTCATGTAAGCCTAGAGGATTGGGTGATAACAAACCGGTGAGTTGTAACGAACCATTAGCGGATTGACTACCTGCTGACCAAATATAGTTTTTGGTGCCTTCTGGCATTGGAAAGCGCACATCACGAAATTCGGAGGCTGAGACTTTTAAACCGCCACGGGCGGCAAATTCCCACTCCGTTTCTGTTGGTAATCGAGCAAAACCTTTTGCGCCATCTTCAACAGGGAGTGCTTCAGGATGTTTGCTTCTTAACCATTGGTTATATTGATCTGCAAATTGCATCGCTTCATACCAACTGATGTTCACCTTTGGTAAACGTAATTTATTGGAAGCAACAGGGCACTCTTTGCCGTTACTCACGCTTTGCATGGCGTTATATTGCAGATCGGTAACGGGGTATTTTGCCATAAGGTAGTAACGGCCTTTTTCTTTACCTTTTAATGGAAAACTACCCGCAATATGTTCTGCTCGTGATTGTTCTAAATAGCCCCATTCATCGCCTTCTTGCCCTAGGGTTACACTGTAATCTTGTAATGGCTGGCTTAAAGGGATGGTGACTTGGCGAAAAACCATTGAGCCTTCACAAGGGAAAGGCAAGATCACATCATCAGGCAGGGCTTTTGGGTTAACGAATTTATCATCCCATTTGGCAGATGCGGTAAAACTGCTAGATAACAGCGCGAATGATAAAGTTAGAAGCGATAAATTAAATTTCACGTAAGCTCTCCGCAGGTTCAATCGAAACGGCACGTAATGCGCCAATACTTGCCACTAGTAATGCCACAAGTAAGGCACTGCACATAGCGATGAATAAATCCCAAAATGTTAACTGACAGACAAAGGCTTGTTCAGGTAAATGTGTGCCTAATAATGTGGTAAATAAGGTGCTACCGACGCCATAAAGCCCAAGGGCTAAAATAAAGGCAACACTGGTTAATAACAGCGCTTGCAACACAATATATAGAGTGACTGCAAATTGATGAAAACCCAATAGGCGTAATACCGCCATGTCTTTTCGTTTACGGTCAATATTGGCAAGGAATGCGCCAATTAATGAGGCAATACAGCCTAATAGTGATACCCAAGCAATCACAGAAAAAATAACGTTAAGGACGTAGCTGATAGCTTTTACAGACTCTATTTGACTCTTTTGTGTCATCACATCAATGTGTTGTTGTCTAAACCAATCATCGAGTGGTGCAATAGCATCTAAATTTTTTGCATAAAGGCGTGCTTTGGCAAACTGAGTTCTTGGTTTCGCTTCAGTGCCTTGTGTGACGCCAAAAAGAGGTGCTTGATAACCATCTCGGTAATCTTCCATTGCCACTAAAACATCAAGAGAAACAAAAGCGGCGGCTCTTGGAAATTTGCTATCACTGATAATGGCAACGACAGTAAAGGTACGTTTGGCTCGCGCATTGACGCCATTAAGCTTACGGCTGATAAATAAGCGTACATTATCGCCTACATTCGCCTGTAGTTTTTGTGCCGCATTGGCAGAGAGTACTAAGGTGTCTGCATTTTCGGGAATAGTAACACCTTCTAATAAAGGATCGTTTTCTGCGGTTGGGATCACTTCAGCATTATCAATAAAACGTTGCCCATCAATCACAATATCGGCTTGTGTATTTAGGCTACGAGTTAGCGGAATAACAAAACGGACTTCTTCTTTTTGCGCAATTTCATCAAACCAAGTTTGAGGGTAGTTGCCATTACCTAACATGCGAATTTCAAGGTTACGAGGATCATTTAGCAGTTGGTTGTGAAGCTGCGTCACAATGCCGTTTTTTAGCCCAAACAGTAGCAACAATGGCGCAATCACGGAGACTAAAGAGAACACAATACAGAGCGCGACTTTGCGATCATAAATTAAGTCACGCCAAGCAAGAGAGCTGAGTAAGCCAAGGCGATTAGGACGGGTATTATTGTTTGATAAAGACACTACCGCCCCCTTGTAGTTGTGCATGATAGTGACTAAATTCAAAACGCTCGACTAAAGACCAATCATGACTAACGACCAGCGCAGAGATATTGAGTTGCTTTACCATCTCCACTATTAATGTATACAACGCTTGTGCATTATGAGGGTCGAGAGCGGCAGTAGGCTCATCGGCAAGTAATAAAGCAGGCTCATGGGCGATTGCGCGAATAAATGCTACACGTTGGCGTTCACCAATGGAGAGTTGGCGAGGAAGGCGATTAAGTAAAGGGCGTAATTGCAGATGGTCAATGGCGTGATCAAGCCAAGTGGAGTGCGGTGTTAATCCCAGCATCTTGCGAGGTAATTGAATATTTTGCATGACGGTTAAAAAGGGAAGTAATCCGCCACTTTGGAGCATAAAACCCAATTTTTCAGCACGTAATGATGCGAGTTGCGTTTGTTCATTACTTAACACCGCTTGGGTGATAATGACATCGTCATTGAGCTGAAAATGGGTTAATTCATCAGGACGTAAAATTAGCCCGATCATTTCCAACAAGGTGCTTTTACCACAACCACTTAACCCAGTTAGTGCGCCGATCTCCCCTTTTTCAAGGGTCAATGAAGGAAGCGCAACACGAAAGCCGTGTTGCGCATCACCACGCGTAATTGCCATGCCTTCAATCTGGATCATTAAGGCAGGTTTTCCAGTGGGACAGGATAAACGTGATCGCGTGGATCGCTTTGTGGTGCAAGGGATATCCAACGATCAACATCTTCGTTATAACGTTGATAATATTGCAACTTGGTATTGAGTCGGCGGATAAATTTCTCTTGCTCTAGTCCATCCCAGCTTTTCCAAGTCTCTTCATCTAACCCAAGCACCTCACTTAAATAAGGCAGGTTTTCGACGTATTCACCGAGTAAGCCCATTTCGCCTAATTTAGTCGCTGAACCTTGTTTGATTTGATTTGGATCGTTACCCATTGTGGCGGCAATTGAGCGTAAATCCGCAAACATATTGTCAGGTGAGATCAAACCTTCATTAGCCGCATTAACAATTTTTTTCATAACATCACTTAAATCGCTAAGCTCACTTTTCGTCAGCAAAACTTGCACTTCTGTGGTTGGGATATTTTGCTGTAATAAGTCCCGATCGCTTATCCATGCTTTAAAGACCGGCGGCGCTTTTGTACCTTGTTTTTCACCTAAATAAGCTAAACGCATGGCATAGCCTAAATCGTGTGCATCGTTAAGTAAGGTATCTGTTTCTTTATCTTTACTATAAGCAGGATCAGCATTTAATGCGCTACCCACCGCCGCTTCACCACGATAAGCCGTTTGAATTTGAGTGGTTACCGCGGTTGCTAGACTATCGACCATCCGACCAAAACTATTTACATCCCCTGAGTTGATTGGGTAGTAAAGGGATTTGTGTAAGAACGGATTGAGCGTTAATGCTTCATATTGTGCTTGCGCAGAAGCATGATTTTTTGCCCCTGATGGGGTTTTTAAGTGCAGTGTATAAAGTGCAACACCGCGATAAGCGGCTTCTTGGCGGATTTGTTCTGCATCGAGCTTAGTTGATGAAAGAGGATCATCTCCCGTTAATGCCCCTGCATCAGTGATTAAAATAACGTAGCGCGCACCAAAGCGTGTCCAATCAACATCATCAAGGGCTTGCATTACACCAGCATAAGCATCTTCATCAAAACGGCTACTTGAGACTTTAGCTTGGCGTAATTCTTTAACTTTATTTAGGAAATCAGGACCATCTTTTACATCATTGGGATTTACAAACATCTTGCTGTCGTATTCCAATGCCGGTACCGCTTTGATATTAGAGCGAAACGCCACTAAACCAAATTTGACCTTATCCAACATATTGTCTTTTTCGACTTGTGCATAAACCTTTTGGATCGCTTCTTTGGTTCTATCAATATAAGGGTCCATGGATATTGTTGAGTCGATAACAAACACCACAGCCGCAGAAAAACCTTGCATCATATTGTCAGCATCTTTGCTGTTAGGTGTTGCTGGTTTTGTACTGTTTGCCGTTGCGTTCGTATTCTGTGCATCTTTGCTGTCTTTCGTTTGTGAAGAAACAGATGCCACATTGAGCACTCGCACTTTATAGCCCGCATCAGTAAAGACTTCATCCGATCCTAATACAGGCAGTAGATAGAAATTACTTTTCTGATCAATCATATAATCCGGCTCTTTTGCTAAAACAGCTGGATTGACTTTTTGGTTTTTAATGTCGGTTAAAAAGGGTTTGTATTGTTTTTCAGGCGTTGGGCTTTCAAGTAAGCTTTCAACTGTTTGCTTATCTTTGAAAAACAGCATTGGGTTACGACCCGCAGGGTTAGTAAATGCGAGTGTTAACTGCATTTTCCATTCTGAGGTACAACTTGCATTCATCCAACCGCTAATGTGACCTAAGCTATCAGGACCAACTTGTAGCCACTCATTAGTGCCCTGTTTTTGGCGTTGGTAAACATAAAAACGGCTAAATGCAGGTTGCTCTTTACCTTTTGCGCCAACAGTGTCAGCGATTTGGCAACCCGGATAAGTTAATACACGTTGATAGAGGGTCTTTTTACCCTCTTGTAATAGCGGCTTTTTCTCTTCAGCACGGGCTGGCGCTGTTAGAATTAAACCGCTGAGAATAAGCGTAAGCCAATGCGCCTTTTTCATGCGACTTTCCTATTTTTTCAAAGCTTCAAGACGCGCTTTTGCGTCACTGTTTTGTGAGTCATGATTGAGAACCGCTTCGTACCAATAAATAGCGGTCTCTTTGTCTGCACCAAAGCAGCCTTGTGTTGATGCAGTGTCTGGATCGTATTCACGAGCGTAATTCAGTGCGATCTCAACATCACCTGATTGTGCTTTATAAGCATATAAACGCTGAGCAACATCACATTGATTGTTCTGTTTTGCGAGTGAGATCGTTGCAAGGATAGTTTTGCTATCTGGTTGGCTCTGTATGCAACTTTGTACAAAGGCTAATGCGGTACCCGATTTCATGTTTTCAACACTACATACACTTGGTGTTGCGGGTTCTTGTGTCGGTTGTGGTGCTGGTTCGCCTGCGGGATTGCCTCTTAGTAAGAAGAACCACGTTAAGATACCCGCTAAAATTAAAATCAAAATAATCGCAAAAATTAAGCCGATTTTTGATTTTTTCGGTGCAGGTGGTGTTGGACGCTGTGGTGGTTCATCTACTTTGATTTCAGGGATAATGGGTTCAGGCTCTGGCTCAGGTATTTTGAGTGGTTCAGGTTCTGGCGCGGGGGATGTTTCAACAATGGGCGCAGGCGGAACAGGCTGATTATCTAATGTAGCCGTTGATTTTAATGCTTCACTTTGACCTTGAGCTTGTGAGGCTAATACGCCATCACGAATACGTAGTCGTCCGATATCTTGTGTTTCATTATCGTCTTTTAACGTAAATTGATACGCCATTTGTAAGTTGCTCACGAGGGGATCAACCAACGTTTTATCAAGAACGATTTGATAACCATCATCAGCATCTTCAAGCGATAGCTGGTGGAAAAAGGCATTACCTACCCATTCCCCTTTATCATTTAAGAAATAGCGATCTTGGTTACGCTGAATGCTTAAATAAACAGGGGAAGCGTCACCTTCCCAATTACGAATACTTAATACCGCAAAGCCGGGACGAGCAGGTTGTACGGGTTTTAATTCTGGATTAAACACGAATTATGACTCCACAACGGATAATTTCATGGTTTGAATGATTTGACCTAAGAGTGCGTTTTGTTCAGCACTGATCTCTCTTCCCGCAGAATGCCCCGCATTCTCAGTAATAATCGCTGATAACGCGATAAGCCAATCAATCACAAATAAAAGAGTATAGTTAACCGGGTTGGTCGGTAAGCGGACTAAACGCTCATCCTCACCCCATTGCACGCTAGTGTTATCTGGTCTTTCAAAGATTTTATGACCAACATTGATTTTGCTATCGGGTTTTTCAACACCGTTATCTTTGAAATTAAACCAAGTAATAAAATCACCCAGCACATTATAAACACGAGATGATTGCTGTTCGGCTAAGTCATCACGGCGGGCAATGGCTTCGGTTCCTGCAAGGGTTTTCAACATACGTTGTTCAACACCAAGGCGGTTAATGGCCGTGATAAGTTCATCAACTAACAGCACCATAATTTCTTGATCAATGCCTAAATAGGTTAACAACGTACTGTTATCAGGCAGGCTACGCAGATGATTTATCCATAATGCCATCACTTTTTTAGGGTAGGTAACCTCATTGCCGTGACCTTTAGGCGCTTCATCTTCTTCTGATACCAGAGAAATTGGCGTATCGCTAAACAGATCGAAAGTCGGTTGCTCCATAGCGGCAAAGGCAGAAACGGGGGCTTGAGTCGCTTTCTTGTTATCTGAAAGTGTATCGATAACCTCTTTTTCTTGCATATACAGATCGTAGAGTGATTTACGAGGAGGCAGAAGATAATCTAGCAAGGCACCTTGTAAATAAGGGCGGCTTTGCATAAAGCGTAAAATAGTGGCGGCATTACGGCGTTTGACTTCCAGCTCTTCTTCACCACCTGATTGATACCATTTTTCAAGATGATGACCGATTAAATCACGTTGGATTTCTTCCAATTGCTCACTGATACGTTCAAGTTTTAGTGATTTTAATGCAACGGTTTCAAGGTAGTCGGCAAGACGTTGCATACCACCATCGTTGAGCGACAACATCGCATCCCATGCTTGGTCTGGCTCACGAATATAGCGTTGGACAGTTTCGTCTTCAGCAAAGGTTTTTTTCATCAGATGTAGCTGTGAAACACTGTCCTCGTTTAAGACGGTCTCTTTGCCATGACTGATTTGAATAAACGGGGTAGGTACACCCGGTTTACGCACTAAGAAGGTGTTATTAAAGGCTTCACCATTGATCCAATCTGATGACATCCATTCATATTGACCAAAGCGCTCTAACATTGCCATTTTGATCATGCCCCCTTTACCCCATGATTGGCGTAATAACGCCTCATTCATAGTTAAAGAGTTAGTAATACGCATATCAAACATGGTCATTGCCCAAATTAACCCAGAAGGGCGTTTAGCGCGCGTTAATGCATCTTTACCTTGCGTGTTATTGATCCATTCTGTGAGGACAGCACCGACTTCTTTTACATCTGATTGCTTGTTTGATGCGGTACACACCACTAACACATTCATTTCTTGGTTATCAGTATAACGTTCAAACAGATAGGCAACTTTACCCCGAAGAATAAGCTGTGCCAGAGGGTTAGCACTGTCATCGTTGACCTGACGACGTACATCCGCCATGGTTTCAACCCCTAAACGACCACGATAGCCAGGAAAATCGAGCAGTTCAACGTGTTCAAACAGAGCTTTACTTGGTGCATCTAATAACGGGACGACTAATTCAACCGTCAGCGCAGTTAATTCTGCTAATGAAAGGGTAACAGGGGCATCAATACGATCGCCATGAACAGGACAAATGCTGATCTGACTATCATTGGCAGTATTGAGACGCTCTAACATATCCACGTTCATAATACTGTCTTCTTGTACTAACACGCCATCTTGCTCTTTGACTAAAGAAGAGAGCGGAGCCAAAACAAGAGATGCATGACCTAAAGAAGCCAGTGTGGTGCTAAAACGTTGATAAGCGGATGTCAGCTCTGCAATATCGCCCCATAAAACAGAAAAGAGTTTAGCGCGTTGCGTGATACTGAGATAAGGTGCTAATTCAATCGCTTTAGGCCAATAGGTTGTCGCCAATTTTTTCTGGCTTTTTTCCGCATGGCGTTGCAGATAATCCCATAATGAAACAACATCATCATGAGTCATACCTGCAACAGGTGTCGTACTGCGTTGCGTGCTTAATGAATTGATTAAACGAGAAATTTTCTCGTCATCTAGCTCAAATTCAATTTTTTCCTGATTAAAATCATACAGGTAAGCATTAGCGAGAATTTTAACGATCTCAATTTCACTGAAAAGATGTAACTCGACAGGAAACGCTTGTGTACCTTTTGTCGCGTTGCGACTAAAGCGAGTCACTAAACCCGTGGCTTCTTTACCGCCACCCGGTGGGTTGATATGGTCGATAAAATCAAGCGTTTTACCTGACATATTGGTTCTTAAGCGACCCTCTTGCCCGGCAGCAAGTGCTGAAATCAGGTATGATTTTCCTGCTTGTGAGAGACCAAAAAAGCCCACAGACATTGGTCTTTGTGTCGCTAAACTGAGATTTTTTGCCATATTACGGCTACGGCGTAGACGATAAATAAGGCTATCGGCTTCGGTATTTAAACGAGGCGCATTACCTCTTACTGCCGTTACCCAATCAATGGCTTTACCTGCGCCTTGATAAATGGCATCCCATTTGGCTGTTAACTGTTTTTCATCCATCATATTCATTTACCTAATACACTCCCGCTATCCAGCCAATAGGATGTTTCACCAATACCACTATCTGCTAACGTATTGAGTTTGAAGCTTAAACCGTTTTTATTAACGCCACCTTTGCCATTAATAAGCTCCATTTCTTCAATCCGTAATTTTTCAGATTTATTGTCATCATTATGGCCGGAAGCCCCTCTTTCTTCTCCAAGTTTGATATGCAATACGCTGTCTTCTTGGCTCAGTTGCTGTGCCAATTTCGGATTTTTAATGCGTAAGGTATAAAGTGGAGATGCTGGCCAACGGGCATTATCTAATTGACGGAAACCTAAGCGGATCCCGCCTCTGACTTCGAAATAGGTATCAGGATCAGGTTCAAATTTATCCTGAATATCACGGTAGTAGACGTCATTATCGGAAATAGTGTTGTTATTATCCAACATCCCTAAATAACGTACTGTCGAGTAAGTTTTAAAGTTACCTGTCGAGAAGTAGAAGTTGAGCAAACGTGCATTTTCAGCCATTAAACACAACATTGCACCAACTGCCGCGGTTGATTTTGGATCGTCAATACGGCCTTTTTTGTTGAATGGATACCAGCCACCTGTTTTGTAACCGTGTAATGGCAGAATACGAGAAGGTGGTACAGGCTGTAATACTTTTAATAGCGCTTGAATACCCGGTAAACGAGAAGGGCGACCTGTCAGCAGTAAAACATCACAGGAGTAGTAATAAAGCACTTCACACAGCGCTTTTAAACTACGAGTGATATTAATACGTTCACCCGAAATAAATTCAGCGTGTAATTGCGCAAAGTTAATTTGTACAGGCACATTTAAAATGGAGAAACTGTCGCCACCACCAAGCTCTTTATTGGTTGCGTCATCAATATAACGACGTACATGCTCTGTCGGTAGAACGTTAAGCAATTCACCAAACGTACTGTTAATGCCTTCATGAGGCACTAAGGGATCGTAGTTTTCGTATTGACTTAAAATTTTCAACCCAATTGGATTAAAGATTTGTAAGGTAAGCTGTTGGCGCAGTACTTGTTGCCCCGCATCTAAACCTTCACTCCCAAAAAGTGAAGACATCAGAGCATCGGCATCAGAAATACCCGCATCCGTTAATGCGGTGCGTAATGCAGGTAATACACAAATCTGGATGATATCCAGTAAAATATCATCGCCAGCAATTTTGAATCCTTCACGGAATAATTGTGTTGGAATGATTTTGACGTTACTACCTGTACCCGTATCCAGTTTATAGCGTGTGATCACGAGATCGGTTGTTCCGCCACCAATATCAATTGAGGCGATCTTTAACGTGCTGTCACCGGTTAATGCGCGGTTATCTTCCCGCACTTGGCTGGCAAAAAAGGCTTCAGTACGCTCACCAAATTTAATTTGTGTTTCGTTGTAGAGGTAAACTAACTGACCACAAGTGGCTTCATCCCATTTCACATGGATGTTTGGCATCGGTATACGACATTGTGCATCTTTACCATCAAAACGCAGTTTTTCGTCGGTTGGGTCCCAATTCATTGCTTTCCAAATTAGCCCTAATGCGTTTTCCATGCACGTTTCAAAAATAGCGCGCTCTGGTTTTGGCATTGCAGGTGGAATAGTCAAAATGATATTGCGCAGTTGACGAGGCGCGCTTGCATGACTCATTTTAAGGCGTTGAGCTGGGCTGTTCATTTGTGTTAATGCCTGTGCTAACACTTCGGTTAACATCATGGTCATTAATGAACTGCGAGTATAGTTTGGCGTAAACACGGGCATGCGATCATCTGGTTCTAAACGGAATAACGGTTCACCGTGATCGTTTAGAAGGTATGTCATCGGCACAGCCGTCGCCAGTGGCTCTCTGTCTGTTTGACCAAAAGAGCGACTAAAGCGCCAACCCGGAGAATACGGCGAGTCGTCCCATAAATAGCGTTTAGGGCTTGAAATACCGGTTGAGCCTTCAGTACCTAAGCGTTGCGCTGCCATGCGGTTGGCTTCCGGGCCAACGCGACCAATGGTAGGCCACATAAAGGCATTGTTTCGACCGCTATTAACTGAAAAATCTTGTTTACCAAATTCCGCTTGCGCAAATTCAACACGGCTTTCAAATGGTTCATTATAGATTTGATAAGGGTGGCTGAGATCACGCAGCGTCATTTCATAGAGTTGCGTTAACCCTTTGTTATCATTGATGTGATCTTCAATTAAGATCCCACAGGTGCGTGAGTTACCCACATCAAGAATAAGGTCAACTTCGATCGCCGGTTCTTGTGGTTTGGTTTCGTTAATTTTGATTTCAGGTAAGTGTAGCTTCTCACCTAAGATATTGAGTAAATTGAGATAATGTGCCTGATGTTGAAACTCTTTGAGCGCATCTTCAAGTTCATCATGGTACATTTGGGTTACAGCGAGCGCTCTTTCGCTAAACACTTCCTTTAACCAGCCATCAATCCAAGGTGTTTCAAGGAAGTTCTCAACTTCATAGCCTAAATAGGCAAGCGCAAAAGCAACCCCTGAGCGAACATCTTCTTCGTTTGGCGCTAGATATGCGGTATTGGTGCGATTTGGCTCAATTCGCGTATCAAATGCCACAACAACGCGGTGTGTATGCCCATCTTCATCTGGCTCTGGCAGTTGATGGAACATCATTCTTACCCAGTTATCAGGACCTTGAGAGAATGCGCGAGGTGGATTAAAACGGAAAAATGGCACTGGCAACCATGTGTCATTTAATAGCGTTAATGACTCTTCAAGAGAGAAACTAAATTCGGCTTCTCTCGGTGTTTGAGGCTGATTTTTAGGTGCAGGATAAAGATAGTTATCGTCTCGTTCATTATAGATGAGTCGCATTAACGGGCCGTTTTCGCCTTTTTTAACAAACTCACCGTACTCTTTGCGCTGTGGTAGCTTAAAACCGAAATCCAGAAACTGAATATTACTGTCTCGGATAAGGGTAATTTTGTCTTTATAATCGGTCAGTGGCGCTAACATGAATTAGTTATTCTCCCGCTTCATTGATAATGGGAATGGCTGACTGTTTTCATATTTCCCTTGGCAATCAGCAATATTTTGGCTTCCTGGCTGGCAAATAATATTTGGCATCAAATAGTTTGAACCATCACTACACAGAGCCTGGCCTTGATTATTAATATTTAATCCGCTTTGATTTACGGCTGCGTTGACAGGTGCTTTGCAGGTCACGCCATCACTGCGTGTCATGACGACTTGTCCTTTACCATTATCAATTTGGTAATTCAGGCTCAGTGGTTTACCCGTTTTTTGATCTTGAATTCCCGCTCCTGCTTTCCATTGACCATTGAGGAATTGCGTTGAGCCATTGGCTAATGCATTCGCAGGAATAGTGAGTGGTGTCGTGTTATCTGCTGTCGCAGGCGGTGTGACATCAGGTGGTGCATTAGGATCAACCGGAGAGTTAGGCGTGTTGTTCTCATTTCCCGTATTTAGGGTGTTATCTGTTTTCGGTTGCGCATTTTGTGCAGCAGGATCAGCCGGTGGTATATTCGGTTGTTGTGTCTCTTCAGGTAAGGCACCTTGGTTATTGTCCGTTTGAGGATCAACGACAGGTAAACCCGTATTAGGATCAACGACTGCGCCGTTACCGCCAGTGCCATTAATCACATTTCCATTTGCATCTACAGTACCTAATGTGCCTGTGTGAACAGTGCCGGTTGGCACACCGACGGTGTGACCGTTAGTCACGACTGTAGGGACTTTCGGCTTCTCAAGCGTAGGATCTGGCAATTTAGGCGCTTCAATATTGGGTGTTTTAATATCGACCGTAGGTAACGCTGGCGTTGAGAAACAGCCTCTTAAGAAGAAAATAGCGAGTAGAAGTAATAATAAAGGTAACAACCACCATAAGAAACGCCACCAAGGGCGCTTAGTGTCAGTAATGATGACGTTTTCTTGTGCTGGTGGAACCACGGTTGATGTTGGTGCAATTGGCGCAACCGCTGGCTTTAAGCAAGCAACAGGGTCAACTCTAAGTTGCTGATTGGCGCTGACAAAACCCCAAAAGGTAATAATTGGCTGCCCATCAACAATAAAAATATGGTTTTCGTCAGGAAATTGAATGGTCTTACTGAGTAGGGCGCCAAAAAGCTGACTTTCTTTATTGTCCGTTTTTTGTTGTTCTTTTTCGCTAAAGGCAATTAAGTCATCTTGATTTTTTTTCAGTACAGCATAAGCCGCGGCGCGCTCTTCTTCTGAAGCCGCAGACCAAGGAATAACAGAGCCGTCAATCGGTGAATACCAGTCAATGCGCTCGCCAGTTTCATTTGGCTGAGGAATAGCAAGACATTGAGAAATAGCTGCCTTTCCTCTTAAACGCAGAGTTTCACGTAGCTGCAGTGCAGAGATATAAACAGCCTGTCCATTTTCCCCCATTGGGAGATAATTTTCTAATTTACCACTTCGTAAGAATGCTTTATTCACGACGATCATTCCGCTAGGCAAGATTATCTATGGGTAAGTTGGCTTATCCGTAAATAGGCTTTTAGGCTAAAAATAAAGATATAAATTTGATATACATTTTATATTATCAGAAATTGGGTGTCTATCTAGCGGATTATTTAAGGTTAATTAACTGATTATTATTAAAGGTTTTTTTATTTTTCTTGAGTGAAAGAGGGAATATTAAGATGACGATTATGATAATTAAACAATGTCATTGCAGGTTGCGCTATATTTTCTTAAATATATAGATTAAATCACCGATATGTTGAGTTTTACATTGAAAAATAATGGAATAGAAGAAAAAAAAGATAAGATATAAAAGAATAGACTATTGGTGTGCATCTATTCTCTGTGATAATAATCACAAAATAGGTTTATTCTGAATAATGAGAGAACCAGAAAAGAAAAAAAATACATAATTAAAGAATGGTCTGAAATCGATAAGATATAGCGCTTACCAACTTCAATATAATAATAAAATACACATGACACGTGGAAAAAGTTCACCCTCAATGTGAAACCAAAGAGGGTGAATTAAATATTAGAAAGCGTTATTAATCATTATTTACAGTTCTTCGGAATATAATCTTCAATCGCTTTTCGAGTCATTAAACTGACCTCATTTGCATTACGCGCAGTGAAAACTTTTCCTCCAGTTGCATCCGCAACGCAGTTACCTGCGCCAGTACCTAATATATCGACAACATTAATAACGGCGCGAGGGTGAGCGCGTTTTAGGGTTCTAGCCGCTGCACATGGGTCTTGATCGCAAGACTCTAAACCGTCGGATAACAACACAATAATAGTGTCACGATTATTGCCTTTAATTAAATTACCTGCACGTTTAATAGACTCGGCTAATGGTGTACCACTATCTGGCTCAATGCGCTTAATGTAACTAAGTAATTTTGATCTCTCATTACCACCATAAGCTGGACTTGATTTCACGACACCACAGTCCGATGCCACAACGGTGGTAATTTTCATATCTGACGGAATGTTATTAATGATTTTTATTGCGGCGTTTCTTGCGGTTGTGATCCGTCGAGGCTCAGCATCATAACCAGGGAAAAGTTGTCCCGTTGAAGCGATATAGTCTAAATCATTTTCTGTTAAATTCATGCTCAGCGCCATAGAGCCAGAGGCA
Source organism: Proteus cibi (assembly GCF_003144405.1). Taxonomy (GTDB): domain Bacteria; phylum Pseudomonadota; class Gammaproteobacteria; order Enterobacterales; family Enterobacteriaceae; genus Proteus; species Proteus cibi. The sequence continues at coordinate 124,714 of NZ_PENW01000020.1, forward strand.
TCAAAAATAAGAATGACCTGTGGTGCTAATTCTGGTGGACGTTCGGCTGGGCACATTTGCTTAATTTTGTTTGCTAAGCGATTTTCACAAGTTGCATTGGCTGTTTTCTCTGTCACACCTGCTTTTTTCAATTCATCTTGTACACAAGCTTCGAGTGGCGTGAGTTTTTTCACTGGCACAGGCTTGGGCACGGGTACCGGTTCAGGTTCAGGCACTGGTTCTGGAACGGGCTCTGGAACGGGTTCTGGGATTGGCTCTGGTTCAGGGATAGGTTCTGGTTTTGGCGGTATGACAACGACAGGCTTCTCTTCAACCACCGGCGGAACCGCTTTGGGATCAAAACAGCCTTTCAGCCAAGATGCCAGTAAGATCAAAAACAGCAAAAATAACAACAGTAATAACCAACGTAGCCAGCGATTGCGTGTTTTGGCAGGGACATCAGCAAGCGCGGCACCCGCGGCTGCTGCACTTGCCCCTGCGGTAACTTGTGCAATAGGGGGTGGCAATGGTGTTGTACGTGGCCACCATGTAATAACGGGTTGTCCGTTAATAATATAGACACTTTCGCTATCAGGTAGCGTTGATGCTGTATCTAAAAGGTGGCGCTCTTCATCCGTTATGCGATTTTGCGATGCTAATAGCGCTGTTTGCGTTTTAATATCGTTAAGGCGTTCATCTAAAATACGTCTTATTTCTTGCTGCTCTTGCCCTTGTAACGAGGTTAAAGCGATAGGATTACCAGAAACAGGCGAATACCATTCAATCACGTTATCCGATTTTTTCTCTGGAGTCGCAAATAGAGAATGATACTTAGTCGGAAAGTGTTGTGTCAGCAATTGGCGTAATTGCTGTTGATGCGTTAAGGCAAAATCGGCGCGGGTAATATCAGCCGTTAATCGTGAGATTCGATTCATATTTTAGAGAGCCTTATGTGACGGCTATATTCGTTTAAAGAAAGAAATTTAAGATAGCAATATTATTGACTATAACGGTTTTATAAAAAAGATGAAATTAAAGGGTTCACTTTTTTAATATAAGGAAAATTTAATTTTTATTTCTAAATTCGCTCAATTTATTCCTCTATTTTAACAGGGGAAATAATCCATTTGCTTATTTATCTGCACTCCCTTTAGGATGCGCATTTATGTTAAAGATGAAGATCGCAAATTAGTCGCTCTCTCTTATTGAGTACTGATGAATATTGATATAGCACATAGAGCATCTTAGGGTTACAAGGTATGTTACCCACACTAAAAAATAGTCAAATCATTCGCTTTTAGGGGAATTTATTCCTCTCTTTACGTTGATATAACAGCAGGTTTCTGATGATAAATAAAATAAATAATAACCAATTACTTAATGATGTAACTCGCTACTGGAATATCAGAGCTGAAAGTTATAGTGAGTCTAATCAACAGGAATTACTGAGCGAGAAACAACAGAAATGGCGTCATCTGTTATTGGGGCATATCAAAGAAGGTGAAACCTTAAAAGTGCTTGATATTGGAACGGGGCCGGGGTTTTTTGCCATTCTATTAGCGTTATCGGGTCATGATGTCACGGCAATTGATGCCACTGAGGGCATGTTGCTGGAAGCGAAACAAAATGCGCAAACGCATAAGGCAAATATTCAATTTATTCGTGGTGATGTACATCAACTGCCTTTTGGCAGTGAACAGTTTGATTTAGTGGTGAGTCGCAATGTGACATGGAATTTAAAAGCACCTCAAAAAGCCTATTCGGAGTGGTTTCGTGTATTAAAACCGGGGGGGAGTTTAATTAATTTTGATGCTAACTGGTATTTACATCTCTTTGATGAGAATTACTGGCAAGGTTTTGTGGCAGATAGAGAGCGTTCAATTGAAAAGCAAGTTGAAGATCACTACGTCAATACAGATACCAAAGAGATGGAACGAATCGCTCGCCAATTACCATTAAGTCAAATTAAACGTCCACAATGGGATATTAATACCCTACTAGAAGTCGGTTTTAGTCGATATATGATAGATACGCGAATTGGCGATTTTGTGTGGAACGAAGAAGAAAAAATCAATTATGGTTCAACACCGATGTTTATGATCCATGCACAAAAACAAAAAATAAATAATTAAAGGAGAATAACGTGAAGTCCTTATTTTCAGTGTTTCCAACACTATTATTAACAATAACATGTGCGTTTCCTGCGTTAGCAGATAAAAGTAATAATATGTTGGATTATGCCAGCACAAAAGACATTCGTGATATTAACCCACATCTCTACTCTGGTGAGATGGCGGCTCAAAACATGGTGTTTGAATCTCTTGTATTAAATACCGAAAAAGGTGTTGCACCTTATTTAGCGGAGCGTTGGGATATTTCGCCTGATGGAAAGAGCTACACTTTCTTTTTACGTCATGATGTGACTTTCAGTGATGGTGAACCCTTTAATGCTAAAGCGGTAAAATTAAATATTGAAGCGGTGCTGGATAACTATGAACGTCATGCGTGGTTGGAGTTAGTTCGTCAGATTGATCACGTTGAAATTGTCGATGAATTCACTGTAAAACTAAATCTAAAAAATCCTTACTATCCAACATTAACTGAATTAGGTTTAACTCGCCCATTCCGCTTTATTTCACCGAAGTCTTTTATTAATGGTAAAACCAAAACAGGTGTTGCGAACTATGTGGGTACAGGACCTTGGGTATTAACTGAACATAAAAAAGACCAATATGCTGAGTTTAAAGTTAACCCCAATTATTGGGGAGCGAAACCGGTATTAAATGGTGTGGTATGGCGAGTGATCCCCGATAGACAAACCATGTTACTTTCTCTACAAAAAGGGGATATTCAGCTTATTTTTGGTGCAGATGGCGACATGTTAGATATGGATTCGTTTGAGGCTCTTATGGCATCAGATAAATTCAAAACTGAAATGAGTGCACCGATTGCTTCTCGTGCGATTGTGCTCAATAGTAGTCGTTCAATGACTTCTAGCCAAAAAGTCCGCCAAGCATTGCAATATGCTGTTGATAAAGAAGGAATTGCACAAGGTATTTTAGCGGGTAGCGAAAAAGTCGCAGATACTTTAATGGCGCGCAGTGTACCTTACTGTGATTTTACTTCTCCAACTTATGTTTATCGACCAACAAAAGCGATTGAATTATTAGAAGACGAAGGCTGGGTATTACCAAAAGGCAAGGCTATTCGTGAGAAACAAGGTGAAAAATTACAGCTGTTGCTTTCTTATAATGTGAATAATGCCGTTGAAAAAGAGATAGCTGAACTTATTCAAGATGACTTTAAAAAGATTGGTGTCGGTTTAACGATTTTAGGTGAAGAGAAACAAGCCTATTTAGATAGACAAAAAAATGGTGATTTTGATTTACAATATTCACTCTCATGGGGAACGCCTTACGATCCGGCTTCTTTTGTTTCATCATTTAGAATACCCGCTCACGCAGATTATCAAGGGCAAAAAGGGTTGGCAAATAAAGCCCAATTGGATGCGATGATTGGTGAGTTATTAATTACACCTAATGAAGCGCACCGTCAGGCGCTCTATAAAATCTTGTTTACCTCATTAGCAGAGCAAGCGGTCTATATTCCGTTAACTTATTCACGTACTAAGGCTATCCATAGTAGTGAATTAGAAAATGTGGGTTTTAATCCATCTCAATATGAAATACCGTTTGAAAAGATGCGCTTTAATCCTTAATTAATGAGATTAACTAGAATCAGTGTGGTACATAATATCAAGGTGCCACACTCATCAAATCTTATGCTACGTTATATATTTTGGAGAGTGTTGGCGATACTTCCGTTGGCACTGATCATTTCATTTATTGCTTTTATTCTGTTGGAGTTAGCCCCGTCTGATCCTGCGGAAGTCGCGCTACGCATCAATGAAATTGTACCCACACCCGAAGCCATTGAAGGCATGCGTCATGAGTTAGGGTTAGATAAGCCTTTTTTTACGCGTTATTTTTTATGGTTAATAGCAGGTTTACAACTCGATTTTGGTACCTCTTTTCTGACAAGAACGCCTGTTATTCAAGAGATGTTACGGGCGTTACCGCCAACACTTTGGCTAGCATCAACAGCACTATTTTTTACGATTATTCTGACACTCCCTTTAGCATTATGGTGCGTGGCTAAACCTCAAAGTTTTACGGATAAATGTATCCGTTTCATTGTGTTTGTTTTAACAGCTATTCCTAATTATTGGTTAGGATTGCTATTAATTTGGGGAGTCGCTGTTTATTTAGATTGGTTGCCCGTCAGTGGGATGTTATCGCCCGAGTCTGTTATTTTGCCTGCCCTAGCGCTCTCTTTAGGGTATATCGGCACTTATTTACGGTTATTACGAGGTGCGATGTTAAATCAATGGCATCAGCCTTATGTCTTTTATGCCAAAGCGCGCGGATTACCCGATAATCTTATTTTGCGCCGCCATATTTTACGTAATTCGCTGTATTCCAGTTTAACGGCATTGGGGATGAGTATTCCGAAGCTTATTGCTGGTACGGTGGTGATTGAGAATATTTTTGCTTGGCCAGGAATAGGGCGACTATGCATCAGTGCTATATTTGGTCGTGATTATCCGATGATACAAGCTTATATTTTATTGATGTCACTGTTATTTCTCTTTTTTAATTTTCTGATGGACGTCATTCAAATGATGGCAGATCCACGGTTAAGGAGATAATGATGTGGCGGCTTTTTTGGCAACGACTCGGAAAAGATAAAAGTGCGCAACTGTGTTTATTGGTGATTCTGATTGTGGTGATTGCAGGGATATTCGCTCCTTGGTTGGCTCCGCATGATCCCACATTAACTTCGATACGTTTGAAATTTAAGCCCATGAGCTTAGATTATCCGTTGGGCACGGATAATTTAGGGCGCTGTATCTTTTCAAGGTTATTGTTTGGTGTAAGAACGACGGTATTTTATGCCTTATTAGCCATGAGTGTGACATTAATGATGGGTTGGTTAATGGGGATGCTAGCCGGATTTTTCCATGGCAAGACAGATACATTGATTATGCGGTTATGTGATGTGGTTTTGTCATTCCCAGCAGAAATTATGATCTTAGCGTTAGTGGGGATCATGGGACCGGGTATTGGTAATATCTTAATTGCCGTTATTTTAGTGAAATGGGCATGGTATGCCAGAATGATCAGAGGCGTTGTTCGTCAATATTCTCATCGTAATTACATTGCATATGCACAGGTGATTGGTGCACCTTCTAGTCATATTTTACGGCGTCATTTATTGCCCGTCACTTTAGCTGAAACTATTGTTTTAGCATCAACGGATATTGGTAGTGTTATTTTAATGATCTCGGCACTCTCCTTTTTAGGGTTAGGTGTACAACCACCAACGCCAGAATGGGGAAATATGCTCAGTGAAGCAAAAAATGTCATGGTATTACACCCAGAGCAAATGTTACCTGCAGGCATTGCAATTACGCTTGTTGTCACCGCATTTAATTTTTGGGGGGATTTTTTACGTGATGTGTTTGATCCGGATAATCGCCAGTCAGTAGGAGAAAAGCATGAACAACTTACTGACGCTTGAGCACGTTTCTATTACTCATCAAGAAAGTGGAAAAAAGCTGATTGATGATATCTCTTTTTCAATACAGCAAGGACGTACATTCGCGATTGTAGGCGAAAGTGGTAGTGGCAAGAGTTTGATAAGTAAAGCGATTATGGGGTTGCTACCTAAGCAGTTAGTCATGTCAGGGGCGATTTTCTTGAATGGAAAAGAAATCACCCATGAGGCGCTTTCTCAACGTCGAGCCTTATTAGGTACATCTTTAGGTGTGATTGTGCAAAATGGCATGAGTGCCTTTGATCCTCTAATGAGAATAGGAAAACAATTTTGCCAAACTTTAATCTACCATTTTTCTTATTCTAAAAAGCAAGCCATAGAAGAAACGGCGTCGGCATTATCTCGTGTATTTCCTCGTCGGTTTCAATCTATTATGCAAGCCTTTCCTCATCAATTAAGTGGTGGGCAATTACAACGTGTGATGATTGCGATTGCACTTGCCTTATCACCGAAATTATTAATTGCAGATGAACCGACAACGGCGCTTGATGCACCTCTTCGCCAAGATATTTTAAAACTGCTCCAGCATGTCGTTACAACTCATCACTCAACACTGATTTTTATTTCCCATGATTTAGGGATAGTCAATGAAATGGCTGACGATATATTAGTCATGCAAAAAGGGAAAATGGTTGAATGGGGTGATAAAACAGCCGTTTTATCACATCCAACGCAACAATATACGCGTTATTTAATTCATGCGCGCCGACAGCTTTCATTACGTTTTGAGCAGTTGATTAATCACAAAACAGATTAATATCATCATAATAAAAGAGGGTTTATGTTATTAAACGTTGAGAATATCACTCAGTATTATACTCAAAAAAATAACACACTATTTGGTGAAAAAGTGAAGGTTATTGACTCACTCTCTTTTCATATTAATTCGAGTGAAGCTTTTGGTTTAGTGGGTGAAAGTGGCAGTGGTAAGAGCACGTTAGCGCGTTTAATTTGTGGATTAGAGTTACCTGATAGTGGTGCTATTTCTTTAAATAATAAGCCTGTTACAAAACGACTTCATCGCCAAGGTATAATCAGTATTGTTTTTCAAGATTATATGACTTCTGTTAATCCGACATTAACAGTAGGCGAAATTATTGCTGAGCCAATTAAAATCATTAATCCAAGTATTCACCATCAAGCACTAAAAAAACTTATTTTTTCTTTTTTAGATAAAGTAGAATTACCTAAAAGTTGCTATTCACGTTATATATTTGAGCTGTCTGGAGGACAGGCTCAGCGGGTATGTTTATGCCGTGCATTAGCGTCCTATCCTAAACTTATTGTATTAGATGAAGCGCTTAGCTCTTTAGATATTCCAACTCAAGTTCAAATATTGGATTTATTAAAACAGTTAAAAGAAGGATCTACACTCTCTTATCTTTTTATTAGTCATGATATTCAAACAGTGGCTTATTTTTGCGATAGAGTGATGTTCTTTTTACAAGGTAAAAATATTGAATTATGTGAGATAAATAATTTAGGCAAGGTTTCTCATGATTATTCTAAAAAGCTTATTCAATCTGTTATTTAATCAACAAACAGCAATACCTTTAGGTATTACTGCTTGTCAAATTTCATTTAGAGATTGTTCATTAAGTGTTCTTGAACTGCTTTGGCATCGTTCGCGGCATTGAAATCTATACCAAAATTCAGAGTGCCTTCTTTCAGTTCAATACTACGTGGTGTTGCTTTAGAGCAGGTAATATTCTGTATTTTTTCTTTTACGGTTTCTTGTGCTACTTTTGAGCTTTCACAAGTATTAATTACGCCTTTTAATCCTTCGCTACAATAACTATCAACACCTGTTGTTTTTAAATCATCAGCAGTAAATGCAGACCAATCAAAAGCGACTTTGATATTGGCATCACAGCTTTTATTTAAATCGACAATACGCGATTGAATATTGTCCTCGAATTTTTGTTGTAATTCTTTTTCAGCTAATGTCGCTGAAAAGGCTGAAGATGAAATAAAAAGTAAAGAAAGACTAATCGCAATATTTTTTAACATAATTAAATGCTCCAAAAAAGAATATATAAATTTAAATTAACTTATTAAAAATAAAGTAATAGAGCGTTATAGCAATAGGAATATTATTGTTTTTCTTTTTTTCATTATTTTTGAATAATATCTCTTATTATTAGTGAGATATCTTTTAATAAAAAGGTGTTGATTATTGAGATATTACTATTTTTATAAGTGTTCTTACTTAATTTATTAATTAAATGTTCGTTAGTTTCATAACGAACATAATCGATTCAGTACCGCATTTAAATAATGCATAAAGCCAAATAAATAAATTGCCAACAAAATCATAGTGTTAAATTATCAATGTAGATCTGCATCACAAACCAATCTTATTGTGATTGTTTTTTCGTCATGCTCGAATTAACTTGCTAACTCGAAGTAGCAAAAATTAGCATAGTGTTAGCAAATGATGAGGGTTCGCATGGAACAACAATATTTTATTGGCGTTGATGTTGGCTCAGCCAGTGTCCGTGCAGCGGTATTTGATAGCAATGGAAAGCGTTTGGGCTTTTCTGTCCGCCCTATTGCTCAATTCCGCCCAAAAACGGATTTCGTTGAGCAATCGTCTACCGATATTTGGCAGCAGGTTTGCACTACTGTAAAAGAGTCGGTGGCGTTATCTGCGATTGATCCTATCCATGTGAAATCTATTGGTTTTGATGCCACTTGTTCTTTAGTTGCTGTAGATAAGGACGGTAAAGGGCTTTCTGTTTCACCTAGCGGTAATGCGGAACAAGATATCATCATGTGGATGGATCACCGTGCTGTACAAGAAACGGTTACGATCAATCTGACCAATGATCCTTCACTGCGATATGTCGGCGGTGAAGTGAGTATTGAAATGGAATTGCCAAAAATTCTGTGGTTAAAAAATCATTATCCAGAACGTTATCAAAACGTATGGCGATTTTTTGATTTAGCTGACTTTTTAGTTTGGAAAGCAACATCAGGGGATGTAGCAAGTACCTGTACATTAACCTGTAAATGGAACTATTTAGCACATCAGGGGCAATTTAGTGAGAGCTTGTTAGCCGATGTAGGTTTGGATGAATTATTAGAAAAAGTACCACAAACCATCCTTGCGTTAGGCGAACAAGCGGGTTGTTTAGATGAGTCGGTTGCCAATGCGTTTGGCTTGCACACGGGTGTCATTGTTGCTTCAGGCATTATTGACGCACATGCAGGTGGTTTGGCATTAACGGCATCACAACCTGAAGGGAGTTTGGCAATTATCAGTGGCACATCTAACTGCCACATGATCGTAAGCCAATATCCCATTATGGTGCCCGGTGTTTGGGGACCTTATTTTGGCGCGATGCTACCCGACTTATGGCTAAACGAAGGCGGTCAAAGTGCTGCGGGTGCATTAGTCGAGTGGTCTATTCGCCGTCATGAGTCATGGGCTGAATTAGAGCAAGAAGCGAATGAAAAAGGGGTGAATTACTACGCCTTATTAAACGAAGCTGTCGCTGAATTAGAAGAGAATGAACAATATCCAACTGCACAGTTTCATGTTTTAGCTGACCATCATGGTAATCGCTCTCCGCGTGCCAATCCTGCAGCAAAAGGTATGGTGAGTGGGTTAACGCTTGAAAGCGGTCGAGTTGCATTGGCTCGTTATTACCTAGCGACATTGCAATCTATTGCTTATGGCACACGCCATATTATCGACACACTTGAAGATGCTGGACATCAAATCAATCGCATCGTGATGTGTGGTGGCGCAACGAAGAATCCATTGTGGCTACGCGAATACGCCAATGCGACAGGTCGTGAAATTCATTTAGCGCAAGAAGAAGATGCGGTGAATTTAGGGGCCGCCTTATTAGGTGCCGTAGCGTGTAAAGCCTTTGATGATTTCTCTAAAGCTGCCAGCGCAATGGTACGAGAAGGTGGCATTATCACACCAGATAGCGACACGTTTGCCTTCCATCAGGCTAAATATCAAGTCTATTTGCAGATGTATCAAGATCAGCAGCGTTATAACGAAATGATGTCAGATTGTTGACCACTAATTTTTCCGATTATGAACCGAGTTTACCTTACCAGGGATATCTTATGTTGAACTTAAATCTACCAAAATTACCAACAACCATCACAGCAGGTCCGAAAGAGATCCTGATGGTCACCAACGCAGACTTACGCGAGCCTGCAAACGTAACGTGCTGGCCTGTACAGAAAAAATTTGAAGATAAACTGGCGGCAGCATTAGAAGCTCAAGGTTACAAAATGAAGCGTGCTCATGAAATTAATGAAGCTCGTGGTCATGGTTTTATCAGTAGTCAGCGTGAAGGTTGCGATATGTTTGCGGCAATCGATCCTGATGCTCCGGTTATTGTGTTATTAACCGCATGGCAATATTCACACCATATTGCCTCTTCCTTAGCACACCATCGTGGCCCTATTTTACTGCTGGCTAACTTTGATGGTACATGGCCGGGTTTGGTCGGCATGTTGTGTTTAGCGGGAACAATGACCAGTTTAGGTAAAAATTATTCACGTTTATGGTCAGAAACGTTTGATGATGAATTCTTTGTAGATGGCTTAGCGACTTGGTTGAAATATGGTTATGTAAATCATAAGCTTAGCTATCTTACGGATGTTGCGCCAACACACAGGGTAATGGCGACAGAAGCTGGCGAAGTGGGTCGTAAAGTCGGCGAATACATAATTAAAAATAAAGAAATAATTGGTTTGTTCGATACATTCTGTATGGGAATGATTAACGGGGTCTTCCCACAACAGGCAATGATCAATATTGGTATGCCAATTGAATCCCTTTCTCAATCTGCGTTACTGGTCGAAATGGCGAAAGTACCGACAGAATTAAGAGAGGCATGTTTACAGTGGTACGAAGATAACGGGATGACGTTTATGTTTGGTCAAGATGACAAAACTGAACTCACTCGTGAACAAGTGATGGAGCAGTGCGCCATGATGATTGCAATGGCGCGTTTCGTAAAACGTTTTGGTTTAACTGCGGTGGGTGTGCAATATCAGCAGGGCTTAAAAGATTGTTGCCCAGCGTCTGACTTTGCTGAAGGTGCGATTGGTTCAACGGCGCGTTTCCCACTGCCAGATGAAAACGGCGAAATTATCTGCCCTAACACGCCAATTCCTTGTATCAACGAAGTGGATATGGGGACGGCTATTCCTCAAACGATGTTATGGCGTTTATTAACATCATTAGGATTACCGGCTGAAACCACACTACATGATATTCGTTGGGGTAGTGAGTATGAAGGAACATTCTACTGGGATATGGAAATTTCAGGCTCAGTTCCTTTTGAACACCTCAAAGGTGGCCTAAAAGGTGCAACAGGTTATCGCCAGCCTCCGATGTTCTTCCCTAAAGGGGGATCAACCATTACCGGTCAAGGCAAAGCAGGACGTCTGTTATGGGGTCGTGCGCACTATGAAGGTACTGATGTGATTATGCATATTGGTACAGGCGTGGCTGTGGAGTTACCTGAAGCAGAATTTGAACGTCGCCGTAGAGCAACTAACTACGAATGGCCATTATTGAACTGTACGTTAGATGGCGTAACGCGTGATGACCTTATGGCGGGACATCAAAGTAACCACATTACGGTGGCTTATGTTGATGAAGATAAATTGGCGTTTGTGCTAAAAGCATTCGTTGCTCAAGCATTGACTCAAGGTATCCAAGTGAAAGTGGCAGGCGATGCCATTAACTTACTGTAAGGAATTGATGATGAGTCAGCAAAAATACGTCGGTGTTTGGCCTGTTATGCTAACCCCTTTTGATGCCAAAGGGGAGATTGATTGGGCGTCATTAGAGCGTCTTGTAGATTGGTATATCGATTCTGGTGTACATGGACTCTTTGCCGCTTGTCAATCAAGCGAAATGTTCTATTTAAGTGATGAAGAAACGCAAGCACTTACCCGTTTTATCGTTGAAAAAGCAGATGGAAGAGTACCTGTCGTTGCTTCTGGTCATACTGCAACCGCATTAAGTCAGCAAAAAGAACAATTGCAGGCAATGGCGGGTACAGGTGTCGATGGCGTCATTATGATCAGTAATCGCTTGGCTCTTGTTGGTGAGTCGGATGATAAAGCACTGGAAACACTGCAAGTCTTAACCAATGTAGTACCAAAAGAGATTGATTTGGGGATCTATGAATGCCCTTATCCTTACAAACGCTTGTTATCTGAAGAAATTGTCGAGTGGTGTGCACAAAGTAATCGCTTTACCTTTATCAAAGATACCTGTTGTTCTCTTCCGATGATAGAACGTCGTTTGGCATTATCAAAAGGAACTCGCTTGCATCTTGCAAACGCCAACAGTCAAACGCTATTAGCTTCATTCCAAGCAGGATGTCAGGCATATAGCGGTGTTATGGCAAACTTCCATCCAGAGCTTTATGTTTGGCTTTATGAAAATTGGAAAGATAAACCAGAGCAGGCTGCGGTGTTAGCAGATTATTTATCAACAGCAGCGATGACCGAAACGCTGGATTATCCAGCATGCGCTAAATATCATCAGCGCCTGATTGGTAACTTCAGCACACTGGTTTGCCGTTCCCGTAACAGCAGTCAGTTTGAAAACTCATTTTTCCCTTCTGCCGTCAATAGCATGACAGCATTGGGTGAGAATATGAAGAAGTGGCTTTCGTTAGATTAATTTAGGACACAGGAGTAGGAATATGCCTTTCGTGATGAAGGAAACCCAGTTTGTGCTTGATAATGCACATTCACTTTTTAATCACTGCCATGCTTCAACGATTGTGCGTGTGCCTAACTCTGAGCGTTTGTTAACCGCTTTTTTCGCTGGTGATAAAGAAGGTAGCGGTAATACCGCTATCTGGCTAGTGATGAAAGAGGGTGATCATTGGCAACATGCTCAACCTGTTGTTAAAAATCCGGGTGTTGCGCACTGGAATCCAGTTTTACATGTTGACCCATCAACAGGTAATATCTGGCTGTTTTATAAAACGGGTCCCGACGTACATAGTTGGACGACCCAATACGTTATCTCGAAGGATGGCGGAAATAGCTGGAGTTTACCGAGTGAATTGGTTTCTGGTGATGTAGCACCTAGAGGTCCTGTGAAAAATAAAGTGTTAGTGATGTCGAACGGCGAGTGGTTGGCACCGGGATCGGTTGAGGATGACCAATTCTGGGATGCGTTTGTTGATATTTCGAGTGACAACGGTCAACACTGGTTGCGAGTAGATATTCCCATTGAACATCATAAAGGTGAACAAGCGGAACATGAAATCTGGCAAGGTTTAAAGGACGATGCCTTATGGGAGACTGATCTACAACGCGTTTTTCAATGGGATGGCGTGATACAGCCAACACTATGGGAATCCCAGCCTGGGCATGTGCATGCCATGATGCGGAGTACGCGCGGTACTATTTATCGTAGCGATTCAACGGATTATGGGCGCAATTGGTGTCCGGCTTATGCAACAATATTACCAAATAATAATAGCGGCATTGATGTCGTCTCCTTCGCAGATGGTCAACTGGCATTGGTGTATAACCCGAATTCAGGTAACTGGAGCCGTCGTTATCCCATCTCTGTCAGTCTTTCATCCGATAATGGCAGTACTTGGTCTGAACCATTCGATTTACTCGATGGGGAAGGCGAATTTTCATATCCGGCTATTATTGCTGAAAACAATACCCTACACGTGACCTTTACTTGGAATCGAAAAAACATTGTTTATCAGCAATTAATGGCTACTCAATAAAAATGTGGAGAAAGGGTTTTATGAAAAAGAGTCTACTCGCAGCGTTGGCGATTACGATGACACTGGGCATGGGGAATGCAGTCGCCCAACAGTTAACGTATCCTACAAAAAATATTGATGTTGTCATTCCGAAAAACCCAGGTGGTGGTACTGATACTTCTGCACGTACTATCATTGAATTTGCAAAAGATGTGATGCCAGCTGGACGTATTTTCGTTCCGGTGAATAAGCCTGCTGGTAATGGTTTAACGGGTCTAATTGAAGTGGCTAATGCGCGTCCAGATGGCACAAAATTAGTCATGACAACGGTTGAATTGGCGATGTTCCCACACCAAGGAAAATCACCTGTTACTTATAAAGACTTCACCCCAATCGCAACCACTATCGCTGATCCTGTGGTGTTAGTGGTTAATGCAGAATCACCTTACACCACGTTACAAGAGTTTATCGATGGCGCGAAAGCGAATCCGGGTAAACTGAAAGTCGGTAACTCAGGTATGGGGGCTATTTATCACTTAGCGGGTGTTAATATCGAACGTACCACGGGTACTAAATTTAACCATATCCCTTATAACGAAGGTACAGGCCCTTCAATCGCGGCTTTAGTGGGTAACCACATTGATGGCGTATTAACGACTCCAGGTGCGGTTAAGTCTCAAGTTGATGCCGGTATTCTGCGTGTTCTTGGTGTCATGGATGAACGTCGCTTCCCATTATTCCCAGCGGTACCTACTTTCAAAGAAGCATTGAAATTAGACACTAACGTGAAAATGCGTGCTTGGGCTGTATTAGCAACAACTGCGAATGTACCTGATAACGTGAAGAAAGAGTTAGTCGGTGCATTCTCTGAAGTGGTTCAAAAACCTGAATATCAAGAAGCACTGAAAAAACAAGGTATTATGCCTGTATTCATCACTGGTGACGATGCTTACCAAATGATGAAAGAAGACCACGAGATGTACGCTGAGTTAATTTCAACAACCCTGAAAAAATAACTTTTCTATTATTATAAACCACCCTACCTGTTATGGCAGGTAGGGTCGGGGAGATCCCGACATGACAAAAATCAATACAATCATCGGTGCGATTTCAGTGGCTTTCGGGGCACTTATTATCTATCTCTCCCGTGATATGAGCATGTTTGATGATTATGGTGTGCCTGGGGAGCGTTTTTGGCCTTATGGTCTTGCCATCTTATTTATTTTACTGGGGATTTTTCAATGGATCGGTGTTGTGGTTGATAAAATCAAACACGTACATAAGTCTGTTGACCTGAGTTCTACCGCCGTTAAACGCGCTTATGGTTTAGGCCTCTTTATGTTGGTCTATGCCACTGGTCTGCACTTTTTTGGCTTTATTATTCCGTCACTGCTTCTTATCCCGATCATTATGTGGCTGATGAATGAAAGAAAACCTATTGCACTGGTTGTTATTCCGGTCGTAATGGTCGCCGCCGTTTATGTCTTCTTTGACATTATCTTTAATTCACCTCTGCCAACCTCCGTCTTTTTTGAGTAAGCGGTAAAGGAGCTTTGAGATGGAAATATTAGACGCTTTAATGATCGTTTTCAGTCTGGAAACGATCACGATGATCCTGTTGGGGGTGTTCGCGGGTATTATTATCGGCGCATTACCAGGCCTGACAGTGAATATGGGGATTGCATTACTTCTCCCATTGACTTACTCCTTCCAAGGAATGACCGGGATCCTCCTGTTATTAGGAATGTATTGTGGTGCCGTTTACGGTGGTTCAATTACTGCGATATTAATTAGTACGCCGGGTACTCCCGCTTCTGCTGCGACGGTATTGGATGGTTATCCAATGGCGAAAAAAGGTGAAGCAGGAAGAGCGCTGGGTTTATCTACGATGGGCTCTATGTTCGGGGGGATCTTTAGTACGATAGCCCTGATTGTTATTGCGCCTCAATTAGCAAAAGTGGCAACAGGTTTCTCTGCGGCTGAATATTTTGCACTCGCAGTATTTGGCATAAGTATTATTACCAGTGTATCATCGCAATCGATTGTGAAAGGATTAATGGGCGGGGCGATAGGTTTAGCGATTGCCACTATTGGACTTGATCCAATGACATCGGGACCTCGTTTTACCTTTGATACCGTTTACCTAATGGGTGGGGTCTCATTTATTCCTATCTTGGTTGGTCTGTTCGCGTTCTCTCAAGGCTTGATCAGTTTTGAAGAAGAGTACCGTGAGCGCAAACAGAAGAAAAACGAAAAAATTAATGCGCGTATTCACCGTGTATTACCAACATGGGCTGATTTTAAACGCGTATTGCCAACGTACTTCCGTTCGTCCGCTATTGGCACAACGATTGGGGCTATTCCGGGAACGGGGGGAGATATCTCATCATTTATCTCTTATAACGAAGCCAAGCGTTGGTCTAAACACCCTGAAGAGTTTGGTCACGGGTCACCAGAAGGTGTGTCTGCACCAGAAGCTGGAGCAAACTCAGTAACAGGCGGAACCATGGTGCCTTTAATGACCTTAGGTATTCCGGGTGATGGTGCAACGGCCATTATCATGGGGGCATTTATGGTCCAAGGATTGGCATTAGGACCTCAGCTCTTTACTGATAATCCCGTTGAAGTTAACAGCATCTTTATTGGTTTGATGATGGCGAATATTTTCCTCGGTATTTTAGGTTTCTTATGTATGAAACTCTTCGTTCGAGTGATGGATGTTCCGCGTCGCGTATTAGTGCCAATTATCTTTGTATTATGTAGTGTGGGTGCTTATTCTGTGAACCATAGTATCATCGATGTATTTGTGATGATGGGGGCAGGATTACTCGCTTACATTATGATTAAGCTGGATTTCTCCATGTCTCCAGTGGTTATCGGGATTATCTTGGGGCCGATGGCAGAATCAAACTTACGTCGTGCTTTAATGATGTCTCAGGGGGATTTATCTATCCTTTATACACGCCCGATTACAGCGACATTCTTAGGTATTGCGATACTGACGTTGATCCTACCTATTATTGGACCATCGTTAAAAGCAATGTGGAAGAAATACCGAGCTAAGCCTGCTCAGTAAAGGTTAACTGGCCCTCATCATTAAGATGAGGGCAATATCAATGATGGAATATTAATGGCAAAAACAGTTGAACAGATTGCAAATGACCTGAATTTGTCTATTACCACAGTCAGATTGGTATTAAATGGCAAAGGTGATCAATACCGGATCAGTGCAAAAACGCAAAAGAAGATAGCGGACTATGTTGAGGTGTTTGGTTATACCGTCAATCATGCGGCTAGAAGCTTAAAGCTTAATAAAACAGATACTTACGGATTGGTTATCCCTCGTCTTTCTAACCCATTCTTCGCCGCGTTGGCTGAAAAATTAGAAATGCATTGTCACCAAATTGGTTGCCAGCTAACGATTAGTTGTACCTATGGTGATATCAAAAATGAAAATAAGCTCGTTAAATCAATGGATGAGCGCAATGTTGATGGCATTTTTATTGTTTCATCAAGCCGCAAAAATCAGCTACATCATGTTAAGCATCGTCAAAAACCATTAGTTTTTTTAGATAGAGATTTCTCTGTCTCTGAGGCTATTTGTGTCGCTTCAGATAACTGTGACAGTGGTGCTCAGCTAACAAGAGCGATGATAAAGCAAGATGTGCCAATCCACTTTTTTGCCGGTGATGCATTATTACCCACTATTGCCGCTCGTTTGCGCGGTTATGTGCAAGCGATAAAAGGGCATTATGGTGATGATCACCGTGTTACGGTCTCTTATGCGGAGCATAATACGACCAAAGATGGTGAGCAGATGATGAAACAGTATCTAGAACAACATCAGCAAATCCCCTCTCATTTTATTGCCTCATCATTGCCTATTCTTGAAGGTTTATTGAGTGTTATCCGTCAACGTGAAGGAAGCATTCCTGCTGATCTTCATATTGGTACCTTCGATGATCATGTGATGCTTAGTTTTTTACCTAATAATGTATGGTCGATGAAGCAGGATGAAGCATTATTGGTCGAAAAAGCCTTTGAAATCATGACAGCAAAGATAGCGGGTACCGCAGTTCAATCTCCTGCATTAATAAAAACACAACTGATCGAGCGCTTGATTTCTCCCCAATGAGTTAATTAAATCGCTTATTCTTGTGAGCAGAATAGACGTTTTAATTGACTCATTTCTGTA
Source organism: Proteus cibi (assembly GCF_003144405.1). Lineage (GTDB taxonomy): Bacteria > Pseudomonadota > Gammaproteobacteria > Enterobacterales > Enterobacteriaceae > Proteus > Proteus cibi. The sequence continues at coordinate 142,231 of NZ_PENW01000020.1, forward strand.
CAAATAAACCACAATCGTGACATTAGTCGGTTTGTTTTATTGTTATTCTTTTTTTTATTTTTATGGACACGCGTTACGCTATTTATATAGCCTTATCAAAAATAGGGACTCTTGATTATCTGTAATCAGAGGCTCATAATTTAAGCGGATAGTTCCATTTTATTAATATAAAAGGATATTAAAGAAAGATGAACGATGATGTTGACCGATGTCCTGAGTGCGAAGTAAGGGCATATTATACGGATGATTTTGTTCGTGTTTATCAAGCCTATTCAAATACTATAGCTCAGAGCGCAGTCGCAAACGGAACATTTGTTTCACCCCCTTTTAGTATGACCCGCATGACTTGGGTAAAACCGTCCTTTCTTTGGATGATGTACCGTTCTGGTTGGGGACGCAAAGATGCTAATCAAGCTTCTATTCTTGCGGTTGATATTACGCATGAAGGTTTTCAAGAGATGCTGACACAAGGTGTTGTGAGTCATTTTGATCCCGATCGCTATGTCACTGCTGAGGCTTGGAAAGAGGCATCAGAGACCAGTAATATCCGCATTCAGTGGGACCCTGAACGTGATATTTATCTGAATCGACTCAGTTATCGTACCATCCAAATTGGTTTGCGAAATCAAGCAGTTGAAAAATATTGCCAAGAGTGGATTGTAAATATTACAGATATTACCGATAAGGTACATAAAATAGATGCTTGTATTGCTAATGGTGATCTCGACACCGCATACAGTCTATTACCAGTAGAAAAACCTTATCATTTGGGTGAGTAATTCATTCAAATATCACCCCGCTTAATTGGCGGGGTAATTGTAAGATAGGATCAGGCTTGTACAAGTTCAGGACGAACGCCAAGTGTATGGCAAATAGCATAGGTTAACTCTGAACGATTAAGTGTATAAAAATGGAAGTCTTTGACGCCTTCACGGCTTAGGATCTTCACCATATCAATAGCAATCGAAGCACCTACCAGACTACGGGTTTCAGGATCGTTATCTAATCCATCAAACATTTTATGCATCCAACCCGGAATTTTCACATTGGTTAAACCAGCAAAGCGTTTTAGCTGTTTAAAATTAGTGACAGGTAAAATGCCTGGCACAATTTCAACATCAATCCCCGTTGAAACACAGCGATCACGAAAACGTAAATAGCTTTCGACATCAAAGAAAAATTGGGTGATCGCGCGGTTGGCTCCAGCATCGACTTTTCTTTTTAAATTGATTAAATCCGCCTGCGCACTTTTTGCTTCAGGATGCACTTCAGGATAAGCCGCTACAGAAATATCAAAATCGCCCACTCCTTTGAGTAAATGCACTAAATCAGTTGCATACATATCGGGTTTTTGGGTGTTATCGGGTAAATCGCCTCGCAATGCCACAATGTGGCGAATACCATTTTGCCAATAATCTTGTGCAATATGCTGTAACTCTTCACGGCTAGCATCAATACAGGTTAAGTGCGGTGCGGCTTCTAGTCCTGTACGTTCTTTAATGCCTTTAATAATGGAGTGTGTTCTATCACGTTCACCCGAATTTGCGCCATAAGTGACAGAGACAAAGCTCGGTTTTAAGGTATTTAAACGCGCAAGGGATTGCCAAAGGGTATTTTCCATCTCTTCGGTACGAGGTGGAAAAAACTCAAAGGAAACTTGGATCTGACCATCAAGTTCGGCAAGATTTTGATTTAATGCTTCATGTTGGCTTGCGTGATAAAAGCTCATACCTGTACCTCATCAATCATGTCACTGTGTTGTTATTTTTATTTAAGTATTACTACTTGTTTACCCATCTAACCATTTAGACGTCTAGATGTAGACTCTCTTAATTAGGTTATTTAGTCAACAATTATTCACCCTATTTTTGATGAGGATAATTCAGTCACAATGAGAGGAAAATTCATGTTGTAAAACGCAATGATGAGAAAAGTGAGTGTGTAGCCTGATAAGTTGAGTGATTTTTCTTCTACAATAAAGCTCACTGACTTTTTAATGAGAGGCGAAATGATCACTTGTAAACGCGTGTATAACGATAAAGATGGGGCGAATGAAGGTTATCGCGTATTAGTTGATAGATTGTGGCCTAGAGGCGTGAAAAAAACAGATTTTCATTATGATGAGTGGAATAAAGAAGTTGCACCTTCGACCGAATTACGAAAATGGTTTCATGCTGGTAAAGGGGATTTCACTGAATTTACGCAACGCTATATTGCCGAATTGACAGGTGCTCCTGAACATTGGCAATCACTCTTAGTGATAGCCAAAGAGCAACCACTGGTATTACTTTATTCAGGTAAAGATGAGCAACAAAATAATGCTACTGTATTAAAAGCTTTCCTGGAAAAACAGTTAACATACTGTTAATCATGCTAATTTTAGCATTCTGGTAAAAAGTAAAAAAAAGTGGCGCGGTATTAGGCGCCACAAAAATTGCTAATAAAAACATCGAACAGAGTCAGAGAATAGGGTGACTATTCTTATGAATTTTGTGTATTTACTGCTAACCACGCAATAATACGTTGTTTTTGTTCGTCATTTAGCCACATACCCAGTTTGGTACGACGCCAAATAGCATCATCAACTTCGATAACCCACTCATGTTTCACTAAATAACGTAATTCTGCTTCATACAAGTTATGACCGAAATTTTCGCCCATACCCGCTAGATCAGTAATGCCTTCAAGCAGTAATTCGGTGTTGCTACCATAAGTACGAGCAAAACGCAGAGCCAGTGCTTCTGGTAACCACGGATGACGTTGACGAATTAAACGTGAATAACCATCACGATCACAGCCTTCTAAATTACCACCCGGTAATTGACCATTTTTAGTCCATGGTTTGCCCATATTCGGGAAGTAAGTAACGAGTTTATCAACAGCGTGTTCACCTAATTTACGATAAGTCGTTAATTTACCACCAAATACAGATAATAGTGGTGTTTGACCATTATCATCGTGAACATCTAAGGTGTAATCACGGGTAATCGCTTGTGGTGAGTCTGATTCATCGTCACATAATGGACGCACGCCAGAGTAATCCCAAACCACATCTTCTTTGGTTAACTGCTTTTTAAAGTGATCGTTATACACTTTCAGTAAATACTGAACTTCGTTGTCATCAATCGCGACATCTTTCGGATCGCCTTTGTATTCCACATCGGTTGTACCAATGATAGAAAACTCATCCATCCACGGAATGACGAAAACAATACGGTTATCTTCGTTTTGTAAAATATAAGCTTGTGGTTCGTTATGCGCACGAGGAATAACAATATGGCTGCCTTTAATTAAGCGAATACCATAGGGGGATTTCAGTTTTAAGCCTTCATCAAACAGTGTTTTAACCCAAGGGCCAGCAGCATTGACAAGTGCTTTTGATTGATAGAGCGATGTTTCACCAGTACGTAAATCTTGTGCTTCTACCATCCATAAATTGTTTTCACGCCAAGCTCGGGTGACTTTAGTTCGTGTGCGTACTTCACCACCACGACGGACGATTTCTTGTGCATTGAGTACCACTAAACGCGCATCATCAACCCAACAGTCTGAATATTCAAAACCGCGAGTTAATTCTGGTTTTAAAACAGAGTTTGCACCAAATTTAATGCCTTTACTGCTTGGTAGGCTGACGCGTTTTCCTAAATGATCATAAAGGAATAGACCAATACGGATCATCCAAGCTGGGCGTAAGTGTGGTTGGTGTGGCAGGCGAAAACGCATTGGAAATGCGATATGTGGTGCTAAGCGCAATAACACTTCACGCTCTGCCAGTGCTTCGCTCACTAAGCGAAATTCGTAGTGTTCTAAATAACGTAAACCACCATGAATAAGTTTAGAGCTTGCGGAAGATGTCGCACTTGCTAAGTCTTGAGCTTCCAGCATAAGTACTGAAAGGCCTCGGCCAGCTGCATCCGCCGCAATTCCAGCGCCGTTTATTCCGCCGCCGATGACAATCAAGTCTTGAGTTTTCATAACATCCTCCTACGAATGCGCGAAACAATTCTTTAATGTTCGTTTTCGCTCATAATTGTAATGAAGTTTGATGAAAATGCCAACTATATAACTGATAAAAAACATAACCGCGTGATATGGATAACAATTTATTATCATATCCACATGTTTTGTGTGTTTATTAAAAATAAGCAACATTGTTAATGTATTAATAAAAAAGAGAGTGGGTAAGTCAAAAAAGAGAGTAAATAGAATGAGTTAATCAGAATTTAGTGGGGAATAGGCGAAAAAAAAGTACCTGATAAGGTACTTTTTGAGGATTTTATTCAATTAACATAATTCGAGTTGAACGTTGTGTTGTTCGACAATTTTTTGGATACCTGCGGGGGGTTCTTGATCGGTAAATAAGTAATCGATTAGATTCATATTACCCAAATTTACCATCGCATTACGACCAAACTTAGAATGGTCAGTCACCAACATTACACAGCGTGAGTTTTCGATAATTGCGCGTTTAGTTCGAACTTCATGGTAATCAAACTCAAGTAGAGAGCCATCCATATCAATGCCACTTATCCCTAAAATACCGTAATCAAGACGGAATTGAGAGATAAAATCAAGCGTAGCTTCACCGACAATACCACCATCTCGTGTACGCACTTCACCACCCGCAAGAATTAAGCGAAAGTCTTCTTTGCCCATCAGTAACGTTGCCACATTGAGGTTGTTGGTCACGATACGTAGGTTTTTGTGGTTAATTAATGCATGTGCGACAGCTTCAGGTGTTGTACCGATATCAATAAACAGTGTTGCACCATCAGGAATTAAGCTTGCTACTCGTTGTGCGATACGTGATTTTTCATCAGACCACATAATTTTACGATCATGATAAGCCGTATTCACTGAGCTTGAAGGTAATGCCGCACCACCGTGATGACGTTGGATTTTGTTCTTTTCCGCTAATTCATTTAAATCACGTCGGATTGTCTGTGGGCTGACTTCAAAATGCTCCACCAATTCTTCAGTGCTGACATAGCCTTGTAGGCGTACCAGTTCAATGATGGCATCATGTCGTTGCGTTTGCTTCACAGGTATCCCCTAATGTTAAAAAATATCATGTTAATTTTATTATGATCTACGAGATAATTGATGTCGATTATCCCACAAAGCCATCAATAAGCCGATAAGGAAGCCTGCAAAATGTGCAGTATTTCCGATAGAGTCACCTAAAACGCCCATATAACCCGCAACAATCCACAAAATCGAAAAGACGAGTAAGCCTGTTGGAGCACCAATACCTTTTTCTGGATTACGCATTCCCGTTAAGCCGACATAGCCAATTAATGCGTAAACAACACCAGAAAGTCCACCAAAATTGGAGTGTGTAAACAGTGATTGTGCCCAATTACTAAAGAGCGCAGAAACGAACATGATGACGAATAATTTACCTGTACCTAATCGTTGTTCTGTTTGACTGGCGAGATACCACCACATTGCAAGGTTAAAGGCGATATGCATTAGTGAGAAATGAACAAACGCAGGGGTGATATAGCGCCAAATTTCAACGTTCAAGCTCTCTGTATAAGGCCATGCTAGATGGAGCATAACCTCATAATCGCCTACCACTTGTTGCCAAATAAAAATAAGGGTACATAACATTACCACCAGCACCGTTAATGGGCCTGATCGTTGCACCATATTTTTTATCGAAAAGGCTGGGCGATAGTTGATACTCGTATTTTGGGGATCACCAGTTTGCCAACTTGCGGCTTGGTAACGTGGGTGAAAAGGCTCACGTAAAAAAGTATTTAGTTCTTTTTCAACCATATCCAACTGATGTTGGTCTTCTAACCAAAGTGAGATCTGCTGATTTTCATTTTTTGCGTGAATACGTACACCTTTTGTTGCCATGTAATTGACAAACAAATCAGCTGCTTGAGGGTTAGAAAGCGTAATAATATGGATCATTAACAAAACTCATCTGTAGTTATTGCAGAGAAGTTATCGCTTGTGGAAACTCTCTTAGCCATGCTTCAAAACCACCGTTAACACTATAAACGGTTTCAAAGCCCATATTGACCAGATATTGAGCTGCACCTTGACTGCTATGACCGTGATAACACATCACCATAACAGGCACATCAAAGTCAGCATCTTGTAAAAATTGGTTTAGCGTATCATTGGTGAGATGAAATGCACCGGTAGCATGACCAATGCGGTAACTCTGAGGATCTCTCACATCAACTAATATCGCCGCTTGAGAGGTCCAGAATTGATAGGCTTGTTCAATGCTAAGAAATTGAAACTTATCCATAATTGTCTTATTTATTATATTGTTAATTGATTTATTTGTTCTGAGCGAGAGAACGTACATTTATCATAACGTCAAATAGGTAAAGATGGCGTTACACTTTGTAAATGATTATTTTAATAAACAAATCCCCCATGATATCAGTGCAGGTGAGTATCATAGGGGATGTGATACTGAGGGATCAGTAGTAGGAGTGTTCGCCACGTTGGTGTTCAGTTAAATCTTTCACACCTTTTAATTCATCAGGGAACAGGTTTAACAGTTCTTTTTCGATACCATCTTTTAATGTGACATCAATCATTGAACAACCGTTACAACCACCACCGAATTGTAAGATAGCATAACCATCTTCAGTGATTTCCATTAGACTAACGCGACCACCATGACCGGCTAATTGTGGGTTAATCTGTGATTGTAGTACATATTCTACGCGTTCAATTAACGGTGCATCAGCATCGACTTTACGCATTTTTGCGTTAGGTGCTTTCAGGGTTAATTGTGAGCCCAGTTGGTCAGTGACAAAGTCAATTTCCGCATCTTCTAAGAAAGGCGCGCTGATGTCATCAACATACGCAGAAAGTTTTTCGAACTTAATTTCAGTATCGTTTGGCTCTACGGCATCCGGTGGGCAGTATGAAACGCCACATTCAGCATTCGGTGTGCCCGGATTGATAACGAATACACGAATTTGGGTGTTGGGTTCTTGGTTAGCCAGTAGTTTGGCAAAATGCGCCTGTGCGGCATCAGTAATAATAATCATATCGTCTTGCTCAATAGTTGACTGTTCTGGTTGGTTATCATACGCCCAATTGGCGGTTAACTACAAGGTTCGACAAATCGCCCATACCTCAACAGAGCGTGCTCCCGCACGAAATAACAAGGGGACAATACTCTTTAATGTCGCGCCTGTAGTGATAACATCATCAATTAGTGCCAGATTTTTCCCTGATACCGACACTGTGGTATTTAATACAAATGCATTCTTTAAATTTTGTTGCCTTTGCTTGGCATTAAGATGCGTTTGCACCAGTGTAGCACGAGTTCTTATCAGGGTATCCGGTTGATAAGCACAATTTAGCCACCTTGCCAAAGGCTTAGCGATAGCTTCTACTTGCTCAAAGCCTCTAGACCAAAGGCGATGACGATGCGAAGGAACGCTAATAATTCTATCGGGTTTTTGCACCAAATTTTCTCGCCGATGTGAAAGCCATCGCAATAGAAAAAGTCGTGCAAGACATAACGCTATTTGAGGGCGAGGTTGGTATTTATAAAGGTGCAATAATTTATTTAATGGCGGTTGGTAGTCAGTGACTGTCAACATCTGTTTCCATGGTGGAGGCGATTGTAAGCAGCGTCCACATAGCATCATAGCGTGAGATGAAGGATATAAACAGCATGGGCATCGGTTATGCTGTTTAGGTAAATTGCGAATACAACTCGAGCAAATACCTTTAGTATCATAATGTAAGGGTTGACGACATAACCAACAATATCCTGCTATTGTTATCCACATAATGAAAATCCCTGTACTAAAGAGAAGAGAGCATAACAATGAATAAATTGTATTGGCAGACCATAGGTGAAGGAAAAACGCATCTTGTGCTATTACACGGATGGGGATTGAATGCAGAGGTCTGGCAATCATTAATACCGCGACTAAACTCGCATTTTACACTGCATCTTGTTGATCTCCCTGGGTATGGCCGTAGCCAAGGTTTTTCTGTGCTCACATTAAAAGAGATGGCAGAGATTGTTTTTGCCAAAGCCCCCGATCATGCCATTTGGTTAGGATGGTCTTTAGGTGGATTAGTTGCGAGCCGTGTTGCGTTGGATAACCCTAATAATGTGCAAGCATTGATTACGGTAGCTTCTTCACCTTGCTTTGGTGCTCATGACGATTGGCCTGGTATCAAACCTGAGGTTTTAAGAGGATTTGAACAGCAGTTAAATGAGAATTTTCATCGTACAGTTGAACGTTTTTTAGCTCTGCAAACATTGGGTACTCAAAGTGCGCGTGAAGATATGAAGGCATTAAAATCCGTGGTGTTAGAGCAACCTTTACCTTCTGTCGAAGTGCTTAATGGCGGATTAGAAATTTTGAGAACTGAAGATTTACGAGAAGAATTGAAAGCGTTGCGTTGTCCTTTTATTCGTTTTTATGGTTATTTAGACGGATTAGTTCCTCGGAAAGTGGCTGGATTATTAGATGCTATTTATCCTCAATCACCTTCGGTTATTTTCCGTAATGCAGCCCATGCTCCGTTTATTTCTCATCCTGATGAATTTACGCAAGCGTTAATTAATGCTTGTTCTCTTAAGTAATCAATTTATTAATAACTGCCCCCTATTTGGGGCAGTTTAAGAAGATAAAAAATGTCATCATTAACGATAAGACAAAAAAATCCCTTACCTTGGTAAGGGATTTTATTTTTAAGCGATATTTAACAAATAGTTAGCGTAATTGATAAAGCTTTGTCTGGCAGGCGGTTGCCTCTGGGCAACTTTTACAACTGCCTGTGAGGCAATCTTCCACCTCGACCTCTTCAAGCTTACCCATCAATGTGAGCCGTTCTAACATTGCTTGTACCAAAGGTTCAGGCATCTTGAGTTGATGGCTGATAAGACGGGCATCGGCTCGACCATTAAGGGCGATACAATCACGTACTTCTATCAAACTGGCCATCTTCTTTTTCCTTTGTCACTTAGTGACAGCTACCTTTTGAACAACACTGTTTTGCCAATGAAGGCTTATTGCTTAAGTTAATTGTTAGGCGACTACGCGCATTACGCAACAAGATAAACAAAATTAAGTTGAAGATAACTACAGCCGCAATGGTGATACCACTACTTTGTGGATGCTCACTAAAGGTTGCGGTTTGATAGAATAGCGCAGCCAGTGAGTAAGCAATATTTAATCCCCAAAGAATAGAGAAAGTCATCCAGCCACGACTGGTTTCACGCGCAATTGCTCCCATCACTGAAACACAAGGTACATACAGTAAAACAAAGATTAAGTAGCTATAAGCAGCAATACCTGAGCCAAATTTTGCCCCCATTGTGCCCATCGTTCCCGTATCCATTTCACCATCACCTTTACTGGCTTCAATGGGGTTAGAAAGTGCGGCTAAAGTGAATGTCTCTTTTAAGCTATCCCATGTCTCACCAAATGCATCACCAATTTCTCCCCACAAGTCGAATTCTTCAGGATCAAATGGCTCATTAACAATGCTTTCTGCGGTATAAAGAGTATTTAATGTTCCTACAACCACTTCTTTTGCCATTGCCCCCGTGACTAAACCAACGGTTGCTTGCCAGTTATCATTGTGAACACCAATAGGTTGCAGTAATGGTGTGATCACTTTACTGACAGAAGCTAATGCCGAATCATTGATGTTATCCGCAGGTTTACCCGAAAAGGTAAAACTGTTTAGTGCGCCAATAAACATACTCGCAATAATGATGACCTTACCTGCACGAACGACGAAACCTTTTAAACGTTGCCATGTTTGTAACAGTAAGGTTTTAACGTGGGGAACATGATAAACAGGCAGTTCCATCACGAACGGTGAGGCTTCACCGCGCATAATGGTGTGCTTTAACAACAAACCAGTAAGAATAGCAACCACAATACCTAAAAGATAAAGTGAGAAAACAACGCTTGCGCCGTTTTTACCAAAGAAAGCTGCCGCAAATACCGCAAAGATAGCTAAACGAGCGCCACAAGACATAAATGGTGCCATTAATACGGTGATCAATCGCTCTCTGGGTGCATCTAGAGTCCGCGCACCCATAATGGAAGGCACGTTACAACCGAAACCGACAATGAGTGGTACGAATGATTTACCCGGTAAACCCAAAGCCTGCATTAATCTATCCATAACAAATGCGGCACGAGCCATATAACCTGAATCTTCAAGAATAGATAAGAAGAGATACATCATCCCGATTTGTGGCACTAATGGTAGAACGGTATTGATACCGCCACCGACACCTTGAGCAAGGAAAATCGTTAGCCATTCAGGGAAGTTAAAAGTTGCACCAATCCATTGAATACCATGAATAAAGATAGCTTCGGAGCCACCTTCAAAAGCAGGTTGTAATGCACCACCAATGTTAATTGCTAGAACGAACATTAAATACATAACAAACAAGAAGATAGGAACACCTAACCAACGGTTTAATATCACTTTATCGATATTTTGTGTCAGAATATTCGGCTTAATGGACTCCATATTAATCACGGTATGGCAGATGCGCTCAATATTTTGATAACGGGCATCAGCGATGACTAATTCTGGTTCATTATTGTGTTCGTCCTGAATGCGTTGACGAATGGTTTTGATGTCTTCTGTCGTGATTTGGGCGCGTTGATGAGTATAGATATCACCCTCTAAGCACTGTAATGCCATCCAACGACGTTGCTGTAAATTAAACTCATCATGATTAATTTTTTCAGCAAGTACCTCGACTTCATTTAATAACCATAGTGGATAAGACGTCAGCAATTCTTGTGGTTTTTTCTTTTCCGCAGGGAAGGTATCAATAGCTTCTTTGAGCTTATCAATCCCTGACGCTTTGGTTGAAATCATTGGAATAACAGGGCAACCCAATTGCTCTGAAAGTGCCTTGATATCAATTTGCATATCTTGGTGTTCTGCAATATCGAGCATGTTTAATGCCACGATACATGGAATACCGAGCTCAAGCAGTTGCAATGTCAAATAGAGGTTACGCTCAAGATTTGATGCATCAACCACGTTAATCAGCATGTCTGCTTCATTACTTAAAATGAAATGACAAGCAATTTGCTCATCCAGCGATGTCTGTTCTGATATTGTCGTTAAAGAGTAAGTTCCGGGTAAATCGACGAGCTCAATTTTATGATTTGCCGTTGTGAAACGGCCAACTTTGCGTTCGACCGTTACACCCGCCCAGTTCCCCACACGCTGACGAGAGCCTGTTAACTGGTTGAAGAGTGTTGTTTTACCGGCATTGGGATTGCCGATAAGACCTATAGTGAGAGGAGTCATAATAGTGATGCCAATAGTTGTCTTGCCTGGTTGAATGAGAAATAACGATTATTTTTCGTTATGAACCACTTCGCTAAGATTAATGAGTGCGAGATCTTTTTTTCTCAAAATTAGGGATACTCGGTGTGTTTCTATTTGAATAGGATCACCCAATGGAGCGATACGAATAACGTTAAACACAGCGCCAGGTAACATACCTAAAGACAATAATTTCTGTCTGTATGCAGGGCTAATCTGAGGTGAGTAGCTCAAGATTTTATAACTGTGATTTGGGATCAGAGACATAATCGTCCTTCCACGAATATTGATACAAAAAACAATGATACTGATAAGTATTAACGTGTATGAGAATTCACATAATAATAGTCAGGTTAATTATAATAAATATTTTTAATGCTAATGAGAATTATAATTATCCTTATTGGGTATAATTTAGCCTAGTCTACGCGTATCTGCACTTGATTTAAATCAATCAGAGAAAAGATATTGAGATGAAAATGGACTGTTTACCTTATCTGTTACTAGACAAAAACAGAATGTGAAGGATTGAAATGTCAGTGTAGCAACAAAATAACAATCAACTAATGATATTAACGGTTCACAATATAAAAGTAGATTTCAAGAATATGAAGCTCGCGAGCTTAAGTGAAAAGCTCGCGTTGTTATTGTAAATAGCCGTTAATTAGTGAGTTTGCTGGTGGCTAAAAAGTTGGTAAATATTGTTCGGGGTATAACTATTGTCTTCGTATGAAACGACCCAATCCGTTATTAATGCGATATTAATAGGATAGATTTCACCTTCTTGCATATCCTTAACATAAAATGGCACGTTGAGTAATTTTGCATAAACGGTGTCTCCATCACGAGACTGTGGCACAAACCACATATGCTCTAGCTCTTTTTCTTCCTCTTCACCATAAGGAATACCGAATTTGATCATAAACTGCCAAGGATTTTCAGTCTCTTCGGGTTTGTCTTTTCCTAATAGTTTGGAGAGAAAACCACTTTTTTTCTCAATAGGGGGTTGATTGTAGTTATCAAACATAGAAACGAAGTATTCCCAGCGTCGCTTGGCTTTTTCAGACATCTCATAGGTTTCTTCATTGCTACGCAGTAGCATCATCGCTTGTTGCTCTTCATAACCTCTAAAGAAGGTTTCTAAAACAGGATTTTCTTCATTGGTTCTAAATAGCATAGAGGAAGGATGTTGATGATATTCATCACGATCGGCTAAATCACCCAAGAATACACCATTTGGTGCCCCTTCCGTGTCATAACGCATTTCTTCTAAAGGTCTAAGGCTATCAAGAGGCGTTGATTGATTAATATGGCGAATACCTTCTTCAAAAGGTAATGCAACAAGATACTCTAAGCCTGATGATGTTTGACCACACAACATCGGTTCACCAAATTCAATTTGGCGATGATTAATACTGTTGTTCACAAAGCAACGGAAGAGATCAGGAATACCATAGTAAGATTCAAGCATACTTGGAATAACTAAATCGACTTCTGTTAAACCACAGCGCGCTAATCCATGTGTATGGAACCAGAACATAGTTGGTGGATCATTTTCTGTGTCATAGACTGCATGAATAACATATAAGCTTTCTACTTCAGGGTAGAGATCTGGCGTCTCTAATTGGAAGCGGACCCATTCAGGTGTTAATGCTTTACCCGCTGCTGATTCATCTAATGCTAAAACCATTTCGGGTGCGATGATATTAAGAAAATTCAGTTGATGACGATAGCTCGCTAAAGGATGCAGGGTTTCAGTAAAAAGTGTTTCTAATAATAAATCTTGAGTTGTCGCATTTGCATGCGCGAGTCGCTGTGGTGTGAGTTCATCAGTCGAATACATTGGACGTATTTCGTAATTTTCATCACGAGGGTAAAGACAGACAAAAAAATGTAATTCGTCATCACCATGCTGGCAACGATAGAAAAAACCGTCGTCAATATTTTCACTTAGATAATTTATTTCACCATCAGTGTAATCGGTCTGTTCTTCTAGGCGTTGTTCAATGAGCGCATAGTTTAGTGGCTGTGCAGGGAAAGCCACTATACGAGAGGGCACTTTTTCCCCTTGCCCAGCTGCGATATCTAAGTACTGCTGTTTGTTATCCATATTTTTTATCACTCGTATATAAAAGATAGAAAAATAGGATATCAGGGATAACAAGGGAGGAATAGATGGAGTTATCTGAGCTTGAAGGGGCTATTTACTCTATTGTTAATAATAAATTTAAATGAAAAGTAAAATAGAGATAGTGTTATAAAAACAAAGGATATCAATAAGTTATTGATATCCTTTAAATGTAAGGCGATCAAGGCAAATGATTCGCCTTTTGATTATTTGCCTTTCAGTAGTTGCATGATGTCTTCTGTTTTTTCTTCATCGTCATCATCTTCAAACTCAATACCTAACTCAACCATTAATTCGTCAATGCGATCAAGGGTTTTCTCAGTATAAGCCTGTTCTTCTGCATTGAGTTTTTCACCGTTTTCAAGACGAGACAGTAATTCATCTAAACGTGTATCGTTTTCTAACAGGTCTAACTCTTGTTCAGGTGTTAAACGAACAGGTTCTGCTTTAACTGGCGCAGGTTTTTTCTTCGCAACTTTTGGTGCATCGCCCACAATTAGAGGGATCGGTTTTTTGCTACCAATACGTGGATCTTTGGGCGCTGTATTTTGCAGTTGCTGTTTATTTTCCGCTTCCTGCTGACGGTTACCGGCAGGATTGCCACGGTGTTTCTTTTGACGTTTACGCTCACGTCCTTCCGCGTTTAGCTCTTCACGCGATTTCTTACGTGTTTTAGCTGCGGGTTTTCTTTTAATCATATTCATAATGGTAACTCGATAGTGATCTTCTTGGTTGCGCAATCTATCAGAAACAAATTTTCAATAAAAGCGCAAATTTAAGACAATTTAATTTTTGCTCACGTACAATGTGCAGTTCGTTTCACTATACTTTGCTGTGTTGTAACGTCAATTAACGATTAAACTAAATTAATGAACTTAACTTTCTATTTATTATGACATTATCATCTGCACAATTACGTAAACCAGTATATTGGTGGGTTATTGGTTATGCGACACTTTGGATCTTAGTGAGTTATCTCTTTGACCCGACCGTGCCTTATGATGCCGTTGAGGCTGTCAATTGGGGCACTAATGGCGGGTGGGGTTCGCCCAAAAATCCTTGGTTTGTTGGTTTTATAATGACACCGGCTATTTACGGCGGTATCGATTTTAGCTTTTATTGGTATTTTATCCACTTTATTGTCATTGCCATTGGACTATTAGGTGTCTGGAATTTAGCTTATAAATTGACACGTAATACGAACCTTGCATGGTTTGCCATGTTGGGACTTAATTTATCTGGCATCATCAACTTCGATATTATCCCTTATAACGATAACTATATTCTAGTGGGCTGTTGGGCATGGGCACTTTATTTTTTCCTTTGTGCCATTAATGATAATCAAAAATATTGGATTGGCTTCGCAATTACGATGGGTATTGCCACAATGGGGAAATATTCATCATTAGCTTTTATTGGTTCTGTGTTTCTATCAAGCCTTTTTGTACCTAAAGTTCGAGCAAGCTATTGTTCACCCTATTTCTATTTAGCGTTGGCTATTTGGTTTGCTTTTGTTATTCCCAATTTGATTTGGTTATGGCAAACCGATTTTGCGGCTTTTAAGTGGGTCGATTCACAAATCGAAAGCCGTTTTAATTTACGTACAACTCGTGCTGCACTGACCGTTTTTTATCCTGTGATTTTAATGTGGGGGATTTTACGTTTTTATGGTGGACGCGTGAGTTGGTCTGCTTCTAAAGATAGCCAATTGCTTAATTTTATTTTGCTGTTCCCATTAACGATTATTTTTATTTGGTTTAGTTTCCATGAAGGTGGCCGTATTAGCGAGTGGCTACAACCCTTTATGTCGATTGCGACGGCACTTTTTGTGGGCTCAATCAGTGTCATGCCTAAACGTCCATTACGTGGCGCACTGTATGGTTTAGGTGTTTGGGGTATGTTAGTTGTTTCTGGTTATACCGTCGTTCAAGCTGCTAATGTACGTAATGCAGGTCAAAAATTTATTGGCGTAAAAACCTTTGTGCAAGATGTTGAACAAGCTTGGCATCAGCATTATCACACACCACTTGCGTATGTGGGTGGCGAATATATGCATGAATGGGTGACTTTTTATGGCAAAGATAGACCATTATCTTCACAGCCTTGGGTATTAGAAGCGAATGTACAACCTCCTAATATTTATAATCGATATATCACACTTCAACAATTAGAAGAAAAAGGTGTCGTCTTGGTGAGTGAAGTGGGCTATTACTGTGAAAAAGCACATTTTGATGAAGGATTAAAGCACTGGCCGAGTTTAAAAATAGCCGATACTCAAGAGATAATGTTTCGTTCCGAGCCAAATGCTATTGCGGAACCCGTTTGTATTGCTTTTGTGGCGCCAAAAACACATAAGGAAAAGTAGAAATGCGTTACGCTGATATTCAGATTGAAACGGAAAGGTTGAGATTGCGTCCTTTTGAAATGGGGGATAGTGAAGATTGGTTTAAGATCATGAGTTCACCTGAAGTGACGCGCTATTGGAGCCATCTCCCTTGGCAATCACTGCAAGAAGCTCAGGAAGATATTATTCAAGATATTACGCATATGGAAAGAAAAGAGTACCTGCGTTTAGCGGTGATAGATAAAACAACAAATGCACTTATGGGCATGTGTGTTTTCTTTAATCATTACCCTAATTCACGACGTGGCGAAATAGGGTATTGCCTTGATACGGCTTATCAAGGTAAAGGCATTATGAAAGAAGCAATGGTCGCGTTTATTGCGTATCTTCAAACACATTTATCTGTTCGCCGTTTAGAAGCAGATATCCACCCTGATAATAAAGCATCTGCAGCGTTGTTAGCGAAATTAGGTTTTGAACAAGAAGGGTATCTAAAACAGCGTTGGATAGTGGGTGATGAGATTTCTGATTCGATTGTTTTTGGTTTGTTATTGCCCACGAAAGTCGCGTAATGGTAGAAAATAGAAAAGCACAAGTGTTATATAGCACTTGTGCTTTTAGCTACTTAGCCAAAAAAGAGGCTTGATTTTTTAAGCTTAACGCCTGATTTACTGCAAATATATCGCCACGTACTTCTGGAATACCAAAAGATTTTAATCGAGCACTGTGTTTATCTAAATAAGCTTGAGCGTTTTCTTTTGAATCAAAAAGATAAATCCCCCCCGCTTTTTGCGTTTCTTTATTTTCAGTCCAAATTTTCCAGATAAAGCCAGGCTCTTGGTTGATTGATGCAGATAATGCATCCATAGCTTGTGTCATTTCATCACCGAAAGGACCATGATACGGGAAATCGACTTGTAGAATTACGTGCATAATCACCTCTTTTCTTATAAAAAACGGCACGTTATTGGTGCCGTTTTGTCTGTATCATCATGATCTTAATTTATTGAATATTAGAATAAAGAATTTAAATCAATCACATGAGTATCAATCAGTAATATTTTTAAAATAAATAGCAGTGAAACAATCACAACGCATAGATTAATTTCTTTCCAACGAAACGTACCCACTTTCATCACGCAATAAGCAATAAAACCAAGTGCGATACCTTCTGTGATAGAGAAGCTAAATGGCATCATGACTGCGGTGATAAAGGCAGGAACAGATTCTGTTAAATCATCCCATTTTACGCGTGTCAGGCTGGATGTCATTAATACACCCACATAAATCAGTGCGCCTGCGGTTGCATAGCTTGGTACCATGCCTGCGAGTGGTGATAAGAAGATCGCGAGTAGGAAAAGAATACCGACAACAACGGCAGTTAAACCGGTACGCCCACCGACAGAAACACCTGAAGTACTTTCGATAAACGCAGTAACAGAAGATGTCCCCATTGCCGAGCCTGCAACAGAGCTTAAGCTATCGACATATAATGCTTGTTTCATGCGTGGAAACTTGCCTTTGTCATCAGTTAAACCCGCTTTATCAGTGACACCAATTAAAGTGCCTGATGAGTCAAATAAGTTAACCAACATAAAGGCAAAAATTACACCAGAAAGGCCGATATCTAACGCGCCGACAATATCCACTTTACCTACCACAGTTGTGATAGAAGGAGGCATCGCAAAGATACCTTGATATTGAACATCCCCTAAGAGAAGACCAATGACAGTGGTGATCACAATTGAGATAAGAATTGCAGCATGAATATTACGAGCGGCAAGAATGGCGATAATAAAAAAGCCTAATGCACCCAGTAATACGTTATGAGAAGCAAAATTACCGATAGTTACGATAGTGTCATTATTAGGAATAATAATACCGGAGTTTTTTAGTCCCATCATGGCGATAAAAAGGCCGATACCGCTCGTAATACCTACACGGAGACTTAATGGAATATGGGCAATTATCCAATAACGAATACGAAAGAGGGTTAATAAAAACAGACCCACTGCGCCCCAGAAAATTGCACCCATAGCGACTTCCCATGAATATCCCATTGCACCAACAACCACAAAGGCAAAGAAAGCGTTTAGACCCATCGCAGGGGCAACGGCGATAGGTAAATTTGCCACTAATCCCATTAAAATACTGCCGAAAGCCGCAATTAAGCAGGTCGTCACGAAGACGGCTTTAATATCCATATTGGCAGCAGCGAGAATTTGAGGGTTAACGAAGATAATATAAACCATCGTTAAGAAAGTCGTGATACCCGCAATCAGTTCAGTGCGAGCGTTTGTACCGTGTTCTTGTAGCTTAAACACACGTTGGAGCAAACCCTGTGAACCAGAATTTGGTGATGACATGCTCATAGACAAAAGATCCCAAAAAAAAATGTTTTTCGCTTTATCCTACACAAATAAAACCAGAACTGCACCTAAAAAAGTAATCGATTGCGTAGAAGGCAAATCTAAAGCTTAAAAATAGGTTGAGATCCTTTAAGCGTTAAATTGGATAAAGGTAAGGGGGTAATCATGGTATCGACATGATGCAATTTCTACAGCGGGATCAGTAACACGGTAGATGAGACGATGTTTATCAGTGATCCGTCTTGACCAAAAAACGGTTAAATTATGTTTCAATGGCTCTGGTTTACCTATTTCGCTAAACAGTGTTCTTTTTATATCTTTTATGAGTTCGTTAATGCGTTTAGTTATTTTCTTATCTATTTGTTGTCAATAAAGATAATTTATTTAGGACGGATCATAAGCATAATAAAAAGGCTAAATTGCTTTAGCCTAGTACATCGATAACTACAAAAAAAAGATGTTAAGTCTCATCGCTGGTGCAAGCGCTATTGGTAAATTGGTGACTAATTTCATTAAGATATTATCAATTGTAAGTATCAAACAAGCAGAGATAAAGACAGTATTAATATCCATATTTATCTGAGGGTTAACTAAGATTATATAAGTCATCTTTAAGAAAGTAATGACGCCTGTAATAAGCTATGTGTGAGCGGTAGTACTATGTGCTTGTCGTTTAAATAGACGCGGAAGCAAATCCAACAATGCATAATTTGGGAATGACAAGCTTATAGACAAAGGATTCCCAAAAATATTTTTCATTTTATCCTACACAAATAAAGCCAGAACCGAACTTAAAGAGCAATCAATCGTGTTATCAAAAAGATACATGTCTGATATTTTATAAATTCTGCTGAAGATATTACACATTGAAATCTGTATTTGTAACAGACTTATTTTATAAAATTAATTTGGTAGTATAATTAAAAATTCTTAATAAAAATTAGATAAAAAAGGACCATTAATATGGCTGTTTATAGAGATTTGGAAGATCATATTATTGAACTGTTTAATAGTTTCAATGGTGTTCTGAATTGGGCTGATGAGTCTTATAATCATGTCCAAGCATATAAACCACACCCTAGATATGGTGGTGGGGAATGTAAAACAGATGTTTATGTTTTACTAAGGAATACTGATAAAAACATATCGTCCGAAATTAAAATATCAGTAAAAAAAGACGATGCTGATTTTTTAGCAAATAAATTAACAGCATCTGTAGCTGAAGATTTATTAGGTCCTAATTGGTCAAATATTTTAATTGAAAACACTAAAAAAATAACTAAAAAGTTTAAAGATATTGAGAACTTAGTTTGTTTAAAAACACGAAATAATGTTAGTGATGCATATTTTACATTAGGATGGAAGCTGGAAGTTACAAATAAAGAAAGAAATTTAAGTGTAAAACTAGATTTAAGTAATGAGGAAATTATTCGCGTTATTTTTAAAGGTGAAAATCAATCCATAGAAAAAAGAAACGCTATTATTAATGGAAATATAAAAGAAAATTCAGGTATCGCAGAATATATCCTTTATGGCAATCGAGAAAAATATAGAAATGCTCAATCTATTATTGATGATTTAATTAACTTAGAGCATTATGATGCTGGAGATATTTATCTTGTTTTTACTGCTAATAACTTTAGATATCAAGCGAATAAAGCCGATGGACCAAGAGCATTGGCAGTTGCAATAGAGTGGTTAATAAAAGAAGGTAGGTTATATCCAAATTTTATTTTTAATCAACCTTTAGTTTTTACAGGGCAACGAGACATGATGCCTAAAATTAAATCATGTCTC
Organism: Proteus cibi; assembly: GCF_003144405.1. Lineage (GTDB taxonomy): Bacteria > Pseudomonadota > Gammaproteobacteria > Enterobacterales > Enterobacteriaceae > Proteus > Proteus cibi. The sequence continues at coordinate 162,182 of NZ_PENW01000020.1, forward strand.
ATTGCCCTTGGAATAAATAATTTTTCAGATATTGATATAGAAAAAATAAAACCAAAAATTTAAGTTAGGTTGCTATTTTAAACGGGAAGTGCTTGTATTATACTTTTTGCTAATATTTTAGCAAAATCGACATTTACTGCATTTCCTATCATTTTATAACCATGATTTAAATCACTATATTTGAATATAAAATCATCAGGAAAGCTTTGTATTCTTGCACATTCTCTAACACTTAAACGTCTATATTTATCTTTATTTTCAGCAAATATAAATTTATCGGGTTCTACTTTTATCATTTTAGGTGCGCTAGGGTGAATGGGGGCATGTCTCCCTCCGGCTTGAATAGTAAAAGAGGGTTCATTCCAAGCTCTCACTCTATTTCTTGACATATACATCGAAGAAAATCCACCAGTCATATATTCGTGATTAGAGAATTTGACATTAGAGTTAGGTTTTGATTTATTTATTGCAGGTACTGCACTATCACTAAGGTCTTTAATTACATCATTTAAGACTAATTTATTTTCAACGGGTAATGGAAAAGTATAATGAACATTAAGGTCCTTTCTAAAGCCAATAAAAATGACACGTTTTCTATCTTGTGCAATTCCATAATCTGTCGCATTTAACAGTTTAAAATAAAGTTTGTATCCAGCATCTTCAAATGTTTTTTTTATTTCTTCTAAAGCATCTTTATGCCTTGGTGCTAACATACCACTCACATTTTCAGCTAAGAAAAATAGAGGCTGTTTAGCGCGCAAAATTCTAATGAAATCAAAAAATAACTGACCTCTTTTATCATTAATTCCTTTTTTTGAACCAGCCTCACTCCAGCTTTGACAAGGGGGACCACCAATAATTCCATCACACTGAGGAATTTCATTTTCATTAATTAATGTAATGCTTCTTTTATCTAAATATGTTTCAGGATGGTTATGTTCATATGTAGCCCATATGTCTTTATCAAACTCGTTAGCAAAGATAATATTAAATCCTGCTTTTTTGAATCCTAGATCTAAACCACCAGCACCAGAAAAAAGAGATACTATTTTTAAAGACATATTATTGAATACTCATCAGCTAAACTAGCAAATATTTTTACATTATTATGGATAAAAGGCCAGCTATTTTACATATCTTTTTAGATTAGTAATGTCTTAACCGACAATCTTCTCAACAAATGGTCTCTTTTTTATCGGCAACACCATTTGCCAAAAAGGGCGTTTTTCTTTTTGTGTTGAGAATAATTTAGCAACTCTATTGGCAATTATTTCCAATGAAAAACAGAGCACAAAATAGATAAAAGCAACAAACAGAAAGACTTCCATTGGATAAACCATGCTACGGTTATTGACTTGTGTGGCTAAGAAAGAAAGCTCGCCGACACCGACGACATAAGCTAATGAAGTATCTTTAATTAAGGCTATCCACTGATTAATAAACGAAGGGACCATCATGCGTAATGCTTGTGGCAATACGATATACCACAGTACTTGCCAGCGATTAAAGCCTAACGATAACCCTGCTTGCCACTGACCTTTCCCAATCGCCAAGATACCCGCTTTAACGCCATGTGCAATATAAGACGATGTAATTAACGCCAATGCACAAATTACGGTGGTGATCTCAGGTATTTCCATCCCCAATACAACGGGCAAGAGAAAATAGACCCAAAATATCAACATAATGACAGGAATAGCACGAAAAAAGCCTAAAAAAGCCGCAAAAAGATTAACCCAGACACCTCGGAGCATAGCCAGAGCAATACCACCTAAGGTACCTAAAATAATAGATACAATACCCGCAATGATACTGATAAACACGGTCAGCGCTGCACCTTCTAAAGGCCCATCAGGATAAGCACCAAAGAGTAAGTACTGCCAGTTATCAGCAATAACAGTAAAGTCCATATTAATACCCTTGTGCTAATTTACGTTGCTGATGCCATTGTCCCCACGCTTCCATTAAGGCTATCGCCGCAATATAAAGAATAGTTGCAACACCAAAGGCTTCAAAAGTACGTAATGATTCGGTTTCGACTTGTCTTGATGCGTAAGAAAGCTCTGCAACACCAATAGCCATAGTGAGTGATGAGTTTTTTATCACGTTCATGTATTGACCGAGTAAAGGTGGCAGAGCAATACGAAAAGCTTGAGGTAAAATGACATAACGCATAGATTGCCACGGTGTTAAGCCTAGTGCTAAAGCCGCATATTTTTGCCCTTGTTTAACACCTTGAATACCGGCTCTGAGCTCTTCAGCAATAAATGGGGTTGAGTAAAATGTGAGACCGACAATACCGGCTAAAAACTCAAATGAAGGCCAGGACAGTGTGAGCCCTAAAAAAGAAACTTCATGAGGCGTATTTAGCCACATCATGACACTTTGTGGCAGAATTTCTCCTGAGGCGAAATACCAAAAGAACAACTGTACTAACAGTGGAGTATTACGAAATAGTGAAGTATAAGCAGTGGCTAACCAGCGTAATGGTGCAAAAGCACTATCTCTTGCAGCACTAAGGGCAAAGCTCATTAATGTTGCAATGACAATAGTCCAAAAAGAGATAAGCAAGGTAATTAGAAAACCACTCCAGAGCCAGCGTAAATAGTGTGGCTCAAGAAGGTAATGTGAAAGAAATTGCTCAAACATATAATAGGCCTATTGTAGGCACCAAACCCCGCAGAAGCGGGGTCGGTGTTTTAATAAAGGAATAACTTTGTTTTTAATGAAATAAGAAAGTGATTACACTTTAAGGATCAAGATTGTGGTGTTTGCTCTGATAGTGGGGCAAATTTGAAATCGCCACGAGGCTGAGCTGATTTTGTTTCAGGACCAAACCAACGGTTATAGATCTGATCTGCTTTACCTTCTTTTTCCAATCTTAATAGCGTGTTATTGATTTCATTAATTAAACGCTCTTCACCTTTAGCAGCTGCAACAGCTTGGTATTCACGAGTGATGCTAAACGGTGAAATTTCAAAATCTGCTTTAATGGCATCAGGAAGATTTGCCAATAAACCCACTAATTTTGCATCGTCTTGTGTGATTGCTTGTACGTTACCATTACGTAATGCAGCAAAAGCGAGAGGTGTATCATCATAAGAGATCACTTTGGTGTCAGGATAACGTTCACGTAAAGTGATTTCTTGAACGGTGCCTTTATCAGCACCAATACGCAGTGAATGAATTTGTTCTGGATTAGTTAAAACCCCTTTGCGTGCAATAAATTTTTGTCCTGTTGCAAAGTAAGGAACAGAGAAATCAACTTGCTTAGCGCGTTCATCGGTAATGGTGAAGTTAGCCGCGATTAAATCGACTTTCTTAGAACTTAAAAGTGGGATACGGTTTGCTGGGTTTGTTGGGCGCAGTTCCAGTTTTACACCTAAATCTTTGGCGATTTCATTGGCGATATCTGCATCATAACCTGCCAGTTTTTTGGTTTGAGGATCAATAAAGCCAAAAGGAGGATTGCTATCAAAAATCGCGATACGTACTACACCTGCTTTTTTTATATCATCGAGTTTATCTGCTTTTGCAATACCAGAGAAAAGTACTGAGCTCGCAATTAATGCGGTTGCCAAAACACGTAATTTCATTATTCACCCCAAAGAAAAGAATTATCATCGTTATGTTGGATATCACGCTATCAAGTTGATCTAAGTTCATAAAATAATAAAAATTGATATGGATATGCTTTTAAGGAATAAGATGAGGAAACACGTTGAGCTAGAAGGGGGATTCATTGATGAGAAAATAAAAAAACAGCGACATATGAACTGACCCCAATTTATTGGACAGTTTAAATTAGTTAGGTAAAGACTGAGTTCGGTATTGAACTGGACTCAGTCCTT